>JBGASM010000032.1:0-16700 GCA_044229655.1 Phycisphaerales bacterium | reverse complement strand
GGCAGACTCGAACGAGACCCAGGTCGTTGGCCGCAGCGCGGATAAGTCGTTTTGGCATTACGCGAAACATGCTCTCCTGCGCCAGCACAATCAGAGTGACTATGCCCACCAGTTGCATTAAGAAGGTCGGCGGGGCGAGCTGTCCGCCCGCGAGCAACGTTTCGAGGGTGTTTACTCCAAGAAACATGGGGGGCACCGTCAGCACGCCGAAAGACAAACCCACGGCCCCTCGGCGTACAGCTCCAAACCTGCCCAGGGCGATGCGGCGGATTTCGCTCCATTGCTGTGCGGTGAGTTTGGGATGGCCGATCAGCCCGCCGAGGAACCAGTCGTTGTAGCGTGCAATGAAGGACATGAAGGAAGGACTCTAGCCCGTGGATTCAGGCTTCCGGGCAGGGGTCGTGCCGCATTCGGGGCAGACATCCGCATCTCCGCCGGCACTTCCCTTCAGGTCATACCCGCAGGTGAGGCAGACTCGAACGAGACCCAGGTCGTTGGCCGCGGCGCGGATGTGCTTGCTCAAGACCCAGCGAACGCGAAGCTCCATCACGGCGAACACATATAAAGCCATGATACAAAATCGCATAAGCGATGACGCAGAGATACTGATATTGAACCACTGCAACTGCATGAGCACGTCAAGCCAAAAGGTGACAAGACCATAGCCCAGAATTGCAAGCAGAAAGAAAGTCATTCTGGATCGCACGCCACCTCCATATCGATGTTGGGCGGCACTTCGTATCACCGTCCATTGGGCTGCGGTCAAATCTGGATGGCCGATCAGCCCGCCGAGGAACCAGTCGTTGTAGCGCGCAATGAAGGACATGAAGGAAGGACTCTAGCCCGTGGATTCAGGCTTCCCGGCGGAGGTCGTGCCGCACTCGGGACAGACGCCGGTGACATTTGCGGTGAGGTCATAGCCGCAGGTGGCGCAGACTCCGGGTTTTCTCACCCGTTCGCGATAGAACAACCAGCCGGTGGGCAGGGCGCAGGCGAGCAGCGCGAGCCACAACGGAAGGAGGATTGTCGATTCTGAAGCACCGGCGCGATACCAAGGCCATGTCCACCACACAGTCGCTGAAGGGTCGGGATCCTGTATCGTGAATTCAGTTCCGGGCGGTCCGGTCAGGAAACGGGGTAGTGCGATCCTGCCGCCGACGATCCAGCCAGAGTCGATCATGAGATACTGCGCATCCCCGTTCTCGGTGACTCGCTTCCAACCTGCCGCTTGATTCACACTGGTGACCCACAGCCCCGCGATGAGGATGCACGCAGTCACGCCGAGCCACCTGCACCACCATCTCCAGGCCCGTGTAGGCTCGGTTCCTCTTTTGTTTGAGGTTGGCTCTGGGCGTGCCTCATCCATCGCGTGAAACCCTAGGCCTGTTCTCTCTTGGCTCTGCTCTCCCCACTTACCCGCGCCTGGCGGTGCAAAACTTTCCGCTCCCCCCTTTTCCGCATATCGTGGTGGCCCGCGTTCCCGCATTTCCGGCTGGGCCCCGTTTCCCTCATGGTCATCAACCTCTGGATCATCTACGCCGCCACACTCCTCGGAGCCGTCGGCGTTTTTCTGGCCCTTCCCCGGCGGGGCTCGACGATGACTGCGCTGGGGGGGCTGCTGGCTGCTGCAGGGCTGGGCATTGCCATGGTCGCGGCAGGTTCGGCCTCTCCCCACTCCCCCCGCCTCCCCCTCCCTCCCCCGATTCCACCGCATTCGCTGCTTCTTCGCCTGGCCTTCCTTTTTATGTGCTTTCGTTCCTGGCGCTGGCGGGGGCGCTGCGGATGATCACCCATCCGCGGCCTGTTTATGCAGCGTTGTACTTCATCCTGGTGATTCTTGCTTCAGCGGGGCTCATTCTGCTGCTCTCGGCAGAGTTCATGGCCTTTGCGCTGGTGATCGTGTATGCAGGGGCAATCCTGGTGACGTACCTGTTCGTCATCATGCTGGCACAGGAGGCGCCGGAGTCGGATGAGCCGGAGGCGCTGGCTGAGTACGATGCGGCAGCGTACGAGCCGGTGGGGGCTGTGGCGGCGGGATTCACGCTGCTGGCGATGATCCTGTCGCTCATGCTGCGAGGGACGGCAGGGCCTGGTTTCCCTCCGGCGGCGATGGCGACGGGGGCTCCGGCGGAGTTTGCAATGCTGACCGGGAAGGTGGAGCGGGCGCTGCGAGAGTCAGCGGCGATCGGGGCAGGGGATCACATCATCGCGATCAATGCGGCCAGTCGGAGCGCGACGGTTGAGCGCGCCAGCGCTGGAGGCTCATCGAACTCTGTCATCACCGACACCGTCGCCATTCCCGAATCCATCGCGATGGAGAACGTGGAGCGGCTGGGCGTGTCGCTGTTTACTGAATTTCCGCTCTCGCTGGAACTGGCGGGGGTGATTCTCATGCTGGCGATGCTCGGGGCCGTCGTCTTGGCCCGGAAAGACCCCTTCCATGTCGAGCAATCGTCGGGGCTGGCGGCGTCGGCAGGGACTTCACCTGCGCCGCGGCTGCACGAATTCCGCATCGGGCGGCACGCGGGGATGGCCCCCGGGGAAGCGTCGGCATCACTGAACACCCCCAACGATCTCGCATCGACGCATCGGTAACCTGATCATGTCCCTGCTCACCCTCAATCATTATCTGCTGGTCAGCGCAGCGCTGTTCGTGATCGGGCTGATCGGGTTTTTGACGCGGCGCAACCTCATCATCATGTTCCTGTGCACGGAACTGATGTTCCAGGCGGCGGCGCTGACGATGCTGGCGTTTGGGGCCTGGTATGGCAATGTGCAGCCTCAGGTCTTCCTGATTTTCATTCTCACGGTCGCAGCGGCGGAGGCGGCGATGGCGTTGGCCCTCGTCTTGTACCTGTATCGCAAGAACCCCACGCTGGACGCCAAGGCCTGGTCGCAGCTGAGCGGCTGAGTTCATTGATGCTTTCTCCTCTGATTCAATTTCTGCCTTTGAGCCTGCTTGCCCAGCACGGGGAAAGTGCGCCGGCGGCGATTTCGAGCGGGCCCGCCTATGCATGGCTCATTCCTTTCCTGCCGCTGCTGGCTGCGATCCTGTGCGGGACCTTGGCGCTGACCAATTTCGACCCGCGCAAGTCGAAACTCCCGGCTTATCTGTGCATTGCGGGGCTGTTCTTCGCCTTCCTCACGTCGCTGGGCGTGGTTTTCTCCACCGGACACTCCACGCTGGGCGTGCATGTGTTCGACTGGATCAACGTCGCGGGGTTCAAGGCTGATTTTGCGTTTTATCTTGATCCGCTGACGTCCATCATGCTCATGGTGGTCACCGGCATCGGCACGCTGGTGGCGCTGTATGCCTCGGAGTACATGTTCGGGGACAAGGGGTATGCGCGGTTTTTCGCGTTTGTCTCGCTCTTCATCGTGGCGATGACCTGCCTGGTGCTGGCGGACAACCTGGTGCTGCTGTATCTCGGGTGGGAGGGAGTGGGGCTCTGCTCGTATCTGCTCATCGGGTTCTACTACGACAAGCCTGCTGCTGTCGCCGCGGCCAAGAAGGCGTTCATCGTCAACCGCATCGGCGACCTGGGTTTTGCGCTGGGGATCTGGCTCATTTACGTGGAGTTCGGGACGGTGGAGTTTGCGCCGCTGCTGGCCAAGGCAGCGACCCTGACTCCGGACACGGCGACCGCAGGCATGCAGGTCATTCCGTTCCTGCTCATGCTGGGGGCGTTCGGCAAGTCGGCGCAGCTGCCGCTGTATGTGTGGCTGCCTGATGCGATGGAAGGCCCGACGCCGGTGTCGGCGCTGATTCACGCGGCGACGATGGTGACGGCGGGGGTGTACATGATCGCCCGGCTCATCGGGCTGTTCGCGCTTTCCACGTGGGCGCTACCCACGGTCGCGTGGGTGGGGGGCCTGACTGCCCTCTTTGCGGCATCGATTGCGCTGTGCCAGTACGACATCAAGCGTATTTTCGCCTACAGCACCGTCTCGCAACTGGGCTACATGTTCATGGGGCTGGGCGTGTGCACCACGACCGGGGCGACTTTTCACCTGTTCACGCATGCGTTCTTCAAGGCTGTGCTCTTCCTGGGCTCGGGCGCGGTGATGCATGGGCTGGCGGGCCAACTCGATCTGCGGCGAATCTCGGGATTGGGGTCATTCCCGGGGTGGAAGATCGTCATGTGGACGATGCTCATCGGCTGCCTGGCGCTGGCAGGTTTCCCGGGGACCTCGGGGTACTTCAGCAAGGACATGATCCTCGCGCAGGCGCTGATCACCGAGGGGCCTGGGTTTGGGATTCTCGCGGTCATCGGGCTGCTCACGGCCTTCTGCACCGCGTACTACACGTTCCGTGTCTTCTTCCGCGTTTTCCTCGGTCATCCCCATATTGAACCCGGCGATCATGATGGGGGCGGACACGGCGGTCATGAGGATCACTCCCATTTTCACCCCCACGCCCCCGGGCCGGCGATCAACACGGTTCTGGTCGTTCTGGCGATTGGCGGTCTGCTGGCGGGTTACCTGGGGCTTGGCGGCTCCACCGGTCACGGGTGGTTTGGCGGGATGATTCATGGGTCGACGGCCGGTTCGCTTGAGGCGCCGCATTCCGAGGGGCACACCTTCTGGTCTGATCCGCACAAGTTCATGTTCGTGCTTTCCGCATTGATCGGCCTGGCGGGGATCGCACTGGCGTGGTATTTCCATCTTGCCAATCGTGCGGCGGCGGATGGGCTCAAGAAGAAGCTTGCGCCTCTGCCGAGGCTGCTTGAGAACAAGTGGGGCGTTGACGAGGGGTATGACGTTCTGATCCGCAAACCGCTTCTGGCAGCAGGTCACCTGTTCTACCAACTCGGGGACAATCTCCTTATTAATGGTTTGGTTGAACTCGCATCTGCGCTGCCTCGGGCGGCGTCGCGTCTCTTTGCCCGACTGCAGCGGGGCGTGATACCGGAATATGGGCTGGGCATGTCTGCCGGCCTTGCGCTCCTGATCGCGCTGGTGTGGTATCTCTCCTGAATTCGTGCGTTCACCTCATGCTCCATCTGCTTCTCATCCTCCCCGCATTGACTGCCCTAGCCATCCTTCTGCAGGACGGGCGCAGGGCACGGTCGCTGGCACTGGCCGGGTCGCTGGTCACCTTTCTCTGGTCGCTGCAACTCCTGTATCGTTTTGGCTTTGCAACTTCGGCGTCATTCCAGTTCCCGGCGCGCTGGGACTGGATGCCGGCGCTGGGGCTCTCGCTTTCGCTGGGCATCGACTCGATTGCGCTGGGGCTCATTCTCCTGACCACGTTTCTGATGCCTCTGACGGTGCTGGGTTCGTTTTCCGCCGTCACCTCGAGGCAGCGTCAGTTTTTTGCCTGGCTGATGCTGCTCGAGACCGCCATGCTCGGGGTTTTCTGTGCGCGCGATCTCATCGTGTTCTACACGTGCTTTGAGTTCACCCTGCTGCCGATGTACTTTCTCATCGCGATCTTTGGGTCCACCAATCGCGCGCGGGCGTCCATCGTGTTCTTCCTTTATACGTTCACCGGCTCGGTGATCACGCTGGCAGGCCTGATCTATGTTGCGTGGTATCACTTCAATGCGACGGGGGTCTGGACGTTTGATATCGCAGCGCTTACGGAGGCGGCGCGATCCATGACCGCGGCGCAGCAGGGCTACCTGCTTCTTGCACTGTGCTGCGGTTTTGCCGTAAAGGTTCCCCTGTTTCCCGTGCACACTTGGCTGCCGCTGGCGCACACTGAGGCGCCGACGGCGGGCTCGGTCATCCTGGCGGCCGTACTTCTCAAGCTCGGAACCTACGGATTGCTGCGGTTTGCGCTCCCGATGACTCCGCTTGCCCTCGCGCAGCACGCTGACCTGATTGCCGTGCTGTGCATCATCGGCATCATCTACGGTGCGCTGATCTGCTGGGTGCAGCGCGACATGAAGAAGCTGGTCGCGTATTCATCCGTCAGCCACCTTGGGTTCTGCGTGCTGGGGCTGATCGCGCTGAACCCTGCGGGCATCGCGGGTTCCTACATGTACATGGTCAACCACGGCCTGTCGACCGGGGCGCTCTTCCTGTGCATCGGCATGATTTACGAGCGTTACCACACCCGTTCGCTGGATGAACTCGGCGGACTGGCACGGCGCATGCCCATTTGGACCACGTTCTTTATTTTCTTCATGCTGTCATCGGTGGGCTTGCCGGGGCTCAATGGGTTTGTGGGCGAGTTCCTGTGTCTGCTGGGCGCCTTCACCTCGGGCCATCCCGTTGCAGGACAGGGGGCCATGAGTTTCGGGACGCTGGGACCCGTGTGGGCCGGTGTCGCGGGCGTGGGCATGATCCTGGCCGCGATATACCTGCTCTACCTGACGGGGCGCGTCGCCTTCGGGCCTTATCACACGCCACATCACCATCACACAACTGATGATGGGCATCACGCGCTGCCTCTGCCTCGCGACCTCACCGGCCGGGAGATCGCTGTGCTGGTTCCCATTGCCGGCGCCTGCATCGTGCTGGGCCTGCAGCCTGGACTGCTGCTGGACCCGGTTGCGCAGCCGATTCACCGGATTGCCGCGCAGGCCAACAACGCGGAAGACATCACCCCATCATCACACAACGAACATGCCGGCGCAACCGGCCAACCTGATCCCGCGCTTGCATCTCTGGCCCCGTGGTAATTCTCACCTGCTCCCATGCCTGACTTCGCAGCCAAACTCTCGTCGATCCAGCCTGAACTGGCTCTGTTCATCGCCGTGTGCGTCGTGATGATCATGGGATTGTCGCGTGCGGCTGACCTTCGCCGCGCATCGACGCTGGTGGCAGGGTTGGGGCTGCTGGCCGCATTTATCCTGTCGCTCTCGTCTCCGGCCACGGATGCGCCCCTGCCGCTGGTCGCGGCGTTTGTCAAACCGCTGGTCTGTTTCGTGGGCATGCTGCTTCTGCTGGGCGTCGGGGCTGTTGATCATCGCCTTGAGTCTTCATTCTCATCCGGCACACTGCGCTTCGACGCCCTGTACACCGCGCGCGGCGAATTTCTCTGCTTCTTTCTCCTGTCGCTCATCGGCGTGATGCTGTGCAGCGTCGCCACCGATCTCATCTGGCTCTTTCTCGCCCTGGAGCTCACCAGCCTGCCGACGTATCTCATGGTGGCACTGTCGCGCGACCGCAAGGCGGCGCAGGAATCAGGGGTGAAGTACTTCTTCCTGGGCGCGCTGGCCGCAGCGATCTTCCTGTATGGCTTCTCGCTGCTTTACGGCGCCACCGGATCGCTGCATCTTTCCGACATCCGCGCTGCGCTTTCCAACCCGCAGACGGCGGCCAGTCCGCTGGTCGCGCTGGGTTTTCTGCTGGCTTTTGTGGGCGTGTCGTTCAAGATCGCGGCCGTTCCCATGCACTTTTACACGGCCGACGTCTACCAAGGGGCATCCGCATCTGTTTCGGCGTTTCTCGCGTTCGTGCCCAAGACGGCCGGGTTCATCACCCTGATGCTGCTGCTGACCCTGCTCACGGGCGACAACTTGGGTCCGGCGCGCGAGTCGCTGCCGCAGAGTCTCTATGTCGCGCTGTGGGTCATCGCCGTGCTGACGATGACGGTGGGAAATGTCCTGGCACTCCGTCAGCGCAGCGTCAAGCGGGTTCTGGCCTACTCGTCAATTGCGCATTCCGGGTACATGATGATCGGCCTGCTGGCCGGACCCGCCGACGCCGCCAACCTCTTTGCGGGCGATTCGCTCCCGTCGGACGGGTACTCTGCCATTCTCTTCTATCTCCTGTCGTACGGCGTCATGAATCTTGGGGCTTTTCTCGTTCTTGGCTGGTTGCAGCGGGCTCCGCTGGCCCATGAGGGCGCCAACGCCACGGCAGATGAACTGGATTCGTTTGACGACATCGCAGGGCTGGGGCGGGCACATCCCATCCCCGCGGCCGTTCTTTCCATTTGCGCCCTTTCCCTGCTGGGCCTTCCGCCGCTGCTGGGTTTCTTCGGCAAGTTGTATTTGTTCTCGGCCGGCATCGCGGCGGGAGAGATTCCACTGGTCATCATCGCCGGGCTGAACAGCGCGATCGCCGCCTGGTACTACCTGCAGATCGCCGGCCTGCCGTGGCTTGCCAAGCCTGCGTCCGGCTCTGAGCGCATCTCGGTGAGCCCTTTCACCGGCCGCCGAGTCGCCGCCACACTCTCAGCGGTCGGCGTCTTCTTTCTTCTCTTCTTTGCTTCTTCGCTCATGCGGGCATCGCACACCGCGGCGCGGGTAGCCCCGGCCTCACCGGGGCTTGCCGCTGCGGAGCACTAACACGAGTTGCGGTCTAACGGAGACCTTCCAGGCCATCGATGAGGGGCTTGAGGTGCTTTTCGAACCGTTTCCAGCGGGCCACGCTGGATTTGTAAATGGGCTTGCGCGCCTGGTCGACGCTGGCGGTGTTCACGACCCGATCTGACTCGTAGAACTTCAGGGTGCGTTCATCGAACGGCAAGCCGACGAAATCGACCAGGCGGCGTGTCTGTGCATCCTGATTCTCGACCATTTCCTCATAGACGGCTTCCGTGTAGGGAATGTCGATGATGACTTTCCAGTGGTCCATGAGCCGGCGGTATTCCCGGTAGGCTGCCGCCAGCCAGTCGAGCCGGGTCGCGTAGGTGTGCACGGGGCTCAACTGCGTCGTGTAGCACGACAGACAGACATCGATGGGATTGCGCAGGCAGTGAATCACGCGCGCACCGGGGAACATCGCGGCGATCAGCCCCACATGAGAGAAGTTGTGGGGCATCTTGTCGGTTACCCGCGTCACATGCTCACCGCCGAGAGTTCGGACGTGCTCCAGGTACGCCCGTGCGAATTCATCCATTCTCTCCTGCGTGACCTGCTCCATGCACCCCGGATACAGCGTTTTTACGCCCAGCACCCGGTGCATCCGCTCGGCCAGAGAGATGATGTCGGGCAACTCACCCGCCCCGTGCACGCTGGGATGACTCGAGAGGATCTGTTCCACCAGGCTTGTTCCGGAGCGGGGCATTCCCACGATGAACACCGGCAGGTCGGTCCGGTCGCTGCCGCGCGGCATTCTGGCAAACTTCTCGGGCGAGAAGGCATCGATCATCTCATTGAGAATCGCGTGATATTTCGCTGCATCGAACTTCACCTCGTAGAGGTCTTTTCCGAGTTTGTACGCGCCGAACGCATCGTCGTACTCACCAAGATCCTCGAGCACCTGTCCAAGGCTCATCGCCAGCATGGAGCGGTACTTCTTCTGCATGTTTGGGTTGGCGATCTGCCTCCGCAACAACTCCACCGCCTGCTGCTGACGTCCGATGCGCTTGCTGATGCGGGCGAAGACCGCGGCGATGTGCGGGTTGGGAGTGCCGCGGGCGATCTCCGGATCGATCAGCGCGACCACGCGCTCGTACTCCTTCATCGACTCGTAGATTTCCGCCAGTCCCGCGATGGGCCAGACGTTGCCTGGCCGCATCCGGAGGACATCCTCGTAGGCCTTGATGGCCCCATCCAAGTCTCCTGACATCCGCAGCGCCAGCGCCAGCGCGTTGAGCGTTTCCGGCTTGTCCGGCTGTCCCTGGCGAGCGATCTTCAGGTGCTCCACGGCCTTGGTAGAAATGCCGTGATTCATGTACGCCTGGCCCAACTGGCCGTGGGCCTCGGCATTGCCTGGGTTGAGCCGAACCGCATTGCGGAAGGCCCAGACCGCCCGCTCGGTGTTGAACTGGGCCGCGTACAGCTGCCCGAGATGGATGTAGGCCTCGACCGATTTCGGATCGAGTTTCAGCGCCTGGAGGAACATTGACTCGGCCTCGCCGTGCCGGCCCATCTGTCCGACCGTGAGTCCGATTTCGCCGTGCAACTCCGCGCTGCCGGGCATCTGGGCGAGGGCCCTGCGTAATTCGCGTTCCGCCTCGGCGAGGCGCCCCCGCTGGCGGTAGAGCACCCCCAGAAAGCGCCGGGCCTGCACATCCTTGGGATTTTTTCGAAGGATGTCTTCGTACATCCGCTCGGCCCGGTCCACATCCCCCGCGCGGTGCGCTTCAAGCGCTTTTTGCGTCGGTCCCGCGCTCTTCATCGCTGTCTCCGCCTTTCCATCGCGCTGACTGCCAGCATGCCCTAGTGACCCGCTCCGCCGCCTGCGGCGGCATCCACCGGCTCGGCATCCGGATCAAGCACGAACTGGGCGGCCCAGAGCTGGCTTGCGCCCTTGCTTGCCAGATCGGCTACGCGCTGGCTGGTCCACATCATCCACTTTCCATCCGCGCTGAACACCGGCAGCCCGTCGAACCCGTTGGCGGTGGTGATCCGCCGCTGATTCAGGCCGTAGCGCACCGGGCCTTCGTGTCCGGGCAGATTGCCGGGATCTGCGTCGACCATGAACACCTCGTAGTTGAAATGGCTCACCGCGCTCGTGGCGTACACCAGATAGCGGCCGCTCTTGTGCCAGAAGGGGCCCCAGTTCACGTTCTGCCCCTCGGTCAACTGGTATTCCCGGGCGACTCCCGTGATCGCGCCGGACTTGTCGAACTTCAGATCGGCCACATACAGCTGCAGGAGGTTGTTGCCCTTGCGGTCCGACCTGTAGCAGATGCGCTTTCCGTCGGGGGAAAAGAATGGGCCGCCGTCATATCCATCGGCGGTGATCAGCAGCATCGATTTCTTTGTAGCTGTGTCGTACACGTAGAGATCGCCCAATTTCGGGGCCCCCTCCACGGCGCAGTACACAATGAAGCGCCCGTCCGGGCTGTAGGAGCATTCCGCGTCGTAGCCGGGACGTTCGATGATCCGGGTCGTGACCGTTGTGGGGATGTCCATCGGGTTGGCGCCTTCCTTCATCCGGGCGGCAAAGATCTCCGGCACGGGCGTCGTCACGACATCCATCTCCGCAGGGAACATCCACCGATAGGTTGAGCTCTGGCGCTGAAAACCAGGCGCCTCGCCGGGCGTGGGCGTTCCGACGGTTGACCCGAAGATCACCCGCCACGGTTCGGTGGGATGAAAGAAGCCGCAGGTGTTGGCTGACCCCGGCTCGCTGATCTGGATCGCCGGCTCCAGGCCTGTGATCCGTTCATCGGCGCTGTACTTCACCTTGGCAACGTACATTCCGTAGTACGGATCGGCTTCCTTGCCCGGCCCGGGCACCGGAACCGCCTGAAAGATCACCCATTTGCCGTCCGGGCTGAAGTATGACTCTCCGGCCTTGACGAACTCAGTGTCGAAGGTCAACTGCACCTGATTCTCGAGTATGCCCTGTTCCGCAGTCTTCCAATCGATTGGGTCCATCGGCGGCGGGCTTCCGTAGGTCCCCTCACCGTGGCCTTTGCCGCCACCCCCTCCAGTCTCGTTTTTGTGTTCCTGGGCATACGTTGCCGCGGCCACCCCCAGGGCAATCCCCACCGCCACCGCTGAAACCGCCACATTCCGCTCATCCGTCCGCCGCATGCTGTTCATGGTGTGTCTATTCCTGTCTGAACGAACTGCCCAGCAGGCCTGCGCCACGGCAAGCCGGCCTCAAGTGTATGTCGCTGGACGGGTTTTCCGGGCCCCTTTGGGGCTCGGCTGGTCCACGAATCTGCGCCCAATCGCCTACCATCCGGCCTTTCGCGCGAGGGCTTGGCACCGCGCATTTTCACCCGTTTTTTCCACAAAGCACACGTTTCCCATGGTCAACAAGATTTACTCATCACCCAAGGACGCACTCGCCGGGCTGACGCGCGACGGCATGACCGTTATGGTCGGCGGCTTCGGCTTGTGTGGCATCCCGGAAAACCTCATCCTCGCCCTGCGAGACTCGGGCGTGAAGGGCGTCACCGCCATTTCCAACAATGCGGGTGTAGACGACTGGGGTCTGGGCCTGCTGCTCAAGACGCGGCAGATCCGCAAAATGGTCTCGACCTATGTGGGCGAGAATGATGAGTTCGCGCGTCAGTTCCTTTCGGGGGAACTTGAGATCGAGTTTGTCCCGCAGGGGACCTTTGCGGAGCGCATCCGCGCGGGGGGGGCAGGCATTCCCGCCTTCTTCACCAAGACCGCCGTGGGAACACCCCTGGCAGACAACAAGGAACATCACGACTTTGACGGTGAGACGTATGTCATGGAGCGCTGGCTCAAGGCGGATGTCTCGCTCGTGAAGGCGTGGAAGGCTGACACGGTCGGCAACCTTCTTTATTACAAGACAGCGCGGAACTTCAATCCCATGATGGCCACGGCCGGCAAGGTCACCATCGCGGAGGTTGACGAGATTGTTCCGGTGGGCGCGCTGGACCCCGACCAGATTCACACGCCGGGCATCTTCGTGGACCGCATCGTCAAGACCACCTGCCAGAAACGCATCGAGCAGCGCACGACGCGCCCCCGCGCTTGACACCTGCCTTGATGTGCATCAACCTGTTGCGAGATATTCCATGCCTCTGACCCGTGACCAGATCACCAAACGCGCCGCCCGCGAACTTCGCGACGGTTATTACGTCAACCTCGGCATCGGCATGCCGACCCTTGTGGCCAACCATGTGCCCCCGGGCATGACGGTGTGGCTGCAATCGGAGAATGGACTGCTGGGAATGGGGCCGTTCCCATATGAGGATCAGGTGGATGCTGAACTGATCAACGCCGGCAAGCAGACCGTCACCGCGGTTCCCGGGGCTGCGTTCTTCGACGGCGCGACTTCTTTTGGAATGATCCGAGGCGGCCACATCGACATGGCGATCCTGGGCGCGATGGAGATATCCGAGGAGGGCGACATCGCCAACTGGATGGTCCCCGGCAAGATGGTCAAGGGCGTGGGAGGCGCGATGGACCTGGTCGCGGGCGTGAAGCGCGTTGTCGTGACGATGGAGCATGTGGCCAAGGGAGGCGTCAAGAAGATTCTGAAGAAGTGCAATCTTCCGCTGACCGGGAAGCGCTGCATTCACATGATCATCACCGATCTGTGCGTCATGGAGATGCGCGAAAGGAACGGCACGCGGCGATTTGAAGTGACGGAACTTGCGCCCGGCGTGACGCGCGAAGAGGTCGCCAGCAACACCGAGGCGGAAGTGTGGTGGGCGGAAGACCTCAAGACAGTCGCGGTGTGAGGGCAATGCGCCTGTGGACATTCCAGTCGGAGCGAGGAGTCGATTGGTCCGATCGCGGTGTTTTCAGTAGCCATCCGTTTCGCCGGGGTTGCACCACATCCGGCCGGGGAACTTGTTGAGTTCCTGGTCGTATTCGCCGCGCGTCATCCAGATGGTTGAGCCATCGACGATCGCCAGCGAGGCGCCGCTGCCGTGACGAGCCGTGAGCCCTTCATCGGGCGTGCTGGACCCATCGTTCCAGCGACCGCTGTTGCCCTGTCCCGGATCCTCATCAGCCTCCCAGAAGATGACGGAGTCGGTGCGCTTCCAGCGATCGATTGTGTATGCAAAGCGGGATTTGCCGTAGCCGCGCACCGCGCCATTCATCAGGTAGGTGGTCAGGTTGGCCGTGCCGGTGTAGGGCGGGCGGTGACTGGGGCAGCGATAGGTCTGCGCGAGGGTGCCGTTGGCGATGTCCTGGGCTCCGCCGAAGTACTTCCACAGCGAGCCGCGCGAGGGGCCGTAATTACCGTTGATGGAGAGGGAGGCGATGTGGTAGTAGAGCCAGCCGGTGGACATGCCGATGGGCTGGGGGATCCAGTTGGGGTCGGGCATCATGCCGTTGCTGTCGCCACAGTACATCATGGTGGCGGTCATGAGCTGCTTGAGGTTGGTGGTGCAAACGGTCTGGCGGGAGGACTCACGGGCCTTGGCCAGCGCGGGCAGGAGCAGGCCGATGAGCAGGGCGATGATCGCGATGACCACGAGCAGTTCGACAAGGGTGAAGGCGGGCCGCGGAGCGCGGACCATAGATCGAGACATCCCGGGGTCTCCAAGAGAACGACGCGAGAAACGCGGGCGACATGCGGGTGCGAACGCGGGGTTAATCTACCCGAAAAGTGTGCACTGGGCCACGAAACAGGCGGGTCCAAGGCGGAAAAAGGCAACTTGCGGCGGTAAAGCACCCGGCATTCGTGGGATTCCACACGGGGGCCGGACGGGGCTTACGCGCTGCGCCCGCTAGAGGGCGAGGAGAGCGCGGGTGCGGTCGAGGAGGAACTTGAGGCGTTTTTCATCACCACCGCTGACCTCGAGGGCGGCCCAGCGATTTTCGCCGCGCGAGTACCCGACCTCATCGAGGGCCTTGACGACTTCGGGCCAGTTGCAGTCGCCTTCGCCGATTTCGACATCAAAGCCCTTCCAGAGCCCCTCATCGTTGCGTTTTTTGCGGCTGTATTCCTTGATGTCGAGTTTGTAGATGCGCGGGCCGAGGGTACGGATCCACTGCTCGGGCCAGCCGTAATTGACGATGTTGCCCACGTCGAAGTGCCAGGCGACCATCGGGGATTTGAAGTCGTCGATATAGCGGGCGGCTTCGAGGGGGCTGAGGAGGAAGTTGTTCCAGACGTTCTCGAAGGCGATCTTGACGCTGAGTTCGGCGGCGAGGGGAAGCACCCTGCGGATTTCCTCCTGCGAACGGGAGTAGGCGTCGGCGTAGGAGATCTTCTCATTCACCACGGCGGGCACGAGGAGGACGCTGGTCGCGCCGTAGGTCTTCGCATCGCGCAGGGCGCGCTCGAGGCCCGTGACGCCTTCAGCACGGACGGCGGGGTCGGGATCGCCCAGAGTCTTGCTCCAGTGGACGGAGTCGACGACGCCGTTGATGATCAGGCCGCCTGATGCATCCCGGGCCTTGAGGACTTCATCGGGGCTGAAGTCATTGGGGCTGTCGAGTTCGACGCCGTCGTAGCCGAGGTCGCGGACAAGTTTGAGTTTGTCAGCGAGGGTGGAGCCGGGCTCGATCATGTAATACTTGAGGGAGATGCGGATGGAGCGATTGGAGGTGGCGGAAGGGGAGGAAGCAGGCGCGGGGGAGGGCTGGCGCATGGAGGAGGGCCTTGATGAAGCAGCGAGGAGGGGGGAGGCGAGTGCGCCGGCGACGGCGAGGGAGCCGGACTTGGCGAGGAGTTCGCGGCGGGTGAGAGAGAGGTCGCTGGGTGGTGAGGTCACAGGGAGGCTCCGGAGGGGGAGAGGGGATGCTGCAAAGCGTAATGAGAGCAGGGGATCGAGTCGAATGCCATGTCCCCTTCCTCTACCCGCCCCTGCCCCCCCTACTGCCACTTCCAACACTTCCCGCACTGGCTCGGTTCATCGCTGCGAGGGTGCAAGAATGCGGGATGAAGAACGCAGTACGAGACACGCGGTGGGGAGTGATGGGCTGGGGAGTGGGCAGGGCGATGAGGGTTGCGGGCGCGGCGGGTGCGCTGCTCGTGCTGGGGGCGGGCGCGGGGCAGGAGGGGCCGAGTCCGGCGGTTGCGCCGGCGCCGCCATCTGTGCATGCGTTCAATCCGACCGATCCCGGGAAGACGGTGCACTGGTTTGTGCCCCAGTCAGCGCGGGCGCGGCTGGCGGGTTTGGAGCAGGCGCTCATCAGCGGGGCGACGGCGGGTCATCTGGCGACGCTGCACGAGATGGTGGCCTCGCATCCGCACATCGCGGGGACGCCTGGGCAGCAGGATGTGATCGAGAAGACGGCAGCGTATCTGGAGGGGCTGGGGCTTACGGTCGAGCGGGCGGAGTATGACGTGCTGCTGGCGACGCCGGTGTCGGCGACGCTGGAGATCGTGACGCCCGAGCGGATGACGCTGCCCATCAAGGAGCGCACGCTGGTGGAGGATCCGTACTCAGCACACCCTGACCTCACCATCGGTTTCAATGCGTACTGCTCATCGGGGGAGGTGACGGCAGAGGTGGTGTACGCGAACTACGGGCGCAAGGAGGACTTCGAGGCGCTGGCGGCGGCAGGAGTCGACGTGAAGGGGAAGATCGTCATCGCGCGGTACGGCGGGAACTTCCGGGGGTATAAGGCTAAGTTCGCAGAGGCAGCGGGGGCGGTGGGACTCATCATCTACACGGACCCTGCGGACAGCGGATATGTGAAGGGCCTGACGTATCCGGAAGGCGGGTACGCGAATGAAACATCGATCCAGCGCGGATCGCTGCTGACGCCTTCGTTCACGGGCGATCCGCAGACGCCGTTTGAGGCTGCGCTGCCGATGGATGATCCCAAGACTCCCACGCGGAAGGAGGCGGAGGGGATCCACGGAATCCCGGTGCAGCCCATCGGGTATGGGGCGGCGGGGGAGATCATGACGCGGATGCGCGGGGCAGCGGTGATGCAGTATCCAGCGCTGGCGGGGTGGCAGGGAGGGCTGCCATGCACGTATCGGGTGATGGGCGGAGAGGAGCTCAAGGTGCGGCTGCAGGTGGAGCAGAAGCACGAGATGAAGCGCATCACGAATGTGCTGGGAGTGATGCGGGGGACAGCGCAGCCCGAGCAGCGAATCATCATCGGGTCGCACCTGGATTCGTGGAACTGCGGGGCGGCGGATGCGACATGCGGATCGATCGTGGTGCTGGAGGCAGCGCGGATCATCGCGGAGTATGCGCAGCGGACGGGATGGAGGCCTGCGCGGACGCTGGTGTTTGCGAACTGGGATGCGGAGGAGTTCGGGATCATCGGGTCGAGCGAGTGGGTGGAGCAGCATGCGGGGGAATTAACACAGTCAAGCGTGGCGTACCTGAATCTGGACATGGCGGCGATGGGGCTGGATTTCGGGGCTTCATCATCACCGCTGCTCAAGAGGCTGATCGCGGACTGCGCGCACAGCGTGCCCCAGCCGGTGCGGGGGGCTGCGGGGGG
>JBGASM010000013.1:87646-104543 GCA_044229655.1 Phycisphaerales bacterium | reverse complement strand
GTGCGGTCGGGTTGTCCCTCGCCGGAGTCTTCTTGCTTGGCAGGCGACCATCGCGGAGGTAGGGAACCGAGGGCGACCGGTGCCGTATGGCGTTCCCAGCGTCAATCCGGGTCTGCGCTTTACCACTCTGCACAGTCTCCTTCCCGTGCAAAGGGGACACTGTGGACAAGTGCGCCGCACCGCCGTTCACATTCTCGTGAAAACGACCTGCCGCCACCCCCTCTATCGTCGCTCCAAGGGGGTGCGGAGTGGAGAAGCGTGTTCAGCCTGATCGCCTGATCTGCATCGTGCTGCCCGTCTCCACCGGCCACGTGGACAAGTGCCTGTTTCGCAAGTGGATCAAGGTTGATCTCACCGAAGCCCAGGCCGAGGCGGTTCAACGTGTCTGCAGCGGCCTGCAGCAAGCGCAGGTGCAGACGCGCGACGGCAGGTACTGCAATAGCCCGGAACTGGCGTTGCAATGGCTGCTGGAGCGGATTGAGGAGCAGGTGGGGTGCACGGGGACTATGGGCCTCCTCCCACATCCCTCGAATCCGATACCCGATCCGGCGCATGCGTAGGATGGCTCTGGTCATACGAGCGCGCGCCCGGACAATGGGTCCGGTTAAGGGAATTGCGGAGGCGTTGAGAGGAAACAGACGATGACATCGTCCGGCGCACACCAGCGATTCGAAGACCTAGCGAAGCAGTACCGAGCAGCGGCCAAGGAACCACTGTCCATCGTCATCCAAAAGCAGTTGTATGCGCTCGACCGGGAAGCCGGTGAACTTCTTCTGCGAGTACTCCGCGCGGGTCAACTTTCAGTCAAGCCCGGATTTGTCGAATGGGTCGATGAGGAATTGGCCCGCAAAACCAAGGTCCGTGACATTCCCCACCATCGCCGATCCCACGACTTCGATGTGATGGCGGGTTTCCTGGACCCCTATTGCAGTTGCCTGCACCACTATTGCCAGACCTACCTCACATCCATCGTGACTCAGCACGTAAAAGAACTGACAGCACTCGATACGCGCGGCATGGACGAAGCACAGGTTCGGGTCGTCTGGGTCGAACGTGCACACGCGCTGGCTGCAAGCTGTGAGGCTATCGCTAACCGACTTATATCTGGCAACTCCACCGAGAACCATTCGACACCCCTGCCGCCGATTGAAAAGTGGGAGCCGGTGGTGTCGTGGGATCCCATTGGCAAACACACGACATACAGCACGCGGATGGCCAATGTCCGTGTGTATTTCGAACAATTCGGCAAATGGGCAACAGCAGCCGCCGCAGACACATCGGTTGATGATCGAATTCTCCTTGACTCAACTACAGAATTCTCCAAGTGCATTGCGCCATATCTCCATGAGGTCCGTGAGCGACTGCGGAGGCTAATAAGGGAAGCAAAGACACCCGGTATGGCCGGAGCGTTGACATCCGTATTGGGGCGTCTGCAAAGCGACGAACGCCAACTGATATCGATCGACCGTGATTTGCCAAGCAGGCTCGCGGCATTGAAAGCGACCTTTGAGGAGGCTACGGCTCTGCTCACCGTCAATCATGGTCCCGTTCCTGCCGGTTGGCTTTTCATCGACAAAAGCGGCAGAACGCATTTCAAATTCCAAAGAACAGTTAAGCCAAGGAGATCTCGCACGACTCGACGGAGGCATGGCAAACAAAACACTCCCCTTGACGATCGCAGGCCGATACCTACATCCACGCCCGCAAACAAAGGGGACGGGCCCTATTTGCCCGCGAATGTGTTTAGCAAGAGCCTGCGAGGCCGCCTTAGGCATGCGACGCAAGCAGATCGACAAAAGCTGAAAGTTCGCTCTCGGCTTGATGGCGGCGTGAAGATGTACTGTCTCGTCGACATTGCCAAGTGGTGGTGGCATGACCTGACGGATGATCTGAGACAACGAGCAACGCCATATCTCGACGAATGATTTTCTAGAGTGAATCCGCGTGCATGGCGCGCTCGTTTGCGTGCGCGGAGCCACGCTCTCATTGCTATTGCTCTGTCCCACTCGAATGCTTCTAGTGGAGACCACCGCTGTGTGGCTGTGGCCTGCACACGACGTGTATCCGGTCGGTGGAAGTACCCGCTCGACGGACTCGTCGCAAAGGATCATTACATGTGTACAGAACGCGGGCATGTGGGAGTACCGAATTCAGACGACGTTATTGCTTTGCGGCCCAAGGATGCCGCCAATGCACTCGGGATAAGTGCGCGGCATTTATGGTCGCAAACCCGGGCCGGGACCATCCCGCATGTCCGGCTTGGCCGTGCGGTCCTCTACCCTGTTGATGGGCTGCGCAAGTGGCTTGCTGACCATGCATCGTCGGGGGTGCAATCGTGATCGCATCCCCCGCTCAACTCATCCTCGACCGGCTTCACTCCCTCGGAATGACGGTCCACCGCACTGCGGCTGGATGGACGGCCAGTTGCCCGAGCCACGACGACCACAACCCCAGTCTGTCCATTTCCGAAGGAAGCGATGGGCGCGCGCTGCTGTGTTGCCATGCGGGCTGCACGCCGGAACAGGTCGTGAGTGCCCTCGGCCTGAAGATGGCCGATCTCATGCCGGCGCGGGTATCCGCGACTGCGCGCACTGACAAAACCCCCCGCAGGGCTTCAGGAACGAGGGTTTTGTCAAGTCATGCGCATACGAATCAGCAAAACCGACCCTCAGGTCCTGCCTTTGACACAATGGACCAGGCCGTTGCCGACCTCGAGTCCCTCTATGGCGAGCGCGACGCATGGTGGACGTATGAGAGTGATGCGGGCACCGTCGTCGGATTGATCAATCGATGGAACCTCACACCCGATCCTGCTGATCCTTTGAAAAAGCCGAAGAAGCGCATTCGACCCGTTTCCCTCGTGGATGGCAAGTGGCGATTTCGGGGCATGACCACCCCGCGCCCGCTGTACGCCCGCCGATCCCTTGTGGGCGCTTCGCGCGTCCTCATCTGCGAGGGCGAAAAGGCCTGTGATGCCGCCATCGCCTGCGGATTTACCGCCACCACGAGTCCACACGGCTCGGAGAGTGCGTATCAGGCCGACTGGTCATCCATCACCGCACCGGAGGTGATCTTCCTCCCCGATAACGATGCCGCCGGGGAGGATTTCGTCCGAGATGTCCGCCAGATTCTCGCCGCAGGTGGACACGTCCAGTCCGTGCGGGTGATCAGGATCGCCGGTCTTCCTCCCAGCGGCGACATCGCCGACTTCCTTGCAATGCGCGGCGGCGATGTCCACGCCGTGCGTGCGGAGATTGACTCAATGATTGAACACACACCTCCGGAACCGCCGGTCCTCGCACCGGATTCACAGGACGAATTCAAGCCCTTTCCAACCCACCTTTTGCCTGCCGCGCTTCGGAACTTCATATGCGAAACTGCCAGTGCGATGGGTTGCGATGAGGCCTTCGTGGCTGTCCCGGCGCTTGCGGCGGTGGCTGGCACCATCGGCAATGCCTTCAGAATCAGCCTCAAAGAAAGTTGGAGTGAACCGGCAGTCATTTGGGCATTTACGGTTGGCGACTCCGGGGCGATGAAATCCCCACCCTTTCGAGCGGCCATGCAACCGCTGCGCGACCTACAGGATGCGGCGTTCGATCAACACCGACTCGACATGGTCGTCCATGAAAACCAACAAGCGAAGCACAACGTCGCGTTCGGTCAGTGGCAACGCGAAGTACGGAGTGATAAATCGATTAGTGATCCGCCTCTGGCCCCTGTTCCGCCGATCGCAACGCGATACGTCGTGTCGGACACGACCGTCGAGGCGATTGTCTCCGTTCTGGCGGAAAACCCATGGGGGCTGACACTGCAACGGGATGAAGCATCGGGGTGGATTCGCAGTTTCGATCAGTACCGGAGCCGGTCTGGGGGTTCTGATGTCGCCCACTGGCTGTCAATGCACGGGGCTGAATCGATTTACACCGACCGCAGGACAGGGAATAACCGGGTCCAGCATGTCCGGCGCGCAGCGGTGAGCATCACCGGGACCATTCAACCCGGCACGCTCCGCCGGGTGTTGACGGATGAACACTTTGAGAATGGCCTTGGCGCGCGGATTCTCCCCGCCATGCCCCCGGACCGAATTCGCATGTGGACCAAGAAAGTTCCTGATCCTGCAGCCGTCGCAGCCTACAGAAACCTTTTCAAGGCATTGCTGGAGTGTCGGGTTCTGCAACAGGGCGATTCGCACCCTCAGCCCCGTATCGTCACCCTGTCGCCTGAAGCCGAAGTCATCTGGGAGCAGTTCTACAACCGGCACGGCCAGGAAATGTCCATGCTCCCGGCGGACCTGCGAGCCGCCTGGTCAAAACTGGAGGGGTACGCCGCACGATTCGCGCTCCTTCATCACGTCGTTCGCTTGCAAAGCGGTGACCCAACCCTCTTGGCACCTTTCGAGATCGACGTCGAAAGCATACAGGCCGGGATTGCACTCAGCGAATGGTTTGGCAACGAAGCAAAGCGGGTGTATGCGGTTCTGCGCGAGGATGATGATGAGCGCGAGTGCCGCGAACTATGCGATCTGGTTCAGCGCAGGGGTGGGGAGATCACCGCCCGCGATCTGATGCGGACGGGTCGCTACTCCAGTTCCAGCGCAGCCGAATCGGCCCTTGAGGGACTCGCAAAGGGCGGGTTTGGGGACTGGCACCTACCTCCGCCGGGATCGAATGGCGGTCGCCCGAGCAAGGCGTTTCGCCTGCGCGCCAGCGCACGACATGACAAAACCCCCTGTGGCGCATCGGAATCGGGGGTTTTGTCAGTCACGGGTGATGTCGATGCCGAAATGTCGCCGGATGGGACGATTCTCACCGTACTTGAACGGGGTGAGGATGAAGGAGTGGTGCCAGCACCAGCCATCGCGACCATCGATTGGGCATTGGAAGCGATGCAGGCCATCGAGGCTGTGGAAGATGCTCAGTCGCGGTTGGCTCTGCAGATCGAATTCGAGTTGTCGGTGGGCCTGAGTGAACTTCAACGCAACCTGCCCACGCCCATGGCTAAAAAGCATGCGCTCGATGAAGTCATGCACCTCATTGCAAACCAGTGCGATGCAATGGACTCCATTGCGGACTGTGCTGTTGCAAGCGCGGGAGATGCGGACTAACTGATTGAGCGACAACCATGCCAAGGAGTACGAACTTATGGCCTCAGTAGCAGTAGAACCCAACGGACGAAGACGCATTCTGTTCGCCGCCACGGATAGGACACGCAAGACGATCCGCCTCGGCAACGCCACGGCGAAACAGGCCCTTGCCATCAAGGTCAAAGTGGAACAACTCATCTCCGCCAAATCCACCGGTGTCATGGATGATGAGGTCCATCGTTGGCTGGGTAACCTCGATGAGGTGCTTTATGGCAAGCTGGCGGGAGTCGGGCTGGTGACTCCCCGTGCGAGCGTGAGATTGGCGGGCTTCCTTGATGACTACATCGCCAGCAGGCAGGATGTGAAACCGGCCACCGCCATCGTCTACGGTCATACCCGCCGCTGTCTGGTTGACTTCTTCGGGCCGGACATGGCCATCCGCGACATCTCTGCGGGTGATGCCGACCGCTGGCGAATTCACCTCGCCTCGTCCGGGCTAAGCGACAACACGGTTCGTCGCCGCTGCGGGATCGCCAAGCAGTTCTTCCGGGCGGCGTTCCGGCGCAAACTGGTCCCCGCCAACCCATTCGACGATTTGAGATGTTCTGTGCAGGGCAACGCGAAACGCTCGTACTTCCTCTCGCGGGCCGATGCCCAGAAAGTGCTGGATGCCTGTCCCGATGCCGAATGGCGGCTCCTCTTTGGTTTGAGCCGGTTCGGCGGTCTCCGTTGCCCGAGCGAACATCTTGCCTTGCGCTGGAGTGATGTGGACTGGGACAAGGAACGAATCACCATCCACAGCCCCAAGACGGAACATCATGAGGGTGGGGAGTCTCGCCTCATTCCCTTGTTCCCCGAACTGCTTCTCCTCCTGCGTGATGCATTTGAGCAGGCGGAACCGGGGACGGAATGGGTCGTACAGAAGTGCCGTGATCCGCGCGTCAACCTCCGCACTCACATGCACCGGATCATCCGCCGGGCGGGACTGATCCCGTGGCCGAAGTTGTTCCAGAACCTGCGGGCAACGCGCGAAACCGAGTTGGCGGAATCGTGGCCGGAACACATCGTTTGTGCATGGATCGGGAATTCCCGGCTCGTCGCCCGCAAGCACTACCTGCAGGTCACCGAAGACCATCTGAAACGGGCTGCATCAGGCGCGCCGGGAGTGGCGCAAATTGCGGCGCAGCAACCGGCGGAAACGCCTCGCACGGCGACGCATCCCCATCAGGAAAGTGGCGTTATTCCGCTAGAAACGCCGGTGTGCGACGCAGTGCCATTGAAATATGGGCCTGAATGGACTCGAACCATCGACCTCACCGTTATCAGCGGTGCGCTCTAGCCAACTGAGCTACAAGCCCGAAATGTCGCTGCCTGAAAAAGGCAAGGCCCCAAGTATCGGGCGGATACCCTGCCTCGTCAAGCCCGCAAGCCTCGATGATATCGCCGTCATCCCGTCATGCCCCCCCCCACCTCCACATCGCTTCACCAAAGGCCTGCACCTCTGCAGATCGACTGGACCGGCCGGCACACGAAGAATTCGGCTCGCGCGAGCCGACACAGAAGCGCAGTCCTTCGCCTCGGGCATGGATCGCTCATCCATGCAGACTTTCAACAGGTCCTCTCCACGCTTCCTGAAAAAAGCGTCGACTTCATCTATGCAGATCCGCCATTCCGGACCGAACGCATCAGACGTATGACTGGTGCGCAATCGGGACGTGCGGGATACGACGATCGCTTCGCGCCCGGCGAATACCTCAACCTTCTCAACGATCTCATTCGCCTGTCCCGTCTGCTGCTCAAACCCACCGGCACACTTGCAATTCACGTCGATCATCGCGCCACTCACTGGGTCCGCCTGCTTCTTGACGAACACTTCGGCTCGGATGCGTTCGTGAACGACATCATTTGGCGTTACGGGCTCGGCAATGCGCGGGCGGACCGGCACTTTGCCCGTAAACACGATGTGATTTCTGTCTATGCCGCCGGGCCAGCCTACTACTTCTGCCCCCAGCGCGGGGAAGTCACCCCCGCCCAGCGCGCAAAATACTGCCACCGCGACAGCCAGGGCCAGTTCATGATTTCGTATGGCCGTAAGTACTACCTCAAGGGTGGGCGGAAACTCGATTCGGTGCTCGACATTCCCTCTCTGAGCCCCACTGACCGCTCACGCACCGGCTACCCCACCCAAAAGCCCCTCCGGCTCCTTGAGACGCTCATCCGCGCATTCTGCCCGCTCACATCGAAGTCGATCGTGATCGATCCGATGTGCGGGTCAGGCACATCGCTCGAAGCGGCCCAGCGCGCTGGAGTCCGGTGGATCGGCATCGATCGCAACCGCACCGCGATCCGGATCACGCAGCGAAGACTGCAGTCGCTGCTGTCCACGGCGCAATCACCCTCCAAGCCTGATCGCTCCCTCGGAAAGAACCGGAAGCGACCCACGGACCTCGTACCATCAGCCTTCTAGCAGACTACCCATCCAGGAAGCCCCCATGTCCGACGTCATCCTACTGGCCGGTTACCCCGTGCATTACCCCAATGTGTATCAGCGCGTGCGACTGCCCGCGGGCGATATGACAGTCTTTGTCGATGAAGGCCAGGGCAGAACTTCGATGATCGTCCGACCGATTGAGATGGCGCGGGCACGCGGATTGGGACGCGCAGCCAAAGTCTACTCGCCGGAAGAACTTGCCCCGCCAACGGGTCTGGACAGCGATCGCAATACCGCCTTCGCACAAGCGACCGCCCACCTGCTCACCCAGCGCGGCGTTCGTCGCGTCGTCAGCGATGCCATGCTCCCTCTTCTCTTTCACCATGTGCTCGGCCAGGCCGGAATCGAGGTGAAATGCGACCCCGACCTTGGCACGCGCGAACGCCGCTCCAAGGACGACTGGGAGGTCTCCGCACTTCGCAAAGCCCAGCAGGCGACTGAGGCGGGAATCCGATTTGCCTACGAGACCATCCGCGGCGCCACAGTCGGCCATGACGGCGTCCTGCAGGTCAGCGGCGGTCCCCTCACCAGTTCACGCCTGCGCGGCTTGATCAACAATTTCCTCATGGACCGCGGTTGCGTCTCCACCGATTGCATCACTGCTTGCGGCCCCATCGGCGCCGACTGCCACCATCGCGGCGACGGCCCGCTTCGCGAGGGGCTGCCCATCATCCTTGATGTCTTTCCCATGGACACCGCGACGCGGTACTTCGGTGACTGCACCCGCACCTTGTGCCGTGGAACGATCCCCAGGCGACTTGAAGAAATGCACGCCGCGGTCGTCGACGCCAAGCGCGCAGCCATCGCGGCCACTCGCGCCGGCGTGCGCGGTTCCGACGTTCACAAGGCCGCCTGCGACGTCTTCCGTTCGCGCGGATACATGATCAACCTCCCGGCCGAAGGCTTGGAACAGGCTTCCAACGATGTGATCTTCTATGGCCATGGAACCGGCCACGGCATCGGCCTGGAGGGACATGAAGGACCATATCTCGATGAGCGCGGTGATGTGCTTGTAGCGGGCGATGCGCTGACCATCGAACCCGCCCTGTATGCCAAGTCGCTTGGCGGGGTGCGTGTCGAAGACATGGTCATCGTGCGGCCCAACGGCTCCGACAACCTCAATTCATTGCCGGAAGGTCTCTGGTGGGATTGATGAATCTGCGCCTCATTCGGATTGGAGCGCTTAGGCCATGAAAGTTGTCGTGACGCGCACGGTTGCTGGCGGGGTGGAGTTGCTGCGAAATGATCCACTCGTCTCAAACCTGATCATGTGCCCGCCTGGCGCGGGGCCGCCACGCGCAGAACTGCTTTCGCTCATCCGCGGGGCCCACGGCATCCTGTGCCAGTTCGTCGAGAAAGTGGATGCAGAGTTTCTCGACGCTGCGGGACCACAACTCAAGGTCATCGCCAACCACGCTGTAGGTTTCGACAACTTCGACGTCGCAGAGGCGACGCGCCGCGGCGTCTGGCTGACGAATACGCCTGACACGGTGACGCCCTCAACAGCCGACATGGCCTGGGCCCTCATGCTCGCCGCATCACGCCGGCTCTATGAGTGCGACCGCGAGGTCCGTTCGGGCGACTTTTCCCGCCGAACCGGCTACGACCCCATGCACCTGCTGGGCGGCGACTTTGAAGGCAAGACGCTCCTCATCGTCGGCGCAGGACGCATCGGGTATGCGGTGGCGCAGCGATCGCTCGGGTGGTCGATGCGCGTCCTCTATGTCGCTCGCTCGCCCCATCCGGAATATGAGAGTGCGCCCTTCCGCGCGCAGCGCGTCAGTCTGGAACAGGGACTGCGCGAGGCCGACTACGTTTCGATCCACACGCCCCTGAATGACCAGACCCGCCACCTGATCGGGGCAGCGCAATTGCGGATGATGAAGCCGACCGCCTTCCTGGTCAACACGGCGCGCGGCCCCATCGTCGACGAAGCGGCTCTCGTTCATGCCTTGCGCGAAGGGTGGATCATGGGCGCTGGATTGGATGTTTACGAGTTCGAACCTCGCCAAGCCGACGGTCTCATTCAACTCCACAACGTCTTCCTCTCACCACATGTCGGGTCATCCTCTCGGGATGTTCGCCCGCGCATGGCGCAAATGGCCATGCGCAACATCCTGGCGGTGCTGCACGGGCGCACCCCGGAGAACCCCGTGAACCGGATCGGCTGATTCTGGTGCGGGTTGAAGCATGATTTCCGGGGCCGCATTCTGCCGGAAGTCGCTCCGCCAAGCGTCTTTGACTACCCTGTGGGTCTTTCCGGCTGCCGCTGCGGATTCTGCATCCGCGACCGGATTGGCTCTCGTCCGCTTCTTACGTCTCCCACCCCCAAATTTGACCAGCCAGGAGTTGATTCCATGCCTCACCCGGGCCGTAGTCACCAATCCCGTTTTGCTTCACCAGCCGCACCATCATTGGCCGTGCTTCCCGGCTTTCTGGCTCTCGCCCTCGCAGGTCAATCTCTCCACGCATCTGACGATTCGGCCCCGGCGTCGCCCGATGCCATGATGCTCCGATTTCCGGATATCAGCGACTCCCAGATCGTCTTCACGTATGACAATGACCTGTGGGTAGCGTCCAAAGAAGGCGGCATGGCCCTGCCCCTCTCCTCCCCCCCGGGAGCGGAAACGCTGGCGAAGTTCAGCCCCGACGGGAACGCCGTCGCATTCACTGCAAACTATGACGGCAACGCCGACATCTACGTCATGCCGGTCACCGGCGGCGAACCAAAGCGCCTCACCTACCACCCCGGCCAGGATCGCATGCTCGATTTCGCCGCGGACGGGCGCATCCTCTTTCGTTCGCCCCGTGAGGCCTTTAACGGCCGGACGGCCCAGTTATTCCTCACCTCTCCCACTGGCGGGATGCCGAGCAAGGTTCCCGTCCCCTACGGTGAGTTTGGGACAATTTCCGATGACGGCCAGTGGCTGGCGTACACCATCACCTCCACCGACACGGCCACTTGGAAGCGCTACCGCGGCGGTCTGGCCTCCGATGTGTGGCTCTACAACCTCAGCACCAACGAGGCCAGGCGCATCACCGACTACATGGGGTCCGACTCCATGCCGATGTGGCACGGTTCTCGCGTCTACTACGTCACGGACAACGACGATGCGCATCGGCGCAACATCTGGTACTTCGACACCCAGACCGGCAAGCACACCCAGGTGACCAGTTTCAAGGACTTCGACGTACGTTGGCCTTCGATGGGCCCTAACGAGATCGTTTTTGAGAACGGCGGACGTCTGTGGCTGCTCGACCTGGCCACCGAGAAAACCCGCTCCGTGTCCATCCAAGTGCCCGGCGACCGCACCAACCTGCGCACGCGGGCCACCGATGTGTCCGGAAACTTGAACGGCATGCGTCCCTCCCCCTCGGGTAAACGCACGGTGGGCGAAGTGCGCGGCGACATTTGGACCTTCCCGGCGGAGAAAGGCGCAGCGCGCAATCTGACCCGGACCGACAATGTCGCCGAGCGTGATCCCGCGTGGTCCCCGGACGGAAAGTGGATCGCATATTTCTCGGATCGTTCCGGTGAATACGAACTGACGTTGCAGGCCGCCGACGGCAAAGGCGAGGAGCGTCAGCTCACTCACGATGGCGCTCGCTTCCGGATGAACCCGGTGTGGTCGCCAGACTCGAAGAAGATTCTGTATTGCGACAAATCAGGCGGACTGTTCCTGCATGACATCGAGAAGAACTCGACCACCGAAATTGATCGCGACCCTCGCTCCGGCGGATTCAATCCCTCGTGGGCCAAGGATTCCAATTGGATCGCCTACTCGATCGCGGCCGTGACGTCGACCCAGAACGTCGTCATGCTTTATGACCTCTCCACCGGCCAGAAGCATCGCGTCACTGACGAGCTCTACAACAGCACGAGTCCGACTTTCGACCGCAACGGCGACTGGTTGTACTACGCGTCAACCCGCTCCTTTGGCCCGGAGTATTCCGAAATTGATGAAGGATTCATCTACAACAACTCGACCAATCTGGTGGCCGTCCCGCTGCGCAAGGACATCGCGTCGCCTTGGGCGGCCCAGAGCGATGAGGAGGAAGTGAAAAAGGACGAGCCCAAGAAGGAGGATGAGGCCAAGCCCGTTGATGAAATGAAGCCCGAGGAGGCGAAGCCCGCGGAACAGTCCGCTGACGGCGCCGCGGCCGCGCCCGCGGACGCCAAGCCCGCTGATTCGGAATCCCCCGACGAACCAAAGACGGAGGAGGAACCCAAGAAAGGCGAGGAAAAGAAGGTCGAGCTGCTCAAGATCGATCTGGCCAATTTCGAGGCCCGCGCGATCATGCTCCCTCTTTCCGGCGGCAACTACGGCAATCTCATCGGCGGCGAGGGCAAACTCTTCTTCATGAAGTACGGCGATGGCGGCCCTGAACTGCATCAATACGACATCAAGGCTAAGGAGGACAAGACCATTACCGGCGGCGTGAATGGCTTTGACCTCTCTGCGGACGGAAAGAAGTTCCTGTTGGCCGGCCAGGGTGGATACGCGATTGCGGACGCAGGTCCCGGCGCGAACATGTCCAAGCGCATCAACACTTCGGGCCTCATGGCGGACATCAACCCACGCTCGGAGTGGAAGCAGATCGTCAATGACTCTTGGCGCATCACGCGCGATTACTTCTACGACCCCAACATGCATGGAGTCGACTGGAATTCCGTGCACGACCGCTATGTGGCCCTGGTGGATTTCGCGACCAGCCGCGAGGACGTCAACTACATCATCGGCGAGATGATCGGCGAATTGAACTGCGGCCATACCTATAACTGGGGCGGTCCATTGGAAAGCGCGCCCTCGCGATCGGTCGGCATGCTTGGCTGCGACTATGAGCTGGCAACGGATGCGGACGGCAATACCGCTTTCCGCATCACCCGGATCTACCGCGGCGGCGATCAGGACATTGACGTCCGCTCGCCGCTCATTCAGCCCAACATTGATGTCAAGGAAGGCGATTTCCTGCTGGCAGTCAACGGACAGCCGCTGGATACCACCCGAGAAGTGTGGGCAGCCTTCCAGGGTCTGGCGGGCGCTGTCACCAACATCACCGTAAGCGCCAAGGCCGTAAAGGACGATTCCGCCCGCGACATCCTCCTTGAACCCTCTGGTGACGAGTCATTCCTGCGCCATCGCGCATGGATCGACGCGAACCGCCGCTACGTTTCCGAGCAGACCAACGGCCGCGTGGGCTACGTCTATGTGCCCGACACCGGCGTGAATGGACAGAACGAACTCATGCGCCAGTTCTTCGGTCAGCAGCGCAAGGATGGGCTCATTATCGACGAACGCTGGAATGGCGGCGGCCAGATTCCCTCCCGCTTCGTCGAACTTCTCTCCCGCAAGCCGCTGGCCTACTGGGCCGTCCGCGACGGCGAAGACTGGCGCTGGCCCTACGCGGGCCACTTTGGTCCCAAGGCCATGCTCATCAACGGCCCGTCCGGCTCCGGTGGCGACTGCTTCCCCTTCTTCTTCAAGCAGGCCGGCCTCGGCAAACTCATCGGCATGCGCACCTGGGGTGGACTGGTCGGTATCTCCGGCAATCCGGGACTCATCGACGGCGGTTACACCGCGGTTCCCACGTTCGGGTTCTACAACACCGACGGCACCTGGGGCATTGAGGGTTTCGGCGTTGCGCCCGACATTGAGGTGCTCGATGACCCATCGAAGATGCTCGGCGGAAAGGATCCCCAACTCGACGCCGCCATCGCCCAGGTACTCAAGGAAGTGCAGGAAAACCCCTACGAGCCTACGCCCAAGCCGAAGTATCCTGACCGTTCTGGCGCGGGCGTGCGCGAAGAGGACAAATAAACCGGCATTGTCGCACGTACACTCTCGACATGATGGATGATCGCTACGGTCAGACCGGGCCGAAGCTGCGCTTGGAGTCGGACGGCCCGGCCTCGAATGCCCACGAATGGATCGAGGTGCGCGATAAGTTCACCGGCGACGTCTTCGCTCAGGTCGCGCGGGGCACACAAGCACACTTTGATCTCGCGATTGCCGACGCATTCGCGTCCCGCAGCGCCTGCCGGGCATCACCGCCGCACGCCCGTGCCGCAACGCTGACCAATATCGCTGATGCGGTTGCACGTTCAGCCGAACACTTCGCGCAGGTCATGGTCCGCGAGACCGGAAAGACCATCCGCGATTGCCGGGCCGAGGTGGGGCGCTGCGTCGATACCTTTCGGTTGTCTGCTCACGAGGCCGTCGGCTCCGCAACAGTTGGTCACTGGGTCGACATGGGCATCAGCCCGCGAACGACCGGCTACCAGGCCGTGATCCGCCGGTTTCCCGTCGGCGTGTGCTCATTCATCACGCCGTTCAACTTTCCCCTCAATCTCGTCGCCCACAAAATTGGCCCTGCCATCGCGGCCGGCTGTCCCTGGGTGCTCAAGCCGGCGGACAAGGCGCCTGTTTCCGCCCTGCTTCTCGCGGAGATCCTCCAAAGTGCCGGCCTGCCCGATGGATCGTGGAGCGTGATCCCCGCGCTGGTGGAGGACTCGAATGCGCTGATTGAAGATGATCGCATTGCGCTGCTCTCCTTCACCGGTTCGGCTCGCGTCGGTTACGCCCTCAAAGCTCGCTCCGGAAGAAAGCGCGTCACCCTGGAACTGGGTGGAAATGCCGCGTGCATCGTCGAGCCGGATGCCGATCTGGAACACGTCGCGCAGCGGTTGACTCTGGGTGCGTTCGGAGCCAATGGGCAGAGTTGCATCAGCGTGCAGCGCGTCTACGCCCATGAGCGAGTAATCCAGCCCCTCGCCGAACTCCTGACCGCTCGCGCGCGTGCCCTCGTAATCGGTGACCCGCGCGATGAGAGCACCGATATTGGTCCGCTGATCACGCAGGCCGATGCAGAGCGCATCGAAGAGTGGGTCAGCGAGACCAAGGATCGGCACGCTCGAGTGTTGTGCGGAGGCGCGCGACGCGGCGCGTTCTTTGAGCCCACTTGGCTCACCGGCGTGCCCGCGGACGTCAGAATCAGTTGCCAGGAGGTCTTCGGACCCGTGGCCCTGATTGACTCGTACGCATCATTTGAGGACGCCTTGGCGCGTGTCAACTCAAGCGAATTCGGCCTGCAGGCCGGCGTCTTCACACGCGATCTGGCCAAGGCCCGCCGCGCCTTCGAAACCCTCGAGGTCGGCGGCGTCGTCATCAACGACTCCCCCACCATGCGCTCCGACGCCCTCCCATATGGAGGCGTCAAGCAGAGCGGCCTTGGCCGCGAAGGCGTTCGCAGCGCCATCGAGGAATTGACCGAGGTCCGCGTGATGCTTGTCAGCGGCAACCCGTAGGCCGATGCGTTAGGACCACGTGTTGACCGGCTCCGTCGGCGTTGCCGTCGGTGATGCGCCTGCCGGCTGTTTGCCTGCGGTTCCGTTGCGATGCGCTACAGGGAAGTGGTCGCCTTCCCACGAGTGCACATAACTCAGATCGTCAATGCCCATGGCCGCCTTCGTGGGGAACAACGGACGGAAGGTGTCGCACATGACCGCCAGTTCATTGGTGAACTTGGCCCCCAGCGACGCCTCGATCGTGCCCGGATGCGGCCCGTGCGGGATGCCTTGCGGATGCAGCGTGAGTGACCCGACTTCAATGCCCTTGCGCGCCTTGTAATTCCCCTCGACGTAGTAGAGCACTTCATCAGAGTCGAGGTTTGAATGGTTGTAAGGCACCGGAATCGCATCGGGGTGCCAGTCCAGCATGCGCGGGCAGAATGAACAGATGACGAAATTGTGCGCTTCAAACGTCTGGTGAATCGGCGGCGGCATGTGCAGCTTGCCGGTGATCGGAGCAAAGTCCTCGATATTGAAGATGTACGGGTAATAGCACCCGTCCCACCCGACGACATCGAGCGGGTGATACGTGTACATGTACGAATGCACCTGGTCGCGCGCCTTGATGCGCACCTCGAAATCCCCCTTCTCATCCCAGGTGAGCGGGGCTTCTGGAACGCGCAGGTCTCGCTCGCAATAAGGTGCGTGCTCCAGGAACTGACTCGTGTCCTTCGAGAGATATCGCTTCGGCGGCAACAGATGCGACCCGTTCGCCGTCTCGATCACCAGGAACTTGGGATTCGGTGCGCCGGCTCCTACCGGGTCAAAAATCATTCGATACGTGACGCCCTTGGGAATGATGATGTAGTCCTTGGGGCCGAATCGCAACGTGCCCAGCAAAGTGTGCACCACGCCTGTCCCGATGTGGATGAACAGGCACTCATCCCCCATCGCGTTCTTGTAGTGGTACTTCATCGGCTCCGCCGGCGAGCACACCGCCATCTCGCAGTCGGCATTCCCGAACAGAACCGTTCGCCCCGTGATCGGATCGCCCTTGGGAGGCAGCGCGGCAGACTTGAGATGCCGCATGCGCATGACTTCGGTCTCAAGGTACTCAACCTTCGTGGAGTACAGCGACTTCCACCCAATCACCTGGGTCGGCGGGTTGATGTGGTACATCGTGGACGTGGGGCCCACAAATCCCTCCGTACCGAACAGTTCCTCAGAATACAACGCGCCGTCCGGACGACGGAACTGAACATGGCGGTACTTGGGCAGTTTGCCGAGTTTCATGTAGTAAGGCATGGCGTTTCCCCTGAAAGCGGCGTTCAGAATCAGCCACCGATTGTAGTCGCAAATAAACGGACACTCTCATCCTTTGTACGATGATTCAGGCCATAAAAAAAGCCCACGGTGAATCCGTGGGCTTCGAAGAGGTCAGGGGTGTCAGCGACTCGGGCTCAGAGTTCGATCTTGTCAGTGCCCATCGCGCCGTGATCGCCCATGCCGCCCTTGGACGGCTTGTGCTTCCGGGGTGCGCCGCCGCCATCCATTCCGGCCTCGGTATCGGTTTCCTCCGGCATATCGCGGTCGCCCCACTGGGCCCGCTTGAGCGAAAGGCCGATCTTCCGCTCGTCCGTGTCGACGCGCAGGATCTTCACCTCGAGCTCCTGGCCCGACTTGACGATGTCCTGCGGATTCTCGACCTTCTGATCCGAGAGTTCCGAAATGTGCAGCAGACCCTCGAGATTCTCTTCCAGTTCCACGAACACGCCGAAGTTCGTGATCTTGGTGACCTTGCCTTTAACGACCATGCCAGGCTTGTAAGCGCCCGGGATCGCATTGACCCACGGATCCTCCGTGAGCTGCTTGACGCCCAGCCCCACGCGCTGCTTGGCCTGATCGACCTCGAGCACGACGCACTTGACCGGATCGCCCTTCTTGAACACCTCGTTCGGATGCGCGATCTTCTTGGTCCACGAAATGTCCGAAACGTGCAGCAGTCCGTCGATGCCCGGCTCGATCTCCACGAACG
>JBGASM010000013.1:0-87637 GCA_044229655.1 Phycisphaerales bacterium | reverse complement strand
GACCACCGTGCCCTGCGGATACTTCTCCGCCATGATCTCCCAGGGGTTCACCTCGAGTTGCTTGATGCCCAGCGAGATCTCCATCTTGTCCTTGTTGATGTTCAGGACAACGACGTCGATTTCCTCGCCCACCGACAAAATCTCCGATGGGTGATTGATCCGTCGCGTCCATGACATCTCGGAAATGTGCACCAGGCCTTCGATCCCATCCTCCAACTTGATGAACGCGCCGTACGACACGATGTTCACCACGGCCCCGCGAACCCGCGAATTGACCGGATACCGCTCTTCAATCTGATCCCACGGAGAAGGCTGCATCTGCTTCAGACCCAGCGCGATCTTCTCCTTCTCGCGGTCGATCGAAAGCACCTTCACCTCGACTTCCTGATCGTTGCGGACCAGTTCCGAGGGATGGTTGATTCTGCCCCAAGACATGTCGGTGATGTGAAGCAGACCGTCAATGCCGCCCAGGTCGATGAACGCTCCGAAGTCGGCGATGTTCTTGACGATGCCCTTGATGACATCGCCTTCCTTCAGGCTGTTGAGCAGCCGCTCGCGCGCTTCGAACCGTTCTTCTTCGATCAGTTTGCGCCGGCTGATGACGATGTTGCGCCGCTGCTTGTCGATCTTGAGCACCTTGGCGCGCACCGTCTTGCCGATGAACTCCGCAATATCGTTGGGCCGCCGCACATCCACCTGCGACGCAGGCAGAAACACCGGCACCCCGATGTCCACCAGCAACCCGCCCTTGATCTGACGCTGTGCTTTCCCCTCGACCGTGTCCCCTTCCTTGCAGGACTCGAGGATGTTCTCCCACCCGCGAATGCGGTCTGCCTTCCGCTTCGAAAGCACGACGAGTCCATCGTCGCCTTCGACCTGCTCCAGGAAAACCTCAACTTCGCGCCCGATCTGAATCTCAGCCGGATCGTCAAACTCCGTCTTCTCCACCAACCCCTCTGACTTGAGCCCGATTTCGACGACAACGTTGTCGCCCGCCATTCCGACGATTCTGCCCTTCAAAATCGATCCGGTCTTCAGGTCGTCGACGCGTTTGGTCAGCAGCGACTCCATGTCGCCCACCTGGGCGAGGAGCGCAGCGGACTCTTTGTCGGAGACCAAAAGGTCCCCGATAAGGAGATGATCCACCATGGTGTGTTCTCGTATGAAAAGTAAAGGAGGCCCGACGCAACGACACCGCTACCGGCCTCGATGACAAATCGAGGTGCAACCGGGGGTCATTGCCATGCGAATAGGGTAGGGACCGCAAGCAGGTTTGACCAGTTTCACATCCGGCCGATCGGCCGGTTCACCCGTTCGGTGCCTTTGGAGCAAGAACACTGAAGCCTCCGGCCTTGCTGGATCGCAAAGGTTGTATTTCGTACGGCCTTTCCGCAGGGTCGGCCCCAACGAATGACCGTATCCCATCAGTTTCGCGCAAAAATAGACCAAAATGCCTTCCCTTCGCAAGAAAATGGGTCATAATTGGCTGCCTGATTGCGGTTTCGAACACCGGCGATTAGGCCATGGATCCAAGGTGAGAAAATTTGGCCTCAGCCGGCGATTCTTGCGCCGTGGACTCTGCCTTTGTCGCATGGATAGGGGCATTGCTGGACGATCGCGCTGGGACGCGCAAGAACTTATCTGTTGGAGTGGCAGGGACTCGGGATTGAGCGAAAGCAAGAGTGGAGAGAGATGACGTGAATGGTTCGTTGACCATTCTCCTGTTGGCGTTTGGTGTTGTGCTGACCGCATTCGGTGCGCCCCTCGGCGCCCGCGCTCAGTCCTATTTGGGTCGTTCGGCTCGCGGGGGGCTGGCCGCCGCCATGGCCTGCGTGTTGCCCTGGTGCCTCGCTGCCGGAGTGGCGTGGGAGATGCTCGACTCTCATGTCGCCGCCGACTGGGCGGTCCTTGCACTCCTCACCCTTTCCTTCTTCGTCGCGGCGCTCTTTCTCAGGCCCTTACGCACGCGCTCGGTCAAGTTCACACTCCAGATTGGACTCGCCCTCCTTGCGGCCCTCTTGGGTGATCGCATTCCGGTCACCGCTGGCCGGTTTCCCGTTGTTGAAGTCCTCGTCACCGCGTTTGCCATTCTGGCGATGATTCATCTCGTCTCGGTGGTGAACATCATCGATGGCTTTGCTTCGGTCTTCACCTTCCTTGCGGCCGGGTGTGTGACCTGGGCGCTTGTCCTCATCGCCAATCGCATCGCCGCCGACTCGCTCGACGACGCCTTCGGCCAGCAGGCCGCCATCAACGGCGCCGTCTTCGGGCTGGCCGTCTGCGGCGCAAGCCTTGGCTTCTTCATCGTCCGCCGTCCCAGCGCCCACCACGGCTACAGCAGCGATCCCGCCGTCCTCTGCCTCAGCACCGTTTTGGCCATGGTCTGTGTTCGGCTGTGGACCGTTTATACCAGCAACTCCGCCCTCCTGACGGGCGCCAAGCAGATCAATCCCATCATTTTCCTCCCTGTGGTCGCCTCACTGCCAATTCTGGCCATGGGCATCCACCTTGAGAAAATGGCCCTCTACCGCCGGCAGCGGCTCGCGCTCATTCTGATTGCCGCCGGTCATCTGCCCTACTGGATCCCGGTTGTGCGCGGGGAATTCGGCTACATCTGGGTCGGGTTGCTCGCCATGAGCAGCGCGATCGCCTGGTCCGTTGCCGTCACCCAGGGCAAGACTCTGCGCGGCTGGTCCATTCGCGTGATGGCCGAACCCATTGCTGACGTCATACGCTGCGGCCTGCTCATCGTTTCCGTGCAATTGGTTGTTGGCTGGGCCCTTGACCTCTCGCTCCTCTGGATTTTGGCCTCCGGGATCCTGACTACCGTGCTTCTTGTCGGCCAGGTGACGTGGTGGCGCCGTCGTGTCGCCAAGGCCAAGCTGCCGCACGTCATGGTCTTCGGCACCCGCAACGAATTTCACCGCGCCCATGCCGTGCTCGACAATTGCGCCGACATTTACGGGCGCGAAGCCATTCAGCGCGCCCGCATCGGCCCCGGCAGCAAGCACCTGCGCACTCGCGTTGCGGAGCACCTCCGCCTCGGCGACACCGTGGTTATTCTCGACGAAGCCCAGCGCGACGAACTCGAATCCCTCCGCCCCCTCGGCGACTTGGTCTTCGGCAAGGATTGCCTTCTGCTTCAGCACGTTGATGAGGGATACCACTTCCGGCCGCGCGTCGAAGGTCTCTTCGAGTTCTTCAACGATGCCGGCCATCGCATGGTCGCCCTGGTCGGCCTGATGTTGCTCTCGCCGATCATGATCGGCGTGGCCCTCCTCATCAAGATCGATGACAACGGCCCCGTTCTGTTCCGCCAGAACCGTCTGGGGGCCAACGGCCGCCCCTTCGCGATCCTCAAGTTCCGTAGTATGCGCATGGACGCTCCCGTGTATGGCGAAAGCCCTCGCGCCAAACGCGATCCACGCATCACCCGTATCGGCTACCTTCTCCGCAAACTCAGCCTCGACGAACTCCCCCAGCTCATCAACGTTCTCCGCGGCGAAATGCGCCTCGTCGGGCCTCGACCCGAAATGCCCTTCATCTGCGACGGCTATACCGCCCGGCAGCGCAAGCGCCTTGAAGTTCCCCCGGGGCTCACTGGCCTTTGGCAGATCAGTCCTCACCGCAACGACCCCATTCACGACCACGTGGAGTATGACCTGGCGTATCGGCATGCACGCAGCCCGATCCTCGATCTGGCGATCATCATCGCCACGATGCTCGGCGGCGTCGCAACCGGCTATTGATATATCACGTTGATCTCACCCGCCGGAAATGGCGAATCTTCTGGTGATAGGCCTGTGCGCGACAGCGCGCAGGCCTGTTGATTTCCAGCCTGTTCCCCTCCCTGTCCGCCCCTATGGAAGGTCTCCCGCATGCCTCGTCTCCTCCTGCCCTCTCTCGCCCTTTCGCTCCTTGCCTCATCCGTCGCTCTCGCCCAGTTTTCCAGTGACCCCTCGGTAAACCTTGCTGTCGGCGGCGGCGCGGGCGATCAGATTCAGCCCAAGATCGTTCGCACCTCCGACGGCGGATCATGGATCAGTTGGTTTGACAACGCTGCTGGCGGATACGACGTCCGTGTCCAGCGACTCGATGGTGCGGGCAATCCTCTGCTTGCTCCCGGCGGCGTCCTCGTCGCCGACCGCAACGAATCCTCCACCCAGGACTACGGCCTCACCGTCGACTCTTCCGACAACGCCTACCTCGCCTTCAACACCGACCGCTACGGCGGCGATCGCATCCAGGCCCACAAAATCTCTCCCGCCGGCTCCCTCGACTGGGGCGTCGATGGTCGTGTCTTCGCCTCCGCACGCGATTTCAACGCCTCCCCGCGCATCGCTGTCGCCACCGACGACGCCGTCGTCGTCGCCTGGACCCGCAACAGCGAAGTCCGCTGCGTTCGCTTCGATTCCGCTGGGAACAGCCTATGGAACCCCTCGATCGCCCTCACCAGCAGCCTCAACCTCTCTCTTTGCGATCTCCAGCCCGGCGAAAATGGCTCCGTCATCGTCTCATACATCGAGCAGGGCGGCTTCACCTCCCCACGCCATCTCTTCGCCCAGGAACTTGACGCCGCCGGCCTGTTGACCTGGGGTTCGTCCGGCCTCCCGATCTTCGATTCCGGATCCATCCAATTCGGCAACTTCCCCTCCTTCATCACCGACGGCGCCGGCGGCGCGATCTTCTCCTGGTATGACGCCGGCACGTTCGCCCTCCAGTGCTACGTCCAGCGCCTCCGGGCCGATGGCGCCGAGGTCTACCCGCACAATGGGGTCGCTGTCGCCAACAATGGGTCCAACGTCCGCGTCAGCCCCAGCGCAGCCTACGACAACACCACCGGCGACATTTACGTCTTCTGGACCGAGGAGGATTCCTCGCAAGGTTCTCGAGGCGTTTCCGGCCAGCGCATCGATTCCTCCGGCAACCGCCTCTGGGGCAACGCCGGACGCGTCGTCAAGCCTCTGACCAATCTCGCGGATTACCAGGTGGACACACGCCTCGTCGCGTCCGATGCCCTCGTCATGTTCAGTGAGTCTCTTTCCTTCGGCAATGACACCATCCACGCCGCACGCCTCAATCCCTCCGGTTCATTTGTCTGGTCCCCTCAGACAATCATCGACATCTCCTCCACCCCCGCCTCGAAATTCCGCCTCGCATCCGCCGCCGGCGCCGATGCCCAGGAGTCCGTTCTTGTCTGGGAAGACACCGGCTCGGGCGATGCCGATGCCCTCGCCCAGAATGTCAATGGCGATGGATCGCTTGGCACCGGCCCTCGCCTCCGAATCGCGATATCCGGAACCTGCCCCAATCAGCAGACTGTCACCGTCACCGGGGCTACCCCCGGCAACCTCGTGACTCTGGTCCTTGGTGCCGGCGACTCCGCCGTGATCCCGCCCGGATTCATCTGCGCGGGCACCGCCCTCCAGGTCGGCCCGCCCCAACTCCGCTATACGCGCGTTCACGCCGACAAAGGCGGCAATGCCACGCTTCGCGCCCGCCTGCCCCAGTCACTTTGCGGTCTTATGAACCTCCAGGCTCTCGACGAATCAACCTGCGCCGTCTCGAACGTCCTCACGCCCTGACGCAGCCTCCCCACGAATACAATCGCCCGATGCGCGTGCTCTTGGCCAATCCGCGCGGCTTCTGTGCAGGGGTGCACATGGCCGTCGATATTGTCGACCGTGTTCTGGCCGCCTGCCCCGGTGAGCCCGTCTACGTCTACCACGAAATTGTGCACAACAAGAACGTCGTCGATCGCTTCCGCGCTCGCGGCGTCCGGTTTGTCGACCGCGTCGAAGAAACGCCCGAGGGCGCCATTCTCGTCTTCAGCGCGCATGGCGTCAGTCCCGAAATTCGCGCCGCCGCTGCCGCGCGCCGCCTGACCGCCATCGACGCGACCTGCCCCCTCGTCACCAAGGTCCACATGGAGGCCATTCGCTACGCCCGCGCCGGCTACCAGATCCTCCTCATCGGCCACAAGGGGCACGATGAGGTCGTCGGCACCGTCGGCGAGGCCCCCGATGCGATCCAAGTCGTTGAGAGCCCCGGCAGCATCGCCGACCTGACGATCCGCGACCCCGCGCGGCTCGTTTACCTCACCCAAACCACCCTCTCCCTCAGCGACGCTGAAGTCATCATCGACGCCCTCAAACGTGCCTTCCCGCTCATCAAGGCGCCCCCCAGCGATGACATCTGCTACGCCACCACCAACCGCCAGACCGCCGTGCGCCTTCTCGCACCCCAGTGCCAACTCGTTCTCGTCGTCGGGTCGCGCAATAGTTCCAACAGCGTCCGCCTCGCTGAAATCGCCCAATCATCCGGCACCGCCGCCCGCCTCATCGACAGCAAAGCCGAACTCTGTGATGAGTGGTTCGCATATGTGGACTCCGTGCTGGTTACCTCTGGAGCCTCCGCGCCCGAAGACCTCGTCCGTGATCTGGTGCTCCACCTTGTCCGGCGCTTTGACGCGACAGTCCAGCAATGCGATGTCTTTGATGAGCAGGTCGAGTTCAACCTTCCGCTGAGCCTCAAAACACTCATGCGCCGACGCGGTGTTCAGGAATCATCGCCCCGAAGCCTGGTCGACACAGGTTCCGACATCGAATCCTGGCTCTTGGGGACTGGGGCCGCGGCCAATCCCGTCCGCCTCACTGTTTCCGCCCCAGGCAACGTGTCGAAGTGATGGACCCCTCCCCGCGTGGAATGAGCAACCTTCGAAAAAACGTCTTCGACATGCATCCGCCCCTCGGTTCTTGCCGCAACTGGAAGGCTACGCACCCCGAGTCCGCTTCCTGATGCGCCTCTCCTTCGTCATCCCCGCCCACAACGAGCAGGCCGTCATCGTCCCCACGCTCCAGGCCATCCACACCGCCGCCGCCTCCGTGGTTGGCGCCGGGAATTACGAGATCATTGTCGCCGATGACTCTTCAACCGACCGCACTGGGGAACTTGCTGCCCAGAACGGCGCGCGCGTCACCCGCATCGAGAAACGCCAGATTTCCGCAACCCGCAACGCCGGCGCACGCATCGCCATCGGCGAAATCCTCATCTTCGTCGATGCCGACACCCTTGTGAACCCGAACGTCGTCCGCAACGCGCTCCACGCCATCGACTCCGGCGCCTTAGGTGGCGGAGCCCGCATCGCCTTCGATGGATGGACTCCGCTCTCTGCCCGCATTGTGCTCAAACTGCTGCTCCTGCTCTTCCGAGTGCTCCAGTTGACCGGCGGATGCTTCCTTTTTGTGCGCCGTGAGGCCTTGGAGGCCGCCGGCTGGTGGGACGAAACCGTCTACGCCAGCGAGGAAATCGAACTCGCCAACGCCATCAAACGCGTCGGAAAATCCCGCGGTATCCCTTGGCGCCGCCGCTTTGTCATTGTCGACGGATTGGTGGTGACCTCAGGCCGCAAACTCCGCGCGTACTCTATCGGCGAACTCCTCCTGGCTTCCCTGCGCATCATCATGCAGGGCCGCGCCGGTGTCGAGAAGCGCGAGGGTCTGGAAATCTGGTACGAGCGCCGGGATGACGTCGCCCAGTGACGGGCCTCGATTACGGCTTCAGCGCCGGCCGTTTCCGATCCCATCGCTCCCGCAGTCGCACCGAATCCACGCCTAGGAAATACCCCTGTGAATCCGGATTCTTGCCCCGGCAAGTGAGGTTGATCGTGTGCGTCCCCGGCATCACCGCCAGCGCTTCCAACACGTGATCCCGCACCTCGATGGTGGGCGAATACAGATCAATCGCCTCTGCGATCACTCGATCGTCCAACGTCACCTGGTATCGCCCATAGTCGTACGAGTGCGTCAGCCGCAGCACCAGCGCCCGTCTCGGCCCCTCAGGCACCATGAACTGCATCGCTACGCCCGCCTCCGGCCCTTCATTCCTTATGAAGATCTGTCCCGCACCCGTCCAGGGTCCGCCCACTTGCAGCGACGCATATTCAGGACTCACCCCCGTCATACCCGCCTGCAGTGTGTGCCCTTCGATCACGACATCCAGATTCGGGAACTTCCGCTCGGTCGCCGATGGCAACGCCGTAAACCGCTTCGGCTGCCCGATCTGATACCAGAATGCGACCGAAGCGATATCGTCCTCCCGCTCGACGTGCCCCTCCACTTTCCCGCTCTCTGTTTCATCTGCCGACATCCAACCCGTGTGCTCCAGCTCGAATCGCATCGATCTCTGAAAACGCACCGGATCTGCGAGGTGCCACCGATACATCGTGTACCGCGCGCCGATTTCCGCGAATTCTCCATCCATGAATGTGCATCCGAACATCGGAAACATGCACTCGTCCATCCCCCATGCGCACAGAAAGTAATCCTCCGTTCCCGTGCCCCAAATGGCTGGCCGCGCTTCACCATCAATGTAAAACTTGTCGTCGCCTTCGCCGAACCATTCCGGACTTCGTGATCGAACCGAAATCACCGTCCCGACATAATGCCCTCTCCCTTCGATGTCCGCGACGAGGTAGTCTCGCCCCGCTTGCTCAGGAAACTCCTGCCGGTACTGCGCGCAGAAGTACGCCGTGTCCTCCGCCAGCGCGATGTCCGCAAGGTAATCCACGTGGTAATACAACGCTGCCAGATTTTTCGTGCTCTCGTTCGTGATCGTGATCCGCGCGTGCTTGAAAAACGGCATCGGCCAGAAGCAGTTGTACCCGTCCCCGCTCTCCACCTGCACCGGGTCCGACCGGATCTCCGCTCGCTGCCCGAACCCCGCCGCGAAGAAATCCCCCAGCGGCGCTTCCACCGCCGGACGCTCCGCATTGTCCCAATACATTCGGAGGACGATCTCTGAAGGGTCCGCCGCACCTTCCGCGGACAGCCAGTTCGGCTGGGCTTCGCTGAAGGTGAGCCAGATGTGATTGATCTGCCCCGGCCCCTCGATGTCCGCCATGACGAAAGTTTCCCCCGGCTTCACCCACCGGTTATCCCGATTGCTCCCCGCCGTCGGCGCCGCCGACGAGATTCGCCGCGAATGCCCCGTCGATACGCGCGTCAACGCGGATAAATCATCCGAGCGTCCGCCCGTCCGCTCTTGACAGCCTGGGCCCGCCACCATCAGGATGCCCAGCACGAACAGTGCACATAAGCCACAAGCGCCCCTCTCGGTCTTCATGAATCTCTCCTGTGCAACAGTGGTCACCCTAACGAGCTTTCAGGCCCTTCCTCATCCGCTCAACCGCCGCCTCCATCGTCTCGATCTTCTTGCAGAACGCAAATCGCACCAGGTGCCTTCCCTCCGCCGGGTTCCGGTAGAACACTGACGGCGGAATCGCCGCCACACCCACCTGCTCCACAAGGTGCCGGCAGAACGTCATGTCATCCGTAAACCCGAACGGCCGGTGGTCCGCCATGACGAAGTACGTCCCCTGCGGCACATGGACGCCGAATCCGACCTCCCGCAATGCGTCGCATAGGAAAGCACGCCGTCTCGAGTAATCCGCGAGGAACTCGTTGAAGTATGCGGCCGGCGCGTTGATCGCCGCCAATGCACCATATTGCAGCGGAGTGGCGATCGAGAACGTCAGGAACTGATGCGCGCTTCGTACCGCAGCCGACAATTCCCGCGGCGCGATCACCCACCCCACCTTCCAGCCGGTCAGCGAAAACGTCTTGCCCAGCGACGACAGCGTGATCGTCCGCTCCGCCATTCCCGGCAGCGTCGCCAGTCGGATGTGCTCACCATCAAACACGAGATGCTCATACACCTCGTCGGTCACCGCGATCAGATCATTCGCGATGCACACCTCGGCGATCAGCGCCATCTCCTCGCGCGTGAACACCTTGCCGGTCGGATTGCTCGGCGTGTTGAGCAGAATGGCCCGCGTTCTGGGCGTGACGGCCGCACGGAGCTGCGCTGGATCAAAGCTGTATTTCGGACAGCACCCACTGAGCGCCGTCGCGTGGGCATCCGGTGCCTTGAGTGTCACGACACGCGCGCTTGCCTCCGCCATCGCCAGCACCGCAGGATACGAGTCGTAGAAGGGCTCAAAGACGATCACCTCGTCGCCCGGATTAAGCAATCCGAGAAATGTCGCCGCAACCGCTTGCGTGCATCCGCAGGTGACTGTGATCTCGCTGTCCGCATCGACCGAGAGTCCCGTGAGTCTCTTCCAGCGCGCCGCCAGTGCCTCGTTGAGCTGCGCGACCCCCGCCATTCGCGCGTATTGGTTGTGCCCGTCGCGCATCGCCTTCGCGGCCGCTTCTTTGACAAACTCCGGGCCGTCAAAATCGGGAAAACCCTGGGATAGATTCACCGCGCGATGCGCCGCCGCCAATCGGCTCATCTCGGCGAAAATTGAAGTGCCGAACGGCTTCAGTCGCTCATTCATCGTGCGCATGGTGGGCAAACATAGGCCCGCCTGCAGGCGCAAGGCTGCCGCAAAAATCCAGCACTGACTTTCCGTGACGCCCGACGGGACTACCGCTTGTAGACCGGCAGACGATCTCGCTCACGTGCGACGTCGATGGTGACCCGCGCCCAAGGCTTGGCTTCCAGCCGCGCAATCCCAATCGGCTTGCCCGAGACTTCGCACATCCCGTACGTCCCCTCTTCGATGCGCTTCAATGCGGCGTCGATCTCGCCAAGCATTTCCCGCTCCGTCGCGGCCAGGCGCAGTGAGAACTCCTGGTCATACGTGTCCGTCCCCATGTCCGCGATGTGCTGGGGCACGTGCGAAAGATCCCCCGCAGCGTTCTGACGCAATGCCTCCGACTCCAGCGACTGCACGCTCCCCAGAATCTCGGCTCGGCGCTTCAGCAGAAACTCACGGAAGTTGTCTAACTGCTTCTTGGTGAGCGTCGTCTTCACCTTGAGTGGTTGCATCGGGGCACCGTGGTCCGCCGCGGCTGCCGATGATGCGGTTGGCTTGATGGGCGTCTTGCGGGGCTCGTCCGACGGCATCGCAATTCGGGCGTTGCCGAAAATATTCGCCTTGTATGCAGCCGTCTCGCCGCCAGGCGTTGCCCGTGCCCGGCCCTCACCCTTCGTCGATGAGGTCGTCTTCGGCGCTTTGGTTGGCTTTTCGACTTTGGCCGCAGCAGCCGGCTTCGCGGACTTCACCTGTGATTTGACCGCTTTTGCCGGACGCTCCTTCGGCTCGCCAGTCCGCTTCACACCCGCGCCCTTTGTCTTCGAAACCGGGTTCTTGGGCGCAGGCTTACTGGCCGGCTTGGCGCTCTTCGGGGCCTTGCGGGCAACTTTTTTGGCGGATTTTCCGGGCTTTTTCCTGGCCAAGGCGATCCCCTCTGGATAAGTGAAAAGACTCTAAGTATAGCAGGGAGGCGAAAATCGGTCAAAGAAAGGCGCGGTCCCTCCTCCATCCGACGGTCCCCCGCGTTCTTCTAGAATCTCCTATGAATGCGGGCATTCTCGCCATCGGCGAAGAGATTACCACCGGCCGGACCATCGACACCAACAGCGCGTTCCTCTCTCAACAACTCCTCGACTTGGGCGTCGAAACTACGCTCCATCTCGCCGTCGGCGACGTTCAGGCTGACATCGTCCGCGCTTTTCGCGCCGCCGCCGATCAAACCGACCTCATCCTTGTGACCGGCGGCCTGGGGCCCACCGCCGACGACCTCACGCGCCAAGCACTGGCCGAAGCCCTCCACGACCCGATCGTCACCGACGAATCCGCGCTCCGTCACCTCGAATCCCTCTACGCCCTCCGCTCCATTCCCCTCAAACCCAACAGCCTCCTCCAGGCGATGCGTCCCGCCTCCGCCCGCATGATCGCCAACTCCCTCGGCACCGCGCCCGGCCTCTTCGCGTCCCTCCCGTCGGCCCGCTCCGCCGCCGGCTGTCCGCTCTTCGCCATGCCCGGCGTCCCGCGCGAGATGAAACGAATGTGGCAGAGTGAGGTGGCGCCTCGCGTCTCTCAACTCGTCGCCCAACACGGCCTTGCGCCGACCGTGAGCGCCTCGGTCCATTCCTTCGGCCTGGCCGAGAGCATGATCGGCGACTTGCTCAGCGATCTCATGACGCGCGGCGGTGATCCCAATGTCGGCACGCAAGTTGCCGAGGGCGTCACCAGCGTGCGCATTCGCAGCCGCAGCGCCGATGCAGCGCAGCGCGTCGAGTCCGCCCGTCAGGAAGTTGCCCGCCGCCTCCACCCCTACGTCTTCGGCATGGATCACGACACCTTGGCCGGGGCTGTGCTGCAGTTGCTCCGTCAGCGTTCTCTGACTCTTGCCACTGCCGAATCCTGCACCGGCGGGTGGCTCGGCAAGATGATCACCGATGTGCCCGGCTCCAGCGATGTGTACCTCGGCGGCCTTCAAACCTACAGCAATTCACTCAAGCACCGTCTTCTCGCCGTGTCCGATCAGATCCTCGAAACGCACGGTGCGGTCTCCGCCGCCTGCGCCCATGCCATGGCCACGGGAGCCCTTCACGCGACCGGCGCCCATGCGTCCGTCTCGATCACCGGAATAGCCGGACCCGGCGGGGCGGCGCCGGGAAAACCTGTCGGCACGGTGTTTGTTGGCGTCGCGCTCAGCGACACATCCGGATCCCCTTCCCCAATCTGCGTCGTGAAACGATTTGCCCTTCCGGGCGATCGGGAACAGATCCGCCAGCGCGCCGCCATGGCCGGCCTCGGCTCCCTCTGCCTCCTGCTTCGCAACATTCAACCTGCTCCGACGATCCTCTGGGAAGTTGATGCGTCCTGACTGCCGCGTCGCGCCGTGCGGCACCTGTTGGGTCCGTCTATGACGGCTGATGCGCATCTTTCGCGCACGACGCTCCAATTCCCCGGCCGGTGACATTGTTCCCGGCAGCCGACCTTCCATCCTCCCGATCCACCTCGTGGATTCTCGCGTATGCGCGCCTGGTGGAACCGGACATCCTCTCGCCTCCGTTCGAAGCGCCGGCGCAGCGACGCTCCCGTTGTCGCTCCCTATTGGCGTCTTGAGTTCCGCGCCATCATCGCCGCCGTCCTCCTTGTGGGCGTCATGGTCGGTGCTGCCGCCTGGAGCGTAATCCGTCTCACCAACAGCCGTCTGCTCCAATCCACTTCCTGGGCGTGTATGGAACTGGGAGAAGATGTCGCCGATCGACTCAGCCCCGCGCTTGCCGCTGGTTCACGCGAATCCCTCCGCTCCGTCATGAAGTCCCTGCGCCTCCACGACCGCCGCCTTGCATTCCTCGTCGTTCAGGATGTCCAAGGAATCGAACTGGCCGTGCGCCAATGGGATGGGGCCGTCTACCTTCAGTTCGAAAACCTCTACTCCACCCACTCGGTGCCGAGCCGGCCCGCCTCCCTCAGTTCCCCGGAACGCCCTGAGGCTCAGGTCATCCGTCAGCCTGTCTTCGCGACGCTTCCCGCCAAGAGCCCCGGCGGCGCGTCCCGCTCACGCCTCGTCGGATACGTCATCGTCGGAGCCAGCGATCCCATCATCCGCGGCACCATGCAGAGCATGCAGGCCACCGCCCTCGGCGTCGTGTGCCTCGTCACCCTTGCCTCCATCCCCGCCACCATCCTCCTTATGCGCCGGATCACCCGGCCGCTTCGCCGCATCACCGAGGCCACCGCCATCCTCGCCTCCGGTCGCCGCCCTCCCCCCTTGCCCGTGGCCCGGCCTGATGAAATCGGAGTCCTCGCCCGCAATTTCAATGAGATGGCTCAGCGCCTTGACGAAGCACGCGAGGAATTGCTCCAGATCAACGAAGCCCTCGAGCAGCAGGTCATGCGCCGCACCGCGGAACTCCACGGGGCCAACGATGCGCTCGCCCGCGAGATCTCCACCAAGAACGAGTTCCTGCGCACCGTCAGCCACGACTTGGGCGCGCCGCTCCGCAATATCGCCGGCATGATCGAACTCATCCGCGCCCAGACTCCAGCCGACGTGCCTGACTCGATCCGCCATCGCCTCGACCGAATCAGCGCCAATGTCGACATGCAGAGCTCCATGCTCGCTGACCTTCTCGAACTGAGCCGAATCCGCACCAGGCCCGACACGTGCGAAGATGTGGATTTGGCCGGATTGGCCGCACAGGTCATCCAAACTCTGGAAGCTGATCTCCTCACGCACGAAATCCGCTGCGACTGCGAAACCGCACTGCCTGTCGTTCATCTCGAGTACAGCATCGCCCGTCAGGTCTTCCTGAACCTGCTCGACAATGCAATCAAGTACATGGGCGCATCCGCCGTCCGACGCATCAGCATCGCTCATACCGAGCACGATGGAGAACTCAGGATTTCCGTCACTGACAGCGGGCCGGGCATCCCCGCCGCCGAGCGCGACAAGGTCTTTCAAGTCTTCCGCCGTGGATCAACAGCTGTCGCAGCCGCAGTGCCCGGTCGAGGAGTCGGGCTGGCCGGCGTCCGCATGGCTGTGGAACGCTGGGGGGGACGCATCCTGCTCGAATCCAACGCCGATCCGGGACAACCCGAGGGTACCTGGAGCCGATTCATCGTGTGCATCCCATCACAGCGCGTCGTGCGCCAACCCGAGACGGGGGAGTCTCTCTCCGTGCCCGTCACCCACGTCGCTTCCACTCCCGCAGGCGACCATTCCAAGGAGTACTCGCCATGAAGCGAGCTGAGCATCCCTGTCGAAAATCGCAATTCACCGCCCAGCGCCCTGTCATCCTCGTCGTCGATGATGATCCGGACTTCCGTGCCCTCATCCGCGCTGCAGTTGGCCGGTCCGGCAGCGATGCGGAGGTTTGCGAATGCCCCAGCGGCCGCGACGCGCTCACCCTGCTTCGCCGCATCTCCATTGATCCGACCGCCTCCCTTCCGGCCTTGGTCCTGCTCGACCTGGACATGCCTGACTTGGACGGTCGCGCGCTGCTTTCCGCCATACGGGCCGACCCCTCCCTTCGCTCGGTCCCCGTGGTCATTCTCACCGGCGTGGACGACGACGAGGAGGAACGGCGCGCGCTCTTGAACGGAGCCAACAGCTACACCTGCAAAGGGTGCGGCGGATCGCGCATGCTCGACTCCCTTGCCCAGATCGCACGCTATTGGACCACGGTTCATCGCCCGGTTCGCTCCACTGCCGTGGCCGCCTGAGTGCTAGCCCTATGCCCATCACGCCCGAACAGCCTCTTCGCGGTTTCCTGGTTATCGAGGACGACGTCGATACGGGCTATCTCATTGCCGAGGTCCTCCGTACCCACCTCAAGACCACCTCGGTCCGCATTGTCCGGACCATCGGCGATGCGGTCGGCTTGGATACCACCCAGTTCGACCTTGTCCTTTGCGACTACAACCTTCCTGATGGCACCGCCCTCGATGCCCTTCTTCGCCTCCGCGAGCGCAATCCCGACGTGGCCGTCGTCATCGTGACCGGCGAAACGGAAATCGAGACTGCCGTCGCAGCCGTGCGGGCCGGAGCCTTCGACTACGTGGTCAAGGCGGCCCAGTTCCTCTCCCTCCTCCCGCTGACCGTCGAGAAGAACCTGGCCCTTTATCGCATGAAGCGTGAGAACACACGCCTTCAGCAGGAACTCCAGGCCTCCCTCGGCCAGACTCGGGATGCCAATTCCAAACTCGAGTCGCTAGTCGCCCAGCTCGAGCACTTCGCGATGACTGACGCCTTGACGGGCCTTGCCAATCGCCGCCACCTGAATGACGCGCTGGTCCGAATGGCATCCACCTCAGTCAGGCAGGAGTCCGACGTCGCCTGCATCATGATCGACCTCGATGGCTTCAAATCCCTCAACGACACCCTGGGGCACCAGCGCGGCGACGAACTCCTCGCCCTCGTCGGAAAACTCATTGCCGCCAACAGCCGCGCCGCAGATCTGCCCGCCCGCTACGGAGGCGATGAATTCGCCATCCTCCTGCCCCAGACCGATCTGAAAACCGCGATCTTCGTCGCCCAGCGCCTCTTTGAAGAGTTCCACCGCCACTCACCCCTGCACAAACTCTGCGCCGGCTCGGCTGGCGTCACCCTCTCCATCGGCGCCGCCAGCCGACGCTTCACACGCGATGACCGCCCGGACCTCCTCCTGGCTCAGGCTGATGAAGCCCTCTACGCCGCCAAAACGCGCGGCCGCAATCGCCTCATGGCACGCCACCTCGACGGACGCATCCTTCCCGGTGAAGCCGCAGCCTGACTGCCCCGGCCCCTCCCACCCCATTTGAAAACTCACCGCCCCCAGCCCCGTCGACGCGCCTGAGCATGCCCAGCGTCCAACAATCCAGCCACCGGCCTGCAAACGCAACCGTGCCGGTCCATCTCCCAATACTCACGCATGGCGGTCGGCGCAAGCACATCCTCTCCATCGCCCTCTCGGACCAGGCGCCCCGAAAAGGTCGATGACCTCATCGATTCCGGCCTGATGGCTCGCCTCGACCAGCTCGACGTCGTCAGCCGAAAAATTTTCTTGGGAAAACTACAGGGCGAACGCCGCTCGCGCAAGCGTGGCACCTCCGTCGAGTTCGCCGACTATCGCAGTTACGTCGCCGGCGATGACCTGCGCTACATCGACTGGAACGTCTACGGCCGCCTCGATGTACTCTTTCTCAAGCTCTTTCTTGAGGAAGAAGACCTTTCCCTCTACCTCGTCGTCGACACTTCCAAGTCGATGGATTACGGCGCACCCGACAAACTCATCTTCGCTCAGCGCCTCGCGATGGCCCTTGGATACATCGGCCTCGTCAACTACAACCGCATCACCCTGATCTCCTTTAGCAACGGCATTGTCAGCCGGCTCTCTGGTCTGCGCGGCCGCCGCCGTACCCAGGAAATGGGCCAGTGGATCCTGGGACTCACTCCTGATGGAACCACCGATTTCGAAGCCGCCATGAAATCCATCGCACTCGCGCGCCAGGGCCGAGGCGTCATGGTCCTCCTGTCCGATTTCATGTACAAATCAGGCTACGAGAAAGGCCTCAACTACCTGCAGGGTGGCGGGTTTGACACCTTCGCCCTCCAACTTCTCAGTCCCCAGGAAGCTGACCCTGGCGGAACCGGCGCGATCACCGGCGATCTGAAACTCCGCGACATGGAGGATGACAACGTCGCCGAAGTCACCGTTTCCGCCGCCCTCCTCAAGCGCTACAAGGAAAACCTCAGCGCCTACTGCGACCGCCTGCGCGACTATTGCGTCCGCCGCAGCATGATTCATATGGTCCTTCGCTCCGACATGTCCATGGAAACGCTCCTCATGGAGTACTTCCGCAAACGCGGCCTCCTCAAGTAACCGCTCGCATCGAGACCATGACCCGCCTCCGTACCGATGTTCAATCCCCGGCTTCCGCGAACCCCCGCCCGCGCATTGCAGGGAGGTCCGCATGAGTTGGGCTACCCCCGGTCTCGCGGCCATCGTCGCCGCGTGCCTCCTTCCTCCCCTCATCCTCCTGTACTTCCTCAAGCTCCGCCGGCGCGAGCAGGTCATCCCCTCGACGCTGCTCTGGAAACAGGCCGTTCAGGACATGCAGGCCAACGCGCCGTTCCAGCGCCTGCGCATGAACCTCCTCCTGTTTCTCCAATTGCTCGCCCTCCTGCTCCTCTTCCTGGCCATCGCCCAGCCCCAGTGGGAAGGGCAGATGAAACACTCCGCCCGCACCGTTCTGCTCATCGACCGTTCCGCGAGCATGACCGCCACCGATCTCGATGACGGCCAGACCTCCCGCCTTGACGAGGCCAAGAAGCAGGCCCGCGAATATGTCGAGGGGATGCGCACCGGTGGTTTCCTCAATCCCCTCTCGGAGCCCGAGCAGGTCATGATCGTTGGCTTCGCCGCCGAAGCCCAGGTCTACACCAACTTCACCAGCAGCAAGTCTCAGCTCCTCGAAGCCATCGACGCCATCACACCCACCCACGAAACCACGTCCATTCGCCAGGCTCTCGATCTCGCCCGCGCCTATTCCACCAACACCAATCCCGAAGCCAAGGGCCCCTCCATCGGCCAGCCTGCCACCATCGTCGTCTTCTCCGACGGGAGGATCAACGATCTCAAGACCCAGGTCGCCAAGGAAGTCATCCAGTACCGACGCATCGGCGCTCCCGACTGCCCTGACAATCTCGGCATCATTCAGTGCGGGGCGCGCCGCAGCATTCTGAGTCCCAACGAAGTCCAGGTCGCGGTGGTCGTATCCAATGACGGAGCTGTGGAGCGCACCGCCAGCCTCACCCTGACTGTCGGCTCCCAGGCACTCGCCGCCGAACAGGTCGTCGTCCCACCCGCCGGAGTTCCTCTCGCCGCATCAGATCCTGATGCCGCCCCTGCGCCTGCTGATTCACCTTCGACGCCGCCCGAAACCCCCACGTCTCCGCGTCAGCCCGGCACCGCCACCGTCATCTTCAAACTCAATCAACCGCGCGGTGTCACCTTGCGCGTGCAGATCGACACCACCGACCCGCTGACCGCCGACAACACCGCTTTCGTCGTCGTCGCGCCCGCACGCCCCCTGCGCGTCGGGTTCGTCGGCGAGAACGCCATCATGGAGGACGCCCTCAACGCCCTCACTATGGTCGTCAAGCCCGTTGAGAAGATCTCTCCCGACAAGCTCCAGGCCCTCTCTGAGTCCGGCGAAACCCAGGAGTTTGATGTCATCGTCATCTCCGACGTCCCCGCCGCCACGCTCGGCCCCGGCCGCTATCTCACCTTCGGCGCATTGCCCCCCATGGAAGGCCTCACCGCCGGTCCAGAAGTTCCCGGCGATGCTCCCCTCGCCGCCAGCGACCCGAATCACCCGGTCAACCGCTACGTCAATTACGACCAGCTCGTGATCGGCAAACACCTGACCATGAAACTGCCCGAGCGCGGACGCGTGCTCGTGCAGGGCGTAAGCGGCCCCCTCGTCGCCGAAATCTCCCAGCCGCAGATGCACGCCGTCGTCCTCCCCTTCAACGTCCTCGAATCCAACTGGATCTTCAGCCCCTCCTTCGTCATCTTCATGACCAACGCGGTCGATTACCTCGGTCGCATCGGCGAAGCCCTCACCGAGGAATCCGCCCTCCCAGGCCAGGCGCTGACCGCCCGCCTTCCCGCCGGTGCCGGCGATATCCGCCTCACACTCCCCACGGGCAACGAACTCCCCCTCGCCCCCATCGACCCCACGCTCACCACCTACGGACCCCTCGAACTCGCCGGCCTCTACACCATCCACTACAAGGCCCCCGGCAGCAGCGAACCCCAAACCCGCGATTTCGCCGTCAACATGTCCGACCTTGACGAAGGCGCCATCAAGCCCGCTTCCGAGATCAAGATGGGGCTCGACGATGTCGCCTCCATCAACCCCGAGACCGCCCTGCAGAGGCAGTCACTCTGGCCTTTCGGCGTGCTGCTCGCCTTGCTCATCGTCCTGCTCGAATGGGTCGTGTACGTCCGCAAGTCCTATGTCTGACCCTGCGGCCCGCGTCACTTCGCCGGCGCTTCATACGCTCCGGTCAGCTCCGCAAATGACCGCGCCCCCTGTCGCACCCTCCAACCCTCCAGCCCGCGCGCGACCTTCACCGCCAAACCCGGATCGACAAACAACGCGGTCCCCATCCCCACCGCTGTCGCCCCCGCGAGAATCAACTCCGCCGCGTCCTGCCACTTCATCACCCCGCCATACGCCAGCACCGGAACGCCCGCGCTCTTGGCCACCCTCCGGTACACGTCCCATGTCATGCGCACCGCGATCGGGTGCGTCCCCGGCCCCGAGAGTCCCGCCGTCCCGTTCGCAATCACCGGCCGTCGCGTCTCCACGTCAATCGCCAGCGCCGTGAACGTGTTGATCAGGCTCAGACAATCAGCCCCGCCTGCGACGGCTGCCTCTGCCATCCGCACGATCGACGGCGCATTGGGGCTCAGTTTCACAATCAACTTCGACGCCCGCACGGCCGGCCTGACTTCCGCCAGCAGCCCCGCCAGTTCATTCGGGTCCTCGCCGAACACCAGCCCATCCTTCGTGTTCGGGCACGACACGTTGAGCTCAATCGCCGGAAACTTTCCATCCAGGGCGCCCGCAACTTGCACATAGTCCTCAACGCTGTGCCCTGCCGCCGACGCGAACACCACCGTCGCCGCGCCCGCGGCCCTTGGGGCCTTCTCCCGTAGGAAAGTCTCGAGCCCGACGTTGGCCAGCCCGATGGCGTTGAGCATCCCCCGCTCCGTCCCCACAATCCGCCAGGGCGCGTTGCCTTCCCGTGCCTCCGGCGTGATCGACTTCGTGATCACCGCCCCCACCCCGCGCAGGTCCAGCACATCTGCCATCTCATCCGCGTACCCGCACGTTCCCGCCGCCAGCACCACGGGATTGCGCAGTGAAATGCCCGCCAGCGTCACCCCCGACGATCCCACGTGCTGCTGCCGCGCTCCGCTCATCGTCGCGATGGTATGTGCGCTCCGCGTTGCCGTGTGCTCGTGCGTGACTCCAGGCCGTCAGAACGTCTTCCGCAGCCGCGCAGATGGAACGCCCAACTGATCCCGGTACTTCGCCACCGTCCGACGCGCCAGCGTGATTCCGCGCTTCTTGAGTTCCGCAGCCAGCGCATCATCCCCCAGCGGACTGGCTTTGTCCTCCGCGTCCAGCACTTCCTTGAGCACCTGCTTCACCGCATCCCACGACATGTCCTCGCCCGATTCCGTCTCCGTACCCGCGGTGAAGAACTTGCGCAGCGGCAGCACGCCCCGAGGCGTCTGGATCCACTTGCCATTCACCGCCCGCGACACCGTCGCCACATGGATGCCCAACTGATCCGCCACCTGGGTCATCGGCAGCGGTTTCAGCGCCTGCGGTCCCAGATCGAAAAAGTCGCGCTGATGCGACACCACCGCTTTCACCACTCGCAGCAGCGTGTGGCTTCTCTGCTCAATCGCCTCAATCAGCCATGTCGCGTTCCGCACGCTCTGCCCGACAAATTCACGCGTGCTCCCATCCACCTGCTTGTCCTTCGCAATCGCCACGTACTCCGGATTCAACCGCAGGCGCGGCAAACGACCGTCAAAGAGGCCGCAGACGTACGTGTCCGTCGCCTCGTCAAATTCCACCCACGCGTCCGGAATCACCACCTCAGGCCGCGAGTGCACCATGAGCCGCCCCGGCCTCGGGTCCAGGCTCTTCAGCCGGTCCAGCGCGCCCTTGATCTCATCCAGCGTCAGGTCCGTCGCCTGCGCGATCCTGGGCAGGCGGTTCGCCTCCACGTCGTCCAGATACTCTTCCACGATCCAGCGCTCGACACTTCGATCCGTCTCGTGGTCCTCCCGATCCAGCGCATCCAGCTGCAGCAGCAGGCACTCCCGCAGGTTTCGCGCTCCCACGCCCGGCGGTTCCAGCCACCGCTGCACTTCCGGCACCGCGCTGCGCAACTCCTCCAGCGTAACCCCCGGCGGCGCCTGCCGCGCCATCGAATCCAGGTCCGTCCTCAAATAGCCGTCATCGTCAATGTACGCGATCAGGTGCCGGCCCGCCGCCCGCGTGCGTTCATCGACTTCCGCGAACTCCCACTGCCCAAGCAGCTGCTCCGTCAGCGTTTCACCCGGTGCCGCCGTGTTCGCCATCGCCTCGAGCTTGGGATCTCCCTCGCCATCCGAGCGTTGCCGACGGATGCGCTGATTGTCCGTGTATTCGTTCTCAAACCCCGCGCGGTCGCGCCGCTCCATCTCCCCCAGCCGCGCAAATGAATCCGCATTCTCACCCGCTGTGCCGCCGCGCTCCTGCGTCTTCCCCTCCTCCCGCAGACGCGATCCGTTTCGCGCTTCCCCCTCCTCTCCTCCCTCGCTGCCTCCGCCTTCCTCAATTTCCAGCGCGACATTCCCCTCCAGCTCCTTCTCGATCCGCTCCTCGAGAGCCAGCGCAGGCAGTTGCAGGATCTCCATCGACTGGATCATCTTGGGAGCCAGTTTCATCTGCTGGCTCAGGCGAAGATGTTGTCCTGCTTCAAACCTCATGTCTGCTTTCTACTCGACTCCCTGCCGCCCCACGATCGCATCCGCAAGCACCGCCTTGTTCGCAAACTCGATTGATGAGCCCGTCGGCAGCCCGCGCGCCAGCCGCGAAAGCGTTATCGGCTTTCCCTTCAGTTGTTCCGTCAAATACAGCGCGGTCCCGTCCCCTTCCAGGTTCGGCGAAAGTCCGAATATCACCTCCCGGACCGCCGCCCCCTGCGCATTGCGAGCTGGGTCATTCACCCGCGCCAGCAACGCATCCGCCGTCAACGCCTCGGGCCCCACTCCATCCAGCGGCGCGAGGTGACCCAGCAGCACGTGGTACCCGCCCCGGTACATCCCCGTCACTTCAAGGCTGATCAGGTCCTTGGGCTGTTCGACCACCAGGATCGTCCCATGATCACGCCGCCCGTCCGCACAGAGCGCGCACACCGGCTGATCCGTGAAGTTCGAACAGATGCCGCAGTGCCGCACCAACTCCTTCACATCTGACACCGCACGCGCCAGCCTCAACGCGGACGCCCGATCAGATTTCAGAATGAAAAACGCAAGTCGCTCCGCACTGCGCCGTCCGATGCCCGGCAGGCTCGCAAACTCCTCCATCAGCCGGTTGACCGCCTCGGGATACGGACTGGTTGTCTCGCGCGCTCGTTCCATCCCGGCATTTTAGCGGCGCATCCTCAACCCCCCCCGGTAATTCTCGGCGCAAACACGCTATCGTCGCGGGTGTTTCCTCGTCTCCAATCCCCGCCGGGAGGCGCGCAATGCAAAACCGCTTGACCGCCAGCGCCTTCGTCCTCCCGGACCACATCACCGGCCGCGACATCCTCGACGCCGCCTATGCCGGCATCGACCCATCAGACCCGGATGAGGCCGCCGCTCTCGCTCCCTACCTCTTCGCAAGTGACGCTGTCCGCAGCCGTGCCGGCGAGTTCTGCCCGCTTGCCTCAGCCGTCGGGCGATTTCCCATAGTCGTCGCGGGTCACGACTTCGGTTCCGGCCCCTGCCCCCCCAACGCGCCCGCGGCGCTCGCCGCTGCTGGCGTGCGCTTTGTTCTCGCCGACTCCTTCACCGACCTCTTGTACCGACGCTTGGTAAATAGCGGCGGCACGCTCCCCCTCGTCCTTCTTGCCCCTCCCCAAACCTCCAATGCTGGGACCGGCCGACTCTGCGAGCGCATCACCACCGGTGCAACCTTGACCGTCGACCTCTCGTCGTGTCGCGTGTTTCTCCCCGATGGGTCCGCTGTCGCGTTCGAAAACCCAGGGGTCACACGCAAGATCGCCGCAGCCGGCGGCTTGCTCCGCCGCGATAACCCGCAACGTCCCGCATAACTCGCCGGCACGCACTTTTTGCATGCTTCAATCTTTTTCGGCCGAAAACAGATCTTGACGCGCTGCGCGTCCTCCCAACACTTCCATCGCCGTACCTCAACCTTCCTCTCGCTCTCCTCTCCTCATGCAGAATATCGAGTTCAAGGCGGAACTGCGTGATCTGGCGCTCGCTCGCGCCCAGGCCCAGGCCCTTGGCGCCCGCCTCATTTCAATCGTCGAGCAGCGCGATACCTACTACAAACTTCCCGATGGCAGACTCAAAAAGCGCGAGGCCAAAGGGGAACCCACCGAGTGGATCTTCTACCACCGCCCCGACCGCGCCGGCCCGCGCATGTCTCACTTCACCTTGTACTCAGATGATCAGGCCCGCCTCAAGTGGGGCACCGCCAGCCTTCGCGAATGGGTCACCGTTCGCAAGCGTCGCGAAATATACATGATCGAAAACGTCCGCATCCACCTCGACGAGGTCGAAAGCCTTGGCTGTTTCATCGAGTTTGAAGCGCTCTGCTCCCGCAAATGGAATGTGAAGCGCTGTCACGAAGAGATCGCCGACCTCCGCTCCGCCTTCGCCCCCATTTTGGGCGAAGCCATCAGCGGCTCGTATAGCGACCTGGTCGACCGCCTCGCGCGCGTCAAGGAAATGTAGCAGCAGCCGCCGCGCTTCCTCACTTCTTGCCCGGCTTGCCTTCCACCACGCCCGCCCCGTCGCCTCCGCCGGCTGCTCCTGCCAGCCGCTTCTGCATGACCTTCCGCCTCACCTCGTCACGCAGCGCGGGATTCTCCTTCAGATACGCCTTCACGTTCTCCCGGCCCTGCCCCAGCCGGATCTCCCCATAGGAATACCACGCACCGCTCTTGGCAATCACGCTATCCGCCTCCGCCAAGTCCACCAGATCCCCCTCCAGTGAAATTCCTCCGTCGAACATGATGTCGAATTCCGCCTCCCGGAACGGCGGCGCCACCTTGTTCTTCACCACCTTCGCCCGCACCCGGTTGCCCACGTTCGTCTCGCCCTCCTTGATCGCGCTCGTTCGCCGGATATCGATTCGCACCGAGGCATAGAACTTCAGCGCCCGCCCGCCCGGCGTCGTCTCCGGCGACCCGTACATCACCCCGATCTTCTCACGGATCTGGTTGATGAAGATCACCGTCGTCCGGCTCTTGGCGATCGCGCCTGTCAACTTCCGCAGCGCCTGGCTCATCAGCCGCGCCTGCAGTCCCACATGCGAATCACCCATCTCCCCTTCGATCTCCGCCCGCGGAATCAGCGCCGCCACCGAGTCGATCACGATCACATCCACCGCGTTCGACCGCACCAGCAGCTCGCAGATCTCCATCGCCTGCTCGCCCGTGTCCGGCTGGCTCACGAGCAACTCGTCAATGTTCACCCCCAGCCGTCGCGCCCATGATGGATCCAACGCATGTTCCGCGTCGATGAACGCCGCCACGCCCCCCGCCTTCTGCGCGCTGGCGATCACGTGCAACGCCAGCGTCGTCTTGCCTGAACTCTCCGGCCCGAAGAACTCCGCAATCCTCCCGCGCGGAATGCCCGCCCCGCCCAGCCCGAGGTCCAGTGAAATCGACCCGGTCGAAATCCCCTCCGTCGGCTGGATGTTCTTCTCATCCAGCCGCATGATCGCGCCCTTCCCGAACTGCCGCTCAATTTGCTGCACCGTCCGCGTCAGCATCTGCTCCCGCCCCTTCTCATCCGAAGAGGACAGGTTCGCCGACACAAACCCCATTCCGGAATTGCCCGGCGACGAGGCTCCGCCGCCCTGCGCGCCGGATGATGAGGAAGACGATGATGATGCGATCGGTCCAGGCATGGATGAAAATTCCGTTGTTCGTGTAGCAGGGCTCGTCAGTGCCGCATTTCCGCCCACTCCCCCGACCGCTCCCGTCCCGCCGCCCTCCCTCGATATGCCCACACCCCCCGTGGATTTCGCGCCGTTGGCCGATGCACGAGTCGTCTCCGATGCAGATGAAGTCTTCAGCGTTCCGGTCGCAGGGAGCATAGTCTGGCCACCTTTCAGAAACAGAGTTCGGTTTCTGATAGGATGACACGTTTTCGGTATTTGTCAAGGGCAAATACCAAACTTTTTACAAAAATGAAAACGCGGATCAGCCCTCCCGAGAGGCCCGAGGCATCCAGTTCGTAACCACCTACAAATCAGATTGTTGCGTCATCTATTGTGCGATCGGGGCGGCGTACACATTCGACTTTACCGAGTCTGCTCCGTCCGTCCCCCGCTTCACAATCGCTTGCAGGTAGATTCGATTCACCTGGACCCGCGGACCACGCCGCTTCAACACCGCCTCGCCGTACTGATTCGCACGCACTGACCCTGCAAAATACGCAGGAGGCAGAATGTCCAGCGACAAACCGCCCGCGCCGTTGACCAGTTGCCCCGCGCCGGCCCCCGCCAGACTCATGTAATACTCCACCAGCTCATTTGCCCGTGCGCCGGTCACATAAATGCTCGCCCACTCCCCCACACGCATGTCGTCCGAACCGATGTACACCGGATATGTCCGGAACACATACGCCTTGCCGCGCTCAAAGCCCAGGCCGCTGTCCCCCGACACCGCCCCGAAACAAACCTCTGGCAACCCGTCGGCGTTCAGGTCTCCACCAAAATTCGCAGAGTACCCGAAACTGTCACCCGCCAATTCCCCGTCAATCGTGCAGAACACTCGCCCGTTCATTCCATTGAGAATGTGCACACGCCCCGCGTCGTTTCCGCCGCCGTTGGCATACTGCACTCCGACCATCAGGTCCCGCGTCCCGTTCCCGTTCGCATCGCCGCACGCATACACGGTCTTCCCGTAGTGGTCGTACTCCGACTCGCCCAGTTTCGTGTACAGCGTGCTCTGCCGCTGCGAACTCCCCTGCGCGCCTTTGTAGACATACAACTTCCCGCGCTGCGGCAGCCCTCCGCTCGAATAGTTCGGCGCGGACATGAAGAAATCGTCGTAGCCGTCGCCGTTCACATCACCAAGCGTCCCAATCCGGTCTCCCAGCAGCCCGCCTCCCGACTCGCCTGTGTAGGTGTTCATCCGCGCGCCGTTACGCCCCGAGTACAGATACACCTTCCCCGTCTGCGCCCCCCGCGATGAATACTCCAGCGCGCTGATCAGGATGTCAGGCCACCCGTCGCGGTCCACATCGCCCGCCGTCTCAATGCGCTCGCCGAAATTGTCTCCGCCGCTCTCCCCCACCCACGAATAGATCAATCCGTGCGTCGCCCCGGAAAAGACATACGCCTTTCCCGCATCCGCCCCGCCGTCATCGTCATGCTTCGCCCCCACCGCGACATCGCACACCCCGTCTTCATCCACATCACCCACCGGCGCAACGCGATATCCAAACCAGTCGTCGTCGTGCTCGCCGTGCCACTCCGCCAGAACCGCCCCGCTCGCCCCCGAGATCATGTACGCAGCCCCTGCCGAGTTCCCGGCCTCGTCGTTTCGATACGCCCCCAGCAGCAACTCCTTCTTCCCGTCCCCGTCCACATCCGGCATGATCTCAAGATCATGCCCCAACTGCTCATTCCCAACCCCTTCCAGCACGTACAGCGTTGTTCGGTCGGCCCCGGAATACACATACACCCGCCCCGAATCGACCTGTGCTCCATCATGTCGGAACGCCGCCACGACAAAATCCGCCGCTCCGTCATCATTCAAGTCCCCCAGCGCATCGCAGCGGTGTCCGAACTCGTCGAACGCTCCCTCCCCATCCAGCCTCTGAATCAGCGCGCCATCCGCGCCCGAATACAGATACACCGACCCCGCATCCAGCGCGCCGAAGTCCGTGTACCGCGCCGACGCCAGGTAATCCGTGATGCCGTCGTAGGTGATGTCCCCGATGGCAAACACCCGGTTCCCTAACTTGTCGCCTGCGGCCTCGCCCTGAAACTTGAACACGTTGGCCGTCGCGTCAAACTTGGGCCACTGCGCTTGCGCGCTTCCCGCGCACGCAAGGGCCGCCGCCAACCCGATCGGCCCCCAATGCCCGCGCACAATTCCCACGCTCAGCTCTTGCCTCTGAACCATCTCAATTCTCCTCGTTCGCTGCTTGTCCTGTCCCACGCGCAGAATCTGACTTCACCTACAGCCGTCGACTCCAGTGATACCGACACCAGCGCGACACCTGAAGTCGCTCCAGCGTCAATACCTGCCGACCGCGAAGGAAATCTTCTCCAGCCTTCCTTGAGTTCGACGGTCTCCACCCGACGCACTCGAATCCAACAGTATGCCACCCTTCGCCCACCGTCACCACCCTCAACACTCGATCACACGCCCTTCCCACCGTCCATTTGAATCCCGAATCCGCACATATTGCCCAGGTTCCCAGCCGCGCGTCCGCATTCAACTGCCCTCGGCCGCATGGCCCTCCTTCCACCACGCGGTAGCATTCCCCGCCACTACCTCAAAGGGGTTCACTCATGCTTCCGCTCGAAGGCAAAACCTGTCTTGTCACCGGTGCCGCCCGCGGCATTGGCCGCGCCATCGCCCTCGCCATGGCTGACGCCGGCTGCAACGTCTGCGTCAACTACTCCACCTCCCACGGCCCTGCCGAGGAAGTCGCCAAACTCGTCCAGGAACGCGGCCGCAAAGCCAAGTGCTATAAGGCCAACATCGCCGTCGACGAAGAAAACCGCGCCATGCTCTCCCAGATCAATGATGACTTCGGCATCGTTCAGATCCTCGTCAATAACGCCGGCATCACGCGCGACCGCACCTTCGCCAAGATGACCCGCGAGCAGTGGGAGGAGGTCATGGCCGTCAATCTCACCGGGCCTGCCCTCATCACCCATGCCATGCTCGGCAAGATGGTCGAGTCCGGCTGGGGCCGCATCATCAACATCACCTCCATCATCGGCCAGACCGGAAACTTCGGCCAATCCAACTACTCCGCCGCCAAGTCAGGCCTCATCGCCCTCACCAAGTCCCTCGCCAAGGAAGTCGCTCGCAAGGGAATCACCGTCAACTGCGTCGCCCCAGGCTTCATCACCACCGACATGACCGCCAAAGTCCCCGAAGCCATCCGCGACAAGATCGCCAATGACACGCCCGTCGGCCGCTTCGGCAATCCCGAGGAAGTCGCCGCCGCCGTGGTCTTCCTCGCTTCGCCCCAGGCCTCCTACATCACCGGCCAGGAAATCAACGTCAACGGCGGTCTCTACATGTGATTCTTCCTCCGCGCCTGATCGCTCCTTGAGAACCCACTCAGGCCGTGTCCCAGCCGGAACACGGCCTGTTTTCTTTGCCTCCTTCCCCCTTCGCAAGGCTCCCACATGGATCTGCGCAAGATCTCCTTCCGCATCATGCTCCTGGCCATCATCCTCACCGCCGTGGCCGGCGCTGTCGCCATCCTCGGCGGCGGCATGAACAACTGGGAAGTCTTCGTCGGCATGGGCGTCCTCACCGCCATCTGCACCGGCCTCATGATGCCCGTCAGCCGCATGATTGCCGACCCGAAAACGCGCTCGTCCGGCATGGTGGCTCTCGTCACCATCATCCTCTCCTTCCTCGTCGGCTCCTCCGCACTCTGGATCAACATTCTCATCCGCGGCTTCTCTTCCCTTTCCGAGAATCTCTGGCTCACCCTCGCCGTCACCGCGCTGGGCGGCCTGGCCCTCACCATCTCCGTCCGCATTCGCGAGTCCGGCGGCGGCATCGTCGCTTCTGGCGTTATGCTCTTCTTCGCCTCCACCTCCATCCTCGCCTATCTGGCTCTTATCTGGCTTGACTCCCTCATCACCCGGTCATCAACCGACGGATGGGAACTCATCGGCCACTTCCAGGGAACCCTCGCCGCCTACTGGCTCTACGGCGCAGGCATCGTCATGTGCCTCGTCGGATTCACCCGCGGTGACAGCCGCCCCTGGCGCTGGATCGGCATTCTTGCGGCCCTCGCCGGCTTCGCGCTCGCGTGGTACGGAATCTGGAATTACCGCGGAACAGACGAATTCCTGGCCACACTGCTGACCGCCCTGAGTTCCCTTTGTGCCTTCATCGCTTTCACCAACCTGATCCTCCTCGTCAAACTCCGCGAAGAACAGCGCTGGGTCTCCTACCTCACCATCGTCTCCGGCCTGGCGACTTGCTGCCTCGTCGTCGCCGCTGTCTATGTCGGCACCTCCGGCTACGGCTCTTTTGACGATGGCATCGGCCGCCTCCTCGGCGCTTCCGGCATCGCCACCACCTGCGCCATCCTCGCCGTCGCCGTCCTGGCCGCCATGAACAAACGTTCCCTCGCCGATGCAGTCGAAGGCGTCAAATACACCATCGCTCTCGAGTGTCCGCGCTGTTTCACCCACCAAGTGGTCAACCCCGGCGACGTCGAATGCTCCGCCTGCAGCCTCAGGATCTCCGTCAAGATCGAGGAGCCTCTCTGCCCCAATTGCTCCTACCCAATCTACAAGACCCGCGCTCGCATCTGCCCCGAATGCGGCTGGACCTCCTCGCCTCGCTCCGCCCCGCCCGTGACGCCTGCGCCGGCTGGCACTTGACCCGTCGCCCCCGTGGCGCTGCCCTCCACGCCGACACGCACTAGAATCCGCTTCGCGCTCTGCACGCTCGTGTGCACGGGCGCACTTCCCCACCAACATATCCCCTCAAAGGACTCCCCATGATCAAAACCGGCGACAAAGCCCCCGCCTTCAAACTGGCTCCCAAGATCCGCGAGGAAGTCGACCTCGCCAACCACATCGGCAAGGAGAAAGTCGTCCTCCTCTTCTTCCCGCTCGCCTTCTCCTCCGTCTGCACCAAGGAAATGTGCGCCATGCGCGATGACTGGTCCGCCTGGAGCAAGCTCGGCGCAAAAGTCTTCGGCATCTCCGTCGACAGCCCTTTCGTCACCGACAAGTTCCGCGCCGACAACAACATCCCTTTCCCCATCCTCTCCGACTTCAACAAGGCCGCCAGCCAGGCCTACGGCGCGTTCTACCCCGACTTCCTGGGCATGAAGGGCGTCTCCAAGCGCGCCGCCTTCGTCATCGACTCCAAGGGAACAGTCTCCTACGCCTGGATTTCCGAGGAAGCCGGCAAGGAACCCGACTACGCCGCTGTCAAAGCCGCTGTCGAGAATGCCGCCTGACGCTTGGGCCGCTCCTCACGTTTCCCGCAAACACAAAGACCTGCCGCCGTCGGCAGGTCTTTCTCATGTTCCACTCAACCTCGTGCCCGGCATCAATTCTTCTTGCCCGCCTCGACGGCATACACGCCCATCTTCCGCAGCCGCTCATATCTGCTCTTCACCAGGCTCTCCACCTTCAGCCGCTTGACATCCCGCAGATTGCTCACGATCCACGACTGCAGCGCCTTGGCCGCCGCCTCCGGGTCACGGTGCGCCCCGCCCGCAGGTTCCTCGATCACCTCATCCACGATCCCCAGCTTCACGTTCTCCTTCGCCGTCAGGTGCAGCGCATCCGCCGCCGCCGCGTTCGTCTGCGGATTCGCCTGCTTCCACAGGATCGCCGCGCAGCCCTCCGGCGAAATCACCGAATACCACGCGAATTCCATCATCGCCACCCGGTCCGCCACCGCGATCCCCAACGCACCGCCCGATCCGCCCTCCCCGATGATGATCGACAGGATCGGCGTCCGCAGCCGCGACATCTCGCGCAGATTCACCGCGATCGCCTCCGCCTGCCCGCGCTCCTCCGCTCCGATCCCCGGATACGCCCCCTGCGTGTCCACCAGCGTCACGATCGGCAGCCCGAATTTCTCCGCCAGCCGCATGTTCTTGAGAGCCTTGCGATACCCCTCCGGATGCGCACACCCGAAGTGACACTGCACCCGCTCTTCCGTGTTTCGCCCCTTGCGGTGCGCCACGATCATCACCTTGTGCTGCGCGATCTTCGCAAACCCCGTCAATATCGCCGGGTCATCCCCGAAATGCCGGTCCCCGTGCAACTGGCAGAAGTCCGTGCAGATCCGGCACAGGTAATCCGTCGATTGCGGCCGCCGCGGATGTCGCGACACCCTGCTCACAATCTCCCACGCCGTCAGCCCCTGGTATATCTTCCGCAATTCCTGCGTGTGCTTCGCCTTGAGACCCGCCAACCGCTTGTCCCGCTCAGCGCTCTCCTCCTGCCCCTCCAGCGCCTTGATCTCCTCCTCTAAGCCAAACAGCGGCTTCTCGAAGTCCGGCCGCTGCTGCTCCATGACGCTGGGCGTCCCATCCGCCGTACCCGCCATGGCCGCCAGGTCCGAGGAACTCAGGTTGGATTCACTCATCGTCCGCGACATCGACCTTCGCCTTCTTACTGGCCCACATCACCCCTGCTCCCACGCCTCCGCCCACCCCCGCTCAGCACCCTCGTGCCCTCCCGGCAAGTGTAGCATTCCTTCTACCAAACCTCATTTTCGGAGTCCTGACCCATGCTTCACCTTCCCTCCCCCCTCTTGGCCATCTCCTCCGCCGGCCTCCTCACTCTCGCCGCCTTCTGCATCTCCGCCGCTGAGCCGCCTGCCCAGCCTGCAACCCCCTCCCAGACACAGGCCGTCCCCGCCGCCCTCAATTTCACGGTCAGTGATATCGACGGCAAACCCGTCAACCTCGCCCAGTACCACGGCAAGGTCGTCATGATCGTCAACGTCGCCAGCAAGTGCGGCCTCACCACCCAATACGCTGCCCTCGAATCCCTCTACGAAAAGTACAAGGACCAGGGCTTCATCATCCTCGCCTTCCCCTGCAATGACTTCAACGGTCAGGAGCCCGGCTCAGCCGAAGACATCAAGAAGTTCTGCAGCGAGCAGTACAAGGTCACCTTCCCACTCTTCTCCAAGGTCACCGTCAAGACCCCGCGCCCTGCACCCGAAGGCGCCAATGACCCCGCCCAGGCCCCCCTCTACAAGTTCCTCGTCTCCAAGGAAACCAACCCCAAGTTCCCCGGCGAGATCCAGTGGAACTTCACCAAGTTCCTGGTGAGCCGCGACGGCGCTCTCATCAACCGCTTCGAGCCGAGGACCAAACCCGACTCCGAAGAGGTCGTCAAAGCCATCGAGGCCGCCCTCGCTCAGAAGAAGTCTGATCAGTAAGGTACTTTCGCCGCCTTGCCAATAAAAAGAGCCCGTGGACTTGCATCCGCGGGCTTTCTCATTTCTGCCTGAATCGATACATCCCCCACCCCCACCCTTACCGATCCAACTCCGCCGCGATGATGTTCAGGCTCCCCAGCACCGCCGGACTGTCCGCCAGCATGTGCCCCTCAATGAGTTTGGGCATCAACTGGAAATGAATAAACGATGGCGGCCTCGTCCGCGCCCGCCACGCGCTCCTGCCTCCATCCCCCACGATGTAATACCCCAGTTCCCCGTTGGCCGTCTCCTGGCACGCGTACATCTCCGCCACCGGCGCATCAAACCCCCGGTTGGTCATGATGAGCTCAAAGTGCTGGATCAGCCCCTCGATCGATCCGTACACCTGCGCCTTCTCAGGCTTCACATCCTTGCCCGCCCCCTCCGCGCCATACAAATTCACCGGCCCGCCCGGAATCCGGTCGATGAGCTGCTGCACGATCGCACGCGACTGCTTGATCTCTTCCACGCGCACAAAGTACCGCGCAAAACAGTCCCCCTCCGTCATGATCGGCACCTTGAACTTCACCGCCTCGCTGCCCTTCCCATCCCAGTTGTCCGCGTAGCACAGGTACGGCTCATCCTTCCGCACATCGCGCTTCACGCCCGAGGCCCGCGCGATGGGCCCCGACGCCGACCATGCGATCGCCTCCTCCTTCGTGAGCACGCCGATCCCCTGCGTCCGATCCAGGAATATGCGGTTCTTGTTGAGCAGCGTCTCGATGTCGTTCAAGGCAGGGGGGAGGTCCTTCTCGATGAAGTTCTTCACCATCGTCTTGAAGGTCTCTTCATCCGGCAGGTCGCGCATCAGCCCGCCCACGCGCGTCCAGTCCGGGTGAAACCGCTGCCCCGCGATGTAATCGCAGATGTCATAAATCCGCTCACGCTCGTTGAACCCGTACAGGAACCCCGTGAACGCCCCCAGGTCCAGCGCTGCCGCCCCCACGCACAGCAGGTGATCCTGGATGCGCGCCAGCTCCGCCATGATCGTCCGCAACACCTTGCACCGGGGCGTGAGCTCGATCCCGAATAACTTCTCCACCGCATGATGCCAGGCGATGTCGTTGGCGATCGGCGAGATGTAGTTCATCCGCGACACCACCGTCACGTACTGGTTGTAGTCGTGGTGCTCCGCCAGCTTCTCAAAACCCGAGTGCAGGTACCCGATATGCGGCGTGCACCGCGCAATGCGTTCACCATCCAGTTCCAAGACCAGCCGCAGCGTCGTGTGCGTCGCCGGATGCTGCGGCCCGAAGTTCAGCACCCACCGGTCACCCGTGTCCAGGTGGTCCTTCAGGTAGTCCAGCGACTCCACATCCACATCAAATGGCGCGGTCGCATCATCCGCTTTCTTCAGGTCGTAAGGCATGGTGGTCCGCAATGGTACTCACAACGTCCATCCGTTTTCACCAATAAGAAAGCCCACGGAATGACTCCGTGGGCCTGTGCAATCCTCTGATGAAATACCCCGCTCAGCCGCCGTTGCCGCCCGGCTTCTTCGGGTCCGTCGCGGGCTTGCTGCCCGCCGGCGGATTGGTCACCGGCGCTGCGCCCGGATTCTTCTTGGCCATCACCGCCGCCCACGTCTTTTTGCCCACCACGCCGTCGGCCGTCAGTTTGTTGGCCGCCTGGAACGCCGCCACCGCCTTGTTCGTCGCCGCCTGGTCCCCGTTGATCGGTCCCGTGTACGCGCCGATCGCCTGCAGGCAGTTCTGCAGCGCAATGTACACCAGCCGACGCTGCGGCGCCTTGTCCGTCGGCAGTTTCGTGTCAATTGATCCCGCCGCGACGATCTGGCCGACGATCGCAAATGACGATCCCGAGTCCGCGCTCACCGGCGTGCTTGCCACCTTGGTGAGTTCCGCCAGTTTCGTGCGCACCTCCGCAGGCGTCGCTGCTTGAATCTCCCGCGGCAGATCCGAGATCATGATGCTGGTCCGCTGCACATCCGTAAGTCGCTGCTGCAGCCGCTGCGCATCACCTTGCGCAGTCGACAGATCCTGATTCGCCTTCATCGCCGCATCCTCGGCGTTCTTGATCGCATCCTTCCCCGCCTGGCTGATATCCCAGCCCCCGGTCCAACTGAACGCCACGTTGTCCGTGCTCCGGAACCGCGCCATTGCAAACAGGAGAAAGAACAGCAGCGCGACGCCCGCGAGACCAAGTACAACAAAATTCGGACCGGACCGGCCGGCGGTGTTTCCAGGCATTGCCATAGTGAGGTATCCAAAAAAAGCGACCAGGGGGATTGGGAAGAAAGCGATGGAATCAGTGGAAATTCCGACGAAACCAAGGCTGAAAACGAAGGGGCCATGATAGCCCCAACTCCGGAAAGTTCGATTCCTCCCCGCCCCTCTTGCACGCAATCCCACCAGCGCCTTGCCCGGCAACGCGGCGTTCCGCGCCTCAACTCCACTTCTCCGGTATAGTCCTCCGGAGATTCACCCCGCCGGCCCATTGCCGGCCCTGAATTTCCCATCTCACCGCACCGGGCCGCCCCCCCCCGATCCGCTCCCGCGCGTATCCCCACTGGCCCGAGTGCTCCCATCGACGCGGCGCGCATCCTCGTCCCTTCCGACGTCGTCACGCCCCGCCTCACGCTTGCGCACCTTCCGTACATCGTGCCGATTCCAGCCACGGCCTGCGCTTGGCCCGCGGCGCCCGATCGTTTCAGGCCCGCTGCCGGGCGCACCACCGTGGCGAGGCGGACTAACCAAGTTGGAGGTGAACAATGTTCGGCTCGTCATCCCTTTTCCGTTCTCAACGCAGATCTCCCATCCTTCTCTGCGCCTTTCTCACCCTCGTGGCCTGCATCGCTTTTGCCCCGCGCACCGCGCTCGCCCAGGTCGAGCAGTCCGATGACCCGTTCTTCGTCGATGCGGGCCCGGAATCCCCCTCCGCACTCGTCCTCACTTCCACCGGCGCCTGCCCAGGCATCATCACCCTCACCGCTACCGGCGCCACTCCCGGCGCTCGTGTCGGCTTCGCCTACGGCTTCACACCCGGCTCAACCCCAGTCGGCCCCTGCCCCGGTCTCTCCGTCGAGATCGCCGGCGCCGCCCTCGCCGGCGTCGCCACCGCTGACGTCTTCGGCACTGCATCCATCTCTGGCTTCGTCCCCGCCGGTGCCTGCGGTTCTGTCCTCGCTCAGGCCGTCGAAGTCCCCCTGTGCACCAAGAGCAACCGCGTCACCATCGGCGACACCGTCGTCAGAGTTGCCCTACCCGCTATCGGCGGCGGCATCTCCGCCGGCCCATTCTGCCAGTACACCGCGCTCGCGGATTGCTCCGCCCTCGGCATTCTCAACGGCGACACGATCTGCGTCCGCTGCGTGAACCAGACCGACACCTGCCCCGGCTGGGGAACTCAGCGTGTCACCATGAAAATCTATAAGGCCGACTGCGAGACGCTCATCTGCGAGTTCCTCGCCAGCCCGGACACCTCCGAGTGCAGCGGATGCAACTCCACGCACAATTACGAGCGCTGTCCGTAACCCGCGCCCCGTCCAGCCTCCTGATTAAGCAAAAAGCCCGCCAAGACCTGATGGCGGGCTTTTCTCATCGACATGTCGTTCCGGCCTCAATACCGGTAGTGCTCCGGCTTGTACGGCCCATCCTTCGCCACCCCCAGATACGCCGCCTGCTCGCCCGTCAGTTTCGTCAGCCGCACTCCCAGTTTGTCCAGGTGCAGCCGGGCTACCTTCTCATCCAGCCGCTTGGGCAGCGTGTACACCTTCCGCTCGTACTTCTTGTGATTCATGAACAATTCAATCTGCGCCATCACCTGGTTCGTGAACGAAGCGCTCATGACAAACGATGGATGTCCCGTCGCGCACCCAAGGTTCAGCAGCCGCCCCTCTGCCAGCATGATGATCCCATGCCCGTCCGGGAACGTCCACACATCCACCTGCGGCTTGATGTTCGTCCTGCGGATCCCCTTCACCTTCTTGAGCCCCGCCATGTCGATCTCGTTGTCAAAGTGCCCGATGTTCCCCACGATCGCGTTGTGCTTCATCTTGGCCAGGTGCTCCACCCGGATGATCTCCCTGCACCCCGTCGCCGAAATGAACACATCCGCCGTCGCCACCACGTCCTCCAGCGTCAGCACCTGGTACCCCTCCATCGACGCCTGCAGCGCGCAGATGGGGTCGATCTCCGTGATCACCACCCGCGCCCCCTGTCCCTTGAGCGCCTGAGCGCATCCCTTCCCCACGTCTCCATACCCGCACACCACGCACACCTTCCCCGCCAGCATCACATCCGTCGCCCGCACAATTCCATCCACGCACGAGTGCCGGCAACCGTACAGGTTGTCAAACTTGCTCTTCGTCACCGAGTCATTCACATTGATCGCCGGGAACAGCAGCGTCCCTGCGTCCTGCATCTGGTAGAGTCGGTGCACCCCCGTCGTCGTCTCTTCCGAAACCCCCAGCACCTCTCCCGCCATCCGTGTCCATTGCTTTCCGTCTCTTTTGAGTTCACTCCGCAGCAGGTTCAGGATCACGCCCCACTCTTCCGGGTCGTTGGCCGCATCAAAGGCCGGCACCTTGCCTGCCTTCTCAAACTCCGCTCCCTTGTGAATGAGCAGCGTCGCATCGCCCCCATCGTCCACCAGCAGGTTCGGCCCCGCTCCCTCAGGCCATGCCAGCGCGCGCTGCGTGCACCACCAATACTCCTCCAGCGTCTCACCCTTCCACGCAAACACCGGAATCCCCTTCGGGTTCGCGACCGTCCCGCCCGTCTCAGGCCGCCCCACCACCACCGCCGCCGCCGCGTGATCCTGCGTCGAGAAAATGTTGCACGACGCCCAGCGCACCTTCGCTCCCAGCAGATGCAGCGTCTCAATGAGCACCGCGGTCTGAATCGTCATGTGCAGCGATCCCGTGATCCGCGCCCCCTTGAGCGGCTGCTTTCCTGCATACTCCTTGCGCAGGGCCATCAGCCCCGGCATCTCCTCCTCCGCCAGCTCGATTTCCTTGCGCCCGAATTCCGCCAGCGCAAGGTCGGCGACCTTGAACCAAGGCTCCGCTCCCGCACGGGAACTGGAAGCCGCAGACTTCTTGGAAGGTGACGTTGCGGGTCGGGAAGCAAGCGCGGAAGGCATGGCTGTGGTGTCCTTGTGTTGACGGCTGAGCCGTTTGATTCATCCGTTCATCCGGATGAAGCGTAGGCTTCCTAGCCAGCCCGTCCCAGTCCCTCCGCGCGAGCGCCACGCCGCTCCAACGCAACTTTCCACCCTCCTTCCCAATAACACCATTGCGCTGACTGGAAGTGCCCCCGCCGGGAACTTCCAGTGTCCCGCTCGAGGTGTCTGGTTGGGGTTTGGTCGGCTGCGCCACGATCGCGCTCCCACGCCTCCACGCCGATTCCCTCTAGAATCAGGTTTTCCGCGCGCTCAGGCCACCGGCCGCGCGCTCGCCCTTTGCACTCTACGCCCGGACTCCATCCCGTGAACAAAATCATCATCTCTCTGGTCGTCATTGTCGGCCTCCTCGCCGCCGCCGCCTTCCTGGGCCCCGCTGCGGTTGAGAAAATCCGCGCCAGCATGCCCAAGCCGCCCCCCGCCGAGGTTCGCCTCGAACAGCCCACGACCTCCGACCTCGTTGAAGTCGTCCGCGCCAAGGGCATCATCGAACCCAAAACCAAGGTCGAAATCAGCGCCCGCACCACCGCCCGCATCATCGAACTGCCTTTTAAGGAAGGTGCCACTGTCACCAAGGGCAACCCGGACGCCAATCCCCCCGTCGAGCCTTCCGTCCTGGTCCGCCTGGACGACTCCGACCTTCGCGCCGCCCTCGATGCCACCGAGGCCCGCCGCGCTGCCGACGCCGCCAGCATCGAGGTGCAACGCGCCCAGATCCAGGGCCAGAAAGCCCAGATCGCCTCCATCATCGCCGACGTCACCGAAGCGAACCTCAACCTCGAACGTCAGAACACCCTGCTGGCCACTCGCGACGTCGCTCAGTCCGTCGTCGACTCCGCCCGCGCCCGCGCTGACCAGCTCGCCGCACAACTTGATGGCGCTAGGCAGAGCCTCGCCAGCCAGGAACTCCAACTCGTCGTCATGCAGCACAACCTCGAAGCCGCCGACGCCCAGATCGCCCAGGCCCGCGAGGAACTCTCCTACACCACCATCGTCTCCCCCATCGACGGCGTCCTCACCAAGCTCAACGCCGAAGTCGGCGAACTCGTCGTCACCGGCACCATGAATAACGCCGGCACCGTCATCCTCGAAGTCGCCGACCTCAACACCATGCTCTTTGTCGCCCAGACTGACGAAACCGACGTCGGCAAACTCGAGGTCGGACAGACCGCCCGCGTCCGCATCAATGCCTATCCCGACGAGATCTTCACCGGCATCGTCGACACCATCGCCCTTCAGGACACCACCTCCAACGACGGCAACAAGTTCTACAAAACCGAAATCCTTCTCGACACCAAGGGCCGCCGCATTTACTCCGGCCTCACCGCCGATGTCGAAATCGAAACCCGTCGCCACACTCAGGTCATGCAGGTCCCCAGCCAGTGCGTCGTCGCCCGCAAGGTCGATGAACTCCCCGCCGACCTGCGCACCCTCCCTGAAGTCGCCCTCGACAAAACCTTCACCACCGTCGTCTATCGCATGGTCGGCGACAAGGCCGTCGTCACGCCCGTAACCACCGGCGCCAGCAGCCTCACCCACACCATCATCTCCGCCGGCCTCGCCCCCGAAGACATTGTCATCACCGGCCCATACAAGGTCCTCGAAAGCATCAAACACGAGGACGCCGTCAAGGATGAGAAAATCGCCCAGGCTGAGCGCAAGGCCAAGGAAGACAAGGAAAAGGCTGACAAGGCTCCCGCTGCGCAGCCCGCTGCTGGCGGCTGACCCGTCCTCGCCTCTCGCCCCCGCCCCCGCCTCCGCCCGAAAGAACCACCTCGCGTGATCATCCGGCTCTCAAACATCAAGAAGCACTACACCGTCGGCGTCGAGCAGATCCGCGCCCTCGACGGTGTCAGCCTGTCCATCTCGAAAAACGAATACGTCGCCATCATGGGGGCTTCCGGCTCCGGCAAAAGCACCCTCATGAACATCCTCGGCTGCCTCGATCGCGCCACCTCCGGCGTCTACGAACTCGACGGCCGCAACGTCACCAAGATGGGCGCCCGCGCCCTCGCCTCCGTCCGCAACGAACGCATCGGCTTCGTCTTCCAGTCCTTCGAACTCATGCCCCGCCTCACCGCCCTGCGCAACGTCGAACTCCCCCTCGTCTACTCACCCTCCAAGTTCCTCGTCCGCAGAAAACTCGCCCGCGAAGCCCTCGACCGCGTCGGCCTCTCCGGCCGTGTGCACCACAAGCCCAATCAACTCTCCGGCGGTCAGAAGCAGCGCGTCGCCATTGCCCGCGCCCTCATCAACCACCCCGCCATCCTCCTGGCCGATGAACCCACCGGCAATCTTGATTCCAAGACCACCTCCGAAATTCTCGCCCTCTTCGATCAACTTCACGCCGAGGGCCAGACCATCATCATCGTCACCCACGAGGAAGATGTCGCCCGCCACGCCCACCGCATCATCCGCATGAAGGACGGCACCGTCCTCTCCGACACGCCCACTGACAAAGACGCGGTCATGCGCGCCGCCAACGCCGCTGCCGCCGCGGCCGCAGGCGGGGCCGGCGCAGGCCCCATGAAACTCAAAGCCTCATTCGCCGCCCTCACCGAACCTGCCCCCGGCCCGGCCCACTCCGCTCCTGTCCCCGCCGGCGGAAAGGATCGCCCATGATCGCCACCATCCTCGCCGCACCTTTCAACTTCATGCGCCTCTGTTATCTCAGCACGTTCCTGGCCATCGGCCAGATCTGGGCCAACAAGATGCGCTCCTTCCTCACCACCCTGGGCATCATCATCGGCGTCGCCTCCGTCACTGCCGTCGTCGCCGCCCTCACCGGCCTGCGCACCAACGTCCTCAGCGAGTTCGAAACCTTCGGCACCAAGAAAATGTACGTCTGGCCCGATCGCCCCGACACCGGCCCCATGGCCAACGCCTCCTGGCGCCAGATCCGCATCTGGCCCGAGCAGACCGACGGACTCCTTGATCACTGCCCCTCCGTCGAGGGCTTCACCCGCATGACCGAGATGACCCTTCGCGCCGAGGCCGGCAGCAAGGCCATCGACTTCTGCGCCATCAACGGCATCGAGCCCGCCTGGCACAAGATCGAAAACCGCTCCGTCACCATCGGCCGCCCCTTCGACGTCATCGACGAGACCGAAGCCCGCCAGGTCTGCATCATCAACGAAGCCGCCCGCGACAAACTTCAACTTGACCTCGACTGCGTCGGCGAATCCATCCTCATCGACGGCCGCCGCTTCCTCATCGTCGGCGTCCTCGAAACCCGCGCCAACTCCGCCATGTTCGGCGGCAACAGTTCCAACAACAACGAGATCTTCATCCCCTTCTCCACCTCCTGGAAAATCCAGCAGAACTTCATCTACGTCATCGCTTCCGCCAAGACTCCCGAAGTCACCCAGGAAGCCGCCGCAGAACTTCGCTTCTTCTTCCGCAATAAGCGCAACATCCGCCCCGGCGATCCCGACACCTTTCAGGTTGAGGTCATTCAGCAGTACCTCGAGCAGTTCGACCGCATGTCCAAGGCCATCACCACCGTCGCCGGCGGCGTCGTCGCCGTCTCCCTCCTTGTCGGCGGCATCGGCATCATGAACATCATGCTCGTCTCTGTCTCCGAACGCACCCGCGAGATCGGCCTCCGCAAGGCCGTCGGCGCCAAGCCCTCCGCCATCCTGCTCCAGTTCCTTGTCGAGGCCGTCATGCTCTGTCTTCTGGGCGGGCTCCTCGGCCTGCTGCTGGGCTGGAGTCTCACGCAAGGCATGGCCAAGATTCCCGGCGCCGGACTCTCCAAAGCCATGATTCCCCCCGCCGCGGTCGCGCTCTCCTTCGGCTTCTCCGCCGCCGTCGGCATCATCTTCGGAATGTTCCCCGCCATCAAGGCGTCGCGTCTGGATCCAATCGAGGCACTACGACATGAATAAGGGTGGCTTGCGCCGTCAGGTTTCTTCGGGGACTTCATTCACGCGCACACGGGATACTGCTTGGCGACTCCTCGGAGCCTCCGTCTCCTGCGCGCTCGCCGGCTGCGGCAATCCGCTCAGCGGCGAAGCCCTCGACCGCTTCCCCGTCCCCCCGGAGCGCGTCCGCGATGTCGAGATCGCCGACTTCGGCCCGGGACGCTCCATCGCCCAGCCCGCCGCACCCTCGTTCGATGCGCCGCTCACCTCGCTGGCCGACACCGCCGACGCCGGATCGCTCTCCATCTCCTTGGAGGAAGCCCGCGCCCTGGCCCTTGAAAACAACCTCGACCTCAAGGTCACCCTCCTCAATCCCACCATCACCAGGCAAAGCATCACCGAGGAGGAAGCCGCCTTCGAGTCCGTCTTCTTCGCCAACGGCCGCTACGCCACCCTCGACCAGCCCACCTCCAGCACGCTCACCGGATCCTCGGTCAAATCCACCGATGCCGATGCGGGCCTGCGCATCCCCCTCCGCACCGGCGGCACGATCACCCTCGATCTCCCCGTCAATAAGGTCGAAACCAACAACTCATTCTCCACGCTCAACCCCGCCTACGAATCCGATTTCTCCGTCTCCCTCTCTCAGCAACTGCTCCGCGGCGCAGGCGTCGACGCCAACACCACCGCCATCCTTCTGGCCCGTTACCAGACGCGCATCTCCGAAGCCCAGACCAAACTCGAAGTCATTCGCCTCCTCACTGATGTCGATCGCGCCTACTGGCGGCTGTACGCGGCCCGCAAGGCCCTCGAAGTCCGCCTCCAGGAGTTCGACCTCGCCAAGGCTCAACTCGAACGCGCCCGCCGCCAGGCCAACGCCGGCGCCGTCGCCGAAGTGGAAGTGACCCGTGCCGAAGCGGGCGTCTCCCAGCGCGTCGAAGGCATCATCACCGCCGACAACGAACTGCGCGACCGCGAGCGCGAGTTCAAGCGCCTCATTCAGAAACCCGACCTGCCCATGGAGTCTGCCACGCTCGTCGAGGCCGCCTCCGACCCCACTCCCGTGCAGTACACCCTTGATGCGGGGCCGCTCATCGACCTCGCGGTTGCCAACCGCATGGAAATGCTCGAACTGGAACTGCAGATCGCTTCCGACGCCGCCAACATCGATCTGGCCCGCAACCAGACGCTCCCGCAACTGGCCCTCAACTACACCTACAACGTCAACGGCTTGGGGCCAACCTGGAACGACTCCTTTGACCTGCTCGCCGACAAGCGCTTCGAGGATCACACCGTGGGCCTCCAGTTCGAGATGCCCATCGGCAACGAAGCCGCCGAGAGCCGCCTCCGCCGCGCACTCCTCCAGCGCATCCAGCGCCTGGCCACCCGCGAATCGCGCAAGTCCCAGATCACGCAGGAAGTCCTCAACGCCGTCGATCAACTCGCCACCAACTGGCAGCGCATCCTCGCCGCCCAGCAGAACGTCACCGCCTCCCAGCGCGAACTCGAAGCCGAGCAGCGCCAGTTTGATCAGGGGCTGCGCACCTCCACCGAAGTCCTCGACGCCAACACCAACCTCGCCAACGCCCGCCTTGCTGAAATCCAGGCCGTCACCGAATACCAGATCGCGCAGGTCGACATCGCCTTCGCCACAGGTCTGGTCATCGGCGCTTCCAAGGTCCGCTGGCAGCCCGCTGAGCCTGCACTTCCGGAGTAAGCGTGCTCAAGGAAAACCCGGGAGGGGGGATGTGCCCGCCGGCTACACTGTGTCACTTTTCATTGAAGGGCGCGCATGATCTCAATTCGCGATGTGCACAAGTCCTTCGGTTCTCTCCATGCCGTCAGCGGCGTCTCGCTTGAGGTCAGGCCGGGCGAGGCTTTCGGCCTCCTGGGCCCCAACGGCGCAGGGAAAACCACCCTCCTGAGCATGGCCGTCGGCATTCTCCGTCCCGATTCGGGCGCCATCGCCATCGGCGGGCAGGGAGACCCCACACGCCCCGAAGTCCGCCGCCTCATCGGCGTTGCCCCCCAGGCGCTCTCCATCTACCCCGAACTCACTGGCGCAGAAAACCTCACCTTCTTCGCGCGGCTCTACGGCCTCACTGGCAGCGCCCTCGCCCAGCGCGTCGATTTCGCCCTCGACTTCGTCGGCCTCACCGACCGCAGAAGTGATCTGGCCTCGACCTACTCCGGCGGCATGCAGCGCCGCCTCAATCTCGCCGCCGCCATCCTCCACGATCCGCAGATTCTCCTCCTGGATGAGCCGACCGTCGGCGTTGATCCCCAGTCGCGCAACCATCTCTTCGAGTCCGTCGAACGCTTCAAGGCCCTCGGCCGCACCATCATCTACACCACCCATTACATGGAAGAGGCTCAGCGCCTCTGCGACCGCGTCGCCATCATGGACAAGGGGCAGGTTCTCGCGCTCGACTCCGTGGACACGCTCATCGCCCGCCATGGCGGCAACGCCGTCGTCACCGCGGAGTTCCTGACTCCTCTTGACCAACCCCCGCCCATACCCGGCGCGCTGCTGACCGGCTCCTCGCTTCGTTTCGAGAGCGCAAAACCCATCGAGGAGGTCGCCGCGCTCTCATCTCGCGGGTTGCAGTTCCACAGCGTTCGCATCGATCAGCCTGACCTCGAAACCGTCTTCCTCACCCTCACCGGAAGGAGGTTGCGGGACGAATGAGCGCCATCCTCGCCATTACGCGCAAGGACCTGAAACTCATGGTCCGCGACAAACTCGGCCTGTTCTGGATCCTGGGGTTTCCCCTCATCTACGCCCTCTTCTTCGGCTCCATCTTCAGCGGAGTGGGCGGTGAGGGCGGGGGTGGCAACGGATCCGGCGGGATGACCGTGCTCGCGGTCGATGAAGATGCCTCCGAGGCCTCACGCGAATTTCTTAGGGCGCTCGATGAGTCCTCCGCCGTCACTCTCCAATCGACACTCCCCGGCTCCGACGGTCAGTCCCAACCCCCCCCGCCGCTCACACTCGACGCCGCGCAGGACCTCGTCCGCAAGGGAGAGAATCCCGCCTACATCCGCATCAAGCCCGGCTACGGCGCCAGCCCCTTCGCGTTGTTCGCCGGCGGCGGCGATGGGAAATCAGTCCTCGAGGTCGGCGTCGATCCTTCGCGCAGCGCTGAGAAGGGAATGCTCCAGGGTCTCATCATGGAGGCGTCCTTCAAGAGCCTGCGATCCCAATTCGGCTCTCCCGACAAGATGCGCGCCCAGGTTCAGAAGGGGAGGGAGGAGATCAGAACGGCCGATGATCTGAACCCCGCCCAGAAACTCATCTTCGATTCCTTCATGGGCGCTCTGGACAGCTTCCTTGGCGGCATCGACCCCGACCTCTACGCCCAGGGGCCCTTCGGCGCGGGTGAGAAGAGTTCATCGGACATGAATGGCGATGCAGGCACCCCCCCGGCGTCCGCCCCCTCCTCCTCCTCCATGGGAAACATTGAGTTCGTCGACGTGACCGCCCGCATCGATGAAACCGGGAAGGCCTGGCCCAAGTCCTCCTTCGAAATCTCCTTCCCGCAGTCCATCCTCTGGGGTGTGCTCGGCTGCGCGGCCGGCTTCGCGATCTCGCTGGTGGTCGAGCGCACGCGCGGCACCCTCCTGCGCCTCCGCCTCGCGCCCATCTCCATCCGCCAGATCCTCATGGGCAAGGCCCTCGCCTGCTTCACCACCGTGTGCATCGTCGTCACACTGCTCATGACCCTGGGCGTGCTGTTCCTGAAGGTGCACGTGGGCGACTACCGCGCGCTGCTGCTGGCGGTCGCCGCAATCGCAACATGCTTCACCGGCATCATGATGCTCATGAGCGTCATCGGCAAGACCGAGGCCAGCGTCAGCGGCGCGGGGTGGGCGGTGAACACCATCTTCGCGATGCTCGGCGGGGGCATGGTCCCGCTGCTCTTCATGCCCCAGTGGATGCAGCGGGCCAGTATTGTGAGCCCCGTCTCGTGGTCCATCAAGGCCTTGGAGGGAGCGATCTGGCGCGGCTTCACGATCCCCGAGATGCTGACCCACTGCGCGGTGCTGGCGGCCATCGGCTTCGTCACGTTCACCCTCGGCACGATCATCGCTACACGCAGGGAAGGGTGATGTAAGTCCTTATGGAGGGGTGTGCGTGTGCGCACGGAGGCGAGCCACTAGATCACGCTCGTGCGCACGGGGATGCGCGCCGGGAGCAAGGAAAAGAATTTTGCGGGCCGACTCTTGCGGGAATGGGGGCGAAACGCCGGGAGATCGGGGGGAGGGGGTTTTTCGGCAGAGGGGTTTTGGCGGGTTTGCCGGAGTTTTGCGGAGTTTTCAGCGGTTTTGCTGAGTTTCCGCGCCCTTGTGGGTCCGCGATAACGGGGGGTCTATCGCCTTTGTGCGCGCATCGGAAATCCGGGGATTTTGGATTTGCTTTTCAGCGCGCCAGGGTTTTGCGCAGCATCGATGTATTCGCTCGACACGATGGAGTGCGGGCGACTTTCATGGGCACGGAGGTCGCGATCGGCGGGACGCAATACCCTGCACACACTCATTGACTTGCGGAGCCATCCCCCCGTGCCCGAGTCCTTGGATTCTCCTTCGCCTCTCGCGTCTGATGCGACAACGTCTTCAACGTCGTCGCAGTCACCAACATCAGCGACTTCCGCATCCTCGGGACGCTGGTGGCTGCGGCGCGATGTCCTGGAGATGGGCGTCGTCTTTGTGATCGCGGTGCTTCCCGCGTTGTGGCAGGCTCTGACAGCGTATTCATCCGAGGGTCCGGACCGTCTGACGGAGTCGGCCGAGCATGGCTCAATCTATGTTTTCCTGATCCAGCGGTCGATCAGCGTGGGCATTCCGGTGCTTTACATCATGTGGCGCAGCCGGCTGGGCTGGTCATTCTTCGGGCTGGGCCGAGGTCCGGGGATTGCCGATGTGCTCCTCGGCGCCGGCCTCGTTGTGATCAATTACGTGCTGTTCTATTCCTTCTATTACGCGAAGGCATTCCTTGTCTCGGAAGGACCGCTTTACCCATTGGGGGCGCTGCTGACGGACCTCATGCCACGCTGGCCCTCACCGCTCGGGTTGGCCAGCCTGGTTCTCGCTTCGGCGCTGAACGGATTCGCTGAAGAGATCGTGATGCGCGCCTACTTCATTCCGCGATTGGAAGCGGCGTTCCACTCAACAGCGCGCGCCGTGGTCGTCAGCTCGATTGCGTTCGGAGGGTACCACGTCTACCAGGGGCTTGCGGCCGCTGGTTACGTGACCACTTTCGGCCTCTTACTTGGGCTCACTTTCGTGTGGAAGCGATCCTTCTGGCCTGTGTTCTTCGCGCACTTCTTCGCGGATGCCATGAGCTTCCTCAGTAACTGATCGCACGGGAGCCAGTCGCGCCTACCTGGAGCGGTGGAATTGCGGAAAGGCAGCGCGGAACTCCGGAACAACGAAGGAGAACTCTGGAGACACGCGACACGCTTCCGGAGAGACGGGGCGCAATTCCGGAAGGATGGGATGGTTTCCCGGAAGAGTGCGGCGGTTTTCCGGAAAAGCGCGGTCAAACTCCGGAAACGAAGGGCGAAACTCCGGAGATGTGCGGAGAAAGAGCGCAGATCGAGCGCGAAATGGCACCGTTTTGGGCTGTTTTGCGCAAATACAGCGCGGAAAAGAGGGAGAAGGGAGGAATAACGAAGAGTTTTGGGGTCAGGACCGTTGGGGCTTGGCCGGGAAGTCAGGGGACGGTCCTGCGCGGGGGGAGCGGAGGGCCGTTTACACCAATGAAGGAGCGCGACCGCCCCAACGGTTCATGCGCAAATCTATGGGGTATCTGCGTACTGTTAACTCTCTTGCTTTCGTAGGTTCCGCACCGCGTCCACAAGGGCTAGCCCTTGACGCTGGCGTGCCTGCTGGGCTACATAAGCGTCTTTTAGGTCGCGAGTTAGAGACGGCAACGTCCTGGAGGCTGCCGCGAATCCGCCCGCAAGAAACAAGGACCAAAGTGAGGACGTAAATGCGACTGCGGCAAAAGACCCCGCCAAGGCCCCAACTGAGAATTCACAAGCGGCTTGCACGGACCTTACGAACATATCCCCTAGTAAATTGTCCTTTGCGTGCTGCGATTCCTCTCGAAAGTCTCGTAGCGCTGGACGTAATGTGTCCCGAACATATGCCTGAATTTCTTGGTCCACGCTTTCTAAGCCGTTGCCCTCAGCAACAATCCGGTCTATCGCTGACAGACATTCATCCAAAAGATCGCGCCGCGCAGATAGCATGGTCTTGCGTAAATGAATGATCTCCGCGGTTGAAACGCGCCGAAGTGTGTCGTCGTCAAATAATTGTCCGCCAAGGGTAAAAAGAAGATGCCCTGCGACAGTATTGCGCATTTGGGTTTCCGAAGCGCAGCCGAGGTTCTTGGGAATTTGGTCATTCTCGTTAATCAATTCCGATACTTTGGCAAATCGTCTCTTTAGTCCAGCAATGTGCGAGGGCTCGAAGAATGTCGGAATCGCATTAAGTGAGGCTGCCAGATAGGAGATATCCGTAAGCGCCTCTGAGGTATTCCATGCAGCCGGCGGGTTCACCCAAATTTGTTGAATCTCATGGCCAACGGAGTTTCTCAAAGTCATCTGGCCATGAACGATTGGATCATTCTGCCAATTCTTGTTTGTGTTTGTTGCGCTAAGAAACACGTCATCTCCGAGTTCCTGCTGCATCCATACCGTCCGTGCCCTGAAAAATGTGTCATCTGGGAGTTGGGAAAATGCCGCACCGGGTCCGAAGGCCGCTGGCACGAGGATCTCTGCCTTCTCAAAATCCGTGATCAGTTCGCCAATTGAACCCCTCCGAGATTGATGGATGTCAACCGCACTCTGTGAGACAACATCATCCCACCAACTGAAGTTCTCTATCCAAGATGGCCCGCCTGGCGCGACCTCACGTCGGCGATTGAGAAAGTCTTGAGGACCGCCTTTGAATGTCGCGTACGTTGGATGAATGTAGTAGACCCGGTCGAAAAGCAGTGCCAATCTCTTAATTGCAACCGCAGAACGTTCGTTTTGCCACGCATGAACGATCGCGCTTGATAAGGTTGGAGAGCGTGTTGCCATGATGGTCAACCTGTCCACAATTCTTGCGAAAACGTAGCAAGATTTCTACGCGCCTGCAACGTGCTCGATACCTCGGGCAGGGTAGCAGGTGGGGTTGCAGGGGAGGATGCAATCCTCCTCTGCATCTGCGCTTCTTGGAATTGATGATGAAGGGCAGTCGGGGGAGGAGGAACGGAATCCCCCGACATCTGCGCTTCCCGCATGGTTCGAGAAGGCATGTATCCCCTGCAGGTTCGCACTCTTTGGATTCAATTCTTGCCCTTGTGACCCCCTGAGTCACCACCCCTGCCCCCACTTCCCCCGCCTCCCCCGTTCCCTCACACTCTCCTTGCCGCAATCGGGGGGGTATCGCCTAGGATGGATTTCCCTCGTGGCACCAGGGTTGTGCGGCTGAGGGGCTTTTCTTGCGATCAGGCGGGCTGGTTTTCGCGGTCTTCATCCGCATCCGTGCCTGAGTGATTCACGCGCGGCGGCGGTCACCTTCACACTTGGAAACAGGGGATCAGTTCCATGTCCACCGGCAGCGGCAGCGGGTTCGTCAACGATTTCATGAACATGGTGAGCGCGAAGAACGCAGGGCAGACGGAGTTTCTGCAGGCGGTGCATGAGGTGGTGGAGTCGGTGGAGCCGGCCTTAGAGCGGCATCCGGAACTGCGGAAGGCCAAGGTGCTGGAGCGGGTGGTGGAGCCTGAGCGGGTGATGATGTTCCGCGTGCCGTGGCTGGATGACAAAGGGGAGGTGCAGGTGAACCGGGGGTATCGCGTGCAGTTCTCGACGGCGATCGGGCCGTACAAAGGCGGGCTGCGGTTTCATCCATCGGTGAACCTGAGCATTCTGAAGTTCCTGGGGTTTGAGCAGATCTTCAAGAACAGCCTGACGACGCTGCCGATGGGCGGGGGCAAGGGCGGGAGCGATTTTGACCCGAAGGGCAAGAGCGACAACGAGGTGATGAAGTTCTGCCAGTCGTTCATGTCGGAACTGTTCCGGCATATCGGGGCGGACACGGATGTGCCGGCGGGGGACATCGGCGTGGGGGGGCGGGAGATCGGGTTTCTTTTCGGGCAGTACAAGCGGCTGAGGAATGAGTTCACGGGCGTGCTGACGGGCAAGGGGCTGAACTGGGGCGGGAGTTTGATACGGCCTGAGGCGACGGGGTATGGGTGTGTGTATTTTGCGGCGGAGATGCTGGGGGCGAAGGGGATGGACTTCAAGGGGAAGACGTGCCTGGTGTCGGGGTCGGGGAATGTGGCGCAGTACACGGTGGAGAAGCTGAATCAGTTGGGGGCGAAGGCGGTGACGCTGTCGGACTCGAACGGGTTCATTCATGATCCGGAGGGGATCAATGCGGAAAAGCTGGCGTTCGTGATGGATCTGAAGAACACGAAGCGCGGGCGCATCAGCGAGTATGCGACGAGGTTCAAGGGCGCGAAGTACACGGCGGCGGCGGCGAATGCGACGTTCAATCCGTTGTGGGCGATTCCGGCGGACTGCGCGTTCCCGAGTGCGCATGAGAATGAGATCAACGGGACGGATGCGGCGAACCTGATCAAGGGCGGGGTGAAACTGGTGGCGGAGGGGGCGAACATGCCGAGCACGCCGGAGGCGGTGACGGCGTTTTTGAAGGGGGGCGTGATGTTCGGGCCGGCGAAGGCGGCGAATGCGGGGGGCGTGGCGACGAGCGGATTGGAGATGTCGCAGAACAGTCTGCGGATGGGGTGGACGCGGGAGGAAGTGGATGGGAAGTTGCACGGGATCATGAAGTCGATCTTCAAGACGTGCGCGACGATGGCGGCGGAGTATGGGACGCCGGGGAATTACGTGAACGGGGCGAACATCGGGGGGTTCATGAAGGTGGCGCGGGCGATGATGGACCAGGGGGTGGTGTAAGGAGCGACGCGAGGATGAAGTGGAAAATGAAAGAAGCCCACGGTGCAGTAGCCGTGGGCTGTTTGTTTGTGGGTGTTAAGGGTTGCGGTGAGATTACTTCTTGCCTGCGAAGGAGACGAGGACGGCAAGGAAGATGAGGAGCATGGCGAAGTAGTCGTTGGGGCGGGGTTTCTCGTGCATGACGAGGATGGTGAAGGCTGTGAAGACGAGGAGGGTGACGGCTTCCTGGATGATCTTGAGTTGGGGAAGGGTGAAGGGTCCGCCGGCGGCGGCGTAGCCGATGCGGTTGGCGGGGACCTGGAGGGCGTATTCGGGGAGGGCGATGAGCCAGGAGAGGAAGATGGCGGTGAGGAGCGGCCAGGTGTCGCGTTTGCCGAGGTGGTAATACCACGCGAAGGTCATGCAGATGTTGGAGCAGAGGAGGAGGAGGACGGTGGAGAGGCCGCGGGTGAACATGGTGGGGCAGTTTATGACGGCGTTCTCATGGAGTTCCCGTCCGATGAAGAAGTCAGCGCGGTACCGCACTCGGGGCAGCGGGGCTCGCGGGTTGCACGAAGGTCGTAGCCACAGGATGCACATTGACGAGAGGCGTCAATATCGGAATGCGACTTGAACCAATAGAAACCGGGCTTTATGAAGTGGGAAGCACAAAGGATCAGCGGGATGGGCCAAAGGGCGACCAACGTACCGGGCCAGTAGATTTGGCCCTTGAGCCCCTGCTGGAGCATGGCGATCAACCAGATTGAAATGGCCCCAGTCAATAGGGCGAGAACATAGGCAACAGCGATCGCCCATCCGCGATGCGGAATCACGGCTACCGCCACCACCACAAGTGGCGCAAGGATGAAGATGATGAGAAGACCAACTTCGATGGCGGTTTTCAGCATGTTCATCACCTCAAGCACCACGTGAACCGGCCACCGAAACAACAATTGGTTTCGGCATGCTGACTACCGCATTTCTAGGCGACTCTCGTTGTGAAGTGGTAGAGGAAGACGGCGGCGGCGATGGCGACGTTGAGGGAGTCGGTGTCGTAGTGCATGGGGATGGTGACGCTGCGGTCGCAGGCGGAGATGTAGGCGGGTGAGAGGCCGGGGCCTTCCTGCCCGAAGAGGAGGGCGAGGCGTTTGGGGCGGGAGGCGGAGGAGAGGGGTTGGGCGGAAGGGTCGCAGACGGCGGCGATGAGTTCGCCCCCCCAGTGCTCTTGATAAGTGCGCAGGTCGGAAGTGAGGTTGGCGGAACGGATGATGGGGAGGGAGAAGACAGCGCCCATGCTGACGCGGATGGAGCGGCGCCAGAAGGGGTCAGCGCAATGCTCGCCGAGGACGAGGGCGGTGGCCCCGAAGGCGGCGGAGATGCGGATGAGGGAGCCGAGGTTTTCGAGGTTGTTGACCTCGGGGATGACGACGAGGGTGGCGGAATCGCTGCGGGAGAGAATGGAAGGGAGAGAGGGAGAAGGGAGGCGGCGGCCGCAGCCTATGACGCCGGAGTGGAACTTGAAGCCGATGATGGCGTGAATGAGTTTTTCGGGGGAGACATAGAGAGGAATGTCAGGGGGGACGAGGGGAGCGAGGTTGGAAGCGCGTTTCTCGGTGACGAGGATGGAGTGGATGGGGAAGGGGCTGGCCAGGAGGCGGCGGACGAGGGTTTCGCCCTCGGCGATGAAGAGGTCATCGGCGGAGGCGGCGAGTTCCTTGTCCTTGAGATTGCGGAAGACGGCGATGCGGGGATCGTCGAGTGAGGCGATGGGAATGGGATCGGGGCGGCCGGCTGACATGGAAGGCAGAGGGTAGTAGGATGGGGTTTGGCAGCATGAAGGCTACGGAGGCGTGACATGGGCATGAGCGACGTGAGACTGGCGGTGATCATCGCGGCGGGGGGAAGTTCGAGCCGGTTCGGCATGGGGCAGGACAAGTTGGCGCAGGACCTGGGCGGGCGGCCGATGCTGCTGCGGACGGTGGAGATTTTCGTGAAGCGTGAGGAGGTGAAGTGCATTGTGGTGGCAGGGCCGGGGGACACGGAGGAGCGGTTTGAGGAGTTTCGCGGGAAGTACGGCGCGCAACTGGCGTTTCACGGGGCGAAGGTGGTGCGCGGGGGGAAGAAGGAACGGTGGGAGACTGTGAAGGCGGGGTTGGAGGCGGTGGAGTGGGAGAAGTGCACACACGTGGCGGTGCATGACGCAGCGCGGCCTGCGGTGAGCGATGAATTGCTGGATCGATTGATTGAGGCGGCGGGGCTGCATGCGGCGGTGATACCGACATTGCCGATCCATGCGACGATCAAGCGGGTGAGCGAGGAGACGGTGGCGGCGGCGGAGCATGACCCGATCGCAGCGCGGATCTTGGGGGATGACATCGTGGAGGAGCGGTCGGCGAAGGCGCGGAAGGTGAAGGAGACGGTGGACCGGCGGAACCTGCACGAAGCGCAGACGCCGCAGATCTTCACGGCGGAACTGATCCGCAGGGCATACGGGGTGGAGAGCGGGAAACTGCAGGGGGTGACGGATGATGCGATGGCGGTGGAGCGACTGGGTGAGACGGTGCACGCGGTGATGGGGGAGGCGACGAACATCAAGGTGACGACGGGGGCGGATTTGCGGCTGGTGCGGGCGGTGCTGGGGGTGAGCGGGCCGAAGGAGAGGCCTGTGCATAAGAGGTTTTGAGGAGGGGGGCCGAGGAAAGTGATCGGTGTAGGATTTGCCATGGACTATCGGCAGATCATCACGATTGAGCCTGGGAAGCGCGGCGGCAAGCCGTGCATTCGAGGGCTGCGGATCACGGTGTCGGATGTCCTTGACTATCTGGCATCCGGAATGACCGAAGCGGAGATCGTGGCAGATTTTCCGGAGTTGACCAGCGAGGACATTCGAGCGTGCCTGGCGTTCGCGGCGGACCGGGAGCGGCGAATGACGAGCATTTCGGCGTGAAACTGCTCTTGGACGAGAATCTGTCGCACCGGCTCGTCAGCGCACTGGAGCGAGCGTTCCCGGGCATCACGCATGTCTGCCTGATTCATCTGCACCGGGCGAGCGATCTGGACGTGTGGAATCATGCACGCGCGCACGACCTGATCATCGTGACCAAAGACGATGACTTCAGGCAATATGCATTTCTGCATGGCCATCCACCAAAGGTGATCTGGCTCAAAGTGGGAAACTCCAGCACACAGATCATCCTGCGCCTGATGCAGAATCACATTGCAGATATCGTGCGATTTGGAAATGATCCAGACTCATCGCTGCTCATTTTGTCGCTGCAGCACAAACCGGTGACGTGATCCCATGACCAATGCGCTCCTGACTCATTCAGTATCGAACTACATCGGCGGTCAGTTCGTTGCGCTCAGGGGGCCGAGGGAGGCAACGGAGCGGGGGGCGGTGACGTCGCGGAATCCGGCGCGGCTGGAGGAGGTGGTGTATTCGGCGGTGGCTGAGCGGGCGCATCTCGATGAGGCGATCAACGCGGCGCGGGGTGCGCTGAGGGCGTGGGCAGGGATGACGCTGGCTGAGCGGGCGGGGTATCTGGTGAAGTTCAAGGAGGCGGTGAACAGGCACAAGGATCGCCTGGCGGACCTCATCACGGACGAGGTGGGCAAGACGCTGCCGGAAGCGAAAGCGGAGGTGGGGCTGCTGGGGGCGAAGGTGGACATCACGATGGAGGAAGCGGGCGCGATCCGGCGGATCACGGACTTCACGGTGGGGGTGAATGCAACGCGGGTGGGGAACGCGCGTTTCAAGCCGCACGGAGTGATGGCGGTGGTGGGGCCGTTCAATTTTCCGGCGCATCTGCCCAATGGGCACATCATTCCAGCGCTGGCGGCGGGGAACACGATCGTGTTCAAGCCGTCGGACAAGGCGCCGGCGGTCGGGCAAGCGCTCATCGAAGTGTTTCACGACGCGGGGCTGCCGGCGGGAGTGGTGAATCTCGTGCAAGGGGGCGCGGAGATCGCAGCGGGGCTGGTGAGTCACGAAGAAATCGACGGGATCCTGTTCACGGGGTCGTGGCCGGTGGGGCGAAGAATCCTGGAAGCGAACCTGGACCGGCCGGGGCGAATCATCGCGCTGGAGATGGGAGGCAACAACGCGACGGTGGTGATGCCCGATGCGCACTTCAAGCAGGCGGTGATCGAGTGCGTGCGGTCGGCATTCGCCACGAGCGGGCAGCGATGCACATGCACACGGCGGATCATCGTCCATGAGAAGATCGCCGAGCGGTTCATGGCAGCGTTTGAAAAGGCGACGAGGGCGCTGACGGTGGGGTCAGGAAGAGCGACGCCGGCGCCATTCATGGGGCCGGTGATCAATGCGGGGGCAGTGGATGCGGTGCTGGCGTTTCAGAAGGGATTGGCGGCGCGGGGGGCGAAGGTGGTCGTGGAGGCGAAGCGGATGGATGCGCTGGGGGCAGCGTTCGTGACGCCGGGGATTCTGCGGGGGCCGGCATTCACGGAGGCGTGGAGAGATTTTGACCGGGACTGCGAGGTGTTCGGGCCGCTCGCGCAGGTCTCGACGTGCCGGGACCTGGCGGATGGGATTGCGCAGGCGAATGCGACGAAGTATGGGCTGGCGGCGGCAATATTCACGGCGAGCGCGGATGATGCGGAGAGGTTTTTTCGGGAGGCGCGCTGCGGGTGCATCAACCACAACACGGGGACGGCGGGCGCATCGTCGAAGCTGCCGTTCGGAGGCGTGGGCCAGAGCGGGAATCACCGGCCTGCGGGGGCGTTCAGCGTGGATTACTGCGCGTATCCGGTGGCGAACATGGTGGAGCGCGGAGAAGGAGCGGAGATCCCCACGGGCATGGCGTGGGACGATGCGTGGGTGAAGTGAGCAGCGATCAGGTGTGGCCCAGTCCCTTGGAGGTGCGCTGGGACTTGCGTTTGGCGAGGCGCTTGTTCTGCATGCGGGCGCGAGTGGCGTGGGGGAGGAATGCGGAGAGGCGGGCGAGGAGGGCGACCTTGCGAGGGAAGGCGATGGTGCGTTTGCCGGCGGCGACGCCTGAGGCGATGCGTTCGGCGGCGCGAAGCGCGCTGTCGGTGACCATGCCGACGGAGGAGCCATCGACCATGGCGGTGGAGACGTGGCCGGGCATGACGAGGGTGAAGCGGAGGTTGTGGGACTGGCCCAGATCCATTTCGAGGGAGCGGAGGTAGAAGGCGAGCCAGGCCTTGCTGGAGCCATAGAGGGCGGAGGCAGGCATGGGCGTGACGCCGGCGAGGCTGGAGATGCCGACGATGTGGCCTGCGCGCTGGGCCATCATGACAGCGAGGGCGGGAGTAACGGTGTTGAGCGTGCCGAGGACGTTGGCGGTGGTGAGGGTGCGCGCCTTGGCAAGATCCCAGGCCTCGTCAGGAGATTGCTGGCCGATGCCTGCGTTGGCGTAGAGGATGTCGAGCCCGCCGACTTTGGAGGCAAAGTCGTGAACGGCGCGGGACACAGCGTCGGGGTCGGTGATGTCGGCGGGGAGAGGGGTGAGGGAGGGGAACTGACGAGCGAGGTCAGCGAGGACATCAGCCCGGCGAGCGAGCGCGCCGACGGAATCGCCGCGCTGGGCGTAGTGCTCGGCGAGGGCGCGGCCGATGCCGCTGGAGGCTCCGGTGATGAGGATGCGCATCAGGGTCGATCTTCGGAAAGGAGACGTTGAGAGGAGGGAGCGGAGCGAATCTCGCGCACGCGGAGGTCGAGGGATTCGGGTTGAGCGAGCGGCTTGGAGGAGCGGACGCTGAGTTCTTCGAAGCGGCGGGCCTGGGAGAGGGCGTTGCGTTCAAAGGAGCCGACGAAGTCGTTGTAGGAGGCGACGGCTTTCTGCAGGCCATCACCCACTTTGGTCAGGTGGTCGGCGAGGATGGCGAGGCGGTTGTGCATTTCGCGGCCGACTTCGATGACGGCCTGGGCGTTGTCGGCGAGGCGCTGCTGCTGCCAGCCGTAGGAAACGGCCTTGAGAAGGGAGATGAGGGTGAGGGGGGTGGCGATGACAACGCCTTCGGCGACGGAGCGTTCGAGGAGGGCAGGGTCCTGACGAAGGGCTTCTTCGAGGAAGGACTCGCCGGGGACAAACATGATGACGAATTCGGGGGTACGGGGGAACTGCTCCCAATAGCGCTTGTGGCTCAGTTCGGCGACCTTGGCGCGGACGTGCTCAACGTGGCGGGCGAGGTGGAGAGCGCGGTCCGCATCAGTCTGGGCTTCCATGGCGGCGAGGTAGCCGTCGAGAGGGGCCTTGGCGTCGACAACGATCTGACACTCGCCGGGCAGGTGGACGATGAGATCGGGGCGGAGGCGGCCGACGTCGGCGACGACCTGCTCGGAGAAGTCGCAATGCGCGCTCATGCCGGCGAGTTCGACCACGCGGCGGAGGGTGAGTTCGCCCCAGCGGCCGCGGATGCCGGGCTTGCCCAGGGCCTTGACGAGTCTGCCGGTCTCCTCGCGGAGAGCCTGACCCGCTTCGCTCATGGTTTTGACCTGAGCGCCGAGGGCTGCATGGGCGGCGGCGCGGTCCTTCTCGATGGATTCGAGCTTGGTTTCGTACTTGGCGAGACTCTCGCGGACGGGCTTGACCATCTCGTCAATGGCCTTCTGGCGAGCCTCATCGTCCTTGCGAGACTCCTTCTGGACGCCCTCGAAGGTTTCGCGGGCGTGCTTGAGAAAGTCCTCGCGATTGACGCGAAGGGCGTCGGCGGAGAGGGCCTTGAAGTGGGCCTTGAACTGTTCCTGGAGATCCGCGATCTCGCGGACGCGCTGGGCGTGCATCTGGGCGGAGGCGTCCAACTGGGTGCGGAGGCGCTCGGCCTCGAGGCGAATGGAGGAGGTGTCGGCGGACAGACGTTCGGCCTTGGCTTCGAGGGCGCGGCGTTCGGATTGCTCGCGGCCGAGGGCTTCGCGGGCGGCATCGGCCTGGGCCAGGGCCTGGGCGCGATCGGCGATTAGCGCGCTACGGGCGAGGAGGAGCCAGGCGACGGCGGCCAGGGCAAGGGCGAGAAGGAGAAGGAGGATGTAGTCCAAGGGGGACATCGCGTGAGTGTAGTCGGCGCGAAAAACAAAGCAGGACGGCGCGGGGCCGTCCTGCGGGGAGTCAAAGGTTGGAACAACGAATCAGGACTTGGGAACGACAGTGATCTTCACCTGATTGGCCGGGATGCAGTACTTGCTGAAGACGGCCTTGATCTGGTCGGGCGTGACGGACTTGTAGAAGTCGGCCTCGCCACGGCACTCATCGAGGGAGCGGCCGCGCATGTTGAGTTTCGCGAGGCGTCCCATCCAGTACTGGGGCTCCTTCACATCATTTTCGAGTTGCTCGAGAATCTGGCCGACAGCGACGCTGACTTCATCCGCGGTGGGCCCGGAAGCGGCGAACTCGGCAAACATCTCGCTGGCGACCTTGACGAGTTCGGCGGCGTTCCTGGGATCGCAGGGAGCGGCGGCGAGGAAGAAGCCGCTGCCGGGATAAATTTCGGCAGGGGCACTGGAGGCACCGATGGAGTAGACGAGCTGCTTCTCCTCGCGGATGACCTTGTTGGTGCGGGTGGACATGATCATGGACGCGACCTGCATGAGGCGTTTCTCGGTGACGTTGGAGGCGTCAGTGGAGAGGAAGCCGGACAGGCCGATGGCCACGGGGGCCTGGGCGTCGTAGGTCGCATCGATGACGGCGCCATCCTTGAGTTTGAGGGGCATCTTGCGAAGGGCGTTGAGCGCGGAGAAGTCGGCGGACCGCGCGGGGATGGAGCCGAGGTACGTCAGGGCCAAGGGCATGGCATCTTTGTCGGAGACATCGCCGACGACGGCGACTTCGATGGCGCCGGACTTGATGATGCGGGAGAGCCAAGCTTGGGCGTCATCGCGGGTGAGCGCGTTGACGTTGTCGGCGGTGACGGGCTGACGGCGCGGGTCATCGCTGAGGGCGGCGGAGATGTTCTTGCGGAGATTGGCGCCGGGATCGAACTTCTCGCCTTCGAGTTGGGTGAGGCGGGACTTCTTCCAGTTGTCGAATGCGGCCTGCTCAATGACGGGATCGGTGAGCATGAGGTAGGCCAGTTGGAGGCCGGCCTCGAGGTCCTTGGGCGTGCCGGAGACGTTGAGGGAGAGGGAGTCCTGACCATCGCCCGCCCCGACACTGACGTTCTTGCCGACCATGAGGTCGCGGATGGTGGTGCTGTCGAGGGCGCTGGTGGCGGTCTGGTTCCAGCCGGCGATGGCGGCTTCGGTGATGCCGCGATTGGCGGCGGTTTCCTCGATGGTGCCGCCGGCAATGTTGATGGCGACGGTGACGCTGTTCTTGCGTGTGTCGTTGAACTTGTGGTGAATGACGACGCCGTTGGAAAGAGCGGCGCTGGTGACGCCGAGGTCAGAGGCCACATCGGTTGACTTGACAGCGCCGGCCTTGGGAGCCTGGCTGAGGAGCGAGTCGGGCCGGGCGGCCTTGGTGTAGGGGGTCACGGGCATTGCCAAGGCAGCGCGGAAGGCGCTGAGGAGTTCCTCATCGCTGGGGACGGGGACCGAGCCACCTTCCTGCATGGTGAGGGTGAAGGCCATGCGGGAAGGGTCGGCGTAGGAGCGGAAGGCCGCATTCACATCGGCGAGCGAGATCGTGGGGAGTACAGCCTTGAGGGCGTCGAAGCGCTGCTGGGCGGACATGACGGTGTCGCCTTCGCGCATCGCGCCGCTGACGCGCTGGACATAGGCCATGGAGGGCGTGGTGGCCTCGCGAGGGATTGCGGCCTCGGCAGAGGCGAGGGTGTCCTTGATCATGTCGTCAAGTTCGGCCTGAACGAATCCGTGCTCCTGAGCGCGGCGGAGTTCGGCAGCCAGCGTTTGGGCAGTGGCCTGCCAATCCTCGGGCTTGCAGGAGGCGGAGGCAGAAGCGATGCAGGCCTGCTGGAGGAAGGAGCCGATGGAGAAGCCTGCGTTCTGGAAGGGGGCCTCGCCCTTGTTGAGAAGTTCATCGAAGCGCTTGGAGAGCATTGCGGAGGCCATGCCCTCGATCTGACGCGCGCGGAAGTCGCCGTAGGTGGTCGTGGGAGGAAGCGGGGCGGAGATGCTGGTCATCTCGATGTCGCAGCCGCGCTTTTCGGGGTCGGTGACGACGATGGCTTTCTGCGCGGTGTAGGGGGTGACGCCGCTGGGAGCCTCGGCGACCTGGGGTCGCTTGGCCGGGCCGCCGAACAGATCCGCCAGCATGGGCTTGACGAGGGCGGGGTCAATGTCGCCGAAGACATAAAGAGTCATGGATTCGGGGCGGTACCAGGTTTCGTAGTAATCGACGAAGGCCTGGCGGGGGGCCTTCATGAAGACCTCTTCCTTGCCGATGGGGAAGCGCATGGGGAGGCGGGCACCGGGCATCAATTGGGGCCAGAGTTTTTCCTGGATGCGCTGATCAGCGCCTTTGCCGGTGCGAGCTTCCTCGTTGATGATGCCGCGTTCCTTGTCGATCTCCTCGGGCAGGAGCAGGAGGTTGAAGCCCATGTCGGAGAGGCAGAGGAGGGCATCCTTGACGGAGTCAGCGTCGTTGCGCGGCATGTCGAGGATGTAGGCGGTCTGGTCGAAGGACGTGAAGGCGTTCTGGTGGCGACCGAACTGGAGGCCGAGTTTTTCGAAGAAGGGGATGAGGTCGCCGGGCTTGAAGTTCTTGGAGCCGTTGAAGGCCATGTGCTCCAGGAAGTGGGCGAGGCCCTGCTGGTCATCGCGTTCGTTGAGGGAGCCTGAGTTGACCTGGAGCATGAGGGCGACGCGTCCCTCGGGCTTGGCATGCTTCTTGAGGACGTATTTGAGTCCGTTGGGGAGGGTACCCGTGACAAAGTCCGGATTGGAGGGAAGGGGCGTGGAAGGGGCGGGGACTTCGTCTGCCAGGAGGAGGGAGGGGACAGCAGCGACGGAGAGGCTGGCCGCGAGGGCCAGACCTTTCCAGAAGCTCCATTTGTTTCGGGGGCGGGCAACGGTGGTGGGCATGGGTGCAACCTTGTCAACTGGGTCCAAAAACACGCAAACCGACCTCAACCCGGCCGGCATGCATCGGAGGCGATCCGAATGTCTCGTCCGGCCACACATGCAGCGCGGACACCCTATGGTAGTCGCGGATCGGGGTGGGGTTGCAGGGGGAGAGGCAAGGGAGAGGCAAGCGGGGAAGGCAGCGGAACTTGACGGTCGGCAGCGTTTCCTTAAGATTGACCTTTTCCGCCCTTGAGTCGGGGGCTGAATCGTGGGAATTGCAACGGAAAGGGCGCCATGGCCACTTTGAAACCGCCGATCATCCTGGTCGCCAACGCACGTTCGGGTACCACCATGACGGCGCGGTGCTTTGCGGAGCACCCGGCGATCCACGTGTGGCGCGAGCCGCGGGGGGTGTGGTCAACGGGAAATGCGCATGTGGGGCACGACCGATTCACGGAGGAGCACGCGACGCCGAAGGTCATCAAGCAGATCCGGGCGGCATTCCTGTCGTGCCAGGAGGCGCACGGGAACAAGATCGTGATGGAGAAGACGCCGGCAAATTGCCTCAAGGTGCCGTTCATCCGCAAGGTGCTGCCGGAGGCGTACATCATTCACCTGGTGCGGGACGGGCGGGACGGGGTGTCATCGGCCATTCCATTCTGGACGAAGCCGACCAAGCAGAGGCGGATCCTGCGGCGCCTGAAAGAGACGCCGATCTGGGAGTGGCCGAGGTTTCTGCCGCGGTTCATCTCAGACAAAGTGATGATGCAGTTGGGATTGCGCAAGCGGGTGAAATACTGGGGGATCATGTACCCGGGGATGGAGCACGATCTCAAGACGATGGACATGGTGGAGGTGATCGCCAAGCAGTGGGTGGCGGCGGTGGAGACTGCGCCGCCTGACATTGAGCGCTGCGTGCCGATGGATCAGTGGATCGGAGCGCGATATGAGGAGCTTGTGAAAACTCCCGTGGAACACTTCGAGCGGTTTCTGAAGCTGACGAAACTCGAGATGACCCCTGAACTGGAGAAGTACCTCAAGACAGAGGTGGTCGACACATCGGTGGGTGCGTGGCGAAAGCGGCTGAGCGCGGAGCAGATCGCCAAAATCGACCCGATCCTGAGGCCATCGATGCTGAAACTGGGCTATTCGATGGATTGAGGAAAGGGGCGAAGGGGAGGGGACTTAGCCTGGGAGTGCAGGCGGGCCTAGATTTCTCAGGAGCGGGACCTTCCAGCGGCGCGGCCGATGGGCGCGGTTGCATTTGAAATCCAGGCAAAGGAGCGGAGAGATGAAGGCGACGATGTGCGGAGTGACCGTGGCGTTGGCGGCGCCGTGTTTTCTTGCCATGCCTGCGGCAGTTGCCCGAGGGCAAGCGCTGCAGGAGGCGCCGATCGAGCGGCTGGAGCGAGTGAGGCCGAAGCGCATCGCGCTGGTCGATCCGCAGGGCAGAATGCTGACAGACTGGGTGGAGGTGCAATCGGAAGGCAGCGAGCAGCCGCAGGGCTGCGAGTATGCCAGCCTGTACGACTGCTTCGACACGGAGGATGATGGGTGCACGGAGCAGGCGTATTCCTGGTTCGGGGAAGGATTCAACAACTCGTTCATGCGGAACGACATGAAGATGGTTGATGGAGCCGGAAACACGATCACGCAGTTCAAATATGCGTGGTACTGGGGGCAGGGAGGTCCGTTCTATCTACAGGTTTTCAACGCGGAGGACTTCAACTCCGACTGCACAGGATCGGGAGGGACTTTCTCGGGCGTGATCCTGGATTTCGGGTCGCTGAGCGCCGGCGGTTTCTATTACGCCGATGTGGACCTGTGCGGTTTGGGGCTTGAGCTGCAGGCCCCTGCGGATGGAGAAGGCTCGCACACCATTGAAATGGGTGAGTATTACGACGGCGCGCATTTTCAGTTGGCAACGTCGGCCCAGCCGATGCTCTGGGGGGCACAGGGAGCGGACGACGGTTCGCAGGGGGCTGAGATCCTGACACGGCAGGGATGCAAGTTCTACACCAATCCCGGGGGATGCCCGGATCCGCTGGGGCCAGCGATTGCGTTTTACGGTCCGAGAGCGGACACATGTTTCAGCCTGGATGTGTCGCCGATCATTCAAGGGCAACGTGCGACGTTTACGGTGACGGGCGGGCCGAGCGGGCCCCGGAGGTATGCATGCCTGGCTGCGACGAGCGAAGGGTCAAGCCTGCTCAACGGTCAGTTCGGATTCTGCGCATCGCTGGGTATTGAGGTGCCGGGAGACCCGCGGAGGCAGGTGGTTTTTGTCATCGAGGACAGCGACGGAACGTTTGTGGTGGAGCGTCCGGTGCCCACGATCGTGCCGATGGAGACCATTTACTTCCAAGCGGCGGCATCAGGGACCTGCCCGGAGCCATGTTCTTCAGGAGTTGTGCGTCGACTGGTTCAGTAGGGCGCGCGTGATTGCGGATTTCACGCGGTGCGCTGTGACTGCGCGCCGGCGGCGGCGACAGCGGGCGGCTGGGCCGGGCGGTCCGCGGCGGGCGGGGCAGCATCCTCCTCATCACCCGGGTAGGCGATGCGGGCGTGGTGAATCGCGCAGAGGCTCTTGAGGATGGAGTCTTCAATCTGGCGCAGTTCGCGGAGGGTGAGTTCGCAGTCATCGAACTGGCCATCGAGAAGGCGGCGCTCGCCCAAGGTGCGAACGAGTTGCTCGAGGCGGGAGGGCGTGGGCTCGTCGAGGGTGCGGGAGGTCGACTCACAGGCGTCGGCGAGCATGAGGATCGCGGCTTCGCGGGTGCGCGGGAGGGGGCCTGGATAGCGATATTCGGATTCGCCGACAACGTCGTACCCGGGGGCGCCGGCCTCGGCGCGTTCGCGAGCGGCGTTGTAGAAATACTCGACAAGGGTGGTGCCGTGGTGGGCTTCGATGAAGTGGTGAAGGGGGCGCGGGAGGCGGAACTCGCGGGCCAGTTCGAGACCGTCCTTCACGTGTCCGACGATGATGAGCAGACTCATCGCGGGACTGAGTTTCTCATGGCGGTTGAAGCCGTCGACCTGGTTTTCGACGAAGTAAGCGGCCTTGTTCATCTTGCCGACATCGTGGTAGAGGGCACCGACGTAGGTGAGCAGGCCGTCAGCGCCGATGGACTCTGCGGCGGCCTCGGCGATGTTGGCGACCTGCAGACTGTGGCTCCAGGTGCCTGGGGCGAGCCGCTGAAGTTCATGGAGCAGGGGATGGCGTGGGTCGCGAAGCTCGACGAGGGTGAGGCCGGTGGTGACGTTGAAGATGCGCTCGATGCTGGAGAGGATGCCGAGGGTGAAGATGCCGACGCCGAGGCCGGCGGCCAGGGAGCCGAAGACATCGACGAGGGCAGCCTGGGCCCAGCCGGAGACGAATGGTCGATAGGCCAAGGCGAGCGCGAATGCTGCGGAGGCGGCGACCAGGCCGGTGATGGCGCCGGCGCGGACGAGGCGGTTGCGGTCGCGCACCTCACGAAGTTGCCAGATATTGACGCCGGCGGCGGCGACGAGAAGGGCGGCGTATCCGATTTCGAGGCGCAGGGCGTAACAGGCGAGAAGGGCGTAGAGCGAGACGAGGCCGACGGCAAAGCGGCGGTCGTAGGCGACGCCGACAACGATGGCCAGAAGGAGAGCCGGGGCGAGCACAATGGGGACTGCGAGGTGGGGCGCGGCGGCGGTAAGCGCGATGGTGATGGCGAGCACGAAGGCCACGAAGGCGGCCAAACCCAGCAGGCGGGCGGGCTTGCGTAGGAGCTGGGTGTAGTAGAGCCAGGTGTAGGAGCCGAGCAAGAGGGTCAGGAGCAGGGCGAGGCCGAACGCGCCGGCGCGTTGTGACCAGATGACTGCGGGGGCGGCATCGCGTGCGAAAGACAGGCGCTCGGCCTGAGCGAGTTCGACCTGATCGACGGTGACGCGGTCTCCGCGCCGGTAGAGAACCTCGCCGCGCAGATGGCGGACGATCTCGTCGGGCACTGTGCCGGCAGCGAGTTCCTGGCGCTGGGAGGTGGCTGCCGCGTCATACATGAAGGTGGGGCTGGGGTTGTCGCGCAGGCGGGCCAGAAGAGCGGGGCGGACGTCGGCAGGGGCAGAGGAGACGAGGCGTTCGATGTCGCGGTCAAAGCCGGGGCCCTTGAGGTCGATGAGGTCGGCGCGCATGACTTCGATGGCGCGTCCATCGCCCAGAAGGAGCATGATGGGGGCGTCGGGTTGAGTGAGTTCGGCCTGGAAGCGCTGGGAGTCGATGATGGGGCGGCGATACAGGCCGTTTTCGAAGAGGGCATCGATGGCGCCGGTCCAGGACTCGAGGGCTTCGCCGTGGGCGTCGGAGTAGCCGGCGAGCGCGTGAAGGAGTTCGTTGGTCAGGGCGAAGGAGGAGACGAGTTCAGGGATGACATTCGAGATGTCAGTTTTGCCGGCGACAGCACGGGGCAAGCCGGTGAGGGAATCGCGGAGGAGGGCTGTGGCGGCGGCGTTCTCGCGGTAGACGTGGGCGGCGTGCTGACGGGCGGTCTGGCGGTTCTCCTCGGTGCGCTGTCCGTCGACGACGTCGAAGTCCACGCTGGCGACGTGAGTATCGCGGGCGATCTGTCCGGCGTGGAGCATGGGGAGGCGCTGGGCCCAGGAAAGGAGGCCGGTGACCAGGGCGACAAAGAGGAGCGCGATGCCAGCCCCGGACCATGCTTCGGGGCGTTGCAGGAGCGTTTCGAGGCGGGAGCGTGAGCGGGGGAATCGGCGCGCGACATCAACGCGGCGGGTGACGCCGACGGAGTCCGGTTCAGAAAGTGAGCGCAGCCAGCGGCGAATCATGGGGAGGAGGTTGAATTCGAGTCAGGAGCGGGCAAGGCAGGGGGAGTCGGTGGATTCTTCCCCATCGACTGGTCGGGGGGTCGAAGGTGCAGATTCTGCTCGTCAGTGGTCCGATAAGCCTCGACGATGCGTTGAACGAGGCGGTGGCGAACGATGTCGGACTCATCGAGTCGGGCAAAGGCGATTCCGGGGACTCCGCGGAGGCGTTCGAGCGCGTCGAGGAGGCCGCTGCGCTCGGAGGGGGGAAGGTCGACCTGGCTGGGGTCGCCGGTGACGACGCACTTGCTGCGGCGTCCCATGCGCGTAAGGAACATGAGCATCTGGCCTGCGGTGGTGTTCTGGGCCTCGTCGAGAATGATGACGGCGTCGTTGAGGGTGCGGCCACGCATGAATGCGAGGGGGATGACCTCGATGACGTCGTTGGCCATGAAGCGCTGAAGGGTCTGGTAGTCGAGCATCTCCTCGAGGGCATCGAGGAGCGGGCGGAGGTAGGGATTGACTTTCTGCTGCAGGTCGCCGGGAAGGAATCCGAGACGTTCGCCGGCCTCGACAGCAGGGCGGGCGAGGATGAGGCGCTTGACGCGGCCTGAGCGAAGCATGTGGACGGCGGCAGCGACTGCGAGATAGGTCTTGCCGGTGCCGGCCGGGCCGACGGAGAGGACGAGGTCATGGGTGCGGATGGCCTCGAGGTAGTCCTCCTGATTGGGGGTTTTGGGCTTGATGGTGCGGCCCGCGGAGGTGGAGGTCATCTGCCCTTCCCAGCCGGGTTCACCTCGGCCGGAGGGGTCTCCCCAGCCGTCATCATCGCCGGCGCGGGCGCGGCGGCGTTCGCCGGGCTGGGCAAGGATCGCTTCAAGAAGTTCCTCCCGGGAAACGGCGCGGCGTGCGCGGCTGGCGCCGATGAGCATGTCCATGACGGCGGAGGCGCGCGTGACCTCATCGTGATCGCCGCGGATGAGGACCTGGCCATCGCGCGGGGAGAGCGCGACGCCAAGCGTTTCGCGAATGACCTTGAGATTTCGGTCGGCCGGGCCGAGGACGGCGGTGCGGTCCACTTCGGCCGGGATCAGTATGACTCGTTCAGCCAATCCAAACTCCTACGATGGGCCTAGTCCACCAAGAACACGGTCAGCAACGTCCTGTGCGGAGATCCGAACCATGTTCATGCCGAGCATGCATCTGCGAACCGAGAATGATAATGGGCCAGCGGATGGCAAGCACCTGAAGGGAGCAGGGGCAATATTCGCTTTTTGTTTGGTATGCGGATTGGTGATTATTATGCCGGGGTGGGGATGTGCGACGGCGCAGCGCGATTACCGAGTTGCGCCGCCCGGCGAACCATCGAGCAAGATGGAGGCGGAGGCCGGGGAGGCACTGGGCCGGTGGGTGGACCTTGAGGGGGCGGTGTTGGCGGCGGCCAGTAGCGCGGGAATCGCGGTCGTGGGATCGGATCGGTGGGAGTTGGCGGTCATCTATTCACTGCGCACGGACACAGATCAGGAGGGGTCTTTGCTCGTGACGGGGTCGGCGGCCGCGGGCGTGACGGGCGCGGAGGTGCGGATCGGCAGGTTTTCGGATACGGCGCGCGAGGCGGGTTTCCTGGGTGCGCTGCGGAGGGAGTTGGAGCGGATGAAGTCGATTGAGCGGTTCCCCGATGCGCACTAGGGAGGGGACACGAGGCGAATCGACAAAAGAAATAGCCATTGACGCGGGGTTGCGATACTTTTAAACATCGGGGCGGCGAGACGGAGCGAAGGAGTACAAGATGAGGTACACAAGCGTGAACTGCGCTGTGGGAGGCTGGCGTGCGCTGGCGTACGCGGCGGGAATGATGTCGGTGGGCGCTGTGCCGGTGGCGCGGGGGCAGTTGTTTGATCCGGTCATCGAGTTGGGCCAGCTGAACGGCGACGACGGGTTCACGATGCTGGGGGTGGCCAGCGGCGACGATTGCGGTTGGACGGTGGCGCTGCTGCCGGATGTGAATGGGGATGGCGTCGGCGACATCGCGGTGGGGTCGCCGAGATCGGATCGCGGGACAAGCGCGGAAAACTCGGGGCGGTGTTACGTAGTGTTCGGGAGCAGCGATGCTCCCAAGGCGCGGAATCTCGGCGGGCTCAATGGACAGAGCGGATTCCGGGCGCCGGGCATTGCGAGTTTTGATTCGGCCGGGCTGAGCGTGGCGGGGCTGGGGGATGTGAATGGGGACGGGTTTGGTGATCTGGTGATCGGGGCGCGAGGCGCGGACCCGAACGGATTGGAGGAGGCGGGGTCTGCGTATGTGGTGTATGGGAGCGCGGCGATCGGGACGGGAGGGTCGATCGACCTCGCTTCGCTGGTGGGGACAAACGGGTTCAGAATCGACGGCCCGGAAGCGGGATATGGGGTGGGATATGCCGTGGCAGGCGCGGGGGATGTGAACGGGGACGGTTTTGCGGATGTCCTGGTGGGCGGGCCGGAGGCTGATGCAGCAGGGAGGACGGATGCGGGCGCCGCGTTCGTGGTTTTCGGAGGCGCGGAAGCAGGTGGGAGCGGTGTGTTTGCGCTCAGCAGTGTGAACGGCGAGAACGGATTCCGAATTGACGGGGCAGCGGGGCGGGACTTTTCGGCCATCAGCCTGGCAGGATTGGGGGACGTGAATGGGGATGGTTTCGATGACATCGCGATCGGGTCAGCGGGCGCGGACGGGGGGGCGGGCAAGGTGCATGTGTTGTTCGGATCGGCGGTGATGGGGGCAGCGGGTCGAATCGACCTGGCCAATCTCGCGCCGGGGCAGGGAATCGCGCTGACGGGGTCAGCAGCTGGTGAAGGCGCGGGACGAAGCGTTGCCGGGGCGGGGGACGTGAACGGCGACGGTTGGGCGGACGTGGTAATCGGCGCGCCGCTGGCGGACCCGTTCAACCGCACGGATGGGGGATCTGCGTACGTCGTGTATGGGGGAGCGCAACTTGCGTCGTTTTCGCTGGGGAGTGTCAATGGGCAAAACGGATTCAGAGTCGACGGCGTCGCGGCCGGGGACAAACTGGGAACGTCGGTCGCGGGTGCGAGCATCGACAAGACGATTTATGGCGACGTGATGTTCGGCGCGCCGGGAGCGAAGGTGGAGGGGAGCGATGTGGGAGCGATCTATGTGCTGCGCGGGGCGGCAGGCCTTGGCGTTCCGGGCGGGCGCGTGTCGCTGGCGGGGCTCGACGGCGAGAGTGGATTCGTGCTCAACGGAAAGAACGGAGGGGATCAGACAGGATTCAGCCTTGGGGGCGGCGTGGATGTGAACGGTGACGGGGTGGAGGACCTGGCGATCGGTGCGCCGTTCGGGGCGAACTCCGCTCGCGACAGGACGGGCATCGCGTTCGCGTTCTACGGCAAGCGCGACGTAGAGACACTTGCGCTGAGCGCGGGGGCGTTCGTGATCGGCGCGCGGACGCGGCTGATCTGCACGGGGGCGGACGCGGGGGAACTGGTGCGGTTCCGGTATTCGACGAAGGGGGCGGGGCCGACCTATGTCGCGGCCATTGATCTCACGCTGGACCTCTCCGCTCCGATTCAGGCTTTCGGGCAGGCGATTGCGGACGAGAGCGGCGCAGCGACGGTGAATCCGAAAATTGCGGCGCGGAATTTCGCGCCCGGCCCGATCTGGGTGCAGGCGCTGGCGGTGCGCCCGGATGGATCGGTGAAGAGCAACCTCGTGGAGAGCGAGATCACGAACTGAATTCGACGCGGCGTGCGCCCACGAAGCGGGCAAGCCGCTCTGCGGAGTCATGGAAGCGGGAACGGAGGGCGCGGGTCGGGCGCGCGCCTTTCTCCCACCAGAGCCCCTTGATCTCGAGGACACAGTCGCCTTTGCGAGTGCGGTGGAACTTGGGGTCGAAGCGGCCGACGATGCGGTCGCCGTCGAGGATGGGCATGACGTAATAGCCGAACTTGCGCTGCGAACCCGGGGTGAAGGCTTCGAAGCGGTAATCGAAGGCGAAGAGACGCTGGAGGCGTGCGCGATCGCGCACGAGGGGGTCGAAGGGGCAGAGCAGGCGCAGTGCAGAGTCATCAACGGCGACGCGATGCAGGCGGCGCTTCCAGTTTGCAAGGGCGTAGACCTTGCGCGGCGGAAGACCGGGAGACGCATCGGCGAGCAGGACCTGCTCCACTTCGCCGCGTTTGAGCGCCTCCTTGCACCAGGCCCGGGCTTCGGGAAGTTTGATGGTGCGCCAGAACGCGCCGATTTCGCTGGGCGAGGCCAAGCCGAGGCGAGTGAGCGCGCTGCGGCAGGCCCAATCCACAAGGGCTGGACGATCGGGGGTTTCCTTTTTCAGGTGACGGGCGGGTATGACGCGTTCCGTGAGGTCGTAGATTTTCTGGAAGTTGCGCCGGCCTGCGATCATGAGGTCGCCCCTGCGCCAGAGGTGCTCGAGGGCGGCTTTTTGAGGTTTCCAGCCCCACCAGGCGCCGTTCTGGCCGGGGGGGCGCGCGTGCTCGAAATCGCGACTCATGAGGGGGCCTTCCGCGCGGATGCGGGCGAGCACGAGTTCGCGGGTACGTTCCCATTCCGCGCCCATGCGGTCAAGAAGCCAGCGATTGGGGGCGTGGGCCGCGAAGCGATGACGCCAATAGGGAAAGAACTCGACGGGAATGAGTGAGGCGTCATGGGTCCAGTGCTCAAAGAGCGCGCGATCACTCTCCAGAAGCTCAGTGAGCCAAGGGCGGTCGTAGCCGGGGAGGCGGGTCCAGATGATGAGGTCGTGGGCGCGATCAAGGACGTTGATGGTGTCGACCTGAACGAAACCGAGGTCGCGAACAAGGCGCTTGAGGCGGGCGGGCCCGGGGGCGACTTGATCAGGGGAGGAGTGCAGACCGAGGCCGGCCATGAGAAGGCGGCGGGCATCGGCGGCGGGGATCGCGACGGGCGGAGTGAGGCGGGCGTGTTTCACGCGGGCAGTCCCTGCTGTTCAGCGCGGATGCGTTTGAAGTGCTTGCGTACGTCGTCGAGGAGGTTCCAGTAGAGGACGAGGGCGACGAGCAGACCGATGATGCAGAGGAAGATGGTCAGGACCGGGCCGAGCCAGCGGAGGCGCTTGGCGCGCGGGCCCAGGTCCTGGCTGGGAATTCGGTGTGCGAGCCACTCGATGTAACTCAGGGCAGAGAAGTAGCCGACGATCTGCGCGACCAGGCTGAGAAAGGCGACGATCATGACGAGGCCGCCCAGGATCCACACGAGGGGACCCGGACTTGATGAGGCGGCTGATCCGCCGACAACCAGGAATCCGAGGACGATCGAAAAGGGAAGCCAGATCGCCATCGCGATGGCCTGCGTCAGGGTGGTCCAGCGAATCCACTGGCGCGCCGTCTCGCCGGCCTCCTGACCCACGAACGAGGGATCGAGGGCGCTGAAGAGCCACCACCCGTACAAGTTGCCTGCAGCGACCACGATGTTGAGGATGGCAATCGTGATCGCGAGGCTCTGCTGGAGCAGGCCGGCGGGCAGCGAGTGCTTCACAATGGGATCGCAGAATGAAAGGATGATCTGCGCGATGATGGCTGAGAGAACGATGACGACGCCACGATGAAGCTGAGCGAGGTATTCGGGCGCGCAGTATCGAAGCAGGTTCCCGCGCAGCGAAGCGCCGGCGGGCATCCCGCACTCGGGGCAGTTGCGTGACGGATCGAGGCCCCTGAGGTTGTAAGCGCATTGAAGGCACGCAATGTCGTCCTGAATCACGCCATCGATGACGCTGCGGGACGAGTGATCAAACTCCGGCGATTCAGGGTGCATAGGGGGTCGCACGGGAGGGTGATCCATGCCTCATCTTACCGCGCACGCAAGGGGTTTGGATACACTTGGCGTCCCCAGTCGAAAGGTATCAGACGCATGAATCTGCAGCGCACCCGGAACTCACTTTTCACCATTCTTTCCGTGCTCGCCTGCGTGCTGACGGCCGTGTGGCCCGGGACCCCCGCGGGCAGCGCGGAGGCGCAGCCGGTGCAGCCGCCCAACGGGCCGCGGGCCAACATGCCGAGGATGCATGCACTGGTCAACGCGCGGATCGTCACTGCGCCGGGACAAGTGATCGAGCAGGGGGTCGTGGTCATCAAGGGCGATCTCATCACGGCCGTGGGCCCGACAGCGGAGGTCACGATTCCGCCGGAGTGCAGGGTGTGGGATCTTGGGGGCAAGACGGTGCACGCGGGGTTCATCGATGCGTCCTATCCGGTGGATTCGGCAGGGCTGGCCCCGACGCCGGGGGCGACCACGCATTGGAACGGGCTGATCCGGCCGCAGGTGGAGGTTGCGGGGCTCGAAGGGCTGGACGAGGATGCGCGAAAGACGATGCGCGGGGCGGGGTTCACGGCGGTGAACATGACGCCCAACCAGGGAATTTTCCGGGGAAGCGCGGCGGTGGCGCCGCTGTCGGACCCCACGCAGGCGGACGGCACGAAGCGCGAGACGTACCTAGCGCGCGGGATGCAGGTGGCGCACTTCCAGACTGCGGGCTGGGGTTCGGAGGGATATCCGGAGTCGCTGATCGGCGCGATTGCGCTGACGCGGCAGACTTTGTACGATGCGCAGTGGTACAACGCGTGCTGGGCGATGTATGACCAGGACTCCACGGGGCTGGAGACACCGACGGTCAACGAGGCCTATGAAGCGCTGCGAAACGTGCTTCCGGCAGAAGAGTCGGGGCGGGCAGCACAGCAGATGATTCTCTTTGAATCGGATAGCGAACTGGACCTGTTCCGGGCGGCGCGGCTGCAGGATGAGTTCGGGGTGAAGATCGTGGTGCGCGGGTCGGGGGTGGAGTTCAAGCGGCTGGCGGAAGTTGCGGCGACGAAGATGCCCATCGTGCTGCCGCTGAATTTTCCCAAGGCCCCCAAGGCGGAGGGAATCGACGACATCGAAGCGGTGGATCTGTCGCGGCTGTACCTGTGGGAGCAGGCGCCGACGAACCCGCGCCGACTGATCAACGCAGGCGTGACGGTGGCGTTCACGACCGACCTGTTGCGCGACAAGGGCGAGATCATCGATCGGGTCCGGACGGCCATGAAGGAGGGCCTGACCGAGGAACAGGCGTTGGCAGCGCTGACGACGGCGCCGGCGGCGATCCTGGGAGTGTCTGAACGAATGGGGACGGTGGAGGCGGGCAAGGCGGCCAACCTCGTCGTGATCTCCACGGAGAAGAACGAGATTTTCGGGAAGAAGCGGGAAGTGGAGTCGATGTGGATCGACGGGCAGCGATATGAGATGAAGCGGCACCCGAAGGTTGATCCGCGCGGGACGTGGGAGACGAACCTGACCCAGGATTACACGGGGCCGGAGAAAAAGCCTGAGCCGAAGCTGGTGATCACGGGCAAGTCGGACACGCTGGACGACCTCAAGGTTGAAATCAAAGTGGGCGACGAGGGGTTTGACGCCCAGGCGGTGGACCTGCGCGGTGATCAGTTGTCGTTCATCGCGCCGGCGGCGATTTTCCACCATGACGAGGACAAGTGGGAACAGGTCACCGCGACGGTGACGGCGGAGAGACTGATCGGCCTGCGAATGGACACCAGCGGGCGGATCATCGGGTGGAGCGCGACGAAGATTGCGGATGAGCCCAAGAAGGAGGAGACGGAGAAAGTTGAGGCGGCGGGTGAGCAGAGGGAGGGGGATGAGTCTGCAGCCAAGCCGGATGAGGGTGAACAGAAGGGTGCAAGTGAAGAAGACGAGGCAGAAGGCAGACGCGGGCGGCGCGGCTGGGGAGGCGGAGCGGGCGATGACGAAGAGAAGCCGCACGTTCCTGCGCCGGAGACCTATCCGACCCCGCTGTCCGCGTATGGGCTGATGCAGCCGTTGCAGAGACCGGCAGGGGCGGTGCTGGTGAAGAACGCGACGGTGTGGACATCGGGGCCTGAGGGGATTCTGGAGAACGCGGACATTCTCATTGAGAACGGCCGGTTCAGCGCGATCGGGAAGAACCTTGCCGCCCCAAGCGGCGCGATGGTGATTGATGCGCAGGGCAAGCACATCACGCCGGGGCTGATCGACTGCCACTCGCACACGGGCATTGACCGGTGGTCGGTGAACGAGGGAACGCAGGCGGTGACGGCGGAAGTGCGGATCGGGGACGTGATCAATCCCGACGACATCGACTGGTACCGGCAACTGGCGGGCGGACTCACGGCCGCGAATCAACTGCATGGATCGGCCAACCCCATCGGCGGGCAGAATTCGGTGGTGAAGATCCGCTGGGGCAGGGCGGCGACGGAGTTTCCGGTGCAGGGCGCGATTCCGGGCATCAAGTTCGCGCTGGGCGAGAACGTGAAGCAATCCAACTGGGGCGACAGCAACACGACGCGGTATCCGCAGACGCGCATGGGCGTGGAGCAGATCATCCGGGCGGAGTTTCAGTCGGCGCGTGATTATGCGGCGGCGCGGAATCGATATGAGGCGAATGCGGCCTCGACGAACCCAGCGCGGATGTATCCGACGCCGCGCGACCTGGAATTGGACGCCATCGCAGAGATCCTGGCGAGCAAGCGGCTGGTGCACTGCCACTCGTACCGGCAGGATGAGATTCTCATGCTCATTCACGTTGCGGACGAATTCGAGTTCACCATCGGGACGTTTCAGCATGTGCTGGAGGGTTTCAAGGTGGCGCAGGAGATTGCGGCGCACGGCGCGGGGGCATCGTGCTTCTCCGACTGGTGGGCGTACAAAGTCGAGGTGTACGATGCGATTCCCTACGCAGGTGCGCTGATGTACAACGCGGGGGTCAACGTGTCGTTCAATTCGGATTCAGATGAACTGGCGCGGCGAATGAATACGGAGGCGGCCAAGGCGGTGCGGTACGGCGGCGTGCCACGGGCCGAGGCGCTCAAGTTCGTGACGATCAACCCGGCCAAGCAATTGCGCATCGACCAGTGGACGGGATCCATTGAGAAGGGCAAGGATGCGGACTTCGTGATCTGGTCGGGCGACCCGCTGTCGACGCTCACCAAGTGTGAGCAGACGTGGATCGACGGGACGTGCTATTTCAGCCTGGAGCAGGATGCCGTGATGCGCGAGACGGTGCGCAGCGAGCGGCAGCGGATTATCAGCAAACTGCTCGAGGCGGAGCATGATGCGCCGCCGAAGAAGGATGCAGGTGAGGAAGAGAAGGACGACTCCGAGGCGAAGCCTGAGGGCGAACAAGCATCGGAGCCTCCGCAGCCCCCGCAGTGGTACCTGGAACGGATCGAGAGTTTCCTGACGAATCGGGATTACCTGGAGATTCGGGCCCACGACCACATGACCGAGCCGAATGTATGCGCGTGCGAGGAGAGGCCGAGGTAAACGGCGTACCTCTAGGGGTTCAGATAGAGAGATTTGCCGCCCGCCACCGGAGGTATCACGCCGGGCGGCGGCGGAAGCCTATCGGCCCATTTCGAGTCAGGCATCAACTGCTGATTTGTCCAGATCACAATGCCGAATCCGACAACTGCGCTGACGAACGCAAGCGCAATGAGCCAGCCTTTGTTGTTGCCGGGCAGGCTATCGGCGGTCATCAAAGTGGCACAGAAGAATCCGCCCGCCACCAGCGTCCACTGGCCCGCGTGCCCCGTGACCAGAAGCGTGAATCCCCATCTCGGGCTCGGGCAGGATTTGACCCATCGTCGGCACAACCAGATCCAATACCCCGCGACCAAAGTACCGGCGATGCGCAACCAGAGATCCGCCCACGGCCCCAGCGCAAGCAGGAACCCGCCGGGCCCGAGGAATCCCATGAAGATCGGCGGGATGGGCCAGTCATAGTCGATGCGCAGTCCCCGACGCAGCTCTTTTTTCAGCCAGGGTTTTGGATCACGCAGATCGTTCTCATGCCCGCATTCCGGACAGCGCGCCACCGGCCCCACGAGCGTCCGCAGATTGTGTCCGCAGGAAAGGCACGGCCAGTCGCCGATGAGGAGCCAGGGGTCGCTCACTGCGGAGGCAGTAGGGCTAGATTCAGGCACTTTCTCCGTCATCGGAGCTCTCATCAATCGTGGGCCGGTCCTCCCCCACTGCTCCTTGTGTGTCGGCGGCGGCTTTCCCCTGCGCATCCTTGCGCTTTCCCTCCTCGATCGCCGCATAAATCGCCGCATCTTTCTTGGCTCGGCGGTCGAGTTCGAAGCGCAGGTGGGGCGGCTTGCGGGTGCGCAGGTTGGCGTTGAGTTCCCTCTGGAGGTGCATGAGGGCGTGGGTGAGGGCTTCGAAGGTGAGCTTCTCGTACTGCTCAGGGAAGATGGAGATGCTGGCCACGGCTTCGCGCTCATCGCCGGTGAGGCGGACCTGCGTGACGGTGATCATGCCGCGGATGCGCGGATCGGAGAGGCCGCGCGTGATGAGTTCCTGCAGCGTGCGCTGCATGGTGGAGGCGAGATGTTCCTTGCGGTGGGACATGCGTGGTTCAGCGGGCGAGCGGTATGGCTCAGAGGGACTTCTTCACCTCAATGGTCTTGTAGCACTCGATCACGTCACCTTCCTTGATGTCGTCGTAGCCGTCGACCTTCATGCCGCATTCCTGGCCGGCGCGGACATCCTTGGCGTCGTCCTTGAAGCGCTTGAGTTGCGAGAGGACGCGGTTGTTCTCGATGACGATGCCCTGGCGGGTGATGCGGACGCGGGCGTTGCGCTCGATGACGCCGTCGGTGACGTAGCAGCCGGCGATGGCTCCGACCTTGGAAATCTTGAATACCTGGCGGACTTCGGCGTGGCCGAGGACCTGTTCGCGCATCTCGGGAGCGAGCATGCCGCTGGCGGCCTTCTTCACGTCATCGAGCAATTCGTAGATGATCTGATACTGGCGGATTTCCACGTGCTTCTGCTCGGCCAGTTCGCGGGCCTTGCTCGAGGCGATGACGTGGAACCCGAGGATGATCGCGCCGGACGTTTCGGCGAGCAGGACATCGCTTTCGGTGATGCCGCCGACCGCGGAGTGAAGGACGCGGATCCGGATCTCGTCGGTGCTGATCTCCTCGAGGGTTTTCTTGAGGGTTTCGACGGATCCCTGCACGTCGGCCTTGACGATGAGGTTGAGTTCGCGCTTGGCCGCATCCTTGATCTGCGTGAAGATCGTGTCGAGGGTGACCTTCGGGGCAGACAAGGCCTTTTCGCGCTCGGCAGACAAGCGGTGTTCTGCGGCTTCCTCGGCGGTGCGCAGGCTGTCGACGATGAAACAGGAGTCGCCGGCGTCGGGCAGGGCGGACAAGCCGGAGATTTCCAGCGGGGTGGCGGGGCCGGCTTCCTTGACCTTCTGACCCCGATCGTCGGTCATGTCGCGCACCTTGCCGTAGGCGCGGCCGATGACGATGTACTCACCGACCTTGATGCGGCCGTCCTGGATGAGGACGTTGGCGACGGGGCCGCGGCCTTCGACGAGGCGGGCTTCGATGACGGTGCCGCGCGCGGGGCCTTCGTGATCGGCTTTGAGTTCCATGACCTGGGCCTGCAGGTCGATGGTGTCGAGGAGTTCCTGAATGCCCACACCCTTGGTGGCGGAAACGTGCACGCACTCGGTCTTTCCGCCCCACTGCACGGGTGAAAGTTCGTGCTCGGCGAGCTGGCCGTAGATGCGGCGGATGTTGTTCTCGGTGGCCTCAGGCTTGTCGATCTTGTTGAGGGCGACGATGATGGGGACGTTGGCGGCCTTGGCGTGATTGATGGATTCGACGGTCTGGGGCATGACGCCGTCGTCCGCGGCGACGACGAGGATGACGATGTCGGTGATGCGGGCACCGCGGGCGCGCATGGAGGTAAAGGCCTGGTGGCCGGGGGTGTCGAGGAAGACAATGTTCTTGTCCTCTTCGCCGGCGCGCACCTTGACGCGGAAGGCGGAGGTATGCTGGGTGATGCCGCCGGCTTCGCCGGCCGCGACGTTGGCGGAACGGATCTTGTCAAGCAGCGATGTCTTGCCGTGGTCGACGTGGCCAAGGATGGTGACCACCGGGGAGCGCGGGCGAAGATCTTTCGTCTCGCGCTTGGCGAACTGCTCGATGACGACGCTTTCGGCGGTCTTCTGTTCGACGGGCTCGAGTTCGATGCCGAAGTCGATCATGACCTCCATGGCCAGTTCGGTGGGAATGGCCATGTTGATGTTGGCGGTCATGATGCCCTTCTTGACCATCGCCTTGAGGATTTCGGCGGAGGGCACGCCGGTGGCGGAACTGATCTTCTTGATGGTGAAGGGCGTTTCGACCTTGACGACGCCGCCGGTTTCGTACGCAGTCTTGGCCTTGAGGCCCGGCCCGCCGCCTTCCTGGCGCGTCACATCGCGGCGGACGGTCTTGATGAAACCATGTGCGCCGCGGAGGCGAGCCTGGCGTTCGGCCAAGTCCTGCTCGCCCCAGGTGCGATCACGACCGCCCGCGCCGCCGGCAAAGCGACCGGACTGGCCGCTGCGCCCGGTCTTGCGGCGCTGATTCCTGCGGGAGGCATCGCTTTCTCCACCTTCGGTGGGAGCGCCGGTGCTGATGCCGCGTCCGGGACCCCATGCGCCGCCCGAGCCTCCGCCGGCACGACTGCGCGGCGTGGGCAGTTGCTCAGCCTGCTCGATGCGGACGACGGTGGGGCCGGACACCTTGGCGGGTGTGGTGACCTGGAGGCGCGGACCTGCGGGCGTCACGCTGGAAGGACGGGAGGGAACATTGGGCGAGACGGGTCGGACGGGGCCGCGGGCTGCGGGTGCGGAGGCCGGCGGGGCGGAGCGGGCCGGAGCAGATGGGCCGGAAGAGGCCGGTGCTGAGACGGACCCGGGGGTATGCGGCGGAATGTCGCGCGTGGTGGGCGCGGACCTTGGGGCCGGCGCAGGTGCGTCGGGGGTATCGGCCGCATCGCGCGATCTTGGCGCGACGGGGGTCGGAGGAGCGGAGGGTGCGGGCCCGGCCGCTTTGATCGAGGTAGTTTCCTCGCGTGCCGCGGCGGAGATGGAGGTTTCGACAGGAGAAGCCGCTGCGGAGGGTGCGGGCGCCGGGCGAGCCGGGCGGAGAGCGGGCCTGGGCTTGGCGGGCTGATCTTCGACCTTGCGTGTCGCCTTCTTTTTGGCGGCGGCTTTGGGAGCAGCGCTGGGGGCGGCCTCGTCGGCGCCTTCGGACGCTGGATCGCCGCCGACCTCCGCCACTGCCGTCGCAGTCGCGCCTGCGGCTGCGCTGTTGGCGAACCAGTCGCGAATGGTCGCCTCCAATCCTGCGGAGACGGGATTGAGGTGCTTCTGCTTCTGGTTCTCAAGGGGAATGCCCTCAGCTTCCAAGCGATCGATGATCTGCTTGGAATTGAGGTCGAGTTCCTTCGCCAGTTGATGAATTCGCTTGATCGCCAAGACCTGCTCCTCAGAATTCGTACCGTCGTCTCTTCTGCCCTCTGCACACACTTACTCCATCGACACGTGACGTGACGTGTCGATGTACTGACTATGCATCCTCAAACACGGACTCGCTGCTCTTGCGCGCTGCAGCGCGGGCCGGCTTGGTGGTGGGAACCGGCGCAGCGTCTGCTGAGGAATCCGCGGAAACTTCAGGAGCGGGCTCGCTGACCAAGCCCAGGATGGAATCGGCCGCAGCTTCAGCAGCGGGGTTGGCCGGCGCGGACGGGGCTCCGGCACCGCCGAGCACGCTGGCGGCCAGGCGCGCTTCCTCAGACCTGCGCTTCTCTTCCTCTTCCTTGGCTTTCTGCTGCTCTTCGGCGACGACCTTGGCCCGGGCGGAGGCGATTTCGACCATACGGTCAGCCTGCTCGGAGTTGACGCCGAGTTCCTGCTGCAGGACCTCGATGCCGACCTCCTCCACGTCGAAGACGCTGATCATGCCCAGAGCCGCGAGTTTGTCGAAGTGATCCTCGTTCAGACCTTCCACCTGCTTCAGGGTTTCGACCAGAGTTTCGAGGCCCTTGGCATATTCGCCCGGAGTAAGGATGTCCACGTCCCAGCCGGTAAGGCGGGCCGCGAGGCGCACATTCTGGCCGCGTTTGCCGATGGCGAGGCTGAGCTGATCCTCAGCAACGACGACGGTGGCCCGACCCAGCTCAAAGCAGAGGGAAACATCCTTCACCTCGGCGGGCTTGAGAGCGTTCTGAATGAGAATCTGGCTGGAGTCGTTCCAGCGGACGATGTCAATCTTCTCGCCGCCGAGTTCATCGACGATGTTCTTGATGCGGCTGCCGCGCACGCCAACGCAGGCGCCGACGGGATCGACCTTGGAGTCAATCGAAGCGACGGCGAGCTTGGTGCGGAAGCCGGGCTCGCGGGCCATCGCCTTGATCTCGATGATGCGTTCGGAAACTTCGGGGACTTCGACCTCGAAGAGGCGGCGAATGAAATCGGGATCGGCGCGGGACAGGACAATCTTGACCTGGTTGCCCATATCGCGCACGTCCTTGATGAGGCAGCGCACGCGGTCGCCGGGCTGGAACTGCTCGCCGGGGATGCCCTCGGAGCGGGGCATGAAGCCCTCGCCGCGATCCAGCTGGATGACCAGGGCGCCGCCTTCGTAACGTTGCGCGGTGCCGGTCGTGAGTTCGCCGACGCGCTTGGAGAACTCCGTGAAGAGCGACTGGCGCTCATCCTCGCGGAAGCGCTGAATCATGACCTGCTTGGCAGTCTGGGCGGGAATGCGCCCGAGGACGTTGATGTCGATTTCCTCCCACTCGGGCTCGACGCCCTCGGGGAGCAGGCCGGTCTCGGGATCGACTTCGACACCCACGGCGCGCCACAGGCGGATCTTGCCCGTGATGCGATCAAACTCGCAGCGGAACTCCTCGGTATCGAGCGATCCGAAATGCTTGCGCGCGGCGGAGACCATGGCCGCCTCGATGTCGGTGAAAATGACCTCCCGGTCGATCTTGCGATCCCGGGCCATATTGTCGATCAGTCGGATGGTTTCCTGATTCATTCAGCTGCGCCTTTCCTGATTTCGTCGAATCGTCTGGTTGTCAGTTTGTCAAGATGTCGAGATGTCCAAAAACACACGAACCACAAACGCTGGGAAGCGGTCGTGGCCGTCAAGTCGCCGCGTGCGTCAGATCTCTGCGCTGCGCGAACGAAAGCCGATCTGAGCCCTTTGTCTCAGGTCATGCGCACTCCTTCATACAGAAGGCCGTCCGCATGCCTGCGACGCCGAGCACGCCCCGGGAAAAAGGTCCCTGAGCATCGGCCGGACACGAACCCATCCGCCGCGCGGTTTGGCCGCGCTTCGATTTTGGGTTCCGCCGGTCAACCACGGCTGTCGTTCCGTCGCATGGCAGTCTCCAGCAAGCCGCAACTTCGCGTCCACGACGCGAACCGAGAATAATAACACCCCGGGGCCTGACGCCAAATCAAGGACCGGGCGCGGGCAGGAGGCCCAAATCGGAGGGCGGCGGAGACGTTGGGGCGGCGGGTCGGAATGGAGGGGCGTCAGTCAACCGGTTCGACGTTGCTGGTCCGGCAGGAATCGATGTCCAGCAGCTGAAGCAGCTGGCCGCATGTCCCCGGAGAGGCATTCCCCTGCACGGTCCGGATGCCGAACTGCCCCGCCCCGCCCTGGTACACAATCCGGATGCCATTGCCGGCCAGACCAAGCTGGGTGCCGACGCAGGGGTTTCCGGCGGGAATCACGAAGTTCCCCGGGTTGGGGCTCAGGAGCAGGGCCACCTGCCCGTTGGGGGTCGCGCCGGTCCAGGAGACGGAGACCGTCCCGCCGCTGGGGCACTGCGAGGTCACTGTAATCGTGAGGTCAGGCGGGGGGTCGGGCACGAGATCAAAGAGGTATCCGGTGCCGAGGTCAGAGACATTGTTCACGTCATCTTGCCAGGCGCCGGCGATCACGAAGTCGCCGCTGATGCCGAGGCTGCGGCCCATCTGGTCGGCGATGGCAGGCTGATCTTCCTGCAACTTGGCGATCTGTTTCCAGGCGCCGCTTGCATCGCTGAAGACATACGCGGAACCCGCATCGCGCGCGCCGGGAAAGTTATCCATATGGGCTGCGACGGCGACGTTGACGCCATCGATGTCGACGCGCCAGCCAAATTCATCATCGGCGGCCGCATCCCCTGCGGTCAGTTTCGCGGTTTCGGTCCAGAGGCCGTCAACGTCATCAAAGATGTAGGCGGAGCCCTCGTTAGCGCCGACGAGATCGTCAAGGTATGCCCCGACAACAGCGCGCACGGGGGTCATCGCGACGCTGGAACCAAATGCATCGAAGGGAGCAGCGTCGGAAGAGACGAGATTGCTCGATTCGGTCCATATGCCGTCGATTTCCTCGAAGACGTAGGCTGAGCCTGTGTCGACTCCCGCGGGAGTGTCGTTGCCGGGAGCGCCGATGATGGCAGTCGTACCGGAGAGAGCGACGCTGCTGCCGAAGTAGTCAAAGTCGGCCGGATCGGAGGCGACGAGTTTCGCAATCTGCTTCCAGTTTCCAGTGGTATTGCGAAAGACGTAGACGGCTCCATTGCTGAAGAACACATCACCTTCATCCACGGCGCCGACCATGATGGTGTTGCCGCTGACGGCGACTGAGTACCCGAAGCCATCGCTGGTGTCAGCGTCTCCGGCAATGAGTTTGGCCTCCAAGGTCCATACGCCGGCAGACCGGCGGTAGACGTACGCGGCTCCGGCATTGCTCACGCCGCCGGCTTCGCCCTCAAGGGCGCTGATGACAGCGAGGTCGCCTTCGACGGCAATGGCGGTTCCAAAGGCGTTGTCCATCGCGCGGTCGGGCGGGATCAGCTTGTCCGTCTGCACCCACAGCCCGTTGACGCGCTCGAAGACATACACCGACCCGCTTCGGAAGGTGCTGCCAACGGTGTCGTCGGGAGCGCCGAGGAAGACTGTTTCACCCTCGATGGCGGCACTGCTGCCCAAGAGGTCGCCCAGGACGCCGTCATCGGAATTCAACTTGGCAACCAGGGCAGGCTGGGCATGGGCTGCCGCTGCAGTCAACATGGCGACGAATCCCGCCAACACCCCCATTGGGCGTGACTTGGACAAAATCGAAAGCATCTTGTCTTCCTTCCTCCAAGGCAACGGTCGAATCTAGCCCGATAACTCGTCGTGACGTTGGTTCTATGGCGCGGAGGGCTCCTGCCACGCCACAGACATATACCGCACCTTTCCATTGATTGGCTGTCACTTCTCTCCTTTTTTCCGGCAAAATCAGGAGAATGTCAGATTAGACTCGTGCGCTTGCCCAAAATGTCACGGCACTGACCCTCGCGTGAACCACTTTTCATCCGGATCTCTCCATGACAAATTCCTCGGATACACCAGGCGGCCGATCTCCCACACCCGCTGACCCCATCGAAGCGCTGGCGGCGCTCCGACACGAATTCGGGGAACATGGCGGGGTGAACATGTCCATTGAGTCATCAACGACCTTTACGGTTCTCGACCCGCACACGATGCCGGAGATCTTCCAGGGGCACCTCGGACCGGATTCAGGCGGGTGCTATCTGTATGGCCGGCACTTCAACCCGACCGTGTACGTGCTGGGGCGCCAATTGGCGGCCATCGAAGGGACCGCGGCTGGTTACTGCACCGCGTCGGGACTTTCCGCCATCGCGGCTGCGCTCCTGCAGTGCTGCGCAAGCGGCGACCATGTGGTGGCGTCCAACACGCTCTATGGCGGGACTTTTGCGCTGCTCAAGGAGTTCCTGCCCGCCAAGACCGCCATCAGCACGACGTTCGTCAACATCAATGATCTCGGAGCGGTGGAACGAGCCATTACCACGCGGACGCGCGTGATTTACTGTGAGACAGTCGCGAACCCGACACTGAATGTCGCGGACATCCCGGCCCTGGCGGAACTGGCGCATCGGCATGGCGTGAAGCTCGTCGTGGACAATACGTTCACGCCGCTGGTCATTTCGCCTGCGCGCCTCGGCGCGGACGTGGTCATCCACTCGCTGACCAAGTACATCAACGGCGCGAGCGACTTCATAGCTGGCTGCATCTGCTCGACGACTGAGTTTGTCACGAGCCTGATGGATGTGCACATGGGAGCGCTCATGCTGCTGGGGCCGACGATGGACCCGCACACCGCGTTTCACATTTCGCTGCGGCTGCCGCATCTCCCGTTGCGCATGCGCGAGCACTCCCAGCGTGCGCAGGCTTTTGCGGAACGGCTCTCGGAGCGCGGTCTGCGAGTGATCTATCCCGGCCTGCCGACTCACCCCCACCACGGACTCATGAAGAGGATCATGTACCGGGACTACGGGTTCGGCGGCATCCTGGCACTTGATCTCAAGACTCCAGAGCGGGCCAACCGCCTCATGGCTGCGCTGCAAATGGATCAGCATTTCGGCTGGATTGCGGTTTCACTGGGGTATTTTGACACGCTGATGTCGCACTCGGCGACTTCCACTTCAAGCGAACTGTCCGAAGAGGACATGAGGGCCGCGGGTCTTTCCCCCGGGCTGATCCGATTCTCCATCGGATACACCGGCAGTCTGGAGCAGCGCTGGAGGCAGATGGACGCGGCGCTCAAGACGCTGGACTGATTCAGGCAGGCACCGCTCAGACCCAGCGGACGCAATACACCGGGGGGAGGTTGGCAGCGAGGGTGCTCCAGGAATCACCGCCGTCGCGCGACATCCATAGGGAGCCGGTCGTCGACCCAAATGCCAACTGAGTTCCGGTGGAATCCACGTCCAGACAATGCCGAAACGTCAGGTCGTACGCGTGATCCTGGGGAAGCCCGCGGGTGAGAACCTCAAAAGTCTTGCCCGCATTACGGGTGCGAGAGATGACGACGCGCCCTTTCACCGGGACGCGCTGCTCATCCTTCACGGCCGGGGCAAACCATGCGACGTTCGGGTCGGTGGGATGGGCGGCGACCGCGAAGCCGAAGCGGCTCGGCCTGGCGGCGGTCAGTTCCGTAAAGGTCTTGCCCGCATCAGTCGAGCGATAGACGGAGTCATGGTGCTGTACCCACATGACATCAGGATGAGCCGAGCAGGCTGCGAGCCGATGAGGATCCTGGATCACGGGGTCGCTGGCGCGCTGCGGAGGCATGTAGGAAGCGGTCATTCCCGCTCCGAGCAGATCCCAGGTCGCGCCTCGGTCATGAGAAGTCCACACGCCACCGCAGGAAATGGCGATGGTGACATGGCGAGGATCGCGCGGGTCGATGTGAATTGAATGGATGCCCGGGTAGTCATACCCGCCGCCAAACCAGCTGGCGCGCTCGGGTCGATCCCACAGACTGCGGATCAGTTCCCAGGATGTGCCGTGATCGGTCGAGCGAAACAAGCCGCCGGGCAGCGTGCCGCACCAGAGTTCACCGGGCATATCGGGGCCGCCGGCCTCCAGGGCCCAGATGAGTTTCAACGTGGCGGGCCGAGCTTCCTTGAAGAACCCATCGGGGTTGACAGGGATCATCGCGCCTTCGGGATATTTCGGTGCAACCAGTTCCGTCCAGGTCTTGCCGTGATCGCGGGAGGCGTGGAGTTTGACGCCGAAGTGGCCGTGGTCGAGTGCGGCATAGAGCGCGCCGTCGCGCGGATCGCACAGAACCATGGAGACGTTGCTGCCGAGGAAGGATGTCCGCACGATGGACCAAGAGGCGCGGGCCGCCGTTTCGCCGGCGCTGGGGCGTAACTGGAACAGTCCTTTGCGCGTCGCGACGAGCAATTCGCGGGGGCTGGGGCCGGACCTGCTCGTGCGCTTGCGGGTCGCTGGGGCGGATCGGGGGGCGGGCTTCGTGCGTTGTCCGGCGCGCTTGACCGCTGTTTGTTTCGCCATCTCAGGCTCCTTGAGCGGGACTGCTGCTCATATCACCATGGAAGCGTACCCAGGCACACGCAGCCAGAACCTCAGCAAATCGGCCGGAACGGCTCACAACTCAGCGCGAATGGTCCATAAGTCGGGGAAGTGCGGTCTGAAGAGGGTGGACCTGAGGTAGTCCGCGCCTGCGCTTCCGCCGGTTCCGATTTTGCTTCCGATGGTGCGTTCGACCATTTTCACATGGCGGTAGCGCCACTCCTGCAGTCCCTCATCGAGATCGACCATGCGTTCGCACATGGCGGCGGCGGTGGGATGGGTGCGATAGGCGCGCAGCAACTCGCTGCGCACACCCTCATCCTGCGGAATGGCGGCCGTCACATCGCGAGTCAGGACCGCGGGCGGGATGGAGAAGCCGTTGGCGGCCAGGAACTGAAGGAAGGAGTCGTAGAGGGTGCGGGCCTGGTATGCCTGCCTGAGTGCGGCGGTGGAGTGGGGATCGTGGCGGTGATGCTCGAGCATCCGGGCGTTCTTATTGCCCAGGATGAACTCCACCTGTCGGAACTGCACGGACTGGAAGCCGCTGGCGCTTTCAAGGCGTCCGCGGAAGGATGCGAAGGAAAGGGGAGTCATGGTCTCGAGCACGTCAATCTGCGCAACCAGGGTCTTGAGGATCGTCAGGATGCGTTTAAAGGTGTGCGCAGCGCGGGGCGCATCGTTGGTCTCCAATGCGCTCTGGAGGAAGGCCATTTCATGAATGATCTGCTTGAACCACAGTTCGTACACCTGGTGAATCACGATGAACAGCATCTCGTCATGTTCAGGCGGACTGCTCTTGCGCTCCTGGAGGCTGAGAAGTTCGTGGACCTTCAGGTAGGAGGTGTACGTGAGGGCAGACGATGAGGCTGGGGGAGGGTGTTGCACGGCGGATTTCTCAGATTTTCAGGCTACTGGCTCGACGACTGACCAAAACGAAAAGCGACCGGCCCAAAGACCGGTCGCCTGAACATTCAATCATGGGCAGGGATTTACCCGGCTGATTTGGCGCCGGCCGACTTCTGCTGACGGGTGTAACCGTATTTCCGTTTGAGCGGCTTGAGCACGAGCCCCTGGGTTTTGAGCACGCGAGTGGTGACGCGCAAGCGGGCGGGCTTGCCATCGACAATCGCGTTGACGGTCTGGAGATTCGGCTTGAAAGTGCGCCGCGCGATCGAGGTGACCTTCTTGCCGACGCCGCCGAGGTATTTTGCCTTACCTCGATAGCGGATCATGTTGCCGCGCGAGGTCTTGGCACCGGAAATATCGCATTGACGACCCATGGAAACGCCCTTGTCTCTGAGGAAGCAGGAATGGACCGATCGCTGAAATGTGGTCCCGAATCAGGCCCTGAACCGCCACCTTGACGGATTCCGGGCAGACCGCAAGGGTATGCGCTGGACCCGACCGGGCAAAGCGAGATCGCCGACGGGAAACAGCCATCGGGGCGAGGGAAAAAAGACGAAACCGCCCTTTAGGACGGTTTCGTCGGTGGGAAGGCCGGCTCTCGTCCGCCGGCCTTTTTGATCATGAAAGGGTTCGTGCCTGTTCAGAACTTGACGCTGCAGCCATATGAGCGGGTTTCGGGCGTGCTCACGGCCGTGCCGGCCTTCAATTCCTTGATCGCGTTGGCGACATAGTTGATCGTCTCACCGCCGCCATCGACCTTGCCCATTGGGGCGTTGTCAATAGCGCCCATGTACGCCAACTTGCCATCCTTATCGATGACAAACATGTGGGGAGTTGTCTTGGCGCCGTACGCCTTGGCGATGGTGCCATCTTTGTCCATGAGGACTGCGTTGCTGATCGACCAGTTCTTGCGTGCGGTTGTGATGGCGGCCTTGTCCGCCGCGGGGCCGGTAGCGACGCTGAGCCACACGACGCCATCGTCCTTGACAGCCTTCGCGGCATAGTCCTTCAGCAGGCCCTTCTCATGAGCGCCAACGACGAACGGACAGCCGGGGTTGAACCACTCGAGGACGACGATCTTTCCCTTGAAATCGGAGAGATTCACCTTCTTACCGTCCTGATCCTCAACGCTGAAAACAGGAGCGGAATCCCCGATCTTGATGGCGGCCTTCGGCTGCGCCTGCTTGGGCTGATCCTTGGGCGGCTCAGCAAACACACTGGTTCCGACGGTGGAAAAACCGACTACGCCGGCGATGAGCCCAGCGAGTGCCAGCGATTTCAGACCGACGCAATTCGAAAGACAACACATGTGCAAATCTCCTTGATTCCTCGAAAAACCACTCTGAAATGGATGCCCACAGAGGGCTGGGTATTCCGTTGTCGGCTGGTCAGAACGTCTGATTCAGCCGCTTTCTCTGATTATTGGCCGGGTTCGAGCGAGTCCACCTCGTAGTACTCTATGGGTCCGTCCGGTTTCGGCCGCATCACGACGACGCCGCGCAACCGCGCGGCGGCGCGGGAACCGGCGGGGCGGCGAAAGTCGATGCGCATGGGGCCGCAGATCTGCATTGCCACAAAAATCGCGTGGTCCTTGTTTTCATCGTTCAGTGGAAAGAAGTCAATAAAGGGGGAGGGAGCATCGGAAGTCGCGGTTTCGCCGGGTCGAACAAGTTCAAATTCCCAACCGAGATGGTCGTCGGCATTGTTGTCAGAATTGTCACCGTTCAACGGTTTCGGGGTCCACGTCACGGTTGCTGTGGTCCGACGTGTCAATTCATCCAGATTCATAGGCCCCTGGGGAACCTTGCGAAGGAAGGGATCAAAGCGGTCTGAGTTGGCCGTCATCGCGGGGTTTTCCGGGGTCGCCACGGGCAATGTCAGGGAACTTGTTGCTGAGCCCGGCAAACAGCGGTCCTCATCGCATACAAGCCAATCGACGTCAACTTGGATCACTACGGGTGCGGCGAGCGGCGGGTTCAGAAAGTCGCGAGGGGGTGAAATGGTCACAAAGAGCATGACCTCGTTTGAGTAGATGTAATTCACGATG
>JBGASM010000012.1:0-112719 GCA_044229655.1 Phycisphaerales bacterium | reverse complement strand
GGGGGTGGAGGAGGTGGTGGAGGAGGTGGGGCGGGATGAGGATTTCTGATCGGCGATGACGGCGGCGAGGGCCAGGATGGCGGCGGCGCGGTTGTCGCGGGTGCTGAGCACGAAGTGATTGAAGAGGTCATCGACGGTTTGCGTTGAGGCGGCCATGGCGGAGGTCTCCAAATGCTGGTCATGAGGAAGGACACGGGATCACGTGATGTGGTACCCATGGAGCCAGCGCACGTTGCGGGAGTGAAGGAAGGCAGCGGGGGAGGGAGGGGGAGGGAGGTGAAGAAACGCGAGGCGCGTGTTGATGCTGCGACGCAGTTGCAGTTCACACGGCGGGTTCATCGCGCGCGGGAGTGTGCGCAGCGGCGTTTGGTGTTGCAGCAGGAGGTGGGCAGGATGCGGGGAGAGATTGGGGAATCGTGCGCGGAGTTCCGCACTCGGGGCAGACCTGCGGTGGGCATCGCTGAGGAAGAGACTGGGGAGTGGGGGGAGTGGTTGTGGTGTGGCCGGAGAGGTTGTAGCCGCAGCGCGTGCAGACATTGGAGAGGCGCAGGGAATTGGCGGCGGCGCGGATGTGGGGCGCGGCGAGGCGGCGGTGGACGTAGATGCCGAGGGGGAATTGGGCGAAGATCACAAGGAAAGTGAGTGGGAGGTTCCACGCTTCCAGAGACGTGATCGCTGCCCCCATTGCAGTGAACTGCGGAGAGTCTGTGTCCTGAGTCCGGGCGAGCAGAAAGCCAGCACCGCGAATCAATTGCCAGATGAAGAGCGGTACGGAATAGCAAAGCGCCATGGCAATGGCAGGTTTGCGGCTCGCTTTATGCGCTTGTGTGAAGATGGCCTTCCTCTGCGCGAAAGTGAGATCGCGGCGGCCGATGAGGGGGCCGTAGAACCAGTTGTTGAGAGAGGCGTTCATGGAAGGGCGCGGCACGTTCGTGGAGATGATACTGGTAATGTGAGATTCATGTGCGATTCACGGGCGGGGCGGGTTGTGGTGTCACCTTTCCTGTGAAGACCCGACGAACTGGACAAGGGAATCAAATCCCGGACACAGCACGACGGGTTTTCTTGTTTTTGATGTTCTGCGGGCGGGGAAGGACACAGGCGGGCACAGGCCGAAGGGATTTGGGGGGAAGGAAGGTGTGGGGTGTGGGGAGGTGTAGGGGAGGGGACGGGAGGGTGGGGGGGGAATAATGTCGGTGCATGATTCTGCCGCTGGGGCTGGACATTCCGATGCAGCGGGTGCCGTGGATGAACTGGGCGCTCATGTTCATCACGACGGTGGTGAGCGTGATCATTCTGCTGGCTCAGTATGGTGTGATCACGGAGACGGCGCCGATGGAGATCCTGGGCGGGTGGGCGAGTCCCGAGTATCTCATCCTGATGCCGGGGGATGACTTTCATTGGTCGCAGGTGATTGGATGTGTGCTGGTGCATGCGGATGTGCTGCACCTGGCTGGGAACATGTGGTTCATGTGGCTGTGGGGCAATGCGGTGAACGCGAAGGTGGGCCACCTGCCGTTCCTTGCGCTGTATGTGGTGTATGGGGCGGCGGCCAGCGCAGCGCAGTTGATGTTCGACACGCGCGGGGGATTGGGGGCATCGGGGGCGATCATGGGGCTCATGGGCACGTGCCTCGTGCTGTATCCGCGCAACCTGGTCAACATCTGGTACTGGGTGACGTACCTGAGGCCGGCGGGGACGATTGATGTTCCCGTTGTGTGGGTTGCGCTGGTGTATATCGTGATCGATCTGGTGGGGGCGTGGCAGGGCGGGTCGGAGGTGGCGAATTTCGCGCACCTGGGAGGGGCGGTGGCGGGTGCGGTGATCACGGTGGGGCTGGTGGCGGTCAATGCGCGCCTTGGCCCGGAAGGGAAGTGGGGGACATGGCAGGCGGATGAAGATGAGGAGAACCTGCTGCAGGTGCTGAAGGTGAAGTCGTAATGCGGCTGGGGGGTGGGTGGGGGGCGAGTGTTGGTTTCATTCACAGAGGAGAATGTCGATGCCAGCGACGAAAGCGAAGACGGTGAAGAAGAAGGCGTCGGTCAAGAAGGCCGTGAAGAAAGCGGCGGCGGCGGCGCCGGTGAGGGGGAAGAAGGGGCCGGCGGGGCGGATGAGTCTTCCGGAGGTCATGGCGGCGTTGGAGAAGGCAGGGTCGGAGCAGACGCGGAAGACGTATGCGCGGCACGGGGTGACGGGGCCGATGTTCGGGGTGAGTTTCGCGTTCCTGAAGACGCTGCACACGCGGATCAAGGTGGACCAGGAGTTGGCGGAGGCGTTGTGGGAGACTGGGAATTTCGATGCGCGCAATCTCGCGCTGAAGATCGCGGATCCGGCGGGGATCTCATCGAAGGTGCTGGATCGCTGGGCGGCCACGCCGATGGCGCGGATGTGCGGCGCGTATGTGGCGTACCTGGCGGCGGAGAGCGGGAGGGGGCATGGGAAGGCGGATGAATGGCTGGCGGCGAAGGATGATTGCACGCGCTGTGCGGGGTGGACGCTGGTGGGCGCGCTGGCGATGATCGATGAGGCGTGTCCGGATGCGTGGTTTGCAGCGCGGCTCGCGGAAATCGAGAAGACCATTCACGCAGCGCCAAACACGCAGCGCTATGTCATGAACCAGGCGATCATCCAGATCGGGGGTCGCAACGCGGGCTTGCGCACAGCGGCGCTGGCCGCGGCCAAGCGCATCGGGACAGTGGAGGTGGATCACGGGGATACGGATTGCAAGACGCCGGAAGCGGGCGAGTACATCGCCAAGATGTGGGAGCGGGCGAAGTCGAAGAATTTTGCGAGTCCGGCAGCGCAGGAGCGGGCGCGGGAGTCGATGCGGACGCGGTGTTAGGCCTCCCCCCCGGGGCAACCGGAGGGAGTTGGGGAGAGTCAGGCAGCGGGCGGCGCGTGGTGTTGGATGGGTGTGCCACATTCCGGACAGTTGGAAGTGGTGGCAGGGAGACCGGTGTGGTTGTGGCCGCATTGAACGCAGACATTTGCCAGTCCCAGTTCATTGGCGGCGGCGCGTATGTAGGGCGCGGCGAGGCGGCGGTGGAGGAATGACAGACCCAGCGGAGCGATGATGACACCGCACACCACCGCAAACATCATCCAGCGCATGCGCAGTTGGAGGAGCTCGTACGCCGCTTGCATCTGCGGGACGGTCATGTCCGGCGTTATGTTCATAGAGGTCACGGTGAAGTAGTAGGCGCATTTGAGCGCGATGATCAGCAGGGCTGTTCCCAGGGAAGGGAGGATGAAGGGCATCCAGCTCATCTTGAACGCTTGGCGCAGGATGTCGTTCCACTGCTCGCGCGAAAGGTCTCGACGGCCAATGAGGGGGCCGTAGCACCAGTTGTTGAGGGTGGCCTTGAAAGACGGGCGCGACACGGGATGGAGGATGATACCGGTGCGAGCGGGGCCTCAGATTCGCATTTCCATGCAGAGATTGAGGGGATCTTCGATGTATGGGCCGAAGGGAGGGATGGGGGTGAAGCCGAAGCGCTGGTAGAGGCGAATGGCGGCGCTTTGGTGGATGCCGGTCTCGAGGCGGAGGAGGCAGAAGCCCTGGGAGCGGGCTTGGGCGGCGAGGTGGGTGAGCATGAGGGGGCCGAGGTTGCGGCCGCGCATTTCAGGGATGACAAACATGCGCTTGATCTCGGCGTAGGGCTCTTCGGGCGGGCGGTGTTGCGGGTGGTTGCGAGGCACAGGCAGTAAGCCGCCGCAGCCGACGGCAGGATGTGGGAGTGGGGAGGCAGGGGGCGCAGCGCGGTCGGTGTCGAGGATGAGGAAGAAGACGACGTTGTCGGCGAGGAGTTTGGCGACGCTGTAGCCGTGGCGGGATGTCTGCGGATAGAACCGGCCGAGGTGATCATCGAGCGCGGCGATGAGGGAGGATGCGGGAGGGGAGTCGGGCGCGGCGGGGGTGATGAGGAAGGACACACTTCATGGTATGGGGTGCGATTTGCGATGCACGGCTTGAATAGGATGAGAGGGTGACGCCGCTGGAGTTCACATTGCTGGTCTTTGGAGTTTCGCTGGGGGCGGGAGCGCTCGGGGCGGTGCTGGGGCTCGGGGGAGGGATCATCATCGTGCCGGCGCTGACGCTTCTCCTGAGGATCGACATCCGGTATGCGATCGGGGCGTCGATCGTGGCGGTGATCGCGACATCGAGCGGGGCGGCAGCCGCCTATGTGCGCGAAAGGATGACGAATCTGCGCATCGCGATGTTTCTGGAGATTGGAACGACTCTGGGCGCGCTTACGGGAGCGTATCTGGCGGGGCGCGTGGATGCTTCAATTCTGCAGGTGATCTTCGGAGTGGTGATGGCGTATTCCGCGGGTGCAATGATCTGGCGGCGGAAGGATCTTCATATAGAGCGTGCGGCGGGATCGATGTCGGATCGCCTGGGACTGCACGGTGAGTTTTTCGATGAGGCGACAGGTGTGGCGACGGCGTATGTGGCCCAGCGGCCTGCACTGGGGCTGGGATTGATGTATGTGGCGGGGGTGGTGAGCGGGTTGCTGGGGATTGGCTCAGGGGCGCTGAAGGTGCCGGCCATGGATCTAGCGATGGGGCTGCCCATCAAGGTGTCGACCGCGACGAGCAATTTCATGATCGGCGTTACGGCGGCGGCTTCAGCGGGGGTGTACTTCATGCGCGGGGAGATTGACCCATTCATTGCAGCGCCGGTTGCGCTGGGCGTGATGATTGGGGCGACTCTGGGCGCGAGGCTGCTCGGTCGCCTTCACAGCCGATCGGTGCGAATGCTGTTTGTCGCGGTGCTGGTGTTCATCGCTGGGCGAATGCTGTGGGAAGGCGTGAGGGGGCTTGGGGCATGAGAGTGCGCAGCAAGAACTGGTTCGTACGGAAGAGACCGCGTCTGGAGGTTGAGCCTGGCGGGACGGAACGACTCATCAGTGGGCTGCTGCGCTGGGGCGTGGGCGTGAGCATGGCGGTCGTGATGCTGGGCGTGGTGGTGACGTTTATGCGTCATCCCGAATATGTGTACTCGGACGCGGATCTGCCGGCATTGACAGGGCGCACTGGACAAGGTCAGTTCACCAACACGTTGGGCGGCGTGTGGGAGGGGTTGAAAGCAGGTCGCGGACAGGCGATTGTGGATGCTGGACTGATTCTGCTCATTTTGACACCCGTGATGCGGGTTGGAGCCTCGGTTGTGATTTTCCTGCGTGAGCGTGATCGGCGTTATGTGGGGATCACACTTTTTGTTTTTGCGATGCTTCTGCTTTCGTTTGTGTTCGGGAAGGCGGGACATTGAGCGGCAGCGCGGGCAGGTTTGAATAGCCTTTGGGGCAGAAAGGCGGCACGAAATGGCGATGGCGGAAGCAGGAAAGAGTGCGGGTAACCAGGAGTCGGCGTGCGGGGCGATGGGCGCGGCAGCGGTAATTCCGCACCTCATGATCGGGGATGGGAAGGCGGCGGAGGCGATCGAGTTCTACAGGAAGGCGTTTGGGGCCGAGGAGCTCTCGCGGCATTCGGGTCCCAATGATCCGCGCATCATGCATGCGGCGGTGAAGATCGGGCCGTCGCCGATTTTCCTGAGCGACTACTTCGCGGAGATGTGCGAGATGTCGAAGATGCGCCCGCCGAAGATGACGAGCGGGTACTCCATCGTGCTGCACATCAACACGGGGGACTGCGATGCGGCGATGCAGAAGGCAGCGGCTGCGGGGGCGAGGATCACCATGCCCGCGGCGAACCAGTTCTGGGGCGAGCGGTACGGACAGTTGGAGGATCCGTACGGTTACACGTGGAGTTTCAGCGGTCCGATCAAGGCGTGAGACAACAGCGAAGCGCGATGAAGTGGACAGGCCCACTCGTGACACGGGTGGGCTTTGTGTTCATGGAAACGCTCGTGAGTCAATGTCGGGGGATCTCTGTACCGCATTCGGGGCATTTGGTCGAAGCGGAACTCAGGCCAGTGTGGTTGTGGCCGCATTGAACGCAGACATTTGCCAGTCCCAGTTCATTGGCGGCGGCGCGTATGTAGGGCGCGGCGAGGCGGCGGTGCAGATAGAAACTGAGAACGGGTCCGCAGAAGATGGCAGCGAACGAGAAGAAGATGATCCAATACTGACGCCGGACGGTTGTCGCGATGATGGCGGAGATCTGGGCCGCGGTCATGTTGGGCGTTACGGTCGGCGTGCGAAACAAGGAGAGTACCGCGATCTGCCAGAGCACGATCGGGAGAATGCAGGTCACGATCATGACGATGGTTGGTTTCAGACTTGCCTTGTTCATGCGGCGAATGATGTCGTTCCACTGCTCGCGAGTGAGGTCTCGGCGGCCAATGAGGGGGCCGTAGAGGAGGTTGTGGCTCCAGGCGCGGAAGGAAGACATCGTGGTGATGTGGGTCGGTGGAGGGAGGTGTGAGGAAGTGAGTTGAACAATCACGACTTGCGGTCGATACCCGTCATCGCGCTGGGGGGGCTGAAGACATCGAGGACGATGGAATCTTCCTCGGCGAAGGCGGCGTGGGGGAGGTTGCCGGGGAGGTGGAGGACTTCGCCCGCGCTGACGGTAAGGGTTTGCTCAGCGCCGGGATGTCCGAGTGTGAAGCGCAGGCGGCCTGTGAGGACGATGGCGAACTGCTCGTTTTCATGGGCGTGCATGGGGACATTGCAGCCCTTACTGAGCGTGATATGGGAGATCATGGCCTGCGCGCCGATGATGCGCCTGCGCTCGAGGAGAGGCATGGGCGTGTCGGCGGGGAGAGAGGCGAAGCGGTGAAGGAGGGAGGAGGGAGAGGGCGTGGGGGATGAAGGAGGCATGGGGGAGCGTAGGTGCGATCACGCCCTGTCGGTGCGGACGCCTTCGCCGGTGGCGGGCGGGGCTTCGGGGGCCTCCTCGGCCTTGCGTGGGAAGTAGATGGAGAGGAGGATGGTGAGGGTGAGGACGCCGATGATGACGGAGAGGGCGGGCACGGCCGAGACGTGGATGTCCCAGATGGTCAGGAGCATCTTGACGCCGGTGAATGCGAGGACAATGCCCAGGCCGTAGTTGAGGTATGAGAAGGCCTGCATCATGCCGGCGACGGCGAAGTAGAGGGCGCGCAGGCCGAGAATGGCGAAGATGTTGGATGAGAAGATGATGAGGAGGTCGGGTTTCTCGTTGGCGGGAAACTGGCCGAAGGCGGCGGGGATGGAGTCGATGGCAAACATCACATCGGTGGTCTCGATGATGATGAGCACGACGAAGAGGGGTGTGAAGAAGAACTTGCCGGCGTGGCGGGTGGTGAAGCGGTCGCCGTCGTAGTCGCGGGCGATGGGCAATATCTTGCGTGACAGGCGCAGGACGGGGTTCTTTTCGGGCTCGACGTGGGCGCCGTCGTTGAAAGCCACCTTCCAGCCGGTGTAGATGAGCAGGGCGCCGAAGAGATAGGTCATCCAGGCGAACTTGGAGACGAGGACGACGCCGGCGCCGATGAAGAGGGCGCGCATGACGACGGCGCCGAAGATGCCCCAGAAAAGAACTTTGTGCCGGTAGGCCTCGGGGACACCGAAGTAGGTGAAGACCACGAGGAAGACGAACATGTTGTCCACCGAGAGGGACTGCTCGAGGATGTAGCAGGAGAGATACTTGGCGGCGGCGTCGAGGCCGGACTTGTGAAGGCCGAAGATGCCGAGCTCGCCGGAGGTTTCATGCGCGACCTGGCGGAAGTAGATCAGGACCATGAAAGCGACGGCGAGGGTCATCCAGACGACGACGCCGCGCAGGGCTTCGCGCACCGAAATGACGTGGCTCTTGCGGTGGAAGACGAAGAGGTCCAGCAGGAGCATCAGGCCGACGATGCCGCCGAAGACGGACCAGACAAAGGTGTCGCTGGCGAGGAGGTGCATGAATGAACGCGTAGTTTAGGAAGTGATGCGGCTCGCGGAAGCCGCTTAGGGAAGTTGCAGCGCAATAAAGGTGGGATCTGCGAAAGAGGATCCCTGCCTGCCGGTGCCGCGGCTATGGCGGATGGTGAAGCGGACAATGGTTCCGGAGGGTTGCACGGACAGATACGCAGTGAGCCACTGGGCGTCGGACTGCGCAATTGCGGGCGCTGCGGCAGGAGTGATGGGCGGCTGGTCGTTACGTGTGCGGAAGTCGGCGATGGGGAGACTGTTGACGGCGATGATGAGGTCGCCGCCGCGCAGGTCGGCCAGATGGGCTGGGGAACCGGGGATGACTTCCTGAATCTGGAGCGTCGATTGATCGCGCAGGCGCGCATCGGAGATGCGCAAACCGGCGGGGAGCGAGGAGTCAATGGGTTGATCGGGGCTGGGCGCATCGGGCGCGGGGCTCGATGAGAAGCCGGGGATCTCGGCCAGGGTGACGCTGAGGTCAAGGAATGCGCCGGCGCGGAAGATGCGCAGATTCGTCACTGCGCCGGGACCGCGCATCGCGAGATAGGTGCGGAAATCATCACTGTCGCGAATGGGCCTTCCATCCACAGCGGTGATGATGTCCTCGACCTGCACCCCTGCGATTGCGGCGGGGAGATTGGCCACAAGCCCGGTGACGAGGATGCCGCGGTGGGCGGCAGGATCGCGCTGGGCGGCTGGGTCATGGGTTTCGGGCAGGCCGTAGGAACGGGCCAGCAGCGGATCGAGCGACTGGAGATCGATTCCCAGGAACCCGCGCTGAACTCTGCCGTGCGCGATGAGTTGCTCGGTGACGTGACGGGCGATTCGCGCGGGAATCGCGAAGCCCAGCCCATCGGACCCGCCGGTGGAGGACTTGATGGCGGCGTTGACGCCCACGACGCGGCCGTCGAGGTCCAGCAAGGGACCGCCGGAATTGCCCCGGTTGATGGCGGCGTCCGTCTGGATGTAATCTTCGTAGCCCTTGCGCTGCGAGTCGGAGAGAATGTCGAGGTGGCGATTGACGGCGCTGACGATTCCGGCGGTGACGGTCTGTTCAAGACCCAGCGGATATCCCACGGCGATGACCCAATCGCCGACGCGCAAGGGAGCCTGGTCATCGGGGACGAATGAGAGGAACGCAGGCGGCAAGGCGGCGGAGGGCGATGCGGGCGTCATGCGAATGACGGCAAGGTCAGTGAGCGGGTCAGCGCCGATGAGCCTGGCAGCGCTGCGCCGGCCGTCGGTGAACTCCACGATCAGCGTGGAGGTCGATTCGACGACGTGGTTGTTGGTGACGATGTCGCCGGCGGCGGAAATGAGAAAGCCACTGGCGGTCAGAGGACGATCGGCGGGCTGGTTGGGCATGCCGTATCCGTAGATCTGGACGACGGCGGGAGCGGCCTGGTCAGCGACCTGCCGGAAGAAGTCGGACAACTCACGGGCTTGGGCCGGATCGGAGGGAGCCTGATCATTGGCGGTGGCGCACGGGGCGAGAGCCAGAGTGAGGCAGAGGGCCAGCGGCCGCGAAGGGGAAGAAATGGAGATCATGGTCGAATCCTTGACCGGGCAGTGAGGGGGAACCAGCGGCCGGGCGGGCACCAACCTGCAAGATTAGTACCCCACTTGGCTGCGCACGGGCGCTGCGGGGATGTGCGGGGCCAGCGTGATGGGGTGGGCCAGGGTGTCGGGAACTCGATCGGCGATCGCGCGGGCCAGGAACTCCGCGTGAAGCGGATCATCGCAGAGGACAAAGAAGGCGGAGCCGGAGCCGGTGAGATGAACGGGACGTTCGGCGATCAGGGCTGCAGCGTGCATGCGCTCAGCGAGTCGCGGTTCATGAGCGTGTGCTGCGGCGGCCAGATCATTGAATGGGGCGGCAGGATCGAGCCGACCGCGGGCGGAGGCCAGGGCGCGAATCGCTTCAGCCCGCGCTGCAAAGTCGGATGCGGGGAGCGATGGGGGCGCTGGGGGCGCTGCAAGCGCATCAAACGCACGATACACCGGACCGGTGGGGCAGGGGAAATCCGGCACGCAGAGCGCAGCGTGCATGGAGTCGATAGCGGGCTCATCCGGTCCGGCAAGCAGAGTGATCCTGTCGCCCATGCCTTCGATGAGCGCGGCGGCGCGGTGAATGAAGAAGGGCACATCGGAACCCAGCGCAGCGGCGAGCGTGAGGAGTTCGGAATGAGACAAATGGAGATCAAAGAGCAGATCGCAGGCGATGAGCGTGGCGGCCGCATCGGAGGAGCCGCCGCCAAGGCCGGAGCCCGCGGGGATGCGTTTTTCCAGTTTGAGTTGGATGGGCAGGGATCGGCCCGTGTAGGCCTCGAGACTGCGGTGGGCGCGGACGGCCAGGTCTTTGGAGATGGACCAGTCGACCTCGCGTTTGGTCCCGTGCACCAGCGCATCCTCGGCCCAGAAGACCGCGTAGCGGGAGAAGTAATCATCGGGCAGGCGCATCAGGGTGAGGTCATCGGCCAGGGAGATGGGCATCATCCACGAGGCGATGGGATGCTTCCCGGCATGGGCGGGGGCGGGCGAGGGCGGGGCCACGGCGAGGGCCAGGTTGATCTTGCCGGGCGCAGAGAGGGTCAGGATGGAGCGCATGGAGGAGGACATGAACGAGGCAAGAGGATAGAGCGCGACCCGCGCCAACCGCAGCGCGGAGAGCCAGCGTCGCAACCGCGCTGAATCAGGGGTGTAGACTCCTGACCCGCTGAGAACGCCCGGTCGTTGGGTCACGATCGTGTCCTCTCTCTCCCTCGGAGGCAACCCTGTGCGCTTTACTTCATTCATCCGCCGAGTCGTGTGGGCTCTTGTCGTGGGTCTGGGAGTCGCCCTGCCGGCGCTGAAGGCGACGGCGTGCACCATCTTCCGCATCACGCTCAACGGTCGCACCTACATGGGCAACAACGAGGCGTGGAACGACCCGGCCACCAAAGTCTGGTTCCTGCCCGCGGAGGAGCGCGGCGGCACCAAGGTGCACGGGCGGGTGATCTTCGGATACCGCAACGGCTACGCGCAAGGCGGAATGAATGATCAGGGACTCTGCTATGACTGGGTGGCGGGGTACACAGACACTCAGTGGGCCGCCGACCCGGCCAAACAGGACTACGCAGGCAACTTCGGAGAGAAAGTGTTGGAAGAAGCCGGGACTGTGGACGAGGCGATCGCCCTCTACGAACGATACAACGTGGCGGACCTGAGCATGGCCCGGACGCTACTGGTGGATGCGACGGGCGCATCTGCCGTCATCGGATTCCGGGAGGGCGTTTTCTTTGTCGAGCGAAGCAGCGGACCCTGTCAGACACTGGGCTGGGAGGAACAGGCCACGCAAAAGCGGCTCGAAGCGATGGTCGCGCAAGCAACCTCGGATGCGAAAGCCCAGGACATTCTCGCCATGGCGGGCGCGTTGTCCGCCTGCCGGCAGAGCGGAGCGTACACCACCTATTACTCCAACATTTACGATCCCAGCGCGGGCGAAGTCTGGGTGTATCAATATGGGGATGACGCCCAGCCAGTCGCGTTCAATCTCAAAGAGGAACTCGCCAAAGGAGCGCATTACTACGATCTGCCCGCCGTTCGGGCGCAGATGACCGAGGCGATCCGAATCGATGGGAAGACGCGTGCGGCCAAGGCGTTTGATCCCTCGGAAGCGTTGGTCATCGCCGGCACGTATCGCGCAGGGGTGGAAGTGGGCGGGTTTGATCTCATCGTGACTGCCTCCGAAGGCGGGGCACAGGTGCTGCTGCCGGGAGAGCAGGCAGCGCGGGAGATGACGGCCTCGGGCGCGCTTACCTACTTCCTGCGGGTCGCCGATGTCGAGTTCACCTTTGCCCCTCCGGGTGCGGGTGATGCGGGTGTGTCACCTTGGGTGAGTGTGAAAACGTGGGAGACTCGCTTTGATGCCAAGCGAGTTACGCAGACGGCGGCCGAGGAGAATACTGCCGATGCGGATGCAGCGCCGCAGGCTCCGACGGCCCTGACGGCCGCGGACCTGGATCGACTGACCGGGGCGGTGTGGCGCGGCACACTGACCTATACGGATTACACCTCGGGTGAGCAGGTAAGCATTCCTTCGACGCTGCGCATCACTCATCCCGAGGCGAATGAAGGGGTAGAGGCAGAAGAGGGGGAACGCGATCGGGGGAGGTGGCTCTGGGCGTATGGATATGACGATGAGCCGGAGGCGGATTCGGCGGGGCTGTACGTGCTCAGCGAGGATGGGACCGCGCTGGTCACCGAAGGGCAGAGCGAGATCGTGCTGGAGCGCGCGGATCTGGAGGGCGGGGGGGTGAGGTTTGTGCTGCAGCGGGAGGGATTGGATGATGAGCGGCCCGCGACCATGCAACGGATCATCGAGGCGCGCGCGGGGGAACTGACCATCCGCAAGATGGTGCGCTTTGCGGGAACGGCGGAGTTCTTCCAGCGGCACGAGTACCGCTGGAAGAGGTGAGGCTGAGTGCGCGTTGCAGGAGAATCCCTGAGTGAAGACACGGCGGGCGCGGCGCGATCAGCGCCCCGACCAGAACTGGGCGGATGTCTGGATCTCGATCACCTCGAACTCCACGAGATCGCTCCACTGGTCGATCCATCCATCCAGCGCAGCGCGGGTGGGAGCCTGCATGATCTGGTAACAGCGGTCGCCGCGCGTGCTCATCCAACTGGCGATGTACTCCAGCCCGGCCCCATCAGGAAAGAGCCGGCCGCGGGCGCGGAACCGGGCTCCCACCGCATCGGGGTTGCCAGCGCGAAAGGTCTCGATGACCATGAAGAGCATGCGCTGCATGGTAGAGCAGCGCAGCGCTGGGCTCAGGGCTTGGCTTCCGCATCATTGACGTGCTCCTGCTCAGGCGGATTGACCTGTTTCATCGGGATGAGCAATGAGGCCAGGACGCCCGAGGCCAGCAGCGCGAGGATGACCAGCAGCGAAGCGGTGGTGTCCACCTTGTACTGGCTGTGCACCAGGAGCATCTTGACGCCCACGAAGAGGAGAATGAGCACGAGGGCGGGCTTGAGGTAGCGGAAGCGACCCAGCAGATCGGCCAGCAGGAAGTAGAGGGACCGGAGGCCCAGGATGGCAAAGACATTGGAGGTGAAGACGATGAAGGGGTCGCCGGTGATGGCGAAGATGGCGGGAATGGAATCCACCGCGAAGACCAGATCGGTAAACTCCACGACGAGCAGCGCGAGGAAGAGGGGCGTCACCGCGCGCTGGCCGGTGTCCTTGAGTCGGGTGATGAAGTGATCGCCGTCGTAGGTGGAGGTGACGGGCATGAAGCGCCGGGTCAGGCGCACCAGGATGTTCTGATCGGGATGCACGCCTTCCCCGCCCGCGAGGGCCATCTTGATGGCGGTGAGGATGAGGAAGCCGCCGAAGACGTAGGTGATCCAGCTGAAGCGTGCGATGAGGATGGCTCCCAGGCCGATCATGATGCCGCGCATGATGAGGGCGCCCAGGATGCCCCAGAAGAGGACGCGGTGCTGGTAGATGGCGGGGACCGCGAAGTAACTGAAGATGATGGCGATGACGAAGAGGTTGTCGACCGAGAGGGATTTCTCGATGATGTAGCCGGTAAGGTACTGCTTGGTCGCCATCGCGCCCGAGAGAACTTCCGTCTGCCCCGGCGAACCGACGATGGGCACGTTCATACCCAGCCCCAGCCAGTGTCCTTCGTACGCGTAATAAATGAAGATGGAGAACAGGAGGGCGCAGGCAACCCAGATGGCCGACCAGACGGCCGACTCCTTGAGGGAGACGACATGCGCGGTGCGGTGGAAGACGCCCAAGTCCAGCGCGAGGAAGGCGAGCACCAGTGCGAGGAAGCCGAGGTAGAACCAGTAGATGCCGGAGGATTCGGCGGCGGCCAGGAGGAGCGTGGGGATCATGGTGGGCATTCCTTTCGGGGATGCGCGGTCAAGGGTCGGGCACAAGTCGCCACATCCTGCCCGACTGAAACAGTCGAGACGAATGGGGACCTGTGCCGGTCTTGCACGTTGCATCGCGGAACGAATGCAAGGAAGGGCCGGGAACGCGGGCAAAACAGGGACCGCACTCCGTATTGACGACCTCTTCCCGCGCCTCTCCGGATGCCGCCTGAACCGGCGGATCGAGGGGGGGCGGTGGCTACTCCCCGGCACACGGGGGGCCAAGGTTAGGAGGCATGTGGGGAAGGGTCCAGTTGCCGTCCGAGGTGGACCTATGCTGGGGGATCATGATGTATCTGTACGAAATCGCGCTGGGAGTGGCGCTCATGGCCCTGTGCGCGGGCGCGTGGATGGTGGGTCGGCGGATGGGTGTCCGGCTGCATGCGGACCTGGTGCGGCATCCGCAGCTGGGCATGGTGCAGGCGGCGCTTCTGGGGCTGCTTTCGCTGCTGCTGGGATTCTGTTTCGCCGGCGCGATCGGCCGCTTCGTGCAGAGACAGGAGATTCTCGACCGGGAGGCGGGCGCGATCACAACCCTGCACCGCTGCGCTGATCTCCTGCCGGAGTCCGAGAGTGAGATTCTCGCGGAGCAGTTGGAGCGGTACGCGCAGGCGCGGATCGCGCTCTTCAACCTTTCGCGGCTGAGTTCGGAGGAAGTCATCCAGACCCAGCTGCATGATCTGCTCGGGCAGATGTGGGAGACGGTCCGCCGGGGAACTGCGCAGAAGCCGGAGACTCTGCCGGTGGTGGTCAGCGCGTACCTGGCGATGAGCACTTCCCTGGATGAACGCAACGATGCGGAGCGGCGACACCTTCCGGGCGAGGTGATGATCGGGCTCATCATCGCATCACTGGCCTGCATCTGGGTGGCGGGGTTGGGAGCGGAGGTGACGGACCGGAGGCTGCGGCCGCCGGTGTTCGTGCTGATGGGATTGATCGGGCTGACGCTGTGGACGACGGTAGATCTGGATTTCCCGCGTCTGGGGTTCATCCGACTGGATGGCACAGCGCTGGCGCAGGCCGCCGCCGACCTGGCCGCCGGTCTCTAGAGCCACCGGCCAAGTGTGATTCGTTGCGGATTCAGGTCCTCATCGATCAGAGATGCGATCGTGCGCTGCCTCCCCGTGCTGTGAGAGCATCTGCCCGAGCATTGCTGCTGCGCTCCTGTTAAAGATGCATCATCGGGAAGGACCCTCTCCGGCGGGCACCAGCCTGACCGGACCCAGGAGCCCTGACTCCAGGAGCGGTGTGTTCGGGCTAAATGGCTGCCGGATGTTCGTCCACGTGATGCGCTGTGCGGGCGGCAAAGCAGAGTCCCCGACGAGGCGGTTGTGCCAGGTGTTCGCCACCTCGCAGCGCAGTTCGTTCTCACCGGCTTTCAGCCGGCCCGTTACGTCCAGGGCGTAGGGCGGCTTCCAGACGATCCCGACTTCCTCGCCGTTGAGGCTGACCCGGGCGACGCCGGCGACGCGGCCGAGGTCAAGCTCGATGGAACCGTCTCCTTCGGCGAGTTCGGCGGGCACCTGGAAGTGCGCAGAGTACTCGGCGATGCCCGAGAAGTGGCGGATCCCCTCGTCCTGGGCATCGGGCCAGGAGATCAGTTCGGGGAACACCGCCTGTTCCGGCGCGCCGCATCCGGACTGGAAGCGCACACGCCACGGACCGGGAAGGTCGACTCCCGCCCGTGAAGGCGCGCGCAGCGCATCTGTCCGTGGATCGTGGGCGATCCCGGACGAGACATCGTGGACCCGGACACCATCGATCTCCTCTCCATTGCTGTCAATGAACGCGACTCGGTTCAGCCCCACGATGTCCGTCCGCCCCGACCAGTCATCGCTGTGGTTGGAGACGATGTCGAAGCGGACGTAGCGAGTTTGCGGCGCGGGGAGCTCGATCCGCTGCTGGTAGCCCCGTTCGCCGATCTCCGGTGCGCGGGCCAGCTCAATCCGGCCGAGCGGCTTCATGACCACGCCGTCGGCGGACACCGAGACCTCCATCTCCCGGATACCGCGGGTCAGGAGGCCGCGGGCCTGATCCTGGAAATTCCAGAGTTCCGCGTGGCCCAGGTCGACCTGGGCGCCGAGGTCGAAAACGATGAACTGTCCCCGCGGCGGATCCTCGCCGGAGGAAACCCACGCCGGGCCGTTGGGCGTGTCGCCGTGGGCCAGGTCAGGTGCGGCCGAGCGGGTGCGGATCATCGGAGCGATGGTGTAGGGGATCGGCCCGAGCGCCACCGGATCACTCCGGAAGACCACGAACATGGAGCCGCCGGGCGGGAGGCGCAGTCGGACGCGTGTGCGAGCCCCATCGTCGCGGAATTCCCGCGTCCGGGTGATCTCCCCGCTCGAAGAATCCCACAGTTCAGGTTGCTTCCCGCTGATGCGGAACAGCCCATCGAGGTCCTCCCAGCGTTCGTGGTTGTTGATGACAAAGTAGATCTCGGCATCGTCGGTGGACCGGTGCACATAGCTCAGATGCGTCCGCGGGTCGCCGCCTTCCCAGGTGAAGTCCGGCGGGAGCTCGCCCAGCACCTCGAGCACCGGACGGCCCTGGATCACGCGTCCGGCCCCGAAGCGGTGCTCTGTGGTCTGTACCCCATCGATCTCACCCCACAGTTCGCCGGCGATCGCTCGAACCTCCTCATCGGCCGCGGGGTAGCCCGCGAGGCCGCCAGTCCGCACCGGTCGGGGCCCGAGCACCGTCGCCCCAGCGCGGACCAGCTCCCGGATCTTGCGCAAGGCCGCCAGGTCGATCGAGTCCTCTTCGGGGAGGACGAGCAGCGCGTAGCTCACGCCGTGCGGCAGGTGGATGCGGCCGTCCTTCACGCTCATGGCGCTCATCAGGACTCGCGCATCGACCACGTCGTAGTCGTACCCAGCGCTGCGCACCTCCGGGTCCCAGTCCACGGCGAGCGGGTGGAACGCCGGCGCTCCATCGCCCTGGTAGAAACAAACATCGGCCACGGGCCGGCCCTCCTGCAGGAGGAATGAGCACCGCGACAGGTACTCGATGAACGGCCGGGCCATCGGCCACCAGACGAGGTTCGGCCCGATGTGTGTCCCGGCGTGATAGGCCAGGCCGGGCAAGCCGGTCGCACCACCGCCATGCGGCGCGGTGTGAAAGGTGATGTGATTCAGCCCGTCGATGAACGCCTGGTCGGCGAGCAGTTTGAGGTAATAGGGGCCGTCACGCCAGTGCCGCCACGAGGTGAACGATTCGGCATCCACGATCGTCTGGCCGTAGGTGTGCGCTGCGCAGGCGATCTGCTTGACGTTGTACATGCTCCGGTGCTTGGGCCAGAACTCGCCGCGCATGAGCCCCACGGCCCCGAGCGCCCCCAGCGCATCGATGGGGCAACTGGTCCAGATCGGCGGCCCGGGCCCGCCTGCCTCCGCCGAGAGAAAGAGGCCCCGCGCGCGGAGCAGCTCGTTGCCCAGGCGATAGTGGTGCTCGATCATCAGGTCGCTGACAAGCCGTGTCCAGTCGTGGAGGAAACGCTCGCCGCGATCGCCGGCGCGGCCTGGGTCCACGAGCAGAGAGATCCAGGGCTTCGCGTCGTAGTCGTAGCGCGCATGGAAGGCCTCCAGGATGTCCTCCGTCCACGCGCTGAGGCGATCGCCCTCGAGCTCGAGGCTGTCGACCTCGAGGTACCGCAGGGAGGTATCCCCGAGCGGGCCAAGCGCGGACTCCAGCCGCCCGAGCACGTACGTGAAGTAGGCGCGGCTGTCATCCGCATCGAAGAAGTCGATCTGGAGACCATCCGAGGCCGGGCTGGGCACGATGAGGCGCTGTCCGGTGTTCGCGAACACGAACCACCGGATGGTCCAATCCCCGATGGGCGCTTCCCAGCGGAGCGTCCCATCAGCGCCCAGCCGATCGGTCAGGTCGATGACATGTTCGGGCACGAAAGCCCCCGCATCCCCGGCAGGAGAGGCTTGGAGGGCGACGGTCCGCCAGTACGCGGGGCGTCCATCCTCGCCGCGCGGGCTGTGGGCGGGGATCTCCGGGAAGGTGAGCTTCAGGTCGATCATCGCCGGCCCCTGAACCGAGTGCGCCGATGAGTAGAGCCCGAGCCCGGCGCGCTCGGGAGTGACCCATGTGCCGCCCGCGTTCCACCCGCTGGCGGCGACCAGGCCGAGTTCGAGCCCGAGCCGCTTCGCCTCGCGCTCCGCGTGGATGAGGTTCTCCAGCCAGGCATCGCTGAGGAACGCCGGCCCTGTGGGGACAATCCCCTCGGGATCCTGGATGGCCCGCACATCCCATACCTGCAGGCGCGAGAAGCCCGCGGCCCGAAACGCCTCCATCTCCTCGGTGATGCGACCCGGATCGGCGTGGCCATTGAGCCAGGTCCAGAAGGCATCCGGCCGCGCCCGCGGCGGGGGATTCTGGAACCCAGCGCGAAGCAGATCATCCTCCGATGCGCTCGCGATCGCAGCGCCCCGCACGATGCACAGGAGCAGAAGGAGGAGGGAGCAGATCGATACGGGCCGCTCGTGTTTCATCATGGTCTTTCCATGGTACGAGGATGCGTGCCCGACCCCTCATCTCCTGCGGAGGGCAGGCAATCTCCTGCGGAGAGCAAACCATCCGTTGCGAGAGGCAGACCGGCGGTGCGACCCGTGAGATGCATCAGCACCGCCGGGGCGCGGACCTCCCCCCCCGTGGAGTGGACCTCCCCCCCTGTGGAGCGGGTCAGCGCCGCCATGGAGCGGACCTCCACCGCCACGGAACGAACGACCGCCGCCATGGAGCGACTCAGCGCCGCCATGGAGTGAGTGAGTCACTCCGTGGAATCAGTGAGTGATTCCATGGAGTGGATGAGTGATTCCAAGGAATGAGTGAGTGATTCCGTGGAACGGATGAGTCATTCCGTGGAGAAATTGGTTCCCGCCAGAGCACGAACGGCCTTCCACCCTTGATTTCAGCCCAAAAACGCGGGTTTTGTGGGTGCGGAGAGATATCCGGACAGAACGGGAGCGGCGGCAGCACACGAGGGGATGGGGAGGCGCAGAAAGTGCGCGGCCTCACTTCGCCCCGGAGGGGCGATGGGATGTAGCCACGGGTGGAGTCTGACGAAACCCGTGGATGAGATCGTTCAATACGAGTCCTGCCCCGGAGGGGTAGAGGAGATTGATTACCCCATCGCGCGGAGCGCAGCGAGGGCTTCGGCGACTTCCTTGCCCTTGGCTTCAATCAGATCGAGAAGTTCTCCGGGTGTGCGCGTGTCCACTTCCGCTTTGCGGTTCGGATTGACCGCCTTGAGGTCGTACACGGCGTCTTCAATGGCCTGTGCTTTGTTTGCCGCTTCACGGGATTCGCGCAATAGTGTGGCGAGTTCGCTTTCAGCAGCCGCGATGGCTTCCTCGTTGCGCGGCTTCGCTACCTTAAGCGTCGAAAGCCGGTCCTTCACCAGGTCGGCCGCCGCCTTCTTCTCGGCCTCGGTCGTTCGGAAGGGATGGGCATCATCCGCGCCCTTGCGGCGTCGGGCGGTGAAATCCATCGTCCACGATTTATCGGAGTCCGCACGTTTCGGGAGCAACTCGAAGAGCTCTTTGAAATCCTCCATCATCAGCGGCGTCTTCTTGCCGACTTTGCGCTCCGAGAGGTCGTAGTACCAGATCTTTTCGGTGGCCTTGCCGCGTGTGAAGAACAGCAGATTCGTCTTCACACCCGCGCCGGCGGCGGTGAAGACTCCGCCCGGCAGAGAGACGATGCACCACAGGTCGCACTCTTCCAGGAGTTTCTTCTTGGTCTTGGTGAACGCTTCCTCATTGGTCCGAAACAGAACGCCCTCGGGCAGCACGATGCCGCAGCGACCACCCGGCGCGAGGGAGTGGATGATCTGCTGAAGGAAGAGCACCTCGGTTGCGCTCGTCGGATAGTCGGCGTCCTTGATGGAACCGGCATTTTCTTTGCCGCCGAAGGGAGGGTTCGTCAGGATGACCTCGAATGCGCGCGGCGCACCGGCGAACAGGCCGCCATACACCTCGTTTCCTGTCAAGGTATTGCCGTGCCAGATGTGCGGATCATCGATGCCATGCAGGATCAGGTTGGCCAGACCGATCGGATAGATGAGGTTTTCCTTCTCTCGTCCGTAAAACGTCTTGTGCTTGACTTCCTCGGTCGCGGCGGCCTTGCTCATTCCTCGGGGCAGCCCTTCACCCTGCTTTATCTTCTCATGGAGGTATTGGGCTGCCTGCGCCAGAAAGCCCCCCGTGCCGCAGCAGGGGTCATACACCCGCTCACCCACCTTCGGGTCCACGATGCGCACCATCGCCCGGATCACTTCGCGCGGCGTGAAGAACTGACCGGCGTCAGAACCCTTCTCACCCATCTTGAGGAGGAGGCCCTCGTAGACCTGGGACAACGCGAAGACATGCGTCGGGTCGATGTCCTTCTGGGAAATCTCGTGGACCTTGTCGAGGACTTCCAGCAGGTTGGTTTCCGTGTCGATGCGCGTCCGCTCCACACCCGAGAGAATTTCGGCGATGACCTTCTGGCGCGGCGTGGCATCGGGCTTGTCCCGCATCCTCTTGAGATGCGGAATCAGTTTCCCGTTGATGAACTCCATGAGTTTGCCGCTGCCCTGCTCCGTGAGCTGGCGGCGAGTGTTCGTCTCTTTGGCGTCGGCCTTTGCGGAGATTGGCCGGGCCCAGTCGGTCCAGCGGTAGGGTTTGGCGATGGAGGGGGTGTAGGCGTGCCCCAGGATGCGCGCCTCTTCGACCTCGCGCTCCTCCATTTCATCGAGGATGCGCAGGAAGAGAATCCACGTGAGTTCCGGGACATACTGCAGCGCACTGGCCACGTTGCCCCGGCGCATCACATCGCAGATGGAGTAGATGGCCGCATCGACACTCTGCTGCGTGCCGAGTTTCTTGCCGTTGGGTGCGGGGGCGGTTCTAGAGCGCTTGGCCATACAGGCCAAGGATACTCAGTGGGCGGTATTCTGGACTTCCGAGATAAATCGCTGTATGTCGGGTGATGACACCCACCGGGCTTCGGAAAAATCCTCTCTCAGCTGTGCGAACTCATTGTCGGTCTTTGCGATTGCTGCGCTCTCACCAACCGGCACCGCTACAACTACGATGCGGGAATTGAGTCCGTTCACCTTGAGGTGCCGCTGGACAATTCGCGCCTCCGCACCGAGTGCGAAAGCGTTTCGCATCGCCTTGGCTACGCTCTTCTCCACCTTGAGCAGCTTGACAAGGTTGGCCGTTCCATTGGGGTAGAAATAGTCGGACTCAATGGTGCGCTGGTACGCGGGAATGTCAAAGCTCTTGCCGACTGCAACGGAAGGCACTTGTTGCGCAAGCGACACGAAGGCTTCATGGAGCCTGCGTGCTGATGGCGGGATCGTCTCAGCGCGTTCTTCGGGTGCAGAGACCACCAGACGCGCGAAAAGGCTCTCGAAATCCCGCTTGGCATCCTCGACCCGCACCGGGCGCAGTGGGACCGCGATCACATCGTTTCCGAGTTTGGCAAGGCTGTTCTGCAATTCGTCTGTGGTGTTGATCGCACCGGCGCGGTACTCCCCTCGGAGTTGCTCTTCAAACGACTTGCGCACCGAATTGACCCACCATGCATCCCGGCCACTGCCGGGCGGCAAAGCGCGGGCGCGGTGGCCCAGCGCAGCGGTGCGCACTTCGAGTTGCTTCAATCCCGGCACATAGAGCACAAGACCAAGATTGACGGATTCAGCGCGGCCACGGTCCGGGCAGAACTGAATCACGCTGTAGTAGCCTTTGTGTGCTTCACTCATTGTGGACTCCCGTCACGGCGATCCCTCCGCCTCAAGGGTCCCCTGGGGGTAGCAGAAGGGAGCGAGGCGATCCTTGATCCTATCGGCGAGAAAGCGAGCACGACTGGATAAATGGTCCCGGACGTTGCCTTTTGCGGAAGTGCTCACTTGCCATTCGGTGGGGAGGCTATTGAGTACAACCTCCAGCACTTCGGGCGTCATTTCACGGAGTTTGGCGGCGGCGGCTTCCACACTTTCCGAGGTAATCAACGTGCGGAACTCTGGAAAGAGCCCGTACACCAACTCCTCTTGGTCTTTGTTGATGCCGAAGGCGCGCTCCGGCAACTCGCGTCCGCCGACAAGGGCGTGTCCAAAATCGATCGCATACAACGTGAGAAAGTGCGCATCCTTCGGCTCGCGCACCAAGAGGATGTTTTTTAGGTTGGGTTTCCATTCGACTTGCCTCGTCCCTGTCCCGTCTACCGGCGGATAGCGATCGACATTGCGAATCCATGTATCAAAGACCACCAGACGAGCCAAGTCGCTGCGGTTGACCACTTTGAGAAGCTGCTCTCTGGTTCCATCCCACGTCAATGCAGTCAACGCCTGCGATGCGAAAGCGGGACCGGGCGTGGCGAATCGGGCTGGACCGGCGTTCGGGACCTTGACCGGACGGGGCACTTCATCAACCGCAGTCAGATTCAGAATACAGTACTGCGGCACCTTGAGTCCGAAGCGCTCGGCCAGTTGGGAGCAAAGGAATTCTACCGCCAACCCGTGCGGGTTGACATCCGCTGCCATGGGCTTCAGATAGACCTGACCTGCATCGGTCATGCACAGCGCAGCGCCCATGTTTGTCGGTAAAGACTGCTCAAAGGCGAGGAATTTTGTCGGCGGCCAAGAGGATGCATGCGGCGGCTGTGCGGGCATGGAGGTGAAGTGTATCTCAAAGCCGTCAATTCAATGGACTAAACGCCTCCCGCAGCAGCGCGGCGGGAAGAGATTCGATGGCGGCGAGTTCGGCGCGGATGCCCAACGCCAGACGCTCGGCCCCGGCGAGGCGGGCCGCGAGGTCGGCGGCGATGCGACGCTGGTCGGCATGGCTGGGGCTTGGCATCTCAAGGCCGTCGAGGTCATCCCGGTTGAGCGTTGCTTGACCGACGATCTGCTTGATTCGGCTCTCAATCTGTCGGCGTGCGAACGCGCTGTTCAGCCAATACGCGAAGTACTGCGGGTCGGTGCTCGTGTCTACGCGAGCGCGGATGTTCTTGCTCTCGAAGACAGCGCCGGAGAGGCGTTCGTCAACCACCGCAGACTTGCCGACAAGTTCACGGCTGTTTACACGATTTATGATGATGTCGCCTGGCTCCAAGCGATAGAGCGCGTGCTCCGTAGGTTCGAGCCGGATCATGTCGAGCCGGTCCAAGTACCAGCGGCCATCGAATCGCCCAATGTTGTACATCTTCAGAATCGGCACGCCCGAGCCGTAGAACGTGTCGGGCTTGTATAGCCCATTGCGGGTGTCGCGGAGCACACTGGAAAGACGGCGAGTCTCCCACCCGATGGCCTCCGGTCCCTCGAAGACTTCGCGGAGGTAGGCGGCGGGGAGGGATTCGGCGGCGGCGAGGCGTTCCTTGGCGGCTCCCCGGGCACGCTCCATGGCGGCCAGTTGCTCCGTCAGCCGCCCCGCGATCCGCTCCTGCTCCGCCAGCGGGGGGAGGGGAATGGAGAGGGCTTTGAACTCGCTCCATTTGATGTTGGGATAAGTCGAGGAACCCGCGATCTTGCGGACGAACGCCTTGGCGTCGGGGCTGTTCAAGTGGAGCCAAAGGAGGTACGGGCTTACAAGCGCACGGTTCGGAACCAGACGCATCAAGAAGTTTGCGGCGGCAATCTTGCCCGAGAGGTGTCGTGGGCAAAGGGCCGTCTTGCCGGAGCGGATGTTTGATGCAGATCCGCTGGACTTCACCACGAGCAAATCGCCTTCCATTGCGATTGCTTCGAGTTCGCTGCCGCTCAGGTGACGAGTCGGGGCATTCCTCGGGTCGAGGTCGCCAGTGTTGCTGATGTGGCTTGTGCCAACGACGGTGACAGAGGTGCAACCTTCGAAGGCGTGGTCCTGCCCCCACGCCCCCGGCAGGCATGTCACCAAATCCTCCAACTGAAATGTTTGCCATTCGGTAGCAGTTGCACTCACGCGGCAAAGATCCTTTCCTTGGTCTCGCGGATCAGCGCAGCGGCGTCGCCGCCTTCCGAAAGCGCTTTCGCGCCTCCGGCGGCTTCGACTTCGGGCGTGCGGAAGATGTGGACGTTTTCGAGGTCATCCGTCCCTCCGTGCTTGAACTGGTCCGCCACGGCCAGCACCGCCGCACGGGTCTTCTCAGGCAATCGATTCAGCCAGTCGTTCTGCTTGTAGCGGAAGGCCAGGGCGCGGTCCTCCTTGGTCTTGGGGTCCAGACCGTAAGCGACCGCTGCGATGACATCAAAGAGGTCGTAGTCCGTCATGTCATCGATGAGGCGGACAATCTGGGGCGGGTAGCCCGCGCTCACCAAGGCATCGAGCAACTCGCGCCGGGTGGGCGGCTCGACCCAGCGGGCCCGGAAGTCGGCGAGGGTGGGCGCTTCGCTCGCCAGCGCTGCCGCCATGCCGCGTTTGAAGTCTTCGAGCGTGACCAGTCCGAGGCGGCCATTGACCATCGTTCCCACGAAACGACCCAGGTCATTGACAATCGGCGCAAAGCCTTCCACCCAAACGGTGGGTTCGGGCGGCGGGGGTGGAGGAAGCGGGTCAGGCGGCAATCCGCCTTCATCTCTCTTTTTCTTCTCACGCCCAGGATCGCTCACAAAGGCTTCGCCAAGCAGACGGGTTGCGCCCGTGTAGTCGTAGATGGTGAAGATGAGTTTGCCGGTGGCTTCATCGATGCGCGTGCCGCGTCCGAGCATCTGGTAGAAGGCGATGGGGCTGGCCACGTACTTGAAGAAGACGACGTTGCGGACGGGCTTCACATCCACACCCGTCGTGAGCAGTTCCACGGTGGTGGCGACCATGTGAGTACGGGTTTGTCCCCGGAAATCGTTGATCTGCTTGTTGCCTTGAGACTCGGCCGTGCATTTGAAGGCGTACGGATCGAAGCGCTCCTCGCCTTTGGCGGCGGTGTAAGCGGCGAAGAGGTTGTTCATTTCAGCGGCGACCAGGTCGGCGTGCCGGTCAGTGGCGCAGAAGATGATGGATTTCTGCCGCGCCCCCAGCGGGACGCCGTCGATGCCCCGGTGGATGATGTTGGTGAGCATCTGCTCGAAGAGGTCCCGGCACATGGCCTTCACCCGGTCGGGCAGGATGATGTTCTTCTCGAAGGTGTTGGCGTCGTAGCGGTCGGCGATCTGCTGGGCTGTGAGCGGCTGGCCGGTCGTGGCATCCTTGGGATTCTTCGAGACGATCTCAGGCAGGCTCAGACCGCGCGCATCGAGGTCCACCAGCGCGAGTTTGACATCCATTGCGGCGAGGTACCCATCCTCCATCGCCTGCGCGATTTCGTACTCGTAGACAGGCTCACCGAAGTAGGCGAGATTGTCGGCGGTGATCTTCTCATCCGCGCGCGCTTCATCGGAATCCTCGGTCGTGGTGAGTTGTCGGGGCGTGGCGGTCAGGCCGATCTGCACCGCATTGGGGTTCATGGTCAGAATCTTGGACCACTTGCCCCATGCGGAACGGTGGCATTCATCGATGATGATGTGGGAGAAGTGATCCGGCGGATAAAACTCGGAGAGGAAGGATTCATCCGCGCCTTCCTTATCCACGCCCAGCGTCTGATAGGTGGCCACGTGCACGGCGGCATTGCGGGCGTGGTTCCTTCCATCGGCATCGCGGTACACCTCGCGGACGGCATCTCCGAAGTAGTTGGACAACTCGCCGATGGCCTGGCGGCGCAGTTCATCCCGGTCGCAGAGGAAGAGCGCCCGCCTGAGTTGGTCGGCATCCGCGATGCGGCGCAGAAGATTGGCGGCGATGAACGTTTTCCCGGCTCCGGTGGCCAGTGAAAGCAAGGCGCGCGGGGCGCGGCCTGTGGAAGTGTCGCGTGCGATCTTCTCGAAGACCGCCCGGATCGCGGCGTCCTGGTAGTAGCGGCGTGATCCTTCACCACCTTTGTAGGGCCGCAGCAAGGGGGCGGCGGCGGGTGAGTCCAAGGTGAACCCCTTGGCGGCTTCGTACCGGGAGCGCAGTTCCGTGGGGCTGGGGAACTCCGTCATCATTCGCGGGGCGGTGGTCTGGCCGGTCCCACAGTCGAACTCGACGTACTGATGTCCGTTGGTGGAGAATACGAAAGGGACATTGAGACGGGCAGCCTTGGCGTATCCCTTCGCCTGATCAAGACCGTGACCGGGGGGCAGTGTGTCCTTCTTGACCTCGATGACCGCGACGGCAACCGGCTGCATCTCCGCCGTGACGACGATGCGCAGCGTCAGGTCGGTTCGCCCCTTGGCCTGACGGCGCGCTCTCCCGGCGAACTGATCAACCCTGCCAACTGTCTCCTCACGCTTGATGTGGTCTTCGGTCCACCCGCGCAGATAGATCGCGGGGTTCACGAGTTTGGCGTGAGTGTCGGCCTCGGAAAGGGGCATGAATTTCATTATATAGGGATGGTGTTCGGTGTTGGGGCCCGCAACTGGGGGGCGCGGGGGGCGACGGCGGTTCTGAGTGCCCGCCGCAGGCGGATCACCCTGCATCTGCGTTGGCTGATCTTCTGCCTCGGCGTCTGCCTCGTTGGGGAAACTGGCTCACGGGATCGAATCGAAAAATCACTGGCGCTCCATCTGCACTATTGACTAGGGGTTAGAACAGCGCGGAAAAAACCTTGCCGCTGCAGTGAAAAACTCCCACTGCCCTTGGAATTGTCTGGGCGAAACAGGTTCACGCGCATGGATGCGGGGACCGGACAACCGTGAGTCTTATTGAGCAAGGAGTATTCACATGCCCGATTATCTTCCTTCAGCGGATGGCGATTTCAACGCCTGGCAGGTCAACTTCCTCACCTATGCCAACGCCAATCTCGCCGCATTGGGCCTCGTGGCTGCGGACCTCCTGCCCGTGAGCAACGCGCAGACGAACTGGAACACCGCCTACAACACCCATGTCACCGCGCAGGCCGCCGCCATCGCCGCGACGACGAGTAAAGACAACGCACGCGGCCTGTGTGAGTCGGCCATCCGTCCTCTGGTCCGCAGACTGCAGGCGTCCCCCGTGGTTTCCGATCAGGAGAAAGCCGCCCTGGGCATCACCGTGCCTGATTCGGGCCGCACCCCCACACCCGTGCCCGACACGCGGCCGGTGGCGCAGGTGGATACCGCCCAGCGTCTGCGGCACACCATCGCGTATACCGATGAAGGCACTCCCTCCAAGCGCGGCAAGCCCAAGGGCTGCATCGGCGCCGAAATCTGGTGCGCCTTTACCAATCCCGGCCAGCCCATTCCCAATGATCCCAGCGAATTCTCCTTCATCGGACTGGATACGCGGGCGCCCTTCACCGTGGAATACAACGGTGACAACGGCGGCAAACAGGCCAACTACATCCTCCGGTGGATCAACTCACGCGGCGAAAAGGGCCCGTGGAGTGAGACGTACTCAGCGACCATCGCGGCGTGAAGGGTAAACGTCTCTGAATCTCCCTGAATCAAGTGGAAGGGAGGGCTGATCGATGGCCCTCCCTTCTGTGTTTTTGGTGCGGCTTCCGCGCGGGGGCATCAGGAGAAACGCTGATTCGCGGGTGAGAGGGGTGAGGCCTCACAGTGGGGGGTGTGGCGGGGGCTAGCATCGGGACATCATGCAGCCCGTTTCATCCAATTGTCCTGATCCGGGTCGAATCCTCCAGATGATTCCCATGGCCCATGTCGCCGATGTGGAGCGATCGCTGGCCTTCTATGCGCTGCTCGGGTATTCGTGCGGCGAGACGCATGAGGATGCGCTGGGCAGAACGGTCTGGGCCAGCGCAGCCTGCGAGAAGGCGGCGATCATGTTCGCGCAGGCCAACGGGCCGGTGGATGCGGGTGTGCAGGCGGTCCTGTTTTACATGTACAGCACGGATGTGGCTGCGCTGCGCCGGCACCTGCTGTCGGCGGGGGTGATGGATGGGGGAGCCTTCGGGGCCGATGCGCAGAAGAGCCGGTCACACGCGGCCCTCTTTGACCTGGTGCATCCCTTCTACATGCCCGCGGGGCAGCTGCGGATTCATGATCCGGATGGATATGTCATCCTGGTAGGCCAGTTGCAATAACACTGCGCTGCAGCACGCGGAAAGAAACACACCGGCCTTCAGCCTTCGGAACTGCCCGAGTCCCCTTGAGGTTGAGCGGGGGCGGCAGAGTCTGGGGTCGGGAAGACTGGATCGGACATGGGTGAGGATGAGGGGGAGGGGGACTGGGGGGAGGGCGGGCCCAGGACGGTGTCGGTGAAGTGTGCCCAGAGGGAAGTGCGCGCGGTGAACTGGGTGGCGTAGGAGAGGGTAAGGAGGATGAGTGTGGCGAGGATCATGGGGCGATCGGCCTTGCGGATGAGGATGCACCAGGCCGTACAGAGAATGATGGCCAGTAGCATCGGGTAGAGCATGACGCCGAAGTGATACTCGATGGAAGTCTGGGCGATGGGTTTCATGATGAGATCGATGCGGCTGATGCCCGCGCCGGCGGCGGCGATGGTTCCCATGAGGATGAGGGGGCGATGCAGCGCGGGCCGTTTGCGGTTCCAGATGCCGGCGAGAATAAAGCCTGCGAAGATGAAAGCGGTGCAGAAAGGAATGGCCATGAAGGGGCGCGCTGAGAGGCCGGTGATCTGTGCTTCGGGCGGGGTGTAGCGGGCGGATTGGATGGCGATGGCGATGCCCAGGCCGAAGATGGCCAGGGCGAGGATGGCCCCGATTTTCCCGAGGGTCATGTGCACCTTGTGCTTGCGGGTGAGGATGAGGAAGGGCTGCACCGCAAAGAGCAGCAACCAGAGGGACATCGCGACGCCGTGGGCGATGACCAGTGTGCGGATGGGGGGTGTGATGGGGCGGCCGGGATAGGCTCGGCCCTCAAAGTAGAAATGATGGAATCCCGCGACGACGAGGATGAGGATGAGCAGCGCGGAGAGGGGATAGAAGAGGCGGATGGGAAGGGAACCTTTGCCGGGGGAGGTGGTGCGCTGGCGGCTGGGAGATGAAGCGGGGGCCGGACTGCTGGGGATGGCGGTCATGCGTAAGCGTCTTCCTGATGGGAGGTTCGAGGTTCGTTCCGCGCTGCGAGAAGTGGGGACTGATGCAGCGCGGCGGGACCATCGTAGTCGCCGGCAACCGGGGAGGGCGGCCCGGGTGGGGAGGCGCGGCTAGTGGCCCGGCGACAGGTGGTCAAGGTCCATGAGCGGGCGCTGCGCAGCGGCGGGATTGGGAGGGAGATTCACCTGTGCCCCTGGGCGGAGGTAGAGGAAGGTGACGGCGGAGTATCCCAAGAGGTCGGTAGGGGCGCGCTGTTCGACGCCCGGGGAGAGTTCCATGTCAAAGGTGAGTCGGCGCGTGAAAGGGAGGGCGTCCAACGCGCGCTGCCGGGTGCAGATGTTGTAGCCGCGCGTCGTACCGCCGCCGGCCTCTGCGCGATCGCCCGAGGCGGAGCCGACGGCGATGTTGGACAGGAAGGGATGAGAGAAGACATCATTCCAGGTGGGATTCACGCCACCCGCCCATCCGTAGTAGTCTTCGGAGCCGGTCCCGAAATGGTCGGGAAATCCGCGCTCCCACGCATCATCCACATAGATCTTCTCATCTCCCTCGCCCCACCATCCGGTGGTCGGGTTGAGAACGGTCCACTGGTCGCCGACAAGAACGCCCGCGCCGGTGGCCTCGATGAAGTTCCAATCCAGAAACTGATCACCCGGCTGAATCCAGTCGGCACGCCAGCGCGCGGCGAAGTGCAGCGAGCGTTCATCCCAGGTCCAGTCCTCCGCGGTGACGCCGATGTGTCGCAGAGTGAGCGGAGTGGCCGAGAGATTTTCGAGGGTGATGCGTGCGGATTGGGCATAGGGCATCACCCAGAAGGCGGTGAGGTTCCCCTCGGCGGTGATGCAGCGCATCTGGGTGGTGAAGGGATTGATGCCGTTGGGAGAGCCGAAGAAATCCCCCAGCGGGCACCACACCGTTTCTTCCCCGTCAAATGACATCCGGAGAATGGTGGAACGAAGGAGTTCCGGATGCGCGGCGATTTCATCCGGATCGATGTGAATGGCCAGGCTGTGTAGAGCGTGGGGGCCCTGGGGTCCCATGACGGTCACCGTGGCGCCGGGAGCGACAACGGCCGGATGGGGCTCGGCGGGGAGAGCAACGGGTCTGCTGTGCAGCGCTGCGCAGGTGCGGGCGATGAGGGGCTCGCACTGCGTGAGGGTCGTCATGGAGAAGGACTCGACGGCGGTGCCTTGGGGATAGGCGCGTGCGTTGATGATGGTGTAGAAAGGAGGCTGATCGAACGTGACCTTGCAGGCGCGGGCGAAGGGAATCGGCAGGTAACAGTTGCCCGCACGGGCGGTGAAGGAAGAGAGGGGCGCGGGGATGTGAAACGAGTTCATGTCCGCGGGTACGGATCCATACATATCCGTCTGGGCGCGCCAGTCGTGATTGGTGAGCAGTTCGATCCAGTTGGCCTCGAGAGCCGGCCGGGGATCGTGATCGAGATAGATGCGGATGGTGGGACCGGTGCGATTGCCCAAGTCGTAGTAGAAGTAGGGGGCCCACATTTTGACGATCGCGCCCGGCCCCGCCTGATCCATGATGACCCACTCGGTGTGCACGGAGCCGTCAGGCGCTGCGACATCCTCGGTGCGGATGAATCCGGTGCCATCACCATCGGCGAACCAGCCATCCTCGCCGCGGCGGACAGAGGCGCGGTTGTAGGTGCTCGCCTGGGTGAGTTCATACTGGGGCAGTCGGGCCAAAGCCGTGCGGTCGCCCATTTCGGCCAAGAGAGACGAAAGCGTCACGGGATCAGAGGAGATCGCAATCGCTGCGAGCGCGGTGAAGAGCATGCGAGCAGGATAGTGCGGGCGGAGGATGCTGCCGATGAGTCGGCGTCGTCAGAACTAGAACAGCGTATAGATGAATGGCGCGAGGGCGGAGGTCTGGATGAAGAACATGGTGAGACCCAGCAGGACCAGGAGAATGATGAAAGGGATGAGCGCGTATTGGCCGCGGGCATGGAAGTAGCGGATGATGCGCAGAGGCTGAAGCAGCAAGGGCAAGGGGCGAGCGTTGGTGGGTGTTTCAATTTCGGGCGGAGTGACCTTGGGCTCCCACGCGCTGGGAGGGAACGCGGGGTGCGCCGCAGCGCTGGGATCCCACCACGTGAAGGGGAAGGTGCCGGTGCGGGCACGTCGATAGAGGCCAAGGGGGGTGAGGGCTGCGAGGTAAAGGAGCGTGAGAAGGGTCCCGAAGATGGCTGCGCCGACCTTTCCGGTGACCTTGACGAAGAAGAGGCGGATGGGCGTGAGGAGCGTGGGCGTAAGAAGGGTGAGGCCGCTGATGGCCAGGCCCGCGTAGGCGGCAGCGAGCATAAGGGAGTCGGACCAGTTGGCGGTGTAGCGGTACTGGAAGAAGCAGATGACAGCCAGCAGGAATCCGGCGGTGTAGCCGAAGACGATGGTCTGCTTGAGGTCGGTGATGAAGCGCCGGGCGGCCAGACGGTGGAGATAGGTCTCTGCATCTCGTGATGAGAGCGCAGCGTTGGGCAGTGCGGGCGCAGTCTTGCTCTCGATGAGGGGAGCGGGCGCGGCGGCGGTGGTCGGGGCGTGGTCAGTCAAGGTCAAACCTCCTGAGCCACTGCTCGCGTTGGGAATCGGTGAGGGGGCGGTTGGCCTGGCGGTCGCGGGTGAGGAAACGGTTGCCGACGATGAGGCAGTCGATCTCGGTGGCCATGAAGCAGCGGTAGGCATCTTCCGCGCTATTCACGATGGGTTCGCCGCGCACATTAAAGGAGGTGTTGATGATGACGCTGCAGCCCGTCTTCTCCTTGAAGCGGGTGATCACGCCGTGCATGAAAGGGTTGCGGTCGCGGTCGATGGTCTGCACGCGAGCGGAGTAATCCACGTGCGTCACTGCCGGGATCGTGGAACGCGGGACGTTCAAGAGGTCGATGCCGAATCTTCCCTCCCCATGGCTGGCGATGCGCTGCGATTCCTTGACGGGTGATACCAGGAGCATGTATGGGCTCTCTTGGGTCGCGTCGAAATACTCCCCGGCGTCCTCTTCAAGAACCATTGGCGCGAAGGGTCGGAAGGACTCGCGGAACTTGATCGCCAGGTTCATATGGGACTGCATCGTGGGGCTGCGCGCATCGCCGAGAATTGAGCGGCTGCCCAGAGCGCGCGGGCCCCATTCCATTCTGCCGCGCGCCACCGCAATGACCTTGCCCTCTGCGATGGCTGCAGCGCAGCGCTGCTGGAGTTCCGTATCCGAGAGCGTTTCCCACACTGCGCCGAGCCGCCGGAGAATCGCATCATCCTCTGGCGCGTGCGGCGTGATGTTCGTGCCCAGGAACGCGCCCTGCATGGAATCCTGTGGCTCGGCGCTACGCTGCTTGCCGAGTCGATGATGCCAGAACCACAGGGCCGCGCCCAGCGCGCCGCCCGCATCGCCGGCCGCCGGTTGCGTCCAGATTTTCTGAAAGGGGCCATGCGCGGCGAGCAGTCCGGCGGACACGACATTGAGCGCCACCCCACCGGCCAGGACCAGGTGCAGCAGTCCGGTGCGGCTGTGAACGTGGCGGGCCATTGTCAGGACGACCTCGTTGACTACGGATTGGATGCTGGCGGCCAGGTCCATATCGCGCTGGGTGATGCGGGATTCGGGCGCACGGGGCGGACCGCCGAAGAGATCATGGAAACGGGCGTTGGTCATCGTCAGGCCCGTGACGTAGTTGAAATAGCGCTGATTCAGGATGAGCGAACCATCCTCGTACAGGTGCATCAGGTTTGTGCGGATGAGATCTGCGTAGATAGGCTTGCCGTACGGCGCCAGCCCCATGAGCTTGTACTCGCCGCTGTTAATCTTGAAACCGGTGTAGTACGTGAAGGCGGAATAGAGCAGACCCAGAGAGTTGGGAAAGCGCAGTTCGCTGGTGAGGTCGATGTGGTTGCCACGACCCACGCCCCAGGTCGCAGTGGACCACTCGCCCACTCCATCGATTGTGAGGATGGCCGCCTGGTCAAAGGGGGACGGGAAGAACGCGCTGGCGGCGTGGGAGAGGTGGTGATCGCAGGTGTGGATGGCGCAGTCGAGACCCATCTCACGGGCGATCTCCTTTTCCATCCAGAGTTTTCCGGTCAGCCACGATGGGAATGAGCGCAGGAAGGACAAGAGACCGCCCGGCGCGACCATCTGATAAGAGGCGAGCAAGCGGTCGAACTTGGCGAAGGGATTCTCATAAAAGACGATGTGGTCGATTTCGCGTTCTGAGATGCCCGCAGTACGGATGCAGAAGTCGATCGAATGGTGCGGGAAGGAGGAATCGCCCTTGATGCGCGTGAAGCGTTCCTCCTGGGCTGCGGCGACGATGCGGCCGTCCTCAATGAGCGCGGCGGCCGAATCGTGGTAGTAGGCGGAGATGCCGAGGATGCGGATCGGACGCAAGGACATGTGAGGGTCAGCGTGATCACTCGTTAGGAATCAGTGACACAGTGAGGGTGCGCTTGGGAGTGGAGAATTCCGCTTCAATGCGGATGGTGTTCACACTGGCCGCAAAGTCGTGATCGCGAATCAACCACGAGAGGTCGCCGCCTTCCTGACGCGCAAGTGCGTGCAGCGTGCCATCGTCGTATCCCAGCGCAGGGTTGTCGCTGGTGAGGGTGATGCGCGCTGAAGCCAGTGCTGGTCCGGTGAGGCGAATGGCCCTGATCGCCGCCGGCTGGGCCAAGGCGAGCAGCACATGCGGCGTCCCGATGGGCGCGGACAGAATGTACGGATCATCGGCGGCAGGGAAGACAAAGGTGTACGCAGTTCCATCGACGCTTGGCGCGAGATTCCACGGCATCCAGTCGTTGATGACGGGTAGCGATGGCGTACGCACCTGCGTGCGTGGGCCCAATGCGTCGGGGTAATGCGCTTCCAGGTAGTCAGCGGCCTGCACCGCGTAAAAGTGGGTGCTGACGATCCCCGGATGTCCGTTGGCGGGATTGATGCCCCAGTGCAGCACACTGCCGCCCTTTCCTGACCCCAATGGATAGGTCTCAGCGAACGCGGGCAGGATGTCGTGCCACTCGAGGCCGGCGGACTGAAACAGCGGCGCGACCGGGGCGTACTTGGGGGGTAGGCGCAACACATCTGGTGAATTGGGAAGCGTCATGATGAACGCCGGCAATCCGGACTCTCTCTGAAACTTCGCCAACGCCGTGACCGTTTCCGCATAGGCCGGCAGGTTGACCTCGGAGAGAAGCTTCTCCTCCCACTCGCTGTAGGTGAAAGCCGTCGCAGGATCATCCGAGGTCAGTGTTTTCTGGCTCTGCTGCGCATCCGCAAGATGCTGGGCAAGATGCGGCAGCGCCCCCTGCGCTGCGTGGGCATACTCAGACTGGGCTGCCTCATTTGGTGTGATGAGTTTGATGCGCTTCTCATCCGGGTCGTTGGTGACATACCCCCAGAGCAGGAAGTCCGGCTGGTAGTGCTCGATGAGCGACGGTGCAGCATTGAGTTGGTCGTGGGTCGACCACCCGCACATTCCAGCCGCAACAACCTCGACATCCGCGTACCCGCGCCGGGCCAGTTCTCTGGCCAGCTGACGCCACCAGATGTCGTTCATGTTGGCGTATCCATCGCCCCACACGAAAGAATCTCCCATGACGAGTATGCGCCGAGACGTGTGCTTTTGTTCCGCGACGGGGAATCCGGCTGACCGCCAGATGGGTTGAGAAACCTTGGCGAGGTTCTTCTTGAAGTTGTTCCGATTAATGATCTGGTTCTGGACCGCCCACTCCGCGGAGGCGATTTCGCCCAGCTTCTCCGCGGCAGGCAGGATCCACCGGTCAACGGCCAGAGCCGTTCCTGCCATCACGCACAGTGAACAGAAAAGACCGGCGATCGAACGCAGCGGAAGTATCGGCGTCGGCTTCCCGTCGACGGTGATCCAGAACAGGGCGCGGACTGGTCGTCGCAAGTCAGGCATGGTTTTCGCGCCGAAACATAGGCTCGATGCGGTACGGCCGGCTGACGCGCAGGGGTCCGATCAGTTCTTCTCAGCGTTCTGGGCCTGCTGCTGTTGCTGTCGCGCGCGCTGCACGTTCGCATTGGAGGACAGGATGCCCTTGAGCCGCATGGAGAGTTCTTCGGGGTTGGGTGTCGACTCCATGGCCACTTTGTAATGGATGTATTCCTGCTCCACCAACTCCACCAGGGCTGAGGTGTAATCGAGCATGCCCGCATCGCGGTTGCTTCGGATCACGTCCAGCAGTTCGCCCTCGCGCGCCTCGAGGATGTACTTTCGGCACGCCGGATTGTTGATCAAAATCTCGATGGCGGGAATACGCGCGATATTCTCATGCAGTGTGGGAAGCAGTTTCTGGTACACGATCGCGCGCAGGTTGTACGCCAGCAATTTGCGGATCTGTTCGCGTTCTTCGGGCGTGAACAGGTCATAGATACGGCCGAAGGATTGCCAAGCTGAGGATGCGTGAATGGTGCCGAACACAAGGTGCCCGGTTTCTGCAGCGCGAATGGCCGCTTCGAATGTTTCCTTGTCGCGCATTTCGCCGATGAGCACGACGTCAGGATTCTCACGCACCAGTGCGCGAAGGGCGTCGTTGAAGTCCACGCAATCGATGCCCACTTCGCGCTGGTTGATGAATGCCTTCGAGTCCTGGAAGATGTACTCGATGGGATCTTCAATTGTGACGATATGCACCGGTTTGCGTTCGTTGATGTACTGCAGCATCGCGGCGATCGTGGTCGACTTGCCTGACCCCGTCACGCCCGAGAGCAGCACCAGCCCCTGCGCGTTCATCGCGATCTCCGCCATGACAGGCGGAAGGTAGAGATCCTCAAAGCGACGGATCTTGGACGTCACGAGGCGGGCCGCGATTGCAGGTTTGCCACGCGCCATGAACAGGTTGACGCGGAAACGATTCTGTTCGTCGTGGTCATACGCGAAGTCGACGGATCCGCGTCTCTTGAAGGACGCGTACTGATCTTCGTCGAGGATGTCCTTGGCAATCTGGAACATGTCCTGCATCGTGACCGGATCGACATCCAGTTTCTTGAGCAGGCCGCGCAGGCGGATCTTCGGCGATGCGCCGGTTTTGACAATGAGGTCGGATGCCTCAAAGCGAATCGTGGTGTCAAGGAACTTGGAAAGCAGTTTCTCACCGGCGCCGGTCGTCGTGCCCTGGTCGTGATGAACGGCGTTGATGGAACCTTCGCGATGAGTGCTCAAGGGATTCCTCCGAGGTTGGGCCGCCGCGCAGCGCGGGGAACTGTTTCGGCAGGCGGCTCGCACGGCGTAGCAGTACGACCGGTCGTCGAGTCCGACCCGCCCACGGCGGGATGAAACCTGATTATTCGACGGTCAGAGGCGGAAACAACGCGACGCGGGATATTGTTCCCGCGTCGGCGCCAATTCGTCTTCCAGTCGGCAGGCTCGCGTTCAACCGACGGCATCGCTCGAGAGGATGCAGACCAGTTCGCTGCCATCGCCTGCTTTCGGCCCCATCACAAACCACTGCGCCTTGTTCGGATCAATCCCGTTCAGGTCGACTCTTAGAGCTGTGTCCGAGCCGTCGCCGCTGAACGAAGCCACGGTCCTCGGCGCCTCATCGCCCGGAAGCATCACTTGGACTTGGTAGTCGATGCTGGACTTGGGCAGGCCCGTCACGTACAGCAGGCCCCGGTCATGGCCGGGGATCGACATCATTCGACCCCATGCGGACAACTTCGGTTGTTGGCTTGTCAACGCGACGCTGAGTGCGCCGGGCTGCAGGAAATCCTTGGCGTCTGCGCCCAGCGACTGCCGCACAAAGTCGGACCAATCGTTCCGGACAAACGCGCTGGAAAGTTGGTTGTTGGCGATCTGAGTTCTGTACGCGAGACCGCCGAAGGCAATCGCTGTGGTAAACGCGACCAGTGCTGCGACTCGCCATGCCGGCGAAACCCGGCCAGCGACGATGCGCTCGAACCAATCGTTTTTCGCGGCCAGAGATTCAATGCGGGCCAAAGTTGCGTCCTGTGCACTGGCCACCGCCTCCTCAGCAATGAGCGCTTCAACGCGTGCAAGGACTTTGTCCCTGAGTGTTGGACTTGCCTCCGGGCCGGGCGTCACGAGGTGGATTGAGCAGATCTCATCCTGGCGTCGGCGTACAGCCGTCAAGACGTGGGCGTCCGCGCTTGAGAGGGCCGACTCGAATCGATTGCGCTGCTGCTCATCAAGCAGCCCCAGAGCATCCTGCTCAGCTAGTTCGAAGATTTCTTCTTGGCTCATCATCTTCAGAAGCCCTCCTCAGTCGGAACTCGGTCTCGCAATTCAGCCAATGCACGGCTGAGCGCGGACTTAATGGTGCCGATGGGCTTGTCGAGCTCTTGCCCGATTTCTCGGAGCGTCTTGCCGCCGAGATAAGCCCTTTCGATTACTTGACGCTGAAGTTCCGGCAAAGCGGCAATTTTCTCCTGTAATCTCTTGCCACGCTCCGATTGAAGCATATCCGTCTGTGGCTCAGTCACATGCGGGTCATCCGCCTGGAACTCCTCACCCATGCTTCCGGGCTTGATCCGAGTCTTGGAACGCCGCAGCTGATCAACCAGATATCGCCGTGTCAGCAGGATCACCCAAGTCACCAGAGATGCGCGTTGCGGATCAAATTGGCCCGCACTCTGCCAAAGTCTGATAAAAATTTCTTGAACAGCGTCCTCAGCATCCGCCTTGGTCGGTAAAAGTTGGTATGCCATACGATATACTAACGAGCCAAAACGGTCGTATAGCTCGTTGATCGCGGCACGGTCTCCCCGCGCAACCCTCTGCATGAGCTCGCGCTCGTCTTGCATGCTGCGGTATGTTAGCCGCACGTCCCATCTTCCGCACACAAGCGGAATGCGGTTTCCACAATTGTGTCAAAAAACGTGTTTTTTCGGTCGCAAGGCCGTCTGAATGGGATAGAGTGGACGTACTAAAGATGGGCAGTACCGCATTCCGGACCTGCCAATTCGTGTGCGAAAGTGAAAACTCGTGAGCGTTGACCGGCCTTGCAAGTGCCACTGGGAACTTAGGCGTCCTTATTGAGTGCGCTGTGGTGCAAGGCAAAGTCAACCTGTGGGCTATTTGTCTGTGCCTATGCGCAGCGCACCTGCGCTTGGAATGGATGAATTGATCGGAGCGAGAGACATGGTCGTATTGTCAAAAACAAATCGACGAATTCCTGCGGGGAATCATCACGTGCGAGGAGGATTTTCGCTCCTCGAGCTGCTTGTGGTTATCTGTTTGACGCTCGTCCTGCTGACACTGATGTCGCCGGCTCTTCGCTTTGTGCGTGAGTCCGCTCGCCAGGTCGCTTGCGGGAGCAATCTTCGCCAGCTCGGTTATGGCGTCGCCATGTTTCTCGACGATCATCAGGACAAGTTTCCTGACTCGGTATGGGCTGACCCTCGCAAGTTGTCGGGCGATGATGATTACGTCTTTCATCTGGAACAGATGATGATGGTCAACTACGTGACTGCGAACGGCGTTCCAAACTGGGACGGGTTGGGTCACCTGTTCGCGCAAAAGTACGTTCCGGACGGCGAAGTCTTTTACTGCCCTTCCCATTACAGCGAGCATTCCTACGCGCGGTACGCCGAAGATTGGGTGACGCCAGGGCAGGAATCCATCTACGGTAATTTTCATTACCGCGGCTTGGCGCCCAAGTTCAGTTCGACGGTGGGAGGGAATGTCGCTTTGCCCATGTCGCGCACTCGGTATGAAACACTTTTGAAGTTACCGTTTTCCGTGACCTTGGCGGCCGATGGCATGCGAACTCGATACGACTACAACCACCGAGTCGGCAACAGCATGCTCAAGCTTGACCTAAGCGTTCAGTGGTATGCAGATCCTTGGGCGACTGATATGTCCAAGTCCATCTACGGCCGCTTGCCCGAAGTCCCGACGGCGGAGTTCTTGGCCCGAACCGAAGTGTGGGCGCAACTTGACCGGGTCGGCCCCGGGAACGACGGATTTACCGGCGGATCAGATGGCGGAGGTACCGGGTCTGGCGCAAGGGCCTCAATGTTCCTGAATCGCGACCGGAAGCGCGGTAACTGAGACACGCTTTGTACAAGTCCATGAAATGACAACGCCCGCCGATCTCTCGGCGGGCGTTGTCCTGTTCATACTGAGCTCACGGCTCTTTGCCAGCCGTGGTCTCACTGCAGGTAAAGAGTGATGTTGTCCACGGCGAATTCCTGGAACTGGAAGATGTAGAAGAACTCCGGGTTGTAGTAATTGATCTGGATTTGGTCGACGTCGGTGATCACCTGGTCCCAAGTGAATCCAGTGGGACTTTCGGATCCAAAGCTAATCGCCGTCCAGCCGGGCGGAACATCGCCGATGTAGTCGCTGGGGATAGTGAAGCCGTAAAACCTTGGCCGGCCCGTGTTGAGATTGATCTGCTGATTGGTCACTTGGAAGAAGCCGTAGTCGTCATTGGCATCCTCCGGCGTGCCGTTGTTGTTGACCAGCGTGATGCTCATCGGACGGCGGCTGTTGGGGAATTGGGCCCGGCCCGCAGTGACGAGGGAAAGTCCGCCAACTCCAAGCGCTCGGTAGTCTTTGTCGCCGACCCAGGCGTTTGAGCCGTCCATCTTGGTGCGGAAATTCACACCCCAAGTGTCCACCAATCCGTGGTAGAAGTGGTTGCCGCCGCGGGTGTCGATAGATTCCTCCGCGCCGCAGGTCCAGCCAGCGGTCGGATCCTCGCCTCCGGCATTCTCAAAATCCTCGCGCCACTCAGTCTGGGCAAAGAGTGCGGAAGTGGTGCAGGCGATGGCTACCGCACCTGAAGTCAATACAAGTCTGGTCATGTTCAGCATCCTCCAAAGAAAAAGGTAACTCAAGACAATGCCGCCGTGCCGACCCCGAACCCTCTGACGGGGCAGTTCCTGTGGCAACGGAGGGCCGATTCGAAACAGCACGAATCAGGCGGGAATATGGAGACTACAGTATATTCGATAAGTTTGGATTATTTGAATCAAAAAACTCAAGTTTTTTGAATATTGTCTCAGTTGCCCGAAGTTCACCTGTTCACGGTTTGTCCTCACCGGAATCTCACACAATGCGATCTTCGACACCTCAAAAGCCTGTGGCGCCAGTGACGCTGACTCATGAGCAGCGGTCGACACTGAGCGGATCGGCAGTTCGCCTCGAAATAGTCGATGCGCTGTCCTCTGCCCAGCCTTGTTCAATTGCACTCCTTGCAAGGAACCTAGGGCGCAAAAGGTCCGCACTCTACTACCATGTGCAATTGCTTCAGAAAGTCGGACTCGTAGTCGAGACCGGCCGAAACTCGGTGGGTAAACGGGGCGAGGCCGTGTACTCGCTGGCCGTTCCGTGGATGAGGTTTGGCGGAAATGATCGTGCCGATGTACGGCAGTCGCTGGTGCGCCTGAGCCGGACGGTCCACCGAATGTCGGATTCAAGGTATAGAAAAGCGGTGGAAAAGGGCTTGATTCGCCGTATAGGCGATTATGAAAGCGCATTTGTCCGCTTTCAGCGCGGCAGACTTGACCCGGCCGCTCTTGCCCAGGTTCACAAACACCTCAATTCAGTAGCCGAGCTCCTCGAGGCCGGCAATCGCGCCAAATCTGGCGACCCGTACACATTCCTGATTTGTCAATCGCCGCTGGAATCCTGTTCCGACTGATCCTGGCCACGTTGAGTCCGCGCCAAAAATCGTCTCTTTGACGAAAAGCCGTAGCAAATCGAAAAAATTGTCCTATGATCGGGCTTATCGCTGAAACCCCCACGGGGCGGGAGGCGAATAGAAAGGGCTGAAATCCGGCAAACCTTGCCGGATTTGACTTCTTTCGTCGTGTGTGGGTCTCTGGGCGGCAGCGAAAACGCACAGGATTTTCTCAAGAAGGAGCATGAAAGATGAATCGGGCTATTGGTCTTGGTCTGCTTGCTGTTCCACTGCTGGCTGGAGTTGCCAGTGCGGACGTCACGTTCTCCAATGTGAACATCTACGGCACGCTCGTTGACGGCGCGTCGTATGCCACCAACGGGAACACGATCGACTTCATTTTCCCGGATGCAACCGTCGGTGATCCGACCGATCCGTACCTGAGTTACGGAACGATCACCATCACCTACGAAGCGACGAGCACGGCCGGCGCATACGCTGACTCGCTGTTGCTCAATGTGCTCGGGGCATTGTCTGGCTCCGGCTTGATTTACTGGAACGAGGTTGTTGTCGACCTGGACACGAACCAGAACCTGGTGAAGGCTGGCGGTATTCTCGACAGCAATGACGACCTTCCGCTTTCCGAGACGCTCAACTTCTCGGCCACGTCCACGCACTTCAAAGTGAAGAAGACCTTCTTCCTCTCCGCGATCAACACTCGTGACTTCGATCTGGCCAACATAGGCCTTATCGAGCAGGACATTCACGAGATCCCCACCCCGGGCGCGGCCAGCATGGCACTCCTGGCGATGGGCGGTCTGGTGAGTCTTCGTCGCCGTCGAAGCGTCTAATCAAGTCGAACTGCGGATAGTGCCGATACTGAGCGCGCATCGCGCCCATGTGCGGCACGTCACAGAACCAACCAATTGCTTGGGATAGCGCTGGTCGCTGCCCCAAACCGGAGAGGACATTATGTTCAAATCAGCCACTGCATTTCTGGCCACGAGTGCGATCGTTTCAGTCGCTGCCTCAGTCGCCAACGCGGACGTCACCTTTTCGGATGTCGTGATCGGCGGCTCGCTGGCGGGCGGCGCAACTTGGAACGATTCGACCCTTAATGGAATTGACTTTGTGTTCCCGGATGCGACGGTCGGCGATGTCAACGGTCTGACCGACGGCGACATCTCGATTTCCTTCCACGGCCACAGCAGCGAGGCCGGCATCGGCTCTTCCAGCGTGCTGCTCTCCGTGCTCGGGGCGCTTTCCGGCAGCGGCCGGATTGATTTCTCCGAACTCGTCTACGACATGGATACCGGCACCCTGATCGCCGACTACAAGGCGACGTTTGACTCGTTTGACGATCTGCCCGCCGTTTCGGATATCGCCTTCGACTACGCCGCCTCTCACATTTACGTCGTCAAGTACCTGCGCCTCAGCGCGGTGGATACGGACGATTTCGACTTCGCCAACGTTTCGCTCGTCGAGCAGGATTTCAGCGAGAATGAAATTCCCGCCCCGGCGACTGGTCTGCTGCTGGGGGTTGGCGGACTTCTGTTCTCGACGCGCCGTCGTCGGGTCTGAGGTTTATCAACGATTCTGATCAGAACGATTGTCTGCAGAGGGCCGGCTACGAGTCGGCCCTTTGCTATTTTTGGTATTCGCATTCCGAGAATCCTGCGAAGCAGCACATTCCTGCTCCTGGTGCTCCAAAGCCATCTGGATGAGCCTCTTCTGAGCATTGGACAGCGGAAGACCATGCAGGGCGCCTGCAGTAACCCACGCATGGTCTGCTGCGCAGACTGACCGTGAGACCGGGTGCCCAATCGCCGCGACATGGAGTTCAAATCGAAACTGCCGGTGCGTGGTGCGATGCGTGTAGTTCCCCACGCGCACGGTTGTCCGTCCCCTTGCCTGTGGCCCGCACCCTGCGACGGCGAGTCTCGCGGCCCCCTCGCGCGTAGGGAGCTGCCACATCGAAGCCCACATGCCTTGGGCAGGCCGCTTCTCCAAAAGGATTGCACGGTCGCCGCGCCTCACAATGAAGTAGGCCTCAGCCTCGACTTCTTCGACCCGCCCCTTCGGCTTGGGACGTGGAATCCGCCCAACTGCCTGATCCGAAAGTGCGACGCAGCGCGCTCGGAGCGGGCACAGCGCGCAATTCGGCCGACGCGGCGTACAGACGGTGGCCCCCAGCTCCATGAGCGATTGGTTGAGGGCGGACGGGCTTCGCGCCTCCAAGACCAGGGCCTCTGCCCACTCCCACACTTTTCGCACAGTCGCAGGTGCAGCGGGATCGGCATGGTTCCCCGTGACTCGCAATGCGACTCGAGTGACGTTTCCGTCAACGAGCGGAGTTCGCTGATCAAAGGCGATGGATGCAACGGCGCCGGCGGTGTAGCGACCTACGCCAGGCAGTGTGCGCAGCGACTCGACCGTCTGTGGAATTGCTCCCCGATGTTCGGCGATGACGTGCCGTGCCGCCCGGTGAAGGTGCATTGCCCGACGGTAGTACCCGAGCCCCTGCCAGAGCGAAAGCACCTCCTGTTCAGAGGCGCCGGCCAGGTCGGCGACGGTAGGAAATCGATCGGTAAAAGCTTGGAATCGGTCGACGACCCGGGAGACCTGCGTCTGTTGCAGCATGTACTCGGAGACCAGGACCCGATACGCATGCACATTCGGGTCGGGGTGTCGATGCCGCCACGGAAGATCGCGTGCGGTATTTGCAAACCACCTCTCCAATGCGCGCGCGATTGCCCGCTGCGCTTCACGCGATTTTCTCGAAAAAGCATGCCGTTCGGGCATATCCCTCGGGTCACTCCCTTCCCAATACGTGAGCCAGTAACGCGGTGGTCGACGGTGTCCCGATGGATGCTTTTCCGAAGCCGGTGAGAGCGCCTGCCTCCTGTGCCTGTTTCTGGGCCCACTCGAAGTTTGAGATCAGCATCATGCGCGGAGGCGAAATCTCGCGGGACAGCTGGCGAATCAGCTCGATTCCCGACTCGACGATGAAGGACCCATCGAGCTCCCGATTGACCAGAACCAGGGCGTCAGCGTGCAGGTAGTCATTGAGCGTTCGGGTGTCGTTCACGAAGCGTACCTGAGCATCGGGGGCCAAGCGGCGAATCACGGATTTGAGCAGGAATGAATCCGGACCGCAGTGACCCACGAGGAGCACATCTGCGGGGCGCACGGCGTGAGCAGGGGCGAGTGTCGTCGTCATGGAAACATCCACCTTGCAGTGAAGCCGGGAAAGGTCGGCTGACTACGGTCTTCGGTCAATACGAGTTTTGCGTCCTGCAGGTGCCTGGGATGCTTCCATGCGTCCGTATCTGCAAGGGATTTTAGCCCGCGCAGGAGCCCACGAGCTCGGTTCGCCGCCACCAGTCTTTTCAGGGAGTTGCCTAGAATCACGATTCTTCGCATGGTGGGGTGATCGGCGGCTTTGCGACGGTGTTATGCAGACGGAAATGCGGCAAGTCCCAGCAAATTTGGGCCGAAATGAGCCGATGTAGAAGAGGGTGCCTCGTCCGGTCAGAGGTCCCCGATGCTGGCAGGGTGTGAATTTCCCGCAATACGGGATGGTCAGATAAGGACTCAGAAATATGCGACTCACGATGGTTGGAACTGGATATGTTGGGCTGGTTACCGGAACATGCTTTGCCAACACGGGCAATCGAGTTGTGTGCCTCGATGTGGACAAGAACAAGATTGAGCGGCTCAATCGAGGCGAGATTCCGATTTTTGAGCCCGGCCTGGAGGAGCTTGTCAAACGGAATGCTGAGGCGGGGCGCCTGTTCTTCACCGTCGACAAGAAAGAGGCTTACACCCAGGCGGACATGATCTTCATCTGCGTCGGTACACCGTCGGATGCCGAAGGGCATGCCGACCTGAAGTATGTCCGTGCGGCCGCTTCCGACATCGCCGACGCCATCGAGGCGCTCGGGCCCAACCAGAAGCCCAAGGTCATCGTCGTCAAATCGACCGTTCCCGTCGGGACGACATTCATGGTCAAAGAGGTCATTCGCAGCAAGACCCGTCATCCCTTCCATGTGGCCAACAATCCGGAATTTCTCAAGGAAGGCGATGCGCTCAACGACTTCAACAAGCCTGATCGCGTCGTCTGCGGTGTGGAATCAGAAGAAGTCGGGGAGATGATGCGCGACCTGTACGACTCGTTTGTCCGGCAGGGAAACCCGATCATGATCATGGACATCCCGTCCAGCGAAATGGTCAAATATGCGTCGAACGCCATGCTCGCGACCAAGATTTCCTTCATCAACGAGATCGCGACGCTGTGCGAGTCGTACGGGGCCAATGTCAATCGCGTCCGCGAAGGCATGTGTGCGGATCATCGCATCGGCAACCAATTCCTGTACCCCGGGCTTGGATATGGCGGCTCCTGCTTCCCCAAGGACACGCTCGCCTGCGTGTCGATGGGCAAGTTGAAAGGCGTTCCCACGAAACTGCTCAAGGCGGTCCACGACGTCAACCAGGATCAGCGCGCGAACTTCTTCCGCAAGATTGAAACTGAGCTGGGAGACTTGCGCGGCCGGACCATCGCATTCTGGGGCCTGGCATTCAAGCCTCGGACCGATGACATTCGCGAAGCCCCCGCGCTGTCGCTGATCGAGTGGTCAGTCGCGAAAGGGGCGACCGCCCGTGCGTATGACCGCGTGGCCGCGAAGAACACCAAGGCCCAGTTAGGTGACCGAGTCCAGATCGTCGAGGACATGTATGAATGTCTGAACGGCGCGGACGCACTGGTCATCAGCACGGACTGGGATGAGTTCAAGAACCCGGATTTCGAGGCCATGAAGCGAACACTTAAACGGGCCCTGGTGTTCGACGGCCGAAACCTGTATCAGCGCAAGCACCTCGAGGACCGCGGCTTTACCTATATCTCGGTGGGGCGGCAGCCGGTGCGTCCGGCTAAGTGACGTGTCTGCATGAAGTGATTGCCGATGGATTGGTCTGATGCAAGGTGCCTCGATAAACTCTGGGCCTGAAATTCTGGAGAGGTGGCCGAGCGGCTGAAGGTGCACGATTGGAAATCGTGTGTGCGGGAAACCGTACCGTGGGTTCGAATCCCACCCTCTCCGTTGATCTGATGGGAAAAACCGCGCGAGTGTCGCCGCGCAAGCGCGGCAAGACGGCGAGATCGGGGCCAAGGGGGCGTGCGAGCGCGTCCGGCCGGGCCCAGGGGCATCGTCAGGTTCGGGTCGCCCATTCCAGCGAAATAGCCGAGGACTATGTCGAGGCGATCGCTGAGATCATCGCGCGGTCAGGTCGTGCGCGCGTCACCGACCTCGCGGATCACTTCGGTGTCAGCCACGTTACTGTGAATCGCACCATTGCACGCCTGAAGCGGGCGGGACTCGTCGCCAGCGACCCGTATGGGCCGGTGGCGCTGACCCCTGCAGGCTCTGAATTGGCCGCCGCCGCGCGCCGCCGACACTCGATCGTCATCGCATTTCTCATTGCGCTCGGGGTGGATTCAGCCGTGGCCCGGGTTGATGCGGAAGGGATCGAACATCACGTGAGTCCGGCGACACTTGATGTCATGGAAAAGCGCACAGCAACCCTGAACCGAAGCTCGGGCCACTGAACTCGACACAGTCTTGATTCAAAAGTCGCGGATTACGCTTCGCGACGCGTATCGGGCCGCATCGGACCGCCGGTGCGCGGCATGTTGCGGCTGAAGTTCCGGCGATCATCGCGCCGCCGGCGCTCGGAGGGCTTCTCGTAGTACTGCTTGCGCTTGATGTCCTTGGTGAGGCCTTCCTTCTCACAGAGCTTCTTGAAGCGGCGGAACATCTGCTCAGCCGTCTCACCACTGCGCGCTTTGCACCGTATCGACATGCGTAATCCTCATGGAGCCGTTGACCTGCGCCGCGGGGGGCAGGCATTCAAGAGGTCAAAAACAACGCCCCCACCGACGGGGACAAGCCGAATTGAAGGCCGGTCACCCGCCCGTGTCCACTCTTCCAGCCCGGAGGATTAGCGGTCATCCGGAAGCAAAACCACTGATTCTGGCTTGATTTCCAGGCGCAAGCGGCTGCCTTCCGGAAGGGGCGGCACGTTCAGCACATCGACAGTGAGGAGGCAATCTCCCCTGGTTTTTACTGTAAACTGGGTCATTTCGCCCAAATAGGTCGAACGGACCACCCACGCGTCGACTGTGTTCGTGGTTTTTGAGTCGTTTTCCACCCCTGCCGGTGCGAGGGAGATGGCCGATGGGCGAATCAGAACCAGGGATCTCGCCTCCAGTTTCCCGTCATACTGGTCTTGAACACGGAGCGTGCCGATCGGCGTTTCGACTTCCAGCAGTCCCTCTCGGACCTGTGGTCGGCTGCCCGAAAGGAAATTCGACTCTCCGAGAAAATCCGCGATGAACCGGTTGGCAGGTTTGGAAAACAACTCACGGGGAGTACCCACCTGGACCACCTTGCCTTCGCGCATGACCGCCATGCGGTCGCCGATGGAAAGGGCCTCCTTCTGATCGTGCGTGACGTAGACTGCGGTTATCTCCGCTTGCTTGCAGAGTCGGCGAATTTCCTGTCGCGTCTCGATTCGCAACTTGGCGTCGAGATTGGATAACGGTTCGTCGAGCAACAAGACATTCGGCTTCACGACGATCGCTCGCGCAAGAGCCGTCCGCTGCTGCTGCCCGCCGGAGAGTTCACTGGGCTTCCGGTTTCCATAGTTCTCGAGACGCACGCTTGCCAGCGCCTCCGCAACCCGTCGCGCAGTCTCTGCAGCCGGCGTCTTGCGGACGGAGAGGCCAAACGCGACATTGTCGTACACCGTCATATGCGGCCACAGCGCGTACGACTGAAACACCATCGCTGCGCCGCGCTTCTCGGGCGGGACCTGCGTCACATCCGCCGTGCCGAACTGAATGGAACCGCTTTCCGGCTCGATGAATCCAGCCAGCAGGCGGAGCAGCGTCGTCTTTCCGCAGCCCGACGGTCCCAGCAGGAAGAACAACTCCCCATGCTCAATCTGCAACGAGACATCGTCGACCGCGCGCGTGGCGCCGAAGGTGCGCGTCACATGATGAAGCGTCACTCCTGCCATGGGCAGCATGGTATTCGGCGCATTGAGCAACGCCTTATCCAGTCGGGTTACGGGGATTAGAATACGTCGAAGTGCTCGATCGTCTTGCCCAATCGCGACTCGACCGCGCGCGCCGTGGTCGCAGGATTTCTTCGGAACGCGACCTGTCGCTCGCGGCGACGATTAAGTCGAGCGTCAAACGTGACGTCGATCGAGCCCACCGCTTAAGTGAGAAACTCGACGTCGCGTGGGATGAGGTCCTTCCGGCCCCCCTTGCCGGTCGCGTGAGCGTCCTTTCCATGTCCGCCGGCGTGCTCGTGCTCGAAGTCGAGACGAGCGGCGACAAATACGCGCTGGAGAGATTGTTGCGCAGCGGGGTCGAGGGGAAAATCGTCGCCCTGACCAACAGCCGAGTTCGGCGGGTGCAGGTGCGGATTCATGCGCCCGCTCTCGACCCTGCGGGCCGAAATGTACGTCCTGACCCAGGCGCTTAGCAGCGTCACTGACCGACTGGGGCGCTCGGGTCTCCGGGCGCGCGAATGCCCAGGATGGCATTGTCGCCGGCCAGGATGATCCAGCCATCGACGCATTCCATTGCCGTCGGCAGCCCGATCTCAACCTGCGCTGCGGGCACGGAGGTGTCCAGTATCGGGGGGACGATCTCGAACTCGCGATCAATGCGCCGGCCCGTCGCATCCAGCGCATAGACAATCGCACGGCGTTCGGCGGATCCTGGCTGCGTCTCGACAGTGCGGGCCTCAAGAACGATGATGCGGTCTCGCGTGGCCGCAGCTTCTCGGATATCCAGGTCGTCCGCTTCATTACCCACCAGCCTGCCCTGTAATGTGCCATCCGGCAAGAAGGTGAACAGTCCCCCTTGGTCCTTGAACAGGTTCATGTTCGACAATGGAATCAGGGCGTCGCCGCTTGTGTTCGGATGGAGCGCGAATTCCGGTGCGGCCGGGGTGGCTGGCGCGCCGTGCTCAGTTTTGATGACAACGAGGCGGTCGCTTTCAAGGCGGACGTACGCAGCGCCTCGATCCACAAATCCCCGCTGCGAATTGTGCCACTTGCCGTCCGTTAGCGCCCATCGCATCCCATCACTGAGGAAGTCGTAGCAATACACGCCTGAGGAGGTGCCGAAGATCGCCTCGTCGGCTTGTCCCGCGACTGTCCATGTCGGATTCTCATCCGGGCCCAATTCCAGATTCGCCAGGAGCGTGCCGTCCGCAGGGTCAATTCGCAGGATGCACCCGCTCACGGACGACTTGCGGGTCGGCTCAAACCTGCGGCCCGAAACGATGAGGCTCGACGGGCTTGCAACCAGCTCGTTAAGTGCGGAGATCGGAAGCAGCGCGGTCCATCGACTGCTGCCGGAGGTGCGTTCCAGGCACGCCGACTGCCCAAGCTCGTTCGCAATCACGACTTCATTTGGGGTGACAAGGGTTGTGATCCGGCGCAATGCCGCGGTCACCCCATATGGCTCATCGACACCCTCGGCGAACCTGTGCTGACCTGATCCTGCCAGCAGGAGATCGATGTCTTCGGATTCCCAACGGGTCATGCCCGTCTGCAGGTCGATCAGCACCAATCGACGGGTGTCCTGCATTTCCTGGAGGAGCAGGGCGTCCTGACCCTGCACCGACACCAACCCGACGCGCGGATCGGTAAGGGGGACACTCCATCGCTCGCTGAGTTCTGGTGCGGAGTAGGCTTTGAGCTTCATGCCGCTGCGCACAAGGAACACCTCGGGGTTGCTCCTGCCGCTGGCCGGCTCCAGCAACTCATCTGCCGGAATCAGCACAAAGGGTTGTTCCAGGATCGCGCCCACAACCGCAAGACGCTCTCGCTCTCGTACTTCCGCCGCAATCTGCTCCCGAAGCGTCGCAATGGCAACTGAAGTGTGATCGGGAAGAACGACGGTTGCCATCGGTGCGCTGCGTTCTACTGAGACAAGTTCGTTCAGCGCCGCATCCACAAGTCCCTGGTTGCGTAGCAGTGAGACCAGTTCACCCAGAAGCTCGCCGCGCGCCGTTGACTCGCTGCGGGCCAGCAGGCCAGAGCGATAGGCCCGTATGGCCTGATCAGTGCGCCCCGCCGCGTGATGAATTCGTCCGGCTGCAAGTGCCGCGCGCGCTGAGGCGTCGGCCACCGGATAGAGGCGTGTAACTGAATCCAGCGCATTCAGGTCCGAGGCCGACACCGCGCGCGTCATCGCTTCAAACGCCTGCTTTTCATAGAAGTCATAAATGCCCCACCCGGATGCAGAGGCCATCTGGCGAATGCGCCGGGACGCTTCGAGCCCCGCGCGCACATTCCGCCCCCCGCCGGACCAGAACTCTGCGGCCAGCGCCTGATCCTGCAGCACATTCTGGTACTGGTCGACGGCTTCGGCCATCCGGCCCGCATTCTGGAGGTACGCGGCAAACTGAAACGCGTACGCCAGCCGCTGCTGCGGCGTGGATGCTTCACTACCGAGGCGACGAAAGACCGCATCTCCCAAGCCCTGGGCCGCGATGGCTTTGCTCTGCCCCATCTGCAGCAAGGAGGCAAATAAGCGGGCCGCCGCCTCTTGGTTGCGCGGTGAGAGCGAATCGGAATGGATGGCGTCATATGCCGCGTCCGCTGCGGGAAGGATCGCGTCCCAGCGCCCATGCCGAAACGCGAGGTTGGCCAGGCTGATTGCCGCCGAGGGATCGCCCGGGCGCTCATGCATTCGCGCCGTGAGTTGGGGGGCGCCGGACTCGAAAGGCAGATAGGAATCAATCCCTGCGATAGTGGATATGACCAGCTCGTTGTTGGTGATGATCGGAACGCCGGGCATGTGCAGTGCGATGTCGCGCGTCGCTTCGCTCCCTTGGAGAGAAATGACCCGCAGCGACCGGTACATCGGCAGGTATATCGCAGTGTCCGAGAGGAGGGCTCGACCCAGCAGTCTCTCCCCGTCAGCAGGCTCGAACATGATTTCTGCAGCTTGTTCCGGGTGATCAGCGTCGATGCGCGCGACGTGCGTGCCGACCGCATACACCTGCCCCTCCGACCCGATCAGGTAATGCGGGCTGCTCCAGTCGGCGGCGCGCGCTGTGTAGTCCAGAGCCCCGCTTTCAGGGTCGATCACAAGCACGCGAGAGCGATCGGAACTGAGGAGAAAGAGACGTGCTCCAGCAAGGACCGGCTCCTGATACTCCCAGGGCGGAGATTCGGCACTGCGAAACCCCGCGCTGGAAACGTCCGCAGGAATGCGTCGCATCCACCGCACGATGCCCGTGTCGATGCCGATGCGGCAGATCGCGCCAAGCGCCGAAGCGTAAACGACGTCTGCACCCATCACTATGGGGGGCGCAGCGCTGACCTGATTCCATGACTGAAGACCCGTGCTGGCCACATGCTGAGTCCAAGCGATCGAGCCATCTTCCGCATCGAGCCCCACCAGGAAATCGCCCGCCAGGCTTTGATCGCGTTTCTGAATTGCCGCAACGACTCGACCCTCGGCCGTCAGTGGCGTCCCATTGAATCGGGCGAAAGCGAATTCGTTACCGAGCCGGCTGGCTGGGAGCGACCAACGCACCGTGCCGTCCGACAGGTTGAGGCAATACAGAGCGCTGTACCCGCTGCCGTCGTCACCTTCCTCGCTGTCGATGTGCAACGAAGCAATGAGTGAGTTCCCCACAATCGCGGGAGCCGTCGGTCCCGATTCAGGCCAGTCGTAGGGGTTGTACCTGCCCGATTCGACTTGATTTTCCTTGGGATCCTCAGAGGGGTATCGCCAGCGCAGCGTGCCGTCATACCGATCCACCGCCGATACCGAGTCTTCGCTCGCAATGAGGATCAGGTCGCCATGAATAACGGGCAGCGCGCTGACCAATTCATACCCGTCAGCTGGGTCGTCAGTGAGCCGCCCGGAATCCTCGCCGCTCGCATTTCGAACTCTGAGCAGGTACTCGCGTGCGTCGCCCGATTGGAATTTCCAGACTGGCGCTGAAGAGTCTCCCTGCAGCGCGACGTCGTGGGGGCGGTAGTTCAGTACGCTTGTCGACTCACTGATTCGCCGCGGCGAACGTGCAGACGCCAGGCGCAGGATTGGGTCAAGTCCACTGCCAAGGCTGGGACGCAATGCTCCGATCGTCTCAGTGAATCGGCTTTCGGACGGCGATGTGTAGACCGCTATGAGTGCATGCAGCGTGTCGACTTCTCGCTGCGTCTCGTCCGTCGCCAACGGGTGGGCCGCCGCCTCGGCGAGGAGTTCTTCGGCAGATGCAAACCTCCCATCCAAAGCCGCCCGCCGGGCCAGCCGCAATGTCGAGGCGAGCCCGGATCCGCTTAAGTAGTCCGATAAGTATGTCTTGAGCAGGTCGCCGTCTTCCCCATCGGGAGTGGGCGCAGCACCGGCCGAGTCCCGGTAAGCCTGCAGCAGCTCCCTACTTTTCGAGATCTCGGCGATGACCTGGTCTCGAACCGTGACGAGCCGGTCGTTGTCCGCATCCACAGATGGAATCAGGCGTCTGGGAAACTCGCGGAGCAGTTTCTGGTACAACCTCACGGCTTCAGCGAGATTTCCGGACGTGTACTGATCTCCAGCCTTTCGGAACAGCTCCCAAGCCTCCGGGGAGTCGTCCACGTAAAGCGGAGTCAGCGGCGGTGCTGGCGTGTTGGGCTGCAATGCAACTGTCGAAAGACTGACTAGCGCAACCGCAGCCCCAACGAAAAACCACGTCCGGCGGAATCCGGCGGCCCCTGGCTTCGGCTGTGGTGAGTCGGGAAATCGCATACCTGCACGATCTGCAATGGATTTACACGTTTGTACGTTTGAACGGAAGAATCGGAGCGACAAAAGTCTTTTTCTTGCGTATCAGCACTGGATGATTGACTTCATGTACACCTTTCGCCGATGGCAACGACGGACTTGAGTGAAAACGGGGATCTTCGGCATCTGGCCGACATTCCCCGGCATCGTACCGCGCGCAGCGGCAATTGACACGACGCTGCCGCAGGAATGAGCGACAGGAGGCTCGCCGTGATCGAAAAGCACCTCCAGCAGGCCCTCAGGATGAACCTCGAAGCCCCTTCCGTCCGGGCACGAGGTCGTCGGGTGCTGTTGCTCATGGGCCTGGTCACGATCCTGAGCCTTGGCGACCTCATCGTTACCCTTACCTTCCTTCGCTCCACGGGAATGGTCGAGCTTAATCCCCTCGCCGCCTTTGTGATTCGGAACCAGAGCATCGCGGGCCTCATCTTCTTCAAGGTCGGCTCCGTTCTCATGTCCGTCTCGATTCTGACCATGATCAGGCACACCCGCAGGGGCGAAATCGCCGCCTGGGTCGCCGCGAGCATTCTCGTAGCCCTCACCTTCCATTGGTCTGAATACACCGATGGCGCAAATGCGTTCGCCAGCACTCGTTTTCTCGAAATGACCGAGGAAATGGACGAATGGTTACGCCTCGGAGGCACACCTCCTTCTTCAGAGCAGGTCGGCGTCCAGCACTCTGTCGTACCGGCTGCCAACAGCACCGGCCACCCGCGCGGCCCCGCCTCAGCCCAGTCCATGGCTGATGGCTCGACCGATGGCAGTGATTAGGGGCGCTTCGGTGCTACCGTATCGCATGCATTTCAGTCGCCACGCCGCCACACTTTTGCATGACTCTTTGCGTTGCCGCCTGTTCCTCCCTTTGGCGCTGCTGCTCACAGCGACACTTGGCTTCGGATGCCGATCCGCTCCGCCTCCAGAGATATCGCTCGATGGCGCCGCCCTATTGGAATCGACCGACTCCGCTCAGCGTTATGACCTGACGCTGATCATCACAAATCCTAATCCCGACGAACTACCGCTTCGTGAGGCCACTTATTCCGTCACCGCGGATGGCCAGGTGATCTTCACCACTCGGGCATCAGCCCAGGCCACAGTCCCCCCGCTGCAGTCTTCCACGGTTCGCCTGCCCATTGTGGTTCCCTCTGGTGTCGGCGACAGGCGCCTGGCTGTCAGCGGATCGCTCCAGTACTTAGCGCCCGGCGCGCTCGCCGAGGCCCTGTTCGACACCGGTTTCCGCAAACCCGAGCGGCCATTTTCATTCGTGATAGACCTTGCTCCCCACGCCAGTCCCCAGGGGCGCTGACCTCGGCCGTTACGTTCATGGCAGGCCGCCCTCCCCAACCCAATTCCACTGCACCCGTGAGTGCACGTTCGGCTCCTCTTCTTCAGGAGTCCGGTTTTTACGATAACCCTGCGTGGTACGACCTCGTACACGCTCAGGGAACTCTTGACGACATCCGAATTCTTGAGCGGCTGAACCGCGATTACGGCACGGGGGGACCTTGCTGGCTCGAGCCGGCATGTGGGACCGGCCGTTATCTCGCCGCGCTGGCCCGCAGACGGTATCGAGTGACCGGCTACGACCTGAACCAAAATGCGCTGGCGTATGCCAGGCGCAGACTTCGCCGGTACGGGCGTCGCGCGGTTGCTGTCCATGGCGACATGACGACTTTTACCCGCCATGCTCGTTATGACCTTGCATTCAACTTGATCAACACCTTCCGCCATTTGCTCGATGAGTCACAGGCAGCCGCCCACCTCAAGTGCATCGCCCGCAGCCTTCGCCCGGGCGGGATTTATGTCCTGGGTCTGGATTTGCTCGACTATCGCAGGCCCGATCCGGTGGAAGACGTGTGGAAGGCACGACGCGGCATCCTTTCGGCCCAGCACGTCATGATGGCCATTCCTCCGGAACGTGCGATCGGAGATCGCCTCTCCGGCAAGGCTCATGAATGCGCCCGCAGGGAACGCATCGTGAATTTCCTGACCGTTTCTACCCCGCGCGGCGGATCGCGCATGTTCGAATCTGCGTATGAGCTGCGAACCTATGACCTGCGCGAACTCCTCGCCACGTTGGCACGCTCGCCACTTGAAGTCATTGCTGCATTTCATCCCGGCGGCGCGCCCATCGCACTCAACGAGCGCACGCGCGATGTCCTGTTGGTCCTGAAAACTCGCTAAGCGCCGTCCGTCGCCGGGCCCTTGTTCGCTTCCGGGTCAACCCGGAAGAGCGCCGCCAGCGCCGCCGCCGCAAGCAATCCGGCCACTGAGGCGATCATCCAGAAGCGCGCGTAATCCAGCGTGTTGACTTTGGTGTCGGGTTTCAAACCCTTCCACCCGCGCGACAGGTCGTCAGGGTTTGCGGCAACGTATGCCGCAATGTCCGCCTCCGCCCCTGGGTAGTACGAGTCCCACGACAGCGTCTTCGTCGCGTCGGCTGGATCGCGCTGCTGCTGCGGAATGAGATTCGGCCGGTCCAGGCACTCGCTGACCAGCGCGGTGCCGGATGCGTACGTGTTCATCGCATTAAGTGCAGGTGCCGACAGAAGCGGTCCCACTCCGAGAATCACGATTCCAAATAGTGTTTGGGCGGAGTGACGCACATCGACGGGCGACACCCGATCCACATAGATGAAGGCAGTGGCGTAGAAGCACGCGAAGCAGACGCCGTGCAGTGCCTGGCTCGCGATGACAAGTTCGGTCGGTGCGCCCAGCGCGAACACTGCGTACCGAGCGCAGTATGCCAGCGCGCCGACGATCAGCGCCCACTTGAATCCCGCGTGCTTGAGGAAGAACCCCAGCGCGCCCAGGACGAATATTTCGCTGAACTGGCCGATCGACATCGCCGGTCCGATGTCCGAATCCCGCACGCCCTCAAGTGTTGGCAGAAATTGAGAAGTCTGGATGAAATAGATCGTGTGCAATGCGGCGATCGGCAGCGCGATCAGCGTAAGCGCCAGCAGCCCTTTGTTCTCCAGCCACAGGCCAGCCGCCCGGGCCAGAGCAAGCGATTCAACCGACTTCTTCGGAGGGGTGTGCGGCAGCACGAGCAGGCAGTAGAACGCATAGCCGGCCGACAGCATGCCCGAGAAACGCAGCGCGTCTGCCAGTCGCGAGACAACGTCAGGGTGTTCTTCCCCTACCAGAAATGGCGGCATCGACTGCAGGTGCAGATCGTGCTGCAGCCACACCATCGGGAATACCCACGACACTGCGATCCAGCCGATCGTTCCCCACACTCGAATCGGCGGAAACTGCTTCTTCGGATCGCTTAAGTGGCTGAATGCGAGCGAATTTGAGATCGCGATCGTCGGCATGTACAGCACCGAGTAAGCGATCGACATGATGAGCCACTCTGTGTAGCCGTTCATGCCTGCGGTCAGGTACTTGACGATTCCGCCCAGGAACATGAGGACGAAGAGGCAGCGTTCCGCGGCAAACCAGCGATCCGCGACCTGCCCGGCGATAAATGGCGCTGTGATGGCTCCCACCGCGCCTGCCGTCCCCAGAATCACACCGATCTGTGTTCCGGTGAAGCCTAGTCCGCCGCCGATTCGCTCACCCGCGTCGTTCAAAATCGCGGCCGAACCCAGATACTTGCCGACAACCGGTAGCCAAGCGCCCCACACCGCGTACTGCAGAAACATCATGAGCGAGAGACGAAAAGACGGGGCGGGGCGGGCCGCAGAGTCCAACGGCTGATTCATGCCTGATCCTGTCCAGAAGTGTGGCGGAGACGGACCACTCAGAAATGCTGGCGTCAGTGTATCCGAAGTGAGCAGTCCGACCTCGTGCTCGGCGCAGGATCAATGCGTCCGCGCATCGTGGGCCCGGACACAGCCTGCCCACAGCGAGACAGAGTGTGGCGCACTGCCGAAGACGACAGCGCGATCCAGGGAGGCGGGGATGGGGGGGAAAGGGGGGTTAGCCGCCGGACTCTTTCTTGTGCCACGCGGCGAGCACTTCGGCTTCCCGTTCTTTGGTGATGCCCGCAGATCGTTTCGCCTGATCTCCAAGCGCATCGCGCCGTTCCTGTGGAAGTGAATTCCACCAGTCCAGCGTGTCTTTGACTGTTTCCGCAACCGGACGGAACTTGAGCCCGGCCGCGACAGATTTCTTGTAACTCCACGAGGAGAAACCGGCCATCTCGCCGGTGGGAGGCACCCAAACCGGCATGTGAGCCCAGCCGTAAATCTGTTGCGACTCAAGCCAGTCCGCCGGTGCCCAGGTAAAGGTGGCATCGGATTTGGATACGTCCTTGCAGGTCTGGAGCAACTCGCCGATCGTATGGACGCGATCCGGGCCAACCGCGTTGTAGACCCCGAAAACCTTGTTCTCGATGCAGTGCACAATCCACTCACCCAGGTCGTGTGCATCGATGTACTGGATGGGATCGGTTGGATTGCCGGGCGCCAGGACTTCGCCGCCGCGCGCCACCCTGGCGGGCCAATAGGTGAATCGGTCCGTCGGGTCGCCGCGTCCGACAATCAATCCGGGCCGGATGTTGGTCGTTCGCCCCGGGAAGGCCGCCTCCGCCGCCTGTTCACACAGCGCCTTCAACGGACCGTAATTCTGGAACTGATCTCCCATGGTCTCAACCGTCGGGTCCGGAATCGTTCCGACCGCCGAGGTCTCATCGGAGTTGGGCTTCGAGTTGTCGGCGTACACCGAGATTGAGGAGATGAACACGTAATGCGCGCATTTCGGAGCCAGCATCTCCGCCGATGCCTTGACGGTGCGCGGGTAATAGCCCGATGTGTCGACCACAGCGTCAAATGACCTGCCCTCGAGCGCCTTGAGGCCCTCGCCCTTGTTGGGGTCGCGATCGCCCTGCAATTTCTCGAGATCCGGGTAGAGGCTAGGATTGGTCTTGCCCCTGTTGAACAACGTGACCTTGTGGCCGCGTGCCAGCGCCGCGTCAACCGTCTGCGGCCCGAGGAAACCGGTCCCGCCCAGCATCAAGATGGAGAGTTTCGCTGACGAACGGGCTGGCGTCGCAGGTTGGGTCTGTGTGCCCGCCCCGGCCTGCAGCCCAAAAGTCTTGCCCCCGGCAAGCGAGGCCGACATCCCAACAGCAGCCGAGTACCTCAGAAAGTCACGACGCGAAGTGGATTGAGCCACGAGAACTCCTTTTCATGTGATGAATGGACCGGATTGGGGGTGATGGACGTTTGAGGTCGGGCAATTGTTTCCATACGGACGCAAGTCAGGTCGGAATCAGGCTGAAAAACTCAAAATGGCCGGTTTCGGATTTGTGGCTTGGTGTCGATGTTTGGCGCACTAGTTCTAGTATTCCGCAGTGCACGACCCGGATGCATTTGGTCCAAAAAGTGCCTGATTGGGAGCAAGATGATCAAGAAAGTGTCGAGATTTGTGCGTTCCCGCAGCGCGCGTCCGTTGGGGAAACTTCGTAAAGCCCTTGGTCGCGGGCGAATCTATGTCAATGCGTCGGCTCCTCAAGGTGGAAATGGGCGCTCGTGGCACAGCGCCTGCCGTGATCTGGCGGACGCGATGCACAAGGCCTCGCCGTGGACTGAGATTTGGATTGCAGGCGGCACCTACAAGCCGGATCGGGGAACTCGGGACCAGGAGGCGAAATTCACATTCAAAGAGGGATTTCGCCTGCTCGGCGGATTCAGAGGGGGAGAAACCAATGCCGGACAGCGCGACAGCGCGAAAAACCCGACGATTTTGACCGGAGTCATCGATCCTGACGGAGACCCGGAGAAGAGTTCGCATCACGTGGTGGCGGTCGGCTGGACCGTGCGGCACGGATTACTTGACAGCGTCATTATCGAGGGCGGAAACAGTGAACGATTTGGCGGCGGCCTGATGATCAACGGCAGCGGCGCCGGCGGGATCACAGTGCGCGACTGCATCATCCGCCGCAATAGCGCCTATGCAGCCGGCGGTGTTTTCTGCCTGAAGTCGGGCGCCGTTTTCGAACGATGCCGCTTCGAACAGAACACGGCTGTGGTCCGGGCCGGCGGTTTTTATGTGCTTTCAGGCCTGCCGAAACTGATCAAGTGCGAATTCGTGGGCAACGTGTCGGCCGAGGGCGGCAGCGCGTTGTACAACATTCAGGGCGATCCGGCAGTTGAAGACTGTCGTTTTGTCGAGAATTCATGCGAAGATGAGGGCGCAGCCGTTCTGAGCATCAGCGGCCGCCCCGTTTTCTCTGGATGCTTGTTTGAGCGCAATCGCTCCGGATTCGGAGGGGCATATTTCCACGACTCGGGGTTCGGGACGATCAGGAATTGCAGGTTCGTGGGCAATGAGGCGGCGCAGGACGGCGGGGGCCTTTTCGTGAAAAACGGCTTCCCAGAGGTGGAAAACTGCATTTTCGAGGCCAACCGCGCTCGGCGCGGCGGGGCGATTTTCAGTCTGCGCGGACGGTTTTCCCCCACAAATTGTCGTTTTGGCGAGAATCACGCGCCGCAGGGATCCGCGATCCACGCAGAAGATGTGGCGCGTGTCGAACTCAAAGGCTGCCAAATCAGTCACGACGCCGGTGTTGCCAGCGGGCGCGGATTGGTCGCTGCCGGCGGCGCCGGCCGAGCAGGCTAGATCTGCCACTTCGGTCGCAAACTACCACTCTTTTCCAGGATTGCGGGCGTGTCGGGCTGTTTCCTGCTTCTGGATGACTGTTTTCACCCATTCAGCCTGTTCGGGATGTGACGCGAGCCAGTCCTCGCGCTGCGCCCGGAGGTCCGCAATGCGGCTCTCGACGTTCTGGGTCGTCAACTGAACGCCCGCCAGTCCCGGAGGCACGGCATCGGCCGAGCCGAGCACCTGTGAAAGAATTGAGTCACCGACGACCTGCTTGTAGTGGGAAACCTCCCACCAGTAGGTCATCGAGGCTGGCTGCGACCCTTCAGCGACCGGCTCGGCATGAACCCCTTCATAGCCAGCGAAGTCCCAGAGAGGGATCGGAGCCCGGTCCGGATGGTTTGCGGCATCATCGGCCAGGATGGAAACCAGGTCGCGACGCCACTGCTCGTACACGGGTCCCACGCCGACGGCGATCTTGGCCTCGAGCAGGGCAGCATGGGTTGGCGAAATGACCAGATGCAAATCGATATCGCGCTCGCGGCACGTCTGGATGATGCTGCGAAGGATGTCCCGGTAGTCTTTTTCATCCGGGTTCAACTGGGCCGCGTTGAAGGGCTGCAGGCTTTCTGCGGGAGTGGAGTCAGCGTAGCGATAGGTTCGGTACGTGCTCCCTTTCTTGACGAAGCGCGAGAGTTCCGCCTCGAACTTCCTGCCATGGAGCCAGTCCTTGATCGCTAACTCACGGGGCCGGAATCCGTTTTCAAGGGTCTCGCCTGGGTTCTTGCGTCGCGCGTGGCGCACGGTATCCAGCGACGCCTCAAGGGACGGCAGACTGGTCATGGCCTCGACGTGGTAGAGAATGGGATTGCGTCCCGGATAGAACCGGGACTTGAGGAAATCCGCGTGGCCATGTTCGTTCTGGTTGAACATGTAGAACTCACAGAAGAACACGATGGTGCGGATGTCGTTGTGGGCAATTGCGGTACGAAAGACAGCGTTGGCCTCGTACATGTCGCAGCCAAGCAGGGACCCGTTGAAGACACGTGCTCCGTGAAATGAAGGATGCTCTGGATTCACAGAGAACTCGGAGCGAGACACGCCCAGGATCAGTCCCTGCCATGGCCCGGCATCGTCGCCCTGAATGAGCGCTTCCGCTTTCGCGGTGCGGGTGTCAAGCACGGTGCGATAGCCGTCAAGGCGTGCGTTGTCGATCACGCGATAGATCCGGTAGGGATCGACGGTGACGTTGACTGCCGCGACGGCCATGAGGCCCACGAGCGAGGTGACGGCAAAGCCCGGCAGGTAAAGCGGGGAGGCATGCCGAGCCAGGTGCTCAACGGCGGGATCAGAATTGGAAGTAGAGGAACTCATTGGCTTTCGGAAGATTGACCAGTGCGATGACAAACATGGCCGCAGTGACCACGGCCCACAAGAGATTCGGTTTCCATCGCAACGTCCGGGCCAGGCCCCATTCAATGTTGTCCTGCCTGGTTTCGCCTGGACCGATGATGTTCATGAACTGATTGGTATTGGGGAGGAACCAGACAATGAAGAGACCGATGAAGTAGTAAGTGAGGGCAGATTGGACATCACCGATGGTGCTCACGGTGCGCTCCGCATCGTGGCCATCGAGCAGGAACATGGACTTGTAGATGGTCACCGCATCGGATACGGAGTTCGCGCGAAAGATGACGAGGGTGATGCACACGAGCGAGTAGGTAATCAGCACGTAGATGCAAAAGTTGATGAAGGGGACGCGCTGGTCGTACTTCGTCTTGCCCTGGAGTTCGCGCCACCAATGGTTCATGGTGAGCATGGCTCCGTGAAGTATGCCGAAGATCACAAATGTCCAATTCGCGCCGTGCCAGATGCCGGCCAACACCATGGTGATGAAGAGATTGCGATACTTGGCAAACTTTGTGCCGCGATTGCCCCCCAGCGGGTAGTAGCAGTACTCGCGGAGGAAGAGCGACAACGTGATGTGCCAGCGGCGCCAGAACTGAATGATGGATACGGATTTGTAGGGGGAATTGAAGTTCGTGGGGACGGCGACGTTGAACATGCGTCCCAGCCCGACGGCCATGTCGGAGTACCCGGAGAAGTCAAAGTACACCTGGTGCATGTAGCACAGGGCTCCGACCCAAGCGTCAACTGTCGTGGGGGCGTACCCGGTTCCATCGCGAGGCAGCGCAAAGAGTGCGTTGGCAAAGACCGCCAGCGAATCGGCCAGAACGAGTTTCTTGAAGAGCCCGATCGTAAAGACCGTCACCCCGATTGAGAAGTTATCGCGATTGAAGCGATAGGGATCCTCGTTGCGCATCTGAGGGATGATTTGCCTGTGATGCACGATCGGACCAGCTATCAGTTGCCAAAAGGATGTGATGAAGAGCAGGTAGTCAAGAAATGACCGCTCTTCGGTAATGCCCCGGTACGCATCGACGAGGTAGCCGATCTGCTGGAACGAATAGAAAGAGATGCCGATGGGCAGGATGATGTTCCGAAACGTGGAGAACTCGGTGCCCAGGACTTCGTTCACATTGTCCTCGATGAAGCCCGCATATTTGAAGTAGCCGAGCAGAGCGAGGTCGAATGTGACGCCGATGATGAGAAGCGGCCGGTTCGGATGGCCGCGCTTGACCGATCTCTCCAGCGACCTCCCGATCAGGAAGTTGACCAGCAGGGATGAGAAGAAGAGGACAATGTACTTCCAGCGATCCCAGTGAAGGAAGTAGTCCAAGTTGACGGACTCAATGGTCCCGATTCCAAACAGGTTCCAGTAGCCGTAGAAGAAGAGTGAACTGACGACGACCCAAAAACGAGCGGCGCGCGGGCCACTGATTCGGGCGGCCAGGTAATAGCCTCCCACGGCCGCAGGCAGGAACAGAAAGATGAAGACATAGGAGTTGAAGAGCATCTGGCAAGTGGGTCAGAGGTAGTGCAGGGTGGAGTCAGACAATTGCCAACGGAGCGGCAATAACGAAAAAACGGACCAGAGTAGGTCGGGGGCATGGGCCCTTCAAGTCGATCATGCGGCAGCAGCGAGCCATCACTCAATCGGCAGGGCGGATTATGTCGACAATGGCGTGAACGAAGTCATTTCCCTATCATCGGTTTACGGCAGATTCCTGCAAGAAAGATGAACTGTAAAAAATGCGGCGAAGCGTGGTCATGATGGGGTTCCTGGGGTTGGGGGGCGCGCTGGTAGCGGGCGGCGTCTGGGGTACACGTACTTTCTTCCGAGCCGGCCCGATACCGCAGGTCCCCTCGTTGTGGGCGAGCCCGTCTGAGCACGGCATCGGGAGGCTTGTTCCCAACGTCGAATTCACCGATCTGCAGGCATCGGCCGGCAACCTCGCCCAGTACTGCAGCGGGTCGGCAGTCGTTGTGGTCGCCCTGCGCGACACCGGATGTCCCATCTGCAAGAAGACCGGACCCAAGCTGGCTGAGATTGAGAAGAGGTACGCGAATCGTGGCGTGCGATTCCTGTATGTGAACGTGAACCCGGTCGACACGCCGGAGACCATGCGTGCGGAGGTCGATGCGCTGGGATTGAGCGGCACGTATGTCGCAGATCCGACGCGTGGCATCGCCTCGGCCCTGGGCGCGAAGTCGACCAGTGAAGTTTTCATTATGGATAGCGCGCGCACTTTGCGTTATCGCGGAGCGGTCGACGATCAATATGGCATCGGGTTTACCCGTCCACGGGCGGAGCATGAGTACCTGGATGACGCCTTGGTGGAAGTTTTGAGCGGGATGAGGCCGGTCGTGGAGGCCACGACAGCACCAGGCTGCCTGCTGCCTGTCGAGGATTTGCCCAAGGCGTGGAGTGAACCGGAAACGATCACCTATCACAACCGCATCAGCCGGATTATCGATCGCAATTGCGTTTCCTGCCACCGAACCAATGGGATGGGGCCGTTTTCGCTCGAAGCCGTGGCGGACCTGTCAGCCCGGCAAGCGATGGTCAAGCATGTAGTTGAGACCGGCCTGATGCCGGCCTGGCCGGCCGCGAAAGGGACGGGGCCATGGATCAACGACCGATCGCTGGCGGACGCGGACCGAGATGCATTACTGAAGTGGATGAAGGAAGGGTTTGTGGTCGGCGATCCTGCGGACGCGGCGCGCACGCGAGAGTGGAACGACGATATCTGGGAAATCGGGACGCCAGATCTGGTGTTGGAGTTTCCCGAGGCGTTCACCGTGCCTGCTGAGGGGTTCGTGGATTACCAGTTTGTGTTCTTGAACACCAAGTTGCCTGAGGACAAGTGGGTACAGGCCATCGAGATCAAGCCCACGGTTCGCGATGTCGTGCATCACCTGGCGGTATGGGTTGGTGACGCAGAGTCCGGGCCCGAGAGCGAGGAGTCGTTCAAAGGCCAGCACGGCGGAAAATTCGACAAAAAGGGGTTCATGGCGATCATCGTGCCCGGGCAGGGCCCGACGGTATTTCCTCAGGGAACGGCGAAGTTCATGTACGAGGGGGCGTGGCTGAAGTTTCAGATGCACTACACGCCCAATGGGCGCGAAGTGATCGATCGGCCCAAGGTGGCATTCAAGTTTGCGGACAAACCGCCGCAGCACGAGATCTTCACGAATGTATGCATCAGCCGAGACTTTGTGATTCCAGCGGGCGCTGCGAATCATGAAGTGACCGCGACATTCAGATTCAAAGAGGCCGGTGTATTGAGGGCGTTTCATCCGCACATGCACTTGCGCGGCAAGTCGTTCAGGTTCGACCTCAAGTATCCGAATGGGGAGAAGCGCGAGGTCCTGCGGATTGACAAGTGGAGTTTCAAGTGGCAACTTGTCTATGAGTTGGCCCAGCCCATTGAAGTGCCCGCGGGAACGGAGCTGACGGCTACAGCGGTGTTTGACAACAGCCGGGGGAATCCGCTGCTCACGGCTGAGGACACGGAAAAGACCGTGAAATTCGGGCGCTTGTCAACAGACGAGATGATGCTCGGATACTTCGAGTGGTACAAGGCCAAGCCCCTCGAGGTCGATGCATCCGGAAGCCCGGTCGCTGATCCGCGCGGCGGGCGATAAGAGGGCGAGGTCGGCGGCACTTGCCGCGACTAACCGCCCAAGCATTTGGTACAGACGTGACCTGCAGCGGCAGCCTCGACGCAACACGGGTGATCGCAGGTTTTGCCGGCGGCGAGCGCGGCTTTGCAGCATTCGGGTTGTGCGGAGGGATCGGCCGGCGCGACAGCCTCCTGGGGAGGAAGTTCGGGCAGAGTGGCGGCGCCGACGACGACGAGATTGGGATGAGTCGCGGCCAGGGTTGAAATTGCAGGCTCCGTCAGGCCGGTCTGCCAGATATAAACGCGCTTGAGCGCGGGCATGGAATCGAGAATCTGGGCTGCGGCATCGGTCAGGGTGTTGCCGACCAAGTTGAGGGAAACGAGATTCGGGAGGGAGGCGAGGTGGCGAAGGGAAGAGTCGGTCACGCCGGTGTTGCGGACGTCGAGGCGGTGCAGTTCGCGAAAGCGCGAGAGATCGGCCCAGGCGGATTCGGGGATCGGTAGGCCGGAAAGGTTGAGCCAGCGGAGGCGGGGTTCGAGCCCGGAGAGCAGGGCGAGATCGGAGGAGGAAAAGGTTGTGCCAAGTACGCTGAGGTTGACGTCGACAGCGTCTGAGTTTGCGCCGATAAAGACGGCGGAGGCGCCGCGTGCGTTGACGGCTTGCATCGCGGAAGCGATGGCAGCCTGCTGCGCGGGTGAGAGGTCGGGGATTTCGAATCCGGCTTCGATGGGCAGCTGGATCAGGGCAGCATCATCTTCGGAGTCATCGGCCGCGGTTTTCACAGCGCTGTCTGCGCTCACGACCTTGGCGTTCTTGTCGCCGGGCGTGCCGGCGTCGACGAGGGCCTGGGGGGTGTCGGGTGTCGCTGCGCCGCGATCTTCGCCGGCGGGCGCGATGCCGACCACCGAGCCGTCCCACGAGTCGATCCAACGTGCGATGAGGTCGATTTGTGCGGGGGCGAGGGGCTCGCGGTCGCGCGGCATGAAGTCGGCGCTGGCGGGATCGAGTTTCAGCCTGCGGATCAAGTCACTATTCGCACTGTTTCCGGGGCTGACGACATCCAGGCGCTGGGCGACCTGATCGAGCGTGTCCACGCGGAGCTTGCCGCGCTTGCGATTGGGGCCATGGCATTCGACGCAGGACTGGGCAAAGATGGGCTCGATCTCGGTCTGGAAATCCACAGCAAGGGCGCTTGCGCCGTCCGCTGGGAGGGGAGGCTGCTCACCCAGCGCTGTGGATTGGGGTGTGGATTGAGCGGGGGGTTGCGCAGCGGTCTTTTCTTCGAAGAGGGACCAGTAGTAGTCTTCACCATAGACCATACTGCCGCCGAGATGTCCGCCCCAGAGCGTCAAGCCGGCTGTCGGGAAGAGGATGAATCGATACAACGAGCGAACTGATGCGCCGCGCTGCAGGCGTCCGACCTGACCGAGCAAAGCGGCGGCGAGCGCGAGGGAGGCGACAGCCACGCCAATCCAGCGGTGCCAGAGCAGAATGTCGGCCAGCGAGGAACCCGGCGGCTCGTGCTCGGCGAGTTCCCAACCTGTCCAGGCGGACAGGGCGGCTGCGAGCGCGCCCATCGTCACACATGCGACGGCGGCGGGGGACACCTGCCTTGGCGCAGGGCCAGTTTCGGGCGCACTTCCCTTCCGCTGCGGGCGAAGTACCGCCAGCAACTCAAAGAACGCCGCAGTGGCAATGAGGCCTATCGGGAAGTGAACTGCAGCAGGGTGCAGTCGGGCAAAGAGCCTCTCCCATCCAGACTCCGACTCTTCTTCCTCCCGGGCGCCGTCAGAATCTTCACTTAATGTGTCCTGTATGCCAGGCTCGACCTGTGTCGGCGCCGGTTTGGTCTCGGCGGGCGTGGCGTCCTGGGCCAGCGAGCGGAACGGGCAGAGGACAAAGCACATCAATAAGACGAGTGCCCGGAGCGTGCGATGCGCGGCCATCGGGGTCATCACCATCCAGGGGCGTACGGAGTGCAGCATCAACATACCTCGAGTAACAGCAGAGGGAGGAAAGGCCTCGGGTTCACGCAAGAAGGTCCCTCACGACGTGTCCATGCACATCCGTGAGGCGGAAGTCGCGTCCCTGATAAGGGAAAGTCAGGCGTTCATGGTTGATGCCCAGACAGTGCAGAATTGTCGCGTTGAAGTCGTGAATGTGAACAGGGTCGCTGGCGATGTTGTAGCCGAAATCATCCGTTGCGCCGTGGACGTGACCGGCCCGGGCCCCGCCGCCGGCGATCCAGCTGGAGAAACAGCGGCCGTGGTGGTCGCGCCCGCCGCCCGGAGAGTCGGGATCTCCCTGGCAGTACACGGTCCGACCGAATTCGCCGGACCAGACAACCAGCGTGTCTTCGAGCATGCCGCGCTGCTTGAGGTCTTTTACGAGTGCGGCCGACGCCTGGTCGATGTCCTTGGCCTGGAGAGGCAATTGCTCGGCCAGATTGAAGTGCTGGTCCCACCCGCGATGGAAGAGTTGGATGAATCGGACGCCTCGCTCCGCTAGGCGCCGCGCCATGATGCAATTGGACGCAAAGCTACCCGGCTTACGCGAGAACTCCCCATACAACTCAAACGTCGATTCAGGCTCATCGGACAAGTCGGCCAAGTCCGGCACCGATGTCTGCATGCGATAGGCCATCTCGTACTGGGCAATGCGCGTGTTGACTTCTGGATCGCCGAATGCCTTGGCTGCAAGACCATTGAGAGCGGCCAGACCATCGAGCATCTGCCGTCGGGACTTGCGGTCGACGCCGGGCGGATCGGAAAGGTACAGCACCGGATCGCCCGAACCGCGAAACTTCACACCCTGATGGTTCGAGGGCAGGTATCCACTTGACCAGAGCCGATCGAATAGAGGCTGATCGTCTGGGCGACCGGTTCCGATGGAGATCATGACGATGAACGCGGGCAGGTCGGCATTTTCGCTGCCGAGTCCGTAGGACAGCCAGGAACCGATGCTGGGACGCCCCGGTTGCTGACTTCCAGTCTGGATAAACGTCACTGCCGGGTCATGGTTGATCGCCTCCGTATTCATAGAGCGAATGAGCGTAATGTCGTCGGCGATGGAACCGATGTGAGGTAGCAGTGAGCTGATCCACAGGCCGTTGCGTCCAACCTGTCGGAAGGGATACTTGGACCCCATGAGTTGCAGACGCGCCTGGCCGGAGGTCATGCCGGTGATGCGCTGTCCCATGCGCACTGCGTCGGGGAGATCCTGCCCGTGCATCTCGGTCATGAGCGGCTTGTGGTCGTAGAGATCGATGTGCGAAGGACCGCCGGACATGAACAGATAAATCACCCGCTTGGCGCGCGGCGCGAAGTGGGGGATGCCTGCCAGACCGCGTCGATGCGCATCGGGGATCGTTCCAGCGGATGAAGCGATTCCCGCCATCAACTGCGGGTTGAGCAATCCGGCCAAGGCTGCGGCGCCAATGCCGGCTGCGGTGCGTCCGAAAAGTTGCCGGCGCGTCATCAGGAGCTCGCACTCACGGCCGAAATTCATAACGGTCACTCCCGGGTAATGGCCTCGTCAAGGTTCAGGATCGTCGACGCAATGGTGGTCCAAGCTGCGAGTTCAGGTGCGGGAAGCGCTGGGTCACGTGGCTTTTCCCCGACAGCGAGGAGCGCGTCGGCAGCGCCTGGGTCAGCCGCAAATCGATCGCGCTGGGTCACCAGAATGGGCAGCAGAATGGAAGTCTCTTCGGAACGAGCCGGGCGAGCCAGAGCGAGTTCATAGGCGTAGGAAATGCGCTGCGAATCGCTGAGCGCGGGCTTGTCGAGCAGCAGTCGCTGCGCGAGGAAGCGGGCCGACTCCACGAAAGTCGGGTCATTCATGAGCACGAGGGCCTGCAGCGGCGTGTTGGTACGCGAGCGGCGAACCACGCAGTATTCGTGGCTGGGGGCGTCAAAGACGGCCATCGCGGGATGAGAGACGGTGCGCTTTCGGAAAAGGTAGAGCGACCGCCGGTAGAGCGAGTCGCCGGTGTCCTGCTTATAGACCTGAGCGGAGAACGAGGCGCCGGTCGGGTCGATGGCCAATTCCTCCCAGAGTCCCTTGGGCTGGTAGGTGCGCACGCTCGGGCCGCCGAGTCTCTCGACGAGGAGGCCGCTGACCGCCAAAGCATTGTCGCGAACCCCTTCCGCAGTCAGGCGCACCCGAGGCATTCGAGCCAGCAGACGATTTTCCGGATCTCGCTCCAGCAATTGAGTGGGGATGATCGCCCGCTGCCTGTACGTGGCGGAGGTGACAACGAGTCTGAGGAACCGCTTGATGTCCCAGCCCTGATCGCGGAACTCCGAGGCAAGCCAATCGAGTAACTCCGGGTGACTTGGCCACTGACCCTGCACTCCGAAATCCTCGGAGGTTTTCACCAACCCGGTACCCATCAACGTCTGCCAAAATCGATTCACGGCGACACGCGCGGTCAGCGGGTTCTCGGGCGCGACCAGCCAGCGAGCAAGGCTCAGTCGGTTGGCGGGTTGGTCGCTCGGGAGAGACCCCAGAACCGCCGGAATCCCAGGTGTCACTTCTTCGGCAGGTTGGTCGTACTGTCCGCGAACAAGGCGAGTCGTCTTGCGCGATTCCATCCGCTCGCCCATCACCATGACGGTGGGGATGGAAGCCTTGTACTTGGCGGTTTCGTCGTCGGCCTCTTTGGCCTGCATGTTGAGCTGCGCCCACTGAGGATCAAAGTTCTGCCGGTAGTAGCCGCGGAGAATTTTGCTCTGCTCCTCGGTGCGCTGGGCAACTGCGGTTGTCACGAGGCGCTGAATGTCAAGGGGCAGCGCGAAGCCGCCGTCGGTCGCATGGCGATACGCAAACCCGAATCCGCCGCCGTAGTTGACCACTTTGATCAAGACTCGACTTGAGCGGGCGGGGAGATCAATTGTGACCGAGTCCTGATCCGCCGCCAGTGCGCGAGCCACCGGATTTGAATGGACCAATTGACCGTTGAGCCACACTTTAATGCCGTCATCGCTGCCGAGGGCGAGCGTGACCTTGCGCGCATTGGGTGAAGAAATGGTTCGTGTGAGGTATATAGCAGAGGGCTGCGCACCGTCCGGGAAGGGATGAAGTGCAGGCCCGCTGAACTCAGGCCGGGCAGCCCACTGGGAGAACTTCTCAGAATCCGCGGTTGCGGAGGCCAGTTCCTCTTCGGGAGCAAAGACCTTCTCGAAGACCTCGTCCTTGCCGGCCTCAAAGGGTTCGGACACACTCCAGTCGGAAACTACAGACGGCAGCAGACCGGCATGCAGTTCAGCATTTGTGCAGAAGCTGATGCGCGGGCGACCTATGGAGTGCTGCGCGAACTGGGATGTGAATTTCAGTCTGACCGTAAGCGTTGATGCGTCAGGGAACTCCACCGGAACGGCAGGGACAAAGACGGCCACGCGGTCCTGGCCCATGACCTGAGATTGCACCGCCCAGCCGGACTCGGCGTTACCGTCAATGGCGTTGGCGACTGGGAAATTCGGCTGCGTGTAGTCGGTGTATGCGGCAGCGAACTTCACCGGCGTCGAAGTGCCGTCGGAGGCCACGACATCGGCTTCGAATTCAGTGAGGACAAAATTGCCATTGGTAAAGCGGCCGGGGCCCGACACCGGTAATGACGCGTCCGCAAGGGCCTCAAGGCGCAGGGCAACCACCGGCTGGGGCACCTGCGGACGGAGAGTGAACGTGTAGGACTCGGTGGCCGGCGCAGTTCCTGACGCGAGTGCGGAGCCGTCAGGCTGCAGCGTCAGGGTCGTGGCGGAGTCGGTAGAGGATGCGGTTTCAATCGGGATGGAGGTCCAGAGGTTGGCGTACGACGCCTCCTGCTCGGAGTGCCAGCGCTGCATCGCTTCATCGATCGCGGGATTGGGCGCATCCATCTGGGCGCGAATGTCACGTGCATGTGCCTCCAGTTCCGCGAGTTTCTCCTTCTGTCCGGGCAGCGGGGCCAGCATAGAAGGAGCGGCGTTGCCGGCGTTCCCGTCGAGGCCGATCTCGTCGACGTTGTTGAAGAAGGCGTAGAAGCGGTAGAAATCGACGGTGGAAATCGGGTCATACTTGTGATCGTGACACTGGGCGCAGCCCATGGTCAGGCCCAGCCAGACCGTGCTCGTGGTATTGACGCGGTCGATGACGTACGCGGTTCGATATTCCTCGGGGATCGCGCCGCCCTCAAAGTTGATATTGTGGTTGCGATTGAAGCCGGAGGCAGTGCGCTGTGAGTCCGTAGCATCGGGCAGCAGGTCACCGGCGATCTGCTCGACAGTGAACTGGTCGAAGGGCATGTTCGCGTTGAATGCATCGATGACCCAATCGCGCCAACGCCACATGAAGCGCTCGTTGTCGATGTGGTATCCATTCGTGTCGGCATAGCGGGCTGAATCGAGCCACTCGAGGGCCATTCGCTCGCCGTAGCGGGGCGACTCGAGGAGTCGATCAACGAGCCGTTCATAAGCGTCGGGAGACTGGTCTGCGACAAAGCTCTCAACTTCCGAAGGAGTGGGGGGGATGCCAGTCAGATCTAGAGACACGCGACGGATGAGTGTGCGCTTGTCGGCCTCGGGAGAGGGCGTAAGCCCTTCAGAATCCAACCGAGCAAGCACAAAACGATCGATGTCATTCCGCGGCCATGATTCGTTGGACACGGCCGGGAGGGAAGGGCGGCGGATGGGCCGAAGCGCCCAGTGCGGTGCGTATTCGGCGCCCTCGCTGATCCATTGGGAAAGCAAGTCGCGTTCACGCTCGGAGAGAGTTTTGCCGCTTTCGGGGGGCGGCATTTGTCGGGACCGGTCGGCGGCGTTGATGCGTTCGATGAGCCGGCTCTGGTCAGTGCGGCCGGGGACAATCGCGACGCCGCCGGACTTGGTTGGTGCTCGCGATCCGGCCTGCGTGTCGAGGCGCAGTGCGGCTTTGCGGGAGTTCTCGTCGGGGCCGTGGCAGGCGAAACAGTTGTTGGAAAGAATGGGGCGGATGTCGCGGCTGAAGTCAATGGCCGGCGATTTCTGGGCCGGGGCTTTGGCGGGCTGACTTGCGAGGACGACCAGGGAATTCGGGCTGCCGGGCCGCGGAGCACGCAATGCGGTGTACGAGAGCAGGCCCACGCCGAGGCATGCGAGACCCCACGATGTCGCTCTCCACCGAGCATGACCTGTTTGACTCGCCATATTTTTCTCGCTGCGGCGAATGCCGCCGGAAGAGTGAACGAAGACTCAAGCCTCGCGCCCGCGCGGAAGCCAGAGGTCAGCAATGAGAATTACGCAGGCGAGCGCCGAAAAACCCATGTAGACGCCGCCGGCGACCACGATGACGTAGACAAGGGAAACATAGGTCCGGGCCAACCACCAGCATGCGATATCTGCAAAAAGTCCTGCTCCGATAAGGAGGCCGACCACGTTGGTCACCGCTTTGGGCCAGCGTGACCAGTGGAGGAGGAGCGTCAGGAGGATGCCGATGACGCCGATCGAAAGGGCATGGGTATGGGTCGTCAGGATGAGGATGGATTCCGGGGGTGGGCTGATCTGACGTGAAAACGCCAGCTTCTTCACATCATCCCAGTATTCAAGCGGAAAGGTCTGGCCGATGCCGCTTCCCTCAGTGGCGTTGCGTGCGTGACAGGACAGGCAATTCTGGGCGATGATCTCTGAAGGTGCATGATCGCCGAGATCAAGGTTGTCGTATTCCTCGCTGATCCTGGTTCCGGACAGCCACGTCAGCAGCGCCTGGCGCTGAGGCTCGGCAAGCGTTTCCGGGTGGCCGGAGGAAAGGGATGTGACCAGGCGCGAAGGTTGATCGATTCCGTGGTAGGCTCCGACGATGTCGGTCATCGACAAGCCGGGCTGATCGTCCCTGTTTTTGTGGTGTTCATTGATCTGGGCGGCAGCGGCGATCAGCCCGCCGAGGATTGTGAGAAGGAGGCAGGTGAGCCCGAGGCGCAACCCTGCTCCCATTGAGCGAATACGAAAATTCGAGGACGGAGTCTTTTCGGTCACGAATCAGCCTCCCTTGAGCATGGCTTCCTCGATTTTCACTTCCTGGCCGGTGACAACGGCCTGGTGGGCGCTGATTCCAATGACGGCGGCACGCAGGCCTTCATCCGCGCTGCATGCGACCGGTTTGGATTCGACGACACTCGCGATGAAGTCCGACAGGCTGTAGTAAACGGAGGGGTTTGGGAGGCCGACGCCCTCCTTGAGTTTGCCTTGAGAGGCCAGCTTGGTCGCGTCGGCGATGAGGGTGATGCCGTCTTCGTTGTAGTACCGGAGCTTGTTGGCATACACCTCCCAGCCCTGTGTCGGCGCATCCGCTTCCTTGAACATCCAGCCCGCATTCCACGCGAGTTTGATGGTCGCGTTGGAGCCGTAGAAGTACTCTGCCTTCCCTTCATATGAGGAGGCCAACGACGCGTGATACAACAGACGCGCGCCGCTGGGGAAGAGGAGGTCGCACGCAACGGTGTCTGGCACCGTACGGCCATCCTTATGAAATCGGATGGCGCCGGACGCACGCACGCTCGTGGGATAGGAGTTGGTGTACCAGTTAAAGACGTCAAACTGCGGAGTTCCCAATTCGCCCTCAAGGCCGAGCGAAACCGCCGGATCAAGCCGCCAGTTCACCTCCTTCTCACGTTCCGGGGTGGAGGCCGGCAATTTCCAGGAGGTCTTCTGATTGTTCTGGGCCCGCATCATGACCAAGTCGCGCACGGACTCGGACCTGAAGAATGACCGCGCGAGCTTGTAGATCGGATTAGAGCGTCCTTCGAGGCCTACCTGGACGATTGATTTCGCGCCGGCCGCGGCAGATGCCATCGCGCGGCAGTCCTCCAAAGTGTGCGCCATGGGCGCTTCGCAATAGACGTGCTTGCCGGCGGCGATCGCATCCAACACAATTTGCTTGTGAAGGTGGGTCGGCGTGGCAACGATAACCGCCGCAATGTCTTTGCGCTCGAGCATCAACTTGTATTCCGCGAATCCGTCTGCGCCGGTCACCCGGCCCACGCCGGTCTTCAGGCGTGATTCGTCGATATCGCAAACGGCAACGATCTTGGCCGCCGGAATCTTCTGCAACTCGCCAAGGATGGCGCGCCCCTGCCGGCCGGCCCCGATGAGCCCGACGGTTAGTTCGCCATCTGCGCGAATTGCGGCCGGAAGGAACTCAGGCAACAGCGCCAACGCGGCTACGCCGGCGGCAGTTCCAAGTAAGAACTCTCGACGATCGGTCTGCATATCAGACAGTCTCCAATTCCATTGATGGTGTTTCTTCAGGGTTGTGTGTGCTGAGCATTTCCGAAACCTCGTGGGGACCTGAAATTCTCCACGGCTCTCCGGGACACTCGAGAAGGCACGTGTATTCCGCCGGCAGCAGCGCGGGTCGTGACCCCTGCACCAGCGCGGCAGTTGACCATGCGTCAGCGGAGCGTGCGGATGGGCCGATGATGGCCGCACATCGTCCCTGGGCGCACGCCACAGCGGTGCGCGGATCCACAATGTGATCTGGATTGTCATTGGCCTCGCCCGCGGATTTTTGAGCGGACACGCTCATGGCTGTGTCGCGGAGCGTGACTTTCAGATCAGACGATGCGCCGCGCACCTGAACGGTCCAGCCGAGCCGCCCCGGCGGCGCACCGACGGCCAGCACTGACGAGGTTCCGCCATGGACGAATGCATTCTGCACGCCAAACTCGCGCAGCAGTCCGGCCACGATGTCAAGCGCATGCCCCTTGGCGATCGCCCCAAAGTCCAGATCGGTCGAGCTCGCACCGTTGAGGCGAAGCGTCCTCTGCGCCAGGTCCAATTCGATGCTCTCGGGGCCGGCGCCGCGTGAGTCGACACCGCGCTTGAAGTGGCCGAGCGTGAAATCGAAACACCCCGTGGAATCTCGCCACACCGTGAAAGCATCGACAAACAGGGAGGTCAGTTCATCATCGAGCCGGAGCACACTTCCTGTCGGCAGGCGCCGAATATGCGACACAAGGCTGTCGGATCGAAAGAGACTGAGCTGCGCATCGAGTCGTAGCACCTCGTCGACCAGCAACTGGGAGATGGATTGCATACGTGATTGGGCGCGCGCACCGGATCCGTCGCCGATGAGCGCGAACTCAAAGCGCGTTCCCATCGCCTGGCAGGCGGTTCGAACGATCATCGTCGCTCAGACCTTTCGCGCCTTCATCGACTGCGGATCGAAGGCAAATGCGCCGCCTTCCCAGAGCGACCGTGTCGCGAGGTCGACGATGACCATGATCTTCGCACCCATATCAACGTTGCCCTCGGGCTGCTGGCGGGTGCGGATGCACTTGAGCCAGCCGAGACGGTGCTGATCCTGGTCGTTGCCGATGTCCTCGCACTGGATGGTCTGCTCTTCGAGGTTTTCCTTTTCCACGAAGATGCGCTCAGGCGCGAAACGGGGGCTGGTTCCACCGAGGTAAATGGTGCCCTTGTGTCCGCGAACAATGATCTCCAGGCCGTTTTCATTGCATGTCGAGCCGGCGACCACGAGCGTATGGCCCTTCTCGAAATTCACGGTCAGGTTGATCTGGTCGTGATTTTCCATGGCGGTGTCGACATAATGCCCGCCACAGGCAACCACGCGCGTCGGCCAGCCCATGTCCAGCGCATAGCAGAGCGGTGTCATGACGTGCACCAGAAGGTCGCCGATGATGCCAGTAGAGGTCTTGCGGTATCGGCGCCAACGCGCATACAGCGCCGGATCCCACTTCATCTTGCCCAGCGGGCCGCACCATGCATCCCAATCGAGGTTCTTGCCCGGATCCCAAGCGGGATCGATGGCATAGTACAGCCACTCGCCGTCCATCGAATTACGGCAATAAGAGGTCTGGCTCCAGCACGCCTTGCCGATCATTCCGTCGGCGATCATCTTCTTGGCAACTCCATACTTGGGGAGGCGCATCATCTGCGTGCCGACCTGCAGGATCATGTCAGGGTTGGCTTTGACGACGCGGTGCAGCTCCAAAGCCATATCCAGATTCAGCGTCATCGGCTTCTCGAGATAGACGTCCTTGCCGGCGACAATGGAATCGATGCCGTGCTTGGAGTGCCAGTGCTCGGGAGAGGCAATGAGCACGCCGTGGATGTCGTCCCGCTCAAGCAACTTGCGGTAATCGGTGTATGTGTCAACCTTCATCTGCTGACCGGATTCGCACTTCTCCTTGGCCGAGTTGAGTCGCGGCTGGCACACATCCGCCAGGGCCACAATCTTGACGTTTTCCTTGCCGTCACGGTTCAATGACATGAACGCGTCGCAGTGGCCTGTGCCCATACCGCCGGTGCCGATGACGGCCATGCGGATCGTGTCGCCGGATGCCAGCGCTGTGCGCGGCTTGGCCTTGGGCGCCGTGACCATGGAAGCTCCCGTCGAGGCGGATTTCGCTTCAGCGCCCGTCGCAAGCGAGCCGAGCACGATCCCCGCGCCCGCGGTGGCGGCTGTTGTGGTCAAAAAGTGGCGTCGAGACCACTGGCTGTCAGTCTGATTGGACTCGTCATGATGGTCGATGCTCATGGTGTTCCTCCTGCGGGAGTGAATTTGGAATCGGTGCGCGGCAACAGTACTTCGCGCTGTGTAGGGGAGCATATCTACCCCGTGCACCTGCGAACAGTGCAGACCCGCGAGTTTGGCCGGATATCTTGCCGGACCTGATGGCACCGGACGTGAGATCGGACACCATGGCCCCAGACGTCGGTGGCGCTAGCGGGCGGGTGGGCTGGCGTCGTTCGATGACTCGCAGAGCGCTGGGTCCTCCGGAATCCAGAGCGCCATCCGACCGGCGCTTCGGTTTGCCCACACGCAATAGGGAATGGCCGTCGCCTCTACGGCCGGGTACGGAGGCATGGCCTGATAGAGGGATCCTGCCCACACCACCTGATCTGGTGTTCGTGCAGACATCTTGAGTGTGACAACCCCGCCAAGCAAAGAAGGGTTCTCGACCGGCTCCACGGCGGCGTCGTGCGGCAGGGCCAGCCGGCGTGGATCAGTTCCTCCCTGATCGCCTTCCTCAAGGCAGTACACGACGGGGCCGTACTGCAAAGCGACTCGTCCGCGATTGCTCAGAACTGCAGGGTTGCAGTTGACGCGTTTAAGAGCCAGCGGCAGGAATAACTCGACGGTGTCGCCCCTAACCCAGCGGCGCGTGATCGTGGCGTACCCGTGCTCGATGCTGGGGTTCTCCACCGGCTCACCATTGAGGCGTACCGATGCGAAGTCGGCCCAGCCAGGGATGCGCAGTTTGACGCTGAACTCGGCGCTGCCTGCCGCTGTCTCAGGATTCACCGTCAGCAGGACGACCCCATCGCTGGGATACAGAGTGTTCTGTGTCATAGACACCGCGGTCGAGGAACCATCCGCATCTGGAATCGCGACTTCTGCGCTGTTTGGCCCATAAAGATTTACATAGATGGATGCTGGGCCCGTCGCATAGAAGTACCCGCCCATCGATGCGATGAGCCGCAAGACATTGGGTGGGCAGCATGCGCAGTCGTACCAGTCGCGACGGCTCGCACCGCCTGCGCTCCCGAGCGGGTTCGCATAGAAGAAGGACTTTCCATCCAGACTGACGCCGGCCGCGAACGCGTTGTAGAGCACGCGCTCCAACACGTCGTAGTACTTGGCATCGCCGTGAAGCAAATTCATGCGCTGGGCCCAATAGATCAGCCCGATGGAAGCGCAGGTTTCCGAGTAGGCCTCATCATTCGGAAGCACGTAGCCTGCGCTGAAGCCCTCGTTCTGGGCCAATGAACCGATGCCGCCAGTGATGTACATTTTTCGGGTCGTGAGATCTTCCCAGAGCGCATCGAGGGCGGGCACGTACTCTGGATTGCGGGTGTTCAAGGCGATGTCGGTCATTCCGGAGTAGACGTACATCGCGCGCACGGCATGTCCGACAACCTCGCGCTGTGAGCAAAGGGGGATCTCATCCTGGGCGTACTCGCCGTGCTTTTCGCGACCGTTCTGCTGCCCGCGTTCATCGATGAAGAACTTCGCAAGCGCAAAATACTTCTGATCGCCGGTGAGGTTTGCGAGCCGAACCAGAGCCAATTCGAGTTCCGGATGTCCCGGCACATCGCGCCGCTTGCCGACGCCAAAGGTCGCATTGATGTGATCAGCAAAGCGGATTCCAACATCAAGGAGGGTCATCTTGCCCGTGGCCTGAAAGTGCGCCACACCAGCTTCAATCAAATGCCCCGCGCAATACATCTCGTGGCCGTGGTGGATGTTGGTCCAGACCTCGCCCGGCTTCTCGAGCTGGTAATAGGTGTTCAGATATCCATTCGGCTGCTGGGCTGCGGCGATCAACTCGATCAGGGCGTCAAGTCGGCGATCCAGGGCCGGATCGTGGGACGTTTGCAGAATGTAGGCCGCACCCTCGACCATCTTGTACACATCGGAGTCGTTGAAGAGGTACCCTTCACGAGGCGTCGCGTCGCGTCCAGCCGCGCGCGCGAAATTGCGGATTCGGCCGGTCGCTTCGCACTCAGCCCAAGTGTGTTCAAGCGTTGCCGATGCGTTCACGGCCTGACGCGAGCCGAGGAATCCGCCGTTGAGTTGCACATGTGAAAAGTCAACCGGGCGCAGCCCGCCCGCGGAGATGACGGGGGCGGTTGAAGAGGCGGACTCCTGCGCGAAGGCTGCAAGCGGGCGCGAGTAATTGCTGAGCATGACAGAGGCGCCGATCCAAAGCGTCAGAAAGCGAAATTGACGGAAGCGGTCCTGAATCGAGGTGTTGGGAAGCGTCATATTCTTGCGATCCTTCCAATGCGGGGTGTGACTCAAGCATAGAAATCTGTCCCTTCGGGCTGAAACCATGAAATCGCATCCAAAGCACCTCTCGAATCGGCGGCCCGTTCAGACGCGGCCTGACGCCTCAAGCGTCAAACCGAAGGCCGCCGGGACGGCGGAGGCAGGATGGGATCACGTCGCGTCGTGGTATGACGCCCTTGTGGGCGACGAAGGGTCTGACTATCACCGTAATGTCATCATTCCTGCTGTGCTGCGCCTGCTTGTTCCCCGTGCTGGAGACAAGATCCTGGATTTTTGCTGTGGTCAGGGGGTGCTGATCAGGCACTTGCTCACGGCTGGCGCAGCCCGAGTCGTTGGAGTGGATGCCAGCGCCAACCTCATTGAACTGGCCCAACGCCGCTACGGCACAGAACAGGCACAAGGACAGGTGTCATTTCTCGTGGCCGACGCGATGAAGCCTCTGCCGGGGCTCAGAGATTCTTTTGACTGCGCCCTGTGTGTCATGGCGATTCAGGACCTTTCCGACCCTGCTGCCGCATTCCGGTCAATGGCACAGGCGCTGCGCACCGGTGGTCGCGCGGTCATCGTCATGATGCACCCATGTTTCCGCATCCCGCGTCAATCGTCCTGGGGGTGGGATGATGCGCGGAAGATGCAGTACCGGCGCGTCGATCGATATGCGCATGACCTGGACATTCCAATAGCTACCCATCCCGGCCGAAACCAGGCGGTGAGCACCCTATTTCATCACCGTCCGCTCAGCACGTACCTCAACGCGCTCGGGTCAGCGGGCCTGGCGGTGGTGGGTTGCGAAGAACTCTGCACTCACCGCCGCAGCCAGCCCGGCGGCCGCAGCAAGGGCGAAAATCGGGCGTGGCAGGAGTTCCCGCTGTTTCTCGCGTTGAAGGCGATGCGTGTCAGTGCATCACAATCATTGCTCCGGTCATGAGCGCCAGGTTCTGTATGAATGCCGCCAGAGTGATGGTGATTTCGGCCCGGCGCGCGATTTCAGGATCGCACTCTTCGCTTCCACGCTGCCCCGCGAACCACGCGCCACCCATGCACGCGACGATTCCCAATCCCCAGGTCAGCGATAGAGACGCTTTGAGCGAGAGCACACTCATGAGCAGCGCCAGTGGGAACCAGAGTACCAGAGGCAGCGCGGCGTAAGGGATATGGCGCAGCAGCGCGGTTTCCGCGGCATAATTTCGCGTCTCGGGGCCGTTTCGCGTTGAAAAACCGCGGGGTATCGTCGCGCCGCACTCCGGGCACTTGATCGATGTCCGGCCGCGCAGGTCATAGCCGCATTTGGGGCAGGGTTGCTTCCGCGCGCCGACTTCAGCCTTCTTCTCCACGGTGCGGTGCGCCGGCGTTTCCGCTGGGGCCAGGTCATAGGTTTCGGATTCTGCGGGATTGGAATCTTCCATGGTGTCGCGCTCGTGAATCAGACAATCAGATTCTGAATCGCGATCTGGGCGACAAACGTCAGCCCGGCGGCCGCTACGGCCACAAAGAAGGCAGTCAGCGCCCCGTCCTCAGAGCTTGATTCCTCGGAAGCCATGTATCCGCCGTAGATCCCCGCCAAGATCGGCATGAGCCTACCGATCCACGCTGCGACCATTGCTGCCGCCAGCGAATTGGAGTGAAACAGCGGCCAGGCCGCAACTCCCCAAATGATCGCGAAGCCGATGCTGTACACTGCGAAGCGAAACGGAACAAACCACTCCAGCATTTCGCCTCGGCGGTTTTTGACCTCCAGGGCCTGCTTCCAAGTCTGCCCGCATTCCGGGCACACGTCACTGGATTGAGACCTGAGGTCGTAACCGCAGTCCGGGCATTGCCTCGCCTTTTCGCTGACAATAGGAATCGGCCGAGGGGGCTTTGGTGCGGCTGCCGGCTCAGGAAGCACGTCATATTCATCTGATTGGATGCCATTGCCGCCGCTCATGGTCGGTCATCGTAGAGCGGCCGCCCTCAGATGATCCGTCTCGGAGGCGGCGGATCGCCGGATGGTGACGTCACAGCTGGCTCCTCGGGCGCGAGGTGCAGCGAGGACCCGACGGCGGCACGCATCGCATTCGAGGCCCGGCCCGATTGGAACACACTGCCTGCCTTCCGACCGGACGCCTCTTCTTCGATGGCCAGCTCGAATTGGGTCGGACCTGCAATGATGGTTGTCATGGAACCGATCGTGAAATTCCAGGTGATTCGGGCGAGCGCGATGAACATCGCGAGCGGGATCAGCACGTAGCGGGCGTAGTACATCCCTGACGACATCGCCTCCGGTGCGCCTGCCAGGTAACTCTGCGAGTCGGATGAGAGCACCGCATAGCGCGTAAACGCACCCGGGAACGGTCCGTCGGGCGCAACCAGAAACCACGGAAAGGCCGCCGCCAGCAACACCATCGAGAGAACCTGCGCCTGGCTGACTCTCCCGATTCCTGGCGCATCGGACACAGACGCCACGCACACCGCCAGGAACAGTTCCACACACAGCAGAATCGTTCCCGCCAGCCCGAGAAAGAACCCCAGCTCATGCATGACCTTGAACCACACATCAAACCGCGAGGCAATCACGTTGGGGTCGACACCCGCATCATCGGCGAGCGAACCCGGGGTCGTGCCCGTTCGGCGCGAAGGCTTTGACTCGTGCTTCAGTTCAGCTTGTTCCTGCGGCCACCCGAAGGGATTCTCCTGCACCGGTTCATTGACAATGACAGGAGCTCCCGACGCTTCGCTGGTTGCGATTCGCGTCCAGCGGAACTCGGTAAAGGTCACGCAGACCCACGTTGAGACCTGGAGCATCAGAGCCAGGCTGATCATGACGGCCGCAATAGCGATCCCGCCGCGCAGGCCGCGCAAAGCGTCTGAAATGTTGTGCTTTGTGCTCGAGAGCATGACAGGTCTGATCCCCTGCGCTGAGCGCATTGGAATTGGTTTCTCAATGTTCCGCCAAGGTTCTTTCTGAATCATCGGCAGTTCTTGCGCACGAATTCATCGGGGGGGGACATGAAATTGCAGGTCCGGTGAGTTGTATCCGACTCCCGACCCTGCGATAATTGCGCGTCCCGAAGGCCTTTCGGAAAGGGGGTTTCCAGTGGATTTCTTCTTTGCGGATGGGGCTGGTTTCTTTACGGTCGCAGCAGTTATTGGCACGTGTGTCTTTGCTTTAAGACTCGTGCTCCTGCTTGTCGCCGGCGACGTCGGAGCTCACGGCCTTGACTTGCACGGTGACATTCACTTTGACCATTCCGGCGGTCACCACCCAGAGGACGCATTCCAGATTCTTTCGACCCAGGGACTGATCGCTTTCGCCATGGGGTTTGGGTGGGGCGGGCTCGGAGGCCTGCGCGGCGCCGAGTGGTCTTGGCTCGCGTCAGCCGGATTTGGATTTCTGACGGGCCTGGGAATGCTCTACCTGATGGCCGGCCTGATGCGGACGCTTCAGTCGCTCGAGTCCAGCGGAAATGTCAGTCTCGGAGACGCGCTTGATCGTGTGGGCGACATTTATGTCTCGGTGCCCGCGGGCGGAAAAGGGCGCGGACAGGTGCGCCTGACGCTCAACAATCGACAGCGCATCTACGACGCAGTCACTGAAGCCGGCGAGATTCCTTCAAATACTCGTGTGCGCGTCATCCGCGTCAATGACGATCGCACCCTCACGGTTGTTCCCGATTGATCGTTTCGCTCGTGGGCGTAATTTGAAATCACTCGCACGCCTTTTCGGCGCGGGTGCCGGAATGCCAGCGTCAAAACGGCTTGGATGAAGGAGTCCGCAGAATGGATGGGTTGAATTTGAACACGATGATCCTCGCGCAAATTCCGCTTGGCGACAACAGCATGCGCAACGCCATCTGGCTGGGCCTTATCGGCGCCGTGCTGCTCTTGCTTCTCTTCTTTGTGGTCATGGTGATCAAGCAGTATCGCCGCTGCCCAAGTAACCGCATCCTGGTCATCTTCGGCAAGGTCGGCGTCGATCGCGCTGCCAAGTGTCTGCATGGCGGCGGCGCGTTTGTACTTCCGTTGATTCAGGATTACGCCTATCTCTCGCTCGAGCCGCTGGTCATCGACATCCCCCTTGAAGGCGCGCTCTCGCTCAACAACATTCGCGTCAACGTGCCGTCGACCTTCACCGTCGGCATCTCGACCGATCCTGTCCTCATGAACAACGCGGCGGAACGTCTGCTCAACCTCGCCGAACTCAAGATCAAGGAGCAGGCCCAGGACATCATCCTTGGCCAGCTGCGCCTTGTCATTGCCACGCTCTCGATTGAGGAGATCAACAAAGACCGCGAGAAGTTCATGAAGCTGGTCAACGAGAACGTCGCCCAGGAGATCAACAAGATCGGCCTCGAACTCATCAACGTGAACATTCGCGACATCACCGATGAAAGCGGATACATCCAGGCCATCGGGAAGCGCGCCGCGGCAGAGGCCATCAACACCGCCAAGGTGGAAGTCGCACAGCAGGAACGCGATGGCGCCACGGGCGAGTCCATCGCCTTCCGCGAGCGCACGGTCAATGTCGCGCGCGAACAGTCCACCGCCGCCCAGGGTCAGAAAGATGCTGAGCGCAACCAGCGCGTCGCAGTTGCAGGCATCGAAGCCGAGGCCGTCAAGGCGGAAGTGACCGCCAAGCGTGACATGGAGGTGGCGTCAGCCCAGCGTGTTGCCGAAGCCACGGCCGCCAAGAAGTCTGCCGAACAGGAACAGCGCATCAAGGTTGCCCAAGCGGAAGCGACAGCCAAGGTCGGTGAAAACGAATCGGCGGCCAAAGTCGCTGACTCCGACGCCAAGCTCGCTGAAATCCGGGCCGAGACCAAGCGTCGTGCGGAAGTCGCGACCGCCAAGTCGCTCGAGGCCATTCTGCTCGCCCAGCGTGACCAGGAACTGGCGCGTATGGCCAAGGAAACCATTGCCGCGCAGCAGATTGAGAAACAGCGGATCGAGATTGCCGCGGAAGCGGAGGCCGAGAAAGCTCGGCGCGAAGCCGGCGGCCAGGCCGATGCCATCCTCGCTCGATATCAGGCGGAGGCTGAGGGCGTGCGCAAAGTGCTCGAGGCCAAGGCAGACGGCTATCGCAAGCTGATGGAAGCGTGCGCCGCCAACCCACAGATCGCTCCCACCCTTCTCATGATCGAGAAGTTGCCGGAAATTGTCGCCGAGCAGGTCAAGGCCGTTTCCAATCTGAAGATCGACAAGATCACTGTCTGGGACGGCGGGCGGAGCGGAAAGGGCAGTAACGCCACCAGCGATTTTTTGTCCGGAATGATCTCTTCGTTGCCGCAGGTGCATGAGTTGGCCCGACAGGCAGGCATCGAATTACCTGCCTACCTGGGTCAGATGAACGGCAAGGAATCGGATTCCAAGTAGGGTTGGACCAACATCTCGCAAGACGGTTCGAAGGGCCAGATCAGCGGATCATGCCCCGCGAATCCACGTCACTGGTGATCGGTGACGATATAACGATAAAACGATCCACTTACCTTGACATTGTGCCGGTGCGTGCCTTTGCTGGGGCTGAATCGCGATCCCTGGTGTTGCGACTGGAACATCAGGGTCGTGATCGCACATGTGCCAGGACTCGGCTATCCAGTCACGAAAGGACCTATGAATGTCACGCACGCTCAACTTCGCGGGGGCGATCTGTTCGGGCTTGATGTACGCGACCCCGGGTGCGGTCGCCCAGCACGCGGATTTCGTCCTCTTCGGCGAGCCAAATCCTGAGGCCGCTGCCCAAACCCCGGAGCAAAAGTTCGTCCACCCTATCACCGATCCATACTTCCACGAAGACTCCTTTGTCACCTCCGATGTCCGCGCGTGGTACGTCTATCACAACTTCCCGGATGACAACATCGGCGGCGGTGATGCCGACCTGTTCGCCGTTCAGCTCCGTCTCGCGCTGACCGACCAGATTCAGTTTGTCGCCTACAAGGACGGGTATCTCGACTTTGGCAGCGGACTGGTCAATGACGACGGCTGGATGGACATCGGCGCGGGCGTGAAGTGGAACTTCCTTCAGAAATGGGACGAGCAACTGCACGCCGCAGTCGGCGCGGGCTACGAGATAGCGGCCGGCAACGGTTCCATCCTTCAGAATGACGATGAATGGCGTCTCTGGGCGTCCGTCAACAAGGGATTTGATCAGCTCCATCTCGGAGCCACCGCCAACCTCTTCATCGCGGATGATGAAGATTCAGGGCTTGGAAACTCGGATCACGCGTCCTGGCACCTGCACGCTGACTATTGGGTGTGCGACTGGTTCAGCCCGGTGGCGGAGATTAACGGGTATCACGTGCTTAATGAAGGCTTCGACCCGCTTCCCTTCCAGGGAATCGACGTCGCCAACCTCGGCGGGCAGACGGATGAGGCTGTGATCACCTATGGGATCGGCGCCGAGTTGCGTCCTTTTGGCCCAGACGCCGATGTCGCTTTCCGCGGGGCGTTTGAGGGCCCGATCACGAGCGGCGACGACCTGTACGGGTATCGGCTGACTTTCTCGCTTGTGTGGTCGTTTTGATTCTCGTACGGCTAGTGACCGGTCCGCGAACTGAGAGGCGCGTGGTACGTACGCGCCTCTCATCTTCTTTATCCTGGAGACAGCGCAAAGTCCTTCGGCCGTTTGGATTGACCTCAGCCCGAAGTTGGTTTAGATTGCCTGTCCGGGCCTTCCCTTGAACCGGAATGCCATGGACTGGCTGGTCTTCCGACACCCCCTCGGCCCGCCCGGGCCGTTGATGCCCAGCCCGCACCCAAACTCCCTACGGAGGTTGTTGCCCGTGAACAGGATTTCCTCGCGTGGATTGTGCATCGTCGCTCTTGCAGCAGGAACGATTGGTGCAGCGCCAGTTCTAGCTCAGAACGAAGGAACTTCAACGCAGTCCGCCGCCCAGACCAATGGCGCGCTGATTCGCGATTACATTCACTACGTGCTCATTGCTCGCCCTGATCTGGCGAAAGCAAACGCCGACGCGGTGTTCGCCTCGGGAATTGAGGATGCGGATCTCTACCGCCTTGTGGATGATCTTGATCTCTCCAAGTCGCTGGACGACGCCATCGTCCGGTCCATGCGCATCGACGAACTTAAAGCCGTTGCCGCGGAATTCCAGCAACGCCTTGATTCCGGCCGCCTCGCCGTTGCCCGCGATCCCGATGAGATCGCGCGACATGTCGGGAACCTGCTGGGAACCGCGCGGGCCCGCAAGATGGCAGGCGACGCCCTCCGCAATGCGGGCGATTATGCAGTTCCCCAGCTGCTCAATGTGCTGACGGATTCCACGCAGTCCCGGGCATTGAAGACGGAAGTTCTTGGTATTCTCGCGTCACTGGGCCCCCGCGCCGTCGGCCCCCTGACCGCCGCCCTCCCATTTCTCGATGGCGTAACCCAGGAAGCGGTATGCGACGTCCTGGGCCAAATCGGATATGGCGGGTCTCTTCCGGCGCTGCTCAGCTTGTCCGCCGACGCTTCCGCCGTTTCCAATGCTCGCACCGCGGCCGCACGCAACTACGTCCGACTTGGCGGCAAGGAAGGCGACAGTCTGGCTGGCTCATGGCTTGCATTGGGCGAAGCCTTCTGGGCTGAGTCTGAGAGCCTGATCGCCTGGCCCGCTGAACCGGAAAACAATGTCTGGAGTTTCCGGGCCGGGTCGGGTCTGGTTGGGATCCCCGTTCCCACATCTATTTATTCCGAAGTCATGGTGATGCGCTGCGCTCGGGAGGCCCTTGCGGCGGATCCATCCTCGGCTCCCGCAGCCGCATTGTGGGTTGCTGCAAACTTCCGCCGCGTGGATCAGATTGGTGGGGCTACCGATCCCACGTATGGCGCTGATATGCGCGCTCCCCAGTTCTATGCGGTCACGGCCGGTCCTGGCGTTTGCCAGGCGGTGCTCGCCCGCGCCATCGACGATCTCAACGCGCCTCTCGCCCGTCATGCCATTGCGGCCCTCGCTTCCAACGCTGGCGGCGCATCCCTGTGGTCTTCTGGCGAGCAGCCTAGTCCGCTTGTCCGCGCTTTGGACTTCCCCGAGCGCCGCGTTGCTTATGACGCCGCCCTCGTGCTGGCCAAGGCCCTGCCTGCCGAGCCTTTTCCGGGTTCCGATCGAGTTGTCCCGGTCCTTGGCAGCGCGGTTCGCACCGGCGACGCCAAATTGGCGGCGGTGATCGCCTCCAGTGAGGAAGACCAGCGCGCCATCGCTGCCAACCTTCGCGGTATGGGCTTCACGGTCATTCCGCCGCGCGCTTCCTACGAAGCCATGCGGACGGATCTCGCAGACGTGGTTGGCGTTGATCTGTTCGTCACGAGCATTGCTCCGGATGCGGTTTCGCCCACCGTCGCCGCCATTCACGCTGACCCGCGCCTGGCGGCCACGCCCGTGCTCGCGATGGTCGACGGCGTCTCCGAAGGTGGCCTGCGCGGCGAGTTCGAATCGGACCGCCGGGTTTCCGTGACTCGCGTCGGCCTGGCTGAAACCCAGCTGCGCAACGCCGTCCTGATGCTCGCGCAACGCAACAACGGCGACTTTATCACCGCAGATGAGGCCGCCAACTACACCGCCTCCGCGCTGCAGAGTCTGCGCGACATAGCGATTCGCAATACACCCGCGTACAGCGTCGCCGGCGCAGAAACGGCTCTGATCGGGGCGCTCAACAACCTCAAAGGCGAGGTTCGCCTGACCGCGGCCGACACGCTCGCATGGATCAATACTCAGACTGCTCAGTTCGCCCTCATCGAAGCGGCGTTGGGCGAGTCCGATCCCATGTTGCAGGTTTCGTTGATGTCTATCGCCGGCGATTCCGCCCGCCGCTGGGGGTCGCATGCCTCCGACAAGCAGATCGAGTCCCTGCGGAATCTGGTGGCCAAGGATCGCGGCCCGGTGGGAACAGCGGCCGCCGAGACGCTGGGTGCGATGAACCAGCCCGCCTCTTCGGTGGTGGCGTTCATCAATTCCAAGCGTTGAGCCTGTCTTCTCTAATGTGACTCTTACACGCCGCGGCTTTGTCTGCGGCGTTTTTTTGCCGTCATCCCATGGTCGCTGGCCGCCTACCCCCGAATCCGCTGCACCAGCCCCTGCGCTCGCACATGCAAACCCTTGAGTTCGCTGTCCAGCGCCTCGCGATTCGGCGCGTACTCCATCGCGACGCTCTTGGCCACCCATTCCTTCTCCACCAGTTCCGCCAGAGACTGGGTGAAGCTCCGCATGCCCTCCGCCTTGCTCTGATTGATGATCGCTGGGATGTCCGTGTCGCGCCCCTCGCGGATGCGTTCCTTCACGATGGGCGTGTTGATGAGAACCTCCGTCGCCGGCACCGCGCCGACTTCGAAACCCTGCAGCGCCGGCAGGAGCCGTTGGGCACACACTGCCTTCAGCGTGTTCGCCAGTGCGCTGCGGATGAACGCATGTTCTTCCTGCTGGAAGAACTCCAGAATCCGGCTCATCGACTGCATCGTGTCCGCGGTGTGCATTGACCCGAACACCAGATGCCCCGTCTCTGCCGCCTGCACTGCCGCCAGCACCGTGTCATGATCGCGCATTTCGCCGATGAACACCACATCAGGATCCTGCCGCACCACGTACCGCAGGGCGCTCTTGTAGTCCGGCACGTCGATGCCGATTTCACGCTGGCTGATGGCTGCTTTCTTGATCTTGAATCGGTATTCGACCGGGTCCTCGATCGTGATGATGTGCTCTTCCCGCGTGGCGTTGATATGTTCGATCATCGCGGCAAGCGTTGAAGATTTGCCGCTTCCCGTCACACCCACGACGAGGATCAGCCCTTCCGCCGTTCGCTCCACCAGTTGGTCATAGATTGGCGGAAGATGCAGTGATGCATACGTCGGGATCTCCGACTTCACCCGCCGGATCGCCGCACACACCTGCCCACCCGCGCTGAACATGTTCACTCGGAACCGATCTCCCGCCTCGTTGTACGTTGCAAAGTCCAGATCGCCTTGCGTTTCGAACTTTGATTTGAGTCGCTCCGGCACAATGCCCGCCATGAGCCGTTCCGTGTCTTCACCGGTTAGTGCAGGCATGTCCGCAGGATGGAGCAGCCCATTAATGCGGAAAATCGGCGGCAAACCTGCCTTGAGATGCAGGTCCGAAGCGTTGAGTTCCGCCGTGGCGAGCATCAGCCGTTGAATCGTCACTTGCCCCTTGAACATGCGGACCTCCAGAAGTGAGAAGCGATTGGGGGAGCAGTGGGGGAGCGGGCAGGAGAATTCTGCCTTTCGAAACTGATCGCTGCGAATGCAGCACCTGAGCATAGCACACGCAACGCTTCCCCATCCTCCTACCCTGTCCGCTTCTGAGATGGCCAAGCCTCGCATTCATCTCGTCGTCTGCGACAACGACGGCTGCCTCATGCCCGAACACAACTCCCTCCTGAGCCCATCCGACCTGGCCCCGATTACCGCGCACAACCGGTCTGCCCATCAGGCTTTGGGAGTCGATGATCGCTTCCTGAGCAGCAGGGCCGGCGCTCCAGATCTCTGGACTGGCCTGGACTGGTCCCGCGCCGCACTCCCTCCACTCACCATCTGTTCCGGCCGACCGCAACCCTTTGTCGAACTCTTGCAACGCACTGTCCACTGCCCGCTTCTGCCGGCCATCAGCGAAAGCGGCGTCATCACCTACAGCCTGGCCGACAATGTCGCGCGCCTCGATCCGTCGATCTCCCCCGCCCATGTAGCCGCCATTCGCGCCTGCGCCGATTGGTGCGCTTTCGAGCGCGGCTGGAACGTCCAGGCTGGCAAGCAGGCGATGGTCTCGCTCTTCGTCCCCGGTGCGGATGACCGTCTCTTCCACCACATGATGGAGGAATGCCGCCGAAGGATCCACGATCAGGGCTGGCCCCTGCGTGTCGACCGCACAGTCACATACATCAACATTTGCCTCGCGCACGTCTCCAAGGCCACCGCCGTCGCCCGCCTCCTTACCCAACTGGGCCTCGAAGGACGCAATGTCCAGGCCATCGGCGACAGCACATCCGACCTCGTCCTCCGCGACGTCTGCGGCCACTTCGCCTGCCCTGCGAACGCGATGGAGGAGGTGAAACGAGTTAGCGACTACACGAGCAATGCAGAACTGGCCCAAGGGGTCGCGGAAATCCTCAGGAGCTACAGTCTGGCAGGTGACCTGTGAGCATGGCTCGCAATCGGTATTGCGTCTGGGACCGTATGGCACTTGCGCATCTCCCGCGCACACAGTCTGAATCGCTCATGCGCCGCGCTTCGCGCTTGTGGCGATTCCAGATCAAGACAGTCGACGGCAGGCGGTCATGGAGCCGAATTGTTCGGCGGAGGTGGAACCAAATGTCTTGGTTCGCACGGCTTCGCGAAATACTGCTGTGGGTGTTTGTCCTTGCGATGCCCGTATATGTTTTCTACGTTCGCCAGCATCTGCATGTCCAGTTCGTCTGGCTCGACGTCCTTTTCGGAGTGTACTTTCTTGCTCTTCCGTGCCTGTTGCTTTTTGTCTCAACTTCTTGGAGCGACCGCCGTATCGATGTTGCGCTTTCGGTGCTGGGGAAGTTGCGAACAGGTGTGGCTCGCACAGATAGGTGTCCAGGCACAGCCCTCGACGAGATCCGGGACACTGAAACAGTGGTCCAAGTCAGGCGCGCCGCATGGCGTGAACGCCTTTCCGGCAAGCCGTCATTGGGAGCTCAATTTGGGCTCTGCCGGTCGGACACAGGATTACGGGCGTTATTCCTGATTGCGAATGTGCCCTTATATGTCGTCTTTGGGGTCAACGTACTTCTGCTCGATCCGGATCACGAGGTTGGAGTGGCGATTGCCGCACTCTTTGCCATTGGCGCTGGATGTTTCTATGTCCTAGTAGGACACTTCAGGTATCGAAATTGCGCTAAGCGGTTGCTCAATTCCATAAACCATGGACGGTGTCCCGAGTGCTCGTATGCGTTGCGAGCGCACTTCCGTTCCAAGGAAACGCGACTTCATGAATTCGGACCACCGATGTGCACTGAGTGCGGTGTGCAATGGCCTTTGCTTCCCCCTCCGCTTGAGTTCGTGCAGTCGCACACGACCTATGCGCTCGATTCATTGAAGGCTTGAGCCACGACTCACATCTCAAACCCCAGCCCAGGCCGATTCGTCGGATAGAGCGTGCCGTTTTTCAGAATGACCGCACCCATCGATGGATCGCCCAGGAGATCCAGGTGCCCATCCAGGTCGGCATACGCCACGTTCTTGCGCGAGAGCGCAAAGTGAAGTCCCGCACTGATCGCCAGCGCTGATTCATCCATGCACCCCACCATGACTTCGCACCCCGCCGACCGCGCCACCGCGTTGATTTGCAACGCCTCAAAGATCCCGCCCACCTTCATCAGCTTGACGTTCACCATGTCCACCAGGTCGCGCCGCACCAGCTTGAACACATCCATGAGCGTCATCATGCTCTCATCCGCCATCACCGGAATGTGTGCGCCGCTCGTCACCTTTCCCAGGTGCTCGATCTCATCCTTGGCGACCGGCTGCTCGATCAACTCCAGGTCCGCCTTTCTTGTCTCCTCCACGAACCGCAGCGACTGCTCTACGGTGAATCCCTGATTGGCGTCGAAGCGCAATTCAATTCCCTTCCCGACCCGTTCACGCACCTTGAGCACCTTGGCGACGTCCTCTTCCACATCGACGCCTCCCTTGAGTTTCAGCGACCGAAAACCCTCCTTCACCCGCTCAGCGCAGCGTGCGACCGTCTCGCGCTCGCTCATCACTCCGATGGTGATGCTCGTGCGAATTCGGTCCCGGTAGCCTCCCAGCAGTCGCCATAGCGGCATGCCGGCCGACTTGCCCAGGATGTCGTGCAGCGCCATATCCACCGCCGCGCGCGCTGAGGCGTGCTTCCCGCCGCAGGCGATGCTCAGCCGGTTGAGTATTTTCGCGATGCGCAAGGGGTCCGAGCCCCTGAGCGCGGGGCCGATGATGTCCTTGAATGCCTTGACAACCGTCTCCGGCGTCTCGCCCGTGATCACCTCGTCCGGAGCCGCGCAACCCACACCTGCGATGGCTTTGTCCGTGACGATTTTGACGAACACGTTCGTCGTACACTCCACCGTCTCATAGGCGATGGTGTACGGCTCAACAAGACGCATGTGCACGGGTTGGACTTCGACGCGGACGATGCGCATTGGGGTCATTATTGCCCACCCCCCCGCGCAAACCCTGATTTGAGCGGCGTATTCGTGCTGCCCTCCGCATATTTCGCGCGTACAGTGTCCTTCCGGCTCTCGCACGTCGCGCGGGGTCGAAACATAATCTCATCCCTCCGGGGCCTTCCCACCCCTGCCGGCCCCGCCAGGGCTCCATTTGCGAAGGGAAGACCCGCCATGGCCTCCAGCTATACCACCAAGGACATCCGCAACGTTGCAATTGTCGGTCACGGTGCGTGCGGAAAGACAACCCTCGCCGAGCGAATTCTCGAATCGACCAAGACCATCGGACGCATGGGGTCAATCCAGGACAGGAACACCACCTGCGACTACGAACCTGAAGAGAAAGAGCATCAGCACTCGCTCAAGACCGCCGTCTTCCATGTCGACCTGAACGGCAAGCGTCTCAATTTCCTCGACACACCTGGTTTCCCAGATTTTGTGGGCCACGCAGTGGGGGCCCTTCCCGCCGCCGACACCATGCTTGTCGTCATCGACGGGGGTAAGGGTGTCGAGAACATCACCCGCCGCATGCTCAAGATCGGCGCGGAAGAGCACTTTCCCCGGGCCATTGTCATCAACAAGATCGATCACGACGTCAGCAAGCTTGACGAACTGGTCGAGGCGGTTCGCGCTTCCTTCGGCAACGAGTGCATGCCTGTCAATCTGCCTACCGGAGCGGGCAAAGGCGTCATCTCCGTTCTCGATAAGGCCGATGGCGACGCGGATTTCAGTTCCGTCGCCGAAGCCCACCAGCAGATTATCGAGCAGGTCGTCGAGACCGATGATGCGCTGATGGAACGATATCTTGCGGGACAGGAGCCCTCGCACGAGGAACTCGTCAAGGCATTCCACAAGGCTCTGCATGACGGCCACGTTGTCCCGATTCTCTTTGCCAGCGGGAAGACCGGCGCTGGCGTTGCCGAACTCCTTGACTTCATCATCGAGTACTGCCCCGACCCCACCGAGGCGGACCAGCACGAAGTCCTGACGAAGAAGGGAACCGAGGACGTCGCGGTTCATCCCATGCCGGATCCCGCCAAGCCGTTTCTTGCCCACGTGTTCCGAGTCACCACCGATCCTTTCGTGGGGAAGTTGTGCGTCTTCCGCGTGCTGCAGGGAACCCTGACTGCGGGAGACTCCGTCAATGTGGGCGATGAGCGCAAGCCCATTCGGTTCGCCCACATCTTCAATGTGCAGGGGAAAGATGCGAAGGAGATTCACACTGCCATTCCAGGCGACATCGTGGGCGTCGCCAAAATCGACGAAATTCACTACAACACAATTTTGCACAAGGCCTACCCCGCTGACTCGGTCAAAGCCCGCCCCATCGCGCTTCCTCAACCCATGTACGGCCTTGCCGTCGGCGCTGCCAAACGCGGTGAAGAAGGCAAAATCAGCCAGGCCCTCGTCAAGCTCTGCGAGGAGGATCCCACGCTTCGAATTGACCGTGATCGCGCGACTCACGAAATGGTCATTCGCGGTATCGGCGAACTGCACCTCCGCGTCGTGATCGAGAAGATCAGGCACCGCTTCCACCTTGAGGTCACGACCGCTCCCCCGAAGATTGCGTACAAGGAAACGATCTCCGCGAAGGCAGACGGCCATCATCGACACAAGAAGCAGACCGGCGGCGCGGGCCAGTTCGGCGAGGTGTATCTCCGTGTCGCGCCCCTTCCTCAAGGCCACCCGGAGGGCTTCGAGTTCGTGGATGACACCTTCGGCGGTTCGGTTCCCAAGCAGTTCATGCCTGCCATTGAGAAAGGTGTACGGCAGGTCCTCGAGACCGGAGCCATTGCCGGATATCCGATGCTCAATGTCCGTGTCGAGGTGTACGACGGAAAATACCATCCTGTTGATTCCAAGGAAGTGGCCTTTACCACCGCCGGCAAGCGCGCGTTCATCGATGCAGTCGGCAAGGCTCGCCCTGTGGTCCTCGAACCATGGGTCAAGATGGAGATCAGTGTCCCCGATACCTATATGGGGGACATCACCGCGGACCTCTCCGGTCGTCGCGGCCGTGTGCAGGGAACCGATATCGTCGCCGGCGGCGTCGCCATCATCACCGCCGCCGCCCCGCTGTCCGAGGTCACGACCTACGCGTCCGCGCTCAAGGCCATGACGCAGGGCACCGGCTCCTACGCAATGGAGTACAGTCATGACGAAGCCGCTCCCCCTATGAAGCAGGCCGAGATCGTCGCCGCGTACAAGCCGCACCACGAAGAGGATTGAACCACTGCCGTCGCGGGCGAGTCGCTGCATAGTGCCACTACAATCCATCGAAGATGGCAGCACGCCTTCCAATCATCGGGGTGAGCCTGGGTGATCCCTTCGGCATCGGCCCGGAAGTCGTCCTCAAGGCGCTTTCCGATTCCGCCCTGCGCCAGCGTGCTCAGTTTCATGTGTACGGTTCCAACACCCTGCTGACGGAAGCGGCGCAGCGCCTGGGGATCCATCCCTATTGGTGGCGGGTCGACTATGGGTCCGATCGACTGCAACTCCCGCTTCACCAGGACGTCGTGGTCATCGACCATCCGGAACTCGATGACCGCCTCATTCCACCTGCTGCTGGTCCCGGACCGTCACGGATCGGCGGCTTGGCTTCGCTCCTTTACTTGAATCACGCGATCGCCGCCAGCAAGCACGTCTCCGGTGCGCCCACGCGTCTCGACGCTCTTGTAACGGCGCCCGTGTGCAAGGAATCGTGGGTGCTTGCGGGCGTGAGCAAGTACCCGGGCCATACGGAATTGCTCGCTGACGCCCTTGGCGCCTCGCGGTACGCGATGATGTTCGTCGCGCCCCAGATCATGGTCGCCTTGGCCACGATTCATGTCCCGCTCATGCAGGTCCGTAATCTCCTGACCCTCGGGCAGGTGCTTACCCCGATTGAACTCGCCGACGCCGCGTGTCGCCGCTGGTTCAAACTCGACAAGCCGCGCGTCGCGGTCTGTGGTCTCAACCCCCATGCCTCCGAGAACGGTCTGTTCGGCGATGAGGAACGCCGCGTCATCGCGCCCGCCATTGAGCAGGCCCGCAAGGCCGGAATTGACGCCTCCGGTCCGTACCCCGCAGACACGATCTACAACGCGGCTGTCGGCCTTTCCCCCGCGGATCGTCGTTTCGACGTTGTCGTCGCCATGTACCACGACCAGGGACTGATACCCGTCAAACTCCTCGCCCGGGACTTCGCCGTCAACGTGACCCTCGGACTCCCTGTTCCCCGGACCAGCCCCGACCATGGCACTGCCTTTGACATCGCCGGTCAGGGAGTCGCCGATGCCGGATCGATGAAGTCCGCTCTGGAGTTGGCCGTCACCATGGCCCAGCACCGCGCCACGTCGCGCGACACAGCCTCGCCGCTGAGGCCTGTTCGGCCATCTTCCGTTTGAATCTCGGCTGCTACCGCAGTCCGTATTCCTTTAGCTTGCGGTACAGGGTGCGCTCTCCAATTCCCAGCATCTCAGCGGCGTGTTCTCGGTTTCCGCTGGTGAGTTTCAGCGTCTCGCGAATCGCCCGCTTCTCGAGTTCCGCCAGATCGATCCCCGCCAGTGACCCTGTCGCGCCGCTGCCCACGCCCTCCGTTCCGCCCGATCCAGCCCGCCCCGCTTGCTTGATCTCAATGGGCAGCAGATCGAGCGTAATCTCGCCCCCGTCATCACAGAACACCACCAGGTTGGCCACCACGGTCAGCAACTGCCGCACGTTGCCGGGCCATCCGTATGCCACCATGGCCTGCAACGCCTCCTGCGTGATCCCGCGAATCATTTTTCCATACTCGGATGCATGCCGCGCCACCCCGTGCGCAATGAGCAGCGGGATGTCCTCCCGCCTCTCTCGCAGCGGCGGCAAACGCAACTCCACACCTTTGATCCGGAAGTACAGGTCCTGCCGAAACGTCCCCTCCTTCACCATCTGGTCCAGGTCCCGGTGCGTTGCCGACACGAGCCGCACATCAGTCTTCTTGGATTCGTTGCTGCCCACCGGCACCACTTCGCCCGATTCCAGCGACCGCAGCAACTTGCTCTGCATTCCCACCGGCATGTCCCCGATCTCATCCAGGAACAGTGTCCCCTTGTTTGCGTATTCGAACACGCCTTCCTTGGCCCGATCCGCGCCGGTAAACGCGCCCTTCACGTGCCCGAACAGTTCGCTCTCCAGCAGCGATTCCGTGAACGCCGCGCAATTCACCGGCTTGAATCGCTCTTTCGCACGCCGCGAGACGTGGTGAATCGCTCGCGCAATGAGTTCTTTGCCCGTCCCCGTCTCGCCCAAGATCAGGACCGGAATGTCCGTCGGGCCTACCCGCTTGATGACGCTGATGATTTGTCGCATCGCGGGGCTCGTTCCGACAATCGCCCCGAATCCAAACTGCTCGTCCTGGCTTTCCTCCAGTGTCTGGTTGCGGTTGATGAGCATTGCCGCTTCCGCCGCGTTGTTCACCAGGTTCCGGAACACATCCAGGTCCAGCGGCTTTTCGATAAAGTCGTACGCGCCCTTCCGCAAGGCGTCCTTCGCCGTCGGAATATCCCCGTGCGCCGTCACCATGATTGTCTTGGCGGTCGGCTGCAGTCGGCGAGCTTCCTCAAGCACACGCATGCCTTGCGGTTGACCTTCCATGATCAAATCCGTCACTATGACGTCAAAGGCCCCGCCCTGCAGTTCTGTCATCGCGTCGGCCAGTGAATTCCGCACCGTGCAGACGTGCCCAGGCCGGCGCAGTGCATCCGCCATCGCATGGGCGTGCTCGACCTCATCGTCCACGATTAGAACCTGTGCAATCGGTAGGCGGGTGTCAGACATGGCTCGGATGGTATGGAATGCGCGCGAAAAGACCCGTCGCTGCCCCGCATGCTTCCAAAAGTGGCGGTTTGGAGAAGTTTTTTCACTTTTTTCTCGGAATTGGGCAGCACATTGCCGACTTCTGCTTTATATTGTGGTGTCGCGCTGTCGCACAGCAGCACGAACCCGGTAGCACAGGCAGTAAAGAGCGGTCATCGGTCTCCAATGGGCCCGGTGGGAGTTGAACCCACACTTCCCCTTGCGGGGAAAGCGGATTTTAAGTCCGCCGCGTCTGCCGATTCCGCCACGAGCCCTGGGCTGCGTTCCCGACATTGTATCGCCTGTGCGTTGTTGGCCGTTGCACTCCCCAGGGAGCACGTGATGCATGCTTTGACTTCGAGGTGGAACCGGCCCGCACAGCCGACCCCTCCAACGCAGCGACGCCTTCGGCATGTTCTCGGACATTTCCAGTTTGTCATTTGCTCGCTAGCAAGCGACGGACTGGCTATGGTTTCCATGCGCGCCCATGAAGATTTGGCCCGTACGCACATTGGCCTGTCTTCAGGATTGCGCATTCGCTTGGAAACGTGTTGATCGATGCAGCGCCCGCTTCGGCGAGCAGCTCATCGCGCTGGCTGGCTGCCTGCGCTTGCATGACGGTGATGGCATACAGGGATACTCGACTCGACTGCAGATTACAAGAAGGAACGGATCACATGAGCAGCAAGAGGAATCGTCCGCACTCTTCCATGGTTCGTGGACGCAGCGCACGCCGCGGGTTCCAGTCCGACTCAGCCGCTTCCGCCCGCTCTTCGGGTGCCGCATCGGCTCCCGTCATTCAGTTTCTCGAGCCCCGCAAGCTCCTCACCACGCTTTATGCGGGCGGTGTCAATGCCTTCGGCGCCCAGGCCACCCCGCCTGAGTTCTTCGGATTCCCCTTCTCAAACTACTCCGGATACTTCTCGACGTTCATCGGCTACATCGCGATGCCGAAGTTCATCGACATCTTCAGCGGGCAGCAGATCCGCCTGGATGCCAGTTCCGTAGAGTCTCGCTCGGTCCTCGTCCTCATCACCATCATTGATCCGACCGCCGATCCGCTCGACCCCGAGTCCGGTCCCTCTGTCTCGATCAAGGACCTGGACGGAAACGATCTCTATCCGTGGCGCGGACAGCCCGACGGCGGAGACTTCACCACGGAGCTGGAGGCGTCGATTGCCACGGGAAGCCTCGACCCCAACGGTGACGACGATGGTCTCTGGGGCACTGATGATGACGAGACCACCAGCGGGTTCGGCCTCGACATCGGGTACAACCCCGGGTATCGCCTCTTCCCCGGCCTCGACCTGGCCTTTGGCACCGCCGACGACATCTGGGGGCCCGACTGGTTCTTCCATCCTGAGCGCGTCCTCGAGTACGACGAAGATCTCGGCGAGTTTGTCCTTGATGACATTCCCAACGAGTACAACCTCGTCTTCCCCCATACCGGTATTTGGCATAACGGGGATACCTCGGGCGATGACACCACCGTTCCGGATTACGAGGAACAGCTCTACCTGCCCGAAGCGTTCTGGAACGACAGTCGCACTCCCCCCGGCATCCTCGGCGAGACTGATGACCGCGTATTTGGAAACGGCGACGATCCCTCAGCTGGCAACGGCGGCGCGTACGGCGCTCCCTCCAATTTTGACTGGCACCTGATTGATCGATTTACCAGCCCCACTGTCAATGACCTGCCGGACTACGCGGACGACGGCATCGCCGATTTCAATAACGGCATCGGCCAGATCATCTTCCGCAACACCACTCAGTTCACTCGGTTCACGATGACCGTCGTTGAACTCGATGGCAATGGGCAGCCCACGGTCTTGACCCCCTTCGGGCTGCCTGAGGAAAGCGACGTCGGCGTGATGTTCGACGTCAAGCCCGGCAACGTCGTTGATGGCTCTGTCGTTCAGGCCCCGTTGATGGGACGCATCATTGTCGGCAATCCCACCAATGCGGATTGGACGGTCGATGCGCCTCTGCAGAACTTCGGGTCGTTCCTGATTGATATCGATACCAAGCGCCAGACCGAGGGAATTTCTTTCGAGGACCCCAGTTTGGATGAACCGATCCGGCGCATCGCCATTGACGGCGCGCTCTTCGGCCGCAACATCTTCCCCGGCGCCATCGAGTACCTCCACGTTGGCTTCCTGGGTGGCTCCGTCGAGGTTGACGGCGAAGTTGCCGGCGGCATTATCGTCGCGGGCGATGCCGGCTTCATCGACTACACCTTCGCCGATCAGGGCGTCTTTGACCGCACGACCGGCGCATTCATCTCCGTCGGGCGCAATGTCGGCTCCATCCTCGTGGGCGGACGCAACGCGGCCGTGACCCTCGTCGAAGGCGACCTCTTTGACTATTCGGATAGCCCCGCCTTCCCCAACGGCAACGTCATTAACGAATTCGAAAACGTTCAGCAGGACGCGAACGAAGAGGGATTTGCCTTCTCCTTCTCGCGCGGGTTGGTTGGTTACATCAAGGACCCGGTCAACGGCGGCGACGACACTCCCCAGTATCTCCACAACGACACCATCGGGTTTGCCCAGTACGTCGGCCGCGCGAATTCCGTGGTCACGGTTTCGGGCACCATCGGCGGCGGCGAGGCGTTTGGTCGCCACTCCGGGAACGCGGATGACTTCGACTACTTTGCGGTCGCTGTGGACGGTCGTTCCAAGATTACCATAACTCTTGTCGACCCCCTTACGCTCCTTGACCTCCCGGTCTATCTCAGCATCCAGGACGAACGTGGTCGCGTGCTCGCCTCGCGCGGCACTGCCGGCCTGGCTGACTCCGGCGAACTCGGGGCGATCGAATTTACGCCCGATCATGCTGGCCTTATCTACATCGTCGTTCGCGACACTTTGGACCTCGCCGCTCCCACGTCATACCTCCTCACGATTCAGGGGCATGAGGGTGTGACCTTGGGTGAGGTCAACACCATCGAACAGTTCCAGTTCCGTGCAGGAGAGGGGACATCCATCCTCACTTCGGCAGGTTCCATCGGAACGGTCCGCACCGGACAGGACATCGCCGATACCGACAGCGGCAACCTGACCGACATGGTCATCGATTCCGCCGGCAGCATTTGGAACCTGACCGCCGGGCACAACATCGGCGCAGATGATTCCGCCATCCTGATCTCCGCGGACGTGAACATCGGCAGCATCCTGGCCGGCTTCGGTCGCGGTGAAGATGGCGCGGATGAGGGATTCAATGGCGGGTCGCTCCTGGACGCCATCATTACGACCGGCAATGACATCGGTTTGATTTGGGCCCTTGGCGCCGAAAATGACTTCGGCGATATCGGCGGCACGACGGAGAACAACGAGTTCACCGCAGTCCCGACCTTTATTTCTGCTGGCGGATCGATCGGCGTCATTCGCGCCGACAACCGAATTTACGGCGGTTCGACCGAGATCACCTGCGGTGACGATGGCGTCATTGACCTCATTGAGGCCGGTATGCAGATCGTCGGCGCTGATGGTGGTGATGGCAATGTCGACGTCGGTCGCGAGACCAGCGGAGATTTCGGCATCACCCGTGGCGACCTCTTTATCCGCACCGGCTCCGGCGGCGGCGGTAACGTGCGTTTCTTCCGCGCTCCGTCGATCTCGGGCAATGGCAACTCCAACCCTGTCATCGAACTCGAGGAGGACAACACCCTTCAACTCGTCGATGACTCGGGTGCGCTCTTCACCATCCGCATTAACGGCGCATCCGCGTCCGGCCTCGCCTCCTTCGCCTTTATCACGACTCAGGGCATCAACGGCTCGCAGGGCGTCGCGGTCGCACGCATCAGCGTGTTCCTCGCGCCCGGCGCCGACCTTGTGATCACCAATAACAGCGGCCAGGTTGAAATCGGTGACATCATCGTCACCGGCCTGGGCACAGGTGGCCTGCGCAACAGTGAGATCATCATCAACGGCTCCGGCAACACGGATGTGCATTACCTCCGCGCTACTGGCGTGTTCGATGAGATCTCCAATTCGACCTCCGGCGACATGATCGCCGTTGACGTGAGCGAAGTCGTTCGCGTCAAGATTGCGGGGAATCTAGGCCGCACCGACAACATCGACATCGGGCCCAAGCTCATCGGCCCCGAACTTGGCGTCACCATTTCCGCGCCCGGCGCTCTCCCCGGCTTCGGCCTCACCATCAACCCGCTCGCCCTTTCCGGCGGGCAGGATGAAGTTCAGTTCGGCGGTCCCTACGACGGATTCCTCAACGGCCTGGTCGTCCGTCTTCCGAACGTACTGCAGCCCGTCGAGTCCGTCCTGATTGACGGCACCATCGGCGACTGCATCATTCTCAACAACGTTGAGCGCATCATTGCCAACGCCGATGGCGACTCTGCCTTCGGCAGGTTCCAGGGCATCGAGGGAACCGTGTACGCAGAGGGCAATCTCGAGTACATCGACGTCGGTGAGGGACTCGTTGCCTATTCCGCGGCCCCCTCGCTCAATGCGGGCATCACCTCCCTTGGGCAACTCGTCAAGGTCGTCGCTCGTGGCGAAGGCCACGATATCTACGGCGTCATCATGGCCATGGGCATCCCCACGTTCGGCCTGGTCAATGGCAAGCCACAGGACGTCGAGCAAGCCATCGGTCTCATTGAGCTCACCGACGGTGCCAACATGATCGGCGCCTTCATTTCCACCAGCTCCCTCGACGACTACTGGTTTGATCCCATCACCGACGAGGACGGCTCCTCGCCCGTTGGCGACATCAAGGACATCCGCATTGTCAACGGCGACATGCGCTACACCCGCATCGAAGGCATCAATGTCGGCCTCGCCGAGTTCATCGACATCCGCAACAACCAGCAGCGCCGCTTGGGCGCCATCAGCATCACCGGCGGCGTCTGGGACTCCAACAAGATCCGCGCCATCGAAGGCGTCGGCCGCGTCAATGCCGATTCCTTCATCGCTACCAATCTCGATGATGACAGCGCCCTTGTTGCCCAGGAAGCCCTCACCCCGGAAACCGCCCGCAGCCTCATCATCGCCACCGACAATATCGAGAGCATCGAGACCAACGGCCAGCGCGGCGACATCATCGACCTCTACGTCAACACCCTTGGCAATCTCAGCACCTTCCGCGGGAACAACATCATCGGCGTCGCCTTCGACGTCGACAGCGAAGTTGAACGCATCGACGCCAAGGGATACATCTCACGCAGCAAGTTCGTGACCGGTATCGTCTCCAAGTTCGAAGCCCAGGGAGACATCGACCGCGTCACGCTCGAAACCGCTGGTCCTCTCTCTTCCCTCCGCTCTCGTTCCGGCGAAATCCGCCGCATTTCCCTCATCATCGACGGCCCCGACGGCCGACTCGACAAGATGAACGCGGTCACTGGCATCTCCGGCGACATCAGCGTCTCCGGCGAAATCCGTCAGATCAAGACCACCACTGGCGACATCACAGCCGCCATCCGCACCTTCAGCGGCGATGGGTACATCAAGGAGATTTCCGCCGGTCGCGATCTCCTCATTTCGTTGGACGCCGATGGCAACGTTGACAAGCTCCGTGCCGCCCGCAATGTCGGCAACGGCGGCGTCATCAACGTCCGCGGCAACCTGAAGGATCTCGACGCCTCCCACGGCACGCTCTTCTCTCCTGTCGTGGTCACCGGAAATCTCACCGGTAAGTTCAATGTCCTCACGATGGACGCTCTGGCGAACCTCACGGTCGGCGGCTCCATCAAGCAGGTCACGATCGTCAATGACTTCGACAATTTCATCATCTCTCACTCAGGCGGAATTTCCAAGGTCGACCTCAAGGGCTCGCTCGGCTCCTCCGGCGCTGTGACCGCTCTCGACGGCGCCATCAGCAGCCTCAATGTCGCGGGCAACATGGCCGGATCCATCCTCAGTGATCGCGACGGCGGAAAGATCGCCATCCGCGGCAACCTCACCGGCTCCATCATCGGCAACGACTCGCTTACTTCCGTCGACGTCGACGGCAGCGCGACCAACGCCCTCATTCTCGCCGGCCTCTCTCTGCAGAAACTCACCATCGACGGCGGCGTCACCTCCTCCATCATCGGGGCGGGCCGCTCCATCGACAACCTCACCATCGGCGGCAACTCCACCGGCTCATTCATCCTCGGCGGCCTTGAGTCCCTCGGCGATGACAACGCCCTCGGCGGCGTGGCCGATGACGCCGACACCTTTACCGCCGGAAACGTTGGCAAGGTCACCATCCGCGGCAGCATGGACACCACTGTCGTCGCCGCAGGCGTCGACGGCGGCGCGGATGGGTCGTTCGCAACGCTTGATCCCGATACCGATCAGGCCCCCGGGTCCAGTTCCATTGATCAGGTCCGCGTCAGCGGCGTGGACGTCGGCGGAAATCTCATCCTTGCCGATACCTCCATCGGCGCTGTGACGTTCGGAGTCTTGGGCTCCGCCACGCTCGATGTTCTGGATGCCTCCGCCCCGGCCCTCCCTGGCGTAGGCGACACCACCGCCTCCTTCAGCAACGGTTCCTCCTTCACCCTGACCCAGGGCGATGGCGATGTGGTCACCTTCACTCTTCGCGGTCCGGGCACCGGCACCGTTGAATACTTCGCCGCTGGCGGCGCGGTCACCGGCATCATCTTCACCGGCACCGATACCCGCACCAGCGTTGACATTCTCGTCACGGGCGGCTCCGGCGACGGCTTGGTCAACTTCACCAATGTGCAGATTACCGCTGGTGACGATTCCTCCTTCAACGCTCTCAATATCGACGCCAACCTCGACGGTTCCGACTCAATCACCATTGACGGTGATGTGAAGAGCCTGACGCTTGGTTCCGTGAGCACGACCGGAACGATTTCCATCGGCGGCCGCCTCGATCGCCTGACCACCGGCTCGGTGACTCTCGGTCAGTTCGACGTGACCTCTGCCGGTCAGGTGACCGTCAACGGTTCTTGGATTGGTCAGATCTGGTCCGGTGAGTCGCTGGATGACCTCGTCGTCAACGGTCCGATGACCGGCGGCATCATCTTCCTGACCCGCTCGATCGGTTCAGTTGATATCAACGGCTTGGTTAATCTCTCCAACATCGGCACCGCTGGCTCGTTCGATCGGCTTGACGTCAGCGTCTCCTCGGGGAATGCAGTTACCCAGTCCGTCTTCTTTGCCGGTGACAACCTCGGCTCCGTCAACATCACCGGTAACGTCGCCGACAGTGATTTCCTCGCAGGCGTCTCGCTTGGCGCGGATGCTGATTACGGCGGAACAGATGCTGATGCCGACGTCGTCTCTCAGGGTGTCATGGGCAAGGTGAATGTCCGCGGCGATTGGGCTCGTAGCAACGTCGCGGCCGGCGTGTCGCGCGGCGAAGATACCTACTTCGGAACCACCGATGACATCGCCTCCCTGGGAATCAGCGCCATCGACTCCGTCACGATCTCCGGTTCTGCCTCAGGCACGCTGTTGGGCAGCCAGTCATTCGCATTCACCGCGTCCGGCACTGTCGGCCGCGTCCTCGTCGGTGGCGACGAGTTTGATCAGGTGCAGAACCTGAAGGTCAAGCCCTTCACGACCACCCCGCTCCCGCTTCGAGTAACTTCCACCAGCCTTGACATCGTCAGTGGTGACTTCCTGGTGAAGTTCTTCTTCAACGCCCAGGTTGAGACCTCCACGCTCGATGATGCGGTCATCGTTGAGTCCGCATTGACCAACGCCCTCGTCGATGACTCGAATTACACGCTCATTTACGATGAGGAAACCCAGGCCCTGACCATTCGGTTCAAGGCAACCTTCATCAATGCGAGCCCTGACGTCTACACCATCACCCTCGATGCCGACGCTCTCCTCGCACGCAGCGGCGCTCGCTTGGATGGCAATTCCGACGGAAACGCCGGGGATGACTTCCAGGACAACTTCCTGATCGGCGATGCCGGCGACCGTACGGTCGATGGAACTTGGGTTGCCGCCGGCGTCAATTTCCAGGCCGCGACCAGCCTCAACCTCCTCATGGAGTCTGAGAAGAATCGCGAGATCACCATCGTCGGCAGCGTCGGCGATCACCCGGATCAGTCATTCTTCGACTTCCCCCAGAAGATGGATCTTGACATCTTCGAGATCTCGCTCGAGTCCGGCGATACCTATCGCGCCGCCTTGACACGCTTCCTCAATGGTTCCGTGTTCATCGGCAACATCGATCTCCGGGCCGATCTTGGGAACGGTCTCGAAGTCGTCGCTGATGAGGACACCCTCGCGGCTGGCTACACGGTCAAGACCACGACCACTTACTACCTGGTCATCGGAAGCGCCGACCTCAACGGCCTTCCGCCCCCGACCGGCCTGCCTCTGATCGTCAACATCGAGGATGCCACCGGCGTCAACGACCTGCTCGGCAATCCGATCGATCCCGATGTGCTCACCAACGACGTCGGCCGCTACACCCTCACCACCTCGATCACCAACGATGGGTCAACCGGGTTCAACAACTCGACTCAGGTAGACCTCCAGGACGGTGTCACGACGACGGTGACCGGGTATATCGGCGATGAAGATAACGGTGTGCCCATCGAGACCTTTATCGATGCCGACGTCTATCTCATCGGTACGGTGAGCACCAGCGGCGGCCCGATCACCGAGCTCACCGAAGGCATGACCCTCACGATCACGATTTCCGTCGAGTCCCTCGGCGGCGATCTCGGCGCCCTCGGCGACATCGGCCTCTTCCGCGTCATTGACGACACTGACATTGACGGCGGTACCTTGATGGGCGCGCCGGCCGTCTCGTTGGCCACTGCGGATCGTCCCCTTGGCCCCGCCAATGACTTCACCCTCACGGTGCGCATCCCCACCACCGGTCAGTACGCGATTCTGGTTCAGGGCAGCACCCAGACCGATTACCAGCTCAGCATCACCGTCGATACCTCGACCGCTGGCGATCGGTATTCCGCTCCCCAGATTCAGAACGTGCTCATCGAAACCGGCGGCGGGTTTGTCGACTGGCTCGGCGTTCGCGGGACCTCGCTCCTGCCCTTCAACCTGGAAGACCTCGGCTTCAATGGGCTTGAGGATGACCTGCTCGCCATCATCGAGCAGGAGGTTGAAGACCTCTACGCCAACGCTGGTATCACCGTGGATGTGGCGTTCCGGACGGCCGATTTCGCGGTTCCCGGTGAGTTCACCACCATTTACCTGGCGAACAACTACGGAGCCGACAATGGCTACGGCGGCCTCTTGGGCATCGCCCAGTCCCTCGATCCGCTCAACAACGATCGGTCTGAGGAAGCCGTTGTCTTCGTCAACTCTTTCACCGGCTTCGTGCCCGGCCAGACAGCCGAACTCGGCGAGGCGATGGGCCAGGTCATTGCCCACGAACTCGGCCACACCCTTGGCCTGCGTCATAATGCCAACCTGTTTGACGTGATGTTCCCGGCGTACACCGGTATTCCGGGCACGTTCAATGACAGCGAATCAGCCCTCACCGAACTCCTCCTGGGTTCGGAAAACACGCACGATCTGCTCAACCTCATCTTCGATACCGAAGCCTGATCCCGGATTCCGATGGGCTGACAGAGAATCCTGTATGAAACGAGAGGGCCGACCATCGAGGTCGGCCCTTTTCTATTCTCAAGTATTGCGGCGCTGCCTGCCCGTTGTGTCCGGTAGAGCCGTAATGATCCGCCGGAAGATCGCTCTAGAGCCGGATCTCTTCGCCGCTCGAAGACAGCCGGATCGCCTTGCGATCGATGTCATGCCAGGCTTCGATCCGCCGCACAGTTCGATGATGCGCCCGCATCAGGATTGACTCCGTGATGCAGTGGTGCTCCGTATACCGGATTCCCCGCAGCATCGGCGAGTCGCTGATTCCCGTGGCCGCGAAGATGATGTTCTCCCCTTTGGCCATTTCATCCACTGTCCATACCTTGGCGAAGTCCTGCTCTGTGCAGCCGTGCTCGTCGATGAGGCTCTTTCGCTCCTTCTCGTCGCGTGGCCACATGCGGCACAGGAGTTCCCCGCCCAGGCACTTGATCGCCGCCGCTGCGATGACCGCCTCCGGGCTGCCTCCGATTCCGAGGTACAGGTCCACGCCCGAGTTCGGCAGGCTCGGCGCGATCGCCGCCGCCACATCCCCGTCCGAAATCAGACGGATGCCGCATCCCGCCTTCCGCAGCGCATCGATGATGTGCTGATGTCTGGGCCGGTCCAGAACCACCGCCACCAGGTCCTTGACCCGCTTCTTGAGTTTGAACGCGATGATGTCCAGATTCTCCTCCACGCTCGCGTCCATGCGTACCTTCCCCGGACCTTCTGACACCTTCGGCCCCATAGCGATCTTGTCCATGTAGACGGATGGAATGGCCGGAAACAATCCCGACGGATCGTCGTTCGGGTTCTTGCATGTGGCCACAGCCAGCACCGAAATCGCGCCCGGGAGTCCCTTTGAAGTCAGCGTCGTACCGTCGATCGGATCAACCGCGATCGCCATCGGGATGGCTTCATCCACCCATGTGCCCAGTTTCTCCCCCGTGAAGATCCCCGGCGCCTCGTCCTTGATCCCCTCGCCGATCCGCACCAGCCCCTTGATGTCAATCGTCTCGAACATCCCGCGCATCGCATCCGATGCGGCCTGATCCGCTCGGTTCTTGTCACCCTTCCCGAACCACTTCCATGCCCCCAGCGCTGCGTTCTCAGTGCACCGCACGAGGTCGAGATCAATTCTCCGCTCCGGATATGCCGCGTTTTTCTGTGCTGATGCCATGGGCCAAGCATTGCCCGGCCGCGCCCCAAGTCAAAACACGTTGCCCCCGCGCCTATCGATCACCCGCTCCCGCCGCCTCCCCCTCAGCAGCGGTCGGAACATCCTTCGCGCACCGGAACCCGACATGGCACAATCCCAGGTCAATCTCCGTCGACGCCCGCGCCGAGACCCGATACCCATGGCACACTGCAGGGTCGCACAGAAACGACCCCCCTCGGTGTACCTTCTGGCTCGTCGCATCCGGCGTGAATGGCAGTTCCCGCTGGTCGTAGTAACGGAACCAGTCGCTGCACCACTCCCATACATTCCCGCCCATGTCCGTCAGTCCCGATGGAGCCTTCCCGAATATCCCCACCGGCGCCGCCCCCAGATAACCGTCCGCCCCCGTGTTCGACTCAGGAAAAACCCCTTGCCAGAAATTCGTCATGTACCTCGGCCCCCCATTTTGCGCATTCCGCGCCGCGTGCTCCCACTCCACCTCCGTCGGCAGCCGCTTCCCCGCCCATGCGCTGTACGCCGTCGCATCGTTCCACGACACCTGCGTCACCGGCAGATCATCACCCGTTGCCTCCTTGGCCGGCCCGTACGGATGCTGCCAATCCGCCCCCGCCACCAACTCCCACGCGTGCTTCTCATACACGAACACTGCGCTGTTCCCGATGCGCTCCGAATCCGTCCGGTACCCGGTCGCCGTTACAAACTCCCGGAATTGCTTCACCGTTACCGGATGCACATCCAGGAAAAACGGCTTCACTTCCGTCTCGAAAACCGGCTTCTCCCACATCATTCCTTCTTCGCATCCGATCTTCGTCTTGCCCCCCGGCACATACAGCATCCCCTGCGGCACTGCCACGCCCGCTGGCGTTTCCCACTTCTTGAACGCAAACCCTGCCTCCGCCTTCTGCCCCGACGCGATCATCGGTCGGTTGTCGGGCTGCTTCCCACCCTGATCCTGCGTCACCTGCTCTGTTCCCCCGCGCATCATCACTCCGGCGCCGATGCACGCCGCACCAACAAAACCCACTGCAATCCACATCCCTTTCATTGACCTGTCTCCTTCGCATCCCGTGTCACCACCACCCACAGGCTCACCAGGCCCGCCGCGAGCATTCCCGCGCTCAGCCACTGCCCCTCCGACAATCCCAGCCACAGCCTCCCGATTTCGATGTCCGGCTGACGCCAATGCTCGGTCGCGATCCTCAATATCGCATACCCCACGACAAACAGCGCTCCGATGACGCCCGGCTTTCGTGGTCGCCGGAAGATCAGCACGCCCCAAAGCAGCGCAGCCAGCACCGCCCCCTCCGCAACCGCCTGAAACAACTGCGATGGATATCTGGGCGTGAGCAGCGGCTCGACCACCGCAGTCACCTGAGCATTGCCCTCCCGCACCGCCCATTCCATTCGCCCGACCAGCTCCATCATCCGCCCCCGTGCCTCTGCATTCCCGGCGCCGGCCTTGGCCCCGATGTCTAGCCATTGTGCCTGCGTCAGTCCCATCGCTCCCGCCGCGCCGATTGCCTTCTCAAACTCCGCTACGCCCCACTCCTGGGACATTTCCTGCGGAAACCGCACCGCCCACGCGAATGCCTCGCTGCAGGCGTTTCCGTACAACTCCCCGTTCACGAAATTGGCCAGTCGCCCGAATCCCAGCCCGAATGGCGTCACCAACGCTGCCATATCCAATTGATGCAGGATGCCGATCTGGTTCCGCCTGCACCACCACGCCACCGCGATGATCACACCCGCGATTCCCCCATGGCTCGCCATGCCGCCTTGATTGATTGCGATGGCTTCCCAGTACGGAAACGAACTTCCCACAGTCCACAGCGCGCTCGGGTTGTACAGCAGCACCCAGCCCACTCGACCTCCCAGCAGCACCCCCAGCACCACCGCCACCATGAAATCGCTCACCTGCTCGGGCTTCATTTTCGCAATGCCGCGATTGGCAAGCGTTCTCAGGATGACATAGGCGCACGCAAAACCCGCCGCATAGGCAAGCCCATACCAGCGCACCCCGAAGTCGCCGCTGATCCGCCACGCAAACGGATCCATCTGGTGCAGATACACGCCGAGTGTCGCTGGGATCATGGTCGTCCTGACGCCCTGTTCAGGGTGATGTCCGCTTCACCTGCCAATGGTCTGATCGTATCGCTGCGCTGCCGTCCTTGTCCTCACGCCCGCCGCGCGACCGGCGCCCCGGGCGCCGCCGCCCGGTAGGCGCTTCGCTGTCCCTGGCCGGGGCTCAGTCGTGCCTTGAAGATGAGTTCCGATACCTGGTCACGCACTTTCTCATTCATCTCGTCATACAGCCGCCTGCCTTCACGCCGATACTCGATGCGCGGATCCTGCTGCGCGAACGCCCGGAAATTGATCGAGTTCCGCAACTGGTCCATCGCGTACAGGTGGTCCTTCCACGTTGAATCCAGCACCTGGATGAGAACAAATCGCTCGAACTGTGTGATCTCGCTCCGTTGGAACCGCTCAATCTTCTCCCGCACCATCGTCTGCCTCGCTTCGCCGCTCAGCCCTTTCTCCCGTTCCAGCAGCCGCAGGCCGTACCGCTCCGTGAGCCACTTCTCAAGGCTGCCGTCTTCCGGATGACTCGCCGCCCCGTCGTCCGCGCTCTTTCGGCCCATGCCCTCACGGATCCACTTCTTGTTCATCTCAATGAGCTCATCGCGCTGCTGTTGCGGAGTCCGCATCATCAGGTCATTTTCCGTCCACGGGCTCCCGAACTTCATTCTCGCCCATGTCGACAGTTGCTTGAGCGCCGCAATCGGATCCTGCACCATGAGCTGGTTTGTCGAGTCGCAGGCGAATTCGACCGGATAGCGCGCCTCCCGATCTTCGTACGCTTCCGTCACCTTGGCGATCATGAACTGCTCGACTTCGCCGGGCGTCTTGCCCGCGAAGTCCTTCACCGTGAATTTCATCTCAAACTTGTTGTTCGCCCAGTTCACGAACTGCCCCAGCGCATACCCGTCCTCTAGATACAGATCCACCTCGCCGAGGTCAGCCGCATCCAGCCGCGCCCGGGCCGCCTCCAGCAGAACTTCGCTCACCTGCGGCGGTCGCATCTCCCTGACCTCCGCCGCCTTGAGGTCCACACCCCACTTGCTCTTGGCCCACGTCTGCAGGCCCTTCACGTCCCAGTCCGTCGCATCCATCTCTTCATTCATGAACTCGCCGATCGTCACGTCGATCGTCGCACGCGCATCCTCGATCGCGTCCGAGTGGATCCGCGCCAGCAGTTCCTCCCGATCCGTGAGCGTCAGGCGGTCCGGAGCGATCGAGACGTCCAGTCGTGTCGACAGGAACTCTCCGATGCACGTGGGCACATAATCCTCCGACAGGAAGCGCTCCACGCCGTCAGTGATCGCTTCGCGCAGATATCCCATGACGATCTCGCGCAGCCCCTTGCCTTCTAGGATGCGCTGCCTCTTCCCGTAAAAGTCGTTCCGTTGGTGGTCCATGACTTCGTCATACTCGAGGATCTGCTTGCGCATTTCGAAGTTGCGCTCCTCGACCTTCCGCTGCGCCCGTTCCACCGCCTTGGTCAGCATCGGATGCTCAATTGCGTCCCCCTCCTTCATGCCCAGCCTGCTGAGCACCTTGAGCGTCGTCTCGCCCGCGAACATCTGCATGAGTTCATCCTCAAGGCTGATAAAGAACCGGCTGGACCCCTTGTCCCCTTGCCGGCCCGAACGTCCGCGCAACTGGTTGTCGATGCGCCGCGACTCGTGCCGCTCCGTGCCGATGACGTGCAGCCCTCCCATTTCCTCGGTCGTCTTCCACATCGCCAGCCGGTGCAGTTGGAACATGCCCGTCTCGTCCAGGGCCTGCCGCAGCGCTTCGTCACCCGCGCTCTCGATTTCCTTCTGCGTCAGAATCGTCTGCGCCGCTGCCCAGTGCCGCAGCAGTCGCGTGACGATGTCGCCGTCGCTTAATGCCTCCACCTCGCCTTTTTTCAGGCCCAGCGCCCGTTCCGCCATGAACCGGTGCACGCGCGCCATGATGTCCGCATCGCCCATGGTCGCATCCACGTCGCGCGGCGCGATCTGTCGCCTCTGCCAGTGCCGCAGTAAGGCGTCCCGATCGATCCTCTGCAACTTGATGTCCGTGCCGCGCCCCGCCATGTTCGTCGCGATCATCACCGCTCCGAGCATGCCCGCGTTCAGGATGATGTGCGCCTCGCGCTCGTGCTGCTTGGCGTTGAGAACCTCGTGCTGAATCGCGTACTTCTTCGTCAGCCGGTCGCTCAGTTTCTCGCTCTTCTCCACCGACGTGGTGCCCACCAGCACCGGCCGCCCCACATCGTGGTGCATCTTGATCTCTTCGACGATCGACTCCCACTTGTCCTTGGCAGTCAGGTACACGCGGTCATTGCGGTCATTGCGCACCACCGGCAGATTGGTGGGAATCACCACCACGTCCATGTGATAGATGTCGTGGAATTCCTGTGCCTCCGTGTCCGCGGTGCCCGTCATTCCCGAGAGTCGCTCATACTGCTTGAAGTAATTCTGAATGGTGATCGTCGCCATCGTCTGCGTTTCAGGCTTGATCTCCACTCCTTCCTTCGCCTCCACAGCCTGGTGCAGGCCGTCGGACCACTGCCGGCCCACCATGAGTCGTCCGGTGAACTGATCCACAATGACGACTTGCCCGTCCTTGATCACATAATCCCGGTCCAGTTCATAGACCGTCCGCGCCCGCAGCGCCTGCTCCAGCAGGTGCGGCATGTCGATGTTCTCGCCTACGTAGAACGAGCCGATGTCCGCGGCGCGCTGCGCCTCCGCCACCCCATCATGTTCGAGGTGCACCTGCTTCTTGTCCATCTCTACTGTGTAGTACTTGGTGAACTTGTTGCGCTCGTCCTCCAGTTTCGGCATGTCCGCCTTGGATTTCTCCAACTCAGCCTTGATCCCCGGAATTGCCCCCTTGTCGCGCGCGTTGCGGATGTCGCCTTCAAGCCCCTTGATCCGCATCTTGCACTGCTCAACCCGCTTGTCGGCCTCCGCCCACGGCTTCTGCTTCTCCACCAGGTGCGCGGCCAGTTTGTCCGCCAGCAGGTAGCGTGGGGATTCCTCATGCGCCGGACCGCTGATGATCAGCGGCGTCCGCGCTTCGTCGATCAGGATCGAGTCCACTTCGTCCACGATCGCGAAGATGCGCTTCTTCTGAACCTGATCCTCCACCCGAGCCTTCATGTTGTCGCGCAGGTAGTCAAAGCCGAATTCGCTCGTCGTCCCGTACACCACGTCGCACTCGTACGCCGCCTTCTTGAAGACTTCCGGCAATTCGTGGTACGGCGCAATCCAGCCCACCGTGAGGCCGAGATGGTGAAAGAACGGAAAGGTCCACTCACGGTCACGCCGCACCAGGTAGGTGTTCACCGTGACGACGTGGATCTGGCGGTTGCACACTGCATGTAGGTAACACGCCAGCGGACCCACGATTGTCTTGCCTTCGCCCGTCTTCATTTCGGCGATTGCGCCGAAGTAGATCGGGTGCCCGACCGCCGCCGACCTGATGCGGTCGAACTTGTGGTCCGCCAGGACCATGCCGCCGATGAGCTGCACATCAAACGGCCGCGCGCGATACGGCGGTCGTGATTCCGGATACATCTCCCGCACCGCCGCATAGATCTCGTTGGGAATCGGAAGCGTTTTCCATGCGGGGATCGGCTCCGTCCCGCCCTTGAACTCGCCCATCGGAGCCGAAGGCGGCGCCGCCTTCATTTTCTCCGCCAGTTCCTTGTAAAGGGTTCGGGCCGGCTCCGGGAGTCCGCTGGGATCAAATGTTCCTGCCGGATCAAAGATGTTGCGGATCCCGACGTTGCGGTCCATGACCTCGCGGGCCACCGCGAAGACCTCTGCGAGCATCTCCTGCTCCGTCTGTCCCTGCGCGAATCGCTGCCTGAACTCACTCGTTTTCGCTTTCAGCTCCTCATCTGTCAAGCCCTTCACTCGCCCTTCGTACGCGTTGATTTCCTCAACCTTGGCGAGGTAGCGTTTCACGAAACGCTCATTACGGGTGCCGAATATCTTGGCCATCATGGGGCCGATGACGGGAAAGCCGGGCATGGGAAGTCCATCCTGTGGGGTGAATGCGTTCCTGCCGGCGACAATGGCCGGCCCGGAAGCGGGTTTGCGTGATGACACATGAAAAGGGGGAATCCAGCCCCGAATGCAGGCGCCTGCCGCCGGTCGCCGGCGGTCAGGTTCTCATCCATCCGCGCTGAATTGCTGTCGCGGCTGCCTCACGCCGCGCACGGAGGGGGAAGATTCGAAAGCCCCGGCAGGTCGACCGCGCGGGCAAAGATCGGCATCGTCACCTGGCCGGCGGCCAGAAGGGGCTCCGCGCGGAAAACCCGAAAAACTGCCCAAAACCGGGAAGAATCAGCTTTTTCCACGCTGTCCGTGTGATCGAGGTACGTCGTCGTCGCACG
>JBGASM010000046.1:0-2241 GCA_044229655.1 Phycisphaerales bacterium | reverse complement strand
CCTGTGCCGGCGGAACGCGTCTTCTGTTGGAATGTGTCCGGAAGTGGCGGCCCGCCTCAGTCGTGATCCTCAGTGATGCCGATGAAGCCGGCCTCCGCGGCGCGCGGTCATTGCTCTCGGCACTCTCAATCTATCACCGCAACGTTCGCGTGATCACTCCGCCTGACGGCGTCAAGGATGCGCGAGCGTGGAAACAAGCGGGTGGTACGCGCGACGAGGTTCTGAAAGCCATTGAACTGGCGGTTCCTCGCATCATGCAACTCGTCTCAAAACGGAGGGAGGTGGCCCGTGGCCGATGATCACGCCCTGACATTTGAATACGAGCGGATGGATCGCCCCGGTATGGTTCGTGTGCGCATCAAGAGCGGTGACAGGATTCTTCACAGCGATGAACTGCGGCCGAACCGTCAGAGTGACCGGGAGCGGTTCATTGCCGCGGTGCGGGAACGCGGTTATGCCGTCACGGAGGAGGATGCCGAGGCGCAACTCCTGAAAATCGGGGAAGAGAGTGATGCGCCTTCCAAGATCGCCCCCAGCGGCATGGGTGACGAAGTGGACACCTCGCTGGTGGCCCGTCCGGAGTTGTTCATCACCTCATCGGTCACAGGAATCACCATCGATGTGCCGGTGATCGTCGGTGGGCAGAGGCGAATCGAACCGGCGACGTATGTCCGCTGGGCGGATGGAACCCGGGACCGCATCGTGCTGGGCCGAACGCTCCGGATTGCGGATAACACCGACCTGTGGATCAGCCCTGAACCCGGGTCGATGGGGATGGATGGGATGCTGGCCTGGTCCGCGCCCCAGCGCGCTGCGTGGCTGCGGGGGGAGCAAGGCCCCGATCCCGCGACGCTGCTGCGCTGGATTCTGGAACGCATCACGCACTTTGTCGAGTTCCCGGCGGCGGTGGCGCGCGGAACGGCGGTCACGATGGCCCTCTGGGTGGTGCTGACCTATTGCTTCCGACTCTGGCGCTCGGTGCCCTATCTGCGCGTGGGTGGTCCGATGGAGTCGGGCAAGACCACCCTGTTCAACGTCCTCGAGATGATGGTCTTCCGGCCGCTGAGCGCATCGAGCATGTCGGCACCGGCGCTCTATCGCACGTTGCATGCGCGCTCCGGTACGCTGCTGCTTGATGAGGCCGAGCGTTTGCGTGGCAACTCGCCCGAGGCGAGTGAAGTTCTCTACATGTTGCTGGCCGGCTATAAGCGCGGAGGGAAAGCGATCCGGATGGAGAAGGTCGCGGATGCGTTCCAGGCGGTGCAGTTCGATGTGTTCGGACCGAAAGCACTGGCCTGCATCGGGGCCATCCCGCCGACGTTGGCCAGCCGATGCATCCAGATCACGATGTTCCGGGCGGGACCCGGTTCACCCAAGCCGCGGCGGCGGCTCGACGAGGATGGTCAGCGGTGGCAGGCAATACGCGATGGCATGCATGGCTTCATCCTTGAGCATGGGGCATCACTAATCAGCCTGCCCGACCGACACGATGTGTGCCCACCCATGAGCGGGCGGCAGTACGAGCTGTGGCAACCGCTCCTGGCACTGGCGGCCCGCTTTGAGGAGTGGGGCGTACGGGGGCTGTTGCCTCTCATGCAGGCGCACGCCCTGCAGACCATCGAAGCGACGAAGGATGAGGCAGTTCCGGAGGCGGATGAGGTCCTCCTCCGGATACTGGTGGGTGAATTGTCGAGAGGGGTTCGTCCGCGCGCCAGCGACATCCTGAGACTGGCGCTGGAGGAGGAGCCGATTGTCTTCCGGGCGTGGTCAGCCAACGGTGTCGGGAATGTCTTCAAGAGGTACGGCTGCAGGTCGCACAAGGTGAATGGGCGGAAAGAGTTCCGTGAGGACTCGCTTGAACAGATGGCTCGAGTCCAAGTGACCTACGGAATCGACTTGTGTTTGCCCGGGAGCGGGGTCGGTCAGCGGGAAGAGGAGGTCAGTCTCGAGGGGTCGTCCCTGTCTGCCCTACTCGACCCTGTAGGAGTGCCGGGTGCGCAGGAAGGGTCGATCAGGGTAGAGAGGGACGATCCGACCGCCATGCAAGGGGGGCAGCCATGAAGGATGCATTTGATGTTGTGGAGTATCTGGATGGTCTCATGCGCGAGTCTGCGCCGCCATGCACGGGAACGCAACACCGGACAGAGGGGAGCCTTTGGAACTCGCTGGTCATCAACGCCATCGCGGCGGTCCCAGACGAAGTGACCCGCCTTGATCTCCGGTATGACTTCGAGGAACGCT
>JBGASM010000011.1:0-121188 GCA_044229655.1 Phycisphaerales bacterium | reverse complement strand
CCCACCCCCAGCACCACCTCCCCCACTGCCGCCGCCGGCGCGTCTTGGGCCAAAGAAGAGGGCGTCGAGGGCAAAGCGGCCCGGGCCGCTGAAGAGGAGAGCGAGGGACATGGCGAAGCACGTGAGTTGGACGCTGAAGATGGCCTGATCGGGGAACTCAAGTTTGGAGATATGCATGAGAGCCTGGAGCCAGGAAGGCGAAGAGCCGGGCGGGGTGGCGGATTCGGCGGCCTTGGCGAGGAGAGCCTGATAGGTGGTGAAGTAGAAGGCGTAGCCCATGGTGACGCTGAGGCCCAGGGCGGAGAGGCGGGTGAGAATGCCGAGGAGCACGGCGGTGCCAGCGCCGACTTCAGTGAGCGCTGCGACCCAGGCGAAGGCGACGGGCTGGGGGTGATGGGCGGCGTCGAGCATCAGGGTGATCTGATGCAGGCTGCGAGCGGTGACGGGCGCGTCGGGTGTAGCAGGCTTGGGCACGACGCCAAGGTCGACAAGGCGCTGAGCATCCGGGCCGGTGAACTCGATGGTTTTGAGTTTGGGGAGCCCCGCGGTGATGAAGATGAAGGCTAGGGTGAGGCGGAGGATGAGGGGGCTGAGGCTGGAACCGAAACGTGCGCTGGCAGCCATGAGGCAACTCCTTGCCGAGAGGAAAAATGAGCCGGACAGGCCGTTGTCCGGCATCGGGATGGTATTCGGAAAGGGGGGCGAGCGGTTTTGGAGACTTGGATGGCGACGCAGGCGCGGCAACAATCGAGAACAAGATGCGCGGGCGTGGCGGAATTGGCAGACGCGCCAGACTTAGGATCTGGTGTCGCAAGACGTGGAGGTTCGAGTCCTCTCGCCCGCATTCACCCGGGGGGGGGCGGCGGCGGCGCGTTTTTGACGCGAATGAAGTACCGGTTACGCTGGCGGGCCTGGCGCGGGCGGACATTGTCTGCGGACGCGAAGGACAGAAGGCACATACGCAACACGAGGAGCAGAGACTTGAAACGCGCACGACTTGGCTGGAGTGAGTTGACGGCGGCGGCGGCGATGGCGGCGGGATGGATGGGATGTGCGGCGAGGGCGCAGGAGGCGGAGAACACGCAAACGACGACGGAGTCGGCGCCGGCTGAGGCGGCGGAGGGGCGGGCGTACAAGGATGCGATGCTGCTCAACGGCGCGATCATCAACACGACGCGCGAGAGCAAAGGCACGTGCATGAAGACGACGGTGGGGAAGAGCGCGCAGGGGCGGGACATCCTGGCGATGCGACTGGCGCTGGAGGGGAGCGTTGAGCCTGACAAGAGGTCCGCGCTGCTCATCACGTCGGGACTCGAGGGAGACCTGATCGCGGGTTCGGAAGTGGCGCTGGGCATTGCGCAGCGGCTTATCAAGGACGCGAACGAAGGCAACGAAGAGGTCAAGAAGTTGCTGACGGAGCACACGGTGTACGTCATCCCGCGGGTGAATATGGATGCGGCGGAGACGTACTTCGCGGCGGTGAAGGAGGAGCATGCCGGGAACTACCGGCAGGATGACCCGGACCGGGACGGGGCGATGGATGAGGATGGGCCGGAGGACCTGAATGGGGACGGGGTGATCACGATGATGCGGGTGTTTGATCCGGAGAAGGCGGACAGCCTGGCGAATCCGAACGATGCGCGGATCAACCTCAAGGCGGACGCAACACAGGGGCTGGCGCCGGCGTTCGTGGTGTACACGGAGGGAACGGACAACGACAACGACGGGGAGTACAACGAAGACGGGGCGGGGGGAGTGGACATCAACCGCAACTTCATGCACAACTGGAAGCAGTACGATGCGGCATCGGGGCCGTACCCTGCGTCAGAGCCGGAAACGCTGGCAATGCTGCGGTTCGTGCTGGCGCACCAGAACATCGCGGCGGTGATCACCTATGGGCGGCAGGACAACCTGGTGAAGACGCCCAGCGCGGACCCGAAGGATGCGGCAGGTGCGCCGATCAATCTGGACGGCGGGGACGTGGGGCTGTACAAGGCGATTGGGGAGAAGTATCGGGATCTGACCGGGATCAAGGATGCGAGCAGCGCGGAGAACAACGGCGCGTTTTTCGCATGGGCGTATGCGCAGTTCGGGGTGCCGGCGTTCACGAGTTCGTTGTGGGTGAGGCCTGAGGTGAAGGAAGAGCCAAAGAAGGAAGAGCCGCAGAAGGCGCAGGACGTTGCCCCGGAAGGAGCGCCAGCAGCTGGGGAAGGCGAGGCGGCGGCAGGTGGAGAGGCGCAGGCGGTTGAAGGCACGCCTGCAGCAGAGCAACCGAAGCCAGAGCCCCCAAAGGAAGAAGCGAAGAAGGAAGAGAAGAAGGACGAGAAGAAGAAGGACTACGGGGATGGAGAGGAGCTCGCATGGCTCAAATACAACGACGTGATGCGAGAGGGAAGCGGATTTATCGCGTGGCAGAAGTTCGACCATCCGCAGCTGGGTGAGGTCGAGATCGGCGGATGGAGACCGTTCTTCAAGACCACACCGCCTGCGGAGGAGTTGGAAGGGATCATCGACGCCCAGTACAAGTTCGTGCTGGACATCGGCACCAAATTCCCGACGGTCACGCTGGCGGAGCCAAAGGTGACGCGACTGGGAAGCAACCTGTTTGAGATCAAGACGCGCGTGAGCAACAGCGGCTTCCTGCCCGCGGGAACGGCGATAGCAGAGCGGAATCAACGGGCGCGTCCGATCGTGGTGCGGCTGAGCACGCCTGCGGAAGACGTGCTGACGGGGCAGCGAGTGTCCCGGGTATGGCGCGTGGGCGGATCGGGCGGGAAAGAGGAGTTCCGGTGGATTGTGTCGGCGGTGGAAGGATCGACGCTGACGATCACCGCGGCGAGCGAGAAGTATGGGACGATTGAGCGGGTGGTGGAGCTGAAGTAGTTGACGACGCCGGGGCGGGACGCAACGAGCATCAAGCAGGGAATCCCCCTGAGAGAGACAAAGACATGAGCAAGTCGACGAAGGTCGTGTGCGGGTGCGTGATGGCGGCGGCGATGTGCGGCGGGACGCTGGGCCAGAGCGAGAAGAGCGAGACAACGCCGGTGGTCAAGACTCTGCGGACGGACCCAAACTACCCGAGCAGGACCAACCTGACGTTCAATCGGTATTACGACTATGAGCAATTGACTGCCGCTGTGAAGCAGTTGGTGGACGCCTATCCCGAACTGCTCACGATGCAGTCGCTGGGCAAGTCGGTGGGCGGGCGGGACCTATGGTGCGTGACGGTGAACAACCCCGCGACGGGGCCGGACACGAGCAAGCCGGCGATGTTCATCGACGGGAACATCCACGGAAACGAAATCCAGGCGGCGGAGACGTCCCTTTACTCACTCTGGTACATGACCAAGTCGTACGGGCAGATCGAGAAACTCACGCAGCTGATGGACCGATGCGCGTTCTACTTTGTGCCAACGGAGAATCCGGACGGACGCGACTATTGGTTCCACAGCCCGAACGATCCGCATTCATCGCGAACGGGCATCAAGCCGACGGACAACGACAACGACGGGCTGTACGACGAGGACTGCCCTGATGACCTGGACGGGGACGGATCGATCACGGTGATGTGGCGGCAGGACCCGACCGGGCGTTTCAAGCGCGACCCGAAGGACGATCGGTTCTTCATCCGTGTGGAGGATGACGAGGCGCCCGGGGGATGGACATTTGCGGGTGAAGAGGGAATCGACAACGACGGGGACGGACGGATCAACGAGGATGAGGTTGGCGGGTATGACATGAACCGCAACTGGCCCTCGGACTGGCAGCCAAATTACATCCAGTTTGGCGCGGGCGATTACCCGTTTTCGTTTCCGGAGACACGCGCGATCGGAGATTTCCTATGGTCGCACCCGAACATCGCAGCGTTTCAGTCATACCACAACGCGGGCGGCATGATTCTCGTGGGGCCGGGAGCGAATTACGTGCAGTATCCGGGCGGGGACAACCGGGTGATGCAGATGATCCAGCAGAACGGAGAGAAGATGCTGCCGTTCTACCGGGCGATGGTCATCTGGAAAGACCTTTACACGGTACATGGGGGCGAGGTGAACTGGGCGTACGAGGGGCTGGGCATCCTGGCGATCACCAATGAATTGTGGACGGACGCCAAGATGTACTACTCGAATGACGGCCCCAACGAACAGCAGCAGCGGGAGTACAACGACTGGCTGCGATTCGGTGAGGTGTATGTGCCGTTCACGGAGCACGACCACCCGACCTACGGCAAGGTGCTCATCGGCGGGGAAAAGAAATGGTCGTCGCGGGTGACGCCGCCGTTCATGCTGGAAGAGGAGTGCCACCGCAACTTCGCGTTCACGATGTATCACGCGGACCAGATGCCCGAGATCGCATGGGGGGTCACACAGGTGAAACGCGCGCCAGGCAACCTGTGGGAGGTGACCGTGGAGGTGAAGAACGAGAAGATCATTCCGACGATGATGCAGATCGCGTCTCAGAAGGGAATCGGGGCACGGGACAGCATCACGGCGAAAGCGTCCGACGGGAAGATCGTGACATCAGGGACGGTGTTCTCGCTGGCGCCGGACGCGAAACTGCAGGCCGTGGAGCGCATGCCCGAGCGGATCTGGAACGACAACGGGATCGGCACCTACGGGTCGCGGCTGTTCCGGTTTTACGTGGAGGGTGAGGGCAGCATCGACTTCACTTACACCAGCCAAAAGGCGGGGAAGATCACGCAGACCGTCAAGCTGGAGGCGACCGAGTAAGCAGGGCGGGCCTACGCTGACAGCGCATGATCAGCGCGATCGGATCAGTCGTCGCGAAAGCGTTCAGGCACACGTGTCCTGATCCGTATGTCATCGTGATTCTGCTTACGGCGGTAACGGTCGCCCTGGGCGTGCTTGCCGGGTTTCCCGGCGCGCCCGCTGAGATGAGCGCGGGGGACAAGTTCGTGGGGCTGTTTGACGCGTGGACGGGGCCGAAGGGGCTGTGGTTCTTCCTGCCCTTCAGCATGCAAATGGCGCTCATCCTGGTGACGGGGCATGCGCTGGCGTCGACGCGGCCGGTGCAGCGCATGGTGGACGGCTTGGCGGGAATTCCGAAATCGGCGCGGAGCGCGGCAGGGCTGGTGGGGGCGACGGCCGTGCTCACGGGGATCATCCACTGGGGGCTGTCGCTCATCGTCGGGGCGCTGCTGGCGCGGGAGACAGCACGCTCGCTGCATGAGCGCGGGATCAAGGCGCATTACCCACTGCTGGCAGCGGCGGGATACACGGGACTGCTGGTTTTTCACGGGGGAATGTCGGGGTCGGCACCGCTGTCGGTGACGACGGAGGCCAATGCGGTCAAGGTCCTGAGCAGCGAAATGGTGCAGCAGCTGAATGGGGGGATCGGACTCGAGAGGACGCTGTTTTCCCCGATGAACCTGTTCATCACGGGGGGACTGCTCATCATCGTTCCGGCGCTGCTTGTGCTGCTTACGCCGAGGCGGGAGGAGGAGTTCCAAGGGATCGACCAATTCGATGTGAAGCCGAAGTTTGACGCGACGCCTCTTGAACTTGCCCGTGCGACGGTGCCGGAGCGACTGGATCATTCGCGGATGGTGGCGTGGCTGCTGGCGATTCCGATGATTGCAGGCGCGCTGCGGGGGTGTTACGGGATGGGGCTGGCAGCGGCGGGCGCGGGCGCCGCGGACATGAACATCGTGAGCCTGACGCTGCTGGGAGCGCGGAGCATCGGGCTCAACGAAATCAATATGCTGATGTTCGGAGCGGGGATGCTGCTGCATGCGAATCCGCGCCAATACATGGCGGCGGCGGAGGAGGGCGCGAGCGGATGCGCGGGGATCGTGATTCAGTTCCCGCTGTATGGGGGGATCATGGCGATGATGTCGACGGCGGGGCTGGACAAGCAGATCGCAGACTGGTTTGCAGCACAGGGGAGTGCGGCGACGCTGCCGGCGATGACGTTTTTCTCGGCGTGCATCATCGGGCTGTTCGTGGCCAGCGGAGGCGGGCAATGGGGAATTCAGGGGCCGATTGCGCTGCAAACGGCGTTTGCGAAGGGGATTGCGCCGGAAAAGATGGTGATGGCGGTGGCGTATGGGGATGAAGTGCCCAACATGCTGCAGCCGTTCTGGGCATTACCGCTGCTGGCGATCACGGGGGTTAAGGCGCGGGATATCGTCGGATACACGACGGTGGTCATGCTGGCGGCGTTCGGATGGATTACGCTGGGGTTGGTGATTTTCTGAGCAAGGCGGGAGTGGCGGAGGCAATAGAGGGCTGGGGGAGGGCGTTTTAGGGGGGAGGCGCTTGAGCGTGAAAGCCAGGCGGCCGACAGTACTCAGGGAGCACGCACCATGAAGGAATCCGGTATGAAGCGTCCGTTTATTCTGTCCGCGGCGATTGCAATGGCGATGAGCGGAGCGACGCTGCTTGCACAATCGAATCCGAAACATGAGGGTCCGAGTCAACCGCCACCGCCGCCGCCTGGGCAGCCGGGAGAGGCGGGACCGCTGGGCGGGCCGGAGATGAATCGTCCGCTGCCGCCGGGAATGGGGCGGGACTTCGGCGGGGACGGGACGACACTGGGCGGGAAGTTCGAGACGCCGGTGACGATGCGGATGTTCGTGCGGATCACGGGGGACATGACGCTGAGCGAAGAGCAGACCGAGCAGGTGCGGATGCTGCAGGCGGAGTATGACGAGTCGATGAAGGACTGGAACACAGCGCACGGGCAGGAGTATCGCGAGGCGATGCGAACGCTGCGTGCGGGCGGCGCGCTGCCTGCGGGAATGGGCGGACGGCAGCGCGGACAGCGTCAGCCGGGAACGGGCGCGGGACCGCAGCCAGCGGGGCCGGGCGGACAGCCTGAGATGGCAGAACCGGCACGGCCGGTGCGTCCTGAGGGGGTGAGGCCAGCGGATCGGGAAGGACTGCGGGTGCGGCCGCCGCGTGGTGAAGGGGACCCGAACCAGCCACCGCCGCCGCCGCCGAGCAAAGAGGAGATCGAAGCCGCACAGGCGAAGTTCAAGGCGCTGAATGAAACGCGACCGAAGGCGGAACCGTACATCGTGGGGATGTGGGAGACGCTGACGCCTGAGCAGCAGACGGAATTCACCGCCAAGATGAAGGAACAAGCCCAGCGGATGCGCGAGCAGATGGAGCGGTGGCGTGAGATGGGCCCGCCGGGGCAAGGAATGGATCCGGCGAACATGTCGCCTGAGGATCGGGAACGGATGGAACGGATGCGTCAGCGGCGCGGACAGCGCGAGGGGGGACCGGCGCCGGAGCAAGCCAAGCCGGACGACATCCAGTTTGAAGAGGATGAGAAGGACGGCGGCGGCTAACAGACGGTAGAAAGAGAAATGAGTATGTGGCGTGATCCTCTCCGACACGTCAAAGGGAAACGGCTCCGACGAGTGATCGGAGCCGTTTCTGTTTTTCGATTCCAGGGATGCGCGTGGAGAGTCAGTCGTGCTTCATGAAGGCGTCGCGGTCGCCGAAGGAGGACTCGTTCTTGAAGAGGTCGTCGCCGCTGACCTTGCCGTCAGTGGTGCTGCCGGAGTGGCCGTCATTGAAGAGGAGGTACCACCAGGTTTCGTTGATGGTGTGAACGTTGGGGACCTGGGGATCATCAAACCAGCGATCGGAAAGGAGGACCCAGGAGCCGTCCTGATTGGACTTCCAGTGGGGATAGCGTTTCCAGCCGTCCGCGTCGTAGTCGGGAAGGGCGAAGGACGTGTTCTTCGAGCCGATATTGCCGGGCGAACCGAGCGTGAAGTCGGCGGAGTACTCATTGGGGCTGATGAGTTGCTGGGCGACCAGATCACCGGTGTCGGTGAGCAGACTGAAGACCGCAGTGGCGGTGTCGCTCTTCATCTGCTTCTGGGTCTTGGTGGAGGGGTAGTTATCGCTGTTGGTCTGCGAGAAGCCAAAGAAACCCGTGTAGACGTTGTACATGTTGAACTGCTGGACCTGACGATTGGCGCGGGTGGCGACGCCTTCACCGGCGGAGCCAGGGGGCGCGGATGCGCCGCCGGAGCCGTTGAGGGAATTGAGGACGACATACATGAGGACGAGCATGATGGCGATGACGACGAGGAGTTCAATCATGCCCACGGCGCGGCGCGAGGAGTGGGATGGACGCATGGAGGTGCGGTTCCTTTCAGAACTGGTTGGGGAACTCTAGCGGGCTGCGCGCCGCGCTGCGAGACGGGAGAAATGCAGGCGGAGAGATGGGGCGGGAAGTCAAGAGAGGAAGGGAATGGCCATGGGGTACTGCCAGACGATGCCGTCGCCGGCTTTGACGGCCCCGATGATGGCGAAGATGACCTCGAGGAGGATGAGGATCGGCATCAGGACAAATCCGATGATGACAAATGCCAGCGCGATACACACAATGAAGTAGATGAGGGCAGAGAACTGGAAGTTGAGCACAGCCCGGCCGGTGCGGTCGATGAAGGGGTCCTCGTCCTTCTTGAGCATCCAGAGGACGAGAGGCACGATGATTCCGCCGAGCGGGATGAAATACCCGGCCAAACCTGACAAGTGGAGGATGACCGCGTACGAGTTGTTTTGTTGTTGCATGCAGCCTCCTGAGACGATGGGCTGGGCGAGAGCGAATTGATAGGCAGGCCGAGAGATGCGGGACTACGCTGGGGGATGAAATCACTGCAGAAATTCGTGAGCGGCGTGATGGCGGCGGCACTGAGTTTGGGGTTCCAGACATCGGGCGTCAGCGCGCAGGAGGTGCAATGGATCAAGCCCGCGGAGGGCGCGATCAGCGGACCGCCGATCATGCGGGATCAATTCACGCTGAGCGGGGCACCGAAGCAGGCGCGGGTGCGGGTGGCGGGACTGGGGCATTTTCGGCTGTGGGTGAACGGGAAGCCGGCGGATGAGACGCTGATCAATCAGGCGTGGTCGGAGTATGACGCGCGGATCTACACGCAGGAGTTCGAGATCGGCGGCGCACTTCACGCAGGAGAGAATGTGCTGGCGGTGGAACTGGGGGATTCCTTTTGGCGCGTGGGTGCGGTGAACGATGACGGGCGGTACTCGAAGACGGATGCGATGCCGGATTTTTCGGAGGGGCAGCCGTACCTGCTGCGGCTGGAGGGAGAGGTTGAGTTGGGAGAGGGAACAGAGCCGGTGCGGGTGGTCAGTGATGCGAGTTGGAAGGTGTCCGAAGGAGGCCTGCGCTTTTCGCACATTTACGGGGGAGAGGATTACGACAGGCGGAGGGAGCCAAAGGGGTGGAAGGAAGCGGGATTTGACGACTCGGGTTGGTCGAGCGCGGTGATTGCGCATGCGCCGAAGGGGACATTGACGCCGGCGATCGGGCCGGCGATGAAGGCATTTGAGGTGTTTGAACCGGTGAAGATCATCAAGGCGGGCGAGGATGCGTGGACGTATGTGTTTGAGCAGAACTGCTCGGCGCTGCTGCGGTACCGGGTGCGGGGAAAGGGGGGAGAGAAGGTGCGGTTTCTGCCGTGCGAGTACATGAATGAAGAGACGGGGAAGGTGAAGTTCACCTATACATGGGGAACGGGCAAAGACATCTGGGAGGAGTACACGCTGCGCGGGGATGCGGAGGGCGAGGCGCACCAGACGGTGTTCTGCTATTACGGGTGCCAGTATGTCGAGGTGCGCGGGGCGGTTCCGGCGGGCGAGGAGAACGGCAAAGGGCTGCCAGTGATTGAGGCGCTGGAACTGGTGCATGTGCGCGCGGACAACCGAGTGTGCGGGCGGTTTGAGAGTTCGAGCGAATTGCTGAACAGCGCGCTGCGGATGATCGACTGGTCGATCAAATCGAACATGGCCCACGTGGCAACGGACTGTCCGCATCGGGAGAAGAACGGGTGGCAGGAACAGAACTGGCACATGGCGCGGTCAATCTCGTACTTGTACGACGATCGGGAGTGGCTCAGAAAGATTGCGCAGGACATACGGGACACGCAACTGCCGGACGGGCATGTGCCCACGAACTGCCCGAACTACCTGGTGGGGATCGGCCCGCATGAATTCTGGAATGAAGCGCCGGAGTGGGGGATCGCGGCGGTGCTGCTGCCGTGGCATCAGTATGAGTGGTACGGGGACACGGTCGCGCTGGAGGATGCATATGAGTCGATGAAGCGGTACGTGGATTACCTGAGTTCGACGGCGAAAGAGGGAGTGATCACGAGCAATCTCGGGGACTGGTATGACTATGGGCATGGGAAGGGCGACGGGCCGAGCCAATGGACGCCAAACGAAGTGAGCGCGACAGCGATCTGGGCGCTGGGAGCGCAGACGGTGGCGCAGGCGGCGCGGGTGCTGGGACAGAAGGACGATGCGGAGAAGTATGCGAAACTGGCAATTGAAATTCAGCAGACGTTCATCATCGAGTTCTGGAATCATGAGAAGAAGCAAGCGCGAAACAATGGATCATGCCAGGCGGGGAATGCGGTGGCGTTGTGTGCGGACCTGATTCCGATGGAGGATCGTGCGGGGGCGGTGGAAGCGATTGTGAAGGACCTGGAGGCGAGGAAGTGGCAGCAGACGACGGGCGAGGTGCTGCAGGTGTTCCTGATTCGCGCGCTGGCGGAGAATGGGCGAGGCGACGTGCTGCACAAGGTCTATGAACGGCGTGAGCGCGGTTCGTACGGGTACATGGTTGATGCGGGGCAGACGACGCTGCCGGAGTCGTGGGACGCCAAGCCGGGGACGGGCAACAGCATGAATCACTTCATGCTGGGGCACCTCGTGGAGTGGGAGTTTGCGTACGTCGCGGGGATCCGGCAGCAACCGGGATCGGTGGGATGGCGGAATGTGCGAATTGAGCCGATGCCGGGGCGGCTGGAGCGTGCGCGGGCGACATTCGAGGGGCCGACAGGGGTGATCACCTCGGACTGGGAGACTGCGGGCGGGGTATTCACGCTGCGGGTAAAAATTCCGGCAGGAGTGCGGTCGGCGCTGGCGGTGCTGCCGGACGGAACGAGGCAGGCGTTGCGGCCCGGGAGTGAAGAGGTGCTGCGCTGCCCGATGCCGTAAGGGGCTGAGTTTCTTTCATCCGTTCATCCGGATGAAAGGTTGAAGGATGCCGGGGCACGGCTATCGTTCCCGTGAGGAAGAGGGGAGCGAGAGACGCTGCACAGGAGTTTCGAAGCGCATGGCATCACCACTTGTCAAAGCGTTGGAGGAGCGGGTTCTCATCGTGGACGGGGCGATGGGGACGACGATCCACAAGGAGTGCACGTGCGCGCAGCGGGACTACATGGGGAAGGAGAACTGCACGGATGTGGTGACGCTGACGCGGCCTGAAGTGATCCAGGCGATTCACGAATCGTTTCTGGAGGCGGGCGCGGATGTCGTGGAGACGAACACATTCGGGGCCAATGAACTGGTGCTCGCGGAGTTTGACCTGGCGGGCAGGACGCGGGAGATGAACAGGCTGGCGGCGGAGGCGGCGCGGGCGGCGTGCAGGGCGCATCATTCGAAGGAGAGGCCGAGATTTGTGCTGGGATCGATGGGGCCGGGGACCAAGCTGATCACGCTGGGCAACACGACGTGGGAGGAGATGCTCGGGTCGTATGCAGAGCAGGCGCGCGGGCTGATTGAGGGCGGCGCGGACGGGCTGATCATCGAGACATGCCAAGACCTGCTGCAGGTGAAGTGCGCCGTGAATGCGTGCCTCAAGGCGCTGGAGGAAAGAGGAAAGAGCGCGACAGAGATTCCGATCTTTGTCTCGGTGACCATTGAGACGACGGGGACGATGCTGCTGGGGACGGAGATCGCGGCGGCCGCGGTTGCGCTGCGCAATTTTCCGATCCTGGGCCTGGGCCTGAACTGCGCCACGGGTCCCACGGAAATGGGCGAGCACATCGCGTGGCTGGCGAAGCACTGGGACCGGATGATCTCGGTCATCCCAAACGCGGGTCTGCCGATCCTGGTGGAGGGGAGGACGGAGTATCCGCTGCGGCCGGAGCCGTTTGCGGAGATCCTGACGCGGTATGTGAATGAGTATGGCGTGAACCTGGTGGGCGGGTGCTGCGGCACGACGCCGGCACACATCGCCGAACTGGCGAAGCGGAACGCAGGGCGAGCACGGGTGCGGACCGCGAAAGAGGCGTGGGAGCCGGCGGTGACGAGCCTGTACAGCCCGGTGGAGTTGAAGCAGGACGCATCGTTTCTCATCGTGGGAGAGCGGACGAACGCGAACGGATCGAAGAAGTTCCGGACGCTGCTGGAGAGCGAAGACTGGGACGGGCTGGTCTCGATGGGCAAGGAGCAGATCCGGGAGGGATCGCACGTCATCGACGTATGCGTGGATTACGTGGGACGAGACGGGGTGCGCGACATGCGAGAGACCGCGGCGCGGTTCACGCGGCAGGTGCCGTGCGCGCTCATGATCGATTCGACGGATGCGCGAGTGATCGAGGGTGCGCTGAAGCTGGCGGGGGGGAAGTGCATCGTCAACTCGATCAACCTGGAGGATGGGGAGAAGCGGTTTGACGAGGTGTGCCCGCTGCTCAAGACGTTTGGGGCGGCGGCGGTGGCGCTGACGATCGACGAGGATCGTCTGGCGGGGATGGCCAAGACGGCGGAGCGAAAGGTGGAGATCGCAAGGCGGATGCACGACCTGTTCACGGTGAAGTGGGGATTGCCGGCGAGCGACCTGCTGTTTGATCCGCTGACGTTCACGATCGCGACGGGGAATGAGGATGACCGGCGGCTGGCGCTGGAGACGCTCGATGGAGTGGAGCGGATCGCGAAGGAGTTTCCGGAGTGCGGGATCATCCTGGGGGTGTCGAACGTGTCATTCGGGCTGAGGCCGGCGGCGCGGACGGCGCTCAACTCGGTGTTCCTGCACGAGGCGGTGGCGCGCGGACTGACGGCGGCGATTGTGCATCCATCGAAGATCCTGCCGAGGACGAAGATCGAGGATGCGCACTGGGAGGGGGCGCTGGATCTGATTTACGACCGGAGGCGGGCGGGGCATGACCCGCTCAAGCACTTCATCGGGCTGTTTCCGGAAGGAAACGGAGCAGAGGCGAAGAAGGCGGATGCGCGGACGCTGCCGATTGAGGAGCGGCTGCGGCGGCACATCATCGACGGGGAGAAGGAGTTCCTGAAGGAGGACATTGAGGAAGCGCTGGGGCGGTATGCGCCGCTGGTGATCATCAATGAGCATCTGCTGGAGGGGATGAAGACGGTGGGCGAGTTGTTCGGGTCGGGGAAGATGCAACTGCCGTTCGTCCTGGAGTCTGCACAAGTGATGAAGGCGGCGGTGACGCTGCTGGAGCCGAGGATGGAGAAGAGCACGGGGCCTGCCCGGGGGAAGATCGTGCTGGCGACGGTGAAGGGGGATGTGCACGACATCGGGAAGAACCTGGTGGACATCATCCTGTCGAACAACGGGTACCAGGTGGTGAACCTGGGAATCAAGCAGCCGATCCAGACGATCCTGGCGGCATGGCGGGAGCACCATGCGGATGCGATCGGGCTGTCGGGGCTGCTGGTCAAGTCGGTGAACGTGATGGAGGAGAACCTGCATGAGCTCAACGCGCAGGGGATCGAAGCGCCGGTCCTGCTGGGCGGGGCGGCGCTGACACGGCATTACGCGGAGGGGCATCTGCGGGAGGTGTACGAGGGGCCGCTGTATTACGGAAAGGATGCGTTCGAAGCGCTGACGGTGATGAATGCGCTGGCGGAGGGGACGATCGGCAAGATCGAAGAGGAGATCGAGGTGCGGGTGCAGAGGCGCCGGGAGATGGGGAGCAAGACCGCAACGGGGAGCGGCGATGGCGCGGGGGTGGCGGTTGCGGAGGGACCAAAGGCGTGCGTGAAGGAGCGCAGCGCGACGATTGCCGGGCTGGTTGAGGAAGATGCTGCGCCGATTCCGACAGCGCCGTTTCTGGGGACGCGGGTGGTGGAGGGAATCGGCCTGGAGCGTGTGTATCCGTTCATCAATGAAGTGGCGTTGTTCCGAGGGCAGTGGGACCTGCGCAAGGGGAGGATGGGAGATCGGGAGTATGCACAGCACCTGGAGGATCATGCACGGCCTGTGTATGAACGGCTGAAGCGAGAACTGGCGGAGAAGCGGGTCTTGCAGCCCAAGGTCGTGTACGGGTATTTCCCGTGCCAGAGCGAGGGGAACGATCTTGTGTTGTTTGACCCTGAGAATCAGGAACGGGAGGTTGAGCGATTCACATTTCCGAGGCAGAAGAGCGGAAAGGGGCGGTGCATCGCGGACTTTTTCGCGGGGACGGAGCGCGGCGAGCGAGACGTGATCGGGATGTTCGTGGTCACGATGGGGGCGGAGGTGTCGAGGTATGCGCGCGATCTGTTCGCGAGGAATGAGTACGCGGAGTATCTCTACGTGCACGGAATGGGCGTGGAGAGCGCGGAGGCGCTGGCGGAGTTATGGCACCAGCGGATGAGGCAGGAACTGGGGATCTCAGGCAAGGATGCGACAGAAGTGCGGCGGCTGTTTCAGCAGGAGTACCAAGGGAGCCGGTACTCGTTCGGATATCCCGCGTGCCCTGACCTGGCGGACCAGGCGAAGATGTGGCGGCTGCTGAATCCGGCGCGGATCGGTTGCAGCCTGACGGACAACTTCCAGATTGATCCGGAGCAATCGACCAGCGCGATCGTGGTGCACCACCCGCAGGCGAAGTACTTCAACGTATGACCGAACGCGCGAGCGTCACTCGCCCTTCATTTCGGCGCGAAGGCGTTCGAGCAGTTGCTTGGTCAGGCGGACGCCGTCATCCTCGGAGTGTTTGTCGCCTTCGTACTCGACGCCGATGGCGCCGCGATACCCGGCGGCGATGACAATCTTGAGCATGCGGCGGTAGTCGATGGTGGTTTCCTCGCCCTTGTCATCAAATCCGTAGGACTTGGCGCTGACCCCCTTGGCAAAGGGCATCATGGCGCGCGTGCCCTCGTAGCGGTCGTACTGCTGACCATCGGAGCCGGTGAAGTTCCCGAAATCGGGGAGCGTCCCGCAGCGGGGATGATTGACCTTGCGCATCACGCCGGCGAGCCATTCACCGTTGCTGGAGAGGCCGCCGTGATTCTCCACAATGATGTTCATGTCGTGGTCAGCGCCGAACTTCGTGAGGCGGGAGAGGCCGTCGGCGGCCAAAGCCATCTGCTCGTCATAGGACCCACGACTGCCGGCGTTCACGCGGATGGAGTGGCATCCGAGAAACTTCGCCGCCTCGACCCACTTGTAGTGATTTTCGACAGCCTGGGTGCGCTTGGCGTCATCGGGATCGCCGAGGTCGCCTTCGCCATCGCACATGATGAGGCCGGAGCGGACGCCCAGGTCATCGCAGCGGCGCTTGAGGTCGGTGAGGTACGCGGTGTCCTTGGCCTTGTCCTTGAAGAACTGGTTGACGTACTCGATGATGGAGATGCCACAGTCATTCTTTGCCTTGGCAGGGAAGTCGAGGTTGGTCATTTTCCCGCTGAAGATCGCGCGGTTGAAGGACCACTGGGCGAGCGAGATGGAAAAGAGGGGCTCGGGGCCGACAGTCGTGATGGAGGGCGCGGGCTGGGCGGCGCGGGCAGGTGCGGAGGATGCGGAGAGAACACCCAAACCGGCGGCACCGGCGGAGAAGGCGGCGAGTTTGAGGAGTTGGCGGCGATTGAGCTGGTTGTGATCTGTGGACATTGGTTGTTCCAGGGAGTTTCAGGTGGATGGGGCAGCCGAAGGGGCGGACTGGTAGAGGTGCACGGCCATGGAACCATAGAGATGGGTTTCGGGGCCGAGCAGCGAGGGTACGGCGAGACTGCGACGACGGTAGGGCCAGGGGGTGCGGAGGACGATGAAGCCGCGGGGGTCAAGGAGGTCACGGCCGATGCGTGCGAGGAGGTCGAAGACGGCGTCGGCATCTTCGCCCTCGACCAAGGGGTAGGGAGGATCGACGAAGGCGACCTGGACGGGGCGGGGCGCAGAGGCGAGGGCGGTGAGGGAAAGCGCATCTCCGGTGTGAACCCGGGCGCGATCGGAGAGGTTGAGGGCGGCGATGTTCGCGGTGAGCGTGCCGGCCACGCGACGATCACGCTCCACAAATAGCACGGAGCGTGCGCCGCGACTGAGGGCTTCAATTCCCATGGACCCAACGCCAGCGAAGAGGTCGAGGACGTTGGCATCCTCGAACCAGCCGCGCAGGATGTTGAACACAGACTGGCGTACGCGATCGGGATAGGGGCGGCTGGTTTCGTCGCGGGGGGATTCGAGTTGGCGGCCGCGGAGCGAGCCGGAGATGATGCGCATGAAGGGGAAGTCAATGAGGGGAAGGAGGATGGGTCAACCCAAGGGGGGGCAAGGGAATAAGTCCCGGCGAGTCGGGTCTGGGAGGGTCGGGCGCACAAACCTGCCGGAGATCGCGAGAAAGACCGGGAGTTGTGACATGGGACCAGAGGCGTTGCATGGGTATGGAGTGGCGTGCTATTCTCCATGCCCGCGCGAACGAACAACGCGCGTGAGATTTCCACGTTCAAACCAGAAAGGTAGATCATGATCTGCAAGTGCGGTATGTCTTCAGTGCTTCTTCCCGCGGTCCTGGTGATCGGCGCCGGCGCCGCGATCGGTGGCCTCATGCCGGCGAGCCAGGGACCGACAGCGTCAGCGATCATCGAAGCAGCGGCGCCGACGGTTTTCACCGTTGATGCGGTGCACTCGTCGGTCATTTTCCGCTGCAAGCATCTCAACACCTCGTTCGCGTACGGGCGATTCAACGACATCTCCGGAACGTTTGCCCTGCCGGCGGACGGTGAAGGCGCGATGATTGACGTCACGGTAAAGACTGAGAGCGTGGACACCGCCAACGGCGGACGAGACGGGCATTTGAAGAGCCCGGACTTCTTCGACGCAAAGCAGTTTCCGACGATCACGTTCAAAAGCAGCAGCGTGACGAAGAAGAGCGAAGGCAAGTACAGTGCGACGGGCACACTGACATTCCACGGGGTCTCGAAGGAGATCACCGTCGACGTTGACAAGACAGGCGAAGGGCCGGGGATGCGCGGCGGAACGATTGCCGGGTTGGAGACCACGTTCTCGATCAGCCGAAAGGAATTCGGGATGAACTACATGCCCGAAGGCCTGGGGGACGAGGTGCGGATTGTGGTTGCTTTGGAAGGCGGCGCGAAGTAAACGGAACTGACATTGAATCAGGAAACCCGGAGGGTCCGCCCACAAAGCGGGCCCTCCAGCATTTTTCGGGTGCGATACCCTTGGTTCGTGGCTGAGATCGTGCTCACAACGCTCAATGCGAAGTACGCCCACTGTGCGTTCGGGCTCAGATACCTGCGCGCCAACCTGGGGGAGTTGCGGGAGCGCAGCGTCATCCTGGAGTTTGACATCGGGCAGCGGACGACCGATGTGCTGGAGCGAATCCTGGCTGAGAACCCGCGGGTGGTGGGGCTGGGGGTGTACATCTGGAATGCCGCATTGAGCGAGCAACTGGCGATGGAACTCAAGCGCGTGCGGCCTGAGATCACGCTGGTGGTCGGGGGGCCTGAGGTTTCCTACGAGGTAGAGGCGCAGCGGATCTGCGCGATTGCGGACTATGTGATCACGGGTGAAGCGGACGACGCGTTTGCGAAAACAGCGCAGCAGATTCTGGCGGGGAGGAAGCCGCTGCTAAAGGTGATCCAGGCAGAACTGCCGGAAATGGACGGGATCGCACTGCCTTACCGGGAATACACGGAGCGAGACATCCGGGAGCGGGTGATTTACGTCGAGGCATCGCGCGGCTGCCCGTTCAAGTGCGAGTTCTGCCTGTCGTCACTGGATGTGCCGGTGCGCAATGCGCCGACGGAGGAGTTCCTTGCGGAGATCGGCGCGTTGCTGGGACGGGGGGCGAGGCATCTGAAGTTCGTCGATCGGACGTTCAATCTGAATCTCGGGATCAGCACGCGAATTCTGGAGTACCTGCGAGAACGGTGGGAGCCGGGGATGTTCTTTCATTTCGAGATGATTCCGGACCGGCTGCCGGAGGCGCTCAAGAAGGCGATTGCGAGTTTTCCAGCCGGTGCGCTGCAGCTGGAAGTGGGAATCCAGACATTCAATGAGGCGGTCGCGGAACGAATCAGCCGGAAACAGGACCAGCACAAGGTGGAGGAGAACCTGCGATACCTGCGGGAGGAGACGGGGGTACACATTCACGCGGACCTCATCGTGGGGCTGCCGGGGGAGGACATGGAGTCGTTTGCGCGAGGATTTGACCGCCTCGTGGGATTGAAGCCGCAGGAGATTCAAGTCGGGATGCTCAAACGGCTGCGGGGCACGCCGATCGTTCGGCATGATGAAACGTGGGGGATGAAGTACAGCGGGCATGCGCCGTATGAAGTTTTGGAGACGGGGTCGATCAGTTTCGGAGAGATGCAACGGCTGCGGAGGTTTGCGCGGCATTGGGACCTGATCGCCAACAGCGGCAATTTCGTGGACAGTGCGCCGTTGATCTGGCGCGGAGGAACAGATGGGGAGGGTTCGCCCTTCTGGAGTTTTCTCGCGCTGTCGGAGTGGATGCACCAGCAGGAGGGCAAGAGCCACGGGATCGCGCTCACGCGACTGACGGAGATGGTGATGAGATGGCTGACGGACGGGGCGACACGGAGGGACGTTGCGGGGGAAACGGAGCGTTGCGCGCGGACGCTTGAGGATAAAGCGACGGTCGCAGAGACCGTGCTGCGCGACTACCAGCGCGGGGGGCGAAGCGACGTGCCCAAAGGACTGCGGCAGTGGGTGAGGAGCGAGAGCGTCGCGCGACCGAAGGGCGCAGCATCCGGAATGCCCAAGCGGCAAGCACGGCACGGGGCACGCGGGAGGGAATCGAGAGGATCAGCGACCGTCCATCATGCGCCAGAGTCCGCCGACGACTGAACCTTCGCCAACCTGTTTGCCGCCGCGCGTGGGAGCGGAGGCGATGATGCGGTCGGCCAGACGGCTGAAGGGGAGGGTCTGAATCCAGACATTTCCGGGGCCTCTGAGAGTGGCGAAGAAGAGACCTTCGCCGCCGAAGAGCGCGGTCTTGATGCCGCCGACGAACTGGATGTCATACTCGACGGTGGACTCGAAGGCGACGATACAGCCGGTGTCAACGCGCAAGGTCTCGCCGGGGGCAAGGGAGCGCTGGAGGATGGAACCGCCGGCGTGGAGGAAGGCGTGTCCATCGCCACGAAGGCGCTGGAGGATGAAGCCTTCACCGCCAAAGAAGCCGGCGCCGAGGCGGCGGTTGAAGGCAATGTCGACGTCGGTCCCGCGGGCTGCGCAGAGAAAGGCATCCTTCTCGCAGAGGATTCCGCCGGGGTGATCCGCGAGGTTCAGAGGAATGATGTGGCCCGGGTAAGGTGCGGCGAAGCCTACGGAGCGGCGGACAGATGCACGGTTAGCAAAGAGGGTGAGGAAGAAGGATTCGCCGGCGATGAGGCGCTTGCCGGCTGCGAGCAGTCCGCCCCAGAGGGAGGGGTTCTGGCCGAAGGAGAGTTGGGTGGCCATGTCCATGCCTTCCTCCATGAACATCATGCCGCCGGCTTCGGCGATGCAGGCTTCGCCGGGATCGAGCGTGATGATGACGGCCTGGAGATCGTCGCCGATGATTTCGTAGTCAACGATGTCGGAAGAGGGCATCAGGTAACTCCGTGGGAGAGTGGGGAAAGAAAGCGACCATGCGCCAGATCGTGTGCGCCAAGGGGATTATTCCGCAGGCAGCGGCGGAGATTTCGAGAATGGGGAGAAATCAGAACCCAAGGGGATCGCGCGCGGCGGGCGAATCTTCACGAAGAGCGAGGGGTGGGTCCAGAATTTCCTTCATGATGAATGCGCGGCGGAGGTCGGCCCGGGAAATGCGCGGGCCGAGGAGCGTGGCAGGGTGGGCAGGCGGGCGAGTCACCTGTGCGGCAGGGCGGACGGTGGCTGGCGCCTGAACGGGGCGAACTTCGGGAACGGGCTGAGGAGATGGGCGCTGCTGCTGCTGCTGCTGTGGTTTGGGTTTGGCTGTGGGGCGAGGCCGCGGGGCAGTGGGGCGCTGCTGAGGGCGAGGGGGCGTGGGAGATGCGGTGCGCCAGTTGGAGGGCTGAGGCTGGGTGGTGGCAGGGGGAGCGGGAGCGGAGGCACGACGACGAAGGTCATCGAGCGCAGCGCGGCGGCGGGCGGCGATGTCGGGGGGGACGGGAGCGGGCGAAGTGCGCTGAGAAGGAAGTGGGCGGCGAGGTGCCGGTGAGTCGATGACCGTGGGAGCGGAAGGGAGATTTGAGAGGTCGGTGGGGGCGACTGGCTGAGAGGACGACGAAGTGTCGTAGACTGTCCGGCGGATGGAATCTTCAGCGCGCTTGCGTTCTGCAGCGCGTTCAGCAGCGACTGCGGACGCCTTGCGGATCGCGGCCAGAACGGTGGGACCGGCAACGATGATGAGACCGATGATGAGTTGTGTCCACTGTCCCATGGGCGATGAACGAAGGGCTCAGGGTGAGGGGGTCAGAGAATCAGGGCGATTGTATGGGCACCGGGATGGAGCCATCGAGGAAGGTAAAGGGGGTTCCGTAGATCTGGTTTAGAAGGGAGGGGGTGAGAACCTGGTCGCGCGGTCCGGCGGCCAGAATGTGCCCCTGAGAGAGGGCCCAGATGTCATCGGCAAAGCGGGAGGCCAGGACGAGGTCATGGAAAACGGCGAGGATGACGAAACCGGCATCGGCGCGAGCGCGGAGGATGCGCATGACGGCGAGGGCATGGCGCGGGTCGAGGGCGGCGGTGGGCTCGTCGAGCAGGATGGCACGAGGGCCGGAAGGGTCAGCGGGCATGTCCACCTGAGCGAGTGCGCGGGCGAGGGCGGTCAGTTGCTGCTGGCCGACGGAGAGGTCGTAAAAGGAACGATCGGCCAGGTGAGCCACATCGCAGGCTTCAAGCGCGGACTGAACGGCCTGCGGTGAGGGTGCGGAGGCATAACGACCCAGTGCGACAACCTGGGCGACCGTGAAATCGGCGTCGACCTGCGGGCGCTGGGCGACATAGGCCATGCGACGGGCGCGGCGCTCAGGGGAGAAGGAGAGAACAGGGTCTGAGCCGAGGTACGCAGTTCCTCGGAGAGGGGTCAAGAGTCCCAAGAGAAGGCGGAGGAGGGTGGTCTTGCCCGCGGCGTTGGGGCCGATGAGGGCGGTGATGCGGCCTGGGTGGGCAAGGGCGGAGGCGTCACGCAGCGCTTCGGGAGTATGCGCGAAACCAAAGGCGAGGTTTTCAGCGCGCAGGGTCATAGGCCGAGATCGGATCGGGACGCACGGCGGTGGAGCAGCCAGATGAAGAGGAGGCCACCGACGACATTGGTGAGAACACCTACGGGGAGGAGTCCATAGGTCGCGCGAGGAAGGACCTGTGTGCCGAGGTCGGCAAGGAGCAGCAGAGATGCGCCGAGCAGCGCGGAGGAGAGAATGAGCGGAGCGTGCGAGGCACCGACAAACGAACGGCCGAGGTGCGGAGCGATGAGACCCACGAACCCGATGGGCCCTGCGATGGCCACTGCGCCGGCAGCCAGAAAGCCTGAGAGGAGAAAGAGCATGAGGCGGATGCGGTCGAGGGGCGCGCCGGCGGCGCGGGCCTCATCCTCCGAGAGGCAGGCGACGTCGAGGGCGGATGCGTTCAGGAGACCCAAGGCAAGCGAGCAGAGCGTGACGATGGTGACCAGGAGAACGGCGGACCAGGGAGTGAGTTGGGAGATGGCGCCCATCATCCAGCGGATGAGACGATCGTTGTCGCGCGCGGGGGAGACGTGTTCGAGAAACATGAGGAGGGCTGTGCAGACGGCGCCGATCATGACGCCCACGAGAAGGAGGCTGCGCGGGTCGATGCGGCCGCGGCGGCGGCTGAGGAGGTAGACGAGGAGGAGGATGAGGAAGGAGCCTGCGGCAGAGGCAGCGTAATCGATCCACCACGGACTGGGAGAGGCGGAAATGCGGCGCCAGAGCACCTGAGAGAGACCGACACCAAGAGATGCGCCGCTGGAAATTCCGAGGATATAGGGAGAAGCGAGATCGTTCCGGAGAAGGGTCTGGAGGAAGACGCCGCTGACGGCGAGGGCCAGACCGACCACGAAAGCGACTGAGGCGGAGAGGAGACGGACGTTGAGCACATCGCGAGGAGGCGTGAGGGTGAAGTCGACGCCGACGAAGAGGCGCAGAACGAAGAGGACAACGGCGACGAGCGCGAAGGTGATCAGGAGGAACGTGGGACGGCGGACGGGCATCAGCGATCGCTCTCCGGCAAGGGAGGGGTCGAGGCGGGCTGGGCGAGATCCGTGAGCGCGGACCGGAGGAGCTGGGCTACTTCGATGATGCTGGTCCCGGGGAGCAGGGCCTGAGGATGCTCGAGAACCATTACGCGACCGGCTGAGAATGCAGAGAGGTTCACCTGCGCAAGCGGGCCGAAGTCTGCAGGAGTTGCCAGACGAAGCCCGGGCGCGAGGGCGGGCGGGGCGGGGAGATGCGGATCGGCAAAGGAGTCGCGGACGAGCAGAACGGCCCACGGGTTGAGGGTGAGGAGGTGCTCGACATCGGTTGACTGCCACGCGAGACCGGTCGTGAGTGCGTTGGAAGCGCCGAAGCGCAGGAGGATGTCGCTCAGATAGGAGCCGGGCCCAAAGGCGGAGGGCGGATCGAGCCCATAGAGAAGGAGGACTGGGCTGAGGGAGGACAAGACTTCCGGAGGAAGTGGAGCGAGGGCGGCATCGAGGCGAGCATTGAAGTCGGCTGCGCGTGCAGCGGCGTCGGGTCGGCGATCGGGCGCGCCGGCGAAAGTCAGTTGCGCGGGCAATGCGGCGATGACCTCGGAAAGGTCATCAAGCGAGTCGATCTGGACGTTGATGATGTTCCAGTGGCGGGATTGAGCAAGTTCTGTGAGGCGGGGAGGCAACCCCTGGCCGCCGGCCTGAAAGAGAAGGTCGGAGGGCTCGAGCGCGAGGACGCTTTCAAGGTCAAGATTGGTGAGGTCGCCGATGCGCGGGATGGAGGGATCGAGCTGGGTCTCGAACTGATCGCGACCGACGATTGCATCGCCCAGGCCAAGGTCGATGAGGATGTCGGTGAGCGCGGGCGAAAGGCAGATGATGCGAAAGGATGAGGGAAGGGTCGCGGGCTGGGCGGCAGAAGGGGGCGTGCCGCGAAGGAGGAAAATAAGGAGGCTGGCCGCGAAGGGCAGGAGAATGACGAGAAGTGTGGCAAATGGCAGGGATCGGCGGGCCATGAAGGGGAACAATAAGGTGTTACGCCGACCGGGGGTAGGTATGGGGACGGCCCACATCACGAGGTCGACGCGGACAGCGTCCGAAGGAGTGTGGCTTGAACTCAGAAAACTTCAACGAGAAATACGGAATTGCCAGCACACCTGATGTGCCGGCATCTGGTGAGGCCGTGCGGTCGGCTCCGCCGACGGTTCGTGGAGAGGTGGAGCGGCCGACGACGTGGGTTGATCAAGCGAAACTGAGGGTCTGGCCGGCGGTGCTGGGCGGGATCGCGCTCGTATTTGGATTCGGCGGTGTCATTGCGACTTTGGGGAGCTTGGCGGTGACGACTTTCTCGGCGACGGTGGGGACGCAGCAATATGAGATGTCCGTGATACCAACGTGGTATTCTGTGGTGACGACTCTTGTGCACATGGGCCTCGGGATCGCGCTGGGCGGCGCAGGAATAGGACTGCTCATGAAGCGTGAATGGGGCGCGTGGCTGGGACGGAGGTGGGCGGCGGTCAAACTTGCGGTAGTGACGGGGACTTGGCTGCTGTCGCTGGCGATTACAGGCGATCCGCTGATGGGACTTTGGACAGGCGGAGGACTGCCGGGTGGGGCCGGGTCAGCGGCGTTTATCATGAGCATGACGATTGTCGGGCTGATCGTGGGTGCGGTGTGGACGCTTTCGCTGCCGGTTTTCATGCTGTACTGGCTCAACAAGAAGAGCGTCAAGGAGGACATCGCGGGCTGGAAGAACGCAGCGAGTGCGCAGCGCGGAGGTCAGGCATGAACTGCAAGACGTGCGCGTATCCGCTGTGGAATCTGCCGGGGCGGACATGCCCGGAGTGCGGCAGCGCGTTCAAGCCGAGTGAGTTCACATTCACAGTGAACACGGTGGCGTTTTGCTGTCCGCACTGCAGTCAGGAGTACTACGGGACGCAGAAGGAGACGGGGCATCTGGAGCCGAGGGAGTTTGACTGCGTCAAATGCGGGAAGCACATCGAGATGGATGAGATGGTGCTGAGGCCCGCGGCGGGAGTGGATGAGAGGCTTACTTCACCGCAATGGATCGCGTGGCTGGAGCGGAAGCGCATCGGGCGGTACAAGGGATGGCGCGACACGGTGACTGCATCGATGGTTCGCCCGCAGGTGCTGGCGGCATCGCTGGGCCCCGAGGTACGGCTGGGACAGGCCGCGTGGTTTGCGATTCTCACGAGCGCGTTCATCTACGGGTTGGGCGGATTCTTCTGCGGGGGATTTGGCATTTGGGCTCCGCTCATGATGGCAGGAGGATCTCCGGGAATCGCCATCTTTGGAATCGTGGCGGGGATGTGCGGATGGCTGGCAATCAGCCTGCTCATGATTATTCTGGCCATGGGGGCGTGGGGCGGAATAGCGCATGTGATCCTGCGCATGACGGGCGGGACAGCGCACCCTTACGCGCGAACGCAGGAACTGGTGTTCTACTCGTGCGGAGCCAACGCGCTGAGCGCGATTCCATGCCTCGGATACTGGTTCGGGTGGATCTGGTGGCTGGTGAGCGCGGTGATCATGCTCAAGGTGGGCCAGCAGGTGAGCACGTCGCGGGCGGTGATTGCGGGATTGGCAGCGCAGGTGGCCATTATCGGGGTACCCGTGGGGTCGTATGCGCTCATAATCCTGGGAATGGTGGGAGGATCGGGGGCGTGGAGCACTCAGAATCTGAACACAACCCAGGCGCGGGTTGTGGCGCAGGCGCTCGTGCAACACGCGAGCATCAACGGCCAGTGGCCGGCCCACGCAGCAGAACTGCTGGGCGGGAGCAGTGCGATTTCACCATACAGTCTTATGGACACGAGTTATCGCCAGGATGTGAGCACGGTGACCATCGCCCCGGGAATTGACGGGATGCAATTCATGGGGATGACGCCGGTGCAACAGCGCAGCGCCATCGCAGCGGCAGCGGCGAACCTGACGCCGGGGTGGACGGCGTACCGAGTAGGCGACGCCGTGTTCACGTATGCAGGTATTCCGGCCAATAGCCCTGATCCGCGGTTGTGGGTTGTCGTGACTTGCCCGGACCCGAATCTGGCCGCGAATCTGCGCGCGACGCCACAGGCGGGCGTGGCAATCACATTCGGTGATTGGATCGTGGCGACGGCGGATGGGTCGGCCCAGTGGATCGGCGCTGCGAACACCGCACAAGCGCTGACGACGCAGAATGCGGTGCGAGCGCAGTTAGGACTTCCTCCGCTGCCGGATCCATCACTGGTGCTGGAGAATGGGACGACTTCGTCGGGCGGGGCCACACCGCCGGACTCAACAGTTCCGGAGGACGAATCGGAGCGCGGGGATGGCGGGGGTTAGTCGGGCGAGCCGGAAGGAGATTCGGCGGGCGAGGGCGGGGGTGCGGCAGGCGCGGGAGAGGGCGCGGCAGGGGGAACGACGCCCTTGAGGTCGGAGGCCTGAGGCAGATCGGAGAGGGAGGCGAGGCCGAAGGCTTCGAGAAACTCGCGGGTCGTGCCATAGAGCATGGGGCGGCCGACTTCTTCGGCCCGCCCGGCGATGCGAATGAGGCGGCGATCCAAGAGGGTGCGCAGGACCTCACCGCAGGCGACACCGCGAATGGTCTCAACGTCTGCACGAGTGATGGGCTGGCGATAGGCGACGATGGCGAGGGTTTCGAGGGCAGCCTGACTGAGTTTGCCGCTGGCGCCGACTTCGCGGGCCCGGCGCATGACCGCGCCATAGGCGGGCAAGGTCATCATGCGATAGCCGCCGGCGACGCGCTCGATGCGGAAGGCACGTCCGGATGCGGCGTACTGATCGTTGAGGGATGCGATGACCTCGTCGATTTCGCGCAATGCAGCAGGACCTGTCTCAAGGCCAAGGAGATCAGCGATACGGCCCGCCGAGAGGGGCTTGTCACTGGTGATCAGTATGACTTCAACGCGGCACGCCAGAGGGAGGGAGGATTCGCAGGACTCCTGCGCCGCAGATGAAGGGTCCTCATCAGCGGCGGGCTGATGAGCCATGGCGGACGTCTCGCGATGAATGTCCGCGGGTGATTCGGGGGCGATGACCTCAACGGCGGTCATGGCGACGGATGCGTCCGACGCGAGCGATTCATCGTTGGTCGAGGCGGAACGTGATTTGCGGGATTCCCTTCCCATCGTGCGCATGCTCCCAGAAAGAGATGGGCGAATGGTAGGGAAAAACGCTGCGCAGGCGAGCGCAGGAGGGCGAAGCGCGGGCGATTTGGCAGGAAACTCAGCCGGTGAAGGAGCCGGTGGCCGGGGTGCGAAGGTCGGCGGACTCGAGCATCGCGGAGGAACGGATCAGTTCGGCGACGGACCAGGCCTGGGCGATCGCGCCGCCGGGCATGCGGGCGCGGCCGACGGATTCATCACCGTCATAGACCTCGCAGAGTTGGCCGAGGGTACGGGCGGGTTTTTCAAGTTCAGCGCGAAGGGAGGCGGTGAGGGCGCGGGCCTTGACGCGGGATTCATCGGAGAAACCGGTGGAGCGGAGAAGGGCCTCGACATAGGCGCCGGTGAGCCATGGCCAGACGGTTCCCTGGTGGTATGCGCTGTCGCGGCTGAACATGTTGCCCTCGTAGCGGCCGCGATACCGGGGATCGAAGGGGGAAAGGGTGCGCAGGCCGACGGGGGTGAGCAGGTGATGTTCAACAGCGCGGAGCACAGCCTGCTGCTGATGCGGCGAGAGGGGTGAAGGGTCGAGGCTGACGGCGAAGAGCTGGTTGGGCCTGATGCTGCGGTCCTGAACCCAGCGGGGAGGGTCGCCCTGCGGGACAAGGCAATCGGCGAGGCAGGCGATTTCCTCGGACCAGAAGAGAGAAGCGAGGGAGGCGCCGGCCTTTTGGGCCATGGAGCGGAGCTCGGCAGCCAAGGGAGGCTGTGTCGCGCTCACAATACCGGCCAGACAATGAAGTGCGTGATGCCACAGGGCGTTGACTTCAACGGGTTTGCCGTAGCGGGGCGTGAATGTAACGCCATCGCGCTTGGCATCCATCCAGGTGAGTTGGCTGTCGGGATCACCTGCCATGATGAGGCCGTCGGCGGGATCCATGGCGATGCCGTAGTCGGTGCCGCGGCGGTAATGGGCGATGATGTCAAAGCAGGCGGCCTTGAGGTCGCGGTCAAAGCCTGCATGATCACCGCTCAAGCGGCGGTACTCACAGGCCGCGTGGATGAACCAGAGGCTGGCGTCCACGGTGTTGTAGTGCGCGAGCCCGCCGTCATCATCGAAGAGATTGGGGATGAGTCCGCCGCGCAAATGAGCGGCGAACGCACGCAGAGTGGCCAGCGCCTCATCGAACCGGCCGGTGACCAGCAGCAGTCCGGGAAGGGAGATCATCGTGTCGCGGCCCCAGTCGGCAAACCAGGGGTAGCCGGCGATGATGGTCTTGAGTTCGACCGGGCCGACCTGACGCGGAACGACAAAGTCATCGGAGGCGCAGAGAAGCGTGCGATCGGCGGCCAGCACCGGGGCGGCAGCGCGAATGCGGGACTGAATCCGCGCGAGGTGCTCAGATCGCGACGGAGCGCGGGAAGGGCCTGGGCCGGAGACGTGCGCGAGCGTGGGGCCTGCGTGCAGCGTGAGCGTGCGCGGCCCGACGGGCTCGAAGGTGTGGCGGAAGAAGCCGGGAGTGAAGAGATCCTCCGCATCATCCTGGCCGCGCGCGGTCTCCTCGCGATAGAGGTAATTAAACCACCAATCGGCTTCGGCCTTGAACTGGCCGGCGCTGGAAGCCAAGTGGAGTTCGTGGCCACGGGACTGAACCTGAATACCCGCCATCGTGCCCAGCACACGATACGGCTCGGAGCCAAAGCGGATGAGGTGGTGAAAGTCGTGGAGGCGCAGGAGCGGCTTGAGCAGGACGCGGACGGGCAGGTTGGGGCCGTCGATGCGGTAATGCAGGGCTGCGCCGCCGGTGCGCCAGCCGATGCGAAGTTCGCGCTGCATGGTCCAGGGGCCGAAAACGTAGGTCCAGCGAACGAAGTCGAGACCCTTCTCGAAGTGCTGCAGGTTGTCAAAGCCGCGCGGCGCGAGCACCTGGGGATGGAACTCAAAGGTGCTGATATCGACGGTCTGCTCATTCTTGCCGCCGGCGTCGAGCGTGATGCGCTCGAGCACGTTGGACAAAGACATGATGCGGCCCAGAGGCGGCTTGGATGCGGAGATGAGCAGGCCGTGATAGCGGCGGGTGTTGAGCCCCAGCGCGGTGCCCATGGCAAAGCCGCCCAGACCGTCGGAGAGCAGCCACTCGGTCCGGCGGAATGTGTCCACATCGCCGCCGAAACGCAGGGTCATGACGGACGCATCGGTCGTCCCGGAGGGGTCTGATGCGGCGGGGGCAAGAAAATGGGCGGGAAAGGAACGCATGAAGGAAGTCAGGATACCAAGGGAATGAAAGAGAGGACACTCAGGCGTGGGGGAGCGCCAGTTTGCCGCGCGCCAGCAACGCAGCGCCGAGGAGGCCCGCGTTCTCGCGGAGCTTGGTTTCGACGATCTTGCACTGCTTGCAGGCGTCGGGGAAGACAGCCGCATCGAAGGACTGACGAAGGCGGGGCATCAGCAGAGGACCGAGGGTTTCGATGATCCCGCCGCCGACGACCACACAATCGAGGCTCAGAAGGGTGACGGCATTGGCGATGGTGGTGCCGATGAGATCGAGGGCGTGATTCACGACGTCGAGGGTGAGGGGATCGCCGGCGCGGATGGCCTCGCCGACATGGTGGAGATTCAGGGAGTCCACCTGACCGTGCGTGAGATCGAGGAGCATGGTGGGGTGGTTGGTGGACATCAGGGCCTGAAGGTCTTGGATGATGGCGGAGCGCGCCGCGTTTCGCTCGAGGATGCGGCGGGCAGGCGCGGTGCGATGATCGATGACGGTCTGGCCGATCTCCCCGGCCGTGCCGAAGCGGCCGTAGACCATCTTGCCGTCGAGGATGACCGCGCCGCCGATGCCGGTGCCGATCCAGACGGCGAGGACAAAGCGGCTGCCGACGCCAGCGCCGATCTGAGCTTCGGCCCAGCCGGCGGCGTTGACATCGTTGTCGACCGCGAAACGGCACCCGGGAAGGTGGCGCGACAGGAGTGCGGGAAGGTCGACGTTGACCCAGCGGAGATTGGGAGCGGTGAGAATGAGGCCGGTGTCACCATCGACGGGTGCGGGCGCCCCCACGCCAACCCCCCCCACTCTTTCAATGGGGATTCCGGCCTGTTGGCACACGGCGCGGACTCCCTCGGCCATCCGCGCAACCACGGCGTCGAGGCCCTCCTCCGCCATGGTGAGATCACGGGTGCGGGCGATGATGTGGTTGAGCGGATCGACGAGGCCGATCTGCATGTGGGTGCCGCCGAGATCGATGCCGACGACGTGGGAGGGAGAAAGGGTTGCGCTCATGCGGGAGTGTGGTCCACGAGAGAGTTCGGGAACTGGGGAGGGGCGGAGATGTGCGCCATTCTACGCGGAACATAACCCGCACAGTCTTCCTGAGGCTGGCCCGGTGCGGACTAGACTGCAGCGCCATGCCTCAACTCATGTCCCCCACTTCCAGCCCCATCATCCTCTCCACCTGGTCCTTCGGGCAGGCGGCCAACCGGGCCGGCTGGCCACACCTCCAAGGGCCAAGAGCATCAGCAATGGATGCGGTGATCGCGGCGTGTGAAAGCGCGGAGAACGACCTCGCGGTGGATTCGGTGGGCAAGGGGGGACTGCCGGACGCCACGGGCCGGGTCTCGCTGGATGCGTGCGTGATGGAGAGCCCGGCGCGATCGGCCGGAGTCTGTTACCTCACGCGGCACAATTCAGCCGCGGCGATTGCGCGGGCGGTGATGGAGAAGACGAATCACAAGTTGCTGGCGGGTGAGGGGGCGGATCAGTTCGCGGATGCGATGGGGTTTCCTGAAGATCGGGAACTGCTCACGCCCGCCGCGAAGCAGGCATGGGACATCTGGTCGAAAGACCCGATGCACTTTGCGAGCATGGATCGATACAAGGGATGGATTCCGCCGTCCAACTCGGAGGAAATGTACGCGAAGAAGGATCGGGGGGATGGGGAGAACGCAGCGCACAACCGGCACCATGACACCATCGGAGCGCTGGCGATGGACGCGGCGGGGGTGATGGCGGGAGGATGCACGACGTCGGGAATGGCGTTCAAAGTGCCGGGGCGGGTGGGGGATTCACCCATCATCGGACATGGGCTGTACGTGGAGCCGGGGGTCGGGGCGTGCACGGCGACGGGGACGGGAGAACTCATCATGGGGGTGTGCGGCGCGTTCCTGGCGGTGGAACTCATGCGCCGGGGAGGAACACCGCTCGATGCGCTGCGAGAAGTCATCACGCGGATCATGCAGTCGTACGAGATCAGGGCGGAACATCAGGCTGCGTTCATCGCGCTGCGCGCGGATGGGACATGGGCGGGCGCAGCGCTGCGGCCGGGCTTCCGGACGGCGGTGAAGAGCCCCACACAGGATGAACTTGTGGAGGCGAGGTGGGTGGGAATTGAGGAAAGGCGGAAGGCGACCGGGGGCGGATTGTAAGATCGCCCGCGCTTCAGCAATGCAGGCGGTCAATGATTCCCCAATGCCTCACCAACACCCCGCTGGCCCTTCAAGTCCATCTGTTGCGGTCGAACCAACCTATCAGAGTTCGCTGCCGTATGAGCGCAGCCGAATTCACGCAGCCGCGATGTACTGCTCGGACGGCCGAATCGGAGAGCACTTTGATGAGTTTCTGCATACGGGCCTGAAACTGCCGCGCTACGACCGGCTGACGCTGCCGGGCGGGCCGGCGTGTCTGGCGGGTCATCCGCAGGCGATCCTCGAAGAGCAGGGCATCGTGGATGAACTCAAATTCCTGGTGGAGGTTCACGGCCTGAGACGCATCGTCCTGATCGCCCACGAGGGCTGCGCGTATTACGCGACGCGCCTTGCTCTGAAAGAGCCGCGCCTGGAACTGGTGCAGCGGGCGGACCTGGTTCGGGCGGCGGCGTATGTGCACCGGGTGACGGGGTTGGAGTCCATCGATGCCTACTTCGCGCGGATCGTGGAGGGACGGATTCGATTTGAGCCGGTGATGGTGTGACCTGCGGTCGGCAGTGTCCTGCGGACGACGTTTGGAAGTGAAATGTGTGAGACACCATGTCGCTGATGGAGCGCTATTACGACTTCAAATACGGAGGGCTGATTGGACAACCGCAGCCGCCGCTCTCCGCAGCTCAATGGCGAACGCTCCTGAAAGGTGCATGGCGACCTGTGTCGACCGTCGTGAAGTTAGGGGTCAGCGTGGGTTGTGTCGGGCTGGGCTTCATCGTGGTTGCCCTACCTCTTCGCTATCTGATGCGGAATGGGCCACTTGTCCGCCCCACTGGCAACCCATTTACGGACGGCGTGCTCACCGGGCTAACAATTGGCGCTGTGCAGGCGATCATCTGCATCTCTGTTTTCGCTGTGTTCACGCGCGTGTGTCTGCGGCGCGGCGTCCGCCGTGCCGCCAATGAACTTGGCTACGTGCGGGTGTGCGTGGAATGCGGCTATGACCTGCGCAAGAGCAAAGGCGAACTCTGTCCCGAATGCGGGGCGTCATGTCGCTGAGCAGCGGCTATTACGACTGGGCGTATGGGGGAATCATCGGACACCCTTCGCCCCCGCTCAGCGCGGATCAGTGGCGGGCGATTCTAGACAAAGCCCAGGCGCCCGAGGCCAGCCCATTTGTCAGGAGCGCCATTCGCGGCCTGCGCCTTGTATTCCTCTCGGTTGGGGCAGCGGCCACCAGCGTGGCCATCATTCTTATGTGGCGGGGCGACATCCTGACGACAGTGTTCGCCTGGCTCCCGAGCCTCTTTGTCGGGTGTCTGCTGCTGGCGGCGGCCTTCTTCATGCCCCTGCTCGTGTGTGTTCCCATCACACGGCTGTTCCACCTCAAGGACCTCCGCAGGGCGGCCAGCGAACTAGGGTTCGCGTGGATCTGCGCAGAGTGCGGCTACGACTGCCGGAGCCTGCCGAAGGATTCCGTGCAGTGTCCGGAGTGCGGGGCGGTGGTGGCGCGGCCGAGCACGCGTGCTCGCGAACAAACGTGAATCACCATGTCACTGAGCAGCCGCTATTACGACTTCGTGTATGGAGGGCTCATCGGGCATCCGAAACTCTCCGTACATCGCTGGCGCAGAATCATTCGGGATGCGCGCGATGCATCCGGGTTGGGCCGATGCGCCCTCCGCTGGTTCTGCGCTGGGGTCGTGGGATTGTTCTCCGGCTCCGGTGCGGCCACGCTGCTTGTCATGGGCCTGACGACCTCGCACTGGGCCGGCACATGGTTCGATTCGCGCCTGGTCGGGATCACATGGATCTGGTGTGCGGCGATTGCTTCCACTGTGATGTGCAACCTGGCGAATGCCATCTTTACTCGTGCGTCACTGAAGCGGGAGATCATGGAGGCGGCGGCGGACCGGCAAATTGAGACTTCATGCCTGGAGTGCGGATATTCGCTGAGAGGTCTGCCGTCGACGTCTACAGCCTGCCCTGAATGCGGGGCGCCATGTCAATAAGCAGCCGCTATTACGACTTCGTGTATGGAGGGCTCATCGGGCATCCGAAACTGACCGCATTGCAATGGCGCACACTGCTCGTGCGCTGCCGGATTCCCACGCTGACCACGCTCTGGGTCGCGCTGGGAATCGCAGGGGGAGGGTTTATCCTGGCGTTCACCCTTCGGGCCCTGAGCCATCCCCATCTCATCCGCGATACGCCTCTCTCTGCCGGGTGCCTCTGGGGCCTGCTAGTCAGCGCGCCCGTACTGTGCGAGTATGTCATCGGAACAGTGCATGCCCGCCTGCTCAGCAAGAGATACCTCCGCAGCGCCGCCAGCGAACTTGGCTACGTGCGGGTGTGCGTGGAATGCGGCTATGACTGCCGGAGTCTGGCCAAGGATTCGGTGCAGTGTCCCGAATGCGGGGCGGTGGTGGCGCGGCCGAGCACGCGGGTGGGTGAGTAATACGGGGGGAGGAAGGAGGGATGCGGTCCTAAGAACCCGTCTTGCCTTGCTGCTGTTTCCACTGCGCTTCATAGGTTTGTTGCGCTTCCTCGGCGAGATCATCGAGGATTCCCTTCCCGAAGCGGCGCTCGATCTCCTCACTCATGATCCGGTTGTAGTTGTAGGCGTCGGTCGATGCCGCACCTGAGAGCGTGCAGCCGCCCACCACGTTCAATGACACATCAAGCCGGCGTGGAGGAGTCGGCTGTAGACCTTGCGCCAAGGGGCGGGCAGCCCATAGGTGCGAAGTTCGAGATGACCGGCGGCGAGGTCCATGCGCGCTGCGACATAGCCCTTGACGCCCGAGTAGTGCACGAGGCACCACAGCAGAAAGAGACCCCAGAACACGTATGGAAACCAACGTTTCACGGTGGACTCTACACGGCGTAATGTCGTCCGGCCATCGCTACGCCACGCGGGGGAGGGAGCGGGGGAGGGTGCAGGGGAGAGCGAAGAAGATGTGGGTGAAGACCGTTGGGGCTTTATTGGGAAGTCAGGGAGTCGGCGGTGCGCGGTGGAGACGGAGGGCCGTTTACGTGAATGAATGAGCGCGACCGCCCCGACGGGGAAGGAGGACAAAGAGGGCAGCGCGGCGGGGCGCAAGGGGGCGAATAATCAGGATGTGAAGCGCTGGGGCATTCTCATCCTCGTGTGTCTGCTGCTGGGGGTGGTGACGACGTATGGAGTCGCGTGGGGGATTGCGCTTTCAGTTGATTACACCAGACTCGCGGAGACTCACGCATACAAGAACTCCGGCACTGGCGGTCCTGATGATGCATCTGGGATGTTCCTGTTCGAGTCGAAAGAAGTGGGCATCCGGCACTGGTCAGTGAACGAACTGAATCAAGAGGCGTTGGCACAGCTGGACTGGGAACCCGTTCCGGTTTCACAAGCCGCTCCGTGCATCGGAAGGGTGCGAAGAGCGCTTTCCGCCCGCAGCACATCGCCGGCAAACCCCCGGACCACACTGACCATCCATGCGTCCGGGTGGCCGATGGCGGCACTCTGGTGCGAGGAAGAATCCCACCCTGCCAATCCGCCTCCCTCCTATGTCGTCGGAACCTCGCTTAAGAATGGCGGCATCCAGTTATCGTCGGCGTGGCCGACCTATGGCAGCCCGTTGTTCAGCGTGACCTATTTCAAATGTCTGCCGCTGTTTCCTCTGGTGCCCGGGATCATCATCGATGTCGGTCTTTATGCAATGATCTGGCTTGGTGCCCTGTGCGCCCTCAGATTCGTTCTTCGCGTACGACGTCAGCGCCTCGGCTGCTGTACTGCCTGCGGCTACGACCTGACGGGAAACAATTCGGGCAAGTGTCCTGAGTGCGGAGCGGTGGCAGCCGCGAGGGCCGCACCATGAAGAAAGCGAAGTGGCGACGACGCCTGCGCGGCACATGCAAGTGGGGCGGAGTCACGCTGTGCGTACTGCTGTTTGCGCTGTGGCTGGCGAGCGGGTGGTGGGAGATTGCTGCGTGGTCGCCACTCCCAGGTGATTCAAACGTCGTGATAGAAGTCTACGGAGGAGGGGGTGTTTATGTACTCATCCATACTCCAGCGCAGGAGAACAATTTCAAGGTTGGCTGGTCCCGAAGGCACTTGGGTCTTATGGCGTGGAACTACTTCGACTACAGGCAGCATCCGACGCGTTTATTCTTTCCCTTCTGGCTCCCCTTTCTTCTCCCCGCTCTTCCGACCAGCTGGCTCTTCTGGTCCGACCATCGCAGACGCACGAGAGTGGGCCATTGCGCGATGTGCGGCTATGACCTCACCGGCAACACCTCGGGGAAGTGTCCCGAATGCGGAGCGACGACACCCGCGAGGGCCGCACCATGAAGAAAGCGAAGTGGCGACAGCGCCTGCACGGCACGTGCAAGTGGGGCGGGGTCACGCTGTGCGTGTTGATCCTTGCTCTGTGGGTGGCGAGCGGGTGGTATGTTTTCAACATCTCTCGATATCGCGTAACAGGTGTGAATCCAGGGACGTGGGACAACAAGACAAGCTTGGACATAGTCGGAGGTAGACTTGAGTTGGCGTCAGAGTTTCCTCCATCTTGGCCAAGTCAACTTCACCATTGGGATGGCGGGATTGCAGGGCCCTGGCATCCGCCCCCAGGATGGGTGTGGAGTTTCGATTATCATGTGATTGCGGGCTACACAGCTTTCCAGTTCGGGATTCCATTATGGGTTCCGTTCCTAATTCTGGCCGTCCCGTCTGCGTGGCTCTTCTGGTCCGACCATCGCAGGAGAAAGAGAGCCGGGCACTGTGAGAAGTGCGGGTATGACCTCACCGGCAACACCTCGGGGAAATGTCCGGAGTGCGGGGGTCCTGCGGACGGCAGCGCGACAACCGAGAAGGCCGCATCAACATGAATCGTCTGCTGCAGAGGCCCATCATCTTCTGGGGCGGCGGATTGTGGGTGCTTACCACCGTGATGTGGATCGCCAGCGCGCGCTGGCTGTTCTTTCTCACCATCGGGCCGCTGGCGTCGGACTGGTTTTCGGTGTGGTGTTACGGCGGCGTCATCGCCATCTTCGGCCCGACCTTTGATGCTTCGGAGTGGTACACCACGCATGCGGGAGTTGTCGCATTGGCGGATGTGGGGATGTTTCCCAGCCCGTGGTCCTGGTGGGAGTGGCATTACTATCCGGGTGCGCACTGGTCGGTCGCGTTTCCCGCGTGGCTGCCGCTCGTGCTCGCTCCGCTGCCTTTCTGGGCCGCTCCCCTCATCATCCGGTACCGGCGCTCGCGCTGCGGTCAGTGTATTACCTGCGGGTACTTGCTCACCGGCAATACGACGGGGAGGTGTCCGGAATGTGGCACCTGCGGTGGGCAGTGTCCTGCGGACGGCACAGCGAAGACCGGTGCGTAACGGGGTCATGTTCTTCTCTTCATAGAGAATGGGAGTTGCAGGGGAAAGATCCTTCGTTCCCCTGCACTGCGCAGCACTACGCCCTCCGCAAGGAGTGCTGACCACAGGTCACTCAGATGGTGAATGTCGCGCTGCGCGCCAATTCTGCGAGATCATCGGGGACCTCCACCCACACGTCGGGGACGATGACACAGGAGCACAGAGGATCACCACGGGATGTCATGTTGAGCGCAGCGGTGCGGATCAGGAAGCACAGGGGGCTCACGGCATCGGCGTTGAAGGGGGCGGTCAGACGCCAGTTGGGGCCGGGGTCAGCCAATGGAAGGTCGGCAAAGGGATTGGTCAGCGCATCGGAGTTTGCAGCGCGGAAGAGACCGGCTGACAGCGTTCGCCGAGGGCGCGAGCGCGAGATGAGGCGCAGCGCGATGAGGTCGCTCACGTAGGGAGGCGGCAGGCAGGTGAACTGATGGAGTTGGTTGAGCCAGTCGGCGCTGATTGGGGTCACATCGGGATGAAGACAGGCGAGGAAGGGGGCGTCGGGATGGTGCGCCGCGAAGGCGCGGAGTTCTTCGCGCAGCACGGCGGGGTCGACGGTGCGGCTGCGGAGGATGGGAGGCAGGGGAGGGCGGGAGAAGGGAGGGGAAAGGGAGGGGGAGGAGGGTGGGAAGTGCAGCTCAAGGTTGGGCGGTAAGGGTGCTGCTCCACGGTCGGGGACGCGGCGAGCCGGGAGAGATGATCGGCCAGGGCGCGGCGGCCGGCGTCGATGGCCCAAGGTTTGGCGGAGGGAGAGAAGGAGGTGGAGGCGGGGTGGGTGCGCGCTAGTGGTAGAGGATGAGGGGGAGGTGGGCGATGTGTGAGGCAGGAATGGTGAGCAGCAGGCGGAGGATGAGGTCGTAGTCCTGAGCACCGTCGTATTCGGAGCGGAACCCCCCACCCCCACCCCCACCCCCACCACTTCCTTGATGAGTCTGGTGCGGATGCAGAGGAGGTGGCAGAGGTAGTTGTGTGAGAGAAGGAGATGCGGAGAGAAGCCGGGCTTGAAGGTGGGTGTGTGGCGGTGGGCAGGAGGAGGGAATGGAGCTGAAGCAGCATGCATCGGCGCGGGGACTGCGCTCTCCGGTTCATTGGGGGGGGGAATCTTGTCTTCATCGGTGTAGAGAAGTTCAAGTTCTGGATTTTCGGCGATGCGGCGGGCCAGGGCACGGAGGGCATGGGGCGAGAGTTCATCATCGTGGTCCAGCAGAGCGATGAAGTCGCAGCCTGATTCGACGGCCTGCGCGAGGGCGGCGTTGGTGGCGGCGGAGATGCCGGAGTTCTCTTTGAGTTGGGAGAAGCGGATGCGTGGATCAAAGGCGGCGTAGGAGCGGGCGATGGCGGCGACGTGGGGATGAGTTGAAGCATCATCGATGAGGCAGAGCGTCCAGCGGTCATACGTCTGGGCGCGAACCGACTGGATGCAGCGGTGCAGCATCGTGGGCGGTGTGTTGTAGAGGGGAGTGAGGATGCCGATGTGGGGCGGACTTGTGCCGGCTGGGAAAGGCGCGGCGGCCTCGGCGGCGAGCAGGCCGGGTTCGATTTCTCGGAGGAAGGTCTGGTAGTTGCGTTCGCGGGTCTTGGAGGCGCGGGAGTAGGCAAAAGCCTGACGCAAGCCGGTGAGGCCGGCGCGGCGGAAGATGTGTCCGGCGAGTCGGCAGCGAGCGAGGAGGTCACCGGGGCGAGGCATGTCTTTCTGGGGGGCGGAAGAGTACCGCAGCGCGGGGGCTAGTGGCCCGAGGTGTCGGGAGGCGTAACGGGGGGGGTGCGAGAAGGCGCGGAGGATGCGGCGGCGGGCTGAGATGAGAGGTTGACGACGTTGGTGTAAATGAGCAGGCCGAGGATGACGGCCAGGAGGATGCGGTAGATGCCAAAGGGGGTGAGGCCCTTGCGATTGAGGAAGCCCACGAGCCACTTGACGGCAATGGCGGCGGAAAGGGCGGCGACAGCAATTCCCACGAGGCAGTTGAGGGTGCCCAAGGTGGTGAACATGGTGGGCGAGCCGGTGTCGTGGGCGTTCTTGAAGTCCTTGAGCAGGCCGTACGCGCAGGCTGCGCTCAGAGTGGGCAAGCCGAGAAGGAAGGAGAACTCGGCGGCGGCGGCGGCGGGCAGGCCGATGAAATACCCGCCGGTGATGGTCATCATGGAGCGGCTGGTGCCGGGCCAAAGGGCGACGCACTGGAGGCAGCCGATGAAGAAGGCTTGCAGGGGGGAGACGGCGGTGATGGGATCGGGCGCAGCGCTGAGGGACTGGGAGATGCGAACGGTCTGCGCGGTTTCCTGAACCGCGACGCCGGGGGCGATGGGCTGAGTTGTGGAAGTCTGGGTGATGGAGAGGGAGGCGGAAGGAACGTTGCGCGGGCGAACAAAGCGCTCGACGATGATCATGTAGGCTCCGCCCCAGGCCAGCGCACTGAGGACAGGGCCGGTGGAGAACAGGTGGGCATCGATCCAGTCATGGAGGAGCAGGCCCAGGATCGCGCTGGGGAGAAAGGCGATGACGAGGTTGATGAAGAGACGCAGGCCGGCGGGATTTTTCCCGATGAGTCCCTGGAGCATGGAGAGCACGCGGGCGCGGTAGAGGCCGATGACGGCGAGGATCGCGCCGCCCTGGATGGCGATCTCAAAGTTGTTCAGCGCGGATTTCATCTCGGGCGTGTCCAGTTTGAGGAGCGCGCCGGTGATAATGAGGTGGCCGGTGGAGGAGATGGGCAGGTATTCGGTGATGCCTTCGACCAGGCCGAGGATGCCCGCATCGAGCAGGGTCATGGATGACATGGTGAGAAGTCCTTTTCTCGTGTGGGAGCGTCATCGGCGCGCGGCGAGGGCGCGAGTGAACGGTCAGGAGATGAGGGTGCCGATCGGCTGACCGGAGACGACGCTCTTGATGTTTCCCGGGACGCGGAAGTCGAAGACGATGATGGGGAGGCTGTGCTCCATGCACATGGAGAAGGCGGTGAGGTCCATCACTTTGAGTTGCTTGTCGAGGGCCTCGGAGAAGGAGAGGCGGTCGTAGCGTTTGGCGGCGGGGTTCTTCTTCGGATCATCGGTGTAGACGCCGTCGACCTTGGTGGCCTTGAGGATGACGTCGCAGTTGAGTTCGATGGCGCGGAGGGCGGCGGCGGTGTCGGTGGTGCAGAAAGGATTTCCGGTCCCCCCGCCGAGGATGACGACGCGGCCCTTTTCGAAGTGGCGCAGGGCGCGGGCGCGGATGAAAGGCTCGGCGACGGAGGTGATATGCAGGGCGGTCAGCAGCCGGGCAGGCTGGCCGAGTTGATCGAGCGATTCCTTCAGGGCGATGCCGTTGATGATGGTGCCGAGCATGCCCATGTAATCGGCGGAGGCCTGGGGAATGAGCCCGGCGGCGGAGAGGGGTGCGCCGCGGATGATGTTGCCACCGCCGACGACGACCGCGACCTGAGCGCCGGTGTTGCAGGCGGCGATGATTTCCTGGGAGAGGAGGCGGATGGCGTGGTCATCGAGACCCAATTCACCGGACTTGGCCAGTGACTCCCCGGAAATCTTGAGCAGGACGCGCTGGAAACGGGAGGGCGGGGAGGATGCGGGCTGGGACGCCGGGGCAGGCGCGGAGGAAAGGGGCGTGGCAGGCATGGGGGAGGATATACGGGGCGGATGGTGCGATGGAAGGACGGCGATTCTGCTGGACGGCGCCAGGATGCGCATCTTCACCGTTACGGACGAGAAGACCACAGGGTCAAAGCAGCGAAGAGAAGAAACCGCTGGCCCGAGGCATGCGAATTGGTCGATACCCCCCTGCTACCCGCCCCCTTGCCTGACCCCTCTGGCCGGCGACAGCGCGTCCAGAGGAACCAAGGTGCGCGATCTGCCGATCGCGACCCGTGTGGCGAGGCTGTGCGGAGGACCCCCTGACGCGGCGAAGCGTTGACAAGGGCAGGGATGAATGACTGAGCCGGAGTCAGGCAATCGGCAAAGAATCAACGTATCGTCAGAGGTGCAATCCGGGACTGGACACTCAATGCAGTCTGAGAAAACAAACCCATCAACTCCCGACCTGACGCCCGGAAGCCCGGTGATTGAGGCGGCTGATGACATGCCCAGCCCGTACCTGCGCAAGAAGGAGCGGGTGTGGGGGCCGCTGACTTCGCTCGTGTTGCACGGAATGGTGCTGCTGGCGGGCGCATGGCTGGTGGTCATGCGGCCGGCGCCGCAGGGGTATGGGCCGGGAGTGGGAATTGATTTTGCGGATGGGGCAGGGGATCTCGGGCCGTCGGGCGCGGGGGACTCCTCGGAGGCAGAACAGGCGCTCTCCGGAGCATCGCTGCCGGAGGTTGAAGTCGCCGGTGCGGAGTCGCTGTCGACTTCGAGCCTGGCAGCACTGGAAGCGGATACGCTCGGGAGTCTGCCCGGGGCGAGCGATTCGGCAAACAAGGGTGAGGGATCGGGCGGGGGGAGCGGCGGAGGAGGCGTCGGACTTTCGTTCGGGGAAGGAAGCGGCGGAGGATCGGGAAGCGGAAGCGGTGATGGAACGGGCGCAGGAGGCAGCGGCGGCGGGGGCGGCACGAGTTTCTTCGGAATCCCGAGCAAGGGCCAGCGGTTCATGTACATCGTGGATGTGTCGGGATCGATGAACGAGTCGAATCGGCTGGAAGTGCTGAAGGACAACCTGCTCACTTCGCTGGACAAACTGGGGCCGAAGACTCAGTTCTTCATCATTGCGTATAACGAGCGGCCGCTGCCGATGGTGGCGCGGCTGGAGTGGAACCGGGCGACGGATGCGAACAAGGATCGGGCGCGGGCGTGGATCAAGCGGCTCGGGGCCAACGGCGGGACTGTGCCGGCGGGCGCATTTGACCTGGGATTCAAGTTTGCGCCGCGGCCCGACATCATCTATTTCATGACCGATGCGCAGGACACTGAGGAACTGGGCCCGTATGTGAAACGTCTGAATGCGGAGGGTCGAGCGGCGAAGATCAACTGCATCGCCTTCGGAAGCAGCGGCATCGTGGACGTCATGAAGCAGATTGCGGATGATTCGGGAGGACAGTACAAGTACGTGCCGGCGGGCGAGGGAGGCGGAGGATGATGGCAGGAGTTCGCACCATCACCGGACGCGTGGACCAGGGCTTGTTCTGTGCGACCGCGCTGGCGACCATGCTGGGAATGCAGGCTGCTCAAGGGGACGAGGTGAGCCTGCGCGGAAGCAAGGAAGTCATGGATGTGCGCATCGTGGGGGTGAATGCCGCGGGCGTCCATGTTGAGCAGGCTGCGGCGGACGGTGCGACGTTGAGCGTCTTTGGGTGGGACGAAGTGCGCGGGATCACGAGCGAGGATGCGAAGTGGACCGCTGCGGCGGCGGAGTATCGCGGTCTTGCTGATCAGTTGTGGCGCGGCCGGAGTCGAATCGAGCGCGGGGACTACCAACTCGCGGAGCCGGTGTTGAAGGCGTGCGTGAGCAGTGTGCAGGGGAGGAAAGACCGCAACGCGGCGGTTGTCTATGAAGGGCTCCTGCGCGCTGCGCTGGGGGGAGATGCGGCTCAAAACGGATGTGAAGCAGCCGCATGGTGGTTGCGGACGAGGGAGATCACGGTCGGAGCGGATCAGAGCAGGCCTTACTCCAATCTCGCACCAGTGTTTGACGAGCGGAGCGGACTGTGCTTCGCCGCACCGCCGGTGTTTCCCGGTGATCCTGCGGACATTCGGCGCACATTGCCTTTGCTGGCCGAGGCGATGCAGGGTTCAGCGGAGGAAACGCGATTCCTGGCCCAGGTGTACGAAGCGTGCGCGAAGCGAGCGATTGGCGAATGCGTGAACACGCCAGCGCGGCTGATCAACACGGGCGAAGAGGTGGGGACGCTGCAGGAGGGAGAGGTCGGGCTGGGTCCGCGACGTCGGGAAGGCGCAGAACTGGCTTGGGCATTGGCGGCGGCGGGAGATGAGCGAGCGGAGGTGCGCGAGGCCGCCATTACGGTATGCACCCGCTGGGTGAACATGGAAGGGCCTGCGGCGGCGTGGGCGCTCTATGGTCGCGGGGTGGGGAGACTCAAATCTCCGGACGAAGCGACGCGGAAACTGGGGCTGGTTGACCTGCTCGCGCTGCCCACGGAGCATGCAGGCAAGGGATTGCGCGTGCTGGAGGCGGCGGGGCTGCGGAGGGCGGCGGAGGGTCTGGCCGCGATGCAGCGCGACGACGCGGCGGAGGGCCTCCTGCGCGAACTGGCGGACCGATATCCTGAGTACGCTCAAAGTGAAGCGCGGCTCGAAGGCACCCAGCCGCGGCGGTAACTGATGAACGGGCTGCCTCACCGCGGTCGGCCGAAACGAAGACATAGCACCTCAGCAACGAGACACCATGATGTTGAACCACAATCCGCACCTGATCACGCTTCTACTTGGACAATCGACCGGACCCGATGGTGCGGCAGCGAGCACAGGGAGCGGGACAACGTTGCTGCAACTCATCCAGTACGGCGGCGTAATCGGATACACGATCATCATCCTGTCGATCATTGCGCTGGCAATGACCATTGTGCAGTTGGTGCGGATACGCAAGGAGCGCCTGGTTCCGCCGGAACTGGTGCGCGAACTGGCGGAGGCGCTCCGAAGGCGCGACATCGCCGGCGGCCTTGCAGTGTGCCGGCGCGAAGGTAACGCGTGCTTCCTCACGGCGGTTGTCGAGGCAGGCCTGGTGCGTTTCGGCCGCGGAGCCATGGGTCCCTGGGAGTACAAGAAGGCGATGGAGGATGCGGGGGCTGAGCAGGTGGGGAGGATGTACCGCGCGACGGATGCGCTGGGATGGATCGCGACGGCGGGCCCGCTGCTCGGACTGCTGGGCACGGTGGTGGGGATCATCCAGGCGTTTGATGTCATTGCGGTCGCGCAGGCCCGGCCTGGGGAGATGGCCGCGGCCATCTCCAAGGCGCTGGTGACGACGGCACTGGGATTGCTCGTGGCGATTCCCATCACGGGCGTGTTCACGTTCCTGCGCAACCGGATTGAGCACTTTGCGGCCATCGCAGCAGGAGTCATCGAAGAAATCACTGCACCGCTCGACCCGACGGCAACCAGCCCGACTCCCCAGAGGCAGGCGGCCACAGGGCCGGGCCGACCGGCGACGGGCGGACCGACGAGCACGCCGGTTGCGACGCGACAACCCGCAGCGACGGGAAGCGAAGGAGCGCCATGAGGTTTGCGCGCGCGGTTTCGCACGGGCACGTCATTGAACTGAATCTCACGCCGATGGTGGACGTGGTGTTCCAGTTGATTGTGTTTTTCATTGCGACGGCGCAATTCGTGTATCAGTCCCAGGTGCCCATCGACCTGCCGGCGGAGAAGGGCGACGGGACCGCGCAGGTGGAAGTGGCGCCGCTGGAAATCAACGTGCTGAGTGACGCGGCCAATCCTTATGTGGTTGACGGCCAGCGAACCAGTCTGGCGGGCGTCGTTCAGTGGGCGGACGAGCGGTTAGGCCGGTTGCAGCAAGAGGGGCGTGATGTGCAGAGCCTGGAGATCACCGTGCGTGCCGAGCGCGCGGCGCCAAGCGCTGCGGTCAACGACGTGGGGCGTGTGCTACAGGCGCGAGGCATCACGCGCTGGAGATTGGCGGTGAGACAGCCATGAATTTCCATCGCCAGCACCAGGGTCGACGGAAGGATGTGTACCTGAATTTCACCTCGATGATCGATGTGATGTTCAACCTGATGATCTACTTCTGCGTCACAACATCGCTGACCGCGCCGGAATCGGCACTGAAACCGACACTGCAGGTGCGCGGAGCCGGCGCCAACGGAGCGGACTTTGCCCCGCAGGTCCTGCAGGTGCGCGGAGAGGAGGAGGGACGGTCTGCCTGGGTGCTGGGCGCGCGAGAAATTCCGGGGCGCGAAGAACTGCTGCGCGTGCTAGCGGCGTTGCCGAAGGACCCTGGGATGATTGTGGAAGTGCGAGATGAAGCGCGCGTGGAAGCGGCGGCGGCGGCTCTGCAGGCGTGCCAAGATGCCGGTTTCACAAAAATCACGTACATGCCGGGGGAAGGTCCGTGAGAGCGCGACGTTCCACAGTAGCGGCGGGAGCATGCGCCGTTGTGCTCGCGACGGGCTCGTTGGCCCGGGTCGCGCTGGCCCAGGCAGGATCCGGATCACACGAGACGCTGGAATCGTTCCTTGAGCGTCATGGACTGGATGATCTGGCAGTCATCACGCTGGAGCAGCAGTTTGCACAGGCCGATGCGGACGAGCGCACCGTCATCGGGCAGAAACTGGCGGAGCGTTACCTGGCTCGGCTTGCCGCGGCAGGAACAGCGGAGGAGCGCACGACCTGGGAGCAGAAAACGCGGGAAGTGCTGCGCAATCTGCCTGAAGATGATGGACTTCCCCTGCGCCTGGCGATCGACAAGGCGGTGTACGTGCAGGCGGAGCGAGCTGCGGAAGCGTACCGCATGGGAGGCTGCAGCGAAGCGGAAGCAAGGGAGACTGGGGCGCGCATGCTCGCGAGGGCCCGTGATTTTGAGGTCCTGAACGCAGATATCCGGGTGCAGATTCGACGGTTGGAGTCGGCCGGGACGCGTGCGACCGGGGAGGCGGCGTCATCAGTCACGCGCCAGGCGGATCGACTGGAGGCCGCGAGCACTGAATGTGCGTACTTCGGAGCGTGGGCGTCGTATTACGGCGGCTGGCTCACCAATGACGTCGCGGCGCTGAATACAGCGCTGAGTCTCTTCGCACAAGTTCTGGGTGGACAGGGAAGTGAGCCAGTGCGGGCCGACGTGACGGACGCGATGCTTGTCTACGACAACCTGGCTAGGAGTGTTCTGGGAACGGCCTTGTGCCTCATTGCCAAGGGAGATGCAATTGGCGGAGCGCAATGGTTGGACATGCTCGACAAGGGGAAGGTGAGCGCCGCGGTCGGAGCGCAACTGCCGGCGTATCGCGTGGTCGCGCTGTTCGGGGCTGACGATTGGCGTGGCATTGAGGCGTATCTCGAGCGGCTGCGGCGCGAGGGGGGGATCAGCAACCAGGCCGCGCGCGTGCTCGCGGCGGAAGCGCTGCGCAAGGTCGCGGGGGGCGGTGGCGAGAATTCAGTGCGGCTGGCCCTGATGGGCATCACGGAGTTGGCAGGGCAAGGGCGCATCGATGAAGTGACACAATTGGCGGAGCAATTCAATCTGTCGGAACTTTCCGGAAACGGGGACGGCGGATTTCCCGTTGCGTATGTGCTCGCGCTGAGGGAGTTCCAGCGGGCGCGCGAAGCCCATGACGGGGATGGAGTCACACAGGATGAGCGGGCCGTGCGTCTGTATTCGGCAGCACAGGAAGCGCTCGAGGCGACGGCGTCGCGCCGGGATGCATCGACTTTTGCTGAGGCGGCCGGACAGGCGCGAATCCTCGCCGCGTGGACGCAGTACTACCGAGGCCGGTTTGAAGCGGCGGCCAAGGCGTTCAGTGCGGCGAGCACCGGAGTCGACCTGAATGCTGCAGAGTCGGCGGCATGGATGGCGGTTGTCAGCGCGGAAGCCTATCAGCGAGAACATCCCGAAGATGAGCAGAACTCCCTCGCGCCGACCATGATGCGCGAATACCTGAACCGCTTTCCCACCGGGACGAGGGCGGGGATGGTGCGCTATCGACTGTGCAGGGCTAACCCAGCGATGACGGCCGATGAGCGTGCGGAAATGCTTGCGGCGGTCGAGCCTGAGAGTGAAGCGTACGTTGCCGCCCAGCACGATCTTGAGCGCGCCCGGTATGAAGTTGTCCGCACATCGCTGACTGCGGCCGTCAAAGCCGGCGCGGGAACCGACTTTGCGGATGCAGCGACTGCCTCAGCAGCGAGGAAGTACGCTGAAACTGCACTTCCGATGATCCGCAGTTCTTTTGAGAGTCTCAGCGACGGCCGACTTTCAGCCGAAGAGATGAGCGCATTGGTTGCCATCTGCCGACGTGCAACCGCGGCCATGCTGCTGCCAGGCGCCAACCTGACTGCGGAGGCGACTGAAGTGCTGGACCGGCTGGAGACTGCCGCTGCCGGCGGCATGATCGATTTGGGCCCGGCTGCAAAGGACTTTGACCTTCGTCGCATCGACCTGATGTGCCAGCAGGGTGATCTGGTCGGCGCCACAAGTCGGTATGCGGCGTTGGCAGCGACAGACGCGGATGCCGCGTGGCTCGCTGCAGCGCAGGAAAGAATCGCGTGGAACTTGCAAGAGCAGTGGCAGGCGGTCGTCGGCGCCCGCGCCGGGGCGGACGATGCGGCGCCACCAGAGGTTCGCCAGTTGGCGCATACGGCCTACGCATTTGTGAAACCAGCGCTGAGCCAGACCCAAGTTTCCGGCGGCAGCGCATCCAAGTTGCTGCTGCAGATCGGCGGCGAGGCTGCACTTGTGCTCTGGAGCGAAGGGAAAGATCCTGCTGTCCTTGCTGAAGCGCGGCAATGGCTGACGCAGGCCATTGCGCTGGATGCGCGCGCGGCGGGTCCGTTGCGCGCGCTGGCGCGCCTGGAAAGTGAGGATGGGCATGTCGATCGGGCCACAGAGCTCTGGAGGCAGCTCACTGCGGCCCTCCCTGCGGGGGAGCCGGACTGGTTTGACGCGCGGTGCAACTTCTTAGAGTGCCTCGTCGCCGGGCAGCAGAACGATCGCGCCCGCGAAGTGGTGCAGCAACACCTGATGCTGTACCCGGATGGCGGACCCGCGCCCTGGGGCGAACGCATCGTCGCGATCGGGCAGAAACTGGGCGTTGAGGGCGTGAAGGAATCGGGAGGAGGAGGATGAACACCTCAGACCAGAGCCAACCCGGCGTCCGCGGGACTCGCGGGACAGCCTATGAGACCGCAGTTGAGGAAATGCAGCAGGCGCTGCGCGTATGCGGCGGATGGAATGACCGGAGCCGGGCGATGGCTGGGGCAATCGCAGCACGGTGCGGAGTCAGTCCCCATCAAATGGGAGTGATCATTGCGCGCGCTGCGGCGGGCCGTGCAGAACAGCCGAGCGGCGCGACCGGGCAGGCGAATGCCGGGGCGAGCCTCGGACCCGCGTTCGAGACCCGGACTCAATACAACAACGCGATGGGCGCCAGTCCGTCGACTCCATCGAATTCTCCGACGATTCGCGAACCCAGGTCAGAGGTAGAAAGTGACCGTGCGAGCGCCAAAACGCTGATTGCCGCAGCGTTACTGATGTTCTTTGCTGCACTCATTACGCTTCCCGTGGGATGGCTGGTGTTCGCACGCATTCGAGATTCAGGGGAGGCGACCGCACCGGGAAACGTCGCGGCCGACACAGAGTCCGAGTCGGCCCCGGTCAATGACCCTCGGCGTGATCTTGAGCAGTTGCCGGACATTGCGGACGAATCGCGGGAGATCACATCACTTCGGAAGGCAAACGAATCACTCCTGGGCAATGCAGGCTTGCCGGCCGAACAGGTTCGGCAATGGGATCTTGCGGTTGAAGCGGTGCGTGCGAACTGGACGCGGATGAACCTCGCAGACAACTCGGTTGCCGCAAGTCTGATCCGGCAGGTATTTTACGACAAGGCGACCACACCTGCATACGCGAACACACTGGCGGAGGGGATCAAGGGAGCGCGCGACGTGGCGCGGCCCGCGGCTGAGGCGGCTGAAGCGCTCTGCGCGGAGATCTGGGTCGACGGAGTGCTGGAGTGGCTGATTCATGCTCCAGGTATGCCGGACACGGCCGTGCGCGCGATCGGGCGCGGGGGGGCTGAGAGCAGAGAAACATCGGTCGCAGCCGCCGCGGAGGACTTCGCCATCCAGATGCGTGCTGCATGTGAACGCCGGGCGCGGGGTCTGGCCGAACAGATGGAACACGGCGATGCGGATCTGGTGAGCGCCTGGCGCGGCTGGCTGCGCGCCACTTCGGCGCTCAGCGCCGGTGAGCGGAAGACCGAGTTAATCGCGGGCGCACTGCTGTCACTAACGCGCGAGATTCGGACCGCGGACTCGGATCAGGTGGCGTCAGTTGTCGCGCTGTTGCTGGCAGCGACAGACCCGTCAAGATCGGAGACTCTGCGAACCGCTGTCGTGTCAAGCTTGGCGGATCCGCTGGCGTCCGGGAGAGTGCTCGCTGCGATTACGAGCTATTTGGCTGCGAGCGGAAAGATTGCCGGTGCGGACGCGCGGTGCATTGTGACCGAATCGATGTCGACGCAGGAGCGGGCGGAAACAGCTCAGCAACTCGCTCAGGTATGGGCGCGGGTTGACCCGCAGGCGAACGGCAATTCATCCAGGGGAAACCTGGCTCCCGCCGTGCAGGAGTGGATCGGACGGGCGGAGAACATGCTGGCTCGCCCCGATGGTTTGCAGCTGGATGTCAGTCAGGGTGACGACGACACGCAAGCCGTTCGCCAGCTCGAAGCACTGATTGAATGGGCGCTGCTCAATCGCGCGGCCTGGCACCTGGAGCACGGCGAGCACGATGCCGCGCGCAAAGCCATGGATGACGGCAACCGGCTCATACTGCTGGCGCGCGGCGGAGTGGCTCCGGGCGATGGACCGCGCGTGCAAAATTCAACGCACTCTGGGCCGGGGTTAGCGTCCAATGGATCGCGTCCTGGATCGTGGGGAGCAGAGGTTTTGCATCTGCTAGCCATCAACGACATTGGCGGCGCCGAAGAGAGCTTGAACAGGCTCATCTCCGGAGCCCAGGGTCATTCAGGCGATCTGGACGAGGTGGACGCAGCGGTACTGGCTCGGCTGGCCGTTTCGGGGGCACCACGCGAAGTCAGGCTGCTCGCACAGCAGTGCATCCGGGTCACATTCACGGACGGACCGAATGTGCTGCTTGCGCTGGCGGACGCACTTCCAACTGAGCGTGCGGAAGTTCGGCTCAGCGAGAGCATTGAACAGATCACCAGCATTGGCCTGCCAGCGCCCGACGAATCAGGTTGGTACGCGCAGGCGCGTGGCCAATTGGTGAGCCGTGTCCTCAACTTGCGCGGCGGGAACATCGGCAGCGATGCGCTGGATGCGCTCGCCCGACTCCTGGCGCGGGTGTACTCCGTGAGGGAAGCAATCGAGTCAGAGTCCGACGCACCCCAGGATCCTGCAATCGCGGCGCAGGAACTGGCGGCGGAGTGGAAACGGATGGCTGGTGCGACCACGCGCCGCGCCGTCATCCCTTACCCGCTCGCGGAAATCGAGGCACGTAGCCGGGCCAGGCAAGCCTTTGCGGAAAGCGCGATCGATGCGTTCGCTGCAGCACAGTTGGATGTGCTGGAATTTGCGGGTTTGCTCACCGGAGCCCAGCGACCTGCAGCGCAGGATGTGATTTCGCGCACGATTGAAGCGGTTTGCCGGCGACGATTTGACGCTGGCCACGCCGCCACACAAATGATTGCGGTCGAGCGGGGGATGACCAGGCTCTGGATGATTCGGTTGTCACAAGGTCGTGTGCTGCCGGACAGCGGCGAAACCCACGAAATCGAAGCAGGAGCGGATGCGCCGGTTCGAACTGTGCGAGGCCTGGGCGATCCCTCCGAAACCATGACGCAGAGTCGGTTGGAACTGGAACGCGCGCTGGAGGCCCTTAGACCCGAGGACGCCCGAGGATATTTCCTTACGGGGGAAACGGCGCTGGACCTCGGGGAACGTGAAATCGGGATGCATGCGTTGGTCGTGGCTGCGGCGTTGAGTCCGGCAGACTTTGAGGCCGGCGCAGCTCTGGCTCTGGCCCAAGCGGCTCGGGAGATGGGTGACGAGGCCGAGGCGCGACGCCTGACGGCTGTCGCCTACCTCTCCGCTGCGCGGTATGGCCGACCTGGTGCGATCAGGATGGCGGGTCGCATGTCGACAGGACGCGCCGAACGCGCCTCGGCTGCGGCAGGCATCGCCGGGTTCCGTCGGGGTGACGGCGCGAAGGCGGCACGCTTCCTGCAGAGCGCCCTGGATCAATCCATTCTGCCCCGGGGCTTGACGCTGGGGTCCGAGACCATTGAGAGCGCGATCGCCAAATCGCGGTCGAGACTGCGCTGCGAAGCCTGCAAGAACACCCTGTATGTCAAGTGCCCGACCTGCAAGGGCCGCGAGGGCACGGATTGCGACACATGCAAGGGAAAGCGGATGATTGTGTGCACGACGTGCGATGGTCATCCGGGGCCCGTGCTGCCGCGCCGAGAAGAGGACCGCCTCCTGCGCATCGAAGCGGCGCTTCTGAGCGGGACGGCCTCATCCTGGTCGGGTCAGTTCACGATCGACCGCAACCGCCCGCTTGCGGTCATGGAGCCGGAGTTGTTTGCCCGGTCGCTGCGAATTGATACGACCCAAACGCTCTACCGGGATGGGACATGGACACGTCCGTGACCGAAGGGATCACGAGCAGCCATTCATGCGGCGCACGGTGGCGACAATTGTCTTGACCACCATGTCTGCCTCAAGGTTTACCCGGTCCCCTGCGCGGAGCGACCCGAGGCTGGTGAGTTCAAGTGTTGTCGGAATGAGAGCGACCTCGAAAGAGTTGGCTTCGAGTTCAGCCACAGTCAGGGAGACGCCGTCGACCGCGATCGATCCTTTTGAAATCACAAAGCCGGCAATGGCCGGGGGGATGCCGATCTGAAGGCGCCAATCGGCACCGATATTGGAAACCTTGAGGACGGGGGCTACAGCGTCGACATGCCCTTGGACGAGATGTCCGCTCAGAAGTGTCGTCGGCGTCACACACGCCTCCAAGTTCACCTGGGAACCGACCACAAGGTCGCCGAGCGTGGTGCACGACAGTGTCTGCGATATGACGTCAAACACGAGTTCATGGCCGTCCCCAGCCATGGTCAGGCAGCAGCCGTTGACGGCGATGGACTCTCCGCGAGTCGGGCGATGGGCCCACCCTCCCGCGTCTATTACGAGTCGGCGCCCGGCCGGGGAGGGCTCGCTCAATCGAACGCGGCCGCAATGCTGTATGATGCCGGTGAACACGGAGCAGATGCGTCCTTCGGGGAAGTGGGTGTAGCTGACTGCTTGACGTCAGACATTCGACGGTGATACTACGACGGTTAGAAGGGATCGCAGCCGCGCTGGAGCGGCCCTGCAGCAGGTCTGCAATGCGGTCCCGACCATTGAACCGCGGCAGCAGCCGCGCAATGTACTTCCGGCGCATGACGCCGGGAAGAAAGCCTGAGATTGCCCATGAAGTTGACGTGTGCCGGGGGCCTTGTCACGGGTCGCGGATGGATGGGAATTGCCTTGGGAGCGAGCGCCGCCGCATTCGCCCTGACAGGCTGCAGCGAGCCGGCCCCGGCACCGGTGGAGACCCCCTATCTGATATCGCTCAACGAAGCAGGAAAGTTGGGAATGCAGGTGGCTTGGCAGTCTGCGATGGGGGTGACGCAGGGCGGGCGGATCACCCAGGTTTACCCCTTTGATGATCTCCTGGTCACAATCGAGGATGGCGCGAACGTGCTCAGCGCGGTGCGCGCATCGGACGGTGTTCCGCAGTGGGATCTGCCTATTGGCGACAGCCTGGAGCGAACCCTTGGTGTCATGCGGTCGGGCGACACCCTGTATGTCGCCACCCAATCCGAGACCCATTTTGTTGACGCCGTGTCCGGCCGGGTGGTGCATCAGGAAAGCCTTGGCACGGGAAATGTCGCCTCGACAGGTCCACTGCTGTTGGGTTCGTATTTCGTCTATGGCACAGAGAACGGCAGGATTGTGTACCACAATCTGGGCACCGGTATGGCCCAAGACTCGTACCGCCTCGACAGCGCGGTAGCGCGAGCCCCGCAGGAGGCCGGCGGGGGAATGCTCGTACAAACGAACAGCGGCAAGTTGCATTTCTTCGACCCTGCAATCAACAGCCGCATCTGGGTGAATCAGCCGCTGGACCCCTTCGAGTCGCGCCCCACGGTTTCCGATCGTTCGGTTTTCGTGGCCGGGGCAGATCAGTCCGTCTGGTGCTTTCGACTCGCGGATGGGCGTCAAATGTGGCGAGCGCGCTTTGATGCGCCGTTGCGTGACGATCCGACCTTCATCGACGGAGTGGTCTATGAAGTCGTCCCCGGAACCGGGCTGGTTGCCCTTGATGCGGCCAGCGGAAACGTCCTGTGGACGAATGCGGAAGTGCCCGGCGGCACCGTTGTCACGACCAATCGCAGCAACTTGATTGTGTGGGACCAGGCTGACGCGCCGGCCAGGCGGGGCGGGACTTTCTACCGCGTGGATCGGGGCGACGGCCGGACGATCGGCAAGGCGGCTTCCGACCTCATCTGGCTCGTGGCTGCAGATCGGCCAATCGAGGGAAACATTTATGCCCTCAGTAAGCCGGGGCTCGTGACGAAACTGATCCCCTGAACGCGCAAAAAGGCCGAGAGAATGAGCGACCTGGTTCGGATTCGTCGTGCGCTCCTGTCCGTCAGCGACAAGAGCCGTCTCCTTGAGTTGGCCAGGTGCCTGAGTGAACACGACGTCGAGATCATCTCAACAGGAGGAACCGCTCATGCCTTGCGCGAGGCGGGCTTCCGGGTCACGAGCGTCGACGAGGTCACGGGCTTTCCTGAGATGCTTGATGGCCGGGTGAAGACGCTGCACCCCAAGGTGCATGGCGCCTTGTTGGGTCTGCGCGAAAACGTGGCACATCAACAGGCGATGCGAGCGCACGGGATCGAACCGATCGATCTGCTTTGCGTGAACCTGTATCCCTTCGCCGACACGCTGCGCCGGCTTGGCGCAAGCGCCGCGCACCCAGACCATGAACACGAGATCATCGAGCAAATCGACATCGGCGGGCCTGCCATGCTCCGATCCGCGTCGAAGAACTTCGGCGCCGTGACCGTACTCAGTGACCCCGCGCAATACAGCGAGTGCATCACCGAACTGCGCGCACATCATGGCGCGACGACGCTAGCCCTGCGGCGGAGACTTGCTCAAGCGGTGTTCGCACGCACCGCACAGTATGACAACGCAATCGCAGCGTGGATGGCGCCTGCGCCCGACCCTCAGGAAAACGGTTTGCCGGTACGCACTTGTCTCAACCTTGAGCGAGCGCTGTCCCTGCGCTATGGCGAGAACCCGCATCAGTCCGCAGCGCTCTACGTTGAAGGCCCCAGGGGGGGCGTGGCCGGCGCGAAGATGCTGCACGGCAAGCCCCTCAGCTACAACAACCTGCTGGACGCTTCAGCCGCCTGGATGCTGGTTTCAGACCTGGCCCAAGGCCCGGGGGTTCTGGCCGCGGCCGCGATCATCAAGCACACTAATCCGTGCGGAGCAAGCATTGACGTGACCGGCAGTCTGCGTAGCGCTTTTGAGAAGGCCTACGCGGGCGATCCGCTGGCGGCATACGGGGGGATTCTGGCGCTCAGCCGTCCTGTCGATCTCGAAACTGCAGTCAGCATTGCTGATGGCCAGAAGTTCTTCGAAGTCATTCTCGCCCCCGGCTTTGACGGGGGCAGCGTCGAACTTCTCGGAAAGCGGTGGGCCAACGTGCGCCTGCTTGAAGTGTCGTCGGATCAGGAACAGAATTCGAGCTTGGAGTGGCGCAGCGTGTCGGGCGGCTTGCTCGCACAGAGTCCGGACCGGCTGCCCATCGACGCCACCCAATGGAGACTGGCTGCGGGGCCAACACCTGAGCCGCAGCGCCTGCGGGACGCCGCCGCTTTGTGGATTATCTGCAAGCACGTCAAGAGCAATGCCATCGTCATAGGCACCGACGGCGCACTGCTGGGCGCCGGGGCAGGGCAGATGGACCGTGTGACTTCCTGCAGACTGGCGACGGAAAAAGCCGGCGCCCGCTGCAAAGGTGCGATCGCCGCTTCAGACGCGTTCTTCCCGTTCGAGGATGGGCCGCGCGTGCTGATCGACGCCGGGGTCACAATAATCGTCCAGCCGGGCGGTTCCAAACGCGACGAAGAGACGATTCGGCTCTGTGCTCAGCGCGGCGTGACGTGCATGCTCACCGGCGAGAGACATTTCCGCCATTAGCGAGTTCATCCAAGCCCACTTTGGAATTCAGGCGAATAATCATGGTTCATGATGGACCCACGGGTAATCCTCGCGCAGGCCGCCAAAACCGGTGATTACAGCCATGCCGAACACACGTTTCGCAGCATTCTGAGTAAGAATCCTCGTGACTTGGACACGGCGCAGTGGCTCGGTGTTGTGCTCCGGTTACAGGGAAAGACATTGGACGCGCTGGCACTGCACGAGAAAGTGGCGTCCGCGCGACCGCAGAGTGTGCCGGCCCAAGTTGAATACGGCCTGTCACTCCATCAGGCGGGTCGAGTCGATTCGGCGGTGACAGCGTACCAGAGTGCGCTTGCGCTCCAGCCGCAGAACCCCATCGCCTTGATGCACCTCGGACGGGCTCATCTCGACCTTTTCAATCCGGGCGAGGCAATTCGTGTATTCAAGGAAGCGCTCAAGGTCCAACCGGCAAATTTCGAGGTGATGGCCCTTCTTGCCCAGGCGTACCTCTCGCGCGGGCTGCCGGTGGAAGCGGTGAAACTCTTCCGCCAGCTGCTGGGGGTCAGGCCCGGCAATGCACGGCTCATGTGCTCGCTGGCCGCCGCTTTGCGGCTGGTCGGCGAAGATGACGAAGCCCTGGGCCTGCTGGAAAAAGCTGCGGGAATAGATCCAAGCCTGTCTGGCGCCATTGCGGGGCAGGTGCAATTGCTCGAATCACGAAAGGAGTACGGGCGGGCCGACGCCTTGCTCGACGCGGCATTACATCGTGGTTTGCGCTCGGCAGACATCGTCGAGGCCTTTGCTCGTCAGGCAAAGCGAACTGGCCGGCAAGACGAAGCCATTGCGATGCTTCAGCCTCTGGTCGCCTCGGACAAAGTCCCGCCGTATGTGCGCTCCATGTTGTCCATAGCCATGGGGGAACTGCTGGAATCGCAAAAGAATTATCCCGCCGCATTTGCAGCGTACCGGGCCGGCAACGAACTGTTTCCCCGTACGTTCTCGAACGAGCAACTGCACGGCACCATCGAGAAAATGCTCACCATGTACTCTGCGGACAAGCTCCGTACCTATGCGCGGAGCGGCAGCACATCCGAATTGCCGTTCTACATTGTCGGGATGCCGCGCTCCGGGACGAGCCTGGTGGAGCAGATTCTGGCCAGTCATCCCAATGTGCATGGCGCCGGGGAACTGAACCACATCGCTACCATGCAGCTCACTGCTCAACGACGCTTCGGGCTCAAGGAAAAACACCCGCTCAACGCAGGGGAGTTCACCGCAAAAATACTGGACGAGCTGGCCGCGGAGGAGATCGCCACATTGCGCGGGATGGCCAGCGAGGCCGGTTTCGACAAGCGCGGCACCGAACTGACGCGCGTGACCGACAAGATGCCCGGCAACTACCACGCTCTGGGTTTCATCAGCCGGCTGTTTCCAAAGACACGCGTGATCTACTGCCGCCGGCACCCAATGGATAACTGTCTCTCCTGTTACACGACTTCGCTCAGCCCATTGCACAGTTACGCCAATGATCCGGTGAATGTGGCCGAGACCTACAAGCAACACCTTCGACTCATGGCCCACTGGCGCGCGATCAACGTGCTTCCCATACTTGAAGTCCGTTATGAATCGCTGGTGGCCGACCCTGAGCCGATCGTGCGGCAAATGCTCGAATTTGCCGGCCTGTCGTGGGATGACGCCTGCATGCGCCACCATGAAACCCAACGGGTAGTCCATACCGCCAGCATGGACCAGGCCAGAAAGCCGATCTATAAGAGTTCAGTAGCACGGTGGAAGCGGTTTGAAGAGTTCCTCGGGCCCATGCGCCAGGCGCTCGGAACAGTTGTGGATGACTGGGAGGCGGAGATGACCGCCGCGTCGGGGGTTTAGAAAAACCGATGCGCACAGGATTCATCGACATTCGCGTCCGTTACGCAGAGTGCGATCCCATGGGAGTCGCACACCACTCCGCATATGCCCCTTGGTTTGAGATGGGCCGCACAGAACTGCTCCGCAGTGACGGTGTCGCCTATCGCGAGCTGGAATCGAAAGGCATCCTGCTGGCGGTCGTGGAACTTCTCATCAAGTACCGGCGCGCCGCCCGCTATGACGACGTCCTGCGGCTTCAGACCCGACTGATCGAGACGAGCCAGGTCAAGATCATCCACGAGTACACATTGCAGCGGGAGGGCGAGGTCCTTGCCGTGGGCCGCAGTGTTCTCGCCTGCGTCACACGTGACGGCCGAGCCCAGGGTCTGCCGGAAATTTTGCAACGTCATGCCGCCGGGACACTTGAATCACCTCCAGATTTGGATCACACATGAATACTCAAAAGAAACTCACCACTTGCAAGACGCTCAGCGCGTGGTGCATTTCCGGCGTTCTGCTGTTTTTTCTACCCGCACACTCTTGGGCGCAGTTCACTGACTTGCCGCCAGGACCTCAGCCCGACCCGGTTCTCACTGAGGCGGCAGAGCCGCAATTGGACGAGAATCTTGCGCCGGTGCCGGAATCACACCCCACAACCGGGCGCAGTGCGGCCTCGCAGTTGAGCCAGTTCGAAGATTCGGTAGCGAGCAACATCCGCGACCTGTTTCCCGCCTCTCTCAAGGGCCGCACGATTCTGACGCTTGAACCCTGGCAGTGGATCAGCCTTCTGGTCCTGCTGGCGCTTGCATTCGTGCTTGACCGCGTGCTGGAGCAACTCGCGCGGCCGATTGCAGCCCGCATCCTGACCCGGATCAATCGTGATCTTGGGCCTGAAATCGTGCGCCGAACCGGTCGACCTTTCGCCCTCGTGATGACCGGGGTGATCTCCTCGGCCATGCTGGGCGTGCTCGGAATGCCCCCACCCACGGAGGCCAAGGCGAGGATTGCTGCCGGCCTCGTAACGACGCTCGCGGTGATTTGGGTCTGCTTGAGGCTGGCTGACCTTGTGGGTGAGCTGCTGTCAATTCGCGCATCGAGGACGACCAGCCGAATGGACGACCTGCTCGTTCCGCTGATACGCAAATCTGCCAAAATTCTGATCGCAGCTGTGGGCGCGCTTTATGTCCTCAGTGCGCTCAACATCACATTTCTACCGCTTCTCACGGGCCTGGGGATCGGCGGATTGGCCATTGCCTTTGCCGCACAGAACACTGTTGAGAACTTCTTTGGGTCAATGGCGGTGATCCTCGACCGGCCCTTTGACGTCGGTGATTGGGTGAAGATCGACAGCGTGGAGGGCACCGTCGAGGAGCTCGGGTTCCGCTCGACGCGGCTGCGCACGGCACAGGCCTCTGAAATGACCATCCCCAATGCCACGCTCGTCAAAGCGATCGTGGACAATATGGGCCGCCGGCGATTCCGGCCCTGGAAGACCTTCATCGGCCTCACGTATGAGACGCCGCCCGACCGGATCGAGGTGTTTTGTGAAGAGGTGCGAAAACTCATTGCGTTAAGCCCGCATACACGCAAGGAGGACTACCACGTTCGGTTGCACGTGTTTTCTCCATCCAGCCTGGACGTGCTCGTGCAGGTTCAATTTACGGTCGGTGACTTCCCCGCCGAGCTGGAGGCGCGCGAGGAGCTCATGCTGGGCATCCTCACCACTGCCAAGCGATTGAATATCGATTTTGCATACCCGACGCAGACGGTGTACACCGCGGGCCGTCCGCTTGCGCCTGCCTGACGCTATGCTCCGGCCAGAGACCCAGCGCAATCCACTCATTGCAAGGGAGCACACCATGGATCCATCTTCGCCATCAGCAAGGTCCACCATACTCATTGGTGTGGATGAATCTGAACCCACGTTGGCTGCCATCCGCTTTGTGACGGGTCATTTCACCGGCACGCCGCGCCCGCAGGTTTCACTCGTGCATGTGCTGGCTCTGCCTGCGGTGACCGTCATGGACTACAGCGGCGGCGGACCTGCATTTGCTGGGGCGATGATGCCCGGAGTGCCCTCGGAGATGTTCGGATCAAACGACCTGCAGGCGGCAGCTCGGGCCAGTCTGGCTCGAATGGACCCACTGGTGACCGAATTGCAGCGTGCAGGCTGGTCGGAGAGCCAGGTGCTCAGGCGCGTTCTCGCGGGCGGAGTGACCAAAGCCGCAATCGCTGATGCGCACGTTGAGCAGGCCCAGCGCGATCGCGCAGACGTGGTCGTTGTGGGGCGCACCCGTCACGGGGCGCTGCACGACACGCTGATGCGATCCACGGGCGAGAAACTGGTGCATTTCGGGCGCAACATGACCATATGCGTTGTCACTGCGCCTTGAGTGGCCCCGCGACGCCGATGTCAATTCTGGCTGGTGAACTTCCACGTCACAAGGTTGGAGCGCTTGCATGTGCCACGCTCGACCGCCTGAAAGTGCACCGTCTCGCCACGCGCCGCATTAGGAACAACGCCGCTGATGCACACGGACCCATCCGACTGAACCAAGCCTTGGCCGGCGATGACTGGGCTGGCAAGCAGAATCTGCCCGCACGGAGTGTTCGTCAACCCCAGGTTTCGGCTGAATGCGAACGTCACGGTCTGCCCCGCCGTGCCGCCTGACGCGCAGAGTTCGTTGACCTGACCCGAGTATCCGGGCGCGGGGGCGACCAGTGTCAGCGTATCCGCGGGCATGATCGCAGTGATCACCGGGTATGGGGCCAGCCGCACCGGCCGAATTCCATCGTCTACTGTGATCCAGAACGTATCGGCGCCGATTCGGCCTGTAGAGGTCAGCTCCACCGAATACTGCCCGCCGCCCAGGTCCTGCACAGGCCCGACGGTAGTGACGGGATAGTCCCCGTCATCAGGAATCTCGATCTTCAACTCGGCGATCGGACGCGACACCGGATTGCCTTGCCAGTCCAGAAGGTGGAACGTGAGGCGGCTGCGCAGGTCGGACCCGACAACCAGTGTGGGAATCTCAATGACCGCGCTCGATCTCATCGCATCGGGCCTGCCGGTCTCCTCGACTCGAAAAGCGGTGAGCAGATCGCGCAACTGATACACGGGGTCCGGAGCATCAGATCGCTGGTTCGCCAGGTTGAACTCCATGTAGTAATCGCCCACGGCGCACCCTGTTTCCTGCGAGCAGCCGCCGTCAATGTCACCCGGCCGAGTCACAATCATGTACCCGATGTGGGCCGACTTATTGAATGACTCGGGTGGAGAGCCGCAACCTTCCGGATCGGCATTGGAGCAGGAACAACGCCCGTCGCCGCCATAGAAACGCGCTGCCTCCATCGCGGCCATGAGTTTCTCGGCCAAATCGCCGTCGGTTCCGAGAATCGCTTGCTCAGCGGCTGTCACCACGGGCTCGCCCGTCAGCACATTGCCTTGGATTGAATACACAAGCGTCCCGTCCTGCCCAGTGAGCCCACCGGCCCATTGCCCATCCTGAGTCCCCGTGAACGTCGCGGCCCGCCCTTGCGTGTCAACGATTCCGTATTGACGCGTTTGGTGGCCGGTATCCTGCCCCTCCAAGATATCCAAAATGTCGTAAGGGTCGGTGCCGAGCTTCAATTGTTGATATATCGTGAGACGATTGCGACCCGTACCGTCGACGTACGACTGCGCAGCGGCAGCTCCCACCTCCGGTATCACCACGGATGCACCGCGCTTCAGGTCAAACATTGTGAGACAAGTCGCTGACCCGATCGCAATTTCCTTCGTGCGTGTGTCGACAATGATGATTGACCAGGTCGCGTGGGCGCTCTGTCCCGCCAGGGCCGAGATCGCGAGCGGGGCAATTGCCATCGGCGAGCGCAGAAGACGTCGTGTGTTACGGCGATTCATCAGATTCTCTCCTCTTGGGCCGGGCAGAGACCTGCCCACCGGTTCCTTTCACTGCGAATGCAGAATCGAAATGTAGCACCAATTCCATCTGGTCCGGAGGAAATAGCCAAATCTCCGCGACAAATGGAGGCTTTTGCCGCAAATTCGGTCAGTCTACACTTGGCGTGATTCGCAAACGGCTTGCAGTCAATTGGATTATCAGCCGTACTCATGACGTCTGTACTCCGCCGGACCGTCATGGCCAGATTCAGCCACCCCTCCCAAAGGAGCTACTTCGTCATGGCAATGTTGACTGAAAATTACCCCACCTTGCGCCGGCAGGCATACGACACAATCACTGGGACAATCGGCAACAGCAGCCTGGTGCGCCTTCGCCGACTTGTCCCCGACGGACATGCCGAGGTGTATGTCAAGTTGGAGTTCAACAATCCCGCAGCAAGCGTCAAGGACCGCATTGGGCTCGCGATGATCGAAGCGGGTGAAAAGGCGGGCCAAGTCACCAAAAAGACCCACATTGTCGAGCCCACGAGCGGCAACACCGGAATCGCCCTCGCGTTCGTCTGCGCCGCCCGCGGGTACAAGCTGACGCTGGCCATGCCCGAACACATGAGCCTTGAGCGCCGGGCGTTGCTCAAGCACTTTGGAGCCAATCTCGTGCTTACCCCGGCTGAAAAGGGGATGAAAGGCGCAATCGAAGCGGCAACGCAAATCGTGGCAAGCGACCCGAACGCGTGGATGCCTCAGCAGTTCGACAATCCTGCCAATCCCGCCGTGCACGAGCGCACCACCGGGCCTGAAATCTGGGCGGATCTGTCCGGACGAGTCGATGGGATCGTCGCCGGCGTAGGTACGGGCGGAACCATCACCGGCGTCACACGATTTATCCGCCGCCATAACACGGCGTTCAAGGCAATCGCCGTCGAGCCGATGGACTCCCCGGTCATTTCAGGCGGATCGCCGGGACCCCACAAGATCCAGGGAATCGGCGCGGGATTCATTCCCAAGAACCTCGACACCACCCTACTCAACGAGGTCGTCAAGATCACCAACGATGACGCATTTGCATGGGCGCGGCGTCTGGCCAAGGAAGAGGGCATCCTGGGTGGCATATCCACGGGAGCCAACGTGTGCGCGGCAGCGCAAGTTGCGGCGCGTCCTGAATTCGCAGGCAAGCGCATCGTGACGGTTGCGTGTTCATTCGGCGAGCGATATCTCAGCACGCCGTTGTTTGCTGACAAGAGCTGATTTTCATACCCTTGAGACCATGACCAAGACCACATCCGGGATGGCGTGCAAGACGCGCTTCGCGCCGTCGCCCTCGGGCCATCTTCATGTCGGCGGCGCGCGCACTGCCCTGTTCTGCTGGGCCTATGCGCGCGGCCATCGCGGCACGTTTGCGCTGCGCATTGAGGACACCGATCAGAAGCGCTCGTCCGACGCAGCATCCGTCGGATTTCTGCGCGATCTGCACTGGCTCGGGATCAAATGGGACGAGGGACCGGAGTATTGGGATTGCGGAGGGGGCGCCCTTGGCCCCTATTTCCAGTCGCAGCGAGTTCATATTTATGACGCGCACCTGGCGAGACTGATCGCGGAGGGGAAGGCGTACTACGCGTTTGACACCGCAGAGGAACTGGACGCCAAGCGTCAGGCCGCCCGCAAGGCCGGTCGGGCGTATCGCTACGACCGCGCGGCCCTCAGTCTCCCGCCCGTCGAGGTTGAAGCAAAACTGGCGCAAGGCATTCCCGCCGTTATTCGTTTCAAGGTGCCCGACGGTCCGGTCGTGATTCACGACGAGGTTCTCGGCGACGCGACTATTCCCGCCGGCGAAATTGATGACTTTGTGATCCGCAAGGCGGATGGATTCCCGACCTACCACTTTGCCGTCGTTGTCGATGACGAACTCATGGAGTGCACTCACATCCTGCGTGCGCAGGAGCACTTCAACAACACCGCCAAGCACATGCTCCTGCAGGATGCGCTTGGCTTCCGCCGGCCGGTGTACGCGCACCTGCCCATCATCATGAATCCTGACGGCTCGAAGATGTCCAAGCGCGACAAGGATCGCACACTGCGGGCCGCTGTGACAGAACGCAAACTCAGTGGACCGCCGGCAGGAACTGTCAGCCCCGAACGCTTCGCCTCTTGGCTCGGCGACAAGAACACGCAGTTGGACTTCGAGGAGGCGAATCGGCTGGCGGAGACGCTCAACGTCGCGCTGCCCGAGATTAACGTCGATGACTTCCGCAGGTCAGGGTACCTGCCCGAGGTTCTGTGCAATTTTCTTGCCCTGAATGGCTGGTCGCCAGGCAAAGATGTTGAGAAGTTCGACAACGAGTTCCTATGCGCTCAGTTCAATCTCGACCGGGTCATGAAAACTCCCGCCCGGTTTGATCGCGCCAAGCTGCTCGCCTTCAACCTCGATGCGATCCAGGCAATGGCACACGAGCGTTACCTCACCCTGCTGAAGAGGCACGCCCAGGAGTTCCACGCGGAGTTCCTCTCGCATTGGAATGAGGCCCAGTTTGCCATGTTCGCCGCGATGACTCACGAACGCTCGAAGACGCTCGACGAGCCGTTTCGCGCGAACCGGTTTCTCCTTGTCAGGGATGATGAACTGGTGTTTGAGGATTCAAAGGAAGTCCGTAAGGCGATGAAAGATGGGAGATCTCATCTCGCCGCACTTCTACCGCTCCTGGCGGAGACCAGGCCGTTCGATCCGACGTCGATTGAACAAACGGTCAAGGGATACGCCGAGCGCGTCGCCGAAGGAAAACTCGGCAAGGTCGCCCAACCATTGCGTGTGGCGGTCAGCGGGTCGACGATCAGCCCACCGATTTTTGAGACTCTCGCTCTGCTGGGACAGAAATCAACGCTCCATCGCATCACTCGGTGCCTGGCCCATCCTTTTGCGGAGAATTAGCGCGCCGTACCACTGAATGCAGGTTTGGCGCCATCAGGCAGCCTCGTTATACGGAACCTGAACGTCCGCTGTGGCTTCTGCGACCGTTCAGCCGATACCCCGCACGGGGAAACTTAATCGCATCGCGAAAGGACTCTAGATTCATGTCCGCACGATCGGCGCGCCTGAGTACTCGTGACGTCAGCCCGGTTCAGGTCATTGCCGCTGAAGCCCCGGCAGTGCACAGCCCACTGCGCCGCACAAGCCGGACCGCAGCCGACTCCGCGCCTGCTGAGTCAGATCAAAGGCATTCTCCGGCAGCCCCGGAACTCAATGTCTCGGCGCGATTGACGACTTCAGTTGTTGGGCACCCGTACAACATCGACTCATCGATTGAAGAACATCCTGAGCAAGCGGGTCGAAACTCAGGCGCAGTCTCTGCGGAATGGGAGGCGTCACTTGCCTCGCTTGTTGCTGAAGCCAAAGCAGAACTGATCGAGGTCGGGCAGCATGCGTGTGGTGCGATCGAGCGCCTTCGGGTTGATGTCGAGGAGGAGGCTGTCCAGTACCGAGTCATGATTGAGGACGCCGCCGCGCACCTGCCGAAGAGCAACCCGATGCGCGCGACGGCACTTCCAGAGTCCATTAGTCTCGCCGCTCACGAGGTGGATCAGCTGTGCGCGCAGTGCCACCTGGTTGCCAGCACTCTTTCAGAGCAGATTCTGCGCGGAGCCGACGTGGCGGACCGACTGGACCACGCCATCGCGCAACTCGACGCTGCGTTCGAGCGCGGGGAGACGATCCGGCGCGAGCAGGAGACGCTCATTCAGATTCAGGCAGAGGTCACCGCACGCCTGCAGGCGGCCGGCGCTGCCCTGGAACCCTGGCGCGGCCTGCTGGGGTCATCTCGGCTTGGACAATTGCCCACCGCTACGCTGACAGCCCTGGACGCTATGAAGCAGCAACTGGCCCGGGAAATCGACGCGGCTCAAGCTGTCTACCAACGCCTCCCAGCGCTTCCTCCCAACACCGTCGTCGGCCCGTCAGCGTCCCTCTCGACAGGGGTGTAGCAGCGCGGCGGCACTGGCGTGGCTGCATTCGGATTCGCCTCTACCCTTGGCCACGCACCCGGTTTGCTGCGCTAGCCAGCGCGACCAACGGCGCGCAACCCGCGATGGACTGACGCTGAATGGCGCGCAACAAACGTCGAGCTATGGAGATTCTTGAGGAGCAGCGCACACGCTCATCGGCCGCTGCTGAGCGTGCCGTACTGGCCGCTTGTCTCCTGCCTGATTCTCGGAATGATCCGCGTGATCCGCTGGGCGAACTTCGCGAGCTGGCTGAAACGGCTGGTGCGCGGGTTGTTGCAGAGGTCACGCAGAATCGCCGCCGGCCCGAAGCCGGCACGTACATCGGAACGGGCAAACTGGATGAGATTCTCAAGATCAAGGACGAGGTGAGCGCCAACCTCGTCATCTTCGACAATGACCTGTCGCCGGCGCAGATTCGCAATATCGAGGAAAAACTCTCCTGCCGGGCCATCGACCGATCAGAATTGATCCTCGACATCTTCGCAAGTCGAGCCACGACAACTGCCGCCCGTCTGCAGGTGGAACTGGCTCAACTTGAGTACACCTATCCACGCCTCAAGTCGATGTGGACGCACCTGGGCCAGATTACCGGCGGCGCCCCCATGGGAATCGGCACGCGCGGTCCCGGGGAAACACAGATTGAAACCGACCGCCGCCTGGTACAGGCGCGCAAGACAATCCTCAAGCGGCGCATCGCTGAGGTATACGAGCGCCGCGTGCGCGAGGTGGCTGAGCGTCGGCGTGAGCACTTCACCGTCTGCGTCGTCGGCTACACCAATGCGGGCAAAAGCACGCTCTTCAACCGCCTCACCGAACCCTCAGGAGGCGGCGGCGCATATGCCGATGATCGGCTGTTTGCGACGCTGACCACGCGCACTCGCCTCTGGCCCGTGGGAGCAGGCGAGCAAGTCATGCTCTCGGACACCGTCGGATTCGTGCGGGACCTCCCGCATCACCTGATCGCCTCATTTCGCGCGACCTTGGAAGAGGCGATCCATGCCGATCTTCAACTCATCGTGGTGGACGCCTCCGACCCCCAGGCGGAACTGCACTACCAGATCGTTCTGGAGACTCTCCAGGGCATCGAAGCGGACTCTTCTGTACCCAGCATTGCAAGGTCATCCGCGCCCCCGGGCGCCCAGTTCCCCGGCGAGGACCAAGGCCCAAGGGTGCCTGCCTCGATTTCGGGTTCTCACGTTCCGCGCAGGATCGTCGTGCTCAACAAAATTGATCGCTTGGGCGAGCGAAGTGCGCTGGGGCCCTGGGTCCAGAGCAATGATCGCGTCATTCCGGTCAGCGCGGTTTCAGGCGAAGGGCTGCCAGAACTTGCGGCTGCGGTCCAGGAGATCGTGCGCGGGGAGATGACGGATGTCATCGTTACCGCGCCCCTCAATGCCGGCCGCGCGATTGCTTTGATGGAGACGCGCGGCGTGATCCGCGATCGCGAGTACAACACGGACCAGGTTCGCTACCACCTCAAGATCGGGTCCGCTCACCTGCCGGCGCTGCGCTCCCTCGGGTGTGCTGTAGAGGATGCCCGGGTTCGCAAGGCGCGGGGCCGTCGTGCGTAAATTGGGCGATAGCATGTGCGTACTGCGAGAAGGCACATGAGCACCGCGACAACCCATCTGGACCGTGCGTTGCACAAAGGGTTGGAGCAGGAACTGCTTGACGTTTGGCGACGTAACTTTGTCCGCGTGGGGTGGGTGCTGGTTGCCTGGTTCATCCTTCGGTTGCTGTACCGCGTCGCGATGATCGTCGATGCGCTTCAAGGCAACAGTCGCATCGGCCTGCTGGGGGTCCTTCTGCTGGGGGCCCTTACGGGCGCGCAGTTGGCGACTTGCATCCGATATTGCCGCCTCGCTGTTCGTGTCGAGTCGCGCATCGCCGGCGTGCTCCTGCATCGGCAGACCTTGGCAATCATTGTCGGCCTGGGCGGGTTGGCCGCAGCGGTGACGGCCATAGGACGCGGCGCGACAGGTGACGACGCTGCGTTTGCCGCCTATCGGATTGTCTTTGCCGCCATGTGGTACATGCTGCTGTCCGCCACGCTCGTCCCGTGGAACGCACGCGAGGGTTTTGTCACCCTGTGTCTGTGCCTGGCCGTCGCGATTGCGATGGCTGGCGCGACCGGCGCGGCCGAGCTCCTGCGCGGTTCACTCTGGCGGCGCACGGCCCTTGACACCCTGGCTGGCGATGTGCTCGCGCCGCTGATTGCCGTCATTGTCGTCCCTGGGGCCATGCTTGCGTTCGCGACCACCGGCCTTAATCGCATGCGAGAGCGTCTCGAGGTAAAGGTCCTGAGGCACTTGCATCAGGCGCGCCGCGAGAGTCTTGTCGATGCGCGCCGTATCCATGAGTCGCGTTTTCCTCCTCCTCTCGTCGAAGGCCCGTTGCGCGTCCACTATGCATACGAGCCCATGCGACAGATCGGTGGTGATTTCCTGCAGATCCACCGCGCTCCGGATGGAGGAGTTCACGTGAACGTGATTGACGTCACCGGGCATGGCATCGCAGCGGCGCTCTCGGTGAACCGCATCGATGGCGAACTTCGTCGGTTGTATGCGGAAAAGCCGGAGGCTTCGCCCGTGGACATCATGGTCGGGCTGAATCAGTATCTCAATCTCACGCTGGCACGGCATGGCGTATTCGCCACCGGGATCTCCGCGCATGTGGCGCTTGATGGCCGTATCACTTACGTGAACGCCGGCCACCCCTGCGCCTTTCTGCGCCGCAGCGACGGACATCTGACGCGTCTGCCTTCCACGACGTTCATCCTTGGCGTGTGTCCGGGCGACCTATTCGAGTGTGCGAACGAACAAGCGCTTCTGGCCGCAGGGGAATCACTCGTGCTCTACACCGATGGCGCGTGTGAATCAATGGACTCGCGCGGGCGCCAGTTCGGCATCGAGGGGCTCGCCCGCGCCATCGAAGCGTGGAAGCCCGATGAGCACCTCGCGCTGAATCAGTTTCTTCCGGAAGCGATCCGCCGCTTTCGTCATGGCCCGCCCAAGGACGATGTGCTCATCGTGACTGTACAGCGGGCCTGAATCTGCAACTCATCCGCCCTTGCCGGTCTCGGGCACATCCGCGCGGACGAAGAATTCGAGCAACTCCGGCTGCGAGAGCGGCGTCAGCTCATACAGCACAAGGTCGTCAATCTGCCTCCGGAAGAGATGCAGACCGTCCGCCGAGACATCCGGCATTGGCTTGTCGTGCTCAACCCGACCCACAAAGACGATGATGTCCGCTCCCACGGCTTGGCCCAGCATGTGCACCGTGGTCGGCGAAATCGTCTCGTCATACGCGAGCCCGACCATTCGCCTGCCCGCAGCTTCGTCGGGCCTGAACATCAGGCCCTGGCCGACTTCTCGCTGAAAAGTCTGGGCAAACTCTGTGTCATCGCTGCAGACCCAATCGGGTATGAATCCGTCGCTGCGCTCAGTCGCATAGACGTTGGCCATCGACCCGCGCACACGCACAATCTGGTACTTCGTGGCCGGCGCCGTCACAGGCGCAAATGTCGTCCATGCCATCCACCCGGCAAACAGCAAGCCCCCCACTGCCGCCGCTGCAGCCAGCGGCTGCATCCAGGTGCGCCGCCCATGCGGGACGCGAGCTGAGGCCGACGCGTCATTGCCCCCGACCACCTGGGTCAGTACGCCATTGGACCTGGGCGTCCCCAGTCGGTCCGTTCCTGTCCGCGGCAGCCTTGGCTGAGCGGGTGGCACGACAATGCGCGACAACGACTCGTCCAGCGCGGCCTGCGCTCGACGCAGCGACACCAGCTCCGGATCATCCGGATCAACGCCCGCATTCGACAGTTCCTCTGTCGACACGGGAAGTCCGTCGAGCAGTCGCTCGAACAGATCGATGCGAAGTTGCTGGCGATCTTGCGGCGTCATGGCCGGCCTCCCGCGGTATTTGACGGAGACTCATTGAGCGGGCTCAATCGCTCGCGCAGGTACCGCCGTGCGCGATGCACGTGGCTCATTGCGGTCCCCTCGGGAATGTCCAACACTCGTGCGATCTGGCTGTATTCCATGGATTCCAGCGTCCGCAGAAACAGGCACGCCCGCGCGATTTCGCTTACATCGTTGAGCGCCGCAATCACCCGGTCATCCAGGGCCGACTGATCGGCGGGCATTCTTGCCACATGGGCCGCCCGTAGAACCGGCCCGGTGCGAAACTCTGGGGTCTGCGCCAGCGCATCTGATCGGTCATTTCCATCCGCATCTTCGAGCGCCAGCGTCGGATGCCGTCGATTCCGTCGGCGCATGTTGAGTGCGATAAAGCGGACCATCTGGCCCATCCATGCGGTGAAGTTGGTCCCGCGCTCGAATGTATCCAGTTTCTCAAGGGCCACGATCGAGGCCTCCTGAACAACATCCTCCGCCAAGGAGGAATCACCTACGATGCCCACCGCGATAAGCCACAGCACGCGGTAAGACTCCAAGAAACGCGCAGCGAATTCCTCGGGGCGCAGAGGCGACTCTGCCGACCCGCGCCGGGATTCGGACGGTTGCTGTGCGGCGGACATGGCTCGTACTGTAACCAGATGTCCCGAAAGGCCCCGGCCATTGCAGTTACGTTCTCGCTTGATTGATTCACCTCTTGGGCACCCTTCGACACCTGTTCCCATGATGCCCCCTTCTCCCCAGCGAATCCTTATCGCCCCTGACAAGTTCAAAGGCACTCTCTCCGCCCGAGAGGCGGCTGAGGCAATGGCGCTCGGCGCCCGGCAGGCTTTCCCGGGATCCACCCTGGACCTCTGCCCCATTGCCGACGGAGGCGAGGGATCATCGGAGGTCTTCATGCGGGCATTTGCCTGCATTCCACAGCACTGCCTTGCTATGGACCCTCTCGGAAAGATCCGATCCGCCCCTTGGTTGCAGTTGTCGATCCCTGGTACTTGCTCCGCAACTGCGGTTCTGGAGATCGCATCAGTATCTGGACTCATGCTGGTTCCAGAGTCGCAACGCAATCCGCTCCACACGACCGCCTTTGGCGTCGGGATGGTGATCCGCTCAATCCTCGACGCCGGGGTGAGCCGGATCCTCATAGCGCTGGGTGGATCAGCAACGAACGAGGCGGGTTTGAGTGTCGCTCAGGCGCTCGGGGCGCGATTCTTCGACCACTCGGGGCACCTGGTGGGACTACCGCTTGAAGGTAGGCATCTGGGTGATCTCAGTACCGTCGACCTTGATTCACTCGATCACCGCGTCCATCGCACAGAAATTGAAGTACTCGTCGACGTCAATAACCCTCTTTACGGGCCGCAGGGAGCAGTTGCACGTTTCGCACTCCAGAAGTTTGCGTCTGGCGCTGCCGGTCTGAACTCGCAATTGGACATCTTGGAGCGCGGCTTGATCCAGGCTGCTCGCCTATTTCCTCAGTGCGTTCCCTGGACCCCGGGGGCTGGCGCAGCGGGCGGAATGGGCTTTGGGCTCATGGCCGCATTGGGCGCCAAGCTCGTCCCCGGCGCAAACGAGATTCTGAACATTCTGCGCATGAAGGACCGCATCGCATCGTCGGACCTCATCCTGACGGGTGAAGGGCGCCTGGACGCCTCCTCGTCCCACGGGAAAGCCTGCTGGGCACTGGGAGAAGCTTGCCGCCAAGGTGGAAAGCCCGCGCTGGCGATCTGCGGGCAGGTCGATCACACCGGCCTGATGGACGAGATGCTCACAATACCATTTGATCAAACCATCTCGCTGTGCGGCCCCGAAAGCGCGGGCCTGGACGCTGCTGAAGCGTTGGCTCGCGCAACAAGGATCGCGCTCACGGAATGGAAGGCACGTCAAGGGCCATCATGAGTCGCAATATTTTCATTTTCGGAATGGGTCGAATGGGTCAGGCGCTCGCCTCGCGACTTCTACAGGCTCGCGCGGGCGATTCAGTCCATGTCCGCGGCGGATGCCGCCGCCCGCAGCAAGCTGCAGAACTCTTCGCAACACTCGGATTCGAGTGCACGACCGATGGAGCCGGCGCGGCTCAATGGGCTGATGTGATCGTGCTCTGCGTCAAGCCCAAGGATGTCGCGACATCGCTCGCAGCGATCTCGTCTGGTTTGCAGGCACGTCCTTCACCCATCCTCATGATCTCAATTGCTGCCGGCGTGACTTCAGCGGCGATCGCGCGCCAGATCCCGATCCCGATTTCCATCATCCGTGCGATGCCCAATTCCGCGTGTCGCATCGGCGCCGGAGTGACCGCGCTGGCCGCCGGTCCTGGCGTGCCCGACGCTGACATGGACGTCGCCCATTCGCTTTTTTCAGTAATGGGTGCCGTCGTCCGCGTGGATGAGACGTCGTTGGACATCGTCACCGCGCTCTCCGCCAGCGGAATTGCCTTTGCATACGCGATCATGGATGCGATGATGCGCCGTGGACGCGACGAAGGCTTGAACGAGCCTACGGCACGCACCCTTACCCTGGAAACATGGCGCGGTGCTGCTGCAATGATCGCGCAGAGCAATCAAAGCCCGGATGAACTCATCTCTGAAGTTCTTACGCCGAACGGCACAACCGCCGCAGGCATGCAGATCCTCCGCCAGCGTCAGGTTCCCGAGGCATTGGCCGATGCCCTCAGCGCCGCAACCCTTCGGGCGCGTGAGCTGGGGCGCCAGTTCGGCTGACCCTCTCCGCGTTACACTCGTTCCATGACGGTCGATCCTCCGCCCCACCATCTCCCCGTGCTTGTCGATGAGGTGCTGACCGCGCTGAATCCTCGGGATGGTGAAACCTATGTGGACCTCACTCTTGGCCGTGGCGGCCACGCCACGGCGATAGCTGGCGGGGTCGGAACCCGCGGCAAGATCGTCGGATTTGACCTTGACGAAGCCAACGTGACACATTGTCGCGCGCTGGCGGGAATACAAACTGAAAGCGAACACACCGCGTCCGGTTGTGCAGCCTGGAACGTTTATCACGGCAATTTCCGCACCGCGCCCGACGTACTTCGCGCTGCCGGGCTGCGTGCAGACATGATTCTGGCAGATCTGGGCTTCGCTTCCACCCAGATGGACGACCCGCACAGAGGTTTCTCATTCCGCGCTGAGGGACCGCTGGACATGCGCCTGGATCCCTCGCAGCGTCTCACCGCCGCCCGCCTTGTCAACGAGAGTCGTGAGGACGAACTGGCCCGCATCATTTATTCCTACGGAGAGGAGCCACTTTCACGAAAAATAGCCGCACGAATACTTGCAGAGCGAAAACTCGCGCCGATACTTACCACGGCACGATTGGCAAGTCTGGTGGAAGACGCGTACGGATCTCGATCTCGGTTTTCGCGCATGCATCCTGCAACACGAACTTTTATGGCCCTGCGCATAGCAGTGAATGATGAACTCGGAAACGTTGAAGCGTTTCTCGGCTCACTTTATGAGGAGGCGCAGCGCATGACTCCCGGGCGCGCAGGAGACCGGGGCGGCTGGATGAATCCCGGCTGCAGGGTCGCCTTCATTTCCTTTCACTCTCTTGAAGACCGTCTCGTAAAGCGCGCTTTCGCCACGATTGAAGCCGATGGTCTCGGGCGCCGTCTCAATCGCAAGCCTGTGACTGCCGGTCCGGCCGAAATCGCCCGCAATCCCCGGGCCCGGTCAGCCAAACTTCGTGCCGTCTGTATCGCTTCTCCCGATGCCGGCGGAGCCCGGCTGCCGGAGAGGTATCATGTGGAGTCGTAGGTCGTCCTGTTGGAGTCATCGGATCACGCCAAGCAAGGAAGCGAAGCAACCATGACACGCGAGCAAAGACTGTCCATCATCATCGGGTTCTGTCTCATTCTGATTACCGCCATCCTCGTTGCCGACTACTTCTCCCCGGCAAGCAACGATCGGATGTTGGCTCTCAACCCGGAACTCGACAGCACCGTTGTCACAACGTCCGGCGAAATTCCCGCCGGTTCCCACGACACGCTCGACGCCGCAGGCGACGCCCTGTCAGCGAATGGAAACGACTCGAGGATCTTTCTCGATGGTTCCCTGACAAAGGGAACCGAGGCGGTAGTGACTGGCGACCCTGAGCCTGAGGCGCAGCAGGACCTCACCAAGGGGGCCGACCGCGGAGGCGAGAAAACGCCGCCCGCCATCGATCCCAAGCCTTCTCCCACCGCCCCAGAGCAGACCTACATCCTCCGCCAGGGGGAGACCCTTTATTCGGTGGCGCGTAAACAGTACGGGAACGGCTCGTTCTCTTCGCAGTTGGCCGAGTACAACCGCGATGCCCTTCCCGCCAACCTGATTCCAAAGGCTGGCACCAAACTGCGCATCCCCGATAAGTCTGTCCTGCTGGCCATGTCGGGTCGGAAGGCTGAGCCCATCGTAAAAGATCCTCCCGCCAAGACTGACCAGGATGCAGGATCAGCAGGAAGCACCTCGAAAAAACCGGATCCGAAAGCGGTTCCCTCCAAGCCCTACGTCGTGAAGAGCGGCGATACGCTTGATAAGATCTCCACACGCCTTCTGGGCACTTCCAAGCGCTGGAAGGAAATTCTCGACCTTAACCCCGGTCTGGATCCCAAGAAACTGAAGGTTGGGCAGACGATCAAAGTACCTGCCAAGTAACGCGCGTGCCGGGCTGCGAGACAGAGGTCGGAAACCTCGAGGTGCCCCATGCTCTTCAAACTCATTGCCCTGATACTGACCGCTGGCGCGACCGCCTGTGCGCTGTTGGTTTTCAGGCAGGAGCGCATTGATCTGGCTCACGAGACCGCTGCAATCCACATGCGACTTGGGCAGCATGAGAAGAGCGAGTGGCGCATGCGCATGCTCCTGAACGAGAGTGTTCGCGTGCAGCAGGTTGCCATTCTCGCTGAACGCTTCGCCCGGGAGCACAATCTCACCATGGTCCCGTTCGCCAGCGCATCGTTCGACGAAAAGGCGATCGTCATTCCCGATGCCTCCGAGTCGCCCGGCCAGACAATACCGGAAATTCCTCCGGGCGAGGACACCCAGCCTGCGGAACCAACCATTTCACCGGTGTCCAACCCCCAACGCACCGGCACCCTCTCGGGTCGAGAGCCTTGAGCCGTAACGGGAAGGAGCGGTTGTGTCATCTCTCAGTGGCCTGACGCCCCGTCAAATAAACGATTCGAAGTCCGCCGGATGGCGCCACGCACTGACCAGCGATCGCGTCTCGCTCATGTCCGGGCTCATCGTATTTTGCATCGTGGTCATGTTCGTTGTCGTCCTCGGACGCGTCACTTCGCTGCAAGTCGCGCCCCCGCAACTGCTCATCGATAACACACCCCGCGTCGATTCCGTGAGTTCTGAACTCTCCCGACGGGGCGACATTCTTGACAGGCGCGGCCGCGTGCTGGCCACCAGCCGGGTCGGCTATCGGCTCTTTGCCGATCCCAGTCTGGTGGACATGCAAACTCTCGATCAAGTTTCCGCATCCTTGGGAGCGCGGCTTGGCATCGGCGCGCGTGTCATTTATCAGGCAATTTCTGATCGGGCCGAGACACGATACGCCAAGGTCGTTGATGTGCTCTCGGACGCCCAGTACGAGAGCATCCGCGCCCATCTCCCGGAGTTAAAGGGCTTTGGCGTCCAGCCCGTGCTCGTGCGTGAGAACCCCTATTCCGGCCTCGGGGCCAGCTTCATCGGCAAGGTCGGCGTGGACCATGTCGGCCTGAGTGGCGCTGAAGCCCTTTTCAACGCCGCACTGCGCAACACGGATGGCAATCTCCGTTATCTCCGCGATGTGCATCGCTCCGCACTCTGGATTAATCCATCGGGCTACGAGCCCGCGGTCGACGGCACGGACGTGCGCCTCTCCATTGACATTGAAATCCAGCGCATTGCCGAAGAGGAACTTGCCAAGAAAGTGGATGAGGTGCGCGCCAACGCCGGCCGCGTTCTCATTGTTGATCCCCAGACTGGCGAGATTCTCGCGATTGCGGAGACTCAGCGCCCCAGCCGTCCCGGCGTCGAGCCATACCTCGATCAGAAGACCATCGCCGCAGAACCCGCCCTCGCCCGCATCCGCTGCGCCACCGATCCCTGGGAGCCCGGCTCCATTTTCAAGCCGTTCGTGTGGTCGGTCGCGACTGAACTTGGGGTCGCCCGCCGCAACGAGGTGATCGACACACACAACGGCGCTTGGCGCGTCGCGGGCGGCGTGATTCACGACACCTTTCCTTATCGCTCTCTGACCTGGGACGCCGTGCTGGTGAAGTCGTCCAACATTGGCATGTCTACCGTCGCACTGCGGATGAAGCGCGCCCAGCTTGAGAGCGTTTTCTCTCGCTTCGGTTTCAACTCCATCACCGGCTGCGGCCTCGCCGGAGAGAACACCGGTCTCCCCCCGCGTGGCTGGAGCCTGATGACCCAGACCAACGTCTCTTTCGGACAGGGAGTCGCCGTCACCCCGCTCCAAATGGTCCGTGCCTTCTGCGCCTTTGCTCGCGACGGCACCCTCCCCATGCTCACGATTCGATCCATTCACGACAGCCAGGGAATCCAGGCCACCATGGAGCAACGCGCGATCTCCGAGAAAACCGCGCACATCACGCGCGAAGTCATGCGCCGTCTCATGTGGGATGGCACAGGGAAGGCCGCCAATGACGGCGCTCAGTATCGCATGTTCGGAAAGTCGGGCACGGCCCAGATGCACAAGAAAAAAGGCGGGTATTACGACGACCGGTACCTCATCAGCATGATCGCCGGCGCGCCGCTCGACAACCCGAAACTTGTCGTCCTCGTGAATATCGAGGACCCTGATCCAGCCGTCGATCACCTCGGCGGTAAAGTGTGCGGCCCGGTGGTACGTGACATCATGAATCGCACGCTCGCTTACCTCGGTGAGCCGTCCGATCTCGACAAGGACGCTGATGTGAAGTTTGTGCACGACGTGGGCGTCAACCGCTGAATGGCCGCCCAGCCATTCCTCACGCTACGGCGCGGTGCCGGGCGTAACTCACTGCGATCCGGTAGCGCTGCTTGACGGACGGGCCGGCCGATTCGTCGGAATCATCGTCCGTGCCCGTCAGCCGCAAGCCCGGCCTGGCCGCCATTGCAACGCAATGCACCACCCGCCCGATTCTCCCGCGCACCTTGAACGGCGCCAATCGAACCTCGATTTCCTCGCCCGGCTCCAGCGGGTGCTCGGACAACAAGCCGATCCCCATCGGGCTCACGTCCAGCACTTCCATTGCCCCTCCGAAAAACGTCCGCATGGGATCGCGGGCAATGACCTTTGCCCAGCCCGTCACGCTGATGCGCCGTTCGCGCCGGCGATCCATCGCAATGACATCTCCCAACATGCGTTCCTGCTCGACGTGTTCCATGCCGAGAGATTCATCGGCAGATTCCGTGCTGGTATTGGAACGATGGCCTCAAGTTATCGCGGACCACCGAGTCAACGCCAGCTGCGATTTGCCCCGCACTTAGCTGACAGGTGACCCCGGCGGGACCGGCCGTTGCACGCCAAGGATGACAACCCCTCGCTCTTCCTGCCCATTGGTTAAGTCACTGGCTGCCAGCAACATGCCGTTGCTCGCCTCGCCGCGAATGATGCGCGGCTCAAGGTTGGCCACGACAATGATTTGCTTCCCCACCAGATCCCCGGCCTCGTAGTGACCCCGAATGCCGGCGCAAATCTGGCGCGGTGTTCCCGATCCGTCATCGACTTGTAACCGAAAGAGACGGTCCGCCTTGGGATGATGCTCCGCAGTCATGATCGTCGCGACCCGCAGATCGACCTTGGCGAAGTCGTCATAGGCGATTGTGGGCTTGAACGCGGGATTGCCCGAGGAGGCCGGCACGCTCGCGGCGGCACTGGGAGTGGCTGGAGGTGTGGCCTGGGGGGCGGACGAGGATGTGGGTACCGTCATGACAGTTCTCGATGATTAGAGTTGGAGCCCTGATCCTATCCGAATTGCGGCATGAATCGCCGCTTGTCCCTGCCCGTCGCATCCATTCACTCGACGCGGCGGACTGACCGGCTATCGTCTCATTGTCGGAACGTCGATAATTCAAGTGGTCCCTTCAACAGCGCGGAGTCACGGATGATGAACGCTCGCTGCGCCGGTCGTTTCGGTTTCCTCACGGCTTTGACATGCATTGCTGGCGCCCCGACCTTTGCAGGTGTGCGCGAAGACATCCGCCGCGCCATCGCCGGCGCTGATTATGGCGCGGCCACCATCGCCTACTACGCAATCGACCTCCAGACCGGAGAGGTCCTTGTCGATTCCCATGGCGACCTTCCGCTGATTCCCGCAAGCAACGAGAAGATCATCACCTCGGGGGCCGCGCTGATGGTCCTTGGCCCCGATTTCTCCTTCGAGACGCGCATGGTCAGGGCTGGCGACCGTCTCGTCGTCATCGGCTCTGGTGATCCTGCCCTTGCTGATCCTGAACTCCTCGGAGAGATGAATCTCGGCGTCGATGAACTTCTCTCGACTTGGGTTCAGGATGTCAAAGGCGCTGGCGCGGAGTCATTCGCCGAACTCATCGTGGATGCGCGCATCTTTGACGATGTTCTGGTCCATCCCGACTGGCCGCGCGAGCAACTCAATGAACCTTACTGCGCCCAGGTGAGCGGACTGAACTTCTTTGCCAATACTCTCGCCTTCTATCCGCGTCCTGGCGGTGCGGAAGGCGCCTCCCCTGCTTTTCGCGTCGAGCCCGATGTGACCTCCTGGATGTCCATTGGAAACAGCGCGAAAACCACCCTCAACAAGAAGAAGAAAAACAGCATCTGGATCAGCCGCCAGCTAGGCACCAACGACTTCACACTTCGCGGCGAGGTGCGCACACCTCAGCAGGCCCCCATCTTTGTCACCGTCGACAACATGCCGCAGGTCTTCAGCCGCATTCTCGCTGATCGCCTGCGCCAATCCGGCGTCCAGGTCGCGTCCATCCGCGTCGCCACCGAAGCCGACGGTGAGTTCACCGGAGACTCTGTGGGGCGCGCCATCCGCTCTCCGCTGGCCACTGTTCTGCGCCGCTGCAATCAGGACAGTGAAAATTTCTTCGCCGAGTCGCTCTTCAAGCGCATCGGTCATGAAGTCACCGGCGAACGCGGATCGTGGCAGAGCGGCGCTGCCGTGGTGCGCATGCTGATGAGCAAACGCCTCGATCCCGATCTGGCCACCCAGGCCACCGTGACGGACGGTTCCGGCATGAGCCGCACCAACCGCCAGACTCCCCGCATCATCGCGTCCTGGCTCTCCTCCATCTACAACGACCCGAAACTCTCCGCACCGTTCATCGACTCCCTTGCGCTCGCCGGCGAAAACGGCACGCTCAAAGGACGCTTCGGCGGAATCGCCCTCGCCAACGAAGTGCATGCCAAGAGCGGCTACCTCTCCGGCGTCTCCTGCCTCTCCGGATTTGTCGTGGCGCCCGCCTCAGTGGCCGAAGCCCCCGGAGGTGCGGTGGAACGGCCCGCTGGTTACGCTGGCCGCCGCACGGTGGCATTCTCCATCATGGTCAACGACATCCCTGCCAACATCCCTGTCAGCAGGATCAAGACCATGCAGGAGAAAATTGTCGATGTGCTCGACAACTACCTGCAGGCAAATCAGGAAGCCGCCGCCGTCCCCTCGAGCGACGATTCTGCCAACCGCTCAGGCGGCTAATCCGCAGCTTTGCCCGCGGCCTGCCCCGAATATGGTCGCCAACACCATGATTATCAGCCACTTGCGCTTTCGCAAGTTCTCGCTATTGGCACGCACCCTCAACTGAGTAAGAATCACCCTTGTTGCCGCTTCCGCCCCCGGGGGGGTTGGGTCGTCCGTTTGCCGCGTTCGGCAAACACGGGAGCGTGCGCGAGATCGTCCTCATGGACAATGAACAGGGCCACGCCCTCTCTCTCACGAAACGAATCCGCCGCTTCTTTCTCGGAAAGGCTCGCAGCGCCACCGAGCCCGGCATCTTCCACACCATGTCCCTGGCCGCGTTCCTGGCCTGGGTCGGCTTGGGTTCCGACGGCATCTCCTCCGCCTGTTACGGCCCCGCTGAGGCATTTGTCGCGCTCGGGGAGCACCCGCACCTTGCCATCTTCCTCGCACTGATGACCACCATCACCATCGTGGTCATCAGTCTCTCCTACATGCAGATCATCGAATTGTTCCCCTCAGGCGGGGGCGGATATCTAGTCGCGAGCAAACTGCTCTCGCCCTCGGTTGGCATGATCTCCGGATGCGCGCTTGTCATCGACTACGTCCTCACCATCACTGTCTCTCTTGCCAGCGGTGCCGATGCAATCTTCTCCTTCCTCCCCCCCGCCTGGGCGGACTATCGCCTCCACACCGCCGTCGTTGCTTGCCTACTGCTCACCATCATCAACCTGCGCGGGGTCAAGGAATCTGTAATCCCCATCGTTCCAGTCTTCATTCTCTTTCTCGTCACCCACTTCATCGCCATCGTCTACGGCGTCAGCGCGCATATTGCCGAAGTACCTCAGGTGCTCCACCACGCGGGCACTGACCTCAAGGAGACCGCCTCGTCGATGGGCTGGCTCTTCCTTCTCAAAACTCTCTTGCATGCCTACAGCATGGGTGGCGGTACATACACAGGCATTGAAGCCGTATCAAACGGCCTGCCCATTCTGCGCGAACCACGTGTTCAGACCGGCAAGCGCACCATGATCTACATGGCTGGGAGCCTTGCCCTGATCTCCTCAGGTCTAATGCTCGGCTACCTCGTTTTTGGCGTCAAAGAGGTCGAAGGCAAAACACTTAATGCGGTTCTGTTCGAGTCAATTGCCGCCAATTGGCCCGGCGGCACGGCCTTCGTCTGGGTCTCGCTTCTCTCTGCCTCCATGATTCTGCTCGTCGCCGCCCAAACCGGTTTTCTCGATGGGCCGCGCGTCCTGGCAAACATGGCCCTCGACGGCTGGGTGCCCAGCCGCTTCGGACTTCTCTCCGACCGCCTCGTCACCCAGAATGGCATTCTCCTAATGGGTTTCTCGGCCTTGGTCCTCCTTGTCATCTCCGGAGGTGATGTCCGTTTCCTTCTGGTGCTTTACGCGATCAATGTCTTTCTCACTTTCACTCTGTCACAACTTGGAATGGTCCGCCATTGGATCGAAGTCCGACATGATGATCCTCGCTGGCTCCCCAAGATCGCAATCAACGGCTTCGGCCTGTTCCTAACCACGGGTCTGCTTGCCAGCACCACCATCCTGAAGTTCGCGGAAGGCGGCTGGTTCACCCTTCTGATCACCGGAACCGCCGTTGTCGTCTGCGTCCTCATCAAGCGCCATTACACGAACACACGCCAACTCCTCGGGCGTCTCAACGCCCTCGTCAAGGTCGCCACTCCGCCCACCCGCACTCGATCCCGGCACGGCGATGAGACCGACAGCGAGGAATCGCGCCTCAAACCCCAACCCGAAGCCCATACCGCAGTCGTTCTCGTCACGGGCTACAACGGCCTGGGGCTCCACTCCATCTTCGCCGTCATGCGGCACTTCCCCAACTACTACAAGAACTTCGTGTTCCTCCAAGTGGGCGTCGTCGACGCGGGCCGCTTCAAGGGCGTCTCCGAAATCGAATCCCTGCGCACCACTGTCGAAGCTGACCTCGAAAAGTACGTCGAGTTCATGAACGCCAACGGGTTCTACGCCGAATCTTCCTTCCTCATCGGCACTGATGTCGTTGAAGAGGTCGAGAAGGGTGTCATCGCCATCTCCGAGCGCTTCCCGCGCAGTGTGCTCTTTGCCGGCCAGTTGGTTTTCCCCAAAGAGACACTCTTCACCCGCTGGCTCCACAACTACACCGCTTTCGCCATCCAGCGCCGCCTCTACCGCTACGGCCTCCCCGTGTTCATCCTGCCGATCCAGGTGTACTGAAACGCAGCCGACGTGCGCACTCGAATTTTTCTCATCATCGCTATCCGTTTCATCGGCGGCGGACCAAACCATTTCCGGGAGACCACTCCTGCGTTCAGTATGCCCATCTCTTGAGCCGCTGGCGCCGGACTCACCGCCAATCGCCCTCGGCGCGTTACCATCGCCCCTTCCATGACTGATTCCAACTCGAAACCTCCGGAATCCGTCGCGCCAGCCGCAGCCACTGCCGGCCAGCCCGTCTCCTTGTCGGAGATTTTTCGTCGCTTCATTCGCATCGGTTTCACCGCCTGGGGCGGGCCCGCGGTTCAAATCGCCGCCCTGCGCCATGAACTTGTCGATGAGCAGCGCTGGATCTCCAGCGATCGCTTCAACAGGGTGCTCGCGGTGTATCAGGTTCTTCCCGGCCCCGAAGCGACCGAACTCTGCGTCTACTTCGGGTTCGTCAAGGCCGGCCGCCTCGGCGCCATTCTTGCCGGCCTCTGTTTCGTGCTGCCGGGTCTCATGTTGATGCTCGCCCTTTCCTGGGCCTACGTGCACTTTGACTTCTCCCACAACACGCTCTTCGTCGCTGCGTTCGCCGGCATGAAGGCCGCCGTCGCCGCCCTGATCGTCCGGGCCATTCACCGCATCGGCGGCCACGCCCTGCATGACCGCTGGCTCCTTCTGATTGCCGCATTCTCACTCATCGCCGATCTCTTCGGTCTGCCGTTCGCCATCTCCCTGCCGGTGGCCGGCGTGATGTACATCGTCTTCAAACGCGGCTGGGAGATACCCGGAATCCTGCTCGGTGCTGCCCTCTGCTTCGCCGCCTGGTTCTTTGCCCCGGTCCTCGTTGCACCGGAACTTGCGCCCGTTCAGCCCCCCACTGCTTCAGTCGCTCAGGATTCCTTGGCTTCGGTGTCGCTTCTGACCTTTTTCTGGACCGGCCTGAAAGCCGGACTCCTCACCTTCGGAGGCGCGTACACCGTCATTCCATTCCTCCAGAATGACGCCGTCATCCAACATGCCTGGCTCAGCAACACCCAGTTTCTCGACGGCATCGCATTGGGCGGCATCCTTCCCGCACCACTCGTCATCTTCGGCACGTTTGTCGGGTTCGTCAGCGGCGTGAATACCGGCGACCCGAGCCAGGGATGGCTCCCCGCCCTGGCTGTCACGCTCGGAATCTTCCTGCCTGCGTTTTCCTTCACGCTCATCGGCCACACCTACCTCGAACACGCCGTCGAGAATCGGCAGTTCCACAACTTCCTCGATGGTGTCACCGCAGGCGTCATCGGTCTCATCACCGCAACCACCCTCCGCATCCTCCCTGCAGCACTCATGCCGGCCCTCGCTCGCGATCCAGCGTCCCCTCAGCATTGGCTCAGCCAGGCTCGCCTCCTCCCTCAGCAGATCCAAATCCCTGCCACCTGGGTCGCGCTGGCGATCTTCGCAGTCGGCCTGATGCTTCTCTATCGATGGAAATCCAAGGCCGTGGTCCCTGTGCTCGTACTCACGGCTGCCGCCGTCGGATTTGCGCTCCTTCGCGCGTGACCCCACGTGTCAGACCCGCCCCAGGTACTCACGATGCGCATCCCGCAACGCTCCGAATGCGCTTCGCCACGCTTCCACTTCCAGCGCATCAACCTCGGCGCGCAGCACCGTCGGATCATCCCCCGCTTCCGCAAGGATCGTTCCCTTCGGGTCAACGATTCGCGACCCGCCCGAATAGGGCAGAAAGGGATCGTGCCCGCAGCGATTGACGCCCACCACATACGCCTGATTTTCAATCGCGCGCGCCGACAGCAGAGTCGCCCAGTGATGCTGACGCATTGCCGGCCATGAGGCGCCGATCGTGAACATCTGCGCCCCGCGATCAAGAACCGCCAGCCGCCAAAGTTCTGGGAATCGCAGGTCGTAGCAGATCAGCGGACACACACGTAAACCGTGCCACTGAAAAGTCTCGATTTGGGTTCCGCCTTGATATGCCTCCCCTTCGCGCCCGCCGGAAAAGGGGTGAATCTTCTCGTATCTGCACACACACTCGCCCCGAGGGTCAAACACCACCGCGGTGTTGAACGCTTTCCGGTTCGCATCCGGCCGCTGGATGCTCGCGCCCTGCACATAGCAACTCAGTCGTCGGGCCAATGCCGCGCACCAGCTTTCCGATGCTCCTCCGGTCGCCTGCTCTGACATCGCTGCCGTGTTCAGCGAAAATCCCACATCAAAGAGCTCCGGCAAGACGATAAGCGACCCGGGTTCCGGGCGCTCTCTGGTCAGCGTCGCCTCAACTTGCGCGTGATTGGCAGCCTTGTCCTCCCACGCGATATCGAATTGCACTGCAAAGACCATCGGCATGGAACGATCCTACTCACCCAGCCGGTTCCGCCCGGACCGACAGCCCGCACTCCGGAGCCGGAATAGGGTCCCTTGCCAAGCGTCTTATGAACGTGGACGGTGGCGGTGCTGCCGGACCGCAGTCAGGGCTGGGCCATGACCATCGCGCGCGTGTCGCCGATCCGCACCCAAGAGGAGTGCCGACCGCGCGGCTCCTGCAGGAGAAGCAAGTGCTGGTAATAGCGCTCCAACGCCTTCACCGAGAACCCGCGCAGGAACTCGACGCCCGCAGACGGGTTGAGGTCAAGGATTTCCTCGACCAGTTGCTCTTTGCTCATCGTGACGGAAACAGCTGCTTCAGCCATCATGGCTTGACTCCCGGATTGAACGTCCATGCTCGATCCGCCCGGTTCTTGGGCCCGGGACGTCGCAACGTCCCAGGCCCCGGGCATCCCACACCAGTTTCCACCTTGCCCCAGGCACGCCCGAAGGCGTTCTTGGTTGCACGCCGAATTTCCCACCGGCGTGCGCTAACATTATCGGAGCGGCTCCAACACGGGCAACAGAAATAAGTGCCTTTTTTTCAAGTATTTACAGCACACAATAGAATGGGCTTCCCATGCACACCACCTACTACAGATTGAGCCTTTCCTGCCTTCCCGCCTTGGTACTGACCCTCACCTCGGGGTGCCAGCAGCCCGTCTACAACCAGGGAACCACCAATCAAGTTCCCTCTGATGTCCGTGGCCCTGCCTCCTCCGGCCAACTCGGCCCCAAGGAATTGCAGGACACCACCGACCAGATGATGACGTCCATCATCGACCGGCTCGGTGAACTGAAAAAAGGTCCTGACGGCCGCACCATCATCGTCGTCAATTACAAAGTCACGAACCGATCCACCGTTTCCACCTACGACATGGAGATTTTCCCTGCCAAACTCCGCGTCGCGCTCGCCAATTCAGGCTCCCGCCACGATATCGCGTTCGTTGAAACTCCCGATCGCGCTGCCATCGTCCGCGACAACACGCTCGAAGAAGGGCTCAAGGGCGACTACTCGACCCCCGGCGCCCGCCCCAACTACGCCCTGTACGTCGACCTGTACGCGATCGAAGAACCCGCTGGCCGGTACTGGGAGATGTTCTTCAAACTCCTCGACCTCGATCCCAACAATCCCATCCGCAACGAAATCAAGTGGGAAAACTCGTCGTCCTATCGCTTTGCCCGCTGATCCACTCTCTCACTCCATCCCGCCGACATTCTTTACCTGACTGCCACCTTGGCAGCCCCACGTCGCCTTCACTTCGCGCTGTGTCATGCTGAGCGCCACTTCCAGCGCCGCACAAGAACACCTAAATAATTGCTGTTCAACGGCTTGCAAGCACTGAGCCGGCCCGCCGCAATGGCACTGCACTTGCACTCCCCCCACTCGCGGAGATTCCGCACCCGGGCCGTGCCGCTCGGTCCCTTGCCCTCTTTGCGATTCCACTGGCAGACGCCCGCGCGTCTCGAATCAACCACACACTCCTTTCCCTGCGGAGAACAGATTCCATGGCTGTGAAGGAACTCTCCTTTGACGTTGACGCTCGTAATCAACTCCTCGCGGGAGTTGAGAAACTCGCCGCCGCCGTCAAGTCCACCCTCGGCCCGCGCGGCCGCAATGCCGTCCTCGATAAATCCTGGGGCGGCCCCAACGTGACCAAAGACGGAGTCTCCGTCGCTGAAGAAATCGAGCTGCGCAACAAGTTCGAGAACATGGGCGCCCAGCTCGTCAAAGAGGCCGCCAGCAAGACCTCGGACGATGCGGGCGACGGCACGACAACTGCCACCGTCCTCGCAGAAGCCATTTTCCGCGAAGGCCTCAAATATGTCGCCGCCGGCGTTGAACCCAACGCCTTGGTCCGCGGCATGCGCAAAGCCGTCTCCACCGTGACCGGCGAAATCACCAAACTCGCCAAGCCCATCAAGGGCAAGAACGACATCCAGTCCGTCGCCACCATCTCTTCCAACAACGACCCCGAAGTCGGCAAGATCATGGCCGACGCCTTTGAAAAGGTCGGCAAGGATGGCGTCATCACCGTCGAGGAAGGAAAAATCCTTGATACCACCGTCGATGTCGTGGAGGGCATGCAGTTCGATCGCGGCTTCCTCTCTCCCAACTTCGTCACCAACGTCGACGACATGACCGTCGAACTCGAAAAGTGCCTCGTGCTCGTCTACGAGGACAAGATCGACAATCTCACGAAACTCATTCCCTTCCTCGAGAAGGTCGCGCAGGCCAAGAAACCCCTTCTCATCATCGCTGAAGATGTCACCGGCGAGGCCCTCTCGACTCTTGTGATCAACAAACTCCGCGGCGTTCTCCAGGTTGCGGCCGTCAAGGCCCCCGGATACGGCGACCGCCGCAAGGCCATGCTTGAGGACATCGCTGTCCTCACCGGCGGCTCTGCGGTGATGAAAGACCTTGGCGTTGACCTCGACAAAGTGACCCTTGACCAGCTCGGCATGGCCAAACGCATCGAGATCGATGCCGACAACACCACGATCATCGAGGGCGCGGGCTCTTCCAAGAACATTCAGACCCGCATCGCGCAAATCCGCGCGGAAATCGAAGTCACCACCAGCGATTACGACCGCGAGAAACTCCAGGAGCGTCTCGCCAAGCTGGCCGGTGGCGTGGCCCAGATCAACGTCGGCGCCGCATCCGAAGCCGAACTCAAAGCCAAGAAGGCAATGGTTGAAGACGCTCTCCACGCGACCCGCGCTGCGGTCGCCGAAGGCGTGGTCCCTGGCGGCGGCATTTCCTTTATCCGTGCCATACCCGCCGTCGAGAAACTCCTCAAGGACACCGACGGCGATGAGCGTTTCGGCGTCGAACTCGTCCGCAAGGTCCTTTCCATTCCCCTCCAGACCATCGCTGAGAATGCCGGAGAAAAAGGCACCGTCATCGTCGCCCGCGTCTCTGAAGGCAAGGGCTCCTATGGCTACAACGCATTGTCCGGCGAATATGGCGACCTCATCGACATGGGCGTGCTGACGCCCGCCCGTGTGGACAAGGTGGCGCTCGCCAATGCCGCTTCGGTCGCCTCGCTGCTTCTGACCACTGACTGCATCATCACCGACAAGCCCGAGGAAAAGAAGGCCGGCGGTGCAGACCACGGCCACGATCACGGAATGGGCGGAATGGGTGGGATGGGCGGCGGAATGGGAGGCATGGGTGGAATGGGCGGCATGGGAGGCATGGATTTCTAAGCACCCTATGAAGTCTCAGCGCCGGTCCGGCTGACTCGGCGCAATCAACAAATCACAACGGCGCCAAGTCGCCCACGAACACAGAAGGAATTCATCATGACCATCAAGCCCCTCGAAGACCGCGTTCTTGTCAAACCCATGGAAGCCGAGACAAAGACCAAGTCAGGCATTTACCTTCCCGAGTCCGCCAAGGAAAAGCCCGTTCAGGGTACCGTGGTTTCCGTCGGTCCGGGCCGCCTCCTGGACGACGGCAAGCGTCAGCGGATGGCCGTCAAGTCCGGCGACACCGTCGTCTACGGCCGTTACGCCGGCAGCGAAGTCGAGATCAAGGGCGTCAAGCATTTGCTGATCAAGGAAACCGAACTCCTTGGCATCGTCGAAGACTGATCGTTCGTTTCCCCAAGACGCATTCACTGACACGCATTCACTCTCGCGAGCACTATCACTATGTCCAAGAAACAGATGATCTTCGGTTCCGAGGCACAGGTCGAAATCCGCAAGGGCCTCGCTCAGCTCACTCACGCGGTCAAGGTCACGATGGGTCCTGTCGGACGCAACGTCGTGATTCAGAAGTCCTACGGCGGACCGTCCATCACCAAGGACGGCGTCTCCGTCGCCAAGGAAATCGACCTGCCCGGCCCGTTCGAGAACATGGGCGCCAAACTCGTCAACCAGGTCGCCAAGAAGACCGCTGACAAGGCAGGCGATGGCACGACCGCTGCAACTGTGCTCGCCGAAGCGATTTTCACGGAAGGCCTCAAGTTCGTCGCCGCAGGCCACAACGCGGTCGACCTTCAGCGCGGCATCCTCGCTGCATCCAATGCGGTGTGCGATGCGGTACGCGATATGGCCATCAAGTGCAAAGGGCGCGAGGACTACGAAAAGGTCGCCACCGTCTCTGCGAACCATGACGCCCAGATCGGCGCCCTGATCGCCGAGGCGATCAGCAAAGTCGGCGCTGACGGCGTCGTCGAAGTTGAAGAGGGTAAGACCGCCGAAATGACCCTTGATTACGTCGAGGGCATGCAGTTCGACAAGGGATACCTCAGCCCCTACTTCATGACCAATCCGAACACCACGGAGTGCGTGCTTGAAGACGCCTATGTCCTGATCCACGAGAAGAAGATTTCCAACGTCGCCGATCTGCTGCCTCTGCTCAACAAGATCGCACAGGCCGGCAAGCCCTTGCTCATCATCGCCGAGGAGGTGGAGAACGAGGCCCTTGCCATGCTCGTGGTCAACCGCCTGCGTGGCGTATTGCGCGTCTGTGCCGTCAAGGCGCCCGGTTTCGGCGATCGCCGCAAGGCCATGCTCGGCGACATTGCCGTCCTCACTGGCGGTGAGTTCATCGCCGAAGACCTGGGTCGTTCCCTCGAGTCGGTCGAACTCTCCGAACTCGGCCGTGCCAAGAAGATCATTGTCGACAAGGACAACACGACCATCATCGAGGGCGCCGGCAAGAAGAAGGACATCGACGGCCGCGCGGAGCAGATCAAGGCCCAGCACGAGCGCTCAACCAGCGACTATGACCGTGAGAAGCTGATGGAGCGCTTGGCCAAGCTCACCAGCGGCGTCGCCATTATCAACGTCGGCGCGCCTACCGAGACCGCCATGAAGGAACGCAAGGATCGTGTGGAGGATGCGTTGCACGCGACTCGCGCGGCTGCCAAGGAGGGGTACGTCGCTGGCGGAGGCGTAGCACTTCTGCGTACCTTTGAAGCGTTGGAAGCCGCCAAGAAGAAGGCCAAGGGTGATCAGAAGTACGGCTTCGATATCGTCGCCCAGGCGATCGAATCACCCGCGTGGCAGATTGCCGCCAACGCAGGCGCCGACGGCGACGTCGTCGTCGACAAGGTGAGGAACGGCAAAGGCAACTTCGGCTACAACGCCGCCACCGGCGAATATGGCGATCTGGTCAAAGCGGGCATCATTGATCCTGCGCTGGTTGTGCGTACCGCCCTGGAGAATGCAGCCTCCGTCGCCGCTCTCATGCTCACCACTGACGTCTTGATCACCGAGATCAAGGAAGACACCAAGCCGGTCGCCGGCGCCGTGGCGTAAGGTCTCCGAACCGCCCCGGTTCCCATTTCACTGCAGATTGTCCAAGGCTCACGGAGACATCCGTGGGCCTTTTTCCCGGAACCATCCCCTCCCTCTCATGGCGACCACGCGCGACTATTACGAGATACTTGGCGTCGAAAAGACCGTCGACGGCGATGAAATCAAGCGCGCTTATCGCCGCTTGGCCATGAAGTGGCATCCCGACCGCAATCCCGGGAATGCCGAGGCCGAGGCCAAGTTCAAGGAAGCCGCAGAGGCCTACGAGGTGCTTTCTGACGACGGCAAGCGCAAGGTGTACGACCAGTACGGCCATGCGGGCCTGCGCAGCAATCCCACCCATGACTTCCGCTCGATGAACCCTCAGGACATCTTCTCGATGTTCGATGAGATCTTCGGCGGTGGAATGGGTGGAGCGGCACGCGGACAGCGCCGCCGCGGCGTCGCACGCGGCTTTGACCTCGAAACCCAGGTTGAGATCGCGCTCGAGGACGTGCTCAAGGGCGCGACCGTGGATGTGGATTTCACCCGCCTGGACGTTTGCGCGACCTGCACCGGAAGCGGCGCCAAGCCCGGTTCCAAGAAGCAGTCCTGCCCAACCTGCGGCGGACATGGCCAGGTCGCTCAGACCGGCTTTGGCGGAATGTTCCGGATGGTGACCACCTGCCCGAACTGTCGGGGTGCGGGGTCCGTCATCACCGAACGCTGCGTCGACTGCAAGGGACAAGGACGCGTCCCCACCCGTCGCAAGTTGGCCGTCAAGATTCCCCCAGGGATCCGTGCCGGTCAGGCCGTTTCCGTGCGCGGCGAGGGGGAACCGCCAGCTCCGGAAGCCTCCGAGTCGGGCCAGGGAATTCGCGGCGATCTGCATGTCGTCGTCCAGGTGACGCCGCACGCACTCTTTAGTCGCGACCAGGATGATCTTCACTTCCCCCTTCAGGCATCATTCTCCCAACTCGCGCTGGGCGCCACGATTGAAGTTCCTACTCTGGAACAACCTCAGCCGCTTGAGATTTCCAGGGGCACCCAGGTCGGCGACACCTTTCGTCTCGCCGCCCAGGGTCTTCCAAATCTCCGCACTGGCCGGCGGGGCGACTTGGTCGTCACCGTTGCGGTCGAGGTTCCGCGCAAATTGTCCCCGCGCCAGGAGCAACTGCTGCGCGAACTGGCGGACGTCGATTCCGTAGCGGTCTCAGAGCCTGATCAGGGGCTCTGGAACAAGGTCAAAGACCTCCTTGGCGGCAAGGAGGAACCCGAACGCTCAGATCACCCCGGGAATTCGAGCCGAAGTTCGTCGCGCTCCGCCCGAAAGAAAGATGGGTCCAAGTCATGAATCCTCAATCACCCGAATCCGATGCGCAGGATTCCGCTTGCTGCGGTTCTCAATGCGGCTGCCATGATCCCAATGCGACGCGTGAGGCCCCCAGTGAAGTGGATTCTCTCAAGAGCCAGTTCGCTGACCTCAGCGAGCGATACCGTCGCACTCTCGCCGACTTCCAGAATTACCAGAAGCGCAGCCTGCTCAATGAGCAGCGCGCCCGCACCATGGCCATCGCGGATGTCGCGCGCAGCCTGATTCTCCCCCTTGACCACCTCGAACTGGCCCTCCAGCAGTCAGAGCCTCAGGCCGACAACCCGCAGGCGGGCACGATCCGCGCCGGCGTCCAACTCGTCGTCGACGAGTTCCTCAAGGCTCTTGCGGCCCATGGCGTCCATCGCATCGAAGTCAGACCCGGCGAAGAATTCACCCCCGGCCGCCATGAGGCAGTCACCCAGATCCCGGCCGGCAACATCACCCCTGGCCGCATCGCCCAGTGCTTCCAGTCCGGCTATCTTGCGGGCGAATTCGTCCTTCGTCCGGCCAAGGTCGCTATCGCGGCTTCGTAAGGGATCAACCATGCCGACTTACGAGTACGTGTGCAATGCGTGCGGCCATGAGTTCGAACTCTTCCAGTCCATGAGCGACGGCGTCAAGCGAAAGTGCCCAAAGTGCGGCAAAAACTCGCTCGAGCGGTTGATCGGGACGGGGGCGGGCGTGATCTTCAAGGGGTCAGGGTTCTACGAAACCGACTACCGCTCAGAAGGGTACAAGAAGGCCGCGGAGAGCGAGAAAAAGTCGACCTCAGATTCAAAAAACGGGGAAAGAGCGACCACTCCCGCCGCAGCGGCGTCACCGGCTCCGACCCCGGAAAAGCCGAAAAAGGACGCAAAACCAGCGGAAAAGTCCAAAAAGAAAAACTGAGGGCTCCGCACGTCCGAGAAGTCGGGCTGGCTCGCCCCTTCGTCCTGCGCCCAATTCTCCACAATCGCACCGCGCCGATTCGGCCCACTTCCCTCTTGACCGGATAGGCGATCTGACCGATGTAACCGACGACAGGAAACCGACATCGCCGGGCGTTTTCCCGGGTGAGATCTGAAGGAGTTCGTCGGCCGTGGATATTGCCAGCGTACTTGGTTCGCTTCTTGGCCTGATCTGTTGCGCCGCCGTGTTCCAGATGGCCTCGCACGGTCATTGGGTGGTGTTCTACTCGCCCAAGGGCGTGATCATGGTCTTTGGCGGAACGCTTTCGGTACTCATGATGGCTATGCCGATGGATCGCCTCAAGTGCGTGCCCGGCTACATCAAATCGTTCCTGTTTTCCAAGGGCAAGCGACCGGCGGAAGTGATCAAGCTGCTTGGTGAGATCGGCGAAAAGGTGCGCAAAGACGGCATTCTCGCCCTGGAAGGCGAAATGGAGCGAATCGCGGCGTCGGATCAGTTCCTGGCGACCGGACTGCGGATGGCGATCGATGGCGTGGACCCAGCGGCAATCGAAAGCACCCTGCGCATGGAAGTGCTGGCGATGCAGGATCGGCACAAGGCGGGAAAAAAGTTCTTCGATCTGATCAAGCTGTATGCACCCGGGTACGGGCTGGTGGCGACGCTCATCGGACAGATCGGCATGTTCTCAAACCTGAACGGCGGCGTCGAAGTGCTCGGCCACGCGCTCGCCGTGGCGGTCGTGGCCACCATGTACGGCACCGTGCTGGCCAATGCGGTGGCAGGTCCCATCGGCGACAAACTCGCGCTGCGGTCGGGAGAAGAGATTCTCAACCGCGAAATGATCCTCCAAGGGGTCCTTTCCATACAGGCAGGCGACAACCCGCGTATCACCCTCGAAAAGATGCTGGCCTTCCTTCCCAATCCCGCCCGCGCGCCGTTGCGGCAGGCGGCTTGAACCCTGAACGTCACGAATTGGCGCTCCTGGTATGGCAGAACATGAAGAACATCACGAGGAGGGTCATGGCGGCGGCCATGGAGGTCATGGCGGCGGTCACGGCGGAGGCCATGCCGAAGGCGAGCACGAAGGGGCGCCGGAGTGGCTCATCTCCTTTGCAGATAACGTCATGCTCCAGATGGGATTCTTCGTCATTCTCTTTGCGCTCAATCTCTCAAGCGCCAAGAGCACAGGCGGCGCCGGCGAGGGTGAAGAGGGAGGGGGCGGAAGCCCGGCGAATCCTGCAATGCTTGATCTGGCCATCGGGATGCGCAGCGCATTCAACAATCCAGTCAATCTCGACTCTGAAGACCCCGAAGACCAGGCCCTGATTCAGCGCATTCTCGAGAAACGCGGCGAAACCAACGCCCAGGGCGCCAAGGGCAAGAACGATCAGGTCAACAGCACACGCCCCGGCGACTATGAGCAGATCTGCGGCACCGTGGGGTTCTCCTTCGGCTCGGCGGCTCTCACAGAAGAAGCCAGAACGAACGCACTGAGTGTCGCCAAACTGGTCAAAGGGAAACGCCTTATTGTCGAAGTCAGGGGCCACGTGAGCGAGCGCGAGGCCCATCAGCGGGATGATCGCGGCATGGACCTCGCTTATGCGCGGGCTCACGCTGTCGCCAAGGTCCTGGCAGACGCTGAGATCTCCTGGCGGCAGATCCGGCTCGTCGCGGCCGGCGACAGTCAGCCATTCAAGGCGAATGCCGCCAACGCCGGCGAGGAACGCAGTAACGAGCGGGTCGAGATCGTGCTCACGAATGAAGTGATGCCCGATCGCGTGCCTGGCATACCTGCCAAATCGCCTGCCCAGGCCAACGACAAGTAGGCTGCTTCTTTTCGCCCTGATCCTGATTACTTCCTTGGCGACATCGATTGAGAATGTCAGGGAAGTTGCCCGCGCAAACCACCCCGTTACCATGCCCACTCGCACTGGACGGATCGCCGCCACTCCGTTTCGCAGGCTCGGCCAGACTCAGGACACCATCACTTGGAAACACTTCTTTCCATCGCGATCTTTCTTGGGGCCGGCCTCGGGTTCGTCCTGGTCAATCTGCTGGTGGGAATGATCGTCAGGCCGACGGCTCCAAACCCTGAAAAGAAATCAATTTACGAGTGCGGCGAGCCGACAATCGGATCGTCCTGGGTGCAGTTTGACCTGCGGTTCTACGTGGTCGCTCTCTTCTACCTGATTTTCGACGTGGAAGTCGCGCTGATCTGGCCGATCGCCGTCATCTTCCGCGAAAACGCCGGCACGGCGATTGTCGTCGCGGGCATCTTCATGGGGGTCATCATTGTCGGGTACGTATACGAGTGGTACTCGGGGAGCCTGGACTGGATCCGCAGCAGCGTCAACACCTCCACCGGCAGGCTTTCGATCGGCGGCGTGGGCGGGGGGAAAATCGGTACCTTTTCCGGCAGCCCAAGCGCGATGGCCGCACTGGCCCGTCGCGATCCGGAAGCCCTGGAGGAGCGGCATGCTTCCGGCGTCCGTGGTTGACGGGATGTTCTCAGGTCCGATTCGGTTGACTTCCGGGCGCACATTCCCGGACTGTTTCCTTAAGTTTTGCGGCCGGTTCCTGACCTTGCCCCACGCTTGGGTCGATGTCCGGGTTGGTACGGACTTGGAATCGCACGCCGTGGTCGCCTCAGACAGACCATACTCCGCTAGCTTCGGAACACTTTCCGCATGAGTGACCGGCTCCGCGCCATTCTCCTGTTCGGCTCGCCAGGCGCCGGGAAAGGCACCCAGGGCAAGATTCTGGGGTCGATTCCCGGTTTCCATCACATGGCGACTGGGGACATTTTTCGCGCCCTCGACCGTAACTCCGAACTCGGCCGGGTCTTCTTCGACTACTCATCGCGCGGGGAACTGGTGCCGGACGATGTCACCATTGAAGTTTGGCGCCAGCACGTGCGCAACCAGATCAATCTGAAACGATTCGTCCCTGATAAGCAGATGCTGCTGCTGGACGGAATCCCGCGCAGCCTGAGCCAGGCCAAGATCCTCGAGGGCGACCTCAACGTCCTCAGGATCATTCACTTGACCACCGACAATCAGGACCTCATGTTGCAGCGCATGCAGCGCCGCGCGATCAAAGAGCGACGCCACGATGACGCACGCGAAGAGGTAATTCGGCACCGGTGGAAGGTGTATGAAACCGAGACCTATCCGGTCCTGACTCACTATGGCAAGGATGCGGTAATTCGGATCGAAGCGAACGAAACGCCCGCGCGCGTCCTGCTCAATATTCTCCAGAAGATACTGCCGGTGCACGAGAAGTATTTCGCCAACCCGCTTGAAGATTGACCCTACTCATCGGCCTGCGCCGCGGAGTGACTCAGTTCACCCTGAGCATCGGCTGATGGAACAGCAGTCGGTCCTGCACTGGTCCATTTCCAGCCTCCTCAAGCTTAATGTGCAAAAGTCTGCCGGGGGGCAACGGCGTGGTGAGCGAAAAGACCGGGTTATCCGCATCAAAGTGCCTGCGCACGATCTCCTGCTCATCCACGTGCACGACCAGGTCCACATCGCCCCAGTCCCACGACGTGGACGGGAGTTCGACTTCGGCAGCCAGCCGCGAAGCCCCCGGCGGCAAGACATAGATGGCTTCCATCGGCCCGATGAACTCCACATCACTCAAGCCGAGCAGCGCGTCGGCCCGTAGAACGCGCGGCGGCAGAGCAACTTCATTCCATTCCGACGGCAGGGCCTTTTCGAGCGGAAGCCTTGCAAGCGGCACCAGTGAGCCTTGACGAAACTCGACGGCACGGATGATTTCAGGGCCGTAGGTGCGCTCAATCGGGGCAGCGACGCTGTGGGCCTCCTCCGGAGTGCGGCTGTAGCGGACCTCTTCCGGGGACCATGTGACCTGTGCGACATCAAAGATACTGCCTTCAGAGGTCCACAGCCTGGCATACTCATTATTGGCGGCCGGTGCGAGGGCGGGCCCGGCGATGCGTACCTGCGCCACGCGCTCAAGGGGAATCTCGATCAACTCGTGCGATGAAGCATCCTCAATCGTCGCCACTGTACCAAATCCCACCAGGAACCCCTCCACTCGGTCGCCATTGGCAAGCAGCACCAAATCTCCGCTGCCGATGGCGGGGGCGCGCTCAGGAGAGTCCAGAGTGACTGCGCGGAGAAACATCCGGCGGAGACTCTCGATCGGGTATTGCGCCGACCCAACCAGATCGCCGTTCCATTGCACCATTCCTTCGCCAGCCGCCTCACTGACCACTGGGGCGCCGAGAATCTTGCGGTCGTCGGCCAGGAGTATAAATCCCCGGCTCGGCTCAGTGACATCCGGTACTCTGAACTCGGCGCTTGGGCTGGAGGGATCAACGCGAATCAGCGCGAGGGCTTCCGTCGACTTCCGCTCGCGCGATTTTCCGTCGACCAGCAGGACCATGTGCTCCTGGCTGAAGGACTGGAGCGCCACACGCTCCACGCGCAAGTCGCGTGTGATCATCCAATGGGTTGGCTCGGACTCGGTCTGCACCTGCGCAACGGCTGCGGATGCAAGGGCGCACAACGTCCAATTCCAGTAGCCCGCGACTGTGTGCATGGGTAATGCTAGCGAACTGCTCCCGCAGGCCTGCCGCCCTTGCGCGGGTCGCTGGCCGCCAGCCACCCGGCCCCATCGACATCGGCAGCGATGACCTGCACACACCCGACGATGTCCCGCTCTCGAATGGCGTGCCCCACTTTCGAGAGTGCTGCCTCTAGAACCGGATCGCGTCTGCCCTGCTCAAACCACAGAGCGTCGGGCTGCCATTGTTCATGAAAACGCGGCTTGGCGACGGCCTGCTCCGGCGTCTCCGCATGCAGAAGCATGTCGAGAATGACCTGCACCGTGGCGGTCATGATCCGCGGGCCGCCGGACCCTCCGATGACCATCTGAATCCGGCCCGATCGGTCGAGCACGAGAGTGGGTGCCATGCAGGAAAGAGGGCGCTTGCCGGGGGCAGGAGCGTTCAGTGGCGACTCGACCAATCCGAAGTGGTTGGGCGCGGAAGGCTCAGTCGCAAAGTCATCAATCTCGTTGTTGAGCAGAATGCCAAGTTCCGGGCACGAGCACAGGGACCCGAATTCCAAGTTGATGGTTTCGGTGCAGGCGACGGCGTTGCCGACCCGATCGACGACGCTGAAGTGGCTCGTGCCGCTGCCCCGAGCGGGGCCGAATGCGGCGTTCGCGGAGCGACCGTAACGATCCGGACCGAACGTCCGCTGCGGATCAAAGCGCGCTGCGAGTTGATCAAGGTACTCCGGATCGCTCAGCCAAAGCGGCGCGGGCCCGACGAATCGCGGATCGCCAAGGTTGCGGGCTCGGTCGGCAAAGGCGTGCTTGCACGCTTCGGCTATGACGTGAACCCATGCAGCCATCCCCGGCGTAGTGCCCGAGAGATGCGGGCGGAGACGGTCGAGAATCCCCAGCGTCTGCAGAACGACCCGGCCGCCCGAGCACGAGGACCCCATCCCGACGACCTGCACGGAGTTGAAACGGCCTTCAACCGGCGCGCAGCGTGTGGGTACGGAATGGCCGACTTCGTCGGTTGAAATGTGGCGACACCGCCGGCCCAGCGCTGGTGCAAGGTGCTGTCGGACGAAGGCGACAGGGCCGAGCACACCAATGAGGCGCAGCGTCTCGGCCATTTCGGGCTGGACGAGCGGGAGCCCGAGCACTGGTTGACCCCGGAACAGAAAGCGTTCCCAGACCCATTCAAATCCGCAGTCCCATGCCTCGAGCCGCGGTCTCAATTCCGGATCACGCTCAAGGGTCGCGAGAATGGACCGCACGCTGGTGACGTAGTGCGCATCAATGGCGTGCCCATCGGCTGCGATGCGGCGCGCAGGCTCGATCACTTCGGCGAGCGTCATCGTACCCCAGTGCGTAAGGGCGGCGCCAAGGCCGAGAATTGTGCCGGGAATGCCGACGGCGTGGGGACCATACTTACTGGCCAGGGGGATTCCGAGGCGCGGGAAGTAGTCGGCCGTCATGCACGCGGGCGCGGTCTCGCGGTAATCAAGAGTCACGCTTCGGCCATCCGTGGAGGCGTCAGCGCCGGCACCGGTCCCGCGCCGAAGGTGGATGACCATGTACCCCCCGCCGCCCAGCCCGCACGAATACGGCCGGACCACCGCAAGGCAGAAACTGGTGGCCACAGCCGCGTCGACCGCGTTGCCGCCCAGGCGCAGGATCTCGGCGCCGGCTTCGGAGGCCAGCGGGTGATCCGCAGCGACAACTTCCAGATATCGCGTCCGCAGCGCCATAGGGCTCAGTTCCTGATGGACAATCCGTCGAAATCAGCGCCGTAGTGTACGACCGATCGCGATCGTTCCCTGGTACTTACCATGTTCTGGGCGCGGCCGATTCGGCGCGCAGTCTTGACCCTCCCATGCGTGTCGATATCGTCCCGACTGGCCCGCACTGCGGCGATTTCGACAGCTAAACCAGCCCGAAATCGAGCGCTTCCACACACCTAAAGCAGAGATTCCAGTGACCACCAACCAACATACTGCCGTCGTCGGCCTTCAATGGGGCGATGAGGGAAAAGGCAAGATTGTCGACCTGCTCACCCAGCACCACGATGCGATTGTTCGCTACAACGGCGGGGCGAATGCGGGGCACACCATCGTGGTGGCCGGGGAGCGATATGCGCTGCACCTGATCCCCGCGGGCATTCTGAATCCCGACAAACTCAACATTGTCGCCAACGGCGTGGTGGTCGACCCGGTCAAGATGCTCGATGAGAAGGAAGGACTTGCCAAGCGCGGAATCAAGGTTGATCAGAACCTGCGCGTGTCGAATCGCGCCCATGTTGTTCTCCCCTGGCACAAGACCCTGGATGAAGCCCTGGAGAACCTGCTGGCCGGGAAATCGACGGGCAAGGCGGAAGACGAATCTCTGGGGACGACGCGGCGCGGCATCGGACCCTGCTATGCGGACAAGATCACCCGCGCCAGCGCGATCCGTGTGGGTGATTTGCTGGATGAGAACCGCCTGGCGGAACGCATGCGCTCCGTCACCGCGATCAAGAACGCCCAACTTCGCGCCTTCGACCCGTCATTCTCGACGTTCGACTCCGACGCACTCACGAAGCAGTACGCCGCCATTGGCCGCAGCCTCGCGCCTCACGTGACCGACACCGTGTATCTTCTTCATGACCTCATGAAGGCCGGCAAGCGGCTTCTGTTCGAAGGCGCCAACGCGTGCCTGCTTGACATCGATCACGGCACTTTCCCGTATGTCACTTCGTCCAGCACCGCTTCGCTTGGCATTCCTTCCGGCACCGGCGTGCCAGGAGCCCACATTCAGACCGTCATTGGAATCATGAAGGCCTACACAACGCGCGTCGGCGCGGGTCCCTTTCCCACCGAGCAGAACAACTCCACAGGGCAGTACATCCGGGAGCGCGGCCGCGAGTACGGTACGACCACGGGTCGGCCGCGCCGCTGCGGCTGGCTGGACCTGGTCGCCGTCAAGTACTCCGCCATGCTCTGCGGCGCGACGAAACTCTCGATCATGCTCTTTGACGTCCTGGCGGGGCTGGACACGCTGCAGGTCTGCACCGCGTATGAGGTCAACGGGGAGCGCACCGACCGCTTCCTCCCGGATGCGATTGACCTGGCCGGGGCCAAACCTGTGTACCGCTCCATGCCTGGGTTCGCCGAAGACATCACCAAGTGTCGTCGGCTGGCCGACCTTCCGGCCAACGCCCGGGCCTACTTGGATCACATCGCTGAATTCGTCGGCGTCCCGGTGGGAATTGTGTCGGTCGGCCCGGATAGAAGTCAGACCCTGATGAGTTGATGCGGCCGACATTCCTACGATTGATCATGGAAAATCGGGGCGCTTAGCTCAGTTGGCTAGAGCATCGCTTTTACACAGCGAGGGTCACAGGTTCGAGTCCTGTAGCGCCCACATGTCCGTTGCACCTCCTCGCACACCGCCGTTTCTGGCGGAATAACGCCACTTCCCTGAAGAGGATGCGTCGCCTTGCGAGGCGTTTCCGCCGGTTGCTGCGCCGTAATTTGCGCCGCCTCCGTAATTCCTGATGCCGCACGTTTGATGTGGTCATCGGTCACTTGCAGGTAGTGCTGACGAGCCACCATGCGCGAGTTTCCAATCCACGCGCAAGCAACATGCTCTGGCCATATTTCGGCGAGTTCAGTTTCCCGAGTCGCCCGTAGGTTTTGAAAGAGCTTCGGCCACGGCGTCAATCCGGCCCTGCGAAGAATGCGGAGGAATTGCGTACGGAGGTTGACCCGTGGGTCGCGGCAACGCTGAATTACATAAATGGCACCGGATTCGGCTTGCTCGAAGGTCTCACGAAGGTGGGGCAGGAGTTCAGGGAAAAGAGGGATGACGCGGGACTCACCACCTTCGTGGTGTTCCGTCTTTGGACTGGGCACCGTAATCCGCTCTCGATCCCAATCGATGTCCTGCCAACGCAACGCCAAGTGCTCGCTTGGGCAACGCAAGCCACCATATCGGCTCAAGGCAAAGAGGAGTCTCCACTCAGCATTCGGACAGGCATCTAGAACTTTGGCCGCGTCCGCTCGCGAAAGGAAATACGAACGCTTTGCATTCCCCCGGACCGTACTCTGCAAATCGTCAAAGGGATTGGCATTTATCAACCGCCGGCGCACTGCTGCGCGGAAGAACTGCTTGGCTATGCCACACCTACGACGCACAGTGTTCTCGCTCAACCCAGTGGAAATGAGGAACAGCCGCCAGCGATCCGCATCGCCCGCTGAAATTTCCCGTAGCGCAGACTCTGAACCGAAGAATTCGATTAGGTTCCGATGTGTATTGCTCCATGCGATATGGGTTGATGGCTTTACGTCCGTTCGCGACCCGAGATAGTCAATCAAGTATCCCTCAAGCCTGACGCTTCCTCGCGACGTGACAAGGCCGACTGCCGCCAATTTACCGTACAGCACCTCGTCGAGGTTACCCAGCCACCGGTGCACCTCATCATCCATCACGCCTGTTGATTTGGCGGTGATCAATTGTTTCACTTTGACTTTGATGGCAAGAGCCTGTTTCGCCGTGGCGTTGCCGAGCCGGATGGTCTTGCGCGTCCCATCCGTGGCGATGAACAAGATGCGTCGTCGTCCGTTGGGCTCTACTGCTACTGAGGCCATTGGTTCACTCCTTGAGCGAGATTTGCTCACCGCACTTAGGCCCCCATGCTCGCACGAGGCAAGTTCATCTCGTTAGACGGGTTCGCCGCCATCGATGTTCCCGTGCGGGCTACCCGTCGCGATCATCCTCAACACCTCGACACACGCGATCCGCTCCGCTTCATTGCGCGGCATGTTCATCACGAATTCCCCGATGCCCGCGCGCTCCTCGAAATGGCAGCGGAGATCGAGTTGTTGATCATGATCACTTACTTGTGCGATGGCATGCAACGCCGTGCGTTCCCATACACCCTCGCGCATCATCTCGCCAATAACTTCGTCCTTGCATTCGAGAACTCGACCCGCGATCGTGCCAAGCCGACTTGGACCTCTGATCTGAAGCCGACCATCCGGCAACGCTTCCACCGCTAGCCCTCTCCCAATGGCATCCCCAAGAACCGTTAGCGCTCCCATACCGATTCCTCCTCCCGGCTCGACAGACCAGATTCCGCCCTTGATGGCACGATGTGTGTTTCAACACTTAACCCCATGCGACATGCGACAGCACCGTTACCACGATTCGATTTCTCGTCGTAACTGCTTGAAGATGTCAGCTTTACGCTCGACGACTGAGGTAGTGGAGTTGTCGCATGGATTTCGTTGTCGCATGCGCTCTGACCGCCATTCCCGTTGCCGCTCGGCGCGCTGCCATCCTCGAACAGGACAAACGTCGCGCCATTGACGCCGCTTTCATTGCTACCACCTCCGCGATTCTCCCAGTAGCCCGCGCCCTCTTGGTGCAACTCCTCCAACGCGGCCAATGCCCTGCCGGCACCACGGCAGCCCTTGGGGCCATTGCGGGCGACCTGGCGCACCGTGGTTCGCCCGCCCTTCCTCCGGATGTAGTCGATGAGTTGGCGACGATCACGGTCCGGTTCATCCTCACCCAGAAGCGCATGAACGCGCACCGTTTCGCCAGCGAGCCACTGAACCAAACGAATCGCGTGCCCCATCGACACCTCATCGACTGCGAGCCGGTCTTTGATCTCTGGGTCATTCATGGCGACCCGAACCAAGTGGAAAACCATCGCAATACGGGCGGCGTACGACTCAAGTTTCGAAAAGGCACCAGCAAGTGCCCCGGACTGCTCAGCGGTCACCAGCCCATGCGCGTCGTAGAACTCAATCCACAGCCGTCGCGCTGCATCGGTCAGCAGCAGCGGCTCAGGTACTGGGTTCCCATCGCCGTCTACGAGCGGCTGAAGGTTCGTCAGGTGGTCAAACAAACACTGCATCCGCGCTTTGATCGCCACATCAACTGACATTTCGGTCCAGCGCTTGGGCACCCTGGGCGGCATGGCATAGAGGAGCCTGCCCGACAACCCTGCATCCTGCATCTTCGAATTCATCACGCGGGCGAGAATCCCTGGCTGAATACCGCCGCAGAGCGAGATCGCGGTGCGCGGGGCGAAGATGAAGCCTGTCCCTTTGCGATCATTGGAAATTCCCTGGCCATCCCACAGTTCGAGCCATAGGCTGGCCTCCGCACCGGCACGGGGTGAATACCTGTCGAAACCCCCGATCCATCCCGACAGTTCATCCCGGAATACGAGAAAACCGCGCGGGTTCTCAGCCGCCGTCACTGCCAGAGCTTCAATTGTGATGTCCTTGACGACTACACGCTCAAGGCGGGGGGCGACAGGCTCATCCGGCGGCGGCTCAGCTTTCCTCGACCGCTTCCAGTGCATGAGATCGCGGTCGTAGATGGCCTTGCGGGGTTGGTATTCAGACATCGCATCCCGATGGGCCGCTATTGAGGCATGCTGACGCTTGAATGTGAAATCGAGTGCAGTGCGGAGGGCGGGCGACTTAATTGATCCCGGTTCGCCGATGATCGCAGCCCAGATGATGCACGGGAAGTTCATTCCGGCCCTAATCTCAAGCGCGCGCGTCAGACCGATGGCACCGGCAAGAGATGCCAGCAGGGGCAGCCGCCTCAAACATGGACGACTCCTCGCCAGATTCGTCGAACTCCGCCTCGCCTTTCAGGATGGAGTAGAGCCGCTGGATGGTTGTGATGACGACTTTGGCGGCTGGGTCGGTGGCGTTCTTCTTGAGATGCTGGACGACGAATTCCTCGGTGAACTTGTACGCGTTGTAGGGGGATGCGAACCTCTGGAATTCATCTTCAGTCTGGTCTCCAAGAGTCTTCCGGTCCACCAGGAAGAGAATGCGCTTGGCTCCGGCGAATTTGATCAACCGGTAGGCGATGTTGCAGGCCGTAAAGGTCTTCCCGGAACCCATGACCATCTGAATGAGGGCGCGGGGGTGGCCATGCGCGAGAGATTGTTCCAGATTCTGGATGGCGGTGATCTGTTTCTCCCACAGACGGTCGGTAGCCAGCGGAGGCAATTGCGTCAGGGAGCGACGCACTTGCCGATCGAGGCCTACGAGCCTGAGGAGTTCCTCAGGACGGTGGAATGAGAAGACTTCCCGGCTGCGGGGTTCCGGATCGAGCCCATTGGTGAACTGCGTCGTCGTCCCGGTGGACTCATATGCGAATGGAAGCGGTTTACTTGCATCAGCCCAAGATGGCAAGCCAGAGGGCAGGCCCGCGACATACTTTGCTGATTGGATTTCGACACCGGTGAGGGTGTGTCCCTCGGGCTTGGCCTCGACGATTCCGATCGCTTTGCCATCGGCGTAGAGAAGGTAGTCCGCAGAGCCTGTGGTCAATGGAAATTCGCGCACCGCGATGCCGCGCCCAGCCGCAATGTTGAGGCGTCGATAATCTTGAACGATCCAGCCCGAGGCGGTCAGCCTCTGGTCGATCACCTCTCGGGCTTTTTCCTCTGGCGTCGGCAAACCGGCCTCCGAAAGCGACGATGGCGTCAGTGACACTTCACCATCGATAGCGGAAATGGTAGACTGTGGTATGGCAGATTTTGTGGCTTTTCATCGAACCCTTGCGGCAGAACTCCAAGCGATCAAGGATCGCGTACGCCACTTGGTGCCCGGGAATTGGCCGCCGGATGGGGCTCACAAAGAAGCAGTGCTACGGTCGGTTCTACGAAGACACCTCCCCGAGCATCTGCGGGTCGGTACGGGGTTTATCGTGGGCGAACCGTACACATCAACTCAAATCGACATTCTGATTGCAGACAAGGCGAAGCCTTCTCTTTTCTTGGACGGCGAATTCATGGTGATCACACCTGATGCTGTTCGTGCTGCATTAGAGATCAAGACCCTTCTTTCAGGTGTTGCGGCACGCAATGCTCTTACAAAATTGGCGAGAATACAAGATGCGTGCAATCCGCGCCACGAAGGTAGGGCCGTGTGGTTAGGTCTTTTCGAGTACGATGGGGGTACTAAACGGCATGAAACGATTCTGAAGGCTCTGCAGCACGCGCACCGCACCACAGGACGCTCAATTAATGCCGTCAGTATTGGCCCTGATTCATTCTATTTGAGATGGCGCACCTCCGATCCGAGGATTCAAGCGGGGCCGCAAGGTGTACCTATGTTTTGGAGGTCCTACACCTTGCAAGGGCTGGCGGCATCATATTTCTTAGGGAATCTGATTTTTGCCTGCTCTGATCGCACGGATGATCCGGGATCATTCGCTTGGTTCCCGCTCCCTGATCAAGGGAAGGAACTCTTTAGTCAATTCCAAATAGGGACGACTGGCGATGTGGAGAGGGTCCGTCACTGAATCCTTTGTTCCTCTGATCCCACAGTGTCCCTCCCCGGTGAAAGCGCGACTGTGCGGAGTCTGCGCCCGCATCGATGACTTCCCGATCACCTGTGATTCGGAACTCAGTTCCTGTAGATACCCACCGGCAACACGTTGGACGTGCGACCCGGAGTGGTCGCCTGGAAGTACACGGGCGAGGATGGGAATGAGGATGGAACGCGGAATCGCAGGCTCGACGTGCCCTGTGAGTTCGACCGCAACGAAAGGTACGATGTCGGCTCATTAAGTCGAAGCACCACACCAAGCGGCGGAACAGGTGTGGTTCCGTACCCGGTGAATCCGTACACCAGATAAACCGTGCTTCGCGCCGGAGCATTGACAACGGTAAGCGTCGCGAACTGGCCGCTGACGAGTCGGGGTTGATCGAGCGAGACATACAGGACGTTCGCGTTGCAGTCAGCGCTATAGAGACTGATCGTCCCAGTGTTGATGCCAAATACGTCGTCACCCAGAGAAACGGCCGCCACGTCCGGACGCCCATCAAGATCGATGTCACCGATCAAACTGACGTCATAGCCGACGGCCATGCCCATGGTGCCCGTCACGGTGTAGACCGGAAGTCCGGTGCTGCCTGAGAACGCCCGCACCGCACCATTCGGCCCTTGGCCGACATCGTCAAAAGGCGCACCAACCAGGTAATCCGGAACTCCGTCTTGATTGAAATCGCCCGCCGGCGCGACGCGCAATCCAAATTGGGAACCACGTATGTTCCCTAGGGCCGCGCTGATGAAACTGCCATCCAGACCGGAGAGCACGGAAACTTCACCCTGCCCGCTCAGTCCGCCTTTCGGGTCTCCGACGACAAGGTCCGCCACATCATCTGAATTGATGTCGTCGAGGGCCGCCACCGACCACCCGAAGTCGCCGCGCGTCGTTTGCCCATCGACGATCAGGATGGTCTGGCCGGTGCGACCTGACACAATCAAGACCTGTCCATTGCCAAACGCTCCCGCCCCCGGAGCGCCAACGATGAGATCGTCGATTCCATCCCCGTCGTGATCGTCCGTGCCTGTAAGACTCGTCCCAAACAGCGCGGCGGTCTCCCCCATCGCGGTCCAGATCGGATGGCCATCCGACCCGGAGAAGAGCGTCACTGAACACTCATTCCCGCCGGGCGCGCCGGCTGCGAAGTCGCTCATCCCATCGTCATCGAGATCACTGCAAGCGACAACGCTTCGGCCCAGGAATCCGCCATTCTGCACAGGATCAAGTGCCAACAAGACACCCCCGGTCCTGCCGGATATCAAATACGCACGGCCACCTCCCGGACGAACGAGGTCATCCTCGGGATCGCCGACCAGATACTCAGGATCGCCATCCCCATCCCTGTCGGAATACACCGCGATCGCCGCCCCAAACTGCCTCGACGTAGCGTCGATCGCTGGAAACGTGCGAATGATCGTGCCATCACGACCGGATACGACAGTAACGCCACTGATGGATGAGCCGAATGCGCCGCCCGCCGAATAGGCCACATCAGGTACGCCGTCATGATCGAGATCGCCAGCAGAAGCAACAGTTCCGCTGACGGAGTTTGGTTCCATCGGGCCGGACTGGATGAGCGGTGGGCACTGGCCGAAGGCGTGACTCCCGAGCATGATGGTCAAAGTGCAGAGAGATTCGGTCTGCATTCCCCGCCACATGTGTTGCCTCCTGTTCTCTCAAACGTGTGTCGATGCCGACTCAATTGATCTGCGCCGCGTTGCTGCCTTGGCAGGTCGAGACGTCGAGCAGCTGCAGGTAGCCGCCGCAGGCGTTTGGACCGGCACTTGAGTTCAGTTCTTTCGATCCATTTGATCCCGCGCTGCCCTGATAGGCGATCTGGATTTGATTCGTGCCAAGACCCAACTCAGTCCCTGTACATGCGTAGCCCGACGGAATCACGAAATGGCCCGTATTGATCGCAAAGACAAGGGCGATTTGTCCGCGGGGAGTTGCGTTGGTCCACGATACCCGGATCGGACCGCCACCGGGACAAGTGCCATCCACGATCAGGAGGGGCGGCTGTTGCTGAACCGCGAGCGTAGCCCGATTGCTGGTGACTTGACCGCAATCATTCTCAACTACCACGTCGTACCCGGCTGCATCCGCCAAGGTCACAGGTTGAATGGTAAGGGTGGGCGTTTCCGAACCTGAGATTGATCCCCCATCAGTCAATGGCACACCGTCCCGTCGCCATTGAAATGTGAGCGAACCGGGACCAACCGCCGTGCATTGGAACTGGACCTGGTCACCGATATTCGCGTTCACATCATCGGGCTGGTTGGTCACCGCTAGGGCCAACATCGTCCATGTTTCAGTCTGGGATTCACCAGCGAACAGCACGCCCATGCCGCGCACTGAGTCATAGATCAAACTGTGATCCCAGCGGGGTGTAGGCCCACCTTCGGACACCTTGGTCCAGTCACTCCCATCCCATTCCCAAAGGTCATTGAACCCAGAATTGCCGCCGTAACCGCCAAACAGCACTGATACGTTGCGTGCCGAATCAAACATCATGGCTGCGCCGTCGCGCGCACTGGGCTGAAGCACTTCATTTCGTGCAGTCCATGAGGAACCATTCCACTCCCACACATCATCAAGGTAGAAACCACTGCCGGGCGTGCCTCCGACGAGGACCGTCACGCCCCGCTTTGAGTCATAGGCCATCGCGGCAGAGTACCGACCACCCGGGCCTGTGCTGCTGACCTTGGTCCAAGTGCTTCCATTCCATTCCCATGTGTCGTGTGATGTCCCGGCAGCCCAACCACCAAACAGCACAGCGACCCCGCGGGCAGCGTCGAAGACCATCGATGGCAACTCGACGGCTGGGCCTGTCGTGGACAGCAGCTGCCACGCCTGCCCGTTCCAACCCCATGTCTCATTGGAGTACCCGATGCCGAACCCACCGTGAAGCAGTGTGAGGTGATGCACCGGGTCATAGGCCATCGCCTGACCAAAGTTGATATGTGGGCCCGATTGGTTCACGAGGCTCCAGTTCCCATCGGTTCGTTCCCACGTGTACCCGCGCGCAAAAGCGACGCTCACACCCCGATCGGAATCGAATGCCCCAGCAGCATCGTCATCATTGGGTCCGTTGTTTGCGATGAGTGTCCACTGAGGACAGGTCTGACCAAACCCTGTGATGGGTGCCAAAACAAGGACCGCTATAAAAGCACCTGCAATCCGACGCATTCTCGCCTCCTTCGAATCAGCACACAATCATATTCATAGGAATCACATGGAGTTAGATGGAGGTTGTCGCATGGTCCGCGCGCCAACTGCATCAGGCGCGGTGTATGTGCGGCGAAGAAGTGACCATTGGACACGTTTGGTCTACTGATCGCCGATCGCCCGCGCTCCGCATCTGCACCCCCATCTGCTCCTCAATCCGCTCCAGCAGCCACTGTAAAACCAGTTCTGGGCTGTTGCAGTACCTGCCGTCGCGCGTTTGGGCCTGCGCCTGCTGCAGGCCGCTGCAGACACGCTGGATCGCCTCGGCCTGCGCCTCCGTAAGGTCGATCTTGATCCACTTGCGAAACAGGCACTTGTCCACATGGCCGGTGGTGATCGGCAGCACGATGTAAATCAGTCGATCAGGCAGAACCCGTTTCTCCATCCCGCACCCCTTTGCGGCGACGATAGAGGGGGTGGGCGGAAGTCGTTTTCACGAGGATGTGAAGGCGGTGCGGCGCACTTGTCCACAGTGTCCCCTTTGCACGGGAGGGAGACTGTGCAGAGTGGTTAAGCGCGGGCCCGGATTGAGGCTGGGAACGAGATACGGCACCGGTCGCCCTCAGTTCCCTCCCTCCGCGATTGTCGCCTGCCAACTAGAAGGACTCCAACCAGGGACAACCCGATCGCACTGGCCGGAGCAGGCACGACCTCGTGCACGGAATCCTCATGACCGCCCAACTCAAGGTTGTCCGTGAGAAAACTCAGGCCACGCGTCATGACTCGGCGCGCCATCGCCTCTGACACAAACGCCTCGTGGCCAAGACCCATGTTGATGAAGTTCACCGGCGCGCCATTGTCCCACCGCCAATCCTTCGCACCGTCGGCAAGCGAGACAGGTTGCAGGCCGGAGTTCCCCATACGTATATCATCTGCCATGCCCCAGTAGTCTCGCGCGGCCGATTCAAGGCTGGCGTCGTGCATCCGCTGTGACGGCTCCAGGTGCAGGACGGGCTTGTCGCTTGCCTCGGTGTTCATCTGGCCTGAGGTGATGTGGAATGCGCCGAAGCGCGTCGTCAGATCCGCTGTTTCTCGCCGGTCGAGGTCAAAATCGCCTTGGTGTGCAAAGTCAGCGGTCGCTGCCGTGCACATCGCGACCACCCAAAGCGCGCCGAACGTACCTGAGATGCTTCGAGAGAAGGTTGCCATGTCTCTCACCCATCAGTTGAATCTTGTGATCTCCGATCCGGCTCTCACTCAAACTGCGCCACCACCAACTGGCTGATGCCGCACTCCCCGGGCACCACCGCCTGGAGCAGCACATCACCCGCATTCCGCGCGGCATTGGGGACATTGACCTGCAGCGTCGCCACGCCTTGCGCGTTGGCGGTCGCGCTGCCTATTAACTTCGCCTTCTCGATCTGGATCGCCGCCAGCGTCTCCGCGAGATCACAGCCTGGGATCACACTCCCGCCCCCCTGCAACCCATACACGAAATACACCTTCTTCCCCGGCGTCACACCGCTGGCCGTCAGCGTGTTCCGCCTCCCCGCCAGTCCCGGCACCGGCGGCGCGAGTGAGAACATCGGCGTGACAGGAACCATCACCCAGCCACGCGAGTCGAGGAAGCCGTCATAGGGAGGGTACTTTCCCTCACCGACGATCATCCCCTGGTCATTAATATCCCACGCATACGACAATATGGTCCACTTATGCTTCGGCGGGAGTTCTTCCCTCAGAATCATTTCTGCGCCGCCGCTCCAAAGACATGCAAAAGCATCTTCATCGTCATAATAAATGGACCCGACGACATCCCCGGCTTCATTGACTCGAACTCCAGTACTGCCCGACGCCGTCTGATCCTGCTGAAGATCATAAGGAACACCGTTGATCCACATCGTGGCATGATGACGGGTGACCGAGACCGATGACTCTCCAACGATAAGACCACCATCGTTGATTCCCATGGCATTACCAAAGGGCAGGGACATATCCAGCGGTGGTAATGCTGTCATTACACCATTACTCCAGATAAACGCACTTTGCCTTCCATCAATTCCGCGCGACGCTCCCACCACTTCACCAACGTTGTTGATGTCCCAAGCCAAACTATAGTCTCCGCCCAGTGTGCCTAGGTTGGCCATCACGCCATCTTGCCACAGGAATGCTCGCATGGCGAGCGGCACAATGTGCGATCCACCTACAATCTGCCGTGAATCGTTGACTCCATATGCGGAGCTCTCGTCATCATCAAAGGCCCCTAGTGTGAATACATCGCCATCAAACGGCCAAAGCGCGGCGAGATGAATGGTGTTCAGACTTCCGGTCGATTCTCCCGCAATGTCACCCAATTCGTTAATCTCCCTTGCGTTGCTGCAGCAGCCCGATTTGACGCCCAAATCCGCAAGATTGCCGTTTATCCAAAGATACCCGTGGTAGTCGCCGGAAACATTAAACGAAGTTCCCACCACATGGCCTTGGTTGTTGAGACCGCGCGCATCCGTGTTCCGGCCCCCCAGGCTGCCTATGTCGATAATGGCGTAACTGGGACTATCAGCATAACAGAAACATGCGGTCGCGACGGTAGCGCTGATAACTATTAATGATGATGCTATACGACGCATATCTTGGCCTCACTATTCGCAGTCCTCTGGGCACTCGACGTCACAGATGTCTGGATGCGGATCCCAGGGATCACCATACGGATCAAGTGCGGCATCAAAATCATCCGCGGCTGCCTCGAAGCGATCTTCCCATTGGGTGAGGATTAGTGCGTCTCCAGGCGTATCGCTTTGGTCGGCCCACATCGCACCCATGAAGAACTCATCCACATCATTGAACTGCCTCGATGGGCCCCAGAGGACGGCGCGATAACCAAGCGCTGTCAGGTCGTCTATACCATCGTTTACGAAGTCTGGAGACGACGGAAGGTTCGCGTTAGTATCATTAGTCAGCCACGTCGTCACGAGTTCATCCCAATTGTCGTAAGGACCGTTATCGCTCGGATTGTCATTCGTCAATTTCGTAGCATCGTCAAGTCCATCCTGTCCGATCCACCAATTTCCTTGCCCTGAATTCGTCGGCAGCGCCCCGAACTCCAGGCACGCGAGCATGTTCGGCGCATCCCACTGCTCACTATCGCCGCCCTCGGCCATCCACGTCGCCACGATCGCCATCTCATCCACATCCGTAAACCACATGTGGTAATCGCAGATCATGTTGAGCGCGTTGGCCAACTCCACCAGCGACTTGATCGCGTAGGCGTTGCGGTTCGCATCCACGCTCAGCGAACCCTCGGGGTCGCCCCCCTCGCTGTTGCGCGCGAACTTGTACCCCACCGCCGGCGCGATGAGCCGTGTAGGACGCCCGCCGAGAATCGCGCCAACGCGGGCGGCCTCCGATTGGGCTGCAATCCATACCAGGACATCTGTCGTCGCCTCCTCGACCGCACAGCCGGGGAGTTCGCTATAAAAGATTTGGTAATATGTTGTCAAACACCCCGTAGACGCAAAGTCGGCCCACGCATATTCCCCGTTTCCAGTCCAAATCTCATTGCCGATCTGCAGGTAGTCGATGTTCCGCGTGTATTTCCGCGCGAGCGCGCGGATGTTGGCGAGGATCACCTCCTGGTCCTCGACATCAGGAATGTAATCGATCCGGGGCCGGTCCTCCGCGGGGAACTCAGCTAGGATCAATGACGATGGCACACAGCGAAGGGTGTAGATAATCTCCTTGGGCCGGTCCGTGTGGTCGTTCTCGTTGCAGCCCCACTCATTGAGGAAGTTCTCCGTCCCGGCGCACTGCTCTCCACACGTCAGGATCTGCTCGATGTCCGTGTTGTCCGTCATGTTGCGCGTGATGTACACGTGGTCCAGTTCCGCAAGCGGGGAGATCTCCATGGACTCATCAATCTCCACGTTCATCGCGCCAGGAGCATGCAATCCCGGCCGTGTCAGGTAGATCTTGTCCAGCAGCCAGTCTGCCGGGGTGTCATCCACCGGAAATGTACCCGGCGTGCCAGGGTCAGCCGAAGCGTATATGTCCCGGTAGTCCGGCAGGCTGTTGTTGTCATCGTCGCGCGGCATTGCGATGATGATTCGCTGCACCGCCGGGGAGTCCGTCGTCTGCGCCTTGCCGACCATCCAGCCGCGATTGTTGAGCCCGTAGTACCGCCACGAGGCAGAGTTGATGTACGTCGGCACGGAGATCCAGTCAGCCGTGCCCATGCCGTATGGCGTCAGATATCCAGCGGTGTCGTAGTAGTGGAATGTTTTCCCCACGATGTACTCTTGCGCAAGATTGGCGTCGATCATGTTCCCATCGGAGTAGTTCAGGCTGAGATCATTCTCCGAGTTCCAAGTGCCGCTTCCCGCGTAATGCCAGTTGTAGTACCGGTAGGGGTTGCTGCTGCTATAGCCTGCGTCGTAGCGCCAGCCGATGACCTCGCCGCCGCCCCCGACACGGCGCGCCGCCCATTGCTGGCTGGTTACCGCGCTCTTGAGGGCGATCCCGGTGCCGGTGTAATTCCAAACAGTCGGGACCGTCGTGGTGTAGCCGTCGTTTGAGGAGAAGCCGCTGGCGATCCATCCGCCGGATGTGAGAGGGGAGAGTCGATCCGCGATGCTCATCCCCGCCGATTTCGTAAGCGAGGCCGCCGGATCCAGCGGTGTAGCGCTCATGCTGCTCGTGCGATTCCACACGTACGCCTGCGAAGGCTCGCTGCTTCCGTTGACCGTGGAGCCGACAATGTACACGCCGGTTAGAGTGATGCCCCAGTATTCACGATCCTGCTGTCGAGTGCTGTCCGTCAGCACGTCGTACTCATCGTTGACGGCGTCGTACTCCCAGATGGTTGCAAAATCATGCGCGGTGCCACTGACGGAGGATCGTGTCCACCCGACGACGCGACCGCTTGAATCGATCCCGCGCACCCGATGCAACTCGCCGCTAACGACTGTCGGTAGGAGGTAGAACTGGTCCCGGTCCATCCGGTACACCCAGCCCGTGGTCACATCCGACCCGCCGTCCCGATCAATCCCCGCGGTGCCGATGATCCAGCCGGTTTCGTTTACTTCGACCACATCCAAGAGTACGCCGCCCGCCCAGGCCCCATCCGTGGGAATGCCAAAGTCCAGCCATTCGAAGGGCTTGAGGTCCGCAAACCCAGGATGTGCTCCAGCCAGAATCCCCAATGAGAACGCCACGCACGCACACAGCCGAACCGCCCCTGACACGATGTGGGCCAATGAAGCGAACGACAAGAAACGTGTGCGGGACGAAGTACGCATACGGACTCCTTGTTCATACAGTGACAAGAAAACTCAGTGGAAACGTGGCGTGCGAAGTATGCACCATGTTCTGGGACTTGGCGCGCAAAAAACCGGAGTTTTCCTACAAATTCCTCCCACGCGGGCCGCCACTGACAGTTCTTGTCAGCCCACTGACAATTTGGGCAATCACCACCTCCTCCCCCGCAATGCCGATGTCTACGCCCTCTTCGCGCAGTTGGGCCGCGTGGGTGTGGCGGAACCCGTGAGCGTGCACGCGCTTGGCAATCCCGGCCTTGGCGGCGAGCCGCGGCATGAGAACGCGGATGTAGGCGGTGCGGAGTGGTGCTCGGCGTCGTGCGGGTCACTTCGGCTTCTTTCAGTTGCCCCTCGCGGCTGTCGGCCTTGAGGTAGTACGGATAGCGTGCGCCCATGATGCGCGCTCGGGCCAGCGCCAGCGCGACGCGCGAGGTGTCAATGGTGATCCAGCGGCGGCCCCATTGCTCGGCGACGGTGGCGGTGGTGCCGGAACCGCAAGTCGGGTCGAGCACTAGGTCGCCGGGGTCTGTGCACATGAGAACGCACCTCGCAACGATCTTCTCATTCGTTTCTACGACATATCGCATGTCGGGGATCTTTCCAGCTGTGTCCTCCCAATAGTTCGTTCTCTCAACACCCCAGTTATCTTCGATGAAGTACTTATATGCAAGTGTCTCCTTGGTACGGAGCAGACGATCGGCTAGCTTCAACCGCGTCATCTGGGTCACATTCCCCCGCCAACAATGGCCGTCCCCAGGCATCAGCTCCTCGCGGCGAAAATCGAACGCGAAAACACGTCCTTTCATTGCTCCGGCATCCCGGACCTTGTCGGCTCGAAACACTCTGGTACCCGCGGGGAGCTCAACCTCTTCGCGCTTCTCGTCGGTTGTCAATGGCCGCTCCTCGCCACTGGAGAGGACGGCCCACAGGGCGAGTTTTTTTGGGTCCTCGGTAGTGCCATCTGACAGTTCACGCTCGCGAAAGAGCTTGCGGACCTTAACATGTTCTGCGTCCCGCGCATACCACAAGATGTAGTTGAACGAGTTCTTAATGGTGGTTGTCTCGGGCGCGGCCTTTCGGAAGGCAATGGTCGCGACGGCGTTCCCATCACCAAACACTTCGTCTAGCACGCATCGCAAACGATGGACGTTTTCATTGGAGATCTGTACATAGAGCGAGCCGGAATTCGTGAGCAAGTCACGTGCCACCACTAGACGATCGCGTACGTAAGTGAGATAGCTATTTATTCCGTCACGCCACGTGTCACGGAATGCTTTGAGCGCGTTGACGACGGCCTCACGGACCATCTCGAATGGGAGCGGCGGAACACTGCGCCGCTCCATGGAACTGCGGTCGATGACGTTCGGCAGCTTGTCCTTGAGCCACTGTTCAACTTCGCCTGGAATAGAAACCAGCGGCCCGTCAAAGTCCTTGGTCTCTTTCTGACCGCCCGGGTACTCGATGGTGGCCAGTAGACCTGCTTGCGGCATCGCGGCACGTGGCTCCTTGCCGAACAGCAACATGCCGAAGCCGGTGGGCAAAAACCTCTCGCCTTCGCGAGACACGAACCCTCGTCGCATCAAGTCGGTGAAAAACTCGGGCGAACTAACGCGGGCACTGGAACCTATCGCCGCGCGGAATCGCTCCAACGCCATCGTGGAAAGGTCAGAGGAAGATAACTGCGAGACCGGATGCTCCATGCCCGAAAGTTCGATGGGCTTGGCGGGCTCATCCTCCGCAGCAAGTGCGCGTGCCTCGGCTTGGGCAAGAAAGTCTCTGTTCTCGTCTTGGATCGATTCCTGAAGGTCGCGGTCGAACATATGCACTGTGACGCCCGAGTCCTGAAGGTACTTGATCCCTTTGCGGTCAACCGTTGGGTCGGGGTCCTCAATGCCAACCCAGACCTCCTTGATCCTGGCCAGAACGATGCGTTCGGCACAGGGGGTCTTGTGTGGTCCGCGCGAGCCCGGCGCGCACGGCTCCAACGTCGCGAAGAGCTTGCACCCCTCCAATCCACGGTCTCTGTTCTTTCGTTCCAGGATCGTGAACTCAGCATGATCGCCCTCGCGAAGTTCGCCGCGATGCGCGGTTTGGGTCGTGCCGTCCGGATGCCACAAAACGGCACCGACCTTGGGGGTCGCCTTGCCGTCCATCCGAGGCTCAGATCGCGACTGGCGCATGACTTCCACGGCCTGTTCCATCAAGCGCCTGGCATCGAAGTTCAGACCTGACTTCGCCATAGCAAGACCTACACCCCCGTCCTTGTAGCGGCGCCGGAAGAAACGGCCTTGTCAATCATCGTATTGAACTGTTCCTCGACCTTGGCCTCGAAGTCGGCCTGGATCTGATAGACATCGGTGAACTCGTCGAACGCCCACCGGCCGAAGCGTTTGAGATGATTCACGCCGGGCACCCAATACGTGTCCATAGTGGACTTTTTCTCTTTTGCATCCTCGCGGCGGTAACCCTTAATCTCGACGATAAGGTGCAGCAGGTCAGGTGATCCATCGTCGTGTGGCGGATGACGCCTTTCATGCCCATCAGATCTGGCATGACGCGCTGGAGCATCTGACCCTCGGTTTCGAGGGTCTGCAGGTCAGGGCCACGACCTTGGAGGAGCGCGCGGCCGCCAGATGAGAGCTCCATTGTCTCTCGGAGTTTGAAGGCGTGGTAGTTGGTGATCACGATCTTTGCTCGGTCAAGATCGCCGAGCATGTCGCTGGGGACGAGTTCGCGGCTCTGGTAGTAACTCTCCGGGTCGTTGGGCTGAAGGACACGAAGGCGCGCCCGGATGGTCAGGCCGGGCGTGACGACGAGGAATCCGCGCGTGAACTTCTTGCTGCCAGGGCGACGAACGGCGTTGATGGTCTGCCACGCGATGAGCATCGCCATGACAGTGGTCTTGCCCGCGCCGGTCGCCAATTTGAGGGCCAATCGAGCGAGGCCGGGATTGGAGGCCTCGTTCGCCGCATGGAGGTGATCGAGGAAGATTCGGCCCTCTTTGCCCGCCTGGGGGGCTACCTCGGTCAGCCAGATGGCCGTTTCGACAGCCTCTACTTGGCAGAAGAATGGCCGCACATCATTGAATTTGTGGTGACGCCAGTGCTGGAGGAGGCGGGCGGTCTCCGGCGTGACCTGCCACTCACTTGGGTTCTTGAGTTCACGCCAAAGGTCAACCTTGCGTCGGAGTTGATTGATGACCGGGGTCGGGTCGTACTGCTGAGCCGCCGTCGAAAGCCCGTGTCCCTCATCAAATACGATTTCCGCTTGTTTTGAGTCAGCCCGACGCTTCTTGGGTTTGGGGATCGGCGTGATGAACTCAGCGCGGCGTCGATGCTCCAGAATCTGATTCGTCGGCTGGCCATCCTTGTCCAATTCCCAATGACGGCCCGGGTAGCCGTAGGGGTTATTGAGAATGGGGCGGTCGAAAAAGGAGACGGACATCGCTTCGGACACCTCCGAGAAGGGACAGTTTAGAGGTGCCCAAGCCGCTGGACAGCCGAGCAATCCCGCCCATCTCATCCACCGGCGACGATCGCAAGTGGTCCCTTTCTAGGCGGGCAAGCGAACTTTGCTCTCCCCACAGAGTCCCTCCCCGGTGAAAGCGCGACTGTGGAGGAAGGCGCAGACGCGGTGCCCATGACTGACAGAATCTGTCAGTCGCTTCCTCATGAGTCGCGTGTCTTCCAAATGACATGTGCCCAATACCCAAGTCGGCAATGCCTTACCGCCTAGACCAATTACACGCCTTCGAATCTCGAATACCGTTACCGTCGTTTACGCTCATGGGGAGCACTTGTGAAATAAATCACAATTCTTTCCGTCAAGGTTTAGTGCATATTTCGCAATGCGCGATCCGAACGGCGGTACAATGCAAGCACTGGAGTGGGTTTTCCGCTTGTTCGTGCAGTCTTCGACAATTACGAGCGTCAATCTGATGCATCGTGTCGAATCAAGAACTCTCGTATCTCTCCAACAAAGGGGACATCCTAATGGCAGCTCGTCGACAGACATCCCATCTAGTCCGAACGGGTGGTCTTTGTCATCCTTATCTCCGTCGTAAAAGTGCACAACGAGCATTTGATATCAACGGACACTATTCACGTTTTGACCTAGAACGGCTTGAAGCGCGAAGGTTGCTGACCGGTGTAACCATTATTACGCATGGCGGAGCCTTCGATGACGACTCGCTAGACGATTGGGTTGATTACATGGCTGAGGCGGCTCGCGATCGCATCGTGTCTGAGAGCGGTGGCGTATTTGGCTCCAATGATGTGTCCATAGGAACCATCACCGTGACCAAGAACGGAACCAATCCGATCACGGTCACGGGAACATCTTACACCATCAACCCAACTACCGCGCGCTCCGGAGAAGTGGTTCTCAAACTTGACTGGAGTTCACTCGCCAGTTGGTGGAACTCAACAACCACAATTGCCGAAGCAGTTGGTGCCGCGCTTATTTCCAATTCCGTCTTTCCAGGTCTGAACTTCACGGCCGCCGGACTTCCGATTCATCTAATCGGACACAGCCGCGGCGGCAGTTTGGTGGCTGCATTGGCAGAGGTATTTGGGCAAGAAGGGATCTGGGTCGATCAGGTTACCACGTTGGACCCATATCCCCTATTCGACTACGACTATGGAGATTGGCCTGATGATCTAACGCCAACCGAGAATGTTGTATTCGCCGACAACTACCACCAACCTTGGGTTCCTGCGGGCCAGATAGTTGACGGCGCCTATAACAGAGACCTCACCGGCTATTTGGACGGCGGGTCGCCACTTGATCATTCAGATGTGCGTTTATGGTACCAAGGTACAATCGACACTACTGACTCGTGGACAGACGGTATTTATGTTCTTGACCAAGACATGCGTGACGATTGGTATGCAACCGACGAAGGGGCGGGCTCTCTTGGCGGCGCTCACTACAGTCGGATCGCGCAATACAACGGCACGGGAGGCGATCGCAACAGCAGCAGCCGGATCGGTGGCTCGCCGACGAGAATCCGTGAAGGGTACAGCCGTGAAATGGGCGGCGGCCGCAACTTCAACAAGGCTCTCGATTGGAGCGATTCAGAGTGGGCCAATCTGCTCGGACTCACCATTGATGGTGGTTTTTCGCATCAAGAAGGTAGCCAAGTAACGCTCCGCTACACGTACGCCGACTATAACCGCAGGGCATCCATTGAGTTCTACCTCGATGAAGACGCCAATCCGCTCAACGGCATGGGTTCGCGACTCGGAGGCACGCAACAGTCGTCTACCGGCGTGCATGCACGCAATGGAGCTTTTACATGGGACACCACTGGGTTTCGCGACGACGGCGAGTCCCGTTTTATTGGGGCACGCATCTCCAATGGCACAGGACATACTCGCTATTTCTATGTAACCGGCTCGTTCGTGATCACGCCGCCAGATTCGGATCAAGGCTCTGCACTCCAGATCTATGATCTTGACTGGTGGGATACATCCGGCGGCGGCGACGGTGATGGTATCATGGAGGCGGGCGAGCGCGTAGGACTGGAAATTAGGCTGCGCAACACGAGTAGCCGACTTGTGACTGACATTCAAGGCTGGCTCGTGTGCGGGGATTCAGATGTCTTCATTTCTCCTAGTCAGAATACATGGGATAATGCTTACCCCGGTGACATTGTGACTGATGGGGACAACTGGACTGTTGAGCTACATTTTAGTGATACGCGGCAGGAATTCTTTTCGCTTGTCGTGCAGTACTGGTCGGAAGGCACACTTTACTATCAGGCCATTGATTTCAATCGGACATTTTATGATCCGAACGAAGCGCCAGCCCGCCCGGTAATTACTGGATGGAGATGGATCGAGGAATCGGACGAAGGCGGAAATACCCTGGACGGGATTCCACAGAGCGGAGAATTCGGTAAACTCGCCATTACATTCAGCAATGGTGACGACGAAGAGATCAACAACCTTGAGGCGTGGCTTACCAGCGATACACAATGGGCGACGGTTTCCGACCATCATCACACGGGTTACACAATTGATCCAGGAGATTCGGAAGAGCTGACCTGGGACGTCAATCCGCACCGGGCCGGCACCGGGGCACTTCCAATCACCGTTCACCTAAAGTGGTCGATCGGCAATACTCAGTATGAATCCGACTTAATCGACGCGATTACTATGCAGGTCGGCACTGCGACATGGCCTAATCTTGGCACAGAAGATGAACCACCGCTAGATGATAACGTCGTTGATTTCGGACCAGTCTCATCGTTAACGCCAATCGAATGGACCTTCTATGTCGAGAACCAAGGCACGGAGAAACTCCGTCTGACCGGCATTGAGGTTTCCAATCCCTCGCGTTTGACCTGGATCGATGACGGAACGTCATGGAACGTTCTTCCTCAGTCACGTAAATACTTTACCGTGACGCTCAATCCGATTGACTTTGCCGGTCCGCTCGATGTTAGCATCCGAGTGTTGAGTGCAAATGGACGATACGAGAATGACTATTATCTCGAAGACACGATTCATCTACGTGCATTGGTCGGGTCGGAGCTGTTGGTGCACGACGTTCCCGATGTCGCCAACGCCGCGCTTTCTGACGTAGGTGTCGAATGGGTGACCTGGTGGGAGTCGCGTTCCGGTCAAGATGATATCTTTGCTTACAATACGGCAAGCGATCAAGCGGTGCGGATTACGGATGATGCATTCGCCCAGTGGAACCCGCGCATTTCTGGTACGCTGGTGGTATGGGAGGACCGGCGAAATGACGATGACGCACCTTATGTCAACCGCGATATTTATGGTTATGACTTGGCACATCCAGAGGGGGGCATGTTTGCCATATCCTCAAGCAGTTACAACGAAGAGCTTATCGGTGTTGACGGCAAATTAGTGGCATATATCCAAGAGTACCACACATGGGATACAAATAACTGGCAGCGTGCGGCTAATATTATTGTGAAGGAATATCAAGCCGATGGCTCGTTTGTCATCGTATACAATTCTGGTTTTACATGGGGCGGCGGCACCTCTGACATGTTTGCCATCGAAGATGATGGCGATTTTGGTGGCGGCCTGCTTGTGTATGAGGCACATACGATATTCTGGAACACGCGCTATCAGTACTGGGATAGCCGAGACCAGCACATCGAGGTCATAGATTTCCTGTCACCCCAGTTCACGCCAAGACGCGCTATCACCGGTTGGTCAACCCATGAAGCAGCGGTCGATCCCGGCTTTGCCTATACGCGAGACGATTCAGAGGGCGAGCAGCAGATTTGGTTTTGGCATGATGATGGCGGATCGGGATGGACGGAACAATTGACGACGGGGGAATATGATCATGGTGAGGAGGCCCTTGCGGCTGGCGATGACAATGGAAGGATTTCAGTTGTATTCGATACGTCTTCGTCGACCTATCCCGGATTGTATTATCTGGACATTGCGTCAAAGGAAATGACCCTTCTGAACAGCGTTGCCCGTCCCGACTACGAATCGGCAAGAATGGATCGAAACATCACGGTTTGGGTAGATTTTGCGACACACGCGGGCGTCCGGTACGCTTACCTGTACGAAGCTGATCTCGTGGTGCGGGATGAAGACATTAGGCTGGTAGATGCTGAGCCGGTACAGAATCAACCGACTGCCATTGAGGTGGATGTCCGAAATGTCAGCACGTTTGATTTGAAGGAAGATGCGCTCATTGGATTGTATGATGCGGACGGTAACCTTTTCGCGACCCCTGTATTGATCAATTCCTCTCTGCTGAAAGCGAGTGGGAAGGCCACGGCACGGTTTGAAGACGTCAGGTTTGCACGAAGTAATTGGCAGAGAATTGAAGTCCGTATTCTGACCGATGATAGCTATCGTGCAAACAACTCCGCTTCCAAGGACATTTACGTCTTCGATGACGATTCTACGGGTCCAGCGATTGAAGATTTTACGATCAGTGAGTATGGTGGAAACAATGACAGCCGGATCGATGCTGGTGAACGAGTGCTGATCACATGGCGGCTCAGCGACCCAAGCGGAGTTGATGTGGATTCAATACGCCTTACCCTCGATGACCGAGACGTTCAGATCCACTCGCTGTCCGATGGACGGTATTGGGCATTGGCAGGACCTCTGGCCGCCGCGATGCACGAAGCGATGATACGGGCGGATGATTTGGATGACACTCCCGGCCGATCCAGGGAAGTCAAGGACTTCGTAGTCACTCCGATTCGTCATCTTCGACGCAATCGAGGTCGCGATGATCTGAGCCCAGGCGATGACATATACAAGATCCCATTTCCTATCGTAAAGCCGGGTGAGTTTGATGATGGCAAAACACCATGGACGAACCAAGCACAGGGTAGGATTCTTTTGAATGCTCTACCGATGAAGCATCCGGATGATCTAGTCAAAGTGTGGCGCAAGGAGGTCTACAAGAATATAGGCCTTCGTCATGATCTGTGGCGGGAATGGGTTCAAGATGGTGTACTTGCAGAAGTGAATAGTTGAGTGTGTTCGTGTGCGGAAATGAGCGCTGCGTGTGTCCATTGCCGAAGCTGAGACGTATGTCGAGGCAAACCTCTGCTCACCCTATGGTGAAGTCTGCTAGGTACTTTCGCTCGTTGGTGGCGTTGTGCATCGATGTGATAATCTCTGCGGCGATGTGCTGGATGCGATCGAGCGAGGAAGCGAGGGTTTCGGCTTTCCCGTCGTAGAGCTGGATGTAGTCGCTGGCGACGGTGCCGTTCTTAAGACCGATCGCCTGACAGACGACCAAGGCGACGGCTTCGGCCTCAGTCTGGCGGATGGTCTTGCTCGTTGGGCGGTCGTCTGCCCGGTGGAGCAGTTCGTGGGCGAGTTCATGGACGGCGATGGAGAACTCATGCGCCGGCTCCAAGCCGGAACGGACGCTGTTACGTCCGCCCATCGACTAGCGCCAGATAACGGGTAGGTTCGCCAAATGGTGTGGGCAGTCCAGCATCCAGCCGACGCGCAGCCTCCCGCACCGACTCGGCGGTGATGTCTTTGGGAATTCCCACTCGGTTTCACTCCGTAAATTGAAGGCCTCGGAGGATATACTGAACGGCTACACCGGGCCTCGGCATTGCATCCAATCCCGCTCCTTCGAATGACCACGATCCTTGCAGAGTGCAACGCCATGTCTACCAATCCGTTAGGCCGCTTGAAGCGAGTCAGCCTCCGCGATGTCTGGAAGAGTGAGGCCGGTGACTTCACTCCGTGGCTGGCGACTGTAGAGAACTTGTCGATTCTCGGCGAAGCGATCGGAATCGAACTCGAACACGAAGCCACCGAGAAGGACGTCGGTCCCTTCCGTGCGGATATTCTTTGCAAGGATGTGAGCAACGATCACTGGGTCTTGGTCGAGAATCAACTGGCCAAGACCGACCACACCCACCTGGGCCAATTGATGACCTACGCCGCCGGATTGCAGGCCGTCAGCATCGTGTGGATAGCGGAGAAATTCACAGAAGAGCATCGGGCTGCGCTGGACTGGATGAATGAGATCACGGATGACCGATTTAACTTCTTTGGCCTTGAGGTCGAACTTTGGCAGATCGGCGATTCTGCAATTGCCCCCAAATTCAATGTGATATCCAAGCCTAACGGTTGGAGCAAGACCATCTCGGAGGCGGCTACTGCAATTGGAAGAGTTCTCACGCCGCGCAAGCAGACGCAGCTGGACTTCTGGACGGCCTTCGCCGACTACGCCCGAACTCACGCTCAGCGCTTCAAGCCGACCAAGCCCCTCCCACAGCACTGGCTCTCATTCGCCCTCGGTCGATCTGGATTCCATTTGGCGGCTGTCGCATCTTTCTGGGACTCAATGGCCGAGTCATACGACGGGCACGAGGTGCGTGCAGAGTTGGTGCTCGATGGTCCGAATTCAAAGGCTGACTTCAAGGCTTTAGAACGTGACCGCGTAAGCATCGAGACTGATCTTCAAATGTCGCTCACATGGCACAATCCGATAGATGCACGGATGAGCCGCATTTATGCACGTCACGAGGCTGATTTGGACGACAAGACTCAATGGCCCGAGTACTGCCAGTGGCTGACCACAACCCTCGACGCATTTCATAAAGTGTTCGCACCGCGTGTGAAAACTATTGATTCGACCGCCAACATGAGTGGCTTGGCTTGAATTATCGCCCACAATTTCCCCTTTGCACGGCAGAGAGACTGTGCAGAATCGTCACTCAGGGACTCGGAATCGCGCAGTGAAAGCGATTGCGCATCTGCCTCCTCTGGGAACCCTGCTTCCGCGAAGATCGCCTGCCAAGCAAGAAGACTCCGGCGAGGGACAACCCGACCGCACTGGCCGGAGCAGGCACGACCTCGTGTACGGCGTCCTCATCACCGCCCAACTCAAGGTGGTCCGTGAGAAAACTCAGGCCACGCCTTGAGACAC
>JBGASM010000031.1:0-20872 GCA_044229655.1 Phycisphaerales bacterium | reverse complement strand
TACGGCATCGTAACGAGAGGTTAAAAGTAATGGACTTCCGCCCCCGCTGTGACTCCTGTGGGCGGTTCGTGCGCCCTGGCTCGCCCGGGAGCAGTTGGGTGATGGTGCCTGATTTCCCACCAATGAGCTTTGGGGACGAGCGCGAACGCTGCGCCACCTGCACTGAGAAGTACGGGCCTGCGGAGTGTGCCACTCAGTACGTCAAGCACCTTTGCTGCGGAGTGATTCCGCGTGAAGACGCCACGCAAGCAAAAGCCGAAATTGGGGAGGGGATGGAATGACCGACGTGGACACCGCAATGAAGTCCGAACAGTCACGTCTTATCGGTGAGGCGAAGGAGTAGAATGTACTTGGCTCACCGAACGGGCGGTAGATTCGGCGACTGACCACCGTAAGTGGTCCCAACACGGGAGAACACTGTGCCGGACAGCAGTGTTCTCCCGTGTTGGTGATAGCCCAGTGGCGATGGGCAACGGAGCGGTGACGCCGAAAGGTGATAGCGTCCTTATGTAGCGTGGAGTAATAACCCGGTAGTCCCCACGCAAGCCGGGATCGCCTCCGGCCACCAACGCCTTTCACGCCTTCCGCTGCGTCAACCTCGACTTGACCAAATCAACCCTCTGCCACCCTTCGAATGGCCAGGTGGTGACGTCCTCTGCATCCGGCAGGCTGTGCTCTCCAAGGCGCTGGGCGATCAGCCAGCGGTAGCCCATCCCAAGCAGCATGCCGTAGATCAGGCGGACGTGGCCGGCCTTCATGCCGTCCGCCTTGAAGGCCGTGACTTTGACGACATCGTCGGTGATCTTGTGGAACTCTCCGCCGCCGAACCACTCCGGCATTTCGTCGCCATCCTCCGGCACCGCACGCAGGAGGCGAATCGTCCCGCCGTGGGGCTCGATCGAGATCGCTACCCGGCCATCGTCGAAGACCTGCATCAGCCGCTCACGGAAGCACCGAGACCCCAGGCACCGGGCAGGCGGTCAGGGCGGCGCGGATGATCACCGGGCTTCCGGCCCGGGAGAGCGCCCCCAGGGGGATTGCGCAGGCGCCGTCGGCCCAGGCGGCGAGCCGCATGTCGTTGGCCGCCTGGATGTTGGTTTTCGCGCCCTGGTAGTCCGCCGCCGCGGCCGTGAGCGCCGCACCGGTATAGGCGTTGATCGTGCCGCAGCCGGATAGGATTGCGGCCAGGATGGCGATTGCCGCCTTCATGGCCGCGCCCCCTTATCCCACAATGATTGCGTCGTCTTGAGGCGGAGCAAGGCCACGGCGAGGCCGAAGATCCGGAACGCCTTCTCCGACGTCTCAGCCCCGATCAGGTCCGGCAGATAGGCCCGCAGGACCGGCTCGGCTTCCTCCCATAAATTAGGGAAGATCGCGATAAATAGCCCGAGCCTTATGGTCCAGCTCATGACCGCGCCGCGCAGGGTATCGGCGGGGCCGGGGTCGGGTTTGGGGAGATCACTGGCCATGGTCGGCTCCTGTTCGTTGAGATTCATATTCCATCGTCGCCCGAAGCTCCCGACCCCAGCGCTCGGTGGGGCTCTGCTCCGCCGCGTCCATAAGCAAGGCTAGGTGGCGCAGGCGGGCGGATCCGGTATCCGTAGAGCGGTATTGCCGCCACTTGGGGCTCACCGGGGTTGCGCCGGCCAGGACGCGGCGGGCGCGGTTTTTCAAGACCGTTATTTCTGCCTCGGCGCAGAAGAGTTTCCATTCGAGCATGGCGATGTAGAGGCGCGTTTCAACCGGGAGTGCGGCGGGGCCCACCGCACTGGGCAGGCTGACTTCCCCGGGTGGTAGCCATGGCAGCGCTCGCACTTGACCAGCCTCTCATGGCTCTTCGGCGCGCCGGAACCGGATAGGCTTACGGTCATGGCAGTCGCTCGCGTCACACGCGAAGCGCTTCATCAGGGTCTCCAGGATCTCAATCCTCTCGACAAGATGCCTTCGCTCGGTCTTCCAGTGGTCGCGCTCGTGACCGAACTGCGCTCTCAGCAATTCGCGTTCGCGCTCTGCGTGCTCGACCAGGGTCTCGCGCTCCTGCTTGCACTCTTCATGTATTTCCTTGAGGTGCATCCCGAAGGCGTCGGCGGACTTTGCAGTGAACTTGATGTACGTCGCCCACAGCACACCAATCGCCCCGGTCAGAGCCAGCACGATGACGCTGATGTAATTCTTTAGGTCTTCCCAGGGGACCAGAATTGTGTGTTCAGGCATGGTCGATTACATCCCATCCGCCGCGACGAAGAGCGCATCAACTTGGGCGCCGGTAAGGCCAAGCGCCGTTGCCATGGCGGAGACCAGAGGGTCGGATCGATACACGTAGGCCGCGCGGTCCCATGCGATCTGCGCCTGCCGCTTTTGCGCCAGGGGCATCGCGCTGATGATTGTCGTCACGGTATCGAGGTATCCGGCTTGCAGGAGTGCCAGCGACGCCTGGCGGGCCGTCACGCGCACAGGCACAGCGCTCACCGGAGCCGGGGCCTGGAACGGGGGGAAATACGATGCAAGCTCTGCCCGAAGATCCCGCGCCTCCTCTTCAAGCTCGCGGATTTTCGCCTCATCGGCCAGCGTCCCGAATCCTGCGGCGACGGCCCTCGCTGGGCGCACGGAAGCCGTGTCGATAGCGGAAAGCCTCGCCAGGATCTGCTTGACCCGAGCGCGGTAGGCGCGCGGCGACGATGAGGCGTCTGTCATGACCAGGCGATTGCCCCGACCAGAGTGTCAGAGGTGGCGAGCAAATTGCGCACGTAGTTTGTATTTGTGCCGGCGTTGTCGATCATTTCCTGAAAAATGATTTCGTCGCCTATTTGTACTGAGAGGTCTACCGACCTTCCGACGTATGACGTCGACGTGGTCGCCCATGGCCCCCCAACAACTGCACCATTTTTCAGGACGCGCAAATATGAAGACCCGCCGGACAGGCCTGACTTATGGTGTTCTCCATAAAATCTGATTGTCCCGCTCTTTATGACATTAAACTGAGGCCCTGTTTTTGTGTAGCTGCTGTTTGAAGTCGTTGCCTCGGCAGCCTTCTGGCACAGAATGTATGTGGACCCGGCAGTCGGCGCGAGGTTGACTGCCGCCAATGCGGCGTCAACTCCAGATTTTAGGGCGTTAGCGGTTGGAGCGAGGACAAGGCTGGTTGATGAGTATGAATCGACAAGCTGGACGATCCCTGAGCGTGTCGTCGTCGCCGTAGGCGGGCTCCCAACGGTCTCCCACCCGCCGCCGACAACAGAACACATCGCCATGGTGTGGGGGTCGAGCGTTTTGGTTGCGGCCCCGCCGATCAACTGCGTCGAGGCGGGATCGATCGTGATGTCTCCGCTGCCGGTATTCGCAATGGCCACTGAGAACCCCTCTCCGACCGTCGCCACGTCAGGAAGCGAGACCGTGAAAGTCCCTGAGCACGAAATCGTCTTGCCTCGGTCCCCAGCGACAACGGAATAGGCCCCGGTCTTTGGCACTGGCGCGGATCCAAAGATGACCCCCAATGCGGCCTGGGCGTCGATAGGGACCCCGGTTGATCCGAATTGCCCTGACAGGTAGAGCAACAGGTTCGAGATCGCCGTCTTGAAATCGCCCTCGGTAACGGAGGCGCCGTTAAAACTGGCTGCGCTGGGCAGTGCGGTCATGGTCTTATGTGCTCCACATCAAATTACTGTCGCTGCTCCACATGGGATTCGCGTCGCCGCTCCACATGTAGTCGCTGCCCACGGCGTAGGCCACGGCAGCCCACGGCCCGCGGGTGAGGCCCACGGCGGCCACCCTTATTTGCGTTGCAGACCCATACAGGGCCTGCCCGGTAAAGCTGGCGGCGGACACCTCGCCGGAGCGCGTCCACGTTTCTCCGTCGGCGGATTGCTCGATCAGGTAGCGGTCTGCCCCGGCCGCGGGCTGCCATGACACGATCATCTGGTCTACGTTGCCGACCATCGATTTCGCGATGAGCCCGGCCACCACGGGATAGGTCTGTCGGGTAGGCAGTTGCCATGCCGAGCCTGACGGGGCCGCGCCGGTGTCGGCGGTGTGCACGTAGTCGGACTCGATCACCGCCTCTATCTGAGCGGTGCGCATGCTGCGCGGCCGGACGGATAGCACCCGGGCGACGATGTAGCGGGATGTCGCAGGTCCAAAAGCGATGTGCGTGCGCTCCCGGCCCTGGCCGACGTCTGGATCGATGTCGGCCCCCATCACCCAGTCGGCCAGTTCGATGATGTGAGGGTCCGCCGTCGCCACCGCGACGAACGGGCCGGCGGGCTCGCCGTTGCGCTTGCGCAGCGACACGTAGTGCGTGCCTCCGGCCGAGAAATCCAGGGGCTCGGTGACGGTCATTCGGCGCGTCACTTCATCGAATGCGACCGCCTCCCCCCACTGCCCCCACTGCGGCATATCGTGGGTGATGGCGATGGGGTCGCCGAGGGACGGAATGAAGCCTTCCATCTCGGTCTGGAATGTGACGAAGCGGCGCCGGTAGCGATTGCAGGCCGCCATGTGCATGCCTTCGCGCCATGCCTGGGCGCGGCTCGTGCAGCCGAAGAGCCGGAATCGGTACACCGTGGACTCGGACGATCCGGCAAGCGCCGCCCGGACGGTCTTCCAGCTCCAGGTTGCGGAGTCGTAATACTCAATATCCACCGCGTCGGCCATCTCTTCGGAGGCCATTTTGTATTGCAGCGAGAGCGAATTGCGGACCATGTTCCGCGGGCTGAACATCGCCACCGGCAGCGGCGCGGCCTCGTCGCGCATCACTTGGAGCGCGCCGCCTTGCATGTACGGGACGGCCCTGACGGCCCGGCCAGCCATCGATAGCGCTTCCCACACCGTGGCCTGCGAATCGAATACGCCGTCGAAGTTGTCGCCGCGCGCGGCTGCGGTGTCGGCCAGCGTCTTCAGCGCGGCCAAGTTGATCCTGCTGTCGGCCAGCCGCTCGCGGGCCATGTAGGCAATCGCCCATGCGGGATTGCGCGTGGCCATCGGCGACGTCCAGGCGCTACCGGTCCAGGTCGGCAGGCGCCGCGTGACGATCAGATTTACCTTCCTGCTCGCCTGCTGGGAGATGTTGTCCGTCGCCCGGATCCGCATCGCCAGGATCGTGACGTCACCGTAAGACTGTGATCCCGGGATGTATGCCCGCATTCCTCCCCAGGCGAGGTCGTTGCCCACCCTGGTATCTGTCGATTTTGTCGAGGTGCGGGTGGCCCGGCACTGGTAGCGGCCCAGCGTCACGGAGTAGCGGTAGCTGCGCCGGATCCCGGTCGTGGTCTTGGCGGTGATCGTTTCGTTGCCGAGTACCACCCATGACCCAGTGGGCGTGCCAGATTCGTCTATGGCCTGCGCTTCAAACCGGAATGTCAGGGTCTGAGGATCAAGGCCGCCGGAGTCATTGGCGTAGTAGAGACCGCGCGGCAGCACAACATCGAAGCCCAGGGCGTCGGTCTGGGTCTCGGCAGGATTTGCGACGAACGGCCCCTCGGCGACGTTGTAAGCGAGTTCCTGGCCTGACACCTCCGATGACGTGATCACCCGCGTCGGGAACAGCGTCACGGTGCCGCCCGGGCCAACTACCTGGGTCTGCACTTCCTCGTAATTTGATAGCAGTGTGTCTTCTATGCGCGTCTGCTCGATGTCGTACTCGCCGCGACCGATGCAAAAAAGCTGGTAGAGGTACTGCTCATTGCCGGAATACTCCGTGTAGGGCATCGCGGCAAAGTCTGGGTAGATGATGTGCCGGCCGAAGATTTCCGGGATGGGCTGGCCGATGCGCGCGCTGTTGCCCTGGGCGCCCAAGCTGTAAGTCGGAGATCCGGCTGCAAGGTCCGCCATCGATGCGGCCTTGGGGGGCATGGGCGGCGGGATCAGCGCATTGACGAGCATTGCCCCGACGATCCCGATCGCGGCTGTCGCCACCGAGAGGAACGTGGTCGTTCCGCCCAAAGCGGTCGCCGCGACCGCGCCGAACTCCGTTCCGAGAAGGGCCGAGGCGGCATAGGGGGCGAAGATCGCGACGGCGATCATCAAGATTGCAGCGATGGGGTTCGACCCGCCGTCGCCGCCCTGCGGGAGCGCCACGAAAGCCAGGATGTCGCCGTCCCGCAGCTTGCGGCTCCACTCCTTGCGCAGGACCGCCCGGCCGTTCAGGAGCGCGATGAATGGCTGCTTGATCTTCGGCGCGAGGGCGCGGATTCGGCGCCGACGGCGGACCACGTCCACCGAGCGGTGAGCGGCCGGGCGGAACGGGTCGCGCATGGTGACGCATACCGCCCTCATGCCGCCCGCCTCCTGTAGATGTCCAGAATGTTCCAGCCGTGGGCGCGGAGCGACGCGATGGGCTGCAGCAAGACCCCTGCCCCCATTACGCAATGCAAGATCCGCCCACCCTCGACGAAGATCCCAACGTGGTGCGGGTGGCGCGCGCATCCCATCTGCACCACGTCCCCCTCCCGCATGTCGGCGACGCGCTCCCAATTTCCATATCCCTGGTAATCACGCATCGCCCTGGCGCATGACAGGGTAGAGACGATGCCGGGCTCAAGCGCGGGAATCTCAATCCCGTAGCGGTCGCGATACGCGGCACGCACAAGCCCGTAGCAATCGAACGCGCCGGGGCCGGCAGCGCCGGATTCCCAGGGCTTGCCGAGGTACTGCATTGCCCAGTGCATCAGCCGATGAGCCCCACAAACCGCTCCTGGTCATAGACCTGGGTCGGGAATCGGTAATTGGAGAAGTCGCCGAAGCTGGCCCGGCCCCGCACGTAGAAGACGGTCGCTTCCACGTCGTTCAGCACAAAGCTCAGGGGCGGGTCGTTCTGCGGAGCGCTGAGGTCTCCGGACAAATAGAGCCGGTACGACCCCTCAATGAGTTGGTCCGTCTGCGCCGCGACGTCCAGATAAGCGATGATTGAGGAGTCAGCGTTATCGATCTCGATGTCGACCTCGGCCGACCCCAGGTTCGTGACCTCTGGCCGGGTGAAGCGGAACGCGAAGCGCAGGAATTCCACCGCCTCACCGCCGTTGAGCGGCGCGCCGGCCTCCAGGGTTGCGGTCAGATTCGCGTGGTCATTCACCACCCGGATGGGCGCGACGAAACTGGGGTGGCGAAATTCCAGGGTTTCCAGAATGACGGAATCCGACCCGGCCGAGGCGTAGGCCTCCTTGATGGCTTCTGAGAGCGCTGGATCCGGCATCAGGCCACCCCCGCCGCCGTCAGATCCTCATCGGACATGACCGGACGATTGCGCGTTTCCCAGTGGCACGAGACCTCGAACAGCCCGGCGCCCACCGGCTGCGCCTGCCACGGCTCAACGAACCGGCACTCTGCGGCCACGTAGCCCTGGCCGTTATCGATTGAGGCGTCGAACCAGTCCGCCCCCGATGAGATGCGGTGCTCGTGCCACGCCTCGAAGATCGCGAACTGCGCCCGTGTCATCAAGAAGCCGAGGGTGATGTCAGTTGGCGCGGCTGTGAAGCGGCGGCGCTGGCGTGCCGGGCCGCCGTCCATGTCCGTGCGGGCGACCGCGGAAGTGGGTGCCAGCGAGTAGCCGGCCAGTCGCGGGGCGGGAAGCTGTGTTGGCCAGGCTGCCATTGATGTTGACCCTCCGCTGCCCCCTGGGGTGTAGCTGTAGAGATATGTGGATCCTGAGTCGTAGAAGACGACGAATTCCGTGCCAACCCCGTCCGTGGTCGAGCATGTGACGCTTGTCCCCGCCGGTGGGGTGTTGAAACCCTGGGTCCAGGTGGTGCCGTTGGAGGTGTCCCGCGTTCCTGGCGGGTAACCCCATGCCACTAGATCGCCACCAACGATGAAGAGGTTGGAGTCGTAGGCGACATCAGGACAGGCGGATTCGGCAGTCCAGCTCCCCGTAGAAACGAATTTCAGGGTATCTGCGTTTGTGCCTGCGGTGCGGCTAGCAAATAGCACCGTTCCGTCCGTGACCAGGCGGCGATTCTGTGAGTCTCCGATTTCAACAGACCAGGTTGACCCGTCAGCCGTCGAGCACACGCCCGCGCCCGCGCCGCCGTAATCGGTGGTCGCCGTGAAGAGTCGGCCGGAGGCGACGGCCAGCCACTCGTGGCCATAGCCAAGGGATGTGCTGACCGACGTATAGCCAGACCCAGGGCTGGACGATTTGAAGACCGTCCCGCTGGTAGAGCAACCAATCCAATAGAAGCTGCTGAAGTGGGCAACGCTGTAGGCGTCATCTGACAGCGGTGTCGTGTTGACGAGAGCCCACCCGCTTGTTGGGCTCGCCGAGTAGGCCGCCAGGCCATCCCGAACGATGAAGTAGTAACCATTGGCGTAGGTGATACTGCGGACCCGGTAGCCCGATGAAAAGAGCGAGAAATCTCCGCAGTCGGACCACGTGGCGCCGCCGTCAGCGGAGGCCCATACGGTGTCATCAAATGTGGTGCCGTTCTGAGTGACGGCGAAAAGGATGCCGTTGCAGAAAAATATCTTTTCGATCGGGTCTGCTGACGGGTTTGTGAGCGCGGAATATGCCATTACCAGCGCGCCCCGGCAGCAGGGTTGAGGCCGTATTTGTCTTCAAATACCGGGGCGAGCCCAGTGCCCTTGCGAATTCTCTGGCCCATGAGACCTTCCATTTTTTCCACCATCACGAGGATTTGAGTGTTGCCTGAGGAGTCGGTGGAGGATGTGGCGGTCGCCTTGGCAACGTCGCCGGCGTTGTTCTGGACGTTGATCTGCACCACGGTGCCGGCGCCGCGCATGGTCACCGGGATGGTGCGGCCGTCGGGGAGCGGAACATAGGCCTCCGGCGTGGAGCCTTCCCCGAACATGGCCAATTGCGTCGATTTAGCGATGCCGCCCGAGGCGTATCTCTTCAGCGGGATCGGGCCGGAATTGGTCATGACCCCGCCGTCAGCGAAGCCGAAGAAACCGGCAACAGCGCTGCCGATCGCCCCCCAGTTCGCCCCTGATATTTGGTTCGCCAGCGGCGCCGTGATGTTCTTGTAGACGAGCATCTTGGCGATGTCGCTGAGGATGGATTGCGTCATGTCGGAGAAAGACGACTTGCCGGTGATGGCGAAATCCACCATCGCCTGAGCGGCGTCCTTGCCCCAGCCTTCGATGGCGTTTTTCAGTTCCTCGAACGAATCCTTGGCCTTCTCGTTCAGGCCGAGCGCCTGGCTGGCGGCCTCCGCATATTTGTCTGCGCTGATTGCCCCGGTCTCGAACGCGGCGGCGAGCAACTTCATGTCCTCTCGCTGCTTCTCGAGAGTGGCCGACGGCGCTGCGTCCAGAAGCTCGTTGAGGCGTTTCTGCTGGGCGGCGACCTTCTCCGTCTCGATCGCCGCATAGGACTGCTGCAGCGCGGTCTCTTTCCAGGCGTCCGGCATACCCTGCCACACCGGATCCTGCAGCATGTCGCGTAGCGCCTTCTGGGCCGGGGTGAGCGTCAGGACAGATTCTTCGGCGGACTGCTGAGCGGCCGCCATTTTCTCGATACTCGAGGCGTAGGCGTCGGCAGCGCGGCGGCTGATTTCGAGCGCGGCGTCGTACTCTTTCTGAGCCTTTGCCTTTGGAGATTTATCCGTCTTTGAGATCCCGGGAGCGTCGGTCAGTGTCTTTGTTCCGGATGGCCCAGCGAACGCGATTTGATCCTCAAGGTCCTTGGCGGCCTTCATCCCGGCCAGGACCTTGCGCATGTCCTCCAGGGTCTCTCCGCGGATCCCGAAGACGGACCCGACGATCCCACCCGGGAACCGCTTCTTCCATGTCTCGTTGGACGCGATCAGTTCGTCGAGCTGGTCGATTTGGTCCTTTATCGGCTTCGACGTATCGATGCCCGCCGCGCCGATCTTGACGTTCGTCACGGCGTTGAGAGAGCGGGCAAATCCGTCGATTGACTGGGTTGCCTTCAGCACCTCGGTCGCGAAGCCAGAGAACCCCTCGATCAGCGGCCCGGAAAGCTGCACCGTGATTCCGCGCAACGAGGTCTGTAGCCGCGTGATGTTGTCGTTCAGATCGGCCGACTTCTTCGCCAGGTCATCAGAAATGACGACCCCCAGGCGCGCGGCCTCGTCACCCATTTCGCGGAGCCCGGCGGCCCCGGAGTTGAGCAGCGGGATAAGATCGGCGCCCGATTTTCCGAACAGCTTTTGTGCCAGCGCCGCCTTGGCGGCCGAGTCTTTGTACCCAGCGAACTTGTCGGCGACTTCAGCAAGCACCGTGTCGGCGGACTTGAGATTGCCGGAGCTGTCGCGGACGTTGATCCCAAGCGCGGCGAACGCCTCTTTCGCCTCCCCTGTCCCGGCCGCCGTGTCGGCCATGTTCTTTGAGAGCTTCAGGAGACCGCCCTGCAGTTGCTCTAGCGAGACGTCACTGAGGTTTCCGGCATAGGCGAGCTTTGAAAGCGATTCGGCGGAGATCCCCACCCGCTGGGATAGCTTGGAGAAGTTGTCCGCCTCATCTACCACGCTGCGGATTGACGCCACGATGCCGGCCAGAGCGCCGCCGGCCCCGAGCGCCGCCAGGGCGGTGCCTGCGCCCTTGAACGCCGACTCCATCCGCTTGGCGGACTTCTCCGAAAGCTGGGCGGCCTTGTCTCGCCCACGGCGTCAAGCGCCGCCCATTGGATTTCGCCGCCCATGAGGTTCCACGCCTCAATGGCGATCCTCGCGCGCACGTCTTCGAGTTTTGGCCGGATGGGGTCGGGCAGATGCTGCCCATCCATCCAGCCAGTCAGTTTTTTAAGGCGGCCTCGCGGGATTCGACGTGGGCGACGTAGGAGGCGATGACCGCATCGGCCAGCGCCGTGAAGAGGTCCGGGCGGTCTGACAGCCACTCGCGACAGGCGTCCTCATCGAACGCGAGCGGGTGAGGGTCGCCGCCGTTGATGAGGTCCATTTCCTTGACCCCCTCCCACCCCACCACGAACGGCAGAATCCGCTCGCCCGGGCCGGCACCGTGGAGCGTGGCGAACTCCATGTCTGTTGGCCGGCGCACGATGAACGTGAATTTTCCCGCCTCGACGCGCGTTTCCCGCGCGCGCCGCATCTTTTCAGAGAGCGCGGACATGGTTAGGAGGCGTAGTAGCTGGGCCGCCCAAACATCGTCAGCACAGTGGAAGTCGTGACGAGCCCCTGCGCCTGTCCGGCCGGGAGGAGCGTCGCCCCAACATAGCCGGCGAAGGCCATGATGTTCCCGCCCGTGCCGAACGTGAACTTGAACGCGCGAATCGCTTGAGAGTCGGCGGCGGCCTTCATCGCCAGCAGCGCGGCGTCGGCGGTGTCCCAGATGTTGTCGAAGCTGAATGTCGAAGGGTTCGCAAGCCCTGGGATCTGCGTCTTGACGTTTGAGTGGATGGTCGTGGTATCGATGAAGTCGAAGTCTCCGCCGCTTGCGGATATTGAGGTGGCGGTGGTGATGGACGTCCCGAAAGTCAGCTTTTTGGCGTTGCCGCTGCTGAAGGTGTCGAACGCCGTGGTATCCCATCCCTCAAGCTCAAAGGTGTTGGTCGTGATGTTCGCCACCCGGGCCACCACCCCGTCAAGCTGGTACATGCCACTGACGGTGAGATAGACGTAATCGCCGTTTGAATACCCGTGAGCGGTAGCGGTGACGACGCCGGGGCTCGCCTTGGTGATACCGGTAATGGTGACGGCTGCCGCGATCGCAGATTGCATGGCGACGGCGACGTTTTTCCAGACTTTCGGTGTTGCCATGGTTCATGTCTCCAAAAAGAAAACCCCGCCTGGCGGGCGGGGCTCGGGGTGGCACGGTCGAAAAAAAGCCCGCTGTCAGGCGGGCCGGCTGTTATGGGTCTTGTGCGCTACTCAAGCAGCGTGACGTCAAGGCTTGTCGCGTACAGCCCGACCTCCGGGTCGTAGGCTGAAGCGCGGGTTTGCGGGATCTCTCCGCCGGCATTGAGCGCGGACTCGATCGCATCTGCTACGGCATCGGCGCTGCTGCGGGATTCGCCCCAAGCTGAAATGGCGATGGTGACGAACGCCCCGTGCACAGCGCCGTGGATCGTCGCGATTGGCTCGGTGCTGGCCCTGCTGAAGACCACCGCCGGGTAATCGCAATCCTCCGGCAGCGCGTCAGGGTAGATCCGCGCGGCATCGCCGGAGCCGACCAGGGCGGCGAGCCCGGCATGGGCGCTCAGCATGGCGTAGAGGGTGGATTCAGCGGCCACGGGTCAGCGCCTTCGCATTCAGCTTTTCAATCTGCGGAATGGCCTCGCGCATGAACACGCCGACGGCCTCCTGCCCTTTCTCGCGGGCCGCCGAGGCCATGAATCCGGCCCCTTTGGTGCCCGGGTGCGACACGACGCGCGGGTAGGACGGGGCCAGCCCGAGGCGCTTCCCTTTGCGAGCCCTGATTTTGTGCGCGGCGGTTCCGAACTCCACGAACCACCAGTAGTAGGGGTCGTTGGGGTTCGTGGCTCCGGCCTTGCCAAGCTTGACCTGGCGCCGTCCTCGCAGCGGGCGCACGCCGATGTAGACGCCTTCGTCACCGGTGCGCCGGGCAAATTTGGAGGTTGCGACGCGGATCGCGCGCTTCACCGTCCCAGGCCGGCGGGTCTTGGTCGGCACGGCCAGGACAGGCGCCGCGGCCTTCGCCGCTGTCGAAATCACGCGCCCAGCCTTTCGCAGGGCCCCGCGCACCGCCAGCCGGCGGATTTTCTCCGGGGCGGCACGCAGTTCGCGCTTGAGGTCTTCGACTCCATCCAGCTTGAATTGCAGGCTATCGGCCATTTCGTACCCCGCTGACACACATCAGATCGATAAATTCGCGCCGGTCGCCGGTCTCGCTGACGTTCACGATGTCAAGCGGGCTGCCGCGCCACATCACGCGCATGGTGCGGACCACGCCGGACATTTTGCGGATGATGACCCGGTGATCGGCGGCGTCCTGGGTCTGCGCCGCAGCAAAAAACTCCTTCCCGCCCAGCTGGCGCACGTCCGCCCACACGGTTGAGACGTCCGCCCACACGACCACCTCTTCGCCGTTCGCGGCGCGGGTGACGGAGCTGGATTGCAGGGTGATCTTTTCCCGCAGGTCGGCGCTGCTGGTCATCAATACACCCGGTAGCGGTCGAGGAGCCGGTCGTTAAACTGGGCCGCCTGGGCGCTCTTCGGCGACAGGCCGCCAGGATTGTCGTAGTAGTCCACTACCAGGGTGAGGATGCGCTGACGAATGGCGTCCGGGCACTCTCCGTCCGCATAGCCTGCGGTGTAGCGCACCCGGACGGCGTTGGCAGAGTCAAGCGTATCCGGCCAGGACAGCCCATAGGCCGGCGCCGCCCAGTCCACCTGACTGTCGCTCACGACGGTGTAGTCCGTCGGAGATACCGTCTGCTCTGCCCCGGAAGGGTCCGTGTACTTGATGCTGACGATGGCCGTGACGGGGCCATTCAGTAGCTTGATCTCGCCGGCCGGGAAGGCGTCGAGACGCAGTTCCCAGGTCTGTGGCGCCAGCGATACCCCGATGTCGTGCTCGATCGATTCCCGCACGGCGGTGATCAAGCGGCCGATCTTGGCGTCATCGTCGGACGTGGTGACCCGGCAATCGTGCTTGGCCTCTGCTAGCGTCACTGGCTCCACGGATGGGGGGGAAATCAGAATCGTGCTCATTTCATCGCCATCACTGCAATTGTCGTGGCCGTCCACTGGCCTGGATGTTCTGGGATGCCGCTCGCCTCGCCGGCCATATGCGTGCCGCCGGCTCTCCGGTCAGGTCGAATGACGCACTACCTCCTGCAATTGCGACCGTGCCGCCGCTGGCAGCAAGGGCGAGCCGGAATGTCGCTGGGCCGCCGGTGGCTGCATAAGCGGTGCCGCTACACGGCATCCCAATCCTGAAAGTAGCTTGCCCGCCGGTGATTGCTACCGTCCCGCCGTCCCCCACAAGCGTATAGCCTGACGCAATGCTGAAATTCGCGTCGCCGCCAGTGATTGTGTAGGAGCCCCCAGCCGCCACCATCGACAGGCGGAAAGCGGCAGATCCGCCGGTGATGGCGTATGACCCCCCGGCGCATGCAGCCGAGACGCGGAATGTCGCCGGCCCCCCGGTGATCGCTATGGCCCCGGGGTCGGCGGCGAAGACGACCGTCTGGACATTTTGGGCAGCCCATATCCGCCCGGACCCAATTTTCTGGACAGACCAAACGCGCCCCATTACGTCACCTGAGCCGGGCCGGCGTGGGCGTACCACGCGCTCCCGATCGTGCCATCGTTGCTCGACGCTTCGATCCACCCCCAGCCACCAGAACCAAGACGGGTCTGCACTGTAACCACGAGGTTCCCAGATCCGTCAATTGATCCGTCCGCTCCGAACGACGTCGGATCGCCACGCCGCATGGGGTATGGGGTGTCGTACCAGGCCCATTTGATGCCGCTTTCTGTGGCTGCGGGTGTCGTTCCGTTGGTGGTAAGCGGGATCGTTACCGTGCGGCTGTGCAGCGTGCCGGCAGAGTCGCTGATGCCGCCCACCCTCTCAAGCTCAGTGCCTCCCACATCTAGGAGACGTGCGACAGTGGCAGCAGGAAGGAACCCGCTCCTGTTGGGCGGACAGTTGAGAAGCAGGGCACATCGATTCGAGTTGAGGGCGGCAAGGTCGCCCGCGATCGTTGAAAGCGAGATCGGCGCGGCGTCCGATAACTTCCAGAACCAGTTGTTGTCGCTGTTGATGGTTCGGCACTGCTCGGTGGGATACACCCGTCCGGCCGGGGGCGAACCGTCAACAAAGTACTCGTAGGCAATGATGTCGGAATTGTCGGTCGTAAACTCGTGATTATTGACCACGACAACGCAATTGGACTGAAGACCCTGCGCGTATCCCTTGCTATCGGCCAGGGCCAAGGTGGTGTAGGCAATGCCATTCGGAGGTGTCCAGCCGTTTCCGTAGCCGTCGAACCAGAGCGCATCAATCGCGCCGTACTGCGTGAGCAGTTCCGATAGCTGCGCCTGAACGAAGGTCTTGAACGCGGCGTTCGTCCATCCGGGGTTCTGCGCTTCCCACCAGCGGTCCCAAATCGAGAAATACAGCCCGATCCCGAGTCCGGCGGCGCGGCACTTATCAACAAACAGCCGCACGATGTCTGGACTTCCGGCGCCTGAATACCAAGTCGTGTTCGAGATGTTCCGCGCCGATGATGCGGACGGCCAGAGGCAAAATCCAGAGTGGTGCTTGACAGTCAGCACCAGGCATTCCATGCCGCAAGAGATCGCCGAGCTGACCCACTGGTCGATAGCGTCGGAGATATTGCCGGTCGGCGCGAAGCTGTTGATCGAGGCTGCCGGGTCGCTCCACTCCACATTGAGAAATGTCTCGATGCTAAAGTGGATGAACATCTCGAATTTTCGCCCGACGTATTTCACTTGTCGGTCAAGGACCGTCGAGCTATTCGTGGCCGTCAAGGCCGCGGCGCCGTTATAAGCCACCTGCACCGCTTGTCCGTACCTCACCCACCGCTGCCCGAGGGTGGCCGTCCAAGAAGACCCTGACCCACTTACGGCAGAGACCGGAAGCCGGTGTCCGTCGGAGGTAACAAGCACCTGTCCCACGGTTGGAGCGGCCGTCGTGTCGAACGTCAAGTCGATCTTGGCGCCGTTGGCTTGCACAGTCGCAGCGGTGAGCGTGGCAGATCCGCCCGACCCCGACACAAGGGTGGTGATCTGCTCCTGAGTGAGCGCAACGCCATCGATGACCGCAAAGTCATCGATGGGGCCGTCATAAAAATACGCCCCTCCGGACCTCGCGCCCACATAGGCGTTAGCCGCGGACATGGCCTGGATAGAAGTTGGGATCGACGTGGCGGATGTGTAGTCGCACGTCTGTAGGCTGTCGCCGTAATAGGCCTTGACCCTTGCGGAGTTTGTGGCCTGCGTGCCGTCGTAGACAACAACCACCACTTGATACTGTGATGTCGCGACGCCCCCTGCCGGAGTCAGGACGGTGAACTCGCCGACGGAAATTGCGAGGCCCGTTGTGTATCCAAATGAGGCGTCCCCGAGTTGGATCTCGAATCGCGTCAAGTCGGAATCGTACTTTGAGAAGAGGGTGCGGAATCCGCCAGTGGTGTCCGCTTTCAAGCGAAAAATGAACGTCGCTTTTGTCAGCCCGTCGATCGGCAGATCGCCCAGGTCCGCGTATCCTGACGACCCATTGAAATCGGCTGCAGTGTCCCCGCCATCCGTCCCTGTCGCGCCCAGCGATCCGCCCGTCCATGCCCCACCGCTGTTCGGGAAAAGGGTGGCGTCGACGTTATTGGACGATGCATCGTCAAGCGTGACGCCGCTCGTCTCCAGGAATCGGTAGTACCGAAGCGGACTGAGCGCGAGGACTTCTGAGGGAAATGTCATCTATTCCAGCCCGCGCTTAGGACACTGACAGCAGATTTGCAGGAAGGTCCACCGTCAGGCTGTTTCCGTCCGTGATGGTGATGCTGGAGCCGTAGTCCCAATATCCGATCAGTGCGTCGGCTGGGGATGTGGCGGTGTCGTTGTAGAGCACGGCGTACCGCAGGGGGCCGATGCTGCCCCCGGATGCCGTGAAAACGACGTCCGCGGCGCCTATTGTCGTGGTGCCGCCCGTCTCTGAGATCGTTATCGTCGATGCCGATCCGCCGGTGGTGTAGCCGTTCCCCGCGGCGATCTGAGTGATATTGGCGAGCCCGGTGTCAGTGGCTACCGGGGCCGTGTTGGTCAGCGCGACTTTGAAGACGTGCGACCCGAAATCGTGCTTGGCGCGGCAAAGCTGCTCGCTGAAGTCCTGGAATTTTGTGAACGTTGCCATGCGCCGCTCCTGGCGTGGAAAAGAAAACGGCCCGGGTTAGCGGGCCGTTGTGGGGGTTGGGGTGGGGGCGGTTAGGTCGCGCTGTTGGCGTAGTGCTTCCAGGGCGCCCCGCCGTCGGTCTTGATGCCGCCGGTGCGCATCCAGGCCAGGAACGCAATCTGGCCGAGCTTGACGTAGGCCGAGTCATCGAACCGGAACATGGTAATGCCCATTACGTCGCGGATGGTGTAGCGGCTGAAGTCACCAAACAGGATTGACTTGGCGTTTGCGGCCATCGCGGCAACATCCTGGTTGATCGAGATCGGGTAACCGAGCAGCGCATCACCCATGGCCCCGCCGATGCCGTCGTACCCAGGCATGAAGATCGGACGGCCCTGGCTGTCCTTCAGCTTGCGCACAACCTTCAGCGAGGAATCGGCCATCATGAAACGGCAGGGGCCGCGGCGGTATGCCGGATCGACCGAATGCACGAGGTCCACCAGGTCGTCAAAGATTACCGTTGTGGTCTGGCCGGTAGTTCCGGTCTTGCCTGCCGAAGATCCGGTGACGACGCCGGCGGGCTGGCTGGATCCGGTTCCGGTTGTGAAGTAAGTGTTCTGGACCCGTCCCAGGCGTTCTGCCAAGCGACGCACGACGAAAGCCTCCATGTCTGCTGCGCTGTCCTGCAGTAGCTCGAACGGCACTGCGACGATCTTGGACGAGAACTTGTAGGTGGACAGCGTGACGACTCCGAACGACGGGTCGGCAGCGGTGGCCGTGGTGTTCTGCGCGATCAGTTCGCCGGTCTCGCTGGTGCCGTCGGAGGTCGGGAAGTTGATGTCGCCACCCATTTCGGACGAAATCACCGTGGCGACTTCGCGAACGCCGCCGTATTCGGCCAGGACATTGCTGATTTGAGATGCAACTTCCGTCGGCACGGCGTATCCGCCCTGCGAGCCGGTGGTGGTCGACATGGTGTTTCGGATTACATGCCAGTCCTCTGCGGTCAGCGCCTTGTCGCCGTCCTTCATCCATTTTGCGAACAGCTCGCGGCTCTGAGCGTTGGAGTTTCCATTGGCACGCTTGGCCCCGGATTCCGCGGCCGATGCCGACAGGCGCTCATCTGCCAGTTTCTCGTTGACGGCGTGGATGCGGTCTACAGCGGCCTTGATGTCGTCAAGTTCGGCCATCCCTTGGTCGTACTTTGCCTGTTTTTCGTCGTTCCACTTCTCGTCCTTGTTGTCGACGATGGCGCGGAGTTCTTTGGCGAGGGAGGCGTGACGCTCCCGCAGGGCGGTGAGGTTTTCCATTTAAGGATCTCCAAAAAAAAAGCCCGCCGGGATTGGCGGGCTTGTCATGACGCGGGAGGCGTCAGATTCTTGTTTTTAGGTCCAGCGCGCGAAGCATGGCGGCGCGGTCTGGATCTTCGTGAGCGGGGGGCGGCGGATCTTCAGCGGCAGGCGCAGGGGCGCGGCCGTAGGCACTCAGATCCCATTCGATGCGGTCTTTCGGAGCAGCTTCGCTGATGCGGTCGGCGAAGCCACGGTCGACGGCCTCGTCTGAGGTGAGCCAGGTCTCGGCAGCCATCCATGCTGCGACGTCGCCCTCGGCAGCGCCGGTGCGGGCGGAATAGGTCTTGACCAGGGTTCCGTCTATCTTGTCGAGCAGATCGGCGGTCTCCATCATGTCGTCGCTGTTGCCCATCGCGATGGTCCACGCCTTGTGGATCATGATCATTCCGCCTGGGGCGATCTCAACCTCTGAGGCGGCCATGAGCGGCATGGTGGCGGCGCTTGCTGCGTAGCCGTCTACATGGGCGATGACGGTGCCTTTGTACTCGCGCACGGCCTGCTCCATCGCCCGGCCAGCGAATACGCTGCCGCCTGGGGAGTTGATGCGCAGATGAACCACCGGTGCGGTCATTGCTGCAAACGCCTTGACGAACGCCTGGGCGCTGACCCCACCCCACCATTCGGCGTCTGCGTCCGTATCGACGATGACGTCGTACAGATATACCGTCGCCGAATCCTCTGCGGCTTCCATGCGGAACTTGCCGCGGCCCTTGTTGAGGGCAAAGAGCTTATTAAGTGGGTGCATTGTCTGGCCCAGGTGCGGCCGTTGATCCGGCCATGATGAGACGATCACCGCCCGGAACGGGAGGAAGGTTCTTCAGCTTGCGCACCTCGTCAATGGTCATCCAGCCCTGAGTTCCTGGCCCGCCCAGGGCGCGCGAGAAGTATTCGGCCTGCGCCTTGCTGTCACCGTCTAGCAGGGCGTCGGCGTTGAACTCGCCGAATACCCGCAGCGAACGCGGCCAAATCTTGCGGTTTATCTCTTGCTGGATTGCGTCGAGGTGGCGGCGCAGTGTGTAGCGGACGAATCCGATGGACATCTGCTCAATTCCTGACCCCCACGACGTTGAAGAGTCAGTTTTCCCGATCATGTGAGGCGGAACCCCAAAAACCCGAGCGATCTGCTCAACGCTGTATTGGCGAGACTCCAAAAGTTGCGCGTCTTCGGCGTTGAGGGTTAGGGGGGCGATTTCAAGTCCGCCGGAAAGCAGAGGGGGGAGACCGCTGGAATACTTGGAGCGGTAGTTCTTCCAGGTCTCGCGGATCATGTCTCTTTGCTCTGTGCTTAGCTTTGTGTCCGCGGGGACCTTGATCGCATAGGCCGGCTGGGCTCCGCCCGCGAAGAATGCCGAGGCATGGTTTTCCGCATCCAGCCCAACGGCCGCAGACCTGCCCAGCGCGGCCCGGATCGGGGTCAATGAACGAGCCCCATCGAAACCGATCCCAGGGAAGTGCAGCATGTCATCTTGATCGATGGTGTGCTGAGCGCCGTCTGAGTCTGTTGTGACATAGACGTTTCGCATGCCGTCGCTCGCGACCACCACCATGTCAGGGTGGTGCGGCTCAAATCCGACGATGTTGTTCGACATGCGCGAGGCGCGGTGGATCTGCCAGAACCCATCGCCCTTCAGAAGTATCGACTGCGCGCTGTGCTGCCATGCGCTGGCGGCGGTCCATGTCGGCCATGGGGACTCGTTGAACAGCCACCAAAGATCAGATGTGTATCGGTCGCGTCCAGTTTCGGTGCGCTTGTACAGATGGAACGGCAGCGCAGCGATTGCCCCGCCGATTAGACCGACGCAGGCATATACCGCGTCATGAGTCATGGCAGAGCGTTCGCTTACAGTGTGAGATTGCGCCCCCACCCCGCCGGTGAACCACTCGTAGAGTTCCGATCCCGCCACTCCTTCTGAGCTTCGGTACGTCCTGGCGGAAATCGCTTGCGCGCGACAATCCCTATCAGACTCAAGGACCATCTCCGCGCGCAGCCTAAGTGATGACGTCATAACAGGATGATCTCTGGATCTGAGTTTGAATCCGCCTTCATCGGCATCACCCCAACGGACATCAGCAGCGCACACATATCGTCGATTTTTTCCGTTGATCGCTTCTTGTCCGGCGCCTTGTTCATGTTCGCGTCAGTCCTGGCCACGAGATTCGCGGCGTTCCAGTTCAGCACCGGGTCATTCCCGTGGGAAAACTTCCCGGACAGGTAGGCCCGCTCAAGTGCTTGCATGGCCGGGTTGTAGCTCTTCGGGCCCTGGATGAACTGAACCATCGGCACATTTGCCGCCGTGAGGCGCTGCACCGTCTGCGCCGCGTTCCACCCGTCGTACCCAACCCCGACAAGGTTGAACGTCTCGTTCACTTCGATGATCTTGTCTTCGATCGGGCCGTAATCGATCACTTCGCTGCCGGACTCGATAAGCGCCCCGGATTGCACCCAGCCAGCGTATGGAACGAGCCCGCGGGTGGTTCTGGCCCGCACCGCTGCCGACGGAACCCATCGCCACCCGAAGGTGTAGAGCCATCCCTCCACGTCCCACGACAGCCGGAACGCGGCCAGGTCAGTAGTGCTAGAAAGGTCAAGCCCCCCGTAGCACGGGAACTGACGCAGCCATTCGAGATCAACGGCCACGCCGCAGGCCTTCCACTTGGAAAGCAGAACCCATCCGTTCGACACGCTCGACGGACGGTTGAGGCGCTTGATGCGGAATTCCGCCAGCGCCCCTGGCTTTAGCTTGGCCTCGATCGCTTCCTTCCGAATCTCCTTGAGA
>JBGASM010000030.1:0-25415 GCA_044229655.1 Phycisphaerales bacterium | reverse complement strand
ACCGAGGGCGACCGGTGCCGTATGGCGTTCCCAGCGTCAATCCGGGTCTGCGCTTTACCACTCTGCACAGTCTCCCTCCCGTGCAAAGGGGACACTGTGGGCAACTGCGCCGCACCGCCGTTCACATTCTCGTGAAAACGGCCTGCCGCCACCCCCACTATCGTCGCCCAAAGGGGTGCGGGATGGAGAAGCGTGTTCAGCCTGATCGTCTGATGTGCCTCGTGCTGCCCATCTCTACCGGCCACGTGGACAAGTGCCTGTTCCGCAAGTGGATCAAGGTCGATCTCACCGAGACTCAGGCCGAGGCGTTCCAGCGTGTCTGCAGCGGCCTGCAGCAGGCGCAGGTGCAGACGCGCGACGGCAGGTACTGCAACAGCCCGGAACTGGCTCTGCAATGGCTGATGGAACGGATCGAGGATCAGGCGGGGGTGCAGATGCAGGCCGAACGCGACATGCACGGATTGCTTGGGTCTTGCCGAGCGGTCACTTCTTGACCGCGTACACCCCGCGCCCTGTCCGATTGAACCGCTTCTTGTTCTGGGCCAGATGTACACCGATTACTTTGTGCAGGTCCGCACTCCTCGACTTGTAGCCCGCAGCCAGGACGCCAGCGACGATGTCAGCCACTGACTTCTTGCCGTTCCCGATCACCTCGGTGATCGCCTCGGCAAGGGTCATGGTGTTCCCCGCCCGCGGCCCACTGCGGTGCTGGGAGCGCGTGAATTCTGATGCGGAGCCAGAGGTGGTGCTGCGGGGTGTCTTCGCCTTGCGCATGGAATGGCGTGTCCCGCCGTCAAGCAACGCATCCAACTGTGCGAGTTCCGCCGCCAGAGCATCCCGACGGGATCGGAGTTCGCTGGCGATGGCGGAAGTGGGGAGAGATGAGAGAAGACGCTGCGTCATGGCGGTCCTTCAAAGTGACTGACGGAATCTGTCAGTATATGCGACGGCGAAGTCACCCATATGCGCCGGTGTGTGTACGGGTGGACCGCACAGGCGCAGTTTCGTGATGCCTCACCGGCCCTATTCGAGTAGCCGCAGATTCTCGGGGTGGAAGAGCATCCCCTCCTCATCCACGGCAAACACCAGCGGGCACTCATAGATTCGGCCCTCCACCTCAAGTTTGGAAGGGCAGGTCGGGCAATGAAACACCGCCGCGTTGCGATGCCCGACGGGGATGATCTCCTGTGCCGGACAGGATGTCCCGCACTTGGGGCACGCATGGTTTTCAGGCAACGCCACGAGAATCCCGATCAGCAGACCCCTCAGTCTGTAGCCGAGCATCGTAGCAGAGTTACTGACTGAATCTGTCAGTGATGGGCACCGCGTTGGCGTTGCGCCCCACAGTCGCGCTTTCACCGGGGAGGGACACTGTGCGATCGCGCCAACCCATGCAGAGACTGAAACGCGTCATGACTCAAACAACCCGGGATCGGTCGGCCCGGCTCGCGGCTTTGGTTCATCAGTCGCTACCTCTTCCTCAATAATCTCCAAGTCGCGCTCGGCGGGATGGATCAAGGGGGCCGTCGCGGGATCGACGTAGAGCAGCATGTCAACAGCATTGGGTGCGATACGCGTATCGCCGAACATGATCCCATCCTGATTCGCCTGAATCGCGATAAAGCCCGGGGCAGACATCGCACGCAATAACCGCCGAAAGAGTGTAACGCGAAGGAAGAGAACGCCGGGTTCATGCACGGTCGCCGGGACGATTGCCTCGACCTGTCGTCCAGTAATGCGAATGGAATCGCCGCCCGCCTCGATGCGCAGAAACGGACCGTTTTCCCCTCGTTCCTTCGGGCGGCGGTCGTCGCGCGTGATCGCGATTAGGCGGGCGAGACGATTCTTGTCGATGACGATGAACACTGAATCATCCTCCGAAACCTACGCCCGCGCCGCTTTCTCGCCCGTCACAAACGCTCCCGGCCATCCTCCGTGCCCCTCGATCACACGTTCGATCTCACCCATGATGCGGATGGACTGTTCAGGGCAATCACGATCTTGTGGTAATGGGCGATGTCATCGTCGGTCAGGGTGCGCCCGGGCGTGCGGTCCTTGCCCGTGCCTGATCCCCTCCAGTCCACCAGACATGGTAACCACCGGAATGGAGCCCCCACACAGATACAGGCGCGCGGTCGAAGTGTGCCGTGTCCTCGATGTAGATCCTCGCAACCCTCTGGGCTTGGGGCCAACGCCCCCTAAGGGACCTATCCCCCTGAGCAGTGATGAGATTCCAATCCACAGCCGGGATGACCTGATTTGGCACGGGGAAGGACTCAACCTGCGCCGTCGGACTGTCCGATCCCCGCACAGCTGTGGGGCAGCGCTGCGCCCTGAGACACCTCATCCTGTTCGGGTACACTTCGGGTCTCCAAGTCATCGCTCTACAAGTTGGCTCAGGACGGGAAAGTCCTAGGCCACAAGGTGGGAAAGCACTGGCGATTTCATCGATCGGTCATAGATCGGTGGCTTGGGGACAATCCGGAGACGAATCGCGAGCGTTGAACTCGACCGCTCTGATGCAGAGGAGACCACGATGCTGGGATTAACACTCAGAGACGAGTTCAGGGGCCGCCGCCTCAAGGGCACGGCGATTGAGCTGACGAACAAGAACAATACGGGTGCAACCCAGGTCCCGGCCGAAGAGTTTCTGAAGATCACGTACCCGAGCACGGACGTGCTCAAAATGTTGGAAGCTGCGGGTCCAGATCAAGGACGACCAGTTGTCCTGAAGGGGGAGCGAGGACAGGGCAAGTCCCACCTATTGGCCGTTCTGTATCACAGCCTGACTGATCAGGCCGCCGCGAAGGCATGGCTCACACACTGGGCGGATGTGCTGGAGTCTCCCAACATCACCCGCGTCGGGCTGCGAGATGGCATGCATGTCATCAGCCAAAGCATGCACCAGCAGCACTACAAGTTTTTATGGGATGTCCTCTTCGACAACCATCCGCACGGCGCGTACTGCCGGGGAAAGTGGGAGGCGCAAGGCGAGAAGAAGACCGACGTGCCCAGCGACACCATCATCATGGAGATGCTGGCGCACACGCCCACAGCCTTGATCCTTGACGAGTTCCAGACCTGGTTCGACGGAATCACGAACACCAAGCAGTACCCGTGGCGAACGTGGGCGTTCAACTTCATCCAGATCCTGTCGGAAATCGCCAAGGAACATCCCGACAAGCTGGTGCTCGTTGCGTCCGTGCGAAACGGGACAACGGATGCCTTCCAGCAGATTCAGCGTGTCAACCCGGTGATCATCGACTTCACCGGCCCCTCTGCGAAGCAGGACCGGTCTCGGCTCCTGCTCCATCGGCTCTTCGAGAATCGGCTCCAGGTCTCACGAGCCGCTATCGAGTCGCTGCTCGCCCCGCACATCGGCGAGTACTTTCGGCTCAAGAACACTCCCCCGGCAGATCAGGGGCGGCTCCGTGACGACTTCCTCGACACATGGCCCTTTGCCTCGACGTTTTGAGCGGCCCCGACGCGGAGCGCTGGCTGGTCGAGGACCTGCGACGCGCCATCATGTCGTTCCAGGAGCACTACGAGGGCGGAGCCGGGCTCATCTTCTGGCTCCCGTCCGGCCGCAGCCGAATTTCGATGCGCGGCGCGAGCGAGGAATACCACTACAAGCACCGCAACTCGGGCGAGAACGGGCTCCACATCGGGCGGCTGCTCTGGTCCGGCGCGGAGAACGAGATCGAGCGGATCATGAACACAGACGATCATGCCGCAGACTACGACGGAAAGCACTGGGTTGGGCTATACCACCCGAGGATCAGTTGACGGTGCCACAGGTTTTGTTCAAGCCCGGGGAGCGCGTCGCCCACGCCGACTTCGGCGAGGGGGTGGTCGTCGGGATTGGGTCCGACGGGTATGTCCGCGTCTTCTTCCCGTCCGGCGAACGGCGAGTGAATGCGGCCGCGGTGGCGCGGGCCAGCAGCCGCGTCGATCGCATCCTGGAAAGCGTTGCCGGGGGTGAGGACCGCCTTCGGCGGGCGTGGCTGTACGTGGAAGCGCATGCGCTCCCGCTGATGGAGAACGCCGCGGCTCTGACTGCGGCGCGGATCGACCTGCTCCCGCACCAGGTCGTGCTCACGCACCGGATCGCCACCGCCGCACCGCGACGGTTCCTGATCGCCGACGAGGTGGGCCTCGGGAAGACGGTCGAGACGGCTCTCGTGCTGCGCGAACTGGCCAGCCGCGGCGAGCTCAACCGTGCGCTCATGATTGTCCCCGCAGGGCTGGTCAACAACTGGCACCGAGAGTTGAACGAAGTGTTCAATCTGAACTTCGAGGTATTCGGGAGCGATGGCGATGTGACGGACCGAAAGTCGAATGCTTTCGTCAAGCACGACCGCTTGATCGCCAGCGTGGACACGCTGAAACGGCGGGCGCGGGTGCGACGTTTGCTCGATGCGCCGAAGTGGGACCTCGTCGTCTTCGACGAGGCCCACCATCTCTCCGCGTACAAGACCGGTGGGAAGGTCAAGAAGACTGAGAACTACAAGCTTGCCGAGGCGATGCGGGATCACGCCCGCGACCTGCTGCTCCTGTCGGCCACGCCCCACCAGGGAGACCACTTCCGATTCTGGATGTTGATCCAACTGCTCAACCCGACCCTGTTCGCCGACGCGGAGGAAATGGTTGAGGAGCGGCACCGTCTCAACAGCGTGGTATTCCGACGCACAAAGGCGGATGCCTGCACGCCCGACGGCTCCCCGCTCTTCGCGCGGCGATGGGTCCACACTGAGTCGTTCACCATGTCAGAGGGTGAGCGGAGCTTCTATGCGAAGCTCCGGGAGTATCTTCAAGATGGGTTCGATCTGGCGAAGAAGCAGGGCAACCAGGGGCAGGCCCTGGGCTTTGTCATGACGATCTTCCAGAAGATCGCCGCGTCCAGTTTCGCCGCGGTCCAGAGCACGCTCCGCCGCCGCCAGCTCATGCTAACGATCCACGAGGCCATCCTGAAGGACCAGGCCCTCGACATCGATGGGCACCGCAGGCTCCTGGATGAGGCTCGCAGCCTGATTCACCGGGTAACGGGCCACGCCGAAGACGCGGCCGGTCGAGGCGAAGTGGACCGCATTCTCGCTGATCTCAAACTACGCCTGATCCGAGATCTTGATGAGGACCAGCTCGAATTGGCCGCCTCGTCGGAGAGCGGGGAGGCAACGACCGCCGAGGGCGAGGAGCTTGCGGCTGTGTCCGTGTCGCTCTCCTTGCCGGAGGAGCGGATGCGGATTGAGGAGGTGCTCTTGGCCTGCCCGAATGGACGGGAGACCAAGGTCGAGAAGCTGCTGCGCGGGCTCGGAGCACTGTGGGAGCAGAATCCCGGCGAGAAGGTCGTGATCTTTGCGACGTACCTGGCGACGGTGGACCTGCTGTCGAGGGAGATCGAAGCCGCGTATCCGGGCCAAGGCGTCGTGGTACTGCGGGGCGGGGATCATGGGGCCAAGCTGGCTGCCGAAAAGCGGTTCCGGCGACCGGACGGCCCTCGCGTACTGATATGCACAGCCGCCGGTCGGGAGGGGATCAACCTCCAGTTCTCGCGCGTGCTGTTCAACTTCGACCTGCCGTGGAACCCGATGGATGTCGAGCAACGGATCGGCCGCATTCACCGGTACGGGCAGAAGGACACGGCGCAGGTTTACAACCTGGTCCTCTCGGACACGATCGAGGGTTCGATCTTCCTGCTCCTGACAGACAAGCTCGAAGAGATCGCAAGGGCACTGGGAAAGGTCGATGAGCACGGCAACGTCACGGAGGATCTGAAGGCGCAGATCTTGGGCCAGCTTTCAGATCGCCTGAGCTACGACCAGTTGTACCGCGACGCCCTAAACGATCCCCAGTTGAGGCGCACGAAGCAGGAGTTGGAAGCGGCCATCTCGAACGCGAACGAAGCGAGGAAAGTCGTCTTCGAGCTGTTTCAAGACCTCGACCGATTTAGCCTGGACGACTATCGGCCATTCGCGGATATTGATGCTGGGAAGGCTCGGATCGAGGCGTTCCTGCGGGCATCCTTGCACGCAGACGGCGGCGCGCTGATCCCGTCGAACAACGGTTGCTTCCGGATTGAAACAGCGACCAGCGCCGACGGAACGATGTTCACGCTCGACCGGGACGCCGCGCAAGCGGATGAACGGCTGCAACTCATGGGCGTGGACCATCCGGTCATGACCGGGATGCTGCGGCGATGGCGGACATTGCCGCCGGATCAACTCGGAGTTACCGTCGCCGCGACCGCCGGAATGCCTCCCGGGATTCTCACAGTGTGGTCGGTTGAAGCATTTGGAAACGCGGCGGACTCCACGACCCATGTCGTTGCCATCGCCGTGGACTCGTCAGGCCAACGGGTGCCGGCCTTGGAGAAGCGGTATTCCGAAGCGTTTTCTGGGAATCCGTCAAGTACGAGAATGGCCACAGAGGATCGCCGAAGGCTCTTTGAGACTGCGGTCGAACCAGCGCTTCAGCGAGAGCTTGGGCATCGAGGGCTAGCCGGACCGTTGGGCGGGCATTCGGTGGAGTTGCTTGCGTGGCTTGAAGTCGGTTGACGAGCCAGGGCCTGCAACCGGGCCGTTGCTCGGGTCGCAGTTGCGGCCTCCCCAGATTGGACCTTTACCAGAAATCGTCCCCTACGGAAACCGGGAATTCCGCGTTCTGGGCGAATGGGGGTCGCCCCCCATCCTCCGAAAAGGGTTGCACTCGGGGAGTTACAGACGCCCTCGCGGAAACGCGGCGGCGTTTTGGTTAACAGGTGGGCGAATTGGACGCTCCGGGCCGTCGCCACCACGACGCGCGAAAAGTCCCGTCAGGACGGGGGTTTCCGACGCCGGGGCGGGAACCCGGCCCCGCCGCCGCGCTCTCTGTTTTGAAGGCGAGTTTCGGGGTCTGGAGGTAACCCCGACGGTCGGTCTTACCCACCTGCGACAGCCGTCGCGCTCAAGACACGCTCGCACGCCTCGACAGCGCAGAACGCCTGTTGCCCCTCGCGGGAGGCGGATACATCGATCGATTTCATGCGTTCAAGGAGGGATTTCAAGCGTCCATCGTGCTGATTGATGCGCAGCAGCGCGATGTACCCCATGGGTGGTTGGAGTTGGAACACGATGGACACATCCGGTTTCGATGGCTAGATCAACCTGAGCAACCGAGTGCGATCGACCTCGCCTCAAGACCTGAACAGGACACTTCGGATCCCAGAATGCGAACGGGCAGCGAATCGAGTGATCAGCAACTTCAGTGCACGCATGGAGAGGATTTCACCTGGGTGATCTGGTATGGCGCGCAATACGTGTTTGCAGTCGGACAGCAGGCAGCGGTTGTAGAGGCACTATGGGTGCAGTGGGAGCGGAGCGGACGACGTGACGGTTCCGGGCTCTCGGAGACGACGCTTCAGGAAAAAGTGGGGTCAACCAACGACAACTTCCGATTGGCTCACGTCTTTCGCGGACACGCTGCGTTCGGGACCATGATCCGTAGTGTCACCAAAGGGGTCTTCGCCCTCTATGCGCCAGAATCACAGGAGAATCACACTTCCTGACACACTTGGCGCACTGCTCATCGTGCAGAATTTAGCATGATGAAACGAGAGAATTCGTTACCGTGCCAAACCAATCCCTTTCTCCTCAGGCCGCGCGAAGCCGCTGAACACTTGGCGATTTCGCCCCGAAAACTGTGGTCGCTCACCGCCTCCGGTGAGATTCCCTCGATTCGGATCGGTCGGTCTGTTCGTTACCACCGCGCGGACCTAGACACCTTTGTCGCTCGTCAGCGTAAAGGCGGGCGGTCGTGAAAGGGCGACCTCCGAAAACGGGCGACCCCATCCCAGATGGCCTCACGCTCGAATCGTGGGCGGCCATCGGGGCCAGGCGTGACCAGAATCGGTGGTTGATTCCCGAGCGCAATTGCCACGGGGAGGTTGTTGGGTGGTCGGTGCGAGCGGACGACGGCGATAAGTCTTTCGTGAAAGGCGGTCATCGTGGTCTTGTCCTGAATTGGTCCCTCGATCGATTCGCTGGTGCGACCAATGCCAATCCGATCTACATCGTCGAGGGCGCGAGTGACACCGCGGCGGGGATCGATCTCGGACTCGACATCGTGGGTCGCCCATCGGCCGATGGCGGCGCGGAGCATCTGGCCGAATTGCTCAAAGGTCTGCACATTTGCTTCATTGCCGACAACGACAAGGCGGGGCGCGCCGGAGCCATCCGTGTCGCCACGAAACTGCACGAGGTCGCGGCATCCATCCGAATCATCAACCCGCCGCCGGAAGTCAAGGATCTTCGCGCTTGGCTCATCGGCGGAGCGACAAAAGCAACGGTTGTACAGGCTCTTGACAACGCCCCCCTCTTTACTCCACCCGCGTCTCCCGACGCGAGTCGGAACGCGTTCACGCCAATTCAGGCGAACTCGCTGATTGATCAATTTCCCCAAATGCGTTCCGCCGTCATTGACGGCCTCCTGCGACAAGGCGAAGTAATGAACATCATTGCAGCGACCAAGGTCGGAAAATCTTGGCTCGCGCTTTCCCTCGCGCTGGCCATCGTTACGGGCCGGTCTTGGTTCGGGATGGCAACCGCTCAGGGTCGAGTCCTGCTCATCGATGCCGAACTGCACGAAGAAACACTCGCGCGGCGCATTGCCAAGGCAGCAGAAATGATGGGTATTCCCAAGGAGGCCCTCAGCGCCCTGGACATCTGGCCGGTGCGCGGCAAGCGGTTGACCATCGATCAGGTTCAAGACCTCTTGAATGGGGTGCCGGCAGGAACATATCGCGCCATTGTCCTCGATGCTCTGTACCGGTTCTTTCCCACCGAAGGCGAGGAGAACGCCAACGAACTGATGACGCGCGTGTACAACACGCTGGATGCGATCTGCGCGACGACGCAGGCCTCAATGGTGGTAGTCCACCACACGACCAAGGGCGACCAATGGGGAAAGGCGATCACCGACATCGGAGCGGGCGGTGGGGCGCAGAGCCGGGCTACGGATACCCATCTGGTCGTCAAACCGCACGAAGTCGAGAACGCCGCCGTAATCGAAGCGGCCACACGGTCCTGGCGCAAGCCTCAACCGTTTGTCATCCGGTGGACTGACCCGGGTTGGGAATTGGCTCCCGACCTTGATCCTGCCGACCTAAAGAGACGCCCAGCCCGATCTGCTGGAAGTGCAAGGGCACCAGCCGCCACTCCAACGCCACAACGCCCATGGTCGCCGGAGAGGTTCGCCGTGGAGATCGTCGGCCCGAAGCACAGCATCAAGGAAGACATCATCGCCCGCGCCAAGGAGACGGGGATGTCCAGAACATTCGCCGAATCACTCCTGAAACGGGCGCTGGAGTCCGGTTCCGTGTACAGGCACATCCCCAGTGGCAACAAGCCCCATCGATTCACCACTCTTCCCACCGAAGTGCTGAGAAACACGGGCTAGGTAGGGGGTAGGTCTGCGCGACCCCCAACCCCCCGAGTCTTGTACTCGGGGGGGTATGGGGGGGACGCGCTACCCCCCTCCCCCCTTCTCCCCGCTGCTGATTGTGATTGAGATTTCAACCTTGCAACCTCCGCCCATGTCCGCTAAGGACTCACGGGACCAACAAGGAGTCCCCTGATGGCCAAACAACGCAGCAAGAACACCGGCAGCCTGTTCAAACGCATCCCCACCGGCCCGTGGGTCGCCGCGTGGTACGACCACACGGGTAAACGGCGGGTGCGTCCTGAACCACCGACAAGGCCACCGCCGAACGCATCGTCAGCAGTGGATCGCGGACGCCGCCCTCCGGCGTGAAGGCATCATCGATCCCACCTGGACCGCTTCGCCGTGAAGCCGAAGACCGCTCCCAGCACATCGAGAATACTACTATCACTGTTGCCGCCATGCAGAGCAGTCCTTCATCACATCATCCAGAAGCGGTGGCATCTGGAACGCCTGATATCCGACGCCGAGGTCGATCGCTTGGTGGATCTGACGGTCGATGCCTTGGAGATAGCGCTTGGCTGGGATCGGGACGAAGGTCCTGCTCGGCCCGGTCCATCAACTTCGCCACGCCAGATCATCCTCGCGTTCGCATCGGTACCAACACGGACGGCTGCAGGCCAACCTGCCAAGGTGGTCCCCAAGCAGGATAAAGGTCGGGACCGCAAGCGAGTTCGCAGGCCGCTGACCGAAGGAACTCGGTCTTCCTGATTGAGGTTGCCCATCCGCAGGAAGGGATTGCTGGTATCGGCCGCGCTTGCCTTGGCGGGCCTGCACGGTGGCCCGCAGGCACTCCTGGCCAGGAAGGACATTGACTTCCCGGCAGAACGCCATCACGATCGCCTGCAGCAAAGCCCACTCGCACGGATGTCCTGCCGATGCACCCGCAACTGGCCCGTGCCCTTGGGGAAAAACGGCAGGTGGCCACGCTGCAGCCTCCAGCCGCCGAGTCTTCCACGCAGGTCGTCACCCGGTGACGCGCGCCGTGACTTCTCCTGGGCGGACTGGCGCGGCAGGTTCCCTGTTCCCGGCGCCGGTCACTCGTCAGGTACAAGCTTATCACCGCCGCCGTCGTCGGCCTACGTCAAGATCATCACCGAGGATGCGGAAGGCCGCGTGATCGATCTCCACCTCAGTTGACGCGCTGGGGACACCCGACTGGCCCAGGCCGAGATGCAGATCAGCAACCGGATCATGCAGCACTCGGACTGCACCGCACGACGCTCCGGCACTACACGGTTCTGGGCCTCACCTGGGCCGCACTCTGCAGCCGTGGCAAAGGCTGCCATCAATTCCGACTCCTCAGGCCAAGGAATCTTCGCACATCGCCTCAAAGCCGTGTATGCTTTGTCTGAAAGGATTTCGCCGCGTCGTGTTAACGACAATGCGAAATGCTGCGCGAGATCGGCCTCAAATTCAACCCCTGGATCGCTCGATATCCACGTCGCCAAACTACGCGTTTTCTGCGGTTTCATGCGAAGCACTCTACCGCGATAGTACCGTCTCTGCAAACCACATGAGCATAGCTCAGTTGGTAGAGCGTCAGCTTCCCAATCGAGCGACCTACAACGCAACTCACAAAGTAACAAAGCCTTAGAGATCGCATGCGGACCGCGTGAGCGCATCAGCGAGCGGTCGCGTTCTCACCTTCAACGCAAACCCCTGTATGGCGAGCGGATTGTGCATGATCAATGTTCATGTTGCCTATAATACTGAGTAGACATGACCGCGCGATCCTGCACAATCGCCGGGCCCAAATCTCGCGTTCCATCTCGTGAACGCACCGATTCCTGCCGCAAAAGTGAGTTTCATCGCACCACGTTGCACACCATCGCAAATGTGTTGAGCATTGTTGTGGCATCCCACAGCAAGAGGCGTGCTTTCGGACTGAATCGGACATTATCACAATGTAACATCGCTACACCGTGAACAGCGATTATAGACGAACCTGCCATAGTCATCGGGGACACCATGAACAAAGCAACAAAGACAAAGAAGAAGGAAACCGTTCCGGCGCAAGACGCATCAATAGCGATTGCGCCGTCGCCTGCGGTAGCCGAGCCTTCCACCGACACCCAGCATCTGCACGTCGAGTACAGGCCGGTGGAAGCGTTGATCCCCTCGGCCCGCAACGCGCGCACGCACTCGGAGGAGCAGGTGGCCCAGGTGGCGTCCTCGATTCGCGAGTACGGGTGGACGAACCCGGTGCTGGTGGACGGGGAGAACGGTGTGATCGCTGGGCACGCCCGTCTGCTTGCTGCCCGTAAACTGGGCCTCAGGGTCGTGCCGGTCATCGAACTGGCACACCTCACTGAAGCCCAGAAGCGTGCCTACATGCTGGCCGACAACCAGTTGGCCTTGAATGCCGAGTGGGATGCAGACCTGTTGAGAATTGAACTCACCGATCTGGAAGCCCTCGACATCGACCTTGGGTCCTTGGGCTTCTCGCAGGAGGAACTCTCCAAGTTCATGTCCGAGGTCACCGACGGCGCAACCGACCCCGACTCCATCCCCGCCCCCCCTGATGAGGCGGTGACCCGGAAAGGCGACCTGTGGATTCTGGGGGACCACCGTCTGCTGTGTGGCGACAGTGGGAACGCTGCAGACGTTGATCGGCTGCTGGACGGCGCGGTTGTTGACCTGATCAACGCGGACTGTCCGTACAACGTTAACGTCGCGCCAAGAACGAACAACGCAATGGCCCGGGGTGACATGCGCGGCTTGCCCAGCCCGGAACAGGCGGTGGCGTACGGAGGCTGGAATCTGAAGTCTCCTGCCGATGGAGGCAAGGCCAGCGCGGGTCCCAAGATGCGTCCGCGCGACCGTCCCTTGACCAACGACTTCGTCAGCGATGAACAGTTCGATGTTTTGCTCCATGCCTGGTTCGGAAATATGGCTCGGGTGTTGAAGCCCGGTGGGTCGTTTTACGTCTGGGGCGGATATGCGAACCTTGCCAACTACCCGCCTGTCCTCAAGGAATGCGGTCTGTACTTCTCGCAGGGGATCGTGTGGGTGAAGCAGCATCCCGTGCTGACGCGCAAGGACTTCATGGGCAACTTTGAATTGGCGTTCTATGGATGGAAAGAAGGGGCGGGTCATCACTTCTACGGCCCCAACAACGTGAGCGATACGTGGGAAGTCAAGAAGGTGAATCCCGCCAGCATGATTCATCTCACCGAGAAGCCGGTGGAACTGGCGGTGCGGGCGATCACGTATTCATCATTGCAGGGTGAGAACTGCCTTGACCTCTTCGGAGGATCGGGCTCGACCCTGATTGCCTGTGAGCAGACGGGGAGGAAGGCGTTCCTCATGGAAATCGATCCGCTGTACTGCGATGTCATACGGGACCGGTGGGAGCAGTTCACCGGCAAGAAGGCTCAGCGGATTCCATCACCGGTGCGCGCTGCGTTCCCAAATGCGGCCATCGATTCCGCGAGCCGACAATCCGAGTCGCTGTGATGCACGTTCGAGGAGGAACACCGATTGGATTCCATCCACCCGACGATTCAGGGCTTGGGAAACGAAGTTGATGATGTGCACATCAGGCTTCACGGTGTCGGCACCGAAAAGCATGCGCAGATACTGAAACCCAGCAGGTCCAAAACCCTTCACTCCGACCTCGACATAGTCTCCGGGCCGAGCCACAGCCGCCCAATTCGTCAGTCGTTCCGCTTCCGTACCACCCTGCTGTCGGTCCCGCACCGCGATTGCAAATCTTGTCACTCCCAGCAACGTCTCGGCCCTCGTCGGATCGTTCGTGCGCAGCATGGTGCTCAGAAAGTTCGCCGTCCCCACACGCTCCATCGTCGCGAGCAGGTCATCGCAGGATTGGATGGCGGTCTGAGCCGCGCTGAATTCCTGCACGCGCGGGTGGAAGACAGAATACCGGCGGTTGAGCGACATCACGCAATGGACGATGCGGATCGGTGGACGCTCCCGAATGGCGGGCAGGTCGGCAGGGGGCAAAGGTGCGATATCCCGAGTGATCACATCGGCGAGCAACTGAACATCCTGTTCCTGCATGGCCAAAGCGTAGGAATCTCAAGCCTCTTCCACGGCGAACGCCGTCCCCGAAGAGAAAGCCCCGCCTGCAGAGCAGGCCGAGGCTGGTGGGGATTCCTGATGAACGAACCCGCATTACTTCGTCTTCGCATGCGCCGTCGCGACGAATACGCCTTTGTCGTGCTTCTTGAAACGGGCCTTGTCACCCTTGGCGGCGATCTCGCGGATCAGGGCGGCGTACAGCGTCTGCTCGGGCGTCTTGCCGTTGGGGGAAGACCAGAGATCGCGCTTGGTGATGGCTTCCAGTATCTGCGGCGCGCGCATCGGTTCCTTCGTCGCGGCGAGAACGATGGCGGCCGCGCTGAGCAGGCTGACCTTCTTCTCCTTGGGTATCGTGGACGGCTTGGCGGTCGTGGGGGCCTTGGCCTTGGGTTCCTTGGCGGCCTTGCCCTTCGCGCCCTTGCCGGGAGAGGCCTTGCCCTTCGTCTTGGGTGCTTTCTTGTTGGGGTCCGGCGCGACGGTGTCGGGACCGATGCCCAGTTCGGCGGCTTCGATGCGCTTGATGCGCGCCTCGCCATCCTTGATAGCTTCATCGGCGATCTTCCGCGCGGTCGGCGACATCAACTGCTCGCGTGTCCGTGGGGTTCCGCTGCTCTTGGACGTGGGGGTTTTCGACATGGGTGCTTCTCCGTGTTGGAGGTGTTCCGACACCGCCTTCCGCGCCAACGCGGCGTGGAAGAAGGTGCGGATGGGGTGAACAGGTGCAGGAGTCAGGTAACGACGACCTGAATCTCTTCTTCGGATCGGGTGTAGAACCGTTTGGCGAGGACCTTCCACGCGGCAAGGTCATCGAGCATCGGCCGGTAGGTGAAAGGCGGCGGCTTGCCGATCACTTCGATCGCGCGGCCAGGACCCGGTCGAGCCCAATTGAGTTGCGCAGACCATCAATCCGTTGCCAGGATAATAAGATACGTTCCAGTTCAGTCTTCGTGATGCGCATGAGCCGGTTCTCCTGAGTTGGGGTTCATTCTGCTTCGCTGAGGAACTCGATGTCGCCGCGGGTCATCCGGTGGTTGGTGATGAGTTCCACCACGCGATGAGGTCGCTCTGACCTTGCCAAGATCACCGGCGAAGCCCCGGTTGGCGAAGGGTCGGCGGCAGCAGCGCGCTTCACCGTGGGCATCCAGTTCCATCTGGATGACATCCAGCAACCGGGCGGATCTCCTCTCTGGGTGTAGGTCTGGGCGGCGGTCAACGTCATGGGCGTTCTCCTGTAGAAAGGTCTCGGCTGCGGGCGACATCCGGCCCGCGTTGTCGCACACCCGGTGTCGTCGCGGCATCGCATGCCAAGCGTTCGACATCGCGGGTCAATTCCGCATGTCGCTGTCGATCCAGGCGCTGCCCTCTGGAATCAGTGCGGCGAAGCGGCGGCTGTGGCCTGCGCTTGGGACCTGGCCAGCGGGGCCGTGGGGGCGCGTCGGTAGGCGGCGGTACCGGGCGGCGAAGTGACTCGCCAATGTGGGCGATCGTGGGCCAACGTGGGCGATCAGGGCGGCGGCAGAACGCAGGGCACGCAGCGTAACTCGGTGGAGGTGTGTGATGGCTGAGACTGGCGAATCGGTAGAACGTGCATGATGGCGACCGGCTGAACCCACACCACCTGGCGACTGCGCTTCGGTCGATGGCGAGGCTGAGTGGAGCAGGATGACGGTCTCTCCCAGCGTCAGCATGAAGCCCGCTTGGCTATGAACCGACGGTGTAGGGCTTTCCGAATCACGGGCATCCTGCCGCACGCTCTACAACCCAGCTGCAGGATTGGAGAGTTCGCGGCCCTGCTGCAGGCGCGCAGGAGATGGCTTCCACGGCCGTCGCAATGACAGCGGTATGCGGTGGCGGTGACTGCACTGGTGAAGGCGTCACCATCAGAAGACGCCAGCGGCGGGCCAGAGTCAGGGCTGCGACCGCTCTCCTGACTTCGAAACCGCCTTTGTGGGCATGGAAGATGTGGTCCAGCGTGTGGCGGCGGAACTGGCCTTGAAAGCCAGGGAGGAAGGGCCGGTACGGCTGCGGAGGGCTGGTGGGATGAAGAGCAGGAAGCCCATCCTCACCCGGCTCAGCAGACTGGAAGCGGCGATGCCGAGGCACACGTGTCAGTGCACTTGGTGCATGGATGGGCAGATGCCGACCTACGGCTTCACCGTTGAGGGTGATGAGCCTCCCCTGCCCCAGCAGTGCCGGTTCTGTGGAAGAGTGCTGCCGATCACCCACTTGGTGATGTACCAGATCGTCGAGGCCCCTAAGCAAGAGAAGGAAGGCCCTGCATGCGCATCCAGTTGATGAATCAGGTACGGCGGCTGGAGAAGCGGGTCACGCCCGTGCCCGCGCTGTGCCAGACCTGTCGCTGGCCGCTGCGCAACGGTGGAGCGTTATTGATCCTCATGAACGAGGAGCAGCCGATCCGCTGTCCGGACTGCGGCCGCATCCTCGACCGGCAGGGCAGGCCGCTGGCGGCGCGTTCGATGATCGTGACCCTGCACGCGCCGGGTCACAACGAGCCGCCCGTGCTGCTCCGCGACGAGGACGACGGCCCCTACACGCGGGAAGCGGTGTGGGGGAGGATGAGGGGCACCCATTGATGCATACGCGAATGCAGCATGCGCATGAGGCAATGTTGTCTATGCTCACCCAGCAAGGATTTGATAGTGACTATGAGCGAGGATCAGCCCGACGACCGAACGCGCAGCGCATTTGAAGCAACTCTAGGGGTCGAGAATGGCGCGACGTATTTTGTTCTCTATAGCGATGTAGTATGGCTCCACGCCAAGTGGGGTGAGTATCGAAAACTCTTCGGCGTTTCCGAACATCGGGTGGATATTCTGAATTCGGCCGCGGGGTTCTTCTTCAACGTAATCCAGCACAGTCTTTGGGATGACATCCTTCTGACTTCCGCACGACTGCTCGACCCAATCAAACAGGGAAAGGCTGACAACCTGACACTTGGGCGACTGCCACTCATTTGTGCGGATAAGCGCTTGGCTACAACTCTTATTGCTGAAATTGAGGCGGTACGACAATCTGGCGAATTCATCAGACACCCGCGCAACAAACTCATCGCCCACCGTGACCTACCTGCGGCCATTTACGGGCTCGCCGACTCGATTCCCAAGGGATCACGGACGGAAGTGGACGCGGTTATCACCGGAATTGGGAACGCCATGAATCTTTTTCATCAGGCGCACTTCAACAGTACCGTGATGTTCGGTCGATTTGGCCCGATGGGCGACGGGAACGCTTTAGTGCATGAACTGGCGTGGGCGGCGATGCAGCGACAGCATCAGAGCGAACGATTCGCCAAGCAGACACCGCTTTCCACGGACTTTGACGAGCCAAGGCTCGACTGAGTCCCCGTTGCAGCGCTCTGCCCACAGTGTCCAATCTAGGGAAAAGCGCAACTGTGGCAAGGGTGTCGCAGCCTCCCACCCTTCGCAGCATGCATTGGCGACCGCAAATGACGGCGGTGCGATCCTGTGGAAGGGGGCGAATAATCAGGATGTGAAGCGATGGGGCACTCTCATCCTCGTGTGTCTGCTGCTGGGGGTGGTGACGACGGTGGCGGTGGCATGGACATGCGTGATCGCGGGTGCTCACCAGATCGCGCTACCTTGGGTGACGCACGGGGCAGGGGGAATTTTCGATACCCAAACCAATGTTGACTCCAGCGTGCAGACGGAAGTGGGTCGATGTCCAGGCCATTACCGCGCATGGCGTGGATCTCTATTGCCGAACATGCTGTATGTCCCTATGGAACCAAGCGAATATGAAACGATTGTGCCAGGCTGGGCGCATTTCGCAGGCACAGCGCTGACCCCCGAGGATGCGGCATGGTTCGGGTCAGAGGCAGTGACTCCTCGGCGCCAAATGGAAATGGGGGCGGGGTGGCCGATGCTGGCGCTCTCAGGTTTCTCCAAATCCATTTGGGTCACCAACGAGGCAGGACGCCAAGAGATAGACAACAATATCGGATTGTTCAAAGGCCCATCCTGGCTGCGGCCACACTCGTGGATTGTTGTGTATCTTCCCTATCGCCCGATTTGGTTGGGATTCATGGCGGACAGCTTGGTATGGGGAATACCGTGGCTGGCGGTGTACCTCTTCGCGTGGATCGGGTTCACGCGCCGAAAGAGAATGCGCATGAAGCGCGGGCAGTGTCTGGCATGCGGGTATTCGCTGGTGGGGAACACGACGGGGAAGTGTCCGGAGTGCGGCGAGGCTCTTGCCTACCAACTATCGCGGCCCTGACCACGCGGCGATCCATTCATCCGCATATGCACCGATCACTTTACCATCGCGGCAATGCACCATCAACCGCTGGTAGAACACGCTCTCGGGCGTCGGCCTGTAGCCATAGACAAGCCAGTCCCCCGCAGCACTCCAGTCGGCGTCCTCATGCTCGGTGAGCAAGGGCGGGCCGAACAAGGCTACGAGCCGGTCCACAGGTTCACCGAGCGGAACCTTCGCGACGGCGTACCGTGCTTGCGCCGTTTTATCTTTGGAGTCCGCAGACATCTGTCCCGCGAGAATCATCGGGACAAACGGGGCCATGATCACCGTCAGGGGAGCGGCGGACATATCTGTCGCGCGACGAGCGTAGGCTGTGCTGACTTCAGCGCACCACGCATTTGCGCGCAGCGAACGATCCAGACGACCAGTGAGCAGGAGGTTCTCCGAAGCCCGCATCTCGGTCAGGAGTGTTGCCGGGCGTGTCGGCACGCGTTCCATTTCAGTGCCGCGATGATTGCGGACCAATTCCCAACGCTCCGGGGGTGGGCAGTACGCTCCGGTGAGCAGGCCATCCTGGAAGAGTGCGATGTAGCGCAGATGGCGCGAGGTCAGCACCACTTCGTAGACGTCAATCTGCCCATCCGCCACCTGCATGCGACACTGGAGCGCAAGGTCACGGCCGCAAGCACTCTTGACTTCAGGAACACTCTGGCCCGGATGAAGTTGAGGGCACGTGATGTTCGCCCGGGTCATGAAATCATCGGGCGGGTGATTCCACGCTTCGACATTCGCCAATCCACCTTCGTGGATGAGACTAGTTCCTGCCCAATCAAGAGGCAAGGCATCGAGGGCAGAGGTACTTCCGGTGCATCCGGCAATGCCGCAGCAAAAACCCGTGAAGATGAGTGTGATTATGAGTCTCATTGGACGCATCCGATCTTCCGGACATGACTCTAGGGTACTTCGGCCCCTCACTAGCGGACACACTCTTGCGCCTCCCCTTGCCTCCGTCGCTCATGGCCCGCCAAGTGGACAGTGACACTTTGGTTCCCCCGTCTTTCGACGGCTGCTCGTCAAACGTCATCGCGCGCAGTTCTCGTCTGTCCAACTCCATGCCGCTCCAATCATCGGCGCGAGTACGCTTTGCCATGGCATTCGTGCTCAATGACGTTCACTCTCGATTGAACGCGACTGAGGTCAATCGAATTGTCGGGCCACGAACCGTGGACGAAGTGTGCCAGTTGGTCGTGGACGAACATCGGCATCCGCTCAGTATCTGCGGTGGACGGCATGCGATGGGAGGGCAGCAATTCGGGCGTGGCAACTTCCAGATTGACATGTCGTCCATGACTCGGGTCATCAGTTTCGATGCACGCCAAGGGCTCCTCGAGATCGAGGCCGGCGCTGACTGGCCTGCTGTCATCACTGCTACGCGAGCCTCCCAGCCCGATTCAGCCCGATGGGGAATCCGTCAGAAGCAGACGGGTGCGGATGGACTTTCCATTGGCGGATCAATTTCGGCCAACGTGCATGGCAGGGGCTTGCTGATGCGCCCATTGGTTGAAGACATCGAGAATCTCACCGTGGTGACCGCCTGCGGCGAGGTTGTTCGGGCCTCGGGCACAGAGAACGCGGAACTCTTTTCGCTCGTCGTCGGCGGCTATGGCTTGTTTGGCGTGATCACGTCGGCCACCCTTCGCCTGGGTCCGCGCGTGAAAGTACGCAGACTTGTCAATGTCATCGATCTTGACGATGCAATCAACGCGGTGTATCGCCGGGTTGCCGAAGGTTGCCTGTATGGTGACTTTCAGTATGCAATCGATCCGACCGACGATGGGTTCCTGCGTCGAGGGGTCATGGCGTGTTATCAGCCAGTTCCTGATGATGTGCCAATCTCTGATGATGCCGGGGACCTGTCGCGCGATGCCTGGCTGTCGCTGCTGGCGCTGGCGCATACGAACAAGCCGCGCGCCTTTGCCGAATACGCGCGACACTATGTCGGGACCCACGGTCGTGTGTACTGGTCAGACACCATGCAGCTGGGGACCTACATCCCATCCTACTCGGAGTTCCTGCTCTCCGCCGGAGCGCGCCGGGCCGGTGCGCCGGATGAATCTCTCGTGATCGGCGAGCATTATGTACCGCCAGCGCGCATCATGGATTTCATGGATCGCGCCAGGGCCATTCTGCGGACAGAGGGAGTCGAAGACATCTATGGGACGATTCGTGTGATTCAAAAGGACTCCACGACATTTCTGCCGTGGGCGAAGCAGGACTATGCCTGCGTCATCTTCAACCTCCGGACCCAGCACACTCCGGAAGGGGTTGACCGCACGCAGAGGACATTTCGCCGCTTGACGGATGCATCATTGGACCTAGACGGAAGTTTCTACCTAACTTATCACCGTGCGGCGACCGGCGAACAGGTGCGACGCGCCTACCCCAACTTCGATGCGTTTCTTCAGAAAAAAATCGACTACGACCCCGACGAACGCTTCCAAAGCGAGTGGTATCGCCACTATCGCACCAAATCTCTGGGCTTGAGCCAATGAAGGATGATGCTCCCAGCGCAACCGCACGCTTGATCGCGGCAGGGATGATTCTGGCCTTTCAGGATCCCAGGCTGTCGCACAGTGTGCCGCCCGAGGCCCACGGATGGTGCGAACGATTTCTGAGTCAATCACGGCGGGATCGCCTGCTGCGTCTCTCCGTAGGAACATGGTTTGGCGCGAGACTCTGCAAAGCTGTTGAGCGCATCGCGCTTCCCGGCATTGTTGAACATTGGGTAATCAGAAAGTCATGGATCGAGAGGCGCGTTCGCGCAGCACTCACGGGTGGCTGCCGCCAGGTTGTCGTTCTGGGTGCTGGTCTGGACACGCTTGGGGTACGGCTCGCCTCGGAGAAACTGCCGCTTCACATTGTGGAAATCGATCACTCCGCCACGCAAGGACTCAAGCGGTCTGCCCTCGCGCGCTGCTCCAAGCCGCCTGACATCTTTCTGATACCGTGCGACCTCACGACCGCATTACCTGGCTGGCACGAACTTGTTGATCGCGGTGCGATTGATCCGACAGTTGACACTCTCGTGATCGCGGAGGGCCTGTTCATGTACTTCACCGAGTCGCGCGTGCAGGATGCTCTGCGTTGGATTGGCACGCTCCCAAGTCCGAGTCTTCGACTTCTGTTCACATTCATGTCAGTCGAAGGGGGACAACACGCGCAGTTTCAAGGACAATCGCACGCGGTTGGACGCTGGCTCGCGCGCCAACGGGAGCCATTTCAATGGGGTGCCTCAATGGACCAGGTAAGATCAATGTTGGTCGCACTCGGATGGGATTGCGAGTTTGTCTCCGACATCGCTGACTTGGAAACCTGCCGCAGCGCTGAGTACCCAATGGTGCGCGGTGAAGCGATCATCGAAGCGATTCGGACTTGACAGCGGATGCGGTATTCGTCTCACTCACCCGGTCATCGCAGTTCGTTGACTCGATCCCTTGCCTCCCTCGCTCATCTGCCGCTAAGTCTGCAGTGACGCTTTGGTCACAAAGCGCGACTGTGCGACGAACCGCCCAACCGTGCGTCGCGGTGCAGGCGATGAATCGCAGAAGGAGGCAGGCACATGAACGAGCGGCAGAACGTGGGGGTGGCGGTGATGGCGCGGGTGGAGGCGGGCGAAGGCGAGGCGGAACGGTGGGCAGCGGGCCAAGCGGTGCAGCGCAAGCGGCGGTCCAAGCCCCTGCGCCACTTCCACCCCGAGGTACTGACCGATGATGAGGTGCGGCGACTGATGACGGCATGTTCTGCGCGCCCGACAGGCGTCCGCAACCGCGCCTTGCTCGTGGTTCTCTACCGGGCTGGCCTGCGAATCAACGAAGCATTGTCGCTCTACCCGAAAGATGTGGATGCGGTGGTGGGTGCTATCCGGGTGCTGAATGCGAAGGGGGGGAGGTCGCGGACGGTGGGCATGGACCCCGAAGGCTTCGCCATCCTGCAGCGGTGGCTGGAGGTGCGAGAGGCGCGAGGAATCATCGGCCGCGCACCCATCTTCTGCGACCTCAACGGCGCACCGCTCCGCACGGCGTACATCCGCGTGCTTATGCCGCGACTCGCAGCCAAAGCCGGGATCGCCAAGCGTGTGCATGCGCACGGGTTCCGGCATACCCACGCCGCGCAACTGCGCGAGGAAGGCGTCGATATCGGCATCATCTCCAAGCAGTTAGGCCACCGCTCCATCGCCACCACCGCCCGCTACCTCGACCACATCGCGCCGGTTGCGGTCGTGCAGGCGATGCGGGGGAGGAGGTGGTGATTGCCCAAATTGTCAGTGGGCTGACAAGAACTGGCAGCGGCGGCCCGCTTGGGAGGAATTTCTAGGAAAACTCCGGTTTTTTGCGCGCCAAGTCCCAGAACATGGTGCATACTTCGCACACCACGTTTCCACTGAGTTTTCTTGTCACTGTTTGAACAAGGAGTCCGTATGCGTACCTCGTCCCGCACACGTTTCTTGTCGTTCGCTTCATTGGCCCACATCGTGTCAGGGGCGGTTCGGCTGTGTGCGTGCGTGGCGTTCAGTATTGGGGTCACGGGAAGCATCAGGGAGGCACAGGGGCAATTGCGAGCGTTTGAGTGGGTGGACATCAAGATCGGGGACTACATCAGTGGTGCGAGCCTTCTTGATGTCAACGGGATGAACAACAAGGGTGACATCATCGGGAACGCCACGATCGGCGGGGTAACGACGGGGTGGGTGTATCGGATGAGCGAGGACAAGTTCTATACGCTTCCGATGGCATCAGGGCAGACGGGCCGGGTGCGGGCAATTGATGACAACGGAAACGTCGTCGGCTGGACCTCGAATGGGGCGAACAACGTACACACTGGGAAAGTGTGGGAGTTCACCGGGACGGCGTATCAGGAGAAGAGCGGCTTTTCCATGAACAACGCCCAGATTTGGGGTGTCACCGCCAGCGGCGGGTATATTGCGGGCTACTACGTGGATTCGAGCAGCCAGGCGACCACCGCGTTTGTACGGAAACTCTCGACCCCATCATTTATCGTGAATCTCTCCGTGCCCGGGGGAAGTGGCACCGCGGCCGCACTGGACGTTGCCGATGATGGCACGGGATGGGCTGCGACGGGCTATGTCATCCCAAGCGGATCAAGCAAGCGTGCCGCCGCGTGGTCCGGGGGCCCGAGCGAGACTCTGGGCGCGATCCTCGGTGATTCGAGCGGAGCCTATCCCTGGTCGGGGCGGAAGATCAGCGGACTCAGCAAGGACATTCTGGGATGGAAGCAGGATGGGTCGAACTACAAGTACCACATCTGGTATTGGAATGGTTCCGGATGGGACACCGCGGCGGACCTGAACAGATCTAATCCGGACAGCAATCTGGTAGACTTCAACGAGAGAGACGAGTTCGTCCAATCGAAAGCCTATCACTACTACACAGGAACAACACTGAACCAGAGGAACATGGATGCATCTCCGGCATGGATCAACGTGCCATCGAACATCAATTCCTCTTCGTGGCGTTACTACGGGCTGGACAACCGGGGCATCATGGCCGGAAAGGCCGCGACGACGGACAACCCGGCGGTGCAGAAGATCATTCTGGCAGTGCCGAGAAATGACGACAACAACAACGATTCGAATGGGGTCAGTGTCCCGGACTTCCGGGACATCTATGCCTCGACGTCCAACCTTGATACGAACGGGGACTGGCTGCTTGACAAAGTGTACAAGTCGAGGCCTGGAATGCATGCGCCGGGACCACTCAACAGCGGCACCCAAGCGACGGTGGGGAGCATCGATAAGGTCTATGCGGTTCGCAACCTCGTGAATCAGGGAGAACTTGCCGCCGTAGTGGACTGCAGCAACTACAACGGGTTCCGGAACTATGTCAATCAATGGGGCGCCAATCAGAGCGGGTATGCCCTGCAGAAGGCGGAGATCGTGTACACGTTGCGCACGGTCTACAGCGCGGACGACAAATACGATGCGATTCCATCGACGCAGACTGCGAAAGACACGATACGGGCCAACATCCGGACCCTGCTGCGGAAATACGCACCCAATGTGGACTACTTCCAACTGGGGAATGAGATCTTCGGAGGGCCTGGGGAGTACTACTTCACCGGCAAGACAGGGTGGTTCGCAAGCGGGTCAGACGGCAAGATCAGCGATGTGCTGCCGGCACACTACGCAGAAGCATGTCAGGAAGTGATGACATGGATATTTCAGGAGGCGGAAGAGGCGCGCATCGGGTCGTGCCTAGGCGGGAGGCCAGTGCGGTTGGTGTATCCAGCGATCACATACGGCTCGGCGGTCTCGGCAGTGATGAACGATGGAACGAAGTACGGCGACCTGGCGGTGGCGGCGAACCGTGCGGCGTACAGCATCGACTGCGTGACGCGGAACGCGAACACGATGAATGCGATCGCGGATTTTCACTTCCACTTCGCGAAGTTGGGCGAGAGCAAGACGGTGGCGGATGATCTCGTGACGCCGGAGACAATCTCAGGGACCGCGGGGCCGCAGTGGGAGGACCCGGTGATGGTGGGGGCGCTGGAGTGGGGGCCGAGGCCGAGCAGTGTTGAGGAGGGGAGTGGCAATTGGTGGTTTGCGCTAGATGGCCAAGGGGATGCAAACGAAATGGTTGATAATGATACCGGAACGTCTCCTGAAGGGAACGATCCGGCGGAGACGTGGGATGATTTTCTGTCCATTAACTGGCTTATTGCAGACACGGTCGCAGACTTGCCCAGTGACGCGCTAAGCCAAAGTGCGACGAATCTTAAGAATAACGGATTTAGACTCCTGCTTTATGGGCCGCCGGTCCAGTATGGCAACCTGGATGTCTGCGACATCTTTGATATGGCGGCGTTTTTTCCAACCAAACGCGATGAATCGGCGTACGGGACGGAGGACACCACCGGATCGATCTGGCAGTCGAAGTACGAGACGGCGGCAAACGCTTTTGTAAGCGACTTGTCAGGGTGGGACCCGCACACCACGACGGTACCGGAGACCTGCCAATAAACCCCGTTGAAGAAAATGAACGGAAGTGTGTTATGAAGCAGATATTGCGGACACTCATGGTGTATGTTACGGCGACCTCGGCGGCGATTGCTGGCGCGACTCCGCCCTACGCAATCATTGATGTCGGCGATCTCGGTCGAGGGGACTCCACGACTGTCCGCGGTATCAATAACTTGGGTGTCTGTGTCGGCGCATCGCGGTATGTGCCCGGACAAGGCAGTACGAGCAAACACTTGTACCTATGGCGCAATGGCGTGATGACAGACTGGTCGAACGGGACGGGGTGTTGCAGTTTTGGTCAGGACATCAATGATCTTGGCCAGACGACCGGCGATGCAAATTGGGACGATGTCGGCAACATCGCGACATTCTGGGATGCTGATGGAACCCCACTTCCGGTCGAGGCGCCGGATTCTTATATTTCCACAGGCCTGGGCATCAATGGCATGGGAGACATATGCGGGCAGATGCAGTTTGGGGGGCCGACGAGTTTTGCGCAGCCGTTTGCCTGGATTGGCGGGAGCATCACACAAATCGACATTTTCGGAGGCAGGATCGGGCTCGCGCGAGCGATCAACGATTCCAAAGTCGTTGTGGGAACGGCGGAGCGTGCAGACCT
>JBGASM010000045.1:0-3397 GCA_044229655.1 Phycisphaerales bacterium | reverse complement strand
GATCACCGGCGAAGCCCCAGTTGGCGGGGTCGGCGGCGGCGCGCTCACCGTGGGCATCCAGTTCCATCTGGATGACATCCAGCAACCGGGCGATCTCCTCTCTGCGCTGGGTGTAGGTCTGGGCGGCGGTCAACGTCATGGGCGTTCTCCTGTAGAAAGGTCTCGGCTGCGGGCGACATCCGCCTGCGTTGTCGCACACCTTGCCGGTGATGTGGGAGAACGCAAGCACATTCGCGCGCGGTCGCGGCAGAATCAGCATGTCGCTGTCATTCCAGAAGGAGCCTCTGGAATCAGTGCGCCTCCCCCCTCCCCTCCACTAGGCGGCAGGCTGTGGCCAGCGCAACTTGGACCTTCGCGAAGGTGGCGGCGCAGGTCGCGATTGGTGGGCGGGCGGCGTACCGGGGCGACCGGCGGCAAGACTCGCCAACGTGGGCGATCGTGGGCCAACGTGGGCGATCGTGGGCCAACGTGGGCGATCGTGGGCCAACGTGGGCGATCGTGGGCCAACGTGGGCGATCGGAGCGGCAACAGAACGAAAGGCACGCAGCGTAACTCGGGTGGAGGTGTGTGATGGCTGAAACTGGCGAATCAGAGAACGTGCATGATGGCGACCGGCTGAACCCGCCGCACCTGGCACCTGCGCCGGTCGATGGCGAGGTTGTGGAGCAGGATGACGGCCTCTCCCAGCGTCAGCATGAAGCGCTGCTGGCCCTGCTGCGTGAACCGACGGTGGCCAAGGCCTCCGAATCCACGGGCATCCCCCAGCGGACGCTCTACAACTGGCTGCAGGATGAGAAGTTCATGAGCGCCCTGCGCAAGGCGCGCAGGGATGGCTTCTCCACTGCCGTCGCGATGACGGTGCGGTATGCGCCGGTGGCGGTGACCGCACTGGTGAAGGTCGTCACCGATCAGAAGACCCCTGCGGCGGCCAGAGTCAGGGCTGCGACCGCTCTCCTGGACTTCGGAACCGCGTTGTGGAACGAGGATGGTCCAGCGTGTGGCGGCGGCTGGAACGGCCTTGAAATACCAAGGAGAGTGCGCTGGAAGGGCCACGCGGGAGGCTGGTGGGATGAAGAGCAGGAAGCCCATCCTCACCCGGCTCAGCAGACTGGAAGCGGCGATGCCGAGGCACACGTGTCAGTGCACTTGGTGCATGGATGGGCAGATGCCGACCTACGGCTTCACCGTTGAAGGTGATGACCCGCCTCTACCCCAACAGTGCAGAGTCTGCGGACGACTCCTGCCCATTACCCATCTGGTGACCTACCGGATCGTTGAGGCACCCCAGCACGAGGAGGAAACCCCTGCATGCGCGCCCAGTTGATCAATCAGGTGCGACGGCTGGAACAGCGGGTCACGCCCGTGCCCGCGCTGTGCCAGACCTGTCGCTGGCCCCAGCGCAACGGCGGGGCATCCCTGATCCTCATGAACGAAGAGCAGCCGGTCCGCTGCCCGGACTGCAACCGCATCCTCGACCGGAAAGGCAGGCCCCTGGCAGACCGTCCCCTCATTGTGTCCCTGCACGCGCCGGGCAGGAACGACCTCCCGGTCCTGCTCCGTGACGAAGACGATGGCCCTTACACGCAGGAAGCGGTGTGGGGGAGGATGAGGCAGGCGGTCCGATAGTGCCGAATAAGCACGCTTCGTAGGGCATACCGTTCTTGACAGATCGTGATCCGCCAAGACAAAGGAGAGGCTGGAATGCGAAGGAGCACGCGAATTCGTCTGGAAGCGTTCATCTGGTTGGCGGTCGCAGGTTCATCAGCGCTTGCGCTGCCGCCCAGCTACACGGCTATAGAACTACCCAGCCTTGGGGGGACAGGTCACAGCTATGCCTACGACATCAATGAAGATGGCTTGATCGTCGGTAATTCGCCACGCGCGGATGGGATCGTGGCCGCCTGTTATTGGCAAGACGGCCTCATCTATGAACTTCCACCATTGGGGGATGCGAACAACAGTTCCTATGCTGAGAGCATCAACAACCTGGGCGTGATTGCAGGTGGATCGCCCTACAACGTGACATATCCAAATAATCACGGGGTTCAATGGACCGCCGGGACTGTCTCCGAGGTGTTCGATGGAGGAATGGCCCGCGACATCAATTCCACGGGTGTGGTTGTGGGCGCAGCATACATCAGTTTCAAACACTACCACCCCATGAAATGGGACAACGGCGTTTTGACGGACCTGGGTCTTCTCTCAGGAGCGAATCTTGGGGAAGCCAATGCGATCAATGACATTGGCGATATTGTCGGGAACGGCGGTGGTCCTGTATTGTGGAGGGGCGGCGCGATCATCGGCCTCCCGCCAATTACGGGGACTGGGCGGACTGGCGAGGCACTGACCATCAACAATGCCGGTCAGGTTGCTGGATACACGAGGATGGGGAATGTGAACATCCGCGCCTGCGTTTGGGAGAACGATGGCACAACAGTTCGTCCACTTCAGACCGTCGGACCGCACAGCGAAGACTGGGTGACCCATATCAATGATGCGGGCGTGCCGGTCGGAAATACGGTGACTCCTTCGCTTGGCTATATCTGGGAAAATGGAGTCCGAGTCGCCATCGATGACATTGCGCATGGCGTTGACCAGATGCGCATCATTCGACCCCGCTCGATCAACAATCGTGGAGAGATCGTTGGCGAAGGCCGAGTCGGTTCGGTAGGCAACTACCGCTATCCGGCAGCGTTGTACCGGCCTGATCCTGCAGAACTCACCCTCGCGCCCCCAACACCCGGAGTCGCCGGAGTAACCAATACACTTGCCGTTTCCGGGCTGGAACCCGGAACGACCGTGACATTCATCGCGTCGCGAGCCGTCGGTCTCACGGTGCTTCCTGGGTGCCCGGGTCGAGTGACTTCTCTGAAGCAGGTCCAGACGCTCGGTTCCGTTGCCGCAGATGATTCAGGGAAAGCCTCTATTGACGTGCTGGTGCCTCAGCGCGCCAACCGTGTGCCGGTGTACTTCCAGGCCTTCTCGGCGAGTGCGTGCCAAGTCAGCAATCTTGTTCCGTACGCCTTCCGATAGCACATCGCTCGTACACAGTGTCCCATCTAGAGAAAAGCGCCACTGTGGCAGGGGTGTCGCAGCCTCCCGCGATTTGCAGCATTCATTGGCGACCGCAAATGACGGCGGTGCGACCCTATGGAAGGGGGCGAATAATCAGGATGTGAAGCGCTGGGGCGTTCTCATCCTCGTGTACCTGCTGCTCGGTGTTGTGACAACGGTGGCCGTGGCGTGGGGAATTGCGTTGTGCGTTGATTTGTCCCGGTCAGTCAATTCATCTCGCAGCGAAATACTCGATGCTGCCGGACGGCCGATCGGATTCCTGCTCCGGGAGGAGCGCAGGGCTGGGAGCAGACTCCTTTCGATCCACCGCCGACCGGCTTCG
>JBGASM010000010.1:0-161439 GCA_044229655.1 Phycisphaerales bacterium | reverse complement strand
GCGGTGCGGAGCGGTGCGCCGTCGAGGTCGCAGAAGATGGATGAACGGTCCGTGATGTTCCGAGCTCCTCGCACCTCCAACCACCGCTGCAGGATGGCGAAACCTTCGGGGTCCATTCCCACTGTGCGCGACCTGCCGCCCTTCGCGTTCAGAACCCTGATCGCGCCGACCACCGCATCGACATCCTTGGGGTAGAGCGACAGTGCCTCGTTGATCCGCAGGCCAGCGCGGTAGAGGACAACGAGCAGGGCGCGGTTGCGCACACCGGTAGGCCGCGAGGAACACGCCGCCATCAGTCGCCGCACCTCATCATCGGTCAGTACCTCGGGGTGGAAGTGCCGCAGAGGTTTGGGTCGCCGCTTGCGTTGCACCGCATGGCCCGACACCCACCGTTCTGTCTCGCCCTCGCCCGCCTCCACCCGCGCCATCACCACGTTCTGCCGCTCGTTCATGTGCCTTGCTCCTTGCCGCGTTCCGTACCGGCATGGCGACGCACCACGCGGACACGGTTCGCACAGTCGCGCTTTGTGACCAAAGCGTCACTGTCCACTTAGCGGCAGATGAGCGAGGGAGGCAAAGGGTTAGGGTGTCGAAGATGTCGCCGGAAGCGCGATCGTGTTGCCGCACTCCGGACACTTCGTAGTCGTCGGCGGAAGTCCGCGCAGGTCGTAGCGACAGCAGGCGCATAGACCATGGGTCACTCTTCGATCAGCGTAGAAGAGCAAACCAGTAGCCAGAAGCACGAGCGTGAAAGGCACCCAAATCGGGCAATATGCATGCGGCTCCGATAGGTTCACTCCGAACTCCCACCAATCCCATCCCGGACTTGCAGCCAAGGCGGCTTGAGTGGTGGTAAGTAGGAAGACTCGGTCACTTGGAAGGAAGCCCGTCCACACGCCCACTCCACAGACACCTCCTCCCGCTGCCACGCCTGCTCCTGTTCGTGGAATCGGGAACAGGCCAAAGAAATACCAGCGGCTCGCCAGCCACAACGCGAAGAACAGCACGCACAGCATGACTCCACCCCACTTCATGATGCCGCGCAGGCGTGGTCGTCGCTTCTTCATAGTGATGCAGCCTTCGCGGTCGTCGCACCGCACTCCGGGCATTTCCCTGAGACATTGCCCTTGAGGTCATACCCGCACTTCCCACAGCAGCCCGCTCTCATGCGCCTGCGATGGTCGGACCAGAAGAGGTAGCCGGTGGGAAGCGCGATGATGAGGAAGGGGAACCAGAGGGGCGCAGCGTAGAATCGCCATCCAGGCTCGTCAGGGAATTCAAACCTCCAAAGCCAAGATGCCGGATGTTGATTATCTTCGTATCTCCTCGCGCAGCGAAAATACCACTCGACGTTACTCCCGTTGCTGGGAACAGCATCAATGAATATGAAGCGCCCCTCGTCGATCCATACCGCACGCGTGTATACCTCGCGAGGGCCGAATTGACGATGTGCGCTCAGAAACCACCACCCGCTCGCCAGCCACAGCGCGAAGAGCAGCACGCACAGCGTGACTCCGCCCCACTTGCACGTGCTGCGCAGGCGCTGTCGTCGCTTCGCATTCTTCATGATGATGCGGCCCTCGCGGTTGTCGCCCCGCACTCGGGACACGTTCCCGAGGTGTTCCCCTTGAGGTCGTAGCCGCAGGTCGTGCAATGGCCCACTCTCGTGCGCTTGCGATGGTCGGACCAGAAGAGGAAGCCGGTGGGAAGGGCGATGAGGAGGAAGGGGAGCCAGAGGGGGATCCACATAAAAACATAGTTGCGATCTGGAGATACCACCTTCCCAAATCCCCAAGACCACGACGGCGGTGCAGGCGGACCCCAGAGCGAACCCGCAAACCGTCGGTTGCAGTACATACGCCACTCATACCGCGTACCTGGGCCAACTTCATCCGATGTAATAATGCTTGAGTGGAGCAATCCTTGGGAAACCCAAGCGTCTTGCCGTCGTGCAGAAGTACTCGACTTATCGTAGCGCTCCACAGTAGCATCGCACCACCCGCTCGCCAGCCACAGCGCAAACAGCAGCACGCACAAGGTGACTCCGCCCCACTTGCATGTGCCGCGCAGGCGTTGTCGTCGCTTCACATTCTTCATGATGATGCGGCCCTCGCGGTTGTCGTCGCCCCACACTCAGGACACGTTCCACTCTGATTGCCGGTGAGGTCATAGCCGCAGGTGATACATTGCCCCAATCGTTTGCGGCGTCGGGTGCGTGTGTCATAGCAAAAGAGGCTGATTGTCGGAGGAGCGATGATGATCAGGGGAATCCAGAGCCGAAAGATGTGGAACCCGTGTGCTCCGAGCATGATCGGCGGCGCGATGCCGTACCATACCGGCGGATCGATGGGCATGATTGTCCACTCTGAAGTGATAGATGCGATCGGACCGGCCATTGATATGGAAAGAATTGGAGGAATGCCCGTCTCATTTGTCACCGTTCCCCCCGCGATGATCATCATGGTTGTGGAGCCATCCGGATAATGCCGCGCCCAGACGATCGCGCGAAACGCGCTATAGATCCACAGCCCCGAAATCAGCACGCACAACGTGACTCCGCCCCACTTGCACGTGCCGCGCAGATGTTGTCGCCACTTCGGCTTCTTCATATTGCGGCCCTCGCGGGTGTCGTCGCACCACATTCCGGACACGTCCCTGATGTGTTCCCCGTGAGGTCATAGCCGCACATCGCGCAACGGCCCACTCTCGTGCGTTTGTGACGGTCGGACCAGAAGAGAGAGCCGGTGGGCAGGGCGATGAGGACCAGAGGAATCCAGAGTGGGCACACGAATCCAGGCCCACTTTGCCCGAGGCTTGGGCTCAAGAACGAGTTCCATATTGGCGGGTTGAGGGGAATGATTGTCCAAGTCAAATGCGCCGTCGGAACGTCGGGCGCATGTCCATTTCCTTTCATGCGTGTCACCGGTTGCGGCAAATACACATCGAGGTATTGGACATAGCCTGCCGCGACTGAGAGTTGCCGGATCCTGGCGGTACTGGAGCGATCCCACAAGATCGCGCGAAAAGCGCTCAGGACCCACAACCCCACAATCAGCGCGCAGCAAAGCACCCCGCTCCACTTGCACATGCCGCGCAGGCGTTGTCGCCACTTCGCATACTTCATGTTGCGGCCCTCGCGGGTGTCGTCGCTCCGCATTCCGGACACCTCCCCGTCGTGTTGCCGGTGAGGGAGTAGCCGCACATCCCACAGCAGCCCGCTCGCGTGCGTCTGCGATGGTCGGACCAGAAGAGGAAGCCGGTGGGCAGGGCGATGAGGAGAAAGGGAAGCCAGAGGGGAATGATAAACCCAGTATCCCACACTGATGGCCGAATCGCCCATTTCCAACTGAGTGGATCGTGCGGAAACTCCATCCAGCGAGCAAATTCGGCAGGATCAGGGGGGTTTCCCAATGCAGGCTGCCCCATGCCTCCCCACAGCAACCCACCACTGACACCGCATTGAATCAGTCGAGATTCGTTTCGGTTCACGAGGACGACCACTCGAAAGCCGCTCGCCAGCCACAGCGCGAAGAGCAGCACGCACAGCGTGACTCCGCCCCACTTGCAAGTGCCGCGCAGGCGTCGTCGCCACTTCGCATACTTCATGTTGCGGCCCTCGCTACGGTTGTCGCACCGCACTCCGGGCATTTCCCTGAGACGTTGCCCTTGAGGTCATACCCGCACTTCCCACAGCAGCCCGCTCGCATGCGCCTGCGATGGTCGGACCAGAAGAGCGAGCCGGTGGGAAGAGCAATGAGGAGCAAGGGAAGCCAGAGGGGAAATCCGAGTATCCAGTCGTCCGATGAATGCCACACTCGCACGAACCCGGACGTTCCCGGGCCGGGAATACGCGGATCATCCCCTTGGACGAAAGCGGCGATCCCCGAATCCAGTCTGTTGGTCGAAGAGAATCTTTGTGCTGATACATCTCCTGCATCAACTTCGATCATCCATGTGTCGTAGCCCGCTGACGCAGTCGTTCCATTCGTCCAGCAACTCCGCAGCCGCATTTGAGCGCTTATACTCCAGAGAACAACGATGAGGAGCACGACAACAACCCCGCCCCACTTGCACGTGCCGCGCAGGCATTGTCGTCGCTTCACATTCTTCATGATGATGCGGCTTTCGCAGTTGTCGCGCCGCACTCCGGGCACTTGCCCGTGGTGTTCCCCGTGAGGTCATAGCCGCACTTCGGGCACAGCCCGCATCGCTTTACTCGCCACCGCCTCCGTACCCAGATCGAGCTGATGATCGCGCAATACATCGTTGCCCACGCGAGCGACCATATGGCAGTGTCCAAAGCGAACCCCACAGGAATCGGAAGAATTGGAAGGCGGATCAAAGTGACAGGTGTACCGGTACCGCCCCGAGTCCACGGCAGGACGATGCCCTCTGCTCCCCGGATGTTTGGGCGCTGGAGGCCCGGCCACTCGCGGAGCATCTCGGATTCCGAAGCATCGCACCACAGCGCAGGCAGAGGCCATCCGCGTGCCTCGACGTCGAGACCGCCGAAGGAATACTCAAGCCAGCCCGGTTCAGCGGCGGTCAGGCGCAGAAGGGAGATGTCGGGAATCGCATCACATGGAATGGTGGGCAAGACGACGGGTGGAATACCGCTTTGGTCACCGTCCCACGAAGCCGGTCGGCGGTGGATCGAAAGGAGTCTGCTCCCAGCCCTGCGCTCCTCCCGGAGCAGGAATCCGATCGGCCGTCCGGCAGCATCGAGTATTTCGCTGCGAGATGAATTGACTGACCGGGACAAATCAACGCACAGCGCAATTCCCCACGCCACGGCCACCGTTGTCACAACACCGAGCAGCAGGTACACGAGGATGAGAACGCCCCAGCGCTTCACAGCCTGATTATTCGCTCCCTTCCATAGGGTCGCACGGCCGTCACTTGCTGTCGCCATTGCGTGCTGCGAATGGCGGGAGGCTGCGACACCCCTGCCACAGTGGCGCCTTGCTCTAGAAACGACACTGTGCGCCGGCTCAAGGGACGGTTGCGCTCCTCATCCTCCCCCACATCGCCTCCCGCGAGTACGGCCCATCGTCTTCGTCACGGAGCAGGACCGGGAGGTCGTTCCTACCCGGCGCGTGCAGTGACACAATGAGGGGACGGTCTGCCAGGGGCCTGCCTTTCCGGTCGAGGATGCGGTTGCAGTCCGGGCAGCGGACCGGCTGCTCGTCGTTCATGAGGATGAGTGAGGCACCGCCGTTGCGCTGGGGCCAGCGGCAGGTCTGGCACAGTGCAGGCACCGGGGTCACCCGCTTCTCCAGCCGCCGCACCTGATTCATCAACTGGGTGCGCATGCGCCGTCCTCTTTTTGCTTGGGCGCCTCAACGATCCGGTAGGTCACCAGATGGGTGATGGGGAGAACTCGCCCGCACGAGCGGCACTGCTGGGGCGAGGGTGTCTCCTCCTCGCTGAACCGGAAGGCCCAGGTGGGTATCCCGCCATCCATGCACCAAGTGCACTGACACGTGTGTCTGGGCATCGCCGCTTCGAGTCTGCTGAGCCGGGTGAGGATGGGATTCTTCCTGTGGTTCACCCCACGAGCCTCCCACGCGGTCCTTCCGGCGCACTCTCCTTGGCTTTCAGGGCCAGTTCCAGTGCCGCCACACGCTGGACCACATCTTCAAGTTCCACAAACGCGGTTCCAAAGTCCAGCAGCGCGGTCGCAGCCCTGACTCTGGCCGCCGCTGGTGTCTTCTGGTCGGTGACGACCTTGACAAGTGCGGTCACCGCCACCGGCGCATACCGCACCGTCATCGCGACGGCGGTGGAGAAGCCATCCCTGCGCGCCTTGCGCAGCGCGCTCATGAACTTCTCGTCTTGCAACCAGTTGTAGAGCGTCCGCATGGGAATGCCTGTGGACTCGGAGGCCTTGGCCACCGTCGGCTCCCGCAGCATGGCCAGCAGCGCTTCATGCTGACGCTGGGACAATCCATCATCGTTGTCCACATCATGCACCTCGCCATCGACCGGCCCAGTGGCCAGATGCGGCGGGTTCAGCCGTTCGCCCTCATGCACGTTCTCAGAGTCACCAGTCTCAGCCATCACACACCTCCACCCGAGTTACGTTGCAGGCCCGTACGCCAGTCGCCGCTTTCGCCCCGTTGCCGCCCCGATCGCCCACGTTGGCCCCCACGATCGCCCAGGTTGGCGAGTCTTGCCGCCGGTCGCCCGGTACGCCGCCCGCCCACCGATCCCCCCACGCCGCCACCTTCGCGAAGGTCCAAGTTGCGCTGGCCACAGCCCGCCGCCTAGTGGAAGGGAGGGGGAGGCGCACTGATTGCAGAGGCTTCTTCTGGAATGACAGCGACATGCTGATTCTGCCGCGACCGATCGCGAATGTGCTTGCGTTCTCCCACATCACCGGCAAGGTGTGCATCGTGCAGAACAACGACCGCCGCACCACAGCCAACCAAAGGAGAACGCCTATGACGTTGACCGCCGCCCAGACCTACGCCCAGCGCAGGGGGGAGATCGCCCGGTTGCTGGATGTCATCCAGATGGAACTGGATGCCCACGCCCAGCGCGCCGCAGCCAACCCCGCCAACTGGGGATTCGCCGGTGACCTCGGCAAGGTCAGGAGCGACCTGATCGAGACGCTGGCCTTCATCACCAACGGCAGGATGGAACGCGCCGACATCGAGAAGTTCCTCGACGAGGCCGAGTAAAGCCCTTTCACCCATCAACCCCCCGATCGCCATTCCCATGCCACGTCGGCACGGGGAGGGGGATCGGAACACCTCCAACACGGAGAAGTACCCATGTCGAAGACCCCCACGTCCAAGAGCAGCGGAACCCCACGGACACGCGAGCAGTTGATGTCGCCCACCGCGCGGAAGATCGCGGATGAAGCCATCAAGGACGGCGAGGCGCGCATCAAGCGCATCGAGGCCGCCGAACTGGGCATCGACCCCGACAGCGTGGCAGCCGATCCCAACCTGAAGAACGCGGCGAAGAAGACCAAAGGCAAAAAGGGCGCGAAGGGCAAGGCCGCGAAGGAGCCGAAGGCCAAGGCAGCCAAGCCGCCCAAGGAGAAGAAGGTCAGCCTGCTCTCCGCCGCCGCCATCGTCCTCGCTACCACGAAGGAACCGATGCGCGCCCCGGAGATTTTGGAAGCCATCACCAAGCGCGGACTCTGGTCCAGCCCCAACGGCAAGACGCCCGAGCAGACGCTGTACGCCGCGTTGATCCGCGAGATCGCCGCCAAGGGTGACAAGGCGCGCTTCCGCAAGCACGACAAGGGCGTCTTTGTCGCGACGGCGCATGCGAAGCCGAAGTAACGCGGGTTCGAGCATCACGTGCCCCCACCAGCCTCGGCCTGCACCACAGGCGGGGCTTTCTCTTTGAAGGCAGCGGGCGGGCTTCACTCCGCACCGCGATCGCACCATAATTACTTCACCGTGTGTGCGCTCTACCTGAACACTTACGCGCCGCTTGTCATCACCCGCGCCGGTATCGAAGCGGCGCGCAGCACGGGCCTGTCTCCGTTCGTCGATGGCTCGATCCGCCGCGAACCCGACCTTGAACATGCATTCCCATCGATTACATGCCTGTGTCGAGCAGGCAAGTTTGCACCAAGGCTCCAAGTCGGCGACATAGTTGTCTATCTGACTAAGAAGGCCCGCTACGGTGGACCACACCGGCATCGCAGATTTACAGGCGTTCTTCGGGTCTGCCTGATATATGACACACATACCGACGCTGCAGGTTGGTATCGAAAGCGTGGATTCGCACTTCCAAGCAACTGCATGGTCACTGGCAATCCAGCGCAAGCGATCTCGCGCAGTCATCAAGGCAATGTCAATCGCGGTTGCTCCGCTTCCGAATTCAAATGTCGTTGGGATGCGGAGTACCGGGAACGCGCACGTCGATGGGGGCGATTTGTGATTTGCGAACCTCTGTGGATCGATGTGGGATGGACGGCACGTAGGGTCGATGACGCCGACCTTGTGGCCGTGTTTGGCCATGTACCAGGCACTCGCAATCCGGGCCGACATCCTCTTACGCTCCTCCCACCGCTGTTGAATCGCCTGAAGATTCGTCTGAGGAATCGGCTCTGATCCGTTCCGCGTTCTTTCCGGTGAACTTCTCCCAGCGCTGCACAGCGCAGTCCACGAACCTTGGCTCGATCTCGATGGCGTAGCACCGCCGGTGGTTCTGCTCTGCCGCGATGATCTGGCTGCCCGAGCCTGAGAAAGGCTCGAAGCAGATGTCGCCCGGCAGCGTGTGTTTGCGCATGGGGCGGGCGAAGACTTCGACGGGCTTCTGAGTGGGGTGCTCATTACCCACGATCCGGGCTTTGCCCTCCCAGTCGATCTCCCAGACGCTGTTGATCGTCTGATCCCCATCGTGCGTGGGTGCGCTCCCCTGCACCCATCCCATCATGCAGGGTTCGTGCCGGAAGTGCCAGAACACCCGGCCAAAGACCGGCGTGGGCTTCACCCACACCACCTGCTGGTGATCAAGGATGCCTAAGTCGGCCCAGACCTTGGAGATCAACGCCTGCCGCTTGTGGGCATGCCAGCAGTAGATGGCCGTATGGGGTGCGATGACCGTCAGGAGGTTGGTGAATACCGCCCGGAAGAACCCATCCGCATCCCGGATGTCCACTTCGTGGTAGACATCTGTCCAGTCCTTGCCGCTGTCGTTGGGCCGTTCACCGGTGTAATCGACCAGGTACGGCGGATCGGTTGCGACCAGCGCGGCCTTCTGCCCGTTCATGACCCGCTGCACATCCGCGAGATTCGTGCTGTCCCCACAGAGGAGACGGTGCCCGTGTTCCGGATCACCAAGGACCCAGAGGTCGCCGGGTACGGTCATTGGTTCCGCAGGCGGCTCTTCCACATCATCCGCGCCCGTCAATCCCTCCTCCGGTTCACCGGCCATGACCTTCCTGAGTTCCTCTTCCGAGAACCCCAGCAACGACAGATCGAAGTCCACCGCCTCCAGCGCGAGCAGTTCCTTGGGCAGCAGGTCCGTGTCCCATGTCGCGATGGCAGCAGTGGCGTTGTCCGCGATCCGGTATCCCCGTGCCTGATCCGGCGTGAGGTCAGCCACGTGAACGGGCACATGGCTCAGTCCGATTTGCTTGGCGGCCTTCCACCGCGTGTGGCCCACGATGATCACGCCCTCACGATCCACCACGAGTGGCTGGCGGAAGCCGAACTCCTGCAGGCTCCGCGCCACCGCCGTCACTGCTTCATCATTGTGGCGCGGGTTCTGGTCGTAGGGGATGACCGAATCAATGGACCTCTCCTCGACAAGGAGACGTCTGGAATTGATGGATGGCTCGACCACCGTTGCCGCCGTCATCACCGTTGTCGCGACTTCTGCAGATGCGCCTTGCTCCCGCGCCGATTCCTTCTTCCGTGCCTTGGTCGCTTTGCTCATTGTTCGCCCCGATGACTGTTGCTGTAGTTCGGCCCACCTGAAGTCCGGCCTCTAGACATTGTGAAATCCCGCACGAACGCCGCTGCGCGCCGATGCGCAATCGATCGCTGTCACACGTGTCGCACTGTCGCACGGGTATATGTGTGAAAACGCACATGCCCTGAAGCGGCAGAATCCCACTCGGTCAATTTGCAACTCGGTGCGAAGTGATGCCGCACCTTACTTGGTGTTGCGTCAGTGCAGTGACGACTCGTGGACACGCGCAGTTCGTGATCACGATTTGAGAACCGTGCGACAGCCTCGCAGAGTGGACTACTCATGACCCACTCTCCTCGCTCGGCACGGATGCCAGTGATCCCTCGATCAATCCGAGGACGCGCGAGCGGACGTTTTCAGGAAGGCGTGACCAAGCGTTCAGCAATTGCGCGAGGTCGCCAATAGAACTGGGCGTGGAATTCGATGAAGAGGAAACAGGTGCGCCGGATTCTGCGCCACTCTTTTGAGAACTCGCGGTTTTGTCGAGAGATTTCGAGGGAGTTCGAGTCCTGTAGCGCCCACATCAACAACCGGCCGGTGCGGGATTACTGCGACGACGCCCTGCTCACCCGGCCCATTCCTCAGCCGCGGTGCGATAGAGGTCAGCCACGAGCTCAGCCAGGTAATCGCGTCCCCGGGCCTTGGCGTGTGCATGCCAGGGGTTCATGAGCACCGAACGCAGGAGGAACACACCGTGGCTGCGGTACTCATCGTCTGTAACGCCCAGCAGAGTGAGAAAGGGCCCGACGGAGCGCGCCGCATAGCGCTCCGGCGAGAGTGTGGTGCGGCTGACAAAGAAGGATTGATCGTAAATGCGGCCTTCGCCGGAGCGTGTAAAGCGGCTGTAGATTCGTCGATTGAGGGCATTGAGGCGCTCGAGCGGAAGAGCTCGCGCTGCGCTGCGAAACGCATAGCAGACAATGTTGGATCCGGGATGACACAGCGGCACCGCCTGGACAGGGAGCGGGTGGTCCGAGAGGTCGGGGAACTTCTCGAGCAACGCATGCAGCGCGCAGGCGTTGCGGATGGTCTCTCGAACCAGGATCCCGTGTCCCGTGTTGTCAAGCGGGATCAGAGAATGGCTGAGCCAGACGGATGCGGCGGCAGCGCCGGGTTTTGACCCTTCAAGTATGTAGACCCCGATGGATTGCGACTGACGCTCCGCCTCGACATCGGCCGGCGCATCGGTCAGGTAGGGCGCATCCTGACGTGCCAGCGGCTTGACCAGATCGGACCGAAAGCAGATGCAACCCGCCGGATATGGAATGTACCCAAGTTTGTGCGGATCAACGGTAACTGAGTCGCTCTGACCCAGCTGCTCAAGCGCAGCGCAGGTGTCTCCCACCGGAAGGCGCAGGGCCAACGGCCGCACGCGACCGCCCACGCGAACTTCGGTCTCCGGCGGCCCGAGTCCAAGCCGGGTAGGGATGACGACCGTGCGGAGATACCCGCCGTATGCGGCATCGGCGTGGAGCCAGAACGTGGATTGGCCAGCGGCTTCGCGCCGGGCGCGCACTGCGACGATCGCATCGACCGGATCCACCGCGCCTTCCTCCGTCGAGCCCACGACCGCGACAACTGCCAGCGGGTGCCGCCCCTGGGATTCGACCTGGTCCAGCGCGGTCTCAAGTTCATCCGGAAGCATGCGAAAATCGCCGTCAACCGGAACCGGCACCAGCGCGTGCCGCCCGAGCCCAAGCACATCCACGATCTTCTCGAAACAGTAGTGATGGGTCTCGGGTAACAGCAGAACAGGCTCGGAACCGGTGCGGGAGAACACTGCCGCTGCGCCGCGCACGACGATGTTGCTCGGTGAGTGCAAGTAGGCCCCAATGAGCCGTGCTGATTCCGACGGCCCGGCATCGGCGAAAGTCTGAGCAAGCGCCTCCAAGGCACGCTGCGGGGCTATATGGGAGAACAAACGGCCCCGATCCTGGGACCATGACATTTCTGAAAGTCCGACCGCCGCCCGCATATCGTCAATGACCAGAGGCAGATACCGCACCGTGCGGGCAATCCACATGGCTTCCAGATTGGCGATGGTGCCTCCGCTGGTGAGGTGACCCCAGCAACCGGGTCCGTACCCCAGCATGCGCGCGATCATGCGGGCCGCCTCGTGCTCAAGCCGAACAGTCACGGGCGCCGCGTCCGTCGAGACGTTGTTGGGGTTGTACAGAAGCGCTGCAAAGTAACCGGCCAAACTGGGCAGTGACTGCTCCGCAATCATGTGGGCGGCGTAGCGCGGGCTGTAGAATGGAAAATCGGCTTTCAACCGGCCCAGCAACTCGAGCAGGCGGTCCTCAAAAGCATCACGAAACGGCTCGCCTTCGCGGCGCGCGGCCGAGTCCACCACCACCCCATCCTCGGGAAAGTAATTGCGGCGCCATGCGTAATAGTCGGCGCAGATGCGCGCGATGACATCTTCAAACCATGCTGCGTTCTCCGCCTTGGGACCGGCAAACCACGCCGACAAACTGCCCAGTGAGTCTGCCGAGTCGTCAGGCTGGCGGGACTGAGAATTCATGACTGGCAAATCCTCTTGGGTTGCGTTGCGCAGACGCACTCGCCGTGCGGTTTCGTCGCTCCCCACGCTTCTTCGCCCCAGCTCAGCCGTCCGTACCGCCGTGCAAGAAACTCAACCGTGCGCGAGCGTGACATGTCGCTGCGCCGGTACACCTGAAAGACAAAGCCGCGTGACTTGATGCGCTCAACGATGGCGTCGTAGTCTGCGTCGGGCAGCGACAGTTCAGCCGCATGCCGAATGCCGTACCCGTGCGGGATGAACCGATACAGGTGCCACGCGTGCACATTGCCCCACCTCGTGTGATAGTCGCGAATCCAGTCCGCCAGAGCGTCAAGCCCATCTGCATTGGTGGCCGTGACGACTGTGGAGAGCGTCACGCTGCGAGCAGCCCGGCCGAGAGTATCGAGGCGCGCTCGGATCACCCCATGATGACTGCCCCGCGTCAATCGCATGCGGTCGTGCGAACATGCCTCGACTGATTCGATGGGAAGCACCCAGCGGTCAAACCAGGGAAGCGATTCCCAGTGATCGGGAAGGCTCAGCGCATTGGTCCCAACCTGCACGAGAAAGCCTCGCGCCTTGGCTTCCTGCGCGAGCCGAACGACGTCGTGCGGCCAGGTGAATGGCTCGCCGCCGCCCAGGACCACAGTCCGCGCGCCCCAGGCTTGGGCTCGATCAAGACCTGTCAATGCATCCTCCCACGTCATGCACTGCATACCGGCGTCGTTAATGCAGAACGTGCAATGCATGTTGCAGTCGCCATGCAGCATGAAGACAACAACCGCGCAGGCACGGGTCGGAAGGGTCGTGGCGGACTGGTGGTGGCTGGTGAGGGTCATCGCAGCACGCCTGAGGCTAGGAATCGTGCGACCGGGATTTCCACTCGAATCGCTTGAGGGCCGCCAAGTGTCCCGAGCCCACCGCGCGCCAATGCGGTCCAATGGGCCCAAAGCAGGTTGGCAACCATCATGCGAGAGGTTGCTAGTGACCGCCGGAATCACCCGCCAGCGCTTTGACGAGCTCGCCGACCACGGCCTTCGCATCACCAAAGAGCATCCATGTCTTGTCGAGGAAGTAAAGTTCGTTGTCGATGCCCGAGAATCCCGGGTTTTTCCCGCGCTTCACCGCTAGCACGGTCTTTGCCTTGTCCGCATCGATGATGGGCATGCCAAAGACCGGGCTGCCCTTGTCGGTGCGGGCGGCCGGGTTGACCACGTCATTGGCGCCAAGGACCAGGCAGACGTCGCACTGGCTCATGTCAGGATTGATCTCATCCATCTCCACCAGATCGGTGTACGGAACTTCGGACTCTGCCAGCAGAACATTCATGTGCCCGGGCATGCGCCCCGCGACGGGGTGAATGGCGAACTTGACCGTCACGCCCCGCTTCTTGAGTACATCGTACAACTCGCGCACCTTGTGCTGCGCCTGCGCCACCGCCATGCCATACCCCGGCACGATGACCACGAGATTGGCTTGCTCCAGCAGCTGCGCAGCCCCCTCAACCGACTCAGCCTTGTACTCGCGCGCTTCACCGCCCGCCGCCTTCGCCGTCACCTGTCCGAACGCGCCGAAGAGTACGTTCGAGAACGAGCGGTTCATCGCCTTGCACATGATGATCGAGAGAATGAGACCGCTCGAACCATCCAGCGCACCTGCGGTGATGAGGAGTTTGTTGTCCAGAACAAACCCCATCGCGACCGCAGACAGCCCTGCATAGGCATTGAGAATGGCGATCAGCGTGGGCATGTCCGCGCCGCCGATGGGCATCACGAGCATCCATCCGAAGTTCAGCGCCAGAACGATGACGCCTGCAAACGCCCAAGGCGACCACTCCGCGCTTGGCTTGATGATGAGCGCGATGGCAAGCCCCAGCGCCAAAGCAAACGCCGTGAGGTTCACGACTTTCTGGCCCGGGTACACCCACGGCCGCTGCGGGATCCACTTGACCTCCTGCAGCTTCGCGGCGGCAACGATGCTGCCGGTGAATGTCAGGTACCCCAGGATCACTTCCAGCGAGATTGCGCCGACCCGAAACGCGGTGAGCATGTCGGGGTCGTAATGCACCCAGTAGTAGTACTTCGCCGTGCCCACCAGCCCTGCGGCCAGCCCGCCAAAAGCATGCGAAAGCGCGGTCCGCTGCGGAACTGCCGTCAGCGGAATGTTCGCCAGCCAGATGCCCGGACCGATCGCCAGCAAAATCGGCACCAGCACCCACAGGTGATGGGAAATGTCAGGCCGGGCCCAAGTCGCCAGAATCGCAATGGCCATCGCTGCCACGCCGCTGACCACCCCCTGGCGGGCCGTCTTCGGGTCATTCATCCACTGCAGCGAAAATATGAAAAGCCCCGTCGCAACCAGGTAAGCGACTTCGATCAGTGTGAGGGTCATGGCTTCTTCCCCTCACCCGTCTTGAACATCTTCAGCATGCGGTCGGTGATCATGAAGCCGCTGATGATGTTGGTCATGGAGGCAAAGAGAGCAATCGCCCCCAACACGCGGTATTCAAGCGGATAATTGCCGCCGGCGACGATGATGGCCCCGACAACCGCAATGGCCGAGATCGCGTTGGTCAGCGACATGAGCGGCGTATGCAGCAATCGCGACACCCGGCGGATGACGCCGATGCCGATGATCGTCGACAGCATGAAAACGAACAGCAGCGGCATCATCTCCGTGCTATGGGCGCCTGCCGCTGGGACGGATGGATCAGCGCCGATCGGAACTCCCTCGCCCGGCGGGGCCGCAATCAGCACCTGCGGAGCCATCGCCCCCAGCGCGAGCAGACCCGCGAGCCCTGTCCGGGTGAGCCTCTTCATGCGCTCGCTCCTGCCTGCCCAGCGGCCGCAAGTGCCTTGGCCGAACCCGGATGAGTGACCTTGCCCTCGTGTGTGATGGCCGCCCCCTTCATGATCTCATCATTCATGTCGACGGTGAACTTCTTGTCTTTCCAGAATGACATGAGGAAATTGGTCATGTTCCGCGACCACAAGAGACTGGCATGTGTCGCCATCCCGCTGGGCACATTCAGCGGCGCCGCAATCGTGACGTCGTGCCGCACCACCGTGGCGCCAGGCTCGGAGAGTTCGCAGTTGCCCCCGCCTTCCGCCGCAAGATCCATGATCACCGAGCCGGGGCGCATCCGCGTGACCATCTCCGCGCTGATGAGCTTGGGCGCAAACATCCCGCCGATGAGCGCGGTGGTGATCACCACATCGGATACGGCGCACTGGGCCACGAGCAATTCCCGCTGCCGGGCCTGATCCTCTGCCGACAACTGGGCCGCATACCCGCCGCCGGCGCTGGCCGACTGCTTGAGTTCGATTCCGACATACTTCGCGCCCACGCTCTCGATCTGCTCTTTCACCTCCGGACGCACATCGGTCGCAAACACGTTGGCTCCCAGCCGGCGTGCGGTCGCGATCGCCTGCAATCCGGCCACCCCGGCCCCGATCACAAAGTACTTGGCCGGGAGGATCGTGCCCGCCGCGGTCGTGAGCATCGGCGTGAACCGCGACAGCAGCCCCGCCGCAAGCAGCGCGCCGCGGTAGCCCGCAAGATTGGCCATCGAGGAAAGCGTGTCCATCGCCTGCGCCCGGGCGATGCGCGGAATCGCATCGGTCGAGAACGCCGTGACCCCGCGTGCCGCCAGCGCCCGCACCATGTCGAGGTGACGCATCGGCATCAGCGCGCCGAGCACCATGCACTTCTCGGGAATCTGATCCACCTCGTTGACCGGGGGATTCACCCGAACCCACAGCGCCGCATCAGCCAGCGCCTCAGCCCGCGTCTTGGCCACGGTCGCCCCCGCCTCTGCATACGCGGCATCTGAAAAATGTGCGGTGGCGCCGGCGTGCGATTCGATTGTGACCGCAAAACCCGCGCCGACGAGTTTTTTCACGGACTCGGGAGCCAGGGCGACTCGCAGTTCGCCAGGGAGGTTTTCACGGGTAACGGCCAGACGCATGGGGTGTTCAAGGACTGTGCAGGACCCAGAGGATTGCACCTTGCCCGCGCAAAGCAATGTTTGGGTCCAATCTCAATCAGACCGCCCGTTCCTAGGCTTTGTCACCTTGCTGCCCTTTGACGCCCACCGCCGGAATCAGGAGCACACCTTGTGATTCACCCCCTCCAGCGCGCCATCAGGTCCCTCCTGCTGGCATCGCCATCGATGTTTCTGGTCTCATGCCGCACCGCACCCGACGCCCCACCCGCCGCGCCCGGCAGTGAGGCGGCAATGTCAGTTCCCGTTCCGCCGCAGCAGGCCGCACCGGAGTCCGTCGATCTTCGAGCGACCATCATGGCCCTGGGTCTCGGGCCCCGGCCGCAGGGGGCGCGCGGAACCTGCTCGATATTCACGACCTGCTCCGCCCTTGAGTTTGCCCATGCAAAGCAGACCGGCCACGCGGTTCGCATGAGCCCGGAATATCTCAACTGGGCCGGTGCCACGGCGATCAACCAGCCCTCGGATGGGAACTTCTTCCACAATGCGCTGAAGGGCTGGGAGGACAATGGCATTTGCGCCGAGACCCTCATGCCCTACTCCAGTGCATACGACCCTGCCCGCGTTCCCTCTGACGAGGCACTTTCAGAAGCCCACGCCATCCGTGATCAGGCGCGCGATGCGCTGATCACGCGTTGGATTGTGCCTTGGCAGCCCGACCGCTTCGGCGTCAATGAGTCCCAATTTGCGGAAATCAAGGCAACACTCGCTCTGGGGTATCCCGTTGCCGCCGGTTCCGCCCACAGCCGCCTTCTCGTCGGCTATCGCGAAGACCCCGCCTTTCCCGGAGGTGGGGTCTTCCTGACCCTCGATTCCGCCCTCAATCGCTTCGATGAGGTGACCTACGAATTCGTTCGCCGAGACGTTGCGGATGTCTTTTGGATCGAGTGCGTCGCAGGCTCGGTCATTCACTAAACCGCCAAGACTCTCCGCGTTGCCCGAGAAATCATGCGGAAAATACCCCTTACCCGCCGGTGGATGTGCCGAAAGCACGCCTAGCGTTCCCTCGTCAGCCGCTGGCGCTTCCTGCTATTGCAGAGTTTCGCCCGCGACCTATCTATGAGGAGGTAGCCAAATGACTCGTTTCCTTTCCTGTCTCACCGCGGTCGGTCTTGCCAGCCTGCCCGTCTCTGCTGCGCCCGTGCTCACCAAGACCTCAGGCTCCTGCCCGGGCCCCATGACCTACCAGGCCACAGGCACAACTCCGGGCACACTCTCCAAGCTGCTCTTTGCGCTGAATACAGGTTCCTACGTCATCCCGAGCGGCCCCTGCGCAGGCACTGTTCTTGGTCTGGGACAGGCCGGCCTTACGGTCGTCCAATCCAGCCCCAATAACAACGGCATTGCGGTGTTTTCTGGAGTCGCAGGCCCCAACGCGTGTGGAAAGTTCCTCCAGGCCGTCGACGGCGGGACCTGCCTCACCTCCAACGTCGTGGTCGTCTTCTAAAGCTCTCCCAACTCAAAGGGTGACCCAAACGCTTCTGTATGTGTGGTGAACCTGCGCAGCGCAGGCTGCCGTGCGCGCACCACCCTCATATCCTGACGGCTCCACTCTTCCCCCGACTCGGAGCCCGCTGTGCCATCCTCCAAACGCCCCACCGCATCCGCCCCCTCCGCCCTGTCTCCCGTCAACGTCGCCCTCATCGGCACAAAGTTCATGGGTCGGGCTCACTCCAACGCCTGGCTCAAGGTCAATCGCTTTTTTTCTCTCTCGCGCCCGGCCTGCATGCACACCGTGTGTGGCCGCGATCCGGGTTTCACCCGTTCCTTCGCCGATCGGTGGGGCTGGCGACACGCAGCCACCGACTGGCGTGATGTGCTCAAGTCGCCGGACGTTCATCTCATCGACGTCGGGACGCCCAATGATGTGCATGCCGAGCAATCCATCGCCGCACTCGAAGCCGGCAAGCACGTCGCCTGCGAGAAGCCGCTCGCCGGCACCCTCGCCGATGCGCGCGCCATGCGCGATGCCGCACGCAAGGCCAGGAAGTCCCGAACCTTTGTCTGGTTTAACTACCGTCGCTGTCCGGCCGTCGCGCTCGCGCACCGCCTGGTCCGCGAAGGGCGCCTGGGCCGCATCTACCACGTCCGCGCCGCCTACCTGCAGGAATGGGGCGGGCCCGATACTCCCCTGGTGTGGCGCTTTCAGGGTGACGTCGCCGGCTCCGGAGCGCACGGCGACCTCAACGCCCACATCATTGACATGGCCCGCTTCATCACCGGCGAGGAGATCACCGAGGTCGTCGGAGCCATTGAGGAAACGTTCATCAAGGAACGCAATATTCCCAGCGGAGTCGGAGCCGAGATCAAGGGCCGTTCCTCCCGTGACGCGAAGTCCACCGGCCGCTCACGCAAGGGCCGCTCCACCGTCGACGATGCAGTCCTCTTTCTGGCTCGCTTCGCGGGCGGCGCTGTCGCCTCCTTCGAAGCCACCCGCCTTGCCACCGGAAACAAGAACCGCAACACCATTGAAATCAACGGCGAAAAAGGCGCCCTCAAATTCAACTTCGAGCGCATGAACGAACTGGAGTTCTACGACGCCGCCGCCTCAGCCGCGACGCGCGGCTGGACCTCCATCATGTGCACCGACGCCTCCGCCCATCCCTACGCCGCGTCCTGGTGGCCCGATGCCCACGTCCTGGGCTACGAGCATTCCTTCGTCAACCAGGCCGCAGACATCCTTCGCGCAGTTGCCGGCGGCCAACCTGAGGTTCCCATGCCCGACTTCGAAGACGCCTACAAAACCCAGTGCGTCCTCGAGGCCGCGGTCCGCTCCGCCCGCACTCGCAGCCCCGTCGCCATCCGTGACCTCGCCTGACTTCAGGCGGCAGCGATCACTTCCACGTGTCGGTCACGCTGTTCTTCGACGCCCGGTGGGTCACTTCAATCTTGTCGAAGATCAATGAGATCTCCTCAAGTTGGCGATAATTTCCCTTGCCCTCCTCGTCGGTCGTCTGCTTGATGCCCACCACTTGCGCCCCGGTCAACGTGACAGTCTGCCAGACCTCTTCCGTGCCGTCCGGAAGCGTCTTGACGAACTCCATCTTGACGCTCTTGATGACCTCCCCAGTGGCCAGCGCTTCGAGCAGTTGCGGCGTCGCCGCTCCCGACTCTTTCGTGATCACCACGGGTTTGTACTGCCTCCGCCCGCTCGGCAGTCCCGTGTTCTTGTCGCGCGGAACATCAACCTGGCACTCATACTTGAGGCCTTCCGAATGCAATGTCCGGTTCGGCTGCTGGCTTTCGCCGCTGAACTTGCCTTGCCGCGCCCCCTCAAATGTGATGTAGAACGCCGGGCCCGCTGCGTGCGCCAAGGACGCCAGCAGCATTACAAACGCCACCGCGATCGCGAATCTCATCCGGCTCATGCTTCTCTCCTGCATTTGCTGATGCCCTGACTTGCTTAGTACCACCACGCCTGGCCGGTCTTTTCCTCAATGATGCACTCGGACAGGAAGACGACCGCCTTCTCCAGGCCCTCTTTCATGGACATATACGAGTCCTCGTGCTCGATCGAAAGCACGTGGTCATACCCGTATCGCCGAAGCATTGAGACAAACGGCTTCCAGAACTCCTCGCCATGGCCGTATCCGCACGTGCGGAACACCCACGACCGTTGGGTCAGATCGCCGTAGGACCGCGCATCCAGCGTCCCGTTCACCATCGTCTGGTACTTGTCGATCTCTGTGTCCTTCGCATGGCAATAGAACAGCAGCCCCGCCTCCCCCAGCACCCGTGCGGCCTGCACCGGGTCGATCCCCTGCCAGAAGAAGTGCGAAGGGTCCAGATTCGCGCCCAGATTCGCCTTCTTGAGTCCTGCCGCCTTGGTGCACGCCTCGCTGAGTCGAATCAGCGTGTCCGGGTTATACACGCTGAAGCCAGGGTGCGCCTCCCAGGCCACCCGCACGCCCAGTTTCGCGCACATCTTCGCCTGCTGCGTCCAGTAAGGAATGAGCACCTTCTCCCACTGGTACTTCAGCACCGCCTGATACTCCGGCGGCCAGCCGCACGTCACCCAGTTTGGCATCGTGTCACGCGGGCTCCCGCCGGGACAACCCGAAAAAGTCACCACCACGTCCGTCCCCAGCTTCGGCGCCAGTTCGCACGCGGTGACGAACTCCGCATGATGGGTCTTCGCCTGGGCCTTGACCGGCGACACCGGATTCCCGTGCACAGCCAGCGCCGACAGCATCAGGCCGTGCTCCTTGAGTTTCTCCTTGATCTCTTCCTGCAGCGCTGTGCTGGCGTTCACTTTCCTGGGATCAAAAAATGGCTTGCCAGGCCAGGCGCCCACGGGAAGCTCGATCGCCTGCAGCCCGATGTGCTCGCAATACTCCAGCGCATCGTCAAACTTCATCCCCGAAAACAACGCCCCCATCACGCCCAGTTTCATGCCTCAATGCTCCTTCGTGTCCTGGTTGTTCCGTGCTCGATTCACTGTGCCTGTCCCGCCGCCCACCGGATTCCGCCCAGCACGCTCTCCTGAAATCTGTTGTCCTTCCATACCGCAATCTCGTGCCCCAGGGCCATGAAAAACACTCGCCCATCGCCCTGCCTCCTCGTCCACGACAGCGCATAACTCCTGCCCTCCTCGACATCGTGATTCACGCTGCTCGTGTCCAGTGACATCAGAATGTGCCGGTCATCCGGAATGTTCTTCAGTCGGTAGATCTCGTCGTTCACTTCGAACCGATTCGATCCCCCCGTCAGCCACGGCCGCATCGCAGGATGACTGGGGTCGTCCACGATGACGCCGACGTTCTCATGCCACGGATGCCCGTCGAATGTCCCGCCCACCATGTTGACGTACCACGGCCACTTCGCGTAGGTATCCGATCCGCAGTGAACCGCCACGAATCCCCTCCCGCCCTCGATGAATCGCTGCAGGGCGGACTTTTGCGCCTCGCTCATTGGAGGCTCGCCCTGCGTCGCAAACATGATCACGTCCGTCTGCGCCATGACTTCGGGCGTCAGTTCCGTCATGTCCTCGCTGGTTCTGACGCGCAACCACTGGTGCTTTGCGTCCAGATCACGCATGATTTCCATCGAAGGCCCCAGCATGTCGTGGTGAAACGCCGTCGCCTGCGTGCAATAGAAAACATCCACGATCCCGTCCGACAGCGGCCTTGCGTTCGCCGCTCCCTCCCCCTTCCTTCGGATCGCGCCACTTCGGTCCGGAACCTCTTCCCATCCGTTCAGATCCCTGATCTGGATATCCCGCCACCGCACCTCGGAAGCCGCGTGATGTCCCTGCAGCGCGACATGCCCCTCCGACCACTCGCTGCGATGCGTATCCACCACCGTCATGCCATTGATGGCGACCGTGATGTGATCGCCCATCGCACGCACGTTGTAGTCGAACCACTCGTTCTCCCGCGTGATGATTCCGGCCGCCTGCACCTTCCCGTACAGCGACCCTGTGAAATTCACCGGGTCGCGGTGATCCACCTGCGCCTCGTATCCGTCCGGCCATGAGTCCGGGTTGTCCTTGGGCGGATTCGCGCGGAAGTAAAACCCGCTGTTCCCCGCCGTATTGATCTTCACTTTCGCCCGCAGATCAAAGTCACGGTACACGCCTTCCGAATACAGGTGCCCCGGCCCGCCGCCGTGCCCCGCGATCATCCCGTCTTCCGCGGCCCACGTCGCATTCCCCTTCGCAAACCACCCCGTCAGGTCCCGCCCGTTGAACAGGTCCACCCACTGCGGCTCATCTGCGCCCGGCGCCGCATCCAGCGCATGCACGTCGATCGGCCGCACCTTGATGTTGCGAAACTCGACGCCGCCCCCGTGATCCTGCACGCCGATGTAACCGCTCCGGACGCGCGCATGGAGCGGGTCCGGGTTTGATTCCTGGTGGCGGAACCCGCGCCCATCCAGCCGCTCCCCGAGATGAATTCTCTTTCCGTTCAACCACGCATTCAGTTCATCACCGATCAACATGATCCGATACGTATTCCACTCCCCCGCAGGTTTGACTGCCTGCTCCAATGGCGCGATCGCGTCATAAACCGCCCCGCAACAGGTCAGGTTCGGCTCTTGACCCGCCGAATCCAGGATCTGGACCTCCATCCCCGAAAACGCCGGATCATCCGTCGCGCTGAACCGCAGCCCCACTCCGCTGTTGGCGTCCTGCTCAATCTTGAAATCAAGCATCAACTCAAAGTCACGATACTGATTCACTGTCCGCAGCCACCCGCCGCCCTGCGCGGACTGCTGATTCACGATGATCCCTTCTCGCACCGGCCACGCCTCCGCGCTTCCCGTCGCCGTCCATCCGTTGGTTGTCTTCCCGTCAAACAGCAGCACCCAGCCCGCGGCTCTTTCCGCATCCGTCAGCGTATTGAACTCCTGCGCAAGCGAGGCAGTTCCGCACACGCTCACACCAAACCCGATGCCCAACCACAGCCCTGTGAGTGTTTTCATGCCAGCATCATAACCCAGCCCCAGCCTACCCTCTCGTCCGTTTCACCGCCCCCTGCATTCCGTGCCGCATGTCCGCTCCCACACCTGCCATCGCTGCTCGCGACATCTCCAAGACCTTTGGGGCCGTTCAGGCCCTGCGCCATGTCACCCTCGACTTTTTCCCCGGTGAAATTGTCTCCGTCATCGGTGAAAACGGCGCCGGCAAGTCCACGCTCATGAAGATGCTTGCCGGAGTCCTGACGCCCGACACCGGCGCAGTCTCCCTGGCCGGCCGCCCCGTGCGCCTTGGATCCCCCCGTGCTGCACTGGCCCACGGCATCGCCATGATCCACCAGGAACTGAGCCTGATCGACGAGCTCTCCGCCGCCGACAACATTTTCCTCGGCCGCGAAGTCACTTCGGCGCGCCTCATTCGCGCCCGGACCCAGCACACGCAGGCGGCGGAATTGCTGCGCTCGCTGCAGACGCACTTTGACCCCCGCACGTCCGTCAAGCATCTGTCCATCGCCCAGAAGCAGATGGTCGAGATCGCCCGCGCCGTGGCCCAGAACGCGCGCATCCTCATCATGGATGAGCCCACCGCCGTCCTCTCCGCGCAGGAGACCGCTGTCCTCTTCGACCTCATGCGCCGCCTGCGCGCTTCCGGCGCCACCATCATCTACATCTCCCACATCCTGCGCGAAGTCCTCGCACTCTCTGACCGCATCGTCATCATGCGCGACGGCGCCGTTGTCGACACCCTCGACAACCCACGCTCCGCCTCCGAGGCTGACCTGGCCCGCGGCATGGTTGGCCGTCCCCTGGCCGACTACTACCCGCCCCGCGCTGATCACCGCCCAGACACGCTTCTGACGGTCACAGCCCTCTCCTCGCCGCCTCTGCTGGCCGACCTTTCCTTCTCTCTCCGTGCCGGCGAAATCCTCGGATTCGCAGGACTCATCGGTTCCGGCCGCACCGAAACCGGTGAAGCGCTCGTCGGCCTTCGACCCGTGGGGCCGCACACCCGTATCGAACTCGCGGGCCGCCCACTGTCGCATCGCAATCCAGCCGCAGCGCTCCAGTCCGGCCTGGCGTATCTCTCCGAAGACCGCAAAGCGCGGGGACTCGTGTTGGACATGGCCATCACCCACAACACCACGCTTGCGAACCTGCGCTCCTACGTCAACCGTCTGCGCTTGGTTGACCGCTCCCGCGAACGCGCTTCCGCTTCTCGCCACGCCGCCTCCATGAATCTCAAGGCTGGCTCGCTTGATCACCCCGTTCGCTCACTTTCGGGCGGCAATCAGCAGAAAGTTGCCCTCGCCAAGTGGCTGGATGCGTCGCCGCGCCTCCTCATTCTCGATGAACCCACGCGCGGAGTCGATGTCGGCGCCAAGCGCGAGATCTATCAACTCATTCAGCGCCTCGCCCTCGAAGGACGCGGCATCATCTTCATTTCCTCGGAACTCCCCGAACTTCTCGGGATGTGCCATCGCATCGCTGTCTTCCGCGCCGGTCGGATCGTGCGCATCCTTGCCGCTGCCGAGGCAACCGAGCAAGCCATCATGCTCGCCGCTTCAGGGGTCGATAACCCGCCCCAGGACGAGAAACAGCAACATTCCGTCACCACCAGCGCAACGGTCCCTTGAGACACCTTGCCATCCGACCGATAAATCCGTGGCATGGATTTCGATCTGCTTTGCCTCGGCTGCGGTCCCGCCGGCGAGCGCGCCGCAACGCAAGCGGCCATGCTCGGCCACCGGGTTGCTGTCATTGAACGCGCCACTCGCCCGGGTGGCGCGATGGTCAACACCGGCACGCTGCCCTCCAAAGCCCTGCGCCAAACTGCTGTCTTCCTCTCCACCCAGCGCCGCATGGCTGGCCCCTGGAGGCTCGCGCTGCGCCGTACCGCCGGCGCCGCCGACCGCGTCGACGTCTCCATTTCCCAGTTCATGGCCCGCTGCCACGAAGTCCAGGCCCTTGAACACGACCGCATTGAGTCCGCCTTCGATGCGCATCAGGTTCAGATCATCCACGGATCCGGACGCATCCTCGACCCGCACACCGTCGAAGTGCTGGACGAGACCAGCAACGTCCGCCGCTTGACCTCGCGCTTTCTTCTCATCGCCACCGGTTCCACACCTGTCTCGCCTGCAGCCTCAGGCCTTCAGCACCCCTGCGTCTGCGATGCGGATGGCATTCTCGCCCTGGGGTCCCTTCCTGAATCACTCGTCATCATCGGCGGCGGCGTCATCGGCTGCGAGTACGCCAGCGTCTTCGCCGAACTCGGTTGCCGCGTCACGCTGATCGAACCCCGAGACGTCATTCTCCCCTTCCTCGATGAGGACATCCGCGCCGCACTGCTTGGTTCCATCGAGTCAATTGGCATCCGCCTCCTGACCCGAACCTCCGTCACCGGACTTGCTCCGCAATCGACCCCCAGCCAGGCTGTCCTGATGCTCTCCGACGGCACCACGCTCTCCGCCCCCTGCGTCTTGTATGCCCTGGGTCGCCGCGGCAACACCGCCGATATCGGCCTGCACAACGTCGGCCTCCAACCCGACTCTCGCGGCCAACTCGCGGTAAACACCCACTTCCAGACCGCCGTCCCCTCGATCTACGCAGCCGGTGATGTCGTCGGCTTTCCCGCCCTCGCCTCCGCATCCATGGAGCAGGGGATCCTCGCCGCCTCCCATATGTTCGGCCTCCCGCGCGAGAACCGCCTGGCCGACGCCCTTCCCGTCGGCATCTACACCGTCCCCGCCATCGCCTCTGTCGGCCTCAACCTCCGCGATGCGCGTGCGAAAAATATCGACGCCCACGCCGTTCGGGTCCGCTTCAGCGAGAACGCGCGCGGACGCATCCTCGGCCTTCCCCACGATGACAGCGGCGGCCTGCTCAAGCTTGTCTACGACTCACCCACTGGACGAATCCTCGGAGCCCAGATCTTCGGTCAGGATGCGGTGGAACTCATTCACATTGCCCAGCACGCCATCCTCGCGGGCAAAGTCCACCCCGACCTGGGCACGGTTCACCACATGGCGCAGTGCGTTTTCAACTATCCGAGTCTGGCTGAGACCTTTCGCATGGCCGCCGGGCGCGCGGCCGCGTCCCTCGCAGGCCATTCCTCCACCGCGCACCCGCGCCGCTCCGCCGCCTGATCACTCTTCGCCCTCTTCGCTGCTCTCCTGCTGACCCTCCAGCACCGCTCGCAGCGCGGTCTTCAACTCATCACGCTCGCGCCGCGTCGCCTCCAGGTCAAACTGCATGTACTTCACCGTCAGACGCGCCTCCTCCATGCTCTCACGCATCGACTCGATCGCGCTCACCAACGCCGCCCGTCGCTTGAGCGTCTCCGCGGCCAACGCCCGCATCTGGGCCTGCTGATCCGCGGGCAACTTCTCAATCTCGCGGCAGATCGCCTCATACTTCGCGTCGAATTCCTGCTTGGTCATGGCTCAGGTCCCCCTTCGGCTCTTGGTGCTGTTGTCAACGACGCGGCCCCTGCCGCGCCTCTACCTTCAAGTGATGCAATCTCCGGCCCACGCCCGTGCCCAGCGCCCTTTGCCGTTCCGCCTGATAATCCCGGCCACCCCTCGTTGCGCGTGACTCTGTAATGGGAACTGCTCCTCGGGTGCTGCGCGACTCTGCCGCCTGTTGCCGACCTGCAACACACCTCGCCCAACGCTCCTCAGCCCGTCGCCCTTTCACACTCTCCCATAACCCCCGCCTCCCGGCGTTTCCAGCACAAAAACATCCCCCGCTCTGGCTTCCGCCCCATCGATCGCGCCCAATAGCAGCACACTCCCATCCGCTCGCTCCAGCCTCTGCGCCCCTGCCGCGCCCCGCTCGCCGCCCTCCGCTCCGAATGGCCCGTGCGTTCGATGCTGCGTGAGCACGCTCAGCGCGACGTCATCCAGAAACCGCAACCGCCGCCGCACACCCTCGCCCCCGCGCCAGCGCCCCTTCCCGCCTGAGCCCCGCCGGATCGCGAACTCCTCCACGCGCACCGGGTACCGCCGTTCCAGCACCTCTACATCCGTCAGCCGTGTATTGGTCATGTGGCTGTGCACCGCGCTCGCCCCGCCAAAACCCTCCCCCGCTCCCGTGCCCCCGCACACCGTCTCGTAATACCCGAACGCCTCATTCCCGAACAGCACGTTGTTCATGGTCGCCTGGCTTCCCGCCGAGCGCAGAACCGGCGCCAGCGCCTGCATCAGCAACTCCACCAACCGCTGACTCGTCTCCGTGTTCCCTCCCACCACCGCGGGACACTTGCCCGACTCTGCGGAAAACTCCGGATTCAGGAGGCTCCCCTTTGGAATCCTGATCTCCACCGGCCTGAGCAACCCTTCATTCAGCGGCACCGGCTCGTTGAGCAGCAGCCGCACCACGTACATCACCACGCTGCGCACGATCGCCGTCGTCGCATTCAGGTTGCCTGCGTGTGTGGGGCCGCAACCGTCAAAGTCAACCCTCGCCTCTCCGCCTCGAACATCCACTCTGACCGCCAGCATTGTCCCGTCATCCAGTGTGTCCCGCGCCGCAAACTCCTTCTCGCCGATCCGCGCCAGCGCCCGGCGCACCTTCGCCTCGCCGGACCTCAGGACTTCCGCCATCGCCTCACGCACACGCGCCGCTCCGTGCGTCTTGACCATTTCCGTCAGGAGCCCCGCCCCGCGCACATTCGCGGCCAGCGCGCCGCGCAGGTCCGCGAGATTCTCATTGACCGCTCTGCTCGGAAACTTCCCGCCTCGCAACATCCCTTCGATCTCATCCCACCTCGCCACGCCGCCTTCCATCAACGTGCGCGGCGCAATCACCACCCCTTCTTCCTCCAGGCTCCGCGCTCCCGGCGGCATCGACCCCGGCCTGCTCCCCCCGATTTCCGCGTGATGCGCCCGGTTGGCCACATATCCCAGCAACTCACCCGCAACGAACACAGGGGTAATCAACGTCACATCGGGCAGATGCGAACCCCCGAATGCCGGATGATTCGTGATGATCACATCTCCCTCCTCCATCCGCACGACTTCCGCCACCCTCCGTACGCACTCGCCCAGCGCCCCAAGGTGCACGGGAATGTGCGGCGCATTGACCACCAGGTTTCCCCGCGCATCCAGCACCCCGCACGAGTAATCCAGCCGCTCTTTCACATTCGTTGAAACCGCCATCCGCCGCAGCATCTCTCCCATCTCGCCAGCCGCCGCAGCAAACCGATTTGAAAACAACTCCAGTTCAACCGCGTTGAGTCTCCCTCCCTCAGTCTCCGTCCTGCGCGCCTTCCCTTGTCGCTCCAGCAGCAGCCCACCACCCGCCGCCCGTGTACATGTCCATCCCGGCTCGACGACCACTGCAAACCCGTTCCCTTTCACAAGTGCCGGCCCTGCCAAATTGATCGCCTGCTCCGCGTTCCACACCTCCGCCTCCTGCCATTTCCCCCCGCTCCACATCCTCTGCTTCTCATCGCGTCCGCTGTGTACCACCTCACCATCAAAATCCGGCAGTTCATTCCCTCCACCCGCCGCCGTCACGCGCACCGACTCAATCTCCACCGCGCGCCCTTCGCTTCCGCATCCATACTGCGCCTGGTATCGCGCCTCGAATCGCTCGGCGAGGTCCTCTCCCATCACCCACTCCACACCGATCGTCGCCTCCTGGCCCGCCAGCCGCATCATCACTTCCCGCCCCTCCACACTGATCCTGCCTGCCTCAACCCCCTGCGACCTCACCTGCCTGATGGCCTCCTCCTCCAGTCGCAGCGCTATCTCCATCACACCCGACACCCCCGTGTCCGCAAGTCTCCTCATCAACTGTGCCTGTGCCGTCCGCCTCACCGGCGCAGTCCCCACCCCCAGCGCTGACAGATGCGCTGATTCCGCAGGCGCAAAGACCTGCCGGATTCCCAGAAGATCCGCCACCGCGCACGCGTGCTGCCCGCCCGCGCCGCCGAACGCAGCCAGGACATGCTCCGCAGGGTCATACCCCTTGCGCACCGAAATCGTCCGAATCGCATCGGCCATCAGTTCATTGGCGATCGCCAGGAACCCTGCCAGCACGTCCTCGCGCGTCCCCGTCGCCGCTCCTGCTCCCTGTGCCTCCCGCAGGAGCCTCACCAGCGCTCCTTCCGCCGCCTCGCGCACGATCGGCACACTGAAGTGCGCCGGCGTCAGCCGCCCCAGCAGCAGGTTCACGTCTGTGATCGTCAGTTCTCCGCCGCCTCCATAGCACGCCGGTCCCGGCTTCGCGCCCGCGCTTCTGGGTCCCACGCGAAATCGCTCCCCGTCAAACCAGCACACCGACCCGCCGCCCGCCGCCACACTCTCCACTCCCACCGCCAGCCCCGCAATCAGCCCATCCCCGACTCGATGCTCGCGCACCTGCTCCACTCTCCCTGCATACCGGCTCACATCCGTGCTCGTCCCCCCCATGTCATACGTGATGATCTTCCCGAAACCATCTCGCCGTGCTGTCGCCGCCGCACCCTCCACGCCTCCCGCCGGGCCCGACAGCAAACCATCTGATGCGCGAAACGCGCTCGCATCCATCAGCCCGCCCGCCGACGTCATCACGAGCAGCCTGCTGCCCTCGCCCAGTTTGGCCTTGATCCCGGTCAGGTACCGCTCCATGATTTCCGCAAGGTACGCCTCCGCGACCGCCCGCTCCGCGCGGGCCAGCAGCCCCACAAACGGCAAGGATTCGCTCGAAAGCGCCACGTGCCGCACACCCGCTCGTCTCAGCGCCTCCCCCACTGCTCGCTCATGCGCTCCATTCACGTCACTGTGCAGTAGTGCCACTGCCGCCGCCTGAATCCCCGCTCCGACAAGCGCCCTCCCCACCGCTTCCACCTCCGCGACATCCAACGCCTCAATTTCTCTCCCGTCTGCCGAAAGTCTTCCCCGTATTCCCACGCTTCGCTCAGCCAGCACCCCCCGCTTCTCAACTCTCAGCGCAAACAAATCCGGCCTCTGCTGCGTCCCGATCGCCAGCAGATCCTCCAGCCCGCGATTGATGATCAGCGCCGCCGGCCCGCCGCGCTTTTCCAGCAGCGCGTTGGTCCCTCGCGTCGTCCCCACCCGCAACTCCATCCTCGGCAACTTCTCCGCCAGGCCCGTCCGCGTCACCACGCGCGCCGCCAGCACCGGCGCTTCCTCCCCCGCGCGCAATTCCAGAATCGCGCCTTCCGATGCGTTGACCTCCTTCTCAAACTCCATCACCCCTGCAAACTCATCAAAACTCACCACCCGCGCGCCGATATCGCCTCCGCCCGCCATCGTCCCTCTCATCCCCGCAACCAGCCCCCCCCAAACCCACTCAGGCCGGTCGATGCGCACCCGCCGCGCATCCACCACCTCCGCGATGCGCAGCCGAATCTCCCCGCTGCTCAGCACCTTGGCCTGCCTCGCCTTACCGTCCGGCCCGATCCCGATGCAATCCGTGAAGGTGCCCCCGGTGTCCGCCCACACCCGCCACACCCCGTCACTATGCCCGCCCATATCGCTCACCCCCCGCTCACCGGCGGAATCAGCGCCACCTCATCCCCGTCCCGCAGAATCGTCCCGCGCCCTGCATACTGCCGATTCACCGCCACCGCGCAGTTGGGCAGCATGCTCTCCAGGCCCTTGAATTGCATCCCGATCGCATCCACCAACGCGCCCACGCTCAGCGTTTCCTCATCGCACCCCATCGCGCACTCGCGCACGCCCCCCGCCGCCTGAGCCGCACCCGCAAACAGGATCACCCGTACTTGCATGCCCCATCCTATCGCCCCTCGCCTCGATATCATCACCTCAAGGCTACGGACCGGCCCGGGAGGCTTTCTCAAATGAACACGCCCGCGACTCTCTTCCACGCAGACCCTGCGGTCATGGATGAACGCTCCGACGACTCTTCCCGCTCCTCATCCCCCACCCTCGAAGATGGCCTCTTCTTCATCGTCGGCGCGCCGCGCTCCGGCACCACCCTCCTCCAGACCATCCTCTCCCGCCACTCCCGCCTCTACATTCCTCCCGAAACCGAGTTCTTCATGTCCTATGGGCAGGAGACTCTCGACCGCCTCGGCTTCGATCGCTACATCCGCGCGTTCCTCGCATCCCAGCGCTGGAAAGACCAGAGCCTTCGCGACTCCGAACTCCGCGCTGAACTCAACCGCTCCGCGCGCTCCCGTCCCACCGCACGGGACGTCTTCCTTGCCATGATGGCACTCCACTCTCGCAGGCAGGCCAAGCCGCGCATCGGCGAAAAAAGCCCGCACCACTGCCGCAGCGTTCGCGCCATTCTCGCCGCCTTCCCCAATGCCCGCATCATTCATCTCGTACGCGACCCGCGCGACGTCGTCGCCTCCCGCCTCCGCATGCCCTGGTCCCACGGCTCCCATCTTGCCGTAGCCCGCGAATGGCGCCGCATCTTCGAACATCACCTCGAACTTCGCCGCCAACTTCCCCCTGCCGCCTACCTCGAACTCAAGTACGAATCCCTCGCTCAGAACCCCGAATCCACGACCCGCCTGCTCTGCGATTTCCTCGGCGAATCCTTCGAGCCTGCCATGCTCACTGCCGCCTCATGCTCTCCCACCTTCGCCCAGCGCGAAGCCGAATGGAAAGCCAACGCCGCCGGCGCCGTGACCACCGCCTCCATCGCCGCGTATCGCTCTCAACTCACCCCGCGTCAGATCGCCGGAATTCAGCGCGAAACCGCATCCGCCATGTCCGCCCTCGGCTATGTCCCCGATGCGCTTCAGCCCGAATCCTCCTGGGCCTTCGCCGACCTCAAAGACCGCTGCCTCGATGTCGTTGGAAAACTCTCCCGCAGCGCCCGCAAACGCACCGGCAGATGAGTCACTCTGCAGGAATGTGCAGCACCTCAATCTCGTTCTGCTCGCTGTCTTTGCCATGCGGAAGAAAGTGAAGTTCTCCCTTGGCGACCCATTGAACCGCGTCGGCCCAATGATCGCACATGAATTCTTCCGACCAGAACGGCTTCGAATCCTGTTCTTCGCTCTCGTGAAGTCGAATCTCGACCCACGCATACCCCAATACTCCAGGGTCCGTTACTGCGACGTAGACCGTGGTTGCTGGATCGAACGGATTCTTGTATGGATGTACGACCGTTTTAGGCAATCCCGGATCCGTCAGGATAATGCCGACACACATGGACATCCCGAGGAGTATTGTGAGGATACAGATGACAGCCGCTGCGATCGTGACGAGAGTTCGCATCACGTGCATCCCGTGCCCAAAGTGAGGTACACATATCTCCGCCCCTTCCGGTCCGCCTCCTCAATCGCCTCCAGGCTCCCCGCCTCTTCCGCCTTGATCGCATCCAGCGCTTCCGCCGTCACTTCTGCGATCCTTGGAAACGCGATTCGCTTGTTCAGAAACGCCTTCACCGCCTCCTCGTTCGCGGCATTCAGAATCGCGCCCGCCGTCGTCCCGCTCCGCTCAATGACCTGCCTCGCCAGCCTGATCGCCGGGAACCTCGCGTCATCAGGCCTCTCAAACTCCAGCCGCCCCAGCGCCGTCAGGTCCAGCCGCTTCACGCACCCTGCATTCCGCGCCGGATGCGTCAGCGCATACTGAATCGGCCCCGCCATGTCCGGCATGCCCATCTGCGCCACCACGCTCCCGTCCGCAAACTCCACGAAACCGTGCACAATCGACTGCGGATGAATGAGCACGTCCAGTTGCTCTGCCGACGCACCAAAAAGGTGATGCGCTTCGATGAGTTCCAGAGTCTTGTTCATCAGCGTCGCGCTGTCAATCGTGATCTTCGCCCCCATCGCCCACGTCGGATGCGCCAGCGCCTCTTCCACGCTCGCCTTCGCGATCCTCTCCGCGCTCCACGTCCGCAGCGGCCCGCCCGATCCCGTCAAGGTGATCCGCGTCACCTCCGCCATCCCGCACCCGCTCCGCGCCGCCAAGCATTGGTGAATCGCTGCATGCTCCGAATCGACCGGCAGGAGCCGTACGCCGCGCTCCTTCACCCGCCTCATCACCAGTGATCCCGCCGCCACCAGCGTTTCCTTGTTCGCCAGCGCAACGTCTTTCCCGGATTCGATCGCCGCCAGCGTCGCCGCCAGCCCCGCGGACCCGACGATCGCCGACACCACCAGGTCCGCATCCGTCTCCCTGACCAGCCGCGCCGCCGCATCAGGCCCCGTGATCGTCCGGACGCCCCCCTGCTCGCAATCTCCTTGTGCGCCCTGCGCCAGAGCCACACGGCCCACGCCCAACTGCCGCGCCTGCTGCAGCGCAAGGTCCGCATTCGCGCCCGCCGCCAGCCCGACAACCTCGAACCTCACGCCGCCTGCGTCCCGATTGAGGTGCTCCACCACGCGCAGCGTGCTGCGCCCGATCGAGCCGGTTGACCCGAGAATGATGATCCGCTGGGTGCTGCCCATGTCATCCGCTTCGCTCTGACGACCGCTTCACGATCGCATCACCGGCTCACTCCTCATCGCCTCCGCCCGATCGCCGCGCCGTTCCGGGCTTAAGCCTTCGAAATGCCGAGTACAGACTCCGCTTCGGCTTGGGGCCAGCCCCGGGTGCTGCAGGTGTCGCCGCCGCCGGCGCCGGCGCGCTCGGTGTGCTCTGGGGCTTCACCGTCACCACCGGCCTCGTCCCACCACCACCCTGTCCTCCGCCGCTCGGTTCGCCCTCGTTGCGCCCTCCTCGACCCCGGCCGCGCCCGCCGCGCCGTCCACGCCGCCCGCGCCCGCCTCCGCCTCCATCCTGACCGCCTTGCTCTTGGGGCCGCGCGTCACCGCCTTCATGCTGCGGCATCATCGCCGTCGGCTCCGGCGCGCTTTCGCCGCTCATGCTCGGTGCCGCGCTGACCGGTCCTGATCCGTTGTCGCTCGCGCCCGTCGCATCATCCAAAAGTGCCTTGAAACGATCCAGCGACACCTCGCTGAATCGATCCGACGAAACCGGCGGCCTCTGCGGCCTGACTGGCTGCTGACCAGATGCTGCCGGCTGATTTTGGGGGCCGCGCCCGCCTTGGTTGTGCTGCTGCGGCGGCTGCACCGGACCTTGCCCGCTGCCCTGACCTTGCCGCTGCTCCGGCCTGCCGCCCTGCCCGGGCGAGTACTGATTCGGTTGCCGATGCTGGCCCCCGCCCCGCTGGTCCTGCCAGCGCCGCTGATCCCGCCGGTCGCCCCCGCCGCCGAAGCGCGGCCGCTGATCTCGCCACTGCTCGCGTCCTTGTCCCGGCCCGCGTTGATTCTGGTGCTGGGTCTGCTGCGGAGTCGGCGCAGCCTGTCCGCCCACCTGAGGCCCGGGCACGGCTTGAGCGCCGCCCTGCTGACCCGCCGCCATCGCCTCACCCGTTGACACCACATGGGCACCCTCTTGCACAACTCCCGATTCCGGCGTCGGAGAAATGAACCCGGCCTCACCTTGTCCCTGCGCTGCAGCGCCGCGTTCGATGTCCTGCACCCCCTCCCGCTCCCCGTCCCCGCCCCGTCCGCGCCCGCCGCGCCGCCGACGCCGCCGATGCTTCCGTCCCCCTCCCTGCTCTTCGCTTCTCTCCTCTTCACGCTCCGCGCTCGCCGCCTCGCCTGACGCCGCGATCATTCGCTCCGCCTCGCGCAGATGCGGTTCAATCGACTCATCAACGGCTCGTGTCGGCTCCGCGCTCGCCGTGCTCTCTTCAGCGACCGACTCCGGCAACTTCACTGCATCCAGATCGATACGCAACTCCGCCAATGCGATGTCCGCTCCCTGGGCGTCGTACGCATAAAAATCCACCCGATCCAGCGGGATCGTCTGGCTCACCCTCACCTCCAGGGTCTTCCCCGTCCGCCGCTCCAGCTCCGTCAATTGCTTCCGCTTCTTGTTCAGCAGCACGCCCGCCACCGGTGTGCTAACCACCATCTCCAGCCGCTGGATCTGCGGCACGAAGATGTAGTGCGCCGCCGTGCGCATCGCGTCGAACGCTGTCGGCTCCGGAGCCTGGATCTTCCCCTTGCCCTCGCATGAAGGGCAGTCCGCTGTGTGGGCCTTGAGCAGGCTCGGCCGCATCCGCTGACGCGTCATCTCTACGATCCCATACTCACTGATGCGCAGGAAATCCGCCTTCGCGCGATCACGCTTCAGCCGCGTCCTCAGGCGGTTCTCGATGTCCCGCTTGTGGCTCGTCAGCCGCATGTCGATGAAGTCCACCACCACCAGTCCGCCCAGGTCGCGCAGTCTCAACTGCCGGCACACCTCGTCCACCGCCTCCTGGTTCACCTTGTGGGCCGTGGTCTCCGCGTCGTGGTAGTGCCGCGCCTTCGCGGAGTTCACGTCGATCACCACGGCCGCTTCCGTCGAATCGAACACGAGCATCCCGCCCGATGGCAGCGGCACGTTCCGCCCATGCATGGTCCGGATCTGCTCCTCAATCCCGTAATAGTGGAATATGGGCCAGGGACGTTCATACCCGATGATCTTCGTACCGCGCGTGCGCGGCGCGATCACCGACAGGTAGTCCTCGATCCGCCGCAGCCCCTCCGGGTTGTCCACCACGATTTCATCCGGACTCGACGCCAGGATGTCCCGCACCGCCCGGATCAGCAGATCCGACTCCACGAATAACTCGGTCGGCCCTTTCGAAGTCTCCTGCTTCTTCTGGATGTTCTTCCACAGCCGCAGCAGATACGCCAGGTCCTTCTTCAGTTCCGTCTTGGTCCGCTCCAGGCCCGCCGTCCGCAGGATGAACCCAAACCCATCCGGCAGATCCAGCGAATCCAGGATCTGCATCGCTTCCCGCCGTACGTCCAGGTCCTCGACCTTCCGGCTCACTCCCAGCCGCTCCATGTACGGCATCATCACCAGGAACCGCCCCGGCAGCGAGATGTACGATGTCAGCGTCGGGCCCTTGTTGCCGATGCCCTCCTTGAGCACCTGCACCATAATCTCCTGCCCGCGCTTCAGGCACGCCTGCATCGGCGGCCGCTCGCGGTGCGGCGTCTTCTGCCCCACCGCCTCTGTTGTCTCCTGGTCCGAGCCCGGGAAATACATCGGGTGCAGATCGGTGATGTGCAGGAATCCGTTCCGCCCCACCCCGAAATCGATGAACGCTGCCTGGATGCCCGACTCGACATTCATCACCCGCCCGAGGTAGATGTTCCCCACGTGCAGGTCCTGCGACTCGCGCTCTGTGAAATACTCTTCGAGGCGCCCGTTCTCCACGACCGCGACCCTGCACTCCTCGTTTGGCACATCATTGATGATGATCTGCCGGTGCGGCGCTTTGCCGCTCCCTGTCGAATGCCCCGTCTTGTCCTGTCCGCCTGTAGTTTCGTTTCTTCTGTTCTTGTTGTGAACCACGTTGTGGGAGTCTTTCCCGTTTCGCTTCAGTCGCGCCGGCGAAGCTGCGTTCCATCTCTTCGCGCCCTGCGTCCTTCGCGGCCTCCTGCCGCGTCTGGCGGTTCCCGTCGGTCCCTCGCATGCTTCGGAAGTCCGCTCGGACTTGCGATCAGCTGCGCTCTCGACGTCGTTGCCCGCTGGACCGGCTCGCAGAACTGAAAGTCCGCGCGACCGACCCGACTGCCGTCTTGAATCTGCAAGGTCTGTTCGACCCGCGTCTCATGGTCCCGCCGCGGCGCGTGTCGCGCCTGCCGGCTTTGGCTCATGTGATTCCGACGATAACTTGTGTTCGAAGTGCCCGTAATCCGGGAAACCACTCAGGCTCCCCGCATTACCTCACGAAGCGGAACGTCCGCCCGGCACTCCGGCCATGACCTTTCGCGTCTCGTCCCGAAGATAATTCTGGATCTGACGCTCGGAATCGAAAGCACCGCACTTCCGCGCGATCTCCCGGCATTTCTTGACTTCCACCGTGCGCACCACCCGTTTGATGTCCGGAATCGCCGATGGAACCATGGAAAGGCTACGCAATCCCAGTCCCAGAAGCAACATCGTGTGATCCACATCCCCTGCCGTCTCGCCGCACAGACTCACGTCCACCCCCGCCCGATTTCCCGCCCGGATCACCTGCTTCATCAGCCGCAGCACCGCCGGATGCGCCGGCGCATACAGGTTCGCCACCCGCTCATTCGTCCGGTCCACCGCCAGCGTGTACTGCGTCAGGTCGTTTGTCCCGATCGACATGAAATCCACTTCCCGTGCCAGCGTCGTCGCCAGCAGCGCGGCGCTGGGCGCCTCGATCATGATCCCGACCGGTACCTTCCGGTTGTACTCGATCCGCTCATCCTGCAGATCCTCCATCACATCCGACAGCACGAGCTTGATTTGCCGCAGCTCCGTGATCGTCGTCACCAGCGGAAACATGATGCGCACCGGCCCCAACACCGATGCCCGCAGGATCGCCCGCAACTGCCGCTTGAACACCGCGAGGTTCTGCAGCGAATACCGGATCGACCTCAACCCCAGCGCTGGATTCCGCTCCGGGTGTTCCGATCGGCTCTGCGTGTACTTGTCCGAACCCAGGTCCAGCGTCCGCACCGTCAGAATCCGCCCCTGGCACGCCTCCACCGCCGTCTTGTACGCCTGGTAATGCTCCTCCTCCGACGGCTCATGATCGCTCGTCAGGTACAGATACTCCGTCCGAAACAACCCCACCCCGTCCCCGCCGTTGCGGATCACCAGGTCCGCCTCGCTGGCAAACTCAATATTCCCCAGTAGCTTCACCTCCACCCCGTCCTTCGTCGTCGCGCGCAGCGTCGCCAGTTCCGTCAGCGCCACCCGGTGCGCTTCCTGCCGCGTGATCCTCCCCTGATAGTCCGACAGCGTTGCGTCGTCCGGCTCCACGATGAGCAGCCCGCGCTCCGCATCCACAATCACCTGGTCATCATCGGAGATCTGCGCCAGCGCATGCCCCAACCCCACCACCGCCGGAATCCCCAGCGCCTTGGCCATGATCGACGTATGACTCGTCTGCCCGCCCAGGTCCGTCGCAAACGCCTTCACGTGCTGCCTCGGCAACGTCGCCGTCTGGCTCGGCGTCAGTTCCGTGGCGATCACGATCGCTTCCGTATTGAGGTGCGCCAGCCGGTCGCGCGTCTCGCCCACCAGGTGCCGGATCAGCCGCCGATCCAGGTCCCACAGGTCGCTCACCTTCGACCGCAGCGCCTCCGAATTGATCGCCAGAAACTTCTCCGCCATCGCCCGCAACTCTTCCGTCACCGCGAACTCCGCCGTCACCCGCTCCTTGCGGATTCTCTCCCGGATCGGCTGCACAAAATGCGCATCCGACAGCAACCCGATGTGAAACTCCACGATCTTCCCCGCCTCAGGATCCAGTTCCGCCGCGAGTCGGTCCCGCAGCGCCTGCAATTCGCGCACCGACACCTCGATCGCCTGCCCCAGCCGCTCCTGCTGGTGCGGCACGTCCTTTGGCGGCACCACCCGCTTCGGGATGTGCTGAATCTTGTCGTCCAGCACAAATGCCCGGCCGATTGCCACACCTGTCGATACTGGAATGCCCTTGTAGACTTTCATGCCGTAGCCCCGTCATCTTCTATCGGACCCCAATCATACGACACTCGACTTTCCCTACCCTCCCCACCTCTTTCCGCCCATGTCCCTGCCGCCCACGTCCCAACCTGCTTCCCAGCCCCTCAGTCCCGATGAGCGCATGCTCATCGACTTCCTCCGCGATCACGACGCCGCCTGCCCCGTCTGCGGCTACAACGTCCGCGCGCTCACAAAACCCCTCTGCCCCGAATGCCGACACCCCCTCGTCCTCACCGTCGGCACAGCCCACCTTCAACTCGGCTGGCTTCTCTTCACGCTCGCTCCCGGCTTCTTTTCCGGCCTCGCGGCCTGCTTCCTCCTCATTCCCATCGTCGCCATGTACCTCGAATCCCGCACCTTCGAACCCGCCATCCTCATCCTGGATGGCTTCGGCTGGTCCAGCGGCATTCTCGCCCTCGTCCTTTGCATCAAACGCCACCGCTTCCTCGCCCTCACCCGACCCCAGCAGCGCAAATGGGCCCTCACAACCTGGGCCATCCACGCCACAGCCTTTCTCCTCCTGGTCCTCTACGCCTCTTTGTTCTTCTGAATACTGGATCGATCGAGGATTGTCCTCCCCTCGCCCGCGATCCTTCAATTCAGGACCATGAAGTACAAAACCCTCGTCCGCCTCGTCTTCAAGGTCTATGGCGTCTTTCTGCTCATTAGATCTATCACCGCCGTGGGCTGGTACGGATTCGACTTCTTTCAATACGCGACGATGTCGATGAGTGGCGGCACAGACTTACTCGGAACCGCCAAGCCGCTTGTCTACTACATCGCTGAAGGACTGTTCGGACTCTACCTCTTCCGCACCGGCGCACCCTTTATTGTCAACCGTCTCATCCCCTCCAACCGCCCCTATTGCCACGAATGCGGCTACGAACTCACCCGCGCCGCCGGCCCCATCTGTCCGGAATGCGCCACCCCAATCCCCGCGCCGACTTCAAACCCCACCCCCGCCTGATCACCCCACCGTCCACTCCTCCGCGCTCCTTCGCCTGACCTCCCGGTACAGCGTGTCCCGCTCCACCGCTTCAAACCCGGCATCCCGGATCGCCCGCACCAGCCTCGGCACATCCGTCTCCTGATGCGTCGAGTTCGTCCCCACCTTCGTGATGTCATACCACACCACCGTTCCGTCGATGTCATCCGCTCCCGCCTGCAGCATCACCTCCGCCATCGCCAGCGTCTGCATGATCCAGAACGTCTTGACGTGCGGGAAATTGTCCAGCATCAGCCGGCACACCGCCAGCATCCTCAAGTTCGCCAACCCGTCAGGCCCCGGCAGGTGCGCCAACTCACTCTCATCCGGAATGAACGGCAGCGGAATGATCGTCTGAAAATACCCCTCGCTCCGCGCCAGCAAGTCATCCGGGTTCGGCTGCCTCCCCTGCGGAGTCCCCTCGGCCCCCTCTCCGGTTAGCACCACCTCTCCCTCCGCGCCGCGCGCAATCCCGCTCCGCTCCGCCCACGCGGCCAGCGCTTCATCCTGCGCCTTCCGCAGTAGGTCCATGTGATGCAATCGATCCTCGATGCTCTCGATATGCCCGTACAGGATCGTCGCATTTGTGTTCAGCCCCAGCCGATGCGCGACGCGGTGCACCTCCAGCCACACCTCCGACCGGATCTTCCCCTTGAACGCTTCATCATGCACCCGGTCGTCAAACACCTCCGCACCGCCCCCCGGCAGCGAGCCCAATCCCGCTTCCTTCAGTTCCCGCAGTACTCCCTCCAGGTCCTTGGGCCTCTTGGCGATCCGCGCCAGGTGCACAATCTCCACCGCTGTGAACGCCTTGATGTGCAGTCGCGGCGCGCTCTTCCGGATCGCCTGCAGCATCTCGATGTAATAAGAAAACGGCGCCCACGGATGCAGCCCCCCGACAATGTGAATCTCCGTCGCCCCCTGCTGTTGCGCCTGCTCCGCCTTGCGCGCAATCTCCTCCACCGAAAACTCGTATGCCCCCTCCTCATCCTTCTTCCTGTAAAACGAGCAGAACTTGCACGACAGCGCGCAGATGTTCGTGTAGTTCACGTGCTGGTTGATGTTGTAATACGTCTTCCGCCCGTGCAGCCTCCGCCGCACCTTGTCCGCCAGCCCGATCACCGTCCACACATCCCCCGTCTCAAACAGCGCCCTCCCATCCGCCAGCGTCAGCCGCTCCCCCGCGTCAACCTTCCGCGCGATCTCCTCCAGCCCGATGTCCACATTGATCGTTCCTGCAGGCGTCATGGACTTCAATCATAGAGATCACCCCCGCCGCCGCCCCGTACCATGACCCTTCCCATGCCCCCCACCCCGCCACCCGTCTACGCCCCCCGTCCTGCCCTCCCTTCCGATACCCCCGGCATCCACGCCCCTCATCGCCGGCATCTACACCCAGTACAACTACACCCTCGACGTCGAGAACGAAGACACCCACCTCATTGACCCCTGCTCATATTTCCGCACCTCTGGCCCGGGGGTGGGGGGCGGGGAGTTCGGGGTCATCCCCGACGAAACCAATCGCATCCTCGCCTCCGGCGCCCTGGCCATCCATCCCGACTATCCCGCGGGCCCCGCCGGCGAACTCAAATCCCTTTACGTCGACCCCGGCGCCCGTCGCCGTGGCTTTGCCCGCACTCTGACCAATCTTGCCATCTCCCACGCCCGCGCTTCCCGCTGCCGCCTCTTCATCCTCTGGAGCGACACCCTCTTCATTGAGGCCCACACCCTCTACCGCTCCCTCGGCATGACCCAGGGCCCCACCCGCCACCTCTCCCTCCTCCGCAACTCCTTCGATGAATACTTCTTCTCCATGAGCCTCTGATCATCATCTTTCCTTTGCCCCCGGCGAGTCAACGGGGGTCGCTCCTTTTCCTCGCCCCATGCGCTTCGTATGGGGAAAGGGCGCGCTTCGCGGGTGAGGGGCGTACTCCTCACTCAATCCTCTGCACCAGCAGCGTGCTCACTCTGCAGTCCTGCACATCCGCCGCCTGGAGCAGGACCGTCTTCCCAGCGTAAGACGCCGAAATGTTCCGCGTCAACGTCGCTGTGCCGCTCCCATCCGCCGTGATCGTCGCCGCGAACTGCGGGTTCTCGATTTGTAGCGCCGCCTCCGTCATGGTGCACCCCGGAATCAGCGCCCCACCGCCCTTGTCGCTGAAGTACACCTTGACCCTTTCCCCCGGCGTCAGCCCCGTCACCGTGATCGTGTTCTGCTGACCCGCGATTCCCGGCTCGATCTGTTCCATCGTAAAGGCAGGAGTCACGGGAACGAGGAAGAAGTATCGGAAGTCAGTTGCATCACTCTTGTACCCGTATCCGATGATCACACTCTCATCATTGATCTTCTCTGGGTGACTGATTGCGTTCCACGACAACGGTGGCGTCAGCGAGTCGAGGCGGATCAGCCCCGGCCCACCACCTTCCCAAATCCACCCAAAGTCAGGTTCGTCCTCATCAAAAGGGACCGCGTAACCGACCACTTGGGTCAGGTTGTTGATGTCGAACGCATAACTGTCGTTCCCATCATCCGGGTCATCAAGATCTGTGACCGCGTCGCCCTCCCACATTGTGGCCTGCGGCCCGGGCGCACCGCCACCCACATGGCCGACAATCTGACCAAAGTCGTTTATGGCGTAGGCCTCGCCGCCCAACAATGCGCCATCGCTTCGCAGTGATCGAAGAGCCTCATACACGCCATTCACCCAACGGCACGGCGGGCGTCCGGTAGGACTGAATGCGAATCCGACGATGACGCCATCATCGTTGATCCCATTGGCAGAACTGATCCCATTCCCTCCCGGAGGTTGCTGAAGTGCCTTCAGTACGCCGTTTTGCCATGCGAACGCCATGAACTGTCCGGTACCAGGAACGAATTCCGACTCTCCCACGACGACGGCGTCGTCATTGACCGCGAAGGCTTCACTCCAGTCACCACCAAGTGTGCCGATCTCGTGCGGCATTCCTCCGCGGTCATAGAACACACCCCTGCGATGAAAGTACCCATAGTCAAACGCGTCAGGAGCGCTGACCGCCGCTGCTTCTCCCCGCCGATTCACATCAACGATTCCTGCAGTCTCAAAGCCGGGCAAGGGCTGGCGAATCACATAGTCGATTCCATCCGAAAGCAGTGCACGCGAGAACGTCGAGGTCCCGATTGGCCCGCCGTAGAACCGCCCATCCGGACTCGTTCCGTAGATTCCAATAGCAAGGCGCGAGTTCGGCGGCAGCAGTTTCGACTGATCGATGATGGCATATCGCGGGTTGCTCTGGCCGAGCGCAAACCTACCACTCCCCAACGCACCAACGATCGCTGTGACCCTGACCCAGTCTCGCATGCTCCCGCCTTCTCTCCCAGTTCTCAACCCACCATGCGATCCTAGTGCCCCTCTTCAGTCCCCCTCATACCTGATCCACATCAGGCACAGCCCCGCCGCGATCATCGTCGGCCCCGCCTTGGTCCTGTCCTTCGCCGCCAATATCCCCGGCATCTCCTCCGGCTTGATCTTCCCGCACCCCGCGAACATCAGCGTCCCCGCGATGATCCGCACCATGTGATACAGAAACCCCGACCCCTCCACGTCGATCACGATCTTCTCGCCCTCCCGCTTCGCCCCGCACGCGAAAATCGTCCGCACCGCCGATTCCTTCCCGTGGTTGATGTTCGCCACCGATGTGAAGTCCATCGTCCCCACCAGGTGCTTCGCCGCTTCGTTCATCACTTCCGCATTGAGCGGCCAGGCGAATGGCGTCACATAGTTCCGCTCAAAGACGTTTCGCCGCGCTGAGTTGTGGATCGTGTATCGATACGCCTTCGAAATCGGCGAACTGATCGGATCGAAATCCGCAGGCGCGACCCGCGCATCCGTCACCGCGACATCCCCCGGCAGCCACTTGTTGACCGCCCGCGCCATCCGCTCCACAGGAACCGTCGTCTCCGCATCAAACGAAGCCACCTGACCCACCGCATGCACCCCCGCATCCGTCCGGCTCGCGCCCGTCAGCGTCAGCGGCTGCCGCAACGCCCGCCGGCATCCCTCCTCCACCACCGCCTGCACCGTGCGCAAGGGTTCTCTCCCCGGCGGCTCCTGCTTCTGCCACCCGTGAAATTCCGTCCCGTCATACTGCACTGTGAGCCGGTACCGCGTCAAGGTCGCCCATCATAGATAACCCATGCTGACCTTCATCCCCTCGTTATCGGCATCCTCTCGTCGCGCCTCACGCTCCGTCGCCATCTCGCCGATACACCGGACTCCTGCGCTGCACTCGCGGCGCACCACGTACACAGTTCTTCGATCTCGAAAGGATCACCCAGAATGGCCAAGTTCAGCACGAACACCTGCGTCAAGTATTTCAACACCTGCATCCGCAAGGGCCAGAGCCCCTTCTACGCGGTGCAGACCCTCGCTGACAAGTACAACAAGACGACCACCTTCGTCTGGAACTGCCTCTGCAGGAACAACGCCGCCTTCTCCGTGAAGTTCAACGGCACGAAGTGCTACTTCCCCACCACCGGCTTCAAGTACTCCAAGTCCGGCTCCAACACCCCTGAGTCCTTCTTCTGGCAGTACGCTGTCGAGTACGCCCTCTGCCGCAAGTGGGTCACCCCCGCGCAGGTCAGCAACTGGACGCCCACCCAGACCTGCTGGTTCGTCTGCAACTGCTTCAACAACCAGTTCACTCGCCCCGGCAACTTCAACCCCGGGTACACCTTCGGCTCCTTTGGGAAGAACGGTTCCTGGACCAACGGGAACTACACCAGCTCTTCCTACGGCCGCAAGCTCAAGTCCAAGTCCGGCAAGTACTCCTACAACACCTCCGGCAAGTACTGGACCAACGGCAACTACGCCTCCAAGCGTCGCGCCGCCTGAGATCCGCCGCAAGGATCAGGGTTCGAAAAAACGGAGCCGCCGTGTGCATGGAAGCGCACGGCGGTTTTGTTTTTCACCCCCGCTCCCTTGCTCCCCGCTACTGCCGCAGCGATCCCTCCAGCACATACCGGAACATCTCGGTGTCGAAACCGAATACGTGCAGCTCCGCCAGCCGCTTCAACTGCTCTCCCGTCAGCACGATTCCCCCCGCCATCTCCGCCAGTCGCGCCCCCGAAATCGCCCCGATCTCCTCATTCTGCTCGCTCGAGAAATGAATCTCTGCAACCTGCCTTGCCGTCTCCAATTCGTGCACGCAGATGCACCAGTGGTGATAACTTTGGTTCTCCGGGTGCCGCATTAGATTCCAGACTGCAAACCCGGAGCATCCCGTCACTATTGCATCAAAAAGACAAGGGAGACCAGCGTCAGCGGTCTCCCTTGCAGCAAGTTCCGAAAATGTGGTTCCTCATTCATCGACCGCTTCGTCGCACATCCTTGAGGAAATTTGCGACTCTCGCCCAATCTCTTCTTCATCCGCTCGTCGACTGGCCCACGCCAATCGCAGACCGTCGGCGGATCAAGCCGTTCACCACGCTCGCTCGGCTCCGGATCTCAGGCCCCTGCGGCTCCGCCTTTGCCTCCTGGCTCGCACGCTGTTCCACACTGCTCGCCTCCTTTGATTCCGCAGGCATCGTTCCCGTCACGCCCGCGCACTCCGCCTCATTCGCCCCGAACTCAGCCTTCACTTCCGGCGCAAACACCGGCGCCGCCGCGAGTGCTGCTGCTCCCCCATTGAAGGTGCTTGTCCGGCTCGCGCTGGCCGGCAATCCGCGCAGCTCCGCCATCGTCGGCTTCGGCACGCGCTTCGGATCCAGCCCGATCACCACATTGCCGCAGTACTTCGCGCCCCGCTCAATGGAAAACGCCGTCGCCGCCAGGTTGCCCCCCAGCGTCGCCGACTTCAGAACCTGCGCATCCTGCGTCGCCAGCACATCCCCAAGGATCGTCCCCGCCAGCAGCACGCTCCGGCATCGAATGTCCCCCTGGATCGACGCCCGCTCGCCGACTTCGAGCGCGCCCGCAACCTCGACGTTGCCCGTGATCGTCCCCAGGATCAGCGCATCACCCGCGATCTTGAGGTCGCCCTTCAGAACCGTGTTCGCGCCGATCACCGTCGTCGCGTCCGCCTCGTTGACTGCGTCCGCATTCCCCAGCGTCTCAGCCGCTATTGCTTGTGTGTTCATCGTACTGCTCCAGTCTGTTGCGATTCCTCAAAAACCAACGCGCGCAGCCGCCTGCCGATCCACATCTCCGGCCTCGCCTCGCGCTTCACAAATGAGTGGGAAAGTCTCGATCGTCAGCCTCCTGCCTAGGATCAAAACTCACGTGATTTCAAGGTCCGGACTCGGCGGCGCTTCCGTGCGCCTCCGAATTCCGGCATCGTGTACGGCATATTCCGCCGTCTCGCCAAAGGGATAAGCATGACGACGGGGCGGGCCTTTCAATTAGTCAGCGAATTTCGTCCGGTTGGCGATCAGCCCGCTGCAATTGCGGGTCTTGTTCGGGGGATCGCCGATGGCAAACGCCACCTCACCCTCCTCGGCGCCACCGGCACGGGCAAAACGTTCACCATGGCCAACGTCATCGCCCAGGTCGGCAGGCCCGCCCTCATCCTCTCTCACAATAAAACCCTCGCCGCCCAGCTGTACGAGGAGATGAAGGACCTCTTCCCCCACAACGCCGTCCACTATTTCGTCTCCTACTACGACTATTACCAGCCCGAAGCCTACATCCCCCAGCGCGATATCTACATCGAAAAAGACTCCTCCCGCAACGACGACCTCGACCGCCTCCGCCTCGCCTCCACTAGCTCCCTCGTCAGCCGCGACGATGTCATCATCGTCGCATCCGTCTCCTGCATCTTCGGCCTCGGCTCCCCCCTCGAGTTCCGCAAGCGCGTCCTCACCCTCAAAAAAGGCGGCTGGATCGAACGCCGCACCCTCCTCCTCAGCCTCGCCGAAATGCAGTACACCCGCAATGAAGTCGATCTCGAACGCGGCAAGTACCGTGTCCGCGGTGATGTCGTCGAAGTCAGACCCGCCAACGAGGAATATGCCCTCCGCATCGAGTTGTTCGGCGATGAGATCGAAACCCTTCAGGCCTTCAACCCCGTCAGCGGCGAGATCATCCGCGACCTCGAGTCTGTCTTCATCTTCCCCGCCGTGCAGTACATGCTCCCCGAGGAACGCATGCAGCAATCCCTCGCCAACATCCGCGCCGAACTCGATGAGCGCGTGAACCAGCTCCGCCACGAAGGCAAACTCCTCGAAGCCCAGCGCCTCCTCGCCCGCACCAAGTACGACCTCGAAATGCTCCACGAAGTCGGCTTCTGCTCCGGCATCGAAAACTACTCCCGCCACCTCGACGGCCGCCTTCCCGGCGAGCGCCCCTGGACCCTCCTCGACTACTTCGACTACGTCCCCAATCACGCCAAGAAGGACTGGCTCCTCTTCATCGATGAGTCCCACGTCACCATCCCCCAGGTCCGCGCCATGTACAACGGTGACCAGGCCCGCAAGCGCGTCCTCGTCGACCATGGCTTCCGCCTCCCCAGCGCCCTCGACAACCGCCCCCTCACCTTCGCCGAGTTCGAGCACGAAGTCCCCACCTGCATCTACGTCAGCGCCACCCCCGGCCCATTCGAACTCGAAAAGTGCGCCGGCGAATTCGTCGAGCAGGTCATTCGCCCCACCGGCCTGGTCGATCCCGAAATCTCCGTCCTCCCCGCCTCCGGCCAGATTCCCGACCTCATCGCCCGCTGCAAAACCCTCGCCGAGAAAGGCGAGCGCATCATCGTCACCGCCCTCACCAAGCGACTCTGCGAGGAACTCACCCGCTACCTCACCGAAAAGAACATCCGCACCCGCTACCTCCACAGCGACATCGACACGCTCGACCGTGTGGAAATTCTCCGCGCCCTCCGCGCCGGCGATTTCGATGTGCTCGTCGGCGTCAACCTCCTCCGCGAGGGCCTCGACCTCCCCGAAGTCTCGCTCGTCGCCATCCTCGACGCCGACAAGGAGGGCTTCCTCCGCAGCGCAACCAGTCTGATCCAGCAGATCGGTCGCTGCGCCCGCAATCTCAACGCCCGCGTCGTCATGTACGCCGACAAGATGACCCCCGCCATGCAGGAGGCCATCGAGGAGACCAACCGCCGCCGCGACATCCAACTCGCCTACAACGCCGCCAACAACATCACCCCCACTCAGGTGAAAAAGGCCATCCGCCGCGGCATCGAACTTGAACTCAAGGCCCAGCAGACCGTCTGGGAATCCGCCGGCGAGGAGGAGCAGGAGTTCCAGCGCGATGAACTCATCGCCGAACTCGAAAAGGAAATGCTCTCCGCCGCTCAGTCCCTTGAGTTTGAAAAAGCCGCCCGCCTCCGCGATCAGGTCAAGTCCCTCAAGGCCGGCTCACCCGTCCGCGATGTCCTCGGCAAGAAGCAGCGCACTCGCGTCGGCAATGGCGGTCTGGCTGAGGTCGGTGAACTCAAGCCCGGCGAGGCCGGCCCCCGTGGCGGACGCGGCAAGAAACGCAGGTGAAGGGGCCTCGGCTCACCGCAAGAGTCGAACGGCGCCGGTCGAAGTGTCCATCGCGAATGGTCCGTGTTGCGTCGTGAGCCCGCAGAACCCATGGTGATGGAGGACGACGAATGTCTGATCCGCGGAATTCATCAGCAGATCGAAGCTCGGAACGTCGCTCCCGCCCGATGAGACGTTGATCAGCGTATCGAACGATACCGACCGCCCGCTCGGCAGTATGGATGTCGGATCGCTCACCAGACTGCGCAGTTGCGAGTATGGAATGTCCGCCGGTGTTTTCGGATGCTCTGGTGGCAGGGCGGAGACAGTGATCAGCCCCTCGGCGTCGCACGACCCCTTTTCACAGCCGCATGAGACATGAACCACAAGCAGAGCCGCCGCGGCGCGCGCTGCCGAAACTGGAAACGGATGGTGCATCGCTCCTCCTGGCCTCATTTGACTATTCATTACGCGCTTCCGTCGGCGTCAGTTCCCTGATCCTCAGGTTGCCGAATCGCACCTCCATCGCCTCGGTCTCCTGCCCCACTCCGTGAACCTGAAAACCCAGATGCCCGCTGGCGTCCAGCGCGTCAAAAAGCGTCCCCGCTGGCACGCCGTTCACCCAGGTCTGCACCACCGGCCCGCGCGCCAGTATTCGTATTTGGTTCATCTCGCCTCTGCGGAAGGCCCGCCTCGCGTACGGCGCATCCACCAGGCGATACAGCCAGCCTCGCCGCGCCTCGTCATACAGGCCGCCGCTGTACGCCCGCTCGCTCGGATCCAGTTCGACCTGCAGCCCCTGCATCCCCCCTTCGCGCTGCGCCATTCCCCCCATCACCTGCGAACGAATCTGGATTCCACTGTTCAGCCGCACATCCTGCGCGACATCCACCAGCAACTCGAAGTCCCGATACTCACGCTCACTCACCAGAAACGTGTTCGGCGTGTCGGGCCGTGTCGACCCCACCACCCAATCCCCTTCCCTCCGGAACTCGGCTTGCCCGCCCCGCACCGTCCACCCTGTCGGCACTTCCGTCCCGCCTCCGCCCTCCCACGGCCTCTCCCATTCTCCCGCCTTCCACTGCATTTCCTTGAGCGGCGCAATCCACACATTCCGGTACCGCACTGACCCTTCCGCCGCCGATGCATGATCCTGCAGCCTCAGCACTCCAACCTGCATCGGCTCTCCTCCCTTTTCGCCGCCTGCCTCTCGGCTTCCCGTGGGTCGCGGAATCGCAACATTGTCCTGCACCAGCACGCCGTTCCAATACACCGTCACCCGTGCATCCTCTGTCTTCTTCCCACCCGCAAATCGGGGCGCGCGAAACCAGATGTCATACGCCTGCCACGTTCCCGGCCCGGTCGAAGCATTCACATCCGCTGCCTTGATGCTGTAGATCGCGCCCGCCTCATTGTCCGCCGGCCGCTCGGCTCCCGACTTGGTCCCCAGCACCTGCACTTCATACAGATCCTGCAGGTACACCCCGCTGTTGCCCGCCATCTGCCCCTCCCCTCCCGGCGGACTAAGCCACTCCACATGAATCCGCGCATCGCCGAACACCGCGCTCGTCACCAGGTCCCCCGTCCCCGCCACTTCAACCCACCCCGGCAGCGCGAGCAACTCCTCCGGACTTCGCGCACCCTCACGTGCCAGCGCCGTCTCTGCGCCCTTGTGGAACACCGCATCGGCGCTCGCCGCAATAAGCATTGCCCCATCCGCCGGTGGCAGCGCGCCCAGCCCCACGCCGACTCGCTCAGGCTCAATCTTCACTCCCCCGATGCTCGACGCCCGCGCCTTCTGCGCCCGTGGAATCTCATTGAGCGTGTACCACGCCTCCGTTGCCCAGATCGCCTCCCCGGTTGTTGATGTTGGATCCGTCCGCAGGTGAACGCAATACCCCTCCCTGAGTCCCGGTACGGTAAGCAGTACCCGCCTCCCGTCCGCATCCGCCTCCGCGCTCGACACCGACAACGCTTCAGTATTCACCTTCGGCCCGCCGTACTCCGCCGTCGGCGCATACGTCCACTGCTCGATCCGGTAGTTCGACTCCTCCTCCAGCCACTCCCGCGCCACCGGCTCCGTGAACTCCACCTCAAACCCCTCCGGCGTTGCTCGCACCGCCAGCATTTCAAAAACACTCTTCCCCGTCGGACGCAGTCGCTGCAGCCCGAACTTCGTCCCGCGCCAGTTCCAGTTGCCCCCCGCTCCGATTCCCCCCGTGTACAGCGCGCCGTCCGGCCCCCAGATCATCCTGTTCACGCCGCTCTCCAGCCCCTGCGTGAATTGAAACGCTGCCCCCTGCCATTGCCCGTTCACCCTCTCCAGGTACACCCGCCGGATCCCCCCGCCCGTCAATTCACCCACCAGCATCTGCCCCGCATACACCCCGGATGGAATCAACTGCGGCTGCGTCGGCGAATTGCTCAACTCATTATGCGGCAGCAGCACCGCCGCCGGCGTGCGCGGTCGATCGCAGAACACGCTCGCAACTCCCCCCTCCGGGAACCGCTCCGCGAGGTTCGGCACAAAGTTCGTCCGATTGTGATGCCCGTAGAACCGCCCCGGAATCACCTCCGCCAACTGGCTCGCGGGCATCCACGCCCCTTGATTGTCCAGGTACCACAGCGTGCCTTCCGGCCCCAGCCCGATCCCGTTCGGCGCGCGCAACCCTCCCGCAATCACGCTCGCCGTGTTCGCTGACAGGTCCACCTCCAGCACCCCGCCGCGCATCGGCCCGTTCGGCGCTGCATTCGTCCCCATCCCTTCCCATCCCGGCGGCGCCATCGCCGTCGACAGCGTCGCATACAGGTACCCCCCGCGCTCCACCAGCCCGAACGTGAACTGGTGATAGTTCCACCCCTCCCATCCCGCTCCGACAGTCTCATGTGTTTCGTAATACCCATCCCCATCCCTGTCCCGTAGCCGCGTGATCTCCTTACGCTGCGAAACATACAGATCATCCCCCACCGCGCACAACCCGCACGGCTCATACAAACCCTCCGCCGCCACACTCACTTCGATCTTCCCCACATCATCCCCCATCACCCCCGCCACCGCATACAACTTGTCCGGCTCCTTGGCGTCAATGTCCGGCAGCGTCCGGTCGTCCCGCTGCAGCGGACTGAACGTCCCCACGATGAGTCTCCCCCGCGCATCAAACGCCATCGCCCCCACCATCGGCTCAAAAAAGTCCGGACGAATCGTCGCCACCTCCCACCCCGGATGCACCCCCGCCACAGGCTTCCCATCCCCGGGCCTCTTCCCATCATCCACCTTCTTATACCCCGGCGATGTCACGCGCGTCAGGTCCCGTTCCGCGCGCAGCGCACCGCCCCCCACCACCTCAAACACTCCGCCCTCCCCCTTCTTCCACTCCAGCGTCAGTCGCTTCTCCCCGCCATGATCAAAGTGCTCAATCCGCAGATCATGCATCCCCTCTGCCAGCGTCACCGCCCCGCTCTCCTTCGCCGTCGCGCTGTGCCTCCCGTCATGCTCAATCACCGCCCGCCCATCCAGCATCAGCCTCGCCCCATCATCGCTCGTCAGCCGAAACTCATACCTCCCCCCTTCCTCCACCACCAGCCACCCGCTCACCACCGTCATCAGCGACGGCCCGCCCACATTCCCGAAGTCCGCCCCGCTCCGCAGATCAATCTGCCCCGCCAGCACATCCGCATTCGGCGTCTGATCCGCCACGAGCGTCGGAATCCCCTCCAGGTCCTCCTCCAACTGATACACCCGCACCGTCACCCCCTCGTCTAACTCCATCCCCGCCGGCGGCTCGGCCGTTGCGATCACCGCCGCCATCCACACACACACCGGGATCAGTCCGCTCATCGCACACACTCCTCACGTTCGCTGGCCTCCCCGCCCCCGGGCCTACTCGATCGATCGCACCCGTACCATATCCCTGCACCGCCGCATCCCCCTTCCCCTTCGGAGCCCTCCCATGCTCTTCCGCATGCTTTACGATGACAAACTCGCCGCCGCCTCCTATCTCATCGGCTGCCAGAAAACCGGCCAGGCCATCGTCATCGACCCCATGCGCGACATCGAGCAATACCTCGACCTCGCCGCACGCGAAGGCCTCCGCATCATCGCCGTCACCGAAACCCACATCCACGCCGATTACCTCTCCGGCGCACGCGAACTCGCCCAACGCACCGGCGCCAAGGTCTACCTCTCCGATGAAGGCGATGCCGACTGGAAATATCAGTGGCTCAATCAGAAATCCGGTGGCGGGAGCGGGGGCGGGAGCGGGGGGGGCTCATACGACCATCAACTCCTCCACCACGGCGACACCTTCCGCATCGGCAACATCGAATTCAAAACCCTCCACACCCCCGGCCACACCCCCGAACACATCTGCTTCACCGTCACCGACCGCGGCGCAGGCGCCACCGAGCCCATGGGCATCGCCTCCGGCGACTTTCTCTTCGTCGGCGACCTCGGCCGCCCCGACCTCCTCGAAACCGCCGCCGGCATCAAGGGCCAGGCCGATGCCTCCGCCCGCCGCCTCTACCAGACCATCCGCTCCGTGAGCGCCCTCCCCGACTTCCTCCAGGTCTGGCCCGCCCACGGCGCAGGCTCCGCATGCGGCAAAGCCCTCGGCGCAGTCCCCCAGAGCACCCTCGGCTACGAACGCCGCTTCAACGCAGCCCTAAAGGCCGCCTCCTCTTCCGAAGATGACTTCCTCCGCTTCATCCTCGAAGGCCAGCCCGAACCCCCCCTCTACTTCGCCCGCATGAAACGCGACAACAAGGCCGGCCCCCGCCTCCTCAACGCTCTTCCGAAGCCCAAACTCCTCACCCTGGACGACCTCAAGCAACTCGAAACCCGCCGCATCGCTCTCATCGACACCCGCCCCTGGGCCGCCTTCCGCACCGGCCACATCCCCGGCTCCCTCTTCCACCCCGTGAACCAGTCCTTCCCCACCGACGTCGGCTCCATGGTCGCCGAGCACGAACCCATCTACCTCATCATCGAACCCTCCAAGGTCGATGAAGCCGTCCGCGACCTCATTCACGTCGGCCTCGATGACATCCGCGGCTACTTCGAGCCCTCCATCATCGAAGCCTTCGCCAAGTCAGGCGGCATCCTCAAGCGCACCCCCGAACTCACCGTCGCCGAAGCCCGCGCCAAACTCCCCCCCGCCTCATCCCCCACCCGCCCCGAAACCTTTGTCCTCGATGTCCGCCGCGCCGCCGAATTTGCCGAAGGCCACATCGCAAGCGCCCACAACATCTCCCACACCCGCCTCCTGTCGCGCCTCTCCGAAGTCCCCCGCGACCGCCCCATTCTTGTGAACTGCCGCTCGGGCGCCCGCTCCGCCCGCGCCTGCGCCCTGCTCCAGAAAAACGGCTTCACCGACGTCTCCAACCTCGCCGGCGGATATCTCGCCTGGGAAAAAGAGACTCCTACCCCGAATGCAGCCGCGGCGGCCGGTTCGCACTGATTCCTTCGACAGGAGGTTCACGCGCAGGTGCAGGGGATGCGTGCCGCCTCCCCTGCTACCCCACCTGCGGAGAAAAGAAGAAGTCGAGCCGGTGTAATGAACCGCCCGCGCAAGGTGATGCTTATTCGAAGATCACCCGTTCGGGCAGACCAACGACACACGCGCTCCGCTGAACCGCTTGTAGATACAGCTCTCGCCCCGCCGCGCCAGCGGGCACAAAAAACCGAATGACTGCCTCGCCCTGCGCATCCGCGATCGCGCTTGCGACACTCTGCGGATTATCGATCCCCACCGCCATCCCACCGCATTCTTCCATCCGTCCGTACCCGCGTGCCTCGGACACCAACAGACGGACCAGTCCTCCCGGTTCAGCACCGGAGACTCTCAGCACATTCTCGCGGCCTGCATTCTGGGGAACAATCGGTGAAGTTCGAAGAGCAGTGGGAGTCAGCAGTACCGCGCGATCCGTGTCCGCGCCCTCCTTCCGCGCATCGCAAACGATCAGACCGGCCTCGCTCATGTCATTGCAATAGCTGAGGGTCCACTCGGAGTCCTCGGGAATCATCGCGGTAAGACTTCGCACCGACCCAGCATGCCAGCGCAACGCGCCTGTCGATTGGAGGCGATCCCGGTCGTATCCGTGCCCCACGACAATCTCTTCAACGTTCATCGCGCGCGCATAAGTTTCATCGGCCGGATCGATCGGAGGTAGCTCTTCCACCGTCTCAGACCAGCCGCCCTTGCCATCCGGAGTTCTGCGCCAGAGCGCACCCCGCCAGTATGGCGCTGTCGTGCTGCTCAAGCATGCGCCGCATACCAGAGTGGCAGCACCATCAGATTCGGTGACACATTTTGCCTCTCCCTGACCTCGACCAGGAAGCGAGGACAGAAACCGCAACTGGCCCCCTTCCCAGAGCGCCGGCCGAAAGGTGCCGTGGGCGTCGGTGCTCGCGCCGACAATCGTACCCGCGTTGTTAATGTCGTTCGCGATGCCGCGGGAGGTCAGAAATGGAAGCAGCACCAAACCGGTTTTCTCGCTCCAGTAAAAAGGCTGACGGTCGAGCGTGTCGTTGGTCCAGAAACACCCGACGAATTCATCGAGATCATTGAGACCCAGGCACTCACCCCCGTCGTATCCATCAAGGATGCCGATATCGACATAGTGGCGATCGATGAAGGCACCGGCTCGGCTAGAACCCCAGGAAGAATCGCATCGTACTGACACCGATCCGCTATTATTCAGGTCATTGACCCGGACTGCACCGCAAGGTAGTGTGTTCAGAACATACTCGTTGGGTGCGCGCCAAGCGAATCCCGGTGACTCATAGCGGATTGCTGTACTTCCCGCGACAATGCCGTTCTCGTTGACGGCGAAGGCGCTAACCCTTTCTGCCTCTTCAATCTGGATCTCTGTCAGAAAGTACGCTTCCGGCGGCTCGCTGCCGAGAAGCGCACAGGGCATGACAATCATCGAGATGATTACTATGGCTCTCGATCGCCACAAGGCCCTCAGCAAGTGATCGCACTCCTTGGCAATCCGCACAACACACCGCAGTCGCCAATGAGACAACCATAGGGAAGGGAGCCGTCCCTTTCACCTGCCGATAACTCGTACCAATCCTCTCCAGTTGGTGCGGTCGCGCTCAACCATTGACGTAAACGGCACCTCGGATGATTCGACAGGACAGTCTTCTGCCTTCCCCGCCAAGCCCCGACGGTTTTCACTCCAGGGACTCTTGGTTATTCTGTCTTTCTCCCTCCTTTCCGCGCTGATCTTGCGCGTTGTGCTCTCAAAAGGCATCCGTCCGCCAAAAAAGAACTTCCTTTCCCCGGAAAAGGAGGTTCCTTTTCCGTTCCGGGAACTCCTTTCTCCGTTGCGGGATGTCCTTCCTGGCCTGCGGGAAACCCTTTCCCACTTCCGGGAAGTCTTTGCTCTCTGAAAAGAGGTCTTTTCTGCGCTCCCGGACTTCCTTTCTCCCTTCCGGGAACTCTTTCCTCCGTTCAAAGACTTCTTTCCGCGCTTAAAAGAAGTCTTTCCGCCGCGAAAGGACGTCCTTTCTCCCCGCAACTCCTTCTTTCCCGCCGCACATCTCTACCGCCCTTCTTCCCCCTCTTCCAAAACGCGCAACACGGGGGGGAGGGGGGGACGATTTGGGAGAGGGTGGCGATTCGCGGGTGAGGGGGCTCAATGCCTGCCCTTCCTCTTCCTCTTCACCCCGAAGGGGTGATGGGTGGTAGCCACGGGTGGAATCGGCGCTTCGCCGATGAAACCCGTGGTTGACTTACTCGCACAGCGCTTCCTCAAAAGATCGTCGCGATGCGCTTCGCGAGCGCCCTCTTCGCTTCCATCTCCTTCTTCCCTCCTCACTCCCCCGTTTGGACCGTCGCGGCAATGGCCGTCCGCACTCCCCGTTCTCTCACCTCTTATGAAGCAGGAGGGGTTGCAGGGGAGGAAGCAATCCTCCTCTGCACTGCCGACCGCAGGTCCAAGCCCCAACGGCCTTCACCCCATTCCGCATCACTCTTTTCTTCTAGTCCTTCTTAACTTCCGTCATCATGCCGCACTCCGGACACATACCACTCTTATTTCCCGTGAGGTCATACCCGCACCCCTCACAGCAGCCTGCTCTCATGCGCCTGCGATGGTCGGTCCAGAAGAGATATCCGGTGGGAAGGGCGATGAGGAGGAAGGGGAACCAGAGGGGGAAAGCGAACGTGAACGACGTCCTATCGAGCATCCATTCACCCCAACGCCATTCTGGAACTGATCCCCAAGTACCCAGCCATTGGAAACCGTCCATGTTCCAAAGCTCGGGATATATTGCGAACGCGAAGTGTCCATATATTGCTGATACAAAGAACCAAGGACTCGGATGCGGCCCCGGTGACATGGTAATCGCCCACCACCCGCTCGCCAGCCACAGCGCAAACAGCAGCACGCACAGCGTGACCCCGCCCCACTTCGTGATGCCGCGCAGGCGTCGCTTCATGATGATGCGCCCGCTCTTGTCGCTGCCCCGCACTCCGGACAATTCCCCGAAGTGTTGCCGGTGAGGGAGTAACCGCAGGTGATGCACTGCCCGTTGCGCATCCGCCAGCGCTTTCGGGTCAATCGAATCAGTCTGGATGAAGTCAGCAAGAGTGCACCCCAGACGCTCGCCCAGAAAACGACATCCAGTGAAAAACCCCAGATGATCGGGCGAATTGGCATCGCGTTCCAATCCCTGGTGATCTCGTGGCCGTCCCACTGGGCTGTATCCCGAAGCGTGCCGAGTGCCTGAACTGAAATGTAAGGATTCTTGCCGGGAACATATCCGACGAAGGCACGCCATAGCGCTGGAAACGGGAAGCCTACTGTCTCTTCGATGGACCAGATTGTGACGACAAGTGGAACCGGCACGACACGGCCGGGAACTGACGACACTGGCCGAAATGCCTCTTCATGGAGCGTTGGGATCAGCGCTTGTAATTCCCTCCAATAGAACGACCAGGAAGGCGGATCGATTTCCGGGACATTCGTAAAATCGTTGCCCTCAAAATATTGCTTCCTGACTTCATCATCGCGGAAGTAGAGCTGGTTGAAGTCGATGCATTGATAAAATGAGTTCCCGCACCAAGAGCCGCCCGTAACCAGGCGAGTGTCTGTATCCTCGAAGTCCCTGAGTGCCCTTCCCGTTGTGGGAACATCAACCCATCGGATGGCTCCCCACGCCACGGCCACCGTTGTCACAACACCTAGCAGCAGGTACACGAGGATGAGAATGCCCCAGCGCTTCACATCCTGATTATTCGCCGCGTTCCGACCCTCTGCGCTTTCCTCTTCTTTCTCCCCCCGTTGGGCGGTCGCGCTCATTCACTCACGTAAACAGCCCTCCGTCTCCACCGCGGATCACCGGCTTCGTGCCTTCCACGCCAAGCCCCAATGGTCCTGACGAAAAACGCTTCGCGCTTTCAGTTCCCCACCCCAATGCCCCAACGGCCTTCACCCACATCCTCTTCATTCTTTTCTTCTAGTCCTTCTTAACTACCGTCATCATGCCGCACTCCGGACACATACCACTCTTATTTCCCGTCAGGTCATACCCGCACTTCTCACAGCAGCCGATCCGCATGCGCCTGCGATGGTCGGACCAGAAGAGATATCCGGTGGGAAGGGCGATGAGGAGGAAGGGGAGCCAAAGCGGAAACACGACAACATTCGGCGAACCACTCCCGGGATGGAATCGGGTCGGTAGCCAAATGTAGTTCCATCGAGGCGGCACCGCACGGGTTGCTGTCCATCCGGGCGGGATGTTGAGTGACCGCGGATCAACTGTCCCTGCACCGGACACGGACTGAACAAAAATAAGAGCCGCGCCGCCGATGAAGGAGGTGATGACCAGGGAATCACGGTGGATCTCAATACGGCGGAATTCGTAAAAGATGCTCGCCACCCAAAGCACAACAACGAGTGCGGATAACGTGACCCCGCCCCACTTGCACGTGCCGCGCAAGCGTTGACGCCACTTCGTCTTCATGCTGATGCAGCCTTCACGTTTGTCGCGCCACACTCAGGACACGTCCCACTCACATTGCCGGTGAGGTCATACCCGCACTTCGTGCAGCACCCCGGTTTTTTGCGCCTGAAATCGGGCCACAAGAGCCGGCCAGTGGGCAACGCGATCACGAGAAACGGAAGCCAGATGGGGATGGAGCACGTGACACGATCTGCCGACCACGTCAATAGTGAAGATACACGAAGCGGCCACTCCCAGAACCCATCACTTGTCGGCAGCGGATGCAGTCGCCAGTAGCTTCCACTCGCCGTCGATGCGACATTCGGGAGGCGAAAGTACCAACCGCAGTTGATTCGCCCCGCAGAACATTGAACCCAACACCACGTCACACGCGGGTACGAGAAAAAGCTGTACCCGAACTGCCACCACCCGCTCACCAGCCACATCGCAAACAACATCACGCACACCGTGATCCCGCCCCACTTGCACACCCTACGAACAGACCACCGGCGGCGAGTCTTCTTCTTAACCTGGGACGAATCTAGCGTCACCGGCTCCTGGTTCACGCACAAACCCTAGGCCTCTTCCTCCCACTTCCCCCGTTGAGACCGGCGAGCTCATTCATTCACGTAATCAGCCCTCCGCCCCCGCCGCGCAGCGCCGCCCCCGCTCCCTGCCTTCCCAAATGTCGTCCCGCAGACCTGCCCACTACGGCCCTTTGATGGCGAAGATAATCAGCATCACAAGTCCCATGCACCCAACAATGCTGACTACGACAATGAACGCCAGCGCTGTTCCGCTCAAACCATACTCGGTGCGGTACGGGTCAAAACCCAACGCGCCGTCGCCGCCACGCGCCGTGGCCGGACGCTTCAGACGCACGCGCTCATTGTCAAACTTCTCCACCATCTCCCAGCCCGCACGCGCCTCCTCATCCAAGGCGCGCCGCAGACTGTCCGGCTTGCCGAACTGCCCCGTCGCCGAACGCAGGATCTTGAACTCCCAGCCCTCGTTCAGCTCCGCTTGCGTGTAACCCGTCATCTCTTCCTCCTCCTCACGTTTTCGGCGGGCGATCGCGGCTGCGGCGGCGGCCGCACCTGCTCCGGCTGCGCTCATGAGTGTCTCCTTCGAGGATCAGTCCGCCTGCGCTCCGCGCGGATGACCACGCAATCATACTGACGCTCATCTCCCTCAGCCCATCCATGACACGCATCGGTCACCAACCCATGACCGCAATTCCCGCCATCCTTGGGAATCACTCACTCACTCACTCGCGCAGGTCGGTCTCCCTGCGCGCTCCTCCTTCCCCAGGTTCATCGCCGCGCTGCCTCTTTTCTCCTCACTCCTGCCCGCCTCCCCCCTGCTCTGACCCGCCCAGCGATGCGGCGCAGAACAGTGGCGCAGCCAAAAGCAACACGAAAATCACGGATTCATTTTCGTGCGCACAGGGGGTGATCAGTCGTCCAAATCAGCCGACACACAAGCGCGCCAAAACCCGCCAGAACTCGGGAAAACTCTCCAAAACTCGTCGTGCCTCGAAAAACCCGCCCTGAATCCAGCGCTCGTTTTCGCCAAAATCGCAAGAAACATCGCGATTCTTTTTCTGCTTGCGATCAGCGCGCTCCTCCGTGCGCATTTTCGCGCTCTAGTGGCTCGCCTCCGTGCGCACACTCACACCCCTCGATAAGGACTTGCGCTCCCCGCCGGGAACACGCGCGACCTCCCGAATATCCTTGCTCCGTCTCCCCTCTCTCCCCCTGCACGCCGGAGTGGCGGAACTGGCAGACGCGCCGGATTCAAAATCCGGTTGGGCTAAACCCCCAGTGTGGGTTCGACTCCCACCCCCGGCATTCCTCTTTCCCCCCCCCGCTCCCCACCCGCTCCCCTCCCGCTTCCTCCTCATTCCTGCCCGCCAATTTCTGAATTCCTCCCCGGCGGAGGGGATCATGCCCTCTTTTTGCCGCGTTTTCAGCACTTTTCCGCGCTTTCGGAAAATGTTTGGAAATCCGCTTGCATCAGGGCAATGGTAGGGTAATATCTCCCGAACTCAGCGTGCCGCGCCTTCGCAGGATGCGAGAGCGCCCCGCACGACCAGCCGGTGGGTCGGCTCTGAGTTTCGTCGGTGTCCTGGCATCTCAAGGTTGTGGTTGACGGCGGTGAATGGCACGCGGTGACTTCAGCCTCGCCGGCTGACCCGCACACGCAAGGAGAGCGGCATGTCAAGTCTTCCTCTCGTCAAGTTGGGACCTGGTGGATCGTTCACATCGGAGGTGCGCGCCCACGGCGGGCATCTGCGTATCCATCATGCGCCGGTTGAGGGCGGGGTGCATGCCGATTCATCTCCTGCATCCGCAAGCACATCCGTCGACGCTGAGCGCGGCGGGGAATCGGCGGGGGCGGGTGCGGTGGTGGCGGGGGATTTTGCATCCTGGCTGGGGGCCGCGCGCTGGCTGGCTGATCAGCGATCCGCGCTGCACTCTGTGGGGTCCTCGCTTTCCGCGCTGGCGGCGCCGGCCGTGCCCGCCGCAGTCGGGTCGGATGCGCCGGTCGCGTCCGATGCGTCCGAGGGCGGAACTGTTTTCGGTCCCGATTCTCTTCTTGCGTTGTCTTCATTCCGACTTCGTCTCCGGCGCGCCGACGGCGCGTGGGTGCACGTTGACACTGATGAGCGCGGGCCGGCCGACAGCGCCTGCGTTTCTGCCGTAACTCCCCTGTCCTTGCAGCAAAGGAATATCTCCGATGAATCTCACGCCCAAGCAGTTGAAGATCCTTCAGATCATTCGCGACTATCGCACCCGATCTGGTTATTCACCGACTCTGCAGGAGATCGCCGACCAGGTGGGCGTCAGCAAGGTCACGGTCTTCGAGCACGTCGAGGCGCTCATCAAGAAGGGCGCGCTGGAGCGCGACCCCAACAAGGCTCGCTCTTTGGCCATTCGGCATGACTCGGCGGTGCCGGACGAAACACGTCCGACGCGTTTTCCGCTGCTGGGGCGCATCGCCGCCGGTTACCCGATCGAGAAGGTGCCGGATCGCAACGAGATCGACCTGGAAGAACTCTTCGCCGCCCGGCGGGCGCGGGGCGCGGCGGTGTTCGCGCTCGAGGTGGAGGGGGACTCCATGAAGGATGAGGGCATCCATGATGGCGATTACGTGCTCATTGAGCGTCGGGACACCGCGCGCAACGGGGACCGAGTGGTCGCGCTGCTGCCCAACGGCGAAACCACGCTGAAGACGTTTTTCAAGGAGAAGGATCACATCCGCCTGCAGCCGGCGAACGCGGACTTCAAGCCGATCATCGTCGATGACTGCAAGGTGCAGGGCGTGGTGGTGGGATTGCTGCGCCAGTATCAGTCCTGACGCGGAATCTCAATTCTCGCAAGGCTGCGGCACCCGGCGAAAACCGGGTGCTTCTTTTTTTGGCCGTCCGCGAGTTCAGGTGCAGGGCACATGGATTCGCTCGGACTATCGATTTATCGCTGGGGACAGGTTGTTACGAACTTGTGACAGTCTACCCGCCGCTCGTCTCGTATGGTGTCGTGACACTGTTTCAAGGAGTCACGTATGAAGGCAACGACTTGGATCACTGCGTCGTTCTTGACTGCTGGATTCATCAGCTCTGCCCCCATGGTTGAAGTCTGGATTGACGGCGCGAGCGTATGCGCAGTCTCTGATGATGGAGCGGATTCCGGCGGCATCGTTTCGGAACTGCGTGCCAAGGGCGCCGCCGGGCTTGCCGAAATTCTTGCGGAATACGACGAGACCCACGAAGCCTCGCTACTGCCATTGATTGATGAGGTTGCCGGTCAACGGGATGCGGCGTGGTCTCGCCTCTACTGGTACACGGACCTGAGTCAGGCACTCGCCGCCGCCCAAGCTGCCCACAGGCCGATTCTTTACCTTCGCCTCATGGGCCGCCTGACAGATGAGTATTCCTGCGCCAATAGTCGCTTCTTCCGAACTGCTCTTTATGCGAATCGATCGCTTTCAGAACTCTTGCGGAGTGAGTTCGTCCTCGTGTGGGAGAGCGAGCGACCTGTCCCAGTTGTGACCGTCGATTACGGGGATGGCCGGGTACTGAAGCGCACGCTCACAGGCAACAGCGCTCACTACATCCTTGATGAAACCGGCGCCGTGATCGATGTACTGCCCGGACTTTTCGACGCGGAGACCTTTGGTTCCAATCTTCGTCGAGCCCTGACCCTTGGCTCAGCACCTTCACAGGCGCGACGTCGCGGGTATGTGTCTGAAGAAATGCGCCTTCTGGATGCTGCCCGTGATGGTTGGTTCGAGTCAGACATCGCACCTGTGGCGGCAGCAACCGCGACAGCGCACAGGCAGGCTCCTTCGGCGAAACAGGCTGCGAGGCTGGCCCTGTCAAAAGGTGGGGTTGAGAGGCCGATTCTTTCGGGCATGGATTCGCTTCGAGAGCGATATCTCGAATCTTCTGACAGCGGCTGGATTGAGAGCGCACTGCCTGCAGGCCTCGACGACCGGAGTATCGCCCTCATGAAATCCCAGGAACCGGTTCGCGCCACCGACCCGTGGGCATTCACACGAACCGTGGCCAATTTTGAAGCGTCCATTGCAGCCGACACTCAATTCAACAACCAAGTGCTGCGCCGGGTTGCTCTGACATGGTTACTGAACCCGAGTGCGACCTTCGGCGTCCATGCATTGAATCAGCGGGTTTACACTGAACTTTTTCTGACTCCCCGCTCAGACGCCTGGCTCGGCCTGTTGCCTTCCGACACCTACGCCGCGTTGACCAATGGCGGCGTGTCCGCGAGCATCACGGCGGAAGCCTCGTATGACGCCGGCAAGTAGGCGTATCGTCTGCAATAGCTGTGCCTGCAAGACGTTGCATTCTCGTCATTGAAGACGACCCGGCCATCCGGCGTAGTCTGGTGGACCTTTTGCGTATCGAGGGCTTCGGCGTGCTTGAAGCAACCGATGCCTGCGATGGAACCGATCTAGCGTTGACTTCGGACTGTGACCTGGTTTTGCTCGACCTGCTACTGCCCGGCGGTGACGGGCTTTCCATTTTAAGGCGTATTCGGCAGCGTCGGGCAGCCCTCCCAGTCATCATCCTGACCGCGCGAGGATCCGAAGGCGATCGAGTGAGCGGCCTTGCGCATGGCGCGGATGATTATGTTGTGAAGCCGTTCAGCCCACGTGAAGTGATCGCGCGAATCAGGGCTGTCCTGCGTCGAAATCCTGATCACAGCACAAACCCAGGGGGATTTCACGCACCCGCTTTGAAACTGCGGGTTGATCTGGCTCGGCGCGAAGTTCGCTTTGACGATGGCTCACGTGTCGAGCTCTCGGAGAAGGAGGCGGACCTCCTCCACTATCTCTCTGGTCAACATGAGCGAGCCTCGTCACGTGAAGAAATTCTTCGCGCCGTGTGGGGGCTGACAATGCAGGGATCGGACACGCGGACTGTGGACATGCTGGTGGCACGCCTGCGCGAGAAACTTCGCGATGATGCTCAGCATCCGGTTGTGCTCCTGACTGTCAGGGGCACGGGGTACATGCTTGCTCAGGTCGAGAACGTACACGGCGGTGCCGGATGTTGAGTCCCCGCAACAATGCATGGCGGATCTATGGAGTCGTGCTCGTGTTCATGGTGATCGTCCTGGGCTACCTGACGGTTCGACTGCTTCAGTTTGAGGGTTCCCTGGCCCGGGCTCAGGCTCAGGCGGCGCTTGAAGAGACCGTTCGATTGGCGCTATGGCGCATGGATGCGGCGGTTACTGCCCTTAAGGGTTCCGTCGTCGACCGCGAGTCGCTTTCTCAGAGCAATCGATTCGCAGATGTGACGCAGAATGGGGTCTCAGCGCGGAATTCAGCAGCTGTACAGAACCAGTTGAGCATTCAGGAGCAACAGGAGCGGTCGCTTTTGAATCCCTCCATCGTATGGACAGAGGGCGAGTGGCGGGCGCTTGAGCCGATCTTGCTAGAACGAGTACGCGACTTGCTGCCCGGAGCGAGGCTTGAATCGGTCCCGACCGACTCTGACCCGGCAAATGACACACGCCGTCTGGCTTCGATTCCGGCCCGACTTGTCGTACCTCCAAGCGGCTTTCCCGACGCCACGCTTCCCTGGGTGACACCTGTTCGAGCCTCGCTATTGCTCGCGTGGATCGGCATGCTTGCGGCTGCGCTTGCGATCGCGAGGACGATCGCCACAATAGTCGCGGTCGGCGAACGACAGGCGGCTTTTGCAGCTGCGGTCACTCATGAGTTGCGCACACCTCTGACCTCGTTTCGCATGTATGCTGAAATGCTCGCTTCGGGCATGGTTACATCGACGAATCAGCGCGACGAGTATGCGCACACACTGTCGGTAGAGGCAGACCGTCTTGCGCGAATGGTTGAAAACGTTTTCGTCTACGCGCGGCTGGAGCAGAGGCACAGGGCGCAGATGCCAGAATTCAAGACCGTCGGGAACCTAATTCATGATGTATGGACCTATCTCGAGCGGCGTGTAGCGCAGGAGGGACTTCGCATCGTTCACTCTCGAGACGATGACAGTTCCGTCCTGGGCCAACAGTGTGCCATAGATCCAATCGCCTTTCAACAGGTCTGCTTGAATCTGGTGGATAACGCGTGCAAGTATGCGCACACAGATATCACCGTGCAGTGCCATCGAAAAGACGCGAAGATTGAAATCCATTTCCTCGACTCGGGCCCCGGTTTGGGCGCGAAGTCCGAGATGGCGTTCTCCGCATTCAACAAGTCGGCAAATGATCCTGCTCCCGGAATCGGGCTTGGCCTTTTCATCGCGCGGCAGCTGGCTCGACAGGCTGGGGGCGATGTCGTTTATCGCCCATCAAGTCCCGGTGCGGATCTCGTATTCGTCCTTCCGTCTATCGGGTGATACTTTGTTTGGGCGAGCGGGCTCAGGCAGGTTTGACGGGCGAGGACTGTGATCGTTTCCAAATCGCCGGCTGCGTCGTGACGGGGCGGGGGATCGCTACGATGGGGGATTATGGAGAGAACCACATTGAGTGCGGGTGAGCGGGGCGTGAGGAGTGCGCGGCTGATGGTGGGGCTGGAGATTCACGTTGAACTGGCGACGCGTTCCAAGATGTTCACGCGCGCGGCGAATGCGGCGGACCCGGTGAACTATGACGCTGGGCCGAACACGCTGGTTGATCCGGTGGTGCTGGGGCTGCCGGGGACGCTGCCGGTGATGAACAAGCGGGCGGTGGAGATGGCGATGCGGGTGGGGCTGGCGCTGGGGTGTCGGATTGCGGAGCGGACGAAGTGGGACCGGAAGAGTTACTTCTACCCAGACCTTCCGAAGGGGTACCAGATCAGCCAGTACGATCAGCCGCTGTGCTTTGACGGGGCGGTGGAGTTGGCGATGAGCGATGATCCGCTGGACGAGAGCGCGGGGGTGAAGCGGATCGGGATCACCAGAGCGCACCTGGAGGAGGACACGGGGAAGCTGGGGCACGAGTTGCCCGGGGGCGGGGAGTTTGAGGGGTCGCTGGTGGATCTGAACCGCGCGGGGACGCCGCTGCTGGAGATTGTGACGGCGCCGGACTTCGGGAGCGCGGAGGAGGTGGTGCGATTTGCGAAGTGGCTGCGCGGGGTGTGCCGGTACCTGGGCGTGACGGAAGGGATCATGCAGAAGGGGCACATGCGTTTTGAGCCGAACATCAACGTGGTGATCGAGGGGATGGATGGGAAGATGCACAAGACGCCGATCGTGGAGGTCAAGAATCTGAACTCATTCAAGGCGGTGGAGGGCGCTATTACATTTGAGTATGCGCGGCAGCAGGAGGAGTGGGTGCGGACGGGCAGGGAGATGGGGCCCGGGGCGAAGAGCACGCGAGGGTGGGATGACGTTGAGAATGTGACGGTGCTGCAGCGGGAGAAGGAGGATGCGCACGATTACCGGTATTTTCCTGATCCGGACCTGATTGAGGTGTGGGTGGATGAGGCGTGGCGGGAGCGGGTGCGCGGGGAGTTAAGAGAGGGGCCGGGGCCGCGACTTAAGAGATATGTCAAGATGTACGGACTGGCGGTGAAGGAAGCGCAGCAGATGGTGGATGAGCCGGGGGTGTGTTTGTTCTATGAGGAGTGCATCGCAGCGATGAAGGAGCCGGCGCCGAGCGGGGCGGGGCTGGCGGAGGCGAAAGCGGGGAAGCAGGCGGCGAACATGGTGCTGCAGCTGGGCGGGAAGCACGCGAACCTGAAGGGGACGAGCGTGGAGAGGCTGGGGATCACGCCGGCGCAGATCGCGGGGATCGTCGCGCTGCGGGAGGCGAACAAGATCGGGTCGACGGCGGCGGACGAGTTGTTCGGGCTGCTGTGCGAAACGAGACAGAGCGCGGAGGAAGTGGCGAGCGCGAAGGGATTGCTGCAGGTGACGGACATGGGGGCGATCGAAGGGTGGGTGCGGGAGGCGCTGGCGGCGAACCCGAAGGCGGTGGAGTCGATCAAGGCGGGGAAGATGAACGCGATCGGGTCGATCGTGGGGGCGGTGATGAAGGCGAGCGGAGGAAAGGCGGACGCGAAGGCCGTGGGAGACCTGGTGAGGAAGGAACTGGGAGTGCAGGGGTAGGGCTCAGGGGGAATCAGGCGGGGGGAGCAAGGACGGCGTCGGCTTCGATCTCGATGAGGGCGGCGGGGTCGATGAGGCGGGAGATTTCGAGCATGGAGGTGGCGGGCCTGACAGCGCCGAAGAACTCGCGGTGGGCGCGGCCGAAGTGTTCCCACTGGGAAATGTCGGTGACGAACATGCGGGTGCGGACGACATCGCGGAGGGACGCGCCGGCATCGTGGAGGACTTTCTCGATGCGGCGGATGGCATTGACGGCCTGGCCGTACGGATCGCCGGGGCAGGCGATGGACTGGGCGGCTTCGTCGTAGGCGACGGTGCCAGTGATGAAGATGAGATTGCCGACGCGGACAGCGCGGGAGTACCCGACGATGTCTTCCCACTTAGCGCCGGTGGAGAAGTTGCGACGGTGGGCGGAGGCAGTGTTCATGGGTGGAGGGAGGGGGAGGAATTGAGTTGGGCGCGGGAACGGCGGGAGCGGTCATCGGCGACGGCGAGAACCGCGACGAAGAGGGATGAGCGAGGGGAGGCGGTCAAGGCGCGGAGGGCGCGGGCTGATTCGATGAGGGTGGAGCGGGATGTGGCGATGTCGTCAAGCAGGAGGAAGCGGGACTGTGCGGGTATGGGGAGGCGGAGGCGCGCGGGGCGGAAGACGCCGCGGACATTCGTGCGACGGCTGGAGGGGGGGACAGCGCGCTGCACGGGGTGATGAAGGCGGCGGAGCGGGTGAAGGATGGGGAGATTGAGGCGCTGGGCGAGGCCAAAGGCGATGGCGGCGGTGTGGTCGGTGCCGCGCATCAGTCGGCGCCAAGGAGAAGAGGGGACGGGAACGATGAAGTCAAACGGGAGAGGAAGCGCGGAGGAGGAAAGGATGACGGAGGCGAGGCGGCGGCCGAGTTCGCGGGCGAGGGCATCATCGCGCTGGAACTTCACGGAGGTGATCCAGTCGCGGAGAGGGGATTCATAGCGGCCGAGGCGGAAGAGGCGGGTCCAGGGGAAGCGGCGGCGGGCGCACCATGCACAGCCGCGATCCGGGGATTCGCCGGGGCCGATGGATTCGCCGCAGAGCGTGCAGTACAGGTCTGCAGGATCTGGACACGGGGGCGAGGCGGAGTCGATGAGAGAGGAGGGAGCGGGACGGCGAACGCCCAGCCAGGCGCGCTCGATATCCGGCAACAAAGTGCGGAGGACGGAGGTCACTTGTCTTTTTTCTTGAAGAGGTCGCCGATGTTTTCGAGCGGGCCGAGCAGACCCTTTTTCAGCAGGTCGTCGGTGACTTTGCGCACGCCGTCCGGATCGGGCTTCACCTTGGGGTCGTCGATGGGGCCGGTGATCTTGAGATAGAAGGGGAGTTCGAGGAGATCTTTGTCGGAAAGAGAAATCTTGACGATGTCGCCGAGGGCGGACTGCCAGCCGAGAAGGGGGACGACGGCGATGAGATCGAGTTCCTTGCGAACGAGGTTGACGCGGCCGCTGGTTTTGATGTCGAAGGCGGCGGTCTGGACGGAGAACTGGTCGTAGGCGAGGATGCCTTTCTTGACGGTGACGTTGATGGGAGGGATGCTGGCCTTGGTGGTTTCGGGCTGACCCTTGGCCATGTCGCCCAAGAGGGTGCCGAGGAGGCCCTGAGCGGGGACATCAACCTGGCCGAGGTCGAGGGTGAAGTCGCCATCCATTTTGGAGAGATCGCCGTCGAGGGGGTAGGCGAAGGAGCGAACGGTGAGGCGGATGGGGCCTTCCTTTTTCTGAACGTCGTAGAGCATGGGGTTGACGTTTTTCAGGACGCCGCGCGTGACGGCTTCGGTGACGTCGAGGGAGGCATCGGCCTGCGCCGTGATGAGGGCGCGGCCATCGCGGATTTCAATGGAGGGCGCCACGGCGTCAGAATGTTCGCTGGTCAGTTTGAGGTCGGCGGTGCCGCCTGTCATGGAGAGATTGCGTGCGTTGAGGGAGAGGTCAAGCGTGGGACCGAGGACGCCGGTGAGGAGCCCGTTCTGCTGGGCGAGGGAGTCGATGATGACGGTGGGGAACTTCTCGAGTTTGCCGGCGGCGTTGAGGGAAATCTGTTTCAGATCGGGGAGGGAGGATTGGAAGACGCCGGTGAAGTTGACATCACCGGGGGTGGCGGCGGATTTGGCGGACTGATCAAAGGGCAGAGCCTTGCCGGTGAGGGAGTAGGTGATGCCCTGGGCCAGGTTGGGGCCGGTGAGGGTGAGCGCGACATTCTGAAGATCGACGCCCGGAGAGGATGCGCTGCGAAGGCTGAGGGTGGAGAGTGAGAGGGCGCCTTCAGCGGCGAGCTGATTGGGAGACCAGATCGCGGCGGACTGATCCGCGGAGAACATCTGCAGAGGGATGGTGAGGCGCGAGAGTTTGCCGGTGAGTTTGACGTCGGCGGGAACGGTGAAGGAAGCGCGCGGCTTGGAGGCAGGCGAAGGAGCGGGCTTGGTATTCCCGTTGTTCTTCGCGCCGGACGGCTTGGCAGGCTGGGCGGGAGTGGAGTCGGCGGTCGTGGATGCGGAGGCATTCAGAGCGGATTCGAGATAGGAGCGTGAGATTGTCGTGGAGAAGGAACCGGGCTGGGAGAGGGAGAGGAGATCGTCTTTGATGGAGCCGACGAGTGAGGCAGAGAGCTGGTCGAATGTCGCATTGAGGGAGAAGTCGGCGTCAGGCGCACGTGCGCCGGGGCGGGGCTGGGAGGATGGAAGAGGCTTGAGAGAGGCGGTGAGTTTGCCGGAGGCGCCGACGAGGCCGGAGAGGGAGCCTGACTCTTTGCCGAGGAGGGATTCGAGGGCAGTCACGTTGAGGGCGGGCGCGGAAATCTGCGCGGCCTGAAGGGGCTGAGAAGCGGTGGTGTTGAGGGATGCGGAGGCGGTGACGGGGCCGATGGAAAGGGAATCGCCTGTGAGCGGCGCGGCGGCCAGAAGGGAGGAGAGGGTTATTGAGATGGGGCCGGATGCTCCGGCAGCCAGGTGGGTCTGCGACTTGAGATCGGAGACGCGGAGCGGGGCCACGAGAGAGGGAAGGCCAGAAAGCGTGAGTTCGGGGCAGGAGGCATCGAGCGAGAAGGACGCGGAGTTGAAGCCTTCGGCCCAATCGAGAGAGCCGGCGTCGGTTTTGGGAGGCGTGATGGTTGCGGGCGCCAGTTGCCAGGCGAGGGTGGCGGGCTGAGCGAGCGCGTAGGCGGAATCGGCGGGGCGCGCGAGTTCGACGAGACGAGGGGTGAGGAGTTGGGTTCCCTTGGCGGAGAGGGTGAGAGAAGAGGGGGAGAGGGAGAACTCCGCGTCCGCATTCACGCGCTGGTTGCGCGCGGCGATGGACCCGGCAGTGGTTCCAGAGGCGGCCCAACGGGCGGTCACGGAGAGATCGAGCGCGGGCCCCAGGGCTTCGCGGACGAGATTGAATTTCTCGGCGACGTAGGGTTGAGCGAGAGCGACGGGCAGTTCGGGAAGAGAGAGGGAAACGGAGGCGGCGCGGGCGGCAGGATCGAGCAGGCTGGTGAGCGAAGCCTGTGCGTTGACGGTGAAGGCGGCGTTGTTCAAGCGTGCGCCGGCGTCGGTATTTACGGTGAGAGACTTCGAGAGATCGTCCGTGGAGAAGTCGCAGCGCGCGGAAGGGAGGTCGAGCACGGAGGGAGCGGAGGATTCTGAGGAAGAGGAGAGGTGAAGGGAGAGATCGGCAGCGGAGAGAGAACCGGTGAATTGCAGGCCGGCGAGGGGAGAGGCGTTGTCCTTGGGAAGGGTGAGAGCGAGGTGCGAGATGGCGAGATTCACTTCACCGGCGGTGGTGAGAGAAGCAGCGGAACCGAGAGAGGAGTTGGCGCGGGCGAGGAGGGCGTTGGTGGGAAAGAGGCGGGCGGATGCGCCGGAGGCGTCGAGGGTGAGGCGGCCACTTTCGAGGCGGCCGGCAGCGCGGGAAATGAGGGTGTCGGACTGGAGGTCGAGGGTCCAGTCGGTGGCTTGCGATGATCCGGAGCCGGTGACATCAGCCGTCACCTTCAGAGAGCGGATGGTCATGCCGAGGGCGTCGGTGAGAAGGCCATCCTGCTTGGCGAGGGTGTCGATGAGGGGGGTGGGGATTTCGCCGGCGGTAACAGAGCCGGAGATGCTGAGCGTATCGGCGGCCAGAGAACCAGAAGGAGTCAATGGATTGGAGAGTGTGAGGTCGACGGAGAGCGGAGAGGTGCGAGAGGAGTCGGTGGGCGCCAACTGACCGTCGACCTTGACGGCGATGGAGCGGGTGAGATCCTCGGAAGTCACGGACGCGGTCAACGCATCGAAGCGCAGAGGAGGCACATCGGGCGATGCGAAGGTGAACATGTTGGGGGAGAGGGAGAGATTGCCCTCGAGTTTTGCGGCGGCGAGGTTGAGTTTGCCTCCGATGGGGATGGGGAGTTCGAGGCGAGACATGGTGAGGGTGGCGTTGCCCGAATCGGCGAGCGCAATGCGGTCAGCCTGATCAGGGGGCAACCACGCGGCCAGTGTGGCAGGCGCGACACGAAGCATGACCGAAACGGGTCGCGTGGCGGTGAGGACGCCATCGGCGACGGCGAGCGAAGCGGAGGCTTGCGCGTTGGGCGCGGTGAGTCCCAGGGACGCACTGCCTGCCTTGAGTGTTCCATCGGCGTCGATCCCAAGCGTGAATGTGTCGCCCAAGGTGCGGGTGAGTTTTCCATCCAGGTGCGCCAGCGCATCAACCAGGGCGGAAGGGAGATCGTTGAATGCGCCGCTGACCTTGCCGCCTGCCTTGTCCAGAGTCAGCGTTCCATCGGATGCGACGAGATCGGTGATGGTTCCAACCAGCGTAAGGGAGCCGGGCTTGCCGGCGAGTGACGTGGCGCCCTTGAGATCGATGGCCAAGGGTTTGCGATCGGGCACATTGAGGGCGACAGTGCCGGTGAGATTGTCAAAGGACGCGGTGCCGGCGGCAGCGGAGCCGGGTGCGAGGAGGGGATCGGTGTAGGTGACAGAGAGTTTGTCGAGTTTGAGGGTGGCGATGAGGTCGGAGGGGAGTTTGAGAGGTGGAGTCGGAGAGGATGTTGGGGGAGTAGCGGGCGCGGAGGACGCAGGAGCGGAGGCGAGGTTGACGGAACCGGAAAGGGTGACGGTGCCGAAATCGCGAGAACCGCGAGCCCACGAGAGCAGGGAGCCATCGAGGGTGGCGTCAATTTTGGCAAGTGTTCCGCCGTGGCCATCGCCGACGGTGAGGCCGGTGATGCGCTGGGTGCCGGACCATCGGAGGTCGAGGTCAGTGACCACGATGGGTCGGGCGGGGTCGGTATTTAGGAAGGAATTGACCAGTGAGACGCCTGCGGAGGTGCTCAGGAGCGTGGGAGCGAGGGCGATCAGGATGGCTCCGACGAGGAGGAGGCCGGCTAGGGAGAGGAGAATGATACGGCCCCAGCGACGCCGGGGTTTTTGGGACTGGCCAAAGTGCTTGATCTTGGAGGAAGAGGATGCGGGCATGGTGAAAAGAGACCCCCGGGGAAATCATGTATTGCAGTTTTGGAAGGGAAGGCGCGGAAGTTTAGGGGACGTTCCGAACCGACGGGGGAGGGGAGGCAGGAATGGGTTGTGGCACGGCTCTTGCAATTGCAGATTGGCAGTGGACGGGCGGATAAAGTGACCTTATTGTCAACATATCAGGGCGCCGCCGGTTTGCGGGTGCGCTGAGTTCCACGAATACCCAACCTGGCACAGGAGCGATTCCGATGAACACGAACACATTGAGCATTGCGGCGGCAGCGGCATTCAGCGTGGCGATGGCGGCCATCAGCGAGGCGCAGACCTTTCCGAGATACAGCGCCCGACTTGTGGGAACGAGCGGGGCCGCAGCGATGAATGAGAGCGGCCTGGTGGTGGGTTTCTCGAGCGATACGGGGGCACAACGAGCGTGGGTGGCGGGCGAGAGGTTTGGGTTGCTGCCGTTGCCGGCGGGGATGCTGAGCAGCGCGGCGTTTGACGTGAATGAGTTCGGCGAGATCGTGGGGGCGGTGGGACCGTTTGATTACTCGGTGGAGTTCAGCGGGCAGCCGGCATTGTGGACGCCGGACGGGCAGGGCGGGTACACGGTGCAGATACTCGGATCGCTTCCGGGGCAAACGCTGGGCTGGGCGCGGGCGATCAACAACATCGGAGACATCGTGGGAACGGCAACGGTGGGCGGGTTCCGGCGGCCGGTGCTTTATGACGGCGTGAATGTGCCGGAGGACCTGTCGGCGACGGGGATTTTCGATCCGGTGGGGATCAACGACAACCGCGAGGTTGTGGATCAGTCATTCACGGCCAAGCGGCTGGACCTGAACACGATGACCGTGCAGGACCTGGGGAAGCCGGACGGCTCGTTCAGCGGCACGCGGGCCATCGCGATCAACGCGTTCGGGCAGGTGGCGGGGACGGCGGTGCAGAGTTGCTGTGCGAGTTGCCCGTACATCACGACGCGATTCACTGACGGGATCGGGTGGGAGACGTATCTGTCGTGCAGCACACGGAACGGGGCGAACGACATCAACGATCTTGGGGATTTCGTGAGTTGGCAGAACACGTATGCCGGGGTGTACCTTGAAGGGATCGGACTTACGGCGCTGGAGGGGCTGATTGATGAGTCGGGGGGACACTGGTATGTGTATGGCGCGACGGCGATCAACTCGAAGCGGCAGATCGCTGCATTTGCGAGCAACGCGGTGACGGGCGAAGCGGGAACAGTGCTGCTCACGCCGGTGGGGAATCATCCATGGCTGGCGGTGAGCGATCTGGTGCGAGGGCAGAGCGCGACGACCACGCTGACGGGCGCGGAAGCGAATGACGATGTGGTCTTCCTGTACACACGCAGCGGGATCGGGCAGGGCCCGTGTCCGGCGGTGTTCGGCGGGCTGTGCCTGGATCTACTGAATCCCGTGCAACTGCTGGGACGGACTCGAGCGGACCTGGGCGGCAGCGCTCGGATCGAGTACACGATTCCGGCGGGCGCACCGCGCGTGCTGATTTACCAGCAGGCGGTGGTGCGGCGGGGCACCGGCGGAGCGGATTCGGTGAAGTCGGATGCGGTCACGGCGGCGATTGAGTGAAGGTGACTGGAGATCGCTCGGGACCCGGGAAGAGCGCACGGAGGCGGTCTGCGCGGTAGGTGAAGATGCGGAGGATGTCGCGGCGAACCATGAGCCAGTGGGCAAATGCGCCGCCACGAGGCCAGTAGGCGACGCGATCGCCGCAGAGTGTTCCGCCGTCGACTTCCTTGAAGGTGTGTTCGTGAATCCAGAGGCGGTAGGGACCGGAGAGCTGCTCATCGACGAAGCGGTGCGGGGGCTCCCAGGCGGTGATCTCGGTGCGCCAGCGGATGGGGATGCCGTGGATCCTGATCTGGTAGTCGATGAGGGCGCCGACGCGCATGTCGATGGGCTGAGGGGTGAGGATGCGGAAGTTGAGCCAGGGGGGAGTGAGGGAATCGAGGTTGTTGGGGTCGCCGAAGAAGGCGGAGAGTTCGGACAGGGGGCGCGGAATCAAGAGGGATGATTCGAGGAGGTAATGCGAGGGCTGGCGTGAGATGGAAACCTGCCCGGGATTGGCCGGATGGGGCGGGGTCATTGCGGTTTAAGGGCGGAGAGAAGGGTTGATGCACCGCGGGAGGAGACTTCGGAGGTGAGGAGTTCGAGGCAGCGGGCAAAGGGGATGACGGCGAGGTCTCCGACGTGCCAGTGGCGGACGGAGACAGTGTTGCCTTCAGCATCCCGGCCACCGACGACGAGCATGTAGGGGACGCGTTCTTCAGAGGCGATCTTGATCTTGGCCTGGACGCGCTCGCCGGACTCATCGATGCTGGCGCGGAAGCCTGCGTGGACGAGGCCGGCCATGACTTTGCGGCCGTAGTCCACGAACTTTTCGGAGATGGGCAGGACGCGGACCTGCTCGGGGGCGAGCCAGAGGGGGAAGGAGCCGGCGAAGTGTTCGATGAGGATGCCGATGAAGCGTTCCATGGAGCCGAAGGGGGCGCAATGGATCATCACCGGGCGATGGGGCTTATTGTCGGGGCCGATGTAGGAGAGGTTGAAGCGCTCGGGGAGGTTGTAATCGACCTGGACGGTGCCGAGTTGCCACTCGCGGCCGATGCAGTCCTTGGCGACGAAGTCGATCTTGGGGCCGTAGAACGCGCCTTCGCCGGGCTCGAGTGAGTACTTGACCCCAAGACCCTTGGCAGCCTCGATGCACGCGGCCTCAGCCTTGTCCCAATTTTCCTTGGAGCCGACGTACTTGTCGCTGCTGGGATCGCGCAGGCCGACGCGAACGCGGTAGTCATTGAGGCCGATGGCGCCCAAAACCATCTTGGCGAGGTCGAGGTCGATGTTGACCTCCTGCTGAATCTGGTCGGGAGTGCAGAAGATGTGGGAGTCATCCTGAGTGAAGCCGCGAACGCGGGTCATGCCGTTGAGTTCGCCAGACTGCTCCCAGCGGTAGACGGTGCCGAACTCGGCGAGGCGTACGGGGAGGTCGCGATAGGAGTGCGGCTGGGCGTCGAAGATCTTAATGTGCATGGGGCAGTTCATGGGCTTCAAGAGGAAGCCCTCGGCCTCGGGGCCGGTCATGGCGTTGGCGACGGAAGCGCAATCGCACTTGCCCCCATGCGCGAGGAGGGACTTGCTGATGGCGTCGGGCTCGACGAGCGGGGGGAACTGGGAGTCCTTGTAGTAGGGAAAGTGGCCGGAAGTGCGGTAGAGATTGAGTTTCCCGATGTGGGGGGTGTTGACCCAGATGAAACCGCGTGCGGTGCGCTCAGCGCGGAGGAACTCCTCGAGGGTGCGGCGAATGAGCGCGCCATTGGGCATCCAGAGGATGAGGCCCTGACCGACCTCATCATTGATGGTGAAGAGGTGGAGTTTTTTGCCGATGACGCGGTGGTCGCGCTTCTTGCCCTCCTCTATCACGGCGAGATGGTCTTCAAGGTCCTTGGGCTTGAAGAAGGCGGTTCCGTAGACGCGGGTGAGGCGATCGGAGTTCTCATCGCCGTGCCAGTAGGAGGACGCGAGAGACATGACCTTGAACGCGCCGATGGCGCCGGTGGCGGGGACGTGGGGGCCGCGACAGAGGTCTTCCCAGTTCTGGCCGGGGGAGCCGGTGACGTAGAAGGAGAGGCGATCGGAGCCGGCCTCAACGGCTTTCTGAGCATTATCGAGTTTGTATTTGGAACCTTCGGCGACGAGCTTGCTCAGGCCTGCGGCGACGGGCATTTCGCAGCGGGTGAAGGGGCGGTTTTCCTTCACGATGTCGGCCATAACGCGCTCGACCTCGGGGAACTCCTCGCTGGAAAGGGTGACCCCGTCGGGAAAGCGCATGTCGTAGTAGAAGCCGTTTTCGACGGGGGGGCCGTAGACAAGTTGGACGCCTGGTTTTAGACGAGTGATGGCCTCGGCCATGACGTGGGCGGCAGAGTGGCGCAGGAGGAAGAGGGCGTCGGGGTCGGCGGCGCCGTCACGGGTCTTGGCGGTGACGATGGCGAGGGAGGCGTCCTTGTCGATGACGGTCGAGAGATCGGAGAGAGCGCCGTTGATTTTCGCGCCGAGTGCGGCCTTGGCGAGGCCGGGGCCGATGGACTCGGCAACCTGACGCGCGGAGACAGGTCCGGGGAATTCCTTTACTGAACCATCGGGGAGAGTGATGCGGGGCATGGGCGGAGGGCTCCGAAAGTGGCTTAGATTGTTCGCGGGAGAAGGGGCGGATTCGACCAAGGGCGGAAAAAGAAGAACGCACGGCTGGGAGGGCCGTGCGTCTGAGTTGAGCAAATCGATGAATCTCAGCGGCACGGACCGGTTACGAAGTGGACGTCGTGGACGTCGTCGTCGTGACGGTCTGTGCGGCGGAGGGATTGGAAACGAGGCGGGAGTTCATGAGCGCTTTGCGAATACAAATCGGCTGCTGAGTCATACGACTCCACTGCCGCGAAGTTCAGGACTTGGCCAATTTCTGGCCGGGGGTGGGGTCGATGCCGTTTTTCTTGAGAAGGCTGCGGATGGTCGCGCTGGGCTGGGCGCCGACGGAGAGCCAATACCGGACGCGGTCGGCGTCGACCTTGAACTGCTTGGTGACGTCGAGGTTGCGCGGGTCATACCAGCCGAGTTCCTCGATGACGCGTCCATCGCGAGGAGCGCGGGAATCGACGGCGTTCACACGCCAAGAACCGTGATTGCGACGACCGTACCGCTTGAGACGAAGTTTGACCATGGGACGAGAGACTCCGAAGGGGACCGCTTGCCGCGCGCGAAACACTCGGCGGGGCCAACCGGCGGGGTCGCCGACCGTTGAGGGGGCGACGTGGGCCGGATGTGCAGGGGTCCGGTTGGGTTGAAGGGCAAGGGTAGGGCAAAGGGGGCGGAATTCCAGCAGCGAGCGGGAGCGCCAATGAAAACGGCCCGACCAAGGGGCCGGGCCGAACGAGATAGGGCAGGTCGAAGGGGCCCGGGATCAGCCACCCATATCGCGGAGGCGCTTGAGCACATCACGGAGGTTGCGTTCGAGTTGGGGCTTGTCAAGGCCGAAGTACATGGCGGCGTCGCCGAGGCGATTGGACCAATTGATGAGTTCCTTGAGGACGCGAGCCTGGGTGGAGAGGCCTGCGCGGCTGGCGGGGTCGGAGGAGTTGAGATCGCGGATGAGTTTGGGGACTTCCTTGTCGGCGCGCTTGTTGAGGGCGAGCCAATCATCCATGATCTTGCGGCCTTTGTCGGAGATTTCGACCCACTTGGTGACGCCCAGAAGGGGAGCGAGTTCTGCGGTGGTGTCGGCGGTGCCGAGGCTGATGCGCCACTTGAGGGCGTCGGAAGCCTGGAAGGTGAGGATTTCGCCCTTGCGGTTGACGACTTCCTCGCCAGAGGTGGAATCGGCGTACCACGTGACCTTCACCTCGCCGTTGGGAAGAACGACGCGGGTGGCGGAGCACTCCTGTTCCTTGTCGATCATGGCGCGAATCCAAGCCGGGTCATAGCCGGCGCTTTTTCCCATACGTGCGCCACGAGCCAGCCAGGCCTCGAGTTCAGGACCGTTGACGGCGATGCCAGGGCCGTACCAGGCGGTAGCGGCACCCATGTGTCCCTTGCGCATGAAGTAGATTTCGCGGGTGTTGATGGCCGTCATCGCGGCGGCGGAGATGGCAGACTTGATCCACGTCACGACGCGATACTCATCGCGGAGTCCCGTAAGGTAGTCACTGATCTGGTAGAGCTCGTTGAGGGAGCCGCCGCCGGAATCGATGAGAAGGATGATGATGTCGGGATTGAGGTCGCGGACGGAATCGACGCATTCCTGAATCTTGTCGCAGCGGAACTCCTTGCCGACCATGCCTTCAAGGGGGATGACGAAGAGTTTCTTGGTGTCGGGGTCGATGACCTGAGGCGTTGATTCCTCGGTAGAGGAATCGGAGGGCGCGGACAGGTCCGCCTCGGGCGCATCGGCGGAGGAGTCGGGCGAGTCGGTCACGGCGTCGTCGTCACGGGTAACGGACTCGACGTCATCGGACCAGATCTTGACCTTTTTCTTCAGGGTGCCGCTGCCGATTTCGAGGGTGATGAAACCATCTTCTTCGGAGACGATCTGACCGGAGTAGGTCTTGCCGTCCTTGGTCTTGATGACGTCGTCGGCGAAGCCGAAGGCGACGAGCCCCAAGGAGAGAGCACCGGCGACAAGGTAACGGGCGAGATTCCTGAACATGAGTATCAACCTTCCGTGTGACGAAGCGAGTCATACAAGCGAGCGAGCCAAGGGAACGAGGCGGAACGTATCAGGCTCAACCGTCACCGTCTTTGTTGCGCAGGTCGCGAGCCTGCTTGCGGAGCTGCTCGATCTGGAACTGGATCTCATCGATGGTGAGACCATAGGGGCGTTTGGCGACGGGCGGGAAGCGCCGGGCGAGGGAGAGGATGTCCTCCCACAGGGCGATCTGGCGTCCGATGCTCTTGGCGGGTTCGAGACCCCATGACTGGACCTGAGCGATGTCGGCCATGATGTTGCGAATCTTCATGGCAGCGCCGCCACGGGGAGGCTCGCCGGGCTCGCGGAGGCTCCCGGCCCAGCCGTTGATCCACGCATCGACTTCGTCAGCGGTTTTGCCGTCCTTATAGAGGCGGTACTCGCGGTATCCGAGTTTGCCTTCGATGAGATTGCTGAGGCTAGAGGCAAGGCCGCGGGCGACGCCGTATTCGACGGCATTCGAGCCGGTGAGTGCGACGGCGGCTTCGGTGCTGGCGTCGATGATGACGTCACCCTTGATCTTGTGGACGTTGCCGCCCGCATCATCGCGATAGAACACGGCTTTGCCGTCGACGAAGGACATGCTGAGTTCGAGTTCGGGGCGGACCATGGCTTCACAGAGAAGGGAGTCATGCTCGCCTTCCTCGGCCATGCCCTTGATGTGGCTGGTCCATGCGGAGATCATCTTGGCGCGGACTTTTTCATCCTGCCAACTCTCCTTGAGGGCGTCGGTCACGACTTCGCCACGGCCCATGATGGAATCGGGGTGGCAATAGATGTCCTCGAACATCATGATAAAGGCGGCGGCGGAGCCGTAGTTCGCCTTGGTGACGTAGGCGAGAACTTCGACGTCGTGATCGGCGGCCTCATCCTTGATTTCCTGGAAGAGATCGCGGTAATCATCCAGTTCGCTCAGGAGGCAGTACAAGCCGTCGAAATTGAGGATGACGGTCTTGGCGCCGGCGTTGAGACCGTCTTTCCACATGCGCTTGATTTCGGCATCGAAGGCGTCGAAACCGAGTTCGCCGCGGATGGGAATGACATCGACGAGGCGGCGACTGTCCTCGCTGGCGTCAGTCGATGAGGAGTCGGCTGGGGTCGCGGTAGGGTCTGCATCTGTCTCTTCACCGCCGCCGAGCTTGTCGGAGGTGGGCTTCACGGAGTCACGGCTGATTTCGAGGATGTCGGCGGCCGCCCAAGAGAGTTTGGTCTTGATGCCGGCGACGACGACCTCCATCGTGACGGACTCATCGTTTTCGGCAGTGATGTTGCCGACGAACTCACGGCCGTCGCGGAGGGTCACCTTGTCCCACATTTTGGAAGCGGGTTGCTTTGCGGGGGCATCGCGGGGAGGTTCGGCCACGGACGGGCGGCCGGGGAGGGCAATGCAGAGCGCAACAGCAGCGATCAGCGAGGACCGGAAGAGAGCGGAGAAGAGGCGTTGCCTTGTGGTCATTGCGGTTCCTTCTCGAAAGTCAGTCTACGGGCTACGGGCGAGCCATCTGGAGGTCACATTCTGGCCCGGGCAATCCTATCCCAAGTCCCGCCCGGAGAACGCGATGGGCCGCCGCGGCAGGGAGCCGGATTTGGGCAGTTTCGGGGAAGTCGCCGAAGAGATAGACGCAGCCAACCCGGGTTAGTTCCAAGGAGTTGGAGTGCGGGAGGGAGGCAATTTGTCCGCAGTGGCAGCCAGAAGTATCGGACGAAGGGGTGGGTAGAAGGAGGGAATCCCGGCGGGGAGGCAGGGGCCTGCAGCGCGAGGCAAGGTATACTCTCATCGTTGCAAGCGGGGCTGGCTGCTGCATTCGCGGCGGCCAGGGAGCGGAGCAGACGGCGACATCCAGAAAGCGATCCTTGAGAAGGAGAAGCGGGCATGAGACAGCGCGCGGAATGGGCGGGACGCAGAGGCGGATTCACGCTGGTGGAACTGCTGGTGGTGATCGCGATCATCGCGCTGCTGATCGGGCTGCTGCTGCCTGCGCTGCAGAAGGCGCGAGGGTCGGCCCGGACGACGCAGTGCCTGAATAACTTGCACCAGATCGGGATCGGGGACATGGCGTTTGCGAACGACAACAACGATGCGCTGTCGATCGGGGTAGGGGCAAACCCGCAGCACCTGTGGAACAACTTCAACGCGGGCGGGCGGTATGCGGTCAAGGAGAGCACGATTCAGCGGGTGGACGTGTTCCTGCCGTGGCGGAGGCCGCTGAACAAGTATGTGCAGCCGGCGATGGCGGACGGGAAGGGGCTGCCGGTGAACGACCCGCAATTCGGGGAGCACGACAAGTTCAATTTCTATTCGTGGATGTGCCCGGAAGACGCCTACTACAACTATCAAGAGACCTACGGATACACGGGCGAAGCGAAGGTGGGGCTGGGGGCGTATTTCGCGTGCGGATCGTCGTACATGTACAACGACCTGTGGGGCACGACCAAGAAGCGCGGGTTCCAGTTCTTTGATTACGGCTCGGACATGAACGGGGCCGCAGGGCTGAAACTGGTGAAGAGGGCGCGGACTTTTTATGCATCGCGGATGGTGGCGTTCTTTGACGATTCCGCGGACTGGTCGCTGGGCAAGCGGAAGTCAGTGGAGATCCAGTTCACGCACCACGGGACGAAGGACACGCACTCGGTGTCGTTCTATGACGGGCACGCGAAGCAGTTGAAACTGGTGACGAAGGGGAATGACGACGTGGTGCCGGTGACGCCGGAGTACACGTTCCTGTTTCCGGAGCAGTTGAAGGACGGAAGCGGGAATTGAGGGCGGAAAGAAACTTTTTCCTTGCCTCATTCAACGCAAAGTTCCGCGAGTGTACTGACTTGGCAATCTGCCTCTGAAACCGCGAAGTATTGCCAGCAACCGACAAGACCAGCGGGATTTTCCCATGCTGCCCGCGCAACTTGAGATGCGTCAGCTACCGCTGTTCCGACACGCACCGCACGTGGAATAGCCGGCAACGCACCATAGGCGTAGGTTGGGATGGGGGGTTTCTGGTTCGCGTCCGTCACATAGAAATGGACCACGCACCCGGCGGAAGAGACCCGGCTGACGGCCAAGACACCCAGTGACCCGCGCTTGAATGAGACATCTTCGGCGACCATGTACTCATGGCGCTGAAAGAGAGCCGTCGCCAAGCGCTGAAAGACGACATCCTTATGTTTCTGCTGATGAGCATCGTGCCAGATGTCCGTCACCAGAAAGCCCAGACCATCGCCGCCGATGAGCGATGCCATGCCGCTGGCTGAAGTAAAGTGGCGGCCGCGATCCGGAGGTGCATGAAGATTCCCTGTTAGTGGTGCAGTAATCCACCGCGCTGAATTTGCATGCCAGCAATACGCGCTTACACCATCCGACACAAACACATTTCCAGTCGCCCGATCGGTCACAATCGAAGTGTGAACGCCAAGAGTCCTGGTGGCCAGTTCCGTCGGCGTCGCCAACCGAGCACCGGTTCGAGCATCGAGTGCGACAACATGAATGAGTGAATCCAGCCAACATATGTAGACAGCTCGTTCGTTGGAATTGATGCTTGTGCCCCAATTGTCGGTTGGACTTGCACTGATCACCGTCCCACCATTTTCAAGATCGTCCGCAGGCAAGGGCAAGGCAATCTCGGTTCCATCTGCGCGTTGCCACGTGTCCCCCAGATCGTCTGATCGCATATACAAAACAGCGACGCGCTCGTATGGGGACTGGCAACCATTGCGCCAACGATGAGGGTTGTAGATCATGTGCAGGCGGCCATGGGGGTCGACTGTCATTGACTGATATTGAGCATCCCAAAGGTCTCCGTCACAGGCTCCTGCAGCAGTAACCAATAGATGTGATTGCCAAGAAAGGGACAAAAGCGAATCCAGATCGGAGACAAACAATGTATAGACGTACATGTCGCCCGAGAAGTCGCGCCGGGACCAGTGCATGCAGTCATCGACCTCGTTGTAGACCAAAGAGAATTTGGAGTTGCACTCTCCGACATCGGTGCGCCAAAGAGCAGGTTGAGGATTCAAGGCCCCGGTGCCTGACGCATCGGGCACGAAGACCATGTAGTTGCCGTAACCCCCGGGCGTCCCGCACCACGCGACATGCAATCTCCCGTGTTTGTCCGCAGCAATCACGGCAGGCTGATCATTGACTCGCGCTCCCTGACCTGGGGTGAAGAAGTCTGTCCACGTCCGCCCTCCATCACGGCTGCTCTTAATCCAGATGTAACTGTGCAATTGTGCGTCCGTGTACATGAAAGACGCATAAAGGACGCCCGAGGCAAGTGCGACATGGTGATTGAATGATCCAAACGTAGGGTCGACTTTACCCCCCACATCGGCGGCCAACGTGACGCGGAAGTCACCGTCCTGAGCTAGGAGAGGGCGGGGAATGGACAGCGCCAACAGAACATAGGCGCAGGCGACCAAGGCACGAAGGGGCATGTTTTCCTCCTTCACTCCGTTCATATGTCAGCACATACCGCAGCAAAGCGGCAGCGCGTGAGGCGGATGACTCACATCGGCTTGTCGCCGACGGTCTGGTCGTAGACCTCGAGGAGTTTGGTCTTGTCGAAGATCATCTCGCGGCGGGAGAGGCCGACGAGGGCGTACTGGGGGGTGAGTTCGATGGCGTCGACGGGGCAGGCCTCTTCGCACATGCCGCAGAAGATGCAGCGGAGTTCATCGATGTCGAACTGACGGGGGTATTTCTCGCGATCGGACCAGGGGGCTTCCTCGGCGACGATGTGGATGCACTGTGCGGGGCAGGCGGTGGAGCACATGAAGCAGGCGACGCACTTGACGCGGCCGTTTTCGTCCTTGTTGAGGCGATGGACGCCGCGATAGGTGCCGGCGAAGGAGCCGCCTTCGAGGAGGGGCTGATTCTCGCGGCGCTGCTCGGGGTACTGGATGGTCTTAGAGGTCTTGCCCTTGCTGCCCCGGCCGGCGTTGCCGAGCATGTGACGGAGGGTTGTGCCCAGCCCCTTGAAGACTTCGGGAAGGAAGACATTCTCGAAGGGGCCGACCTTGGGCGGCGTGAGGATGAGGATGTCTTCGTCGCGGATGGGCATGGATCACGGCATTGTAGCGTGGGGCGCGCGCTATGCTGGCCGAATGAGGCGAGAGCGGGACGAACCGGTCGAAGGAGGACGGAAGAGGCTTCCGAAAGTCGTCTTCACGCTGGGGTGGATCTCGTTCTTCACGGACATCGCGTCGGAGATGTCGTATCAGATCCTGCCGCTATTCATCATGACGATTGCGGGCGGATCGACGATGACGCTGGGGCTGATCGAGGGTGTGGCGGACGGGCTGGTGAACATCATGAAGGCGGCAGCGGGGAGGCAATCGGACCGGATCGGGAGGCGTGTGCCTTTCATCCGGCTGGGGTATGCGCTGGGAGCGGCGGGCAAGCCGATCCTGGCCGTGGCGACGACGTGGCCCATTGCGCTCATCGGGCGGGCGGTGGACCGGTTCGGGAAAGGAGTGCGAAGCACGGCGCGGGATGCGTATCTGGCGGACGTCATTGAGGAGGGAGAACGGGGGAGGGCATTCGGGCTGCACCGGTTGATGGACACATCGGGCGCGCTCCTGGGGGGGATCGCGGCGATGGCGCTGCTGCACCTCATGCCGGGGGAGTACCGCACGGTATTTGCGATTGCGACGATTCCGGGAATCGCGGCGGTGGCGCTGACGTTTCTGATCAAAGAACCGACGGAGCGGATGAAGGCGGAGGCGCGGCGCGGGAGTGCGGGCGATGCGGAGGCCAAGGTCGTAGAGGCGGAACCTGCGGAGCGGCCGCTGCCTGCTGACGGCACCGGGAAGATGCGGATGAGGGAGTGGCCGGCAGCGTACTGGAGGTCGCTGGCGCTGCTGGTGGTGTTCGGATTTGCGGCGAGCAGCGACACGTTTCTGCTGCTGCGGGCGAAGGACGTGGGGGTCAAGGCAGAGTTGGTTCCGCTGGGGTACACGATCTACAACCTGGTGTACGCGCTGGCGGCGTATCCGGCGGGGGTGCTGTCGGACCGGATCGGGAGGTGGAGCGTGATCAGGGCGGGGTGGGTGATCTATGCGGTGGTGTACGCGGGGTTCGCGTATGTCTCGACGGAGACGACGGCGCTGGTGTGGCCGCTGTTTGCGGTGTACGGGATGTTTGCAGCGCTCACAGAGGGGGTCACGAAAGCGCTGCTGGCGGATCATGCACCGGCGGATCAGAGGGGGTCGGCGATCGGGTTCGCTTCGATGTGCCTGGGGTTTACGACGATTGCGGCCAGTCTGCTTGCAGGCTGGATGTGGGAGAAGTATGGCGGGGCGGCGCCATTCTGGTTCGGCAGCGCGATGGCGGGGTTGGCGGTGGCGCTCGCGCCGATCCTCATGCCGAAAGCGAAGAAGAGCTGACTCTCAACGCGTGCTGACCTGCTGAGCGGTCTTGACGAGGCGGACGAACTCACCGCGGTAGCCGTCGGGGTCGGAGGCGCGGGAGGCATCGGCCTGGGCGATGACGGACTCAAAGGACGCGGAGCCGAGCATCGGGGAGTTGCGCAGGAGCATGCCGAACTGCGCGACGGCGGCGGCGAAGCGGAAGTCGGGGGAGGATTGCTCGAAGGTCGCCTGGGAGTCGGCGACGGCCTTCTCCATCAGAACGCTGGCGGCATCGGGAGTTTCGGGGCGCTTGTAGCGAATCTTGACGGTGAGGAGTTCGCCGGAGCGGGCAGCGTCGGTGAGTTCGAGTTTGGCCTGCTCGGTCTTGGCGGCGTCGTCGGCAGGTTTCTGGTACTTGAGGGGATCGACAGAGGGGCCGGCGAGAGGGAGCTCGACGCCGACGGGGACGATCTCGTACAGGGCGGTGACCGTGTGTCCAGCGCCGAGGTCGCCAGCGTCCTTGCGGTCATCGTTGAAGTCCTGATCGGCCATGACGCGGTTCTCGTAACCGATGAGGCGGTAGGCGCTGACATTGGCGGGATTGAACTCGATCTGAACCTTGACGTCCTTGGCGACGGTCATGAGGGTGCCGGTGGCCTGCTCGACGAGGACGCGGCGGGCTTCATCGACGGAATCGAGGTAGGCGTACTGGCCGTTGCCCTTATCGGCGAGTTGCTCCATCGTGCCGTCCTTGAGGTTGCCCTCGCCGACACCGAGGACGGTGAGGTAGACGCCGGACTTGGCCTTGTTCTCAATGAGTTGGATGAGGTCGTTGCGGTCGGTGACGCCGACGTTGAAATCGCCGTCGGTGGCGAGCATGACGCGATTGACGCCCTTGTCGATGAAAGCGGCGGAGGCGGTGTCGTAGGCGAGTTGAATGCCGGATGCGCCGTTGGTGGAACCGCCGGCGCCGAGAGAGTCGATGACGGCGCGGGCGCGGGCCTTGCCGGCGTCGTCGAGGAAGGTGGAGGGAAGTTGGAGGCCTGAGGAACCGGCGTAGGTGACGATGGCGAGGCGGTCATCGCCAGTGAGATTGTCGAGCATCATGTTGAGGCCGGTCCTGACCAACGGGAGTTTGTCGTTGTCGGCCATAGAGCCGGAGACATCGACCAGGAAGACGAGATTGGTGCCGGGGCGCTGGGCGAACTGGACCTCGCGGGCGCGGAGGCCAAGGCGGAGGAGGCGGTGGGACTCGTTCCAAGGGCAGGGGCCGACCTCGGTGTTGATGGAGACGGGGTCGGAGCCGGTGGGCTGCTCGTAGGAGTACGAGAAGTAGTTGATCATCTCCTCGACACGGACAGCATCGACGGGAGGAAGGCTCCCATCGGAAAGGAAGCGGCGGATGTTGGTGTAGGACGCGGTGTCGACGTCGGTGCTGACGGTGGAGAGAGGGCGATTGAGGACGGGGTAGAAGGGGTTGTCATCCGTGTGGATGTAGGACTCGGTATTGGGGGGGAGGGTGCGGTAATAGCGATAGGGGATGGGCTCTTCGGGGATGAAGTGCGGACGGCGATCGCGGTCGGCGCGTTCGGACTCGGAGGCGGGAGCGCCTTTGCCGCCACCCAGTTCAGCTGACATCATGCCTTCGCCAAAGTATGCACCCTCAACAGAGAGTTCTTGACGAATCGCCCATTGGCCATCGGCAGATGTGGACCCTCTCGCAGATCGAACATTCGGAGCGCCCGCACTGCCACTTTCCGCGAAAGCTTCGGACTCGCCTTGGATCAACCCGGGGATGAGATCCTCCGATGAACCCGCTGGGGCAGGTGCTGTGATCGTGTTGACGTCGCCGGTCGCGGACGGAGCAGTCGGTGCGACGCCCGAAAGTTCGTTATCGCGGCCAGCCTCATCCTTGAGCAAATTGAGTTGCTGGGTGGAATCAGGCTCGGCGAGGGATTGAGATTGGAGTTGTTCGGCGGCTTTCTCTTCCTTGTCATCAAGCGTCTGGTTGGAGGCGAACGTGTCGGTAGACGAGGTTCCTGTGCGCGACTTGCCAAGAGTGGGAATGAGGAAGAAGCCACAGGCGAGAACGGCGGCAAGGCCTGAGAGGCCGGCGAAAACGCGGACGGAGGGCGACTGCATCCAGCGGAGGCGGGAAAGGAGGAGGGCGCGCTCATCGGCGGAGCCCATGCCTTCCTTTTCCATGCGGTCGAGGAGATCACGGCGGCGGGCGGGGTCGAGAAATGGAGAGACCTCGGCTGTGAGGGCGGATGAGAGGACGCGGCCTGCAGCGCGGACGCTGGTGACATGCGACTGGGCGGCGGCGTCGGAGGCGATGAGGTTCTCAACGGCGGCGCGGTCGGAGGGGTCGAGTTCGCCGAGGGCGAAGGCGGTGAGGCGGGTCTCGAGTTCCTCGGGAGAGAGGGTGCGAGCGGGGTCGGCTGGCGCCGCATCGTTCAGATCGGGGATGGAGCCGGGGTGATCGGGGATGTTGTCGAGATTATCGAAGTCGTCATTGTGCGTGTTCATGACTGAACCCTTTCCCTTCCGATGGGGGTGGCCGTCGCAGGGACGGGCTGAAGCGGGCGATTCATACCGGCGCGGATGGACTTGAGGGCGTTATGAATGAGGACGCCGACGTTGGTGACGCTGAGGTTCATGACGCCGCTGATCTCGCGGTAGGAGAGGCCGGATTGAAACTTGAGACGGAGAATTTCCTGCTCGCGGGTAGGGAGCGTTTCGAGGAGGGCCAAGGCGCGGCGGAGTTGCTCGGTCTGGGATTCATCGAGCGAGGCGGATGTGCCGGTGGAGGAGCCGAGGGCGGCAAGGACGCCATTTGACGGGGAATCGTGCGGGGCGGGTGCAGCGTGCATCGGCTCTGCGCCTTCGAGGCTGCGGGACTGGGCTTCGTTCATGGGAGACATGCGGCGCTCCTTGCGGCGGACATCCAGGGCACGATTGCGGCACACGGTGTAGAGCCACTCGGCGAGGTGTGACTCAATCTCCGCCCATTGCTCAGGCGAAGACTGGGAGCGCGCTTTCCAGAGGCGCAGGAACACATCCTGCACGATGTCGCGCGCGGCATCGAGACTGCCGGTGAGATGAAGGGCGTAGCGAATCAGAGGAGACTCGAAGCGGTCGAGGATCGACCTGATCCACAGGCCGTCATCGGTTTCGCGTTCGCCATGTCCATCGCCGGGTTTCGCAGCCACCTCGTTGCTCCAGGGGGTGCCGGGCCGTCAGGCTGAATTGTCATCCGTCACAAAAGAAGACGCGGGATGGGCAGGTTTCTTAGCGCGTTTGGGGCGGAAACCTGACGGGATTTTCGGACTGTGGGGCGTACCGTCCTCGGACTGGGGCCCGGTACTCATGAATGAAGGATACGAGCATGGCGCGATTCACCGCTGAGGATGCATCACTGGCGTATGAAGTGCATGGGCCTGGGAACTCAACTTACCCGACGCTGCTGACGGTGCATGGATTCCCGCTGGATGGCAGCATGTGGGAGAAAGTGATTCCGGGGCTGGCGCGGGAAGTGCGGGTCATCAACCCCGACCTGCGCGGATTCGGCGCGAGCCAACCGACGCGGAAGGCAAGCATGGGGAGATATGCGGATGACCTGGCGCTGCTGCTGGATCACGTGGGGGAGAAGAGGCCGGTGATCATCATGGGGCTGTCGATGGGCGGGTACATCGCGTTTGAGTTCATGCGGCGGCATGGGGGGCGATTGGCGGGGGCCGTCCTGGCGGACACAAGAACGGAGGGGGACAGTGAAGAGGCAAAGAAGGGGCGGATTGCGGATGCGGAGCGCGTCTTGCGCGAGGGGCCGAGGTTTCTGGCGGAGAAGATGCTTCCCAAGGTATTCGGCGCGGGGATTGCGGAAGGTGAGAGGAAGATGTGGCTGGAACGGATGGCGGGGCAGGCGAATGAAGGGGTGGCAGCGGCGCTGCATGCGATTGCGGAGCGGCCTGATTCCGCGGAGACGTTCCGCGCTTTTGCGAGACCGTCGTTGGTGATTGTCGGCACGGAGGATGCGATCACGCCGGCAGCAGGGAACAAGGCGATGGCAGGGCTGAATGCGAAGGCGAGGTACGTGGAGATTGCGGGCAGCGGGCATGTGCCGCCGGTGGAGAAGCCGGAGGCATTCGAGAGGGCGGCGCTGAGTTTCGTACGCGAGACGAAGTGGTAGGAGAAGAGAAAACACCGCGAATGGGGGTCATCAGCGGCGTTTGGGGGCAGGGCGACTTGGGTGATTTACTTCGGATCCACGAGGGCGAGGCGCTCGCGGGCGTAGTCGAGGAAGAGAACGCGATCGCCGAGCACGCGACCGCCGACAGCGCCGGAGACGAACTCATCGGTGGTCGCGCCAGCGGCCTCGAGACCGAAGATGGTCGGCACCGACTCGAGATGCAGGCCGGCGATATCGAGTGTCGAGAGGAGGCCCGACTTGGCGGCTTTGAAACCGCCCACACCGCCTGTCATGGAGTCAGTCAGTTCCCGGCCTTCAAGGAGCCGGTTGCGCTGAACGGCGGGCGCGTACATCAGGACGCCGATCGAACCAGCGCCGGTGTCGAGGGTGAAGACGCCGGGGTGGCCTTCGTAGGTCGCTTCGAGGTGGGGCCGGCGACCATAGAGCATCATGTCTGACCAAGGGAGCGCGGAGGAGTCAAAGTGTGCGGGATCATGGAGGGCGATTCGGGCCTGGGACATGTGGATTTCGGCGATGGAGCGCTGGAGGACATCGAAGCCAATGACCCCGGCAATGTGCTCACCAAGGGCGGCGCCGATGGCGGAGAAGTCGAGAGTGATGGCCATGGGTTTATTGAGTGTGAGCGCGCCCAGTGTGAGGGTGTCGGGCTGAACGAATGGGGATTCGACCGCCCCCCCACTTCCATGGGCGGAGACGCCGCCAAAGGTCTCAAGCGCAAGGTCTGTGGCGGCGGCCTGATCGAGGACGGTGATCCCCGCGCCCGAGTCGAAGATGAACCAGCCGAGGTTCTTGCCGTTCACGAGAGGCTGAACGAGAAGGTGGCCGGTGGCGGCGCGTTTCACTTCAATCTGTGCGGGAAGGTCGGAAGCGAAGGAAGAGGAAGAGTCCAGATTCGGAGTGAGCGCGAAAGGCGACGCTTCGATTCGGGACTCAGCGAGCACTTCAGCATGATCGAGCGAAACGCTGGTGGTGGACCCGGCAGCGGTCAGCGCGAACGCGGTCGGAATGGCGCGAAGTCCGACCTCGGTCCACCGGGTTATATCGAGGACGCCTTCCTCTGCGCCAACCTTCCACGAGGCGCGCGTGAGGCGGCCGGTCGATGGGTCGGTGGTCAGGGAACCGGAGGAACGCCCATCCTTGAATTGAAAGTCGAACTGAGACGGGTCATCCGCGCGGGGAGTGACCTTGAGAAGGCCGGATGACTGCCATGCACCACTGAAGAACTGTCCGAGGAGGATGGCATCCTCGCGCTCGCCGAAGTGTGCAGGGCGGGGCAGATCGTGGAACTCCTGCAGCCAGCCGCGCTGCCCATCCCATGAGCGGGCAAGGGGAAGGCGACGGCTGATGGACCACTTGAATCGACCTGCGGCATCGACGATCAACGTGCAGGACGCAGGCTGCCCGAGCGCTGTGGCTGAGCCGGTAGCCATGAGGGGCCGTTCATCGGTCAAAAGAACGGCGGGGAGAGAAAGCTGGGCCGCGACGGCGAATGAAGGGGGCGCAAGAGGCGCGGGGAACACCGCGGCGGGGCAGAGGAGAAGGGAAACCAGGGAAGCGGGAAGGAGAGCAGGAGGATTGAGAGCGCGTGACATTTCAGGTTCCTTTCGGTGAATTGCGAGAGGTTTTCCGACGCGTGGGTGAAGTCTGGGAGGCAGCGGGCGGCGCGAGGCGGGGACTGACCCGGCAGGGTGTGAGCACGAAACCGAGAGCCATGGCGCGGGTGTCTGAAGCGGGCTGAGCGGTCTGGAAGATGACGTGGAGTTCTTCGAGCAGAGCGACAACGCGGCGATGCTGGGACTCGGTGAGCCAGCCCTTGGTGCGACCGCCCCACACATCACGGGGCTTCTCGACCTGCGGATCAGCGCCGTTGCGGGTCGCCGCATCAAACTCACGAAGGCTGAGGCGCAGGGCTCCATGCACGACGGAACGAAGTGCGCGGGCACCTGCGGGGCTCGAGAGAATGCGGTAGTCGATGCGGACAGGCCGGACAGGGAGGTCGTACATGGAAGCGACATGGCGCCCGGTCTTGCGCGCGTCGATTTCAACGACTAAACGGACCTTTAGGAGGCGGCGAATGTGGAAATAGAGCGAGTCGACGGGTCGGGCGAGGAGGTCGGCCAGTTCGCTCATCGAGCAAGGGCCGGCAGCGTGGAGGGCATCGACAATCTCCTGGCGCACGGGCGAAGCGAGGGCACGGAGTTGCTCGAGATCACGAATGGCGGGAGCGGGGTGTGGATTCGGGGTCGGCATGACGTTTGAAATATATACAGATATTTCAAACGTTCTACCTGAACGGGATTCGTCCGTTGCAGTTTTTCGAAGGCTATTTTGTGGCCAGACGGGCGTTTGGAGGCCGAAGAAAGCCACCAGCGAGACTCGAACTCGCGACCTGCTGATTACAAATCAGCTGCTCTACCAACTGAGCTACGGTGGCGGATTACCGGAGCATTCTAGCGTCATCGCGGCGGACGCTAGAATCGGCGGTCATGTCTCAGAAAGCCATCGCGACCGAAAAACTCCGCCGAATCATCTCCGAACTGCTGCCGGAACTTACGGAGTTCCGACATGATCTGCATGCGCACCCGGAACTCATGTACCAAGAGCGCCGGACGGCGCAACGGGTGCGAGAAGAACTGGACAAAGCGGGGATTGCACATGCGGACGGCCTGGCGGGGGGGACGGGGACGCTGGGGTTCCTGCCGGGAGCGGGCGGAGGGGCGGCGATCGCACTGCGGGCGGACATGGATGCGCTGCCCATCAAAGAGGAAACGGGCCTGCCGTATGCAAGCCGGACTCCGGGGGTGATGCACGCGTGCGGGCATGACGGGCACACCACGATCTGCCTGGGAGCGGCCAAGGCGCTGAAGCGACTGGCGGAGGAAACGGGCGGGGTATTGCCAAGGCCGGTGAAGTTTGTCTTTCAGCCAGCGGAGGAAGGGGGCGCGGGGGGAAGGCGGATGGTGGAGGATGGGTGCCTGACGGAAAAGGTGCTGGGGCCGAAGGTGAGCGAGATGTACGGGCTGCACTGCTGGCCGACGCTGCCGGTGGGCGTGCTGTCTTCGAAGGTCGGCGCGCTGCTGGCGGCGACGGATGAGTTCAACATCACGATTCGCGGGCGCGGGGGGCATGCAGCGTTTCCGCATGTGACTGCGGACCCGGTGGTGGCGGCGGCGGAACTGACGCTGGCGATGCAGACCATCGTGAGCCGGAACATGGACCCGCTGGATTCGATGGTGGTGTCGGTGACGGTGATCCAGGCGGGGACGGCGCACAATGTGATTCCGGAGAGCGCGGTGCTGCGGGGGACGATGCGGACGCTGAACGACACAAGCCGAGCGCTGGGACGAAAGCGGATCTACGAGTTGGCGGAACACATCGCGGCAGCGCATCGAGCGAAGGCGGAAATTGAGTGGCGGGAGGGGTATCCGGTGACTCGGAACGATGCGAAGGCGGTGGCGACGTTCTTCAAGCACGCCAAGGCAGCGGTGGGAGAAGAGAGGGCGGTGGAGTGCATGGCGCCGGTGATGGGCGGAGAGGATTTTGCGTACTACTGCTCGGAGGTGCCTGCGTGCTTTTTCCTGCTGGGGCAGCAAGTGAGAGCGGGAGAGGCGTATCCGCTGGTGCACACGCCGAAGTTCAATTTCAACGATGAGTCGATCGCGCTGGGGGTGGAGATGTTCTGCCGGATCGCGCTGGGGGAGGAGAATGTGGGAGGGTGAGGAGCAGGAGAAGCACGCATGACTGACGGGGCAGAATCAGCGCATGGCGATTTGCTTACGAGATTTCTGGCGAATCACGACGCGGAATGCCCCGTGTGCGGGTACAACCTGCGAGGACTGCAGACCGCGGTTTGCCCGGAATGCAGCAAGAGGATTGAACTGTGCGTGCGGGCGCCGGACGCGGTCCTTCGATGGTACCTCGTGTCGCTTGTCGCCATTTCAATTGCATTCGGTTTCACGGGAATCGTGGGCGCGATCTGCGCGTACTTTTCAATCACAGAAGGGATGCCGCAGGGCACGGAGGCGGTGTTCATTTGGACGGTCTGGGCGCTGGCGGTGGTGAGCGGCATGGCGACCATCGGGCTCTCGGCTTTCCGATCGCGATTTCAGAGATTGTCCCGCCGCCAGCAAGTCTTCATGGCAGTCACAACGGCATTCGCATCACTCGCGATGTCCGCCGGCTATTCGATCATCTTTGTCATTTACGCCATGATGTAGACGTATCGCAATGCGCCGGGACCGGCCTTCAGCCCAGAACTGCCTCATAGAGATCGACGAGGCGTTTGGCGGAGTAGCCCCAGGTCATTTTGGCGACGGTCTCGGGGAGTTGTTTGCGGATGTTTTCGCGATAGGTAACGTCGCTGATGGCCTTGCGGAGGCAGGCGGCGCACTCATCGACGTTGCCGGGGGTGAAGAGGAGGCCGAGGCGGCCGTCGTCGGTCTGCTCAACGAAGCAGGCGAGGCGTGTGAGGACGGGGAAAAGTCCGCAGGCCATGGCTTCCATGGAGGCGACGGCGAAACCCTCGCCGTGGGAGCCCATGACGAAGATGTCGGCGGCGTTCTCGATCTCAGGAAGGTCGGCGTTGTTCACGTAGCCCATGAGGGTGACGCCGGCGCTCAGCACGGGATCGGAGGAGACGAGGTCCTTGCACTGCTGGTCGAGGGGTCCGTAGCCTGCGAAGTAGAAGTGGGCGTTGGGGAACTCAGCGCCGACCTTGGCGAAGGCCTTGAGCAGAGTGAGTGGGTCTTTGCGGACGCTCATTCCGCCGACGCAAAGAAGGGTGGGGTCACCTTTGAGGTTGGTTTTGGCGCGGCAGGCAGCGCGGTCGAGGGGGCGGAAGCGCTCGTCGTAGCCGACGGGAATGACGACGTTGCGGGAATGGTCGAGGCCGAGACCCTCGCGGTATTCTCTCTCGTGATCACGGGTGAGGTAAATGCCGCGAGCCGCGCTGCGATTGGGGAACTGGAGGACCTTTTTCACATGAGACTTGCGAGCGAGGCGGGGTCCGTGGTGCTGATAGACATAGGGAACGCCGGCCTTGAGAAAGCGGCGGGCAGCGAGGTTGAAGGTGTAGGCGTAGGAGTTCATCTGCCAGTGGATGATGTCGGGCTTCCACTCGATGATGCGGCTGCACCATCGTGAGGACCATTGTTTTCCCTGGTAGAAGAAGCGCTTGGTCATGGGCCAGCGGGGGCGGGTGGCAAACCACTCAACGCCGTTGCTGGAGGCGTGGGCGTCCACGGTGTACATGATGTGGACGGAGGTGGCCGCCTTGGAGCCATAACGGGCCTTGAGTTCGGCGGCGACGTATTCGGCCTCCTGCCCGAGCCAGTCTTTCTTTTCGATGACGGCTTTGGCGATATCTGTTTCTTTATCGTTCCGGGTCGGAATGGAGGGGAATACAAACGCGACGCGCACGGGGGCTCCTTGCCGATCTAGAGCGGCAGCAGAACTGGGGCGAAAGTCGGGATGCTATTCGACTCACTCAGGCCGCTAAAGGGAGAGGTATTCGGGGCGAGGGAGATTACTGCAGGCTGAGTTTGGCGCTCTCCAGGCGATAGAGGCCCAGAAGCCAGTTCTCGGCGAGGTAGGGCTCGACGACGAAGCGGCCGGTTACGGACCCGTAGGCCGCGACATTCATGCGGACATTCATGCGTTCGGCGAGTTTGACATCAACGGCGTCATAGGGAGTGGGCGGAACGCCGATGCAGCAGCCGTCCCACTGGTTGAGCATGACGAGGAGTTCATCGGTGGAGGGAGAGGCGACGGGCATGCAGATGTAGCCGGTTATTGCAACATACTTGCCGTTGAGCATGGTGACACGTTGCGGGAGTTGGCGCTTCCCCAGGCGCGGGTTGTAGAGTTGCTGGGCGGAGGCGAGGAGTTCCCAGGAAATGCGATAGGGATCGTCGATAGTGCCATGGCCACGGATGGTGTATTTTCCGTCAACCATGAGCGAGCCATCCGGCAGTTCGACGATTGTGGACGGGAGGATGGCGACGACTTCCTCCGTATCGACAGGAGCGGGATTCGCGGGGGCGGCGGCGGGTGAGTCGCCGGTAAGCGTGGTGAGATCGAGGGTGGGAGGCGGGTCGGCAGGGTTGTGCGATGGGGTCGTCGTCGATGGTTCGGGAAGAGGAGACTGCGCAGGGGTTACCGGCGCGGATTCAGCCTGGGTGGGCGCTGCGGGCGGCTCGGACGGAGCGGATTCCGATCCCTCCGGCAAAGAAGGACGCTGATCAGTTTGGGAAGCGATCAACTCCGGAGATTCGGGGACATCAGATTGGGTCGTCGGTTGCGGGCGCTCAACGACCAACCAGACCGCACAGGCGATCAGAAGCAGAAGGAAGGTGCCCCAGAACAATTTCATGGCGTGAATCCGTGAGTGGCTTAGGACAGCAAGAGTGTACGGGATCAGGCGAGCGGGCGCAGGTTGCGGACGACGGGGGTGCGATACGCTGCGAGAGCAGGAACAAGGCCGGCGAAGGATGCGAGCAGTACGGAGCCTAGCAGAACGGCGACCATGGAACGGGGATCGAACGCCGGTTCGATGACGAGGCCGAGGATGGCGACGATGGCAGCGCGGGTTGCGAAACTGCCGAAGATGCAGAACACCAATCCAAGAACCGCGCCGGCCAGACCAATGAGGGCAGATTCGGTGAGAATCAGGCCGAAAATACGCCCACGGCTACAGCCGAGCACGCGGAGAACCGCGATCTGGCGGCGGCGTTGCTCCATGGAGTTGTAGAGAGCGAGCATGATTCCGATGCCGCTGGTCACCATGACGGCGGCGGCCATGGCGAGCAGGATGTAATTGATGTTGGTGACGATCTGGAAGAGTTTGCGGATCTGATCGGCGGGCTGGGCGACGGTGAGGGAGGTATCCCTGCGCAACTGATCGAAAATCTGGGGGAGAGCGGAGGAAGCGGCGGAGCCCGGAGGAGTCAGGACGCGGGCGTAGATTCCAGTGATGAGTCGATCGGAGTCTGCGAGATCGGCGGCGGTGGTCAGGGGAATGGCGGCGGCGGCGGCGCGGGCACGGCGCTCGTGGGCATGCAGGATCCACGCGCTCTGCAGCGATGTGAACATGGCGCGGTCATGGGCGGCGCCGGTGGGATCCAGAACACCGACCACGGTGAACACAAACTCGCGGTGCACATCGGCGTCCCAATCGCCGTGCGCGGCGGGGTCGGACGCGTGATCATCGTGCGCATGAGAATCGTGGCTGTGATCGTCATGGGCGGCTTCGCGAGAGCGAGCGACGCCGTGGGTGAGGTAGAGTCGGTCGCCGATGCCCAAACCCGCGTCGCGTGCCGCTGCGGCACCCAGAACGACTTCGAAGTCGGACTGAAAGAACCGACCCGCACTCAAGGACCAGGGCCGATCGGGATCGGGGCGGTACTGAGAGAAGAACTCGGGGGTGGTGGCGAGCACGGGGACGCGACCGAGATAGGAGTCGCCGAGTTGCACCGGCACGGCAAACTCCCATGGGAATGCACCGCTGATCTCCTCGAACTTGGACCACTCGATGGGGCGCTGGGGCGGCGAGGCGTAGAACACGCCGTTGAGGATGGAGGTCAGGGCGCTGGAGTCGCGGCTAATCAGAAGGTGCATGTTGCCGCTGCCGCGCTCGAAGGCCTTCTGCCCGCTGTCGCGCATGGAGAGGAGCAGCAGCATGAGTCCAACCGAGAGGGCAACGGTCAGGATCGTGATGGTGGTCGAAAAGAGGCGCGCCGCCATGCTGCGGCGGATGATCGTGAAGTCGGTCATGGCCATCACAGGCCTCCTGTCGCAGCAGCTGCGGGGGCCGAGGCGAGATCGCGAACATCCACGGAGTCTGCGAAGAGGTCACGAAGGGAGGGGTCGTGGCTGGTGCAGAGGAGGGCTGCGCCGCGCTGTCGGCAGACATCGCAGATCAGGCGCAACGCGGTCTGGGCGTTTTCCGGGTCAAGGCTGGCGGTGGGCTCATCGGCCAGGACGAGGGTGGGCGCGGCGACCAGCGCGCGAGCCACCGCGACGCGCTGCTGCTGGCCGACGCTGAGCTGGTCCGGCGTGTGATTGAGCTTTTCGATGCCAAGTTGACGCAGAAACTCTGAGGCGCGCGCGACATGCTCCCGCGGGGGGACCTCCGTGAACATGAGGGCCACGAGGACGTTCTCCAGGGCGGTGAAACCAGGGAGCAGGTTGAAAGTCTGGAAGATCATCCCGATATGCCGGCCGCGAAAACGATCGCGAGCCGCGCCGCGCAGGGCGTGGATGTTTGTGCCGGCGACAGCGACTGAACCCTGATCCGGATCCATGAGTCCGGCGATGAGATGAAGGAGCGTGCTTTTGCCGCGACCGGATGGGCCGGTGAGCAGCAGCTGGCCGCCGGCATCAAGACTCAACTGCGCAACATGAAGGGACCACGGCGAGCTTCCGGCGGCGGCGTGATACGCAAATTGAAGCCCGGCGATGTGCAGCGCGGGCGGAGACTGCGGCGATGCGGTTTCTGACGAGGGACTCATGTATACAACCGGGCGGTGAGGTGGAGAATGACGCCGAGCCGCGGGCAAGCGGACCCGCGACGGGCCGGCGCGAGCGAGGGCACATGCCGACGATGCTATCGGCATGGCAGTGATCACGCGCCAAGCGATGGCCGCGCGGGATGAACCGATCGCTAGAGGCCCCCTACTGCTTTGAAATCGCGGGCGTGTGGAGGGACATCACTCACCTGCGGTGCGCTTCGGGACGCCATCATCCCGCAATCGCTCGAGAATGATGGGAACGCAGGGCGGAGTGCGGTCCCGATCGATGATGTAGTTGCGAATCATGGTGAGATGGTTGCCGTCGACAATCGTGACGTCGTCGGCGCCACGGAGTTGGGCCGACGCGATCGAAACGCATCCATCACCCACGCCGGCACTCAGGTCCGCGAGGGCGGCGGAGAGTTTCTCAGCGACATCCGCCTCCTTCTGTGTCGGCCAGAGGGACGCGACGCGTGCGGCCAAGTCGGGAATGTCGCCGTCGGAAACAGGGCTGGCGCGCCCGGCGATCACAGTGAGTTTCGTGTGCGAGGGGTTGGGGCGAGCATTGAGGGCGGTGAGGAAATCGCTTCCGGGGAGGAGGTCTATCTGGGCCTCGCCGGCACCGTCGAAGATGGAACCGAAGATCAGGCCGTCGCCGGAGAGTGCACGGACAATCTGATCGCGCGCCTCGCCAACGGGGTGGAAGTAGGCCATTGGAGACCCCTGATTGGGCGTGCCCAGGAGCGTGAGACGCGGGATAGCGGGGTAGGAGTCACCACCCGTGCCATCGCCGTTCATAAATGCAGGGTTGGTGAGAACCTCACGAGCGACCAAACCACCCATGCTGTGGGCGACCACCGAGACGCGCTGCACGCCAAGACCGCGCATGTCCTGCAATGTCGTCGCGAACAGCCTGGCAGAGTCGGCGATCGGCTGATCGTTGGGGTAGGTAAAGATGCAAGTGGCGTACCCCTGCTTCACGAGTTCCGGAGCCAGATAGGTCCAGACCGTGCCGGGATCATCGAGCCCGTGAATGAGGAGGACGACATCGGGAGAGACGTTTTTCGCATGAAGCGCGACGGAGCGGCCATCGGAGCCGAGAAGTTTGACTCCGAACTGCATGTCGACCGCGGCAGCAAAGTCGGGAAACATGCGTCCCATCCAGGTGCGGAACTCCGTGCGAATTTCCTTGTCGCGACGCCGAAGCTCGATGCGATCGACGGTCATGGTGAGGGCTGAAGGAGTCGCATCGAACTTGAGCACGCCGCCCGTGATGCGCTCGATCGCGTCGAGTTTGAGTTCGCCGAGCGTGCCCTGCACGTCGAGGGAAAGCGAAGGGAGGAAGCGTATCTCAGAGGCGTCAAAACCCAGGTTCTCGACGATGGCCGCGAAGAAGTCGCCGGTGTTGATCCTGCCGTCGGTGAGCGGCAGTGCAATGCGTTCGATCAAGCCGGCGCGGATTGCTGATTCGGCGGCGGCGGCGGGAAGCGGATCAGGGCCGGTCAACGACGGCGACTCTTGAGGAGCGGAAAGCAGAACCGAACAGGGGGAAAAAAGTGCGGCAGTACACGCGAGCAGCCGAAGGGGGAGAAAGCAGGTTGGGCGCATGTCGCAACTCCGTGTCAGTGTCGCGGGAGCGATTCGACGCCAGGAACTTCGCGTTCACCCAAAAGCATGGAAAAGAGGGTCGCTTCCGCATCCTTGTATTGGGACATGCGCTCGTCGAGTTGCTGAAGAATGCGCGACAAGGTTTGGCTTTCGGCCGGGAGATCGGCCCCGTAGCGGTCGTGCATGGCCTTGAGGGCTTCGCTGGAAGCTTCCAAGTCAGAAAGCGCTGACGCGTAGGTCCGAACGGCGGCATACAGCTCGGACTCCTTCAGTTCGCCTTCCGCAGGCTTCTGGAGGAGTTTCCACGGTGCGGCCCGAACTTCAATGGTGGTGAGTTTCAGGTTGTCCGAGGCGAGACGGAGGTTGCCAAGGGTTCGAGAGATACCGGGAGACTCAGTGGCAAGGAGTTCGTCGACCGTTGTGACGGAGGCCTGGGCGCGATCGAGAATGTCACCTGCTTTCCGGGCCAGATCGTCGAGCGCGGCGGACTTGTTCTCCTTGAAGTCGGCGACGATGTCATCGGCATTCTGCGCGATTCGTTCGACGTTGGGCCTGACCTTGTCGAAGGTCGCACGAACATCGGTTACACCAGCGCGTGCATCGGTGATCAGTCCGCTGGCTTGATCGGCCAATTCGGGGCCTTTGGCAGTGGCGGCATCGACATTTGAGAGAATTGAATCAGCGCGTCCGGACCAATCGGGCCACTTGGCGCGGACGTCGGCGACCAGGGTGCGGAAGTCGGTGAGCGTGGCTTTAGCGTCGTCGAGGATCTGGGGGCCATCGGTGGCGACACGTTCGCGCACAAAGGTGCTGATCTCGCGGACGTTGGCGGTAATGGCGGCGGAGTCATCGATCATCTGCTGGATCTTGGCGATTTCCGCCTCGCCGATGCCGGAGGCGCGCCAGAGAATGGAGATGGCGATATCGCCCGGGATCACGGCGCCGTCGGCAGCCGGGGCGGCGCTGCCGGGTTGGATGTTGATGGTGGTGCCTGAGCCGAGAAGGGGGACATTCAAGAAGGCCTTGGCGTCGGCGCCGATGCGCACATCCTTGGGAACGGTGGCGCGAACGACGACGCGGGGCGGGTTGCCCTGGGAATCGGGCTCGGTGACGGTTTCGATCCAGGTCACATTTCCAACGGGGCGCTGCCCAATGGAGACTGCGGAACCGAGTTCAAGGCCGGGCACGCCGAGGTCGAGCGGAAAGGCAATCTCAACGACCTTTTTTCCGCCAAGACTCTTGACGTTGGAGAGCGAGATCACGACCACCAGAAAACTGATGATGGTGGCGATGACGAAAAAACCGGCGATGGTGTTGTTGCGTTTGCGTGCCTTGGCGGAAGCCATGCTGGTCCATCCATCCTGTGTGAGTTGATGACGGAGTAACGCGTAGGGTCACTCCCTGACGATGCGGGTTGGTTCAACGCTGGGGCCAGGGGCGAGGCGCGGGATGTTGTCGAGAGCGCCGATCAAGTCTTCCTCATAATTGGTCGCGGTGCGGCGTTCCGTGATGGGACCATCAGCGTCGCCCTTCACGAACTGGCGGATGAGCGCTTTGTCCTCAGGGAGGTCGCCTGAGAAGGTGCGCAGGTGCTCAAAATACTCCCGGGATTCGACGGCCATCATCTTGCCCTTATCGAGCATGGCCATGCGATCCGCGATGCGGAAAGCGGAGTCCATTTCGTGAGTCACGACGACGGAGGTGACGCCGAGTTTTTTGGTCAGGTCGAGGATCAGCTGATCGATGCCGGCAGAAGTGACGGGGTCGAGACCGGCGGACGGTTCGTCGTAAAAAAGGATGCGCGGATCAAGGGCCAACGCGCGTGCGAGACCGGCGCGTTTTTTCATGCCGCCGGAAATCTGGGCGGGGTACTTATCTGCATGCTCGCGAAGGCCGACCAGTTCGAGTTTGATCTTGACCTGGATGTCGATGATGTTCTGGTCGAGCGTGGTATGTTCCTGAAGCGGAAGGGCCACGTTTTCCGCGATGGTCATGGACTGAAAAAGGGCTCCGGACTGGAAAAGGATACCGATTTTCTTGCGGACGTGGTTCAGGTCGGTCTCGGTCATACTGCAGAGGCTACGGCCGAAGAGCCGAACATCACCCGAATCTGGCTTGAGGGCGCCAATCAGATGGCGCAGCAGCGTTGACTTGCCGCTGCCTGATCCACCCATGATGACCATGATTTCGCCGGTATTGACGTCCAAGTTGATCCCATCGAGGACCGGCCGGCCCTCCCCAAAGGTCTTGACCAGATCCGAGACGAGAATTATGGGGTCTGAGGCGGCCATAAGGGAGCCTGGGAAAGCACGAATCGAGGTGATATTGAGGAGGCAAGAACCAAGGGCCGCCTCAAACGTCTACATCGACGGGCCGGCACTGATCCGGCAGGTCAACTGCGACGATGCTACCACATTGAAGCAAGGGAGGCATGGCGGCCGGACATAGGGCGCATGTGAAATGGCGCGGGATAGGCGACCGCGTGCAGGGACTCCGGATATACTCGAACAGCAGGAATCTTCGAAACCAAGGAGACAGAAGTCATGCGGAAGTGGACCACGTTGCTTGCGAGTGTTGCAATTTCCATGGGCCTCGCCGGCGCTGCGACGGCGGACGAGCTGAAGGTCGGCGATCCGATGCCGGCGCTGAATGCGGCGGACCTGCACATGCCGCCGGGCTACACCATCGACCTCAAGGACCTGCAAGGGTACGTGGTGGTGGTTGAGTTCTGGGCGACGTGGTGCGCTCCTTGCCGGGCGAGCATTCCGCACATGAACGAGATGTTCGACAAGTTCAAGGATCAGGGAGTCGTGTTCGTCGGGCTGAGCGACGAAGAGCCGGAAACCGTGACAACGTTCCTGCAGAAGACCAAGATGGAGTACTTTGTGGGGGCGAAGTCCTCCTCCGGCAGCGAATTCGGCGTTGACGGCATCCCGCACGCGTTCGTGTTCGGCGCGGACGGCAAGATGAAATGGGACGGTCATCCGATGGCCGGCCTGGAGGACCAGATTGAGCAGGCCCTACGTGACACCCCTCCGACGCGCCGGCTGGGCGGAGGCCCGGAGGCGAACGCCCTCATCATGACCATGACGGAAGAACTGCTCAAGGCAGGCAAGACGCAGGAATCGATGAACGCGTTCCGGCGCATCGACAAGGAGTCGCTTGCGAAATCCGACGGCCACAGCGAACGATACCAGAACATTCAGGCCCAACTGACCAGCATTGCGAGCGGCTCGATTGACAAGGCCAAGGCCAGCGAGAAGGCCGGCAAACTGACGGACGCCCTCTTCGCGTACCAGCAGGTCGCGTCTTCGTACGCGGGCCTGCCCATCGCTGATGAGGCAGCGGCATCGGCCAAGAGACTTGCAGAATCGCCTGAGGTCGCGGCGGCCCAACGGGCGGAGGCCACAGAGAAGCTTGCCGGCAATGCGCTGAAGCGGGCGAGCGAACTGGCGGTTGCAGGCGACAACATCGCCGCGTACGACAAGGCGAAGATGATTGTCACGAAGTACGGCAGTTCAAAGGCCGCGGTGGAAGCCCGGTCGATGGTGGCGAAGTACGAAGGTGACGCCGAGTTCATGAAGAAGTACAAAGAGTCCAAGGGCGGCTGAGAGCCGGTTGGAGTCAACAGGATACGTGCAAGTGGGCCGTCAACGCGGCCCACTTGTTTTTTTGGAGAAGGCAGTCGTCAGACCTTGATCCCTGGCTCGATCAAGTCGGACTCTGTCGGGCGAGGTTCGGGCACCGCGGCAAGCGAGAGGACAACCTCGCGGTATTCATCGCCGCGACGGATGCGAAGGGTAAAAGATTCCCCCAGCGCGCCGCGCGATACCGCGTGAACGACTTCTTCGACCGTGTGGACCGGCTGTCCGTTCGCCTCGACGATGACATCGCGGCTGCGAATACCTGCTGGGCGGGCGGCACCGCCAGGGAAAACGTAAGTGACCATCACCCCGTCGTTGGCGCGCTGGTCATCCACACACATGCCGAGAGCAGGCTTGCCGAAGTGAATCTCCTCGGGCAGAGGTGACTTCCCGCCGAGCCAGGAGCGGAATTCCTGCTGGGCGGCCGTGAGAGGCATCCCGAGAACAGCCTCGGTCGCACGCCGGCCGGATCGGTCGTCGCTGTACCGCGCGACATACTCCTGATACCACCGGGCGAGATCGCCGCGCTGGCTGATGAACTGAAGGATGAGGCGAGCCTCAGCGTACTTTGCGCGGGTGCGGTCGCTCATGAAATCGGCATCCGGCTGCGTCATGAACTCGTCCCAGTCGCTGAGTGCGTTGATCTCGCGCAAGCGCAACACAAGATTGAGGCGCAGCGAGTCTTCAAAGGAGGGCTGGAGCGGTGCGGCGGGGTCATCCGGCCAGGTATAGAACTCGAAGAGCGAGGCGAGGCCCTCCTGAATCCAGAGGGGGTGCACCTGACCTCGGCGATCCATATCGACATGGTGCAGCGCGTGGGTGAGTTCATGGCGGAGGGTGGGTCCGACCTCGCGCGTGATGAGTTCGCGGGTCACATGGTCGTAGGCGCCGGCGACGCGTCCGGAAGCAATCAGGGCATCGGATATCTGCGGCGACGGGATCGCCACGAGCACCCACGCGGATTGTGCGGGAGTCGAGGAACCGGGGAGCACATCAAGCGGCGCCGCGGTGAACAAGCTTGTCTGCTGCCAGTTGAGTTGCCGCTCGACGCGGGCACGAACATCGTCAAGGGCGGCCTGAGGCATCTGCGCCGCCCAGATCAGGCGTCGAGTTGCGTCGCGGACGAGGATTGACCTAGGACCCAAGGTTTCACGCGCGGCGGATTCAAGGCGGTCAGCGGCGCGTGCATAGGCACTTTGGGCGCCGGCAAGAAGGGCCAGGTAGCGCGGATGGGTGCGCAGGGATTCGAAGTCGGCGTCGCTCCGCAGCCGGTCAAAGTCGATGAAACCACGGGTCACCGCTCCTTCGAGAAGCCCGACCGCTTTTTCAGGACGGCCCAGACGGGCCTGACAGCAGGCGGTGTTGTAGACGACGCGTGCATTGGCCGGGTCAATTTCGAGGCATGCTGCCCAAGCCGTCAAGGCGCTGCTGAAGTCACCGTTGTGATACGACTCCCAAGCCTGTGTGTCGAGGGCCTTGAGGCGGTCCGCAGCGGCGTCGACGACGGGCGGCTCCGGCGCCGGCGACAGACCCTCCTGCGCAGTGAGGATGGGTGACAGGGCGAGCGAGATTGCCGCGGCAGCCCATGAGGCGGGAATCACACGAGACGGGCGCCTCATTGTCGAGCCCCCGCCAATTGGCGAGAGAGGAGTGTGATGGCTTCCGGGTATGCCTCACACTCGAGCGCAAACACGCGTTCGGCGAGGAGGTCCGGAGAGTCGCCCGGCAGGACGGGGCAGCGTCGCTGCACCAGAACGGCCCCGTGGTCATACTCGTTGTCGACGAGATGCACCGTGCAGCCGGACTCCGCAGCCCCCGCCGCCAGGACCGCCTCATGGACGTGGTGGCCGTACATTCCCTTGCCGCCGAAGTCGGGAAGAAGCGCGGGGTGAATATTGAGCACGCGACCGAGCCAGCGCTGAGGCACCGGGAGGAAACTGAGGAATCCGGCAAGACACACCAAGTCGACCTTCGCGGCTTCGAGGTGATTGAACACCGCCGCGCCAAAGGCAGCCTGATCGGAGAAATCTCGGGGTCGAAGCACGGTCCAGGGGATGTTGAGCCGACGGCAACGCTCGATGGCTCCGGCTGCGGGGTTGGAGCAAATCACGCACGCGATGACAGCCTGCAATTGACCGGCCGCGATCCGCTGGGCCAGGTTTTCAAGCGAGCGGCCACCGCCGCTGACGAGCACAGCCAGGCGCGGGGAAGAGACCTGTTCGGAATGGGGACCGAGGGGGGGCACGGAGGAATTGGAGGGTACGTCGCGACCATTCACCCGTACACTCCGCAGGGGGACGCACAAACACCAGTGCGGGAGGCACCCCGGTACAGGGAGTTCACAATCTCACATGACATTCACCGCGACACACCGGGAGTTTCCAGTCATCAGTGGATTGGCAACGGCACTGCCTTCGAGTCGATGGCGACAGGAGGACCTAGCCCGCGCGGTGACCGAGCGATGCAGCGCGGGCAGCAAGCAAGGGGATCTCATTCGCAGGTTCTTTGAGAGCGCGGGAGTGGAGAGCCGGCATGTTGTGCTGGACATTAATCTGAGCGCCGAGTGCGGAGGCATACCGGAAAGCACAGGCGGACGGATGGAGAAGTATCAAGAGGAAGCGCCGCGACTTGCCGTTCGCGCTGCAGCGGAGGCGCTGCGACGCTCCGGTCTCAACCCAACGGATGTCGATGCACTGATCACCGTGTCCTGCACCGGTTTCGCAGCTCCGGGGGTTGACGTCGAGGTCATCAACGCGCTTGGACTCAGCTGCCACACCACGCGGACGCATATCGGATTCATGGGCTGCCACGGGGCGATCAACGCACTGCGGGTTGGCGCAGCGATGTTGCAAGCAGATGCGGCGGCCAACGTGCTCATAAGCTGCACAGAACTCTGCAGCCTGCACCTGCATGCCGGCACCGATCCATCAGCCGTGATTGCCAACTCGCTGTTCGCGGACGGATCTGCCGCTCTCACCCTGTCGAAAAGCACGCAAGGCGGCCGGGACGCGTGGCGACTGGCCAAGACGGGCACATGTCTGCTGCCGAAGTCGACTGGCGCGATGACCTGGCAAATCGGAAACCGGGGATTCGAGATGCGGCTGGGGCCGGAGGTTCCGGCGATGATTGAGGAGCATCTCCCACGGTGGCTCGAGTCCTGGCTTCGAAGCGAGGGATTGGGGGTGCAGGACATCGGGGCGTGGGCGATTCATCCTGGTGGGCCGCGAATTGTGTCCGCTGTGGCACGGTCGCTGCGCCTAGCGGAGGGAGCAACAGATCCTTCGTGCGCAGTTCTGGCGGAGGCAGGAAACATGTCATCACCGACTGTCCTTTTCATCCTGGAGCGACTGATGGAGACAGGGGCAGCGCGACCGTGCGTCGCATTGGCGTTCGGGCCGGGACTGACCGCAGAAGCCGCACTGTTCGTCTGAGCGCCGCCGCGCAAGCTGAAATCTCAGCTCTATGCGGCACGTGCGAGCGGGAACCTATACTTGGCCGCGTTACGCGATGCTGCCCGCCGTGAGGCGGACGGCGTTGGGATTCACATGGAGATTTACCCCTCATGGGCCTCATGGACGGCAAGAAAGGACTGGTCATTGGCATCGCCAACGACCGGTCCTATGCGACTTACATCACAGAGAGACTTCTGCAACACGGCGCACAAGTGTGCTTCACACATCTGCCGGGCGAAAAGATGGAACGGCGGGTGCGCAGCGCGGTCGAGGAATTGGGCGTCAAGGACCCGTGGTTGCGTCCTCTGGATGCGACCGACGAGGCACAACTGACGGCGGTGTTCGACGATGCCGCGCGCGGGACGGCCGGCGGCCTTGACTTTGTGGTGCACTCGATCGCGTTTGCGGACAAGACCTACCTCGAACTCGGCAAGTTCATGCAGACACCCAAGGCGGCGTATCTGCAGGCGATGGAAGTCAGCGCCTACACGCTGCTATCCATGGGACGCGCGGCGCAACCGCACATGAAGAAGGGCGGATCAATCCTGGCGATGACGTACTACGGGGCGGAGAAAGTCGTGCCGGGTTACAACGTCATGGGTGTGGCCAAGGCCGCGTTGGAGGCCACCTGCCGGTATGCGGCAGCGGAGATGGGCAAGGACGGGATTCGCGTCAATACCATCTCAGGTGGTCCTCTGAGGACCTTGTCAGCGATGGGAGTCGGCGGTTTCGGGACGATGCTGGACATCGTGGCATCGCGAGCCCCGCTCAAGCGAAACATCGAGGGTCACGAGGTGGGAGACACCGCGGTATGGCTGCTGTCGGACATGTCGACGGGCGTGACGGGGCAGAACATTTATGTGGATTCCGGATATTGCATCATGGGAATGTGAGAATTCCACCCGTTCGGGTGGATGATCGCCCGCACTGGACTTCGCATCACCCCACTTTCTTGACAAGGCGCGCCATGCCCAAGACACACACCAGACCAGTTATCGTCGAAGCACCGGAGGCTCCCATGACGACGCCCGCAACATCAACGGACAGCAGAGGCGACGGTTTGTCACTGCGAGCTCGTCTGGAGGGGGTTCAACGCCGCGTAGCGGACGCCGCGCGAAAAACAGGACGGCAGCCAGGCGACATCCTGATCGTTGCAGTGACGAAGTATGCTGCACCCGAGCAGATCCGAGAACTGCTGACGCTGGGACATGGAGATTTCGCTGAGAACCGAGTACAGAGCCTGGCCAAACGCGTGGCAATGATGGATGAGTTCAGCGCGCGGCACCAGATGATGGCCGACCATGGCGGAGCCAAGGTTCCGAGCCGAATTCGCTGGCACATGATCGGGCACCTGCAGCGCAACAAGGTGAAGCAAGCCGTTGACGTCGTCAATTTGATTCACTCGGTCGACTCCCTGCGCGTCGCTGAGGAAATCCAGGAAGCCGCGGTACGAAAGGACAAACCGGTCGAAGTGCTGCTGCAGGTCAACGCGTCCAATGAACCGCAGAAGCACGGCGTGGCGCTGCCGGCGGCGCTGCATCTTGCGGAGCAAATCGAGTCGATGCCGAACATGCGACTGCGCGGCCTGATGGCCATGGGCCCACTAACGGACGATCAGGCCCTGATCACCGATGCATTTGAGCGGGCACGTGACTGCTTTGATGAGATTCGCAAGGCCGGGTCAAACGCCAAAAACTTTGACATCCTGTCAATGGGAATGTCATCTGATTTCGAACTGGCGATCGCAGCCGGCGCCAACCTGGTGCGCATCGGATCGGCAATATTCGGCCCTCCCAGTCCAGAGATGCTGGAGGCGGAACGGCAAAGCGCTGCATCGGATCGGTGAGCAGCGCGGACGCGGCAAGGATGGCAGTCGACGATGCGGGATGCATCACAGGTTACAGAGGGGCGAGCCCGCGACGAGGCGGGCAAAGGAGCGAGGAAACGCTTTGCGCGCGGGGCAGTTGTCCGGCGTGATCTGCGTCTGTCGATTCGGGAGGGTTTCGCATCGTGTCTGATGCTGGGGTTCGGCGAAACCTATCTGGCGGCGTACGCGCTGGCGCTGGGGTTTGGGGCGACGGAAGCAGTGTTGCTCAGCGGGGTACCGCCGGTCGCCGGTGCAGCATTGCAACTGATATCGCCGTGGGGAGTCAGGCGGCTGGGGTCATTGCAACGCTGGATCATTCTGTGCATCGCGCTGCAAGGAGCAGCGTTCCTTCCACTTTGCGTAGGAGCGGCCATCGGCACGCTGCCGCTCTGGGGCCTGTTTCTGGTGGTTTCGCTCTATTGGGCGGGCGGGTTCGGCGCGGGAGCGGCATGGAACACCTGGATGGGCACACTGGTTCCGGCGCGTGTGCGTCCGAGGTACTTCGCCAAACGGTCCCGCTGGTGCCAGGCGTCAATCGCAGTGGGTCTGGTCGCGGGCGGACTGACGCTCGACTTGGCGCGAAGCGCTGATGAAGGGGTGTATTGGTGGACCAACTCGCAGGCGGTCGCCGCCCCCGTCAACCGTGACGCAGCGGTGAAACCTGACACTGTCGGCACGGAGGCTGGGGAACTCGGCGCGAAGGAGCCGGATTCGTCTGCGGCGCACAAGACGCGTGAGGCGGGTCGGTGGGAACTGTCCGCTTTCGCCGTTCTGATGGGGCTCTCGGGGGTGGCACGATTTGCGGGGCTGCGATTGCTCTCGAAACAGAGCGAGCCCGTGCCCGTGCCGCACGATGACCGAGAAGTGTCGTGGGTGGAGGTCGTCCAGCGGCTTAGAAGTGGGCACGACGGCAGGCTTTTCGCCTATCTGGTGGCGATGCAATTCTCGCTGTTCATCGCGAGCGGCGCGTTCACGCCTTACATGCTGGACGAACTTCACTACCCGTACCTGACTTATCTGCTCGTACTCGTGACCGTGTTCGTTTTCAAGGTGATTATGCTCCCTGTGGCGGGGAAAGTCGCGGCGCGAATCGGAGCCCGCAAAGTTCTGTGGATCGGCGGCGTGGGGGTCGTGCCGATGGCGGCCTTGTGGATGGTGTCGGGCAATCCGTGGTACCTCCTCATGGTCCAGGTCTTTTCGGGAATTGCCTGGGCGTGCTATGAACTCTCAGCTTACCTGCTGATCCTTGAGACCGTGCCGGAACGCGAGCGAACGAGCATCCAGGCGAAATACAACTTCGCCAATGCGGCGGCGATGGTGGGCGGAGCCAACGTCGGGGCCTTCATCCTGCATGCCGGAAGTCAATCGAGAGATGCATACCTGGTGGTATTCGGCATTTCGTCGCTGTGTCGGCTCATCACACTGCTTCTGCTACGTCGAGTCACAGGGGAAGTCACCAGCCCGACACCGATCACGCTGCTCTTTGAATCGGTTCGGCCGGGCGTGGGGTCGGTCGTACGGCCGATCATCGCGAGCATTCCGCCCGTAGTGACCCAGGCCATTCCAACGCCACTTCGCAATGCGGCGCGGCGAAGTTTCGGTGAGGACGGCAAATAGCGCGGCGGGAAGTCCGCATCACATATCGTGGATCAAACTCGCAGTCAGGGCGGGGATGTGCACGACTCCCTCGGGCGTCTGGACCACGAGTTCGGCGAGGGGGGAAATTTCAAGAACCTCACCTTCGATTTCGCGGTGTGCAACGCGAAAACGTTGACGGGTGCCGCGCAGCAGATCAAACCGCGTGAATGCGGCGGCGGCGCACTCATCCTGCCACGTGAGTACATCGGCCAGCGAACGCATGCACGCCTCGAGGACCCGGGGTCGGGAGATCGCAATGCCGGCCTGAGCGAGGCTGATGGCGCAATCCTGGAGCGGCAGCGGCCAATCCGATTGCAGGACGTTGATGCCGATACCCAAAAAAGCGCATCCGTCAGACACCTCAACGAGAATTCCGGAGAGTTTTCGCCCGGCGACCATGACATCATTGGGCCAGCGCAGGCCGACATCGGACACTCCCAGATTCTCGGCCATCGTGCACACTGCGAGGCCCGCGCGAAGGCTTAGACGAGCCGTTTCGCGCGCGGGCAGCGACACGGTGAGCGCCATCGATTCCCCGGTTGGGTCTTCCCACACGCGCCCCAGGCGGCCGCGCCCAGAGGTCTGGCGCAGGGCGGTCACAAGAAGCCCGCCGCGCTGCGTCGTACAAGTTGGATCATTCGCCAGAGATCGGCAGACATCCTGAGTCGACGGGCATGACTCGACGAGATGTGTTCGGGCAATGCCTGCCACCTGCGCTTCGGCCAGTCGATGGAGAATGGCCTGGAACTCGGCAGCCTCGTGTTCGCGCATCGCTCACTCCGCGTCAAGCCCAAGGTCGAGGACTGGGGCCGAGTGCGTCAGCGCCCCCACGGAAATCCGATCGACGCCGGTTTCCGCAACGGCGCGCACCGTCTCAAGCGTCACACCGCCGGAGGCCTCCAAGAGGCTGGCCGACCGCTCCTCATCCCGACGCCGGACGCAGCGCCCCATCAACTCAGCATCCATGTTGTCAAGGAGAATGATGTCGATCAGCCCCGGATTGCACCCGAGCACAGATTCGAATTGAGCAAAATTGTCGACCTCGACTTCAACAAAGCGCAGCGTGCGATGTGCTCGCAATTGGGAGAGATGCTCATTGAGCCAGCGGGTGAGGTCGTGATGCCGCAGCGCTGCCAGGTGGTTGTCCTTGAGAAGAACCGCGTCCCACAGGCCGAGGCGATGACAGGTTCCGCCGCCGCAGCGCACCGCGTACTTCTCGAGCATGCGCAGGCCCGGCGTGGTCTTGCGCGTATCGCAAATTCGGGCGCGTGTGCCGCGCACTGCGCGGACGTAGTGAGCCGTCAACGTTGCCACGCCGCTCAACCGACCGAGCAGATTCAGCAGCGAGCGCTCGAGTGTGAGCATGCTTCGGGCAGGTCCGGAGAGCCGCGCGACAACCGCCCCGGCCGAGACCTCGGTGCCGTCGGAGGTCTGCAGATCAATCGAGATGCCGCCCCCGAAGGCGCTGACCATCATCGGTAGGGCGGCCAAGCCTGCCACGATACCGGGGCGTCGGGCGCGCAATAAGGCAGACATCGGAGCTGGGCTTTCGGCCAGCAGTTCAGAGGTGACATCCCCCGCTGTTGATGCACATCCCAAATCCTCGCGCTGCATCCGCTGGAACAATTCCATGAGATCAGAGAGCGGGTTGAGAAGGTCGAAGAGCTTGGGCAGTTCAAGACCATTCAGGTCCACCATCGACGAATTGTCCGGAGTCGCGACGAGCATGGGACAACGAGTGTAGTGACGGTTACGTTCGGCGCACACGGGAGGCGTGCACGAGGGATGCCCGGTATTCAGCTGGCGCGACCCGGCGCAGGCGGACGCGGTCACCGGGTTGTGCGCCCGCGAGCGTGAACCACCCCCCCCACTGTCGCGAGCGGAACATTGCCCTGCCACCCACGATGTCGGTGCGAATGACGATTCCGTGAGTCGCTGCGATTTCAATCTGCTTCCCAGCATCACTCTTGCGTGCTCCGCCGATCGATTCGGCTGGGAAGAAGGACAGCTGGTCGCGGGGAATGCAGACATGCCGGTTGCGGATGTTGCCGGCAGTCAGCGTGATCTCCAGGAGAGTATCTGCGTTGACGCGGTGGGGGTCGCGGGGAGCGTGTGCGCTTACTCCCGAGACATCCATACGGTCCGGCAGAGTCAACCAGGCGAGCCCGCGCTGGGGCTGGATGCGGGGACCGACAGACACCGGCTCGACATCCGCAAGCCAGATGAGCGTCGCGTACCGTGCGGTGCGTTTGGATCGCCAATAGTCGTCATCACCCAGGATTGCGCTGCCAAACTCGGCCCGAAGGGCGGCGATGCGTGCCGGAGTCAGACCATCAAGAAATGTGATGCGCTGGGCCCGGGCGCGGGCGCGAAACGGGCCGGCGGAAATCTTGAAGTAGATGCGCTCGCCGGGGGCAACGCGTTGATAGGGAGCCCGCGCGGTGATGGTGAGCCGGGACTCGATGGTCTTGCGCCCGTCGAGGATCGCCTCAAGGTATCGACGCCAGATCATGGCAACGTGAATCATGGCCTGATCAGTTTCCGGAAGTCAGGGCTTGCTGCAATGCGGCGAGGTTTGTGAACTCAGGATGAAGGGCCAGCGTGGTCTGGGTGTAGCGAAGCGCATCTTCACGGCGGCCCTGAAGCAGCAGGAGCCGCGTGATGTCCACACAGAGGTCATCCGATGGACCGCGCGCCTCGACATATCGGCGCAAGGCGGTTTCAGCATCCGCATACTCCCCACGGACGAGGTGCGACCGTGCAATGGCGGCGGTGACGGCGGGGGTCTGCACCAACCCCAATCCGCCGGATCGCAGGCTGTCGGCCCGCTGCAGGTGGGCGAGGGCATACCCGGCCGCGTTCAGATCGGGGGCAGAGACGCGCACCCCCGGTCGAAAAAGTGCGGCGTTGGGCGTGGTGATCTGCCGGGCCCAAGTCTCGCCACGCCAGCGATGGTACCTGACGACTGACGCCTGAGCAGTCAGCGCGAGGGCAAGACTACAGGCCAGCAGAAACAACCAACCACTGACGGTGTTGCGATTTGCACGGCGAAGTGTGAATTTGTGAAACCGTACGGAGTCGGAAGCAAGACACTGTGCCGACTTCCAAAGCAGGAACATAAGGCAACAGGAGATTCCCACAGCCATGAGGAGGGGGACCGCGTCATACACACCGCGCCACGCGAAGAATCCTGCAAGAAAGACAGTCAGCAGGACGAGCTCACCACGCCAAGACGTGTCGAAGGCGGCACGAGTGGGCTTCTTGATTGCCGCAGTCCCTCGATTGTGCCGCACCGGAGCAGCAATCGAGAAAAAAAGCGCGTCATTGGGACAGACGCTCACGCAGTCCATGCACTTCATGCAGCCTGGGTCGACGATCATCCCAAAGTCGCGCACCTCCTGATGGACTCGGACATTGGAGGTGCACACCGCGGTGCAGTGGCCGCAACCTTCACAAGCGTCTGTCACGCGGATTCGACCCAGGGCGAAACGGTCGGCGACGCCAAAGAACCCGCCATAGGGGCAGCCGTAGGTGCAGAATCCCTTGGCCCCGAGAAAGTAGACCGTTGCGAAGCCGCAGATGGCCAGGAACGGGACTGCGACCAACGGTGACGGGAAGGTGGCCCAGAAGTCCTGCACCATGAGGTGATTGGTCCATCCATTCCACGCGGGGGGGCGGCCGACCCACTCAGCCAGCGACGGCGAAAACCGCTCTGCGAGCGGATGCACAATGATCCGCCTGGCGGTCGGCCAAACGAACATGTACAGCGCGAGACCAAATGGAATCCATGGGAGAAGGCGCGCACGAAAGGGCTTGGGCGTCACCCCGCACTTCTTCATGACCCACAGGCAAGCATCCTGCAAGAGAACAATGTGACATGCCCAGCCGCAAAAGAACCGACCCAGGAGCAGGGTCGCGAGGATTGCAACACAGAAGAAAATGAACCCGGCGTTCAACTGGCCAAGTTCAAGAGTTTTCATCGACTCGGAAGGTTCCACCGGTGAGAGCACCAGTGCGCCGGAATCCCGGGCCATGAGCCACCAGATGATGTGGCCGACGATGGCCAACTGGACCAAGATGAGGACCGCGAAACGACGCGGAGAATTGCGTGAAGGGGCGATGCGCGCAGGACTCGCCGCACTGAGCACATTGAGGCTGATCGCTCTTGAGGCAGTGGCTTTGCTGCAATGGCTGAGGTCGGAGGGCGCGTGTTCACCTGCGGACAGATCCTGCGCGGCAGGCGAACTGGTATGTGTGGGCAGCGCAGCCATGCGCGAAAAGTGTAGTTCGGCAAGGCCATATCACAGCGCGATTCGCGCGCCTGGCTCGATGCGTGCGGGCAAAGCAGTCGAATGCAGGTCCCGGGCCTCCACCGCAGTCAACGGACTGATCTCAATGACGGCATCCACAGAACCATCGGCCCGACGCGGCACGTGAACTCCCGCACGCTCGAGCCAGCGAGCCGCCCGCTCGGTCTGGAGCTGACGACTGGACTCCACCGAGTCGACGCCGGTGGCGTTCTTGATGGGCGCAAACTCTTCGACGCGGTCCGTCTCCAGGATGATGGAAGATTGGCAGAGCGGCAGCGCATCGAAGACAAACATTTCGAGTTTGACGGCATTGGGCTCTGCAGGTTCAACGCGACTGCCGGTGGTTGTGTCGATGAAGGGCACTTTTTTGTCAGCGCGGTGGTAGGGAAGGCGGAGAGTGGGCGTGGAATCTGTCTGGCCCCTGCTCCGATTGAGACGCTCGACAAAGTCGACGGCGAGGCAGTGAATCGCAATGGAGCCCGCCTTGAAGAGGAGTTCGCCCTTTTCATCGCGCTGATGCGCCAAGTTATCGGGAAGATCGCTGTACTCGATGACTGTCGTGCGTCCATTGACGCGACAGAAATTGCCGAGTTTTTCCTTGGGCCCCGTCTTGGGGAGCATTTTGCTCGACATTTCGCCGGAGGAGTCAGGCGCAGCAGCGTGCAACCCAATGAACAAGGGGTCCACCACGCGCACATGCGGATTGTCGACTTGTATGTAACTGATCACTTCAACGCCGCGTGAGCGCATGTTCTCGATCGCGCCGCTGGCTGAAAGGGCTTTGAGAGAGCCGCCGTGCCCGTCGGGGCTCATACTGATCTCCGCTCTTGAGGCAAGGAGGATGCGCCCGGTGGCGGCATCAAACGCGGGCATCACGCCCTGCGGAAAGAAGGCGACGTTGCGCGGATCCAGGCCAAAGTGCTCATGAGAACTGAAGAAACCGACCGTATCACCGTGGTTCAACGGGCTGGTCATAATGTAGAGGGGAATGCTGCATCCATGACGGATCTGTGATGCGTGGATCCCTTCGGCAAAGATCTGAAAAAGCGGCTTGCCGGTCACCGGCCCCGCTGGGAACGTGCCCTTCGGGCCCTCCCATCCGAGCCGACTTCCCTGCCCGCCGGCGACACAGAAGACGGCGACTTTGCCGCGCCGGATGAGGTCCTCACCGATCTTTCGGTAATGTTCGGGGCCTCGGGAACCGTAAGACGCATCCGAAGCGGCGGGATACCAGCTTGGTGGGTCAATTCGCTCCGGAAGGGTCAAGCGCGGTTTTTGCAGCACATACTCAGCGACCAGGCGCTGAATTTCATGCAAATTCATTCCCGCGACTTGTGCGAGCAGAGCCTGTTGGGCATCGGGAGTCAGCGAATTGAAGAATTCAAGCACGTGCTCCTGCCCAATGGATTTGAGCGCTGCAAGCAGTTCTTCAAACCGCGTCGTCATGAAAATGAACCCCTCAGTTGCTCTGGCGGGAACGAAAACGCCCGGAACCACGAATATCGCCAATTCCGCGTAGAATTACGTCCAAGTCGAGCATTATGCCGTGCAGGTCCGGCCCGGCAACCGACACGAGACAATTGGAACCAAAGTTCACCCGACGACACGCCATGATTCGATTGAGCATCAATATAGATCACGTAGCCACTGTGCGCCAAGCGCGGCGAGGGAGCGAACCCGACCCGGTCTGGGCAGCCGTCGAGGCAGAACTTGGCGGAGCTGACGGGATTACGTTTCACCTGCGCGAGGATCGGCGACACATTCAGGATCACGATGTTGAGCGGCTCCGGGGCGTATGTAAAACGCCTTTGAACTTTGAACTAGCGCCAGTCGAGGAAATCGTGAACTTCGCGTGCCGAATCAAGCCCGCGCTGGCGATGCTTGTCCCCGAACGAAGAATGGAGGTCACGACCGAAGGGGGACTGGACCTCATCGCGAACTCGAAGCGGATCAAGAAGGTCCTTGACCGATTTCGTAAGGCGCGGGTGAGAACCAGCGCATTCATCGATGCGGATCTGGAGCAGATTGAAGCAGCTGGAAAGCTGGGATTTTCTGTCTGCGAAATACACACTGGACCCTATGCGCACTTATGGGACGAACATCAGAGTGCGAATGCCCCAGAGGTCCGGGCTGAATTGGCGGCGATTCACAAGGCGGGTAAGCGAATTCTGACGTTGGGAATGCAATTCAACGCGGGACACGGGCTCAATGTGCGGAACGTCCCTGCGCTTGTCGCCACCTGCCCGCACATTGCTGAACTACACATCGGACACAGTATTGTGAGCCGCGCCGTGTTCATCGGAATGCGCGAGGCGGTGCGTGAGATGAAGGCACTGCTGTAGACTGGCAACGACTCAGAGTACGGTGGGCGAGCGGGCGCCGCTGACGATTCGGATCGCTGGGAAATGGAAGCATTTCACTGCTGACGCGGGAAAAACCGACTTGTAATTGGTTTGGCGGGACCTATTTGCGCAAAAATGTGCACATTGTGAAAAAGTTCGCAGCAGGTCGTCATTGTCTCTCTGGACGCAGAAATCCGGGAAGATCTGCGGTCTGGTTGAGGGTCGAGAAAGGATTGTGAGGGATCGGACTTGGAGACATTCCGATGGACGGGGTGTCATTGCGCGGAGAATCCGGCTGTGGTTGGCGCGGCAGTCCACGCGGACCACAGTGAGGATGCGGGTGCACGCTTGACCTGCGCCGCCGTGCCGAGCGCCTCCCCACAAATCTCTCCAACACCCTCCGCATGCACGAGGCGACGACCCGGGGCGATTGCTCCCGGATTCGGGACTTCCCAGGGACGAACACGCGGAACAACTCCAATGGCTCCCACCGCACTTTCCATCATCAGCGAAATCCTGACCAACATCAGTTCACACGTTGAAAACGCTCTAGATCGCAGCAGGCATGCGCCGTTGTGCGAGGAGCATCTCAGGTGCGTGCACCGATTCAGCAGTCAGGTGCATGACCTCCAGGAGAATCTACTCCTGATCACTCCTGCCAAAGCGCTTGCGGCAACTGTCGGAGTGATCATGAGCGCCCGACTGGTCCAGCGCCGACTCGTTTGCAGCAGCAGTTCTTCAGCACGGGTTATCGCGCAGAATCTGCAATATGCACTTGACGCCTTGACCCGGACGGTCGTCATCCTCGAGCGGGAAGTCCGGCCTGCGTCCATTGACGAACCGATGAGCACAGAAATGCTCGTGCAGGCGACGGCACTGATTCCCGCATGATCAGGTCCGCAAGTCACATGCCCGCGCCCCAGCGGACGCCTGCACCGGAAAAATGTCGGCATTCCGGTCAAATCGGCGGTGAAACTCAGCACCAATCCGGGACGCGACTTCGGATTCAGCGCCCTGGCGAATAAGTGCGATGGCACATCCGCCAAAACCGCCGCCGGTCATGCGCGCTCCAAAGACCAAACCTGAGGCGCCGAGCACTTCGACACTGAGGGTACGGGCGGAATCGACGAGAGCATCCAGTTCGACACAGGACACCTGGTAGTCATCGCGCAACGAAGCGTGACTCGCCCACATGCGGGCCCCAAGCGCGAGCGCATCACCGACCTGCGCGTGGCGGACGGCGTCCAGCACGCGCTGATTCTCGGTGATGACGTGCCGCGCCCGACGGAACTGGACATCGGGGAGCACCCCGCGCCGAGCAGTGAGTTCATCCAGTGCGACGTCGCGAAGCGAGGCCAGGGACCGTCCCAAAACATTGGCCAGCGTGCGCGTTGCGGCCTCGCATTCGCATCGGCGCGAGGCATACTCGCCCGCCGCCAACGAGTGACGAACGCAGGAGTTCAACACGAGCAGAGTGGAATCTTGAGGCAATAACACCGGCGTGCAAACGTGTGTGCGACAATCAATCAGGATTGCGCAGCCGGCGCGCCCCAGCGCTGAGGCGGTTGGATCCATGATGCCGCAAGGAACGCCGGCAAAGTCGTGTTCGGCCAACTGGCACCACAGTGCTGCGGTCATCGGGTCGATCCCGACACCCGCGGCGTGGGCAATCAAACGTAGAACGCTCATGCTCAGCGCCGCAGAGGAACTCAACCCTGAGCCAACAGGGATGGAACTGGCGATCATCAGATCAAGTGGCGGGACCGCGAGGCCTTGCTGCTGAAACTGATGCATGACGCCAAGCGGATAGTTGGCCCATTCAACCTCGACCGGTTCGACGGGGGCCAACGGCGCGTATTGAATTTCGTTCGGAAGATCGAGACTGACTATCGTTCCCACGGTCGCAGCAGGCGCACGGTCGCCAACGGCCACTGTGCAGAGATTGACGGCAAGAGGCAGAACAAACCCCTCGTTGTAGTCGGTATGCTCGCCGATGAGGTTCACACGGCCTGGCGCAATACCCGCCCACCTTGGCGGTCGGCGGAAGCGTTTGCCAAAGGCCTGAACAGCCCGATCAAGAACGTCCTGCGGGGAAGGGGTCTTGTGGTTCATGTGCATTATGGTGGAATCGGGAAAGTCGGACTTGACCGGAAGGCCAAGTGACTCTGTCATTCTCGCATGAAAAACGCGACAGGCCAACCTTGGCACCACGGACGGGCGGCGCGGTACATGCACGACATTCTTGCGGCAGCGGGAGCAGGAATGCTCTGTCTGGGGGTCATCGGCGCGACCAGGCCCAACCTGACATCGGCGCCGGACACGGTGGCGCTGCTGAATGACAGCCCCATCGGCTGGAGCGAGATCCGTGACACATTGGCGGAGACGGCAGGCGCACAGATCCTTGAGGAGGCGATTCTGGACAGATTACTGAGCGAGCGGCTGGCCGCGCAGGGGTTGAAGGCGACGACACAAGACATTGACAACGAGCGCGACATGCTCATTCAGTCGCTCAGCAGTGATCCGGACCGCGCGCAGCTCATGCTTGATTCGTTGCGCACACAGCGCCTTCTGGGGGATCGGCGCTTTGCGACCCTGCTTCGACGCAATGCGATGTTGCGCATGCTCGTACGCAGCGAGGTAGTCATCACGGAGTCAATGCTGCAGTCGGCATACCGGGCAATCCACGGGGAGAAATACCAGGCGCGCATCATCCTGGCCAAGACTGAGCAGGAGATCGATGCGATACTCAGTGCGCTGGGGCAAGGCCAGGACTTCGTAACGCTTGCGGTCGAGCATTCGACAGATTCCAGTGCAGCACGAGGCGGGCTGCTGGAACCGATTTCGCCGGACGACGAACGCTACCCGTTCGCCTTGCGCCAAGCGCTGCCGGGCCTGCAAGCCGGTGTTCCAAGTGCAGCTTTCGCGCTGGATGGGAACTATGCCACCGCGATGCTGGTCAGAGTCGTTCCCGCAGACGACGTCTCGTTTGACCAGGCACGCAGCGAAGTGGAGCGAGCCACTCGGATCGGACTCGAGCGTGTACGCATGGACGCGCTGGCGGGTGAATTGCTTCAGGGAGCGAACATCCACATCATGGACCCGAACATAGCCGCGGGATGGACTCGGATGCGTGGGCGGTAGGGACCTGAGCAGCGACAAATCTTGAAAAATGACTTCGGTTACGGGCGACAAGCACGTTATCGCGCCTGCGCAGTGGTCCAATCACGGAGAGGCCGATATCCGAAGGAACAGGGGCCATCAACCCGCGCGGGTCGAGGCCGCCAGGTCTTGTCGGGATTCAACCATGAAGCGTGCCACCTCGTTTGCAAACACCGCATTGCCCGTATCACAGCTGAAGTGGGCGGGGTTCTCCGCGAGTCTCCTGCTGTCGGGCAGCGGATGTGGACTCATGAGACGGCCCCAAAATCAGGTTCCGACCACCGTGGTGGTGACGCCGGCTGACCCTGACTCAATTAGTGGGCAGCCCGCGCGCCCCTCGACGCTTGGATCGGGCTTTGCCGCGGCGGGGGAGTCAGCCGACGAGAGAAGTTCGTCTGGGGTTTCGCAGCCGGTCCGCTTCTCCAACGAGGCGCGAACGACCGACCGAAAGCCTGCTGGTTCGGCGCCGGCTCGGCCTAAGTCCGCGCAGTTCGCCGGGTTTTCGGAAGAGGCGTTCGAGGGACCGCCCCAGTCAACTTCACTGAATCTCTTTGGTGAACTGGACGGGCAGGCAAATTCATCGGCGCAGTTCGGGGCGACGGAAGCGCTGACGCAAATTACGTTTTCCGCCGAAGGCGCAGATGCCAATCCAGATGTTGATCCCACCGGAGAGCACATCGTCTACAGCAGCACGCAGCACAACATCAATGCGGATTTGTACATCAAGCGCATCGATGGGTCGACGGTCACGCAACTGACCAACGACCCGGGTGATGACATCATGCCTTCGTTCAGCCCTGACGGCAAGCGAATCGCATTTGCATCAAATCGTGCCGGCACATGGGACCTCTTCGTGATGGATGTGACTGGCGGGCCTGCGGTGCAGGTAACCAATGACGGGGCGCACGAACTTCATCCGTCATGGTCGCCGGACGGAAAGACCATTGCGTACTCCCGATTGAATGACGCGGCCGGGCGCTGGGAAGTCTGGGTCACAGAGGTTGAAAACAACGCGGTGAAAAAATTCCTGGCGCCGGGACTGTTTCCGGAGTGGTCTCCTGCGGACGATTCAAACCTGATCGTGTTCCAACGTCCGCGGGAACGGGGCAGCCGGCTCTTCGGAATATGGACGATCAAGTACGAAGACGGCGAAGGGCGCGAGCCGACTGAAATCGTGGCTGCGCAGAATGCTGCGGCCATCAACCCGACCTGGAGCCCGGATGGGACGATGATCGCCTTCGTCGCGATCGCCAATCCTGAGTCTGTGAACGGGGACCGCCCGGCCACGGCCGATGTGTGGGTGGTGTCGCTGAGCGGGACGGGTAAGGTCAACCTGACCAACGGCGAATACACAAATCTGCAACCTGCCTGGGGCGGAGATCAGAATATCTACCTCGTCTCAAACCGCTCCGGAAACGACAACATCTGGTCGATCCGCCCGGAACGCGCAATTGCTGCCGGACAGGCGGGCCCATCCACACTCAAGCAGACAGCTGACGCCCAAGGGGAAGAGCAGAGGAACGAGCGTTGACGGTTTTTTCGCATTCGGATGAAAAAGTAAGGGCCGATACGGGTTATCCCTGTGAAATGGTTCCCATAATGGCACACTACCGACAGCAAAACCCGGAACAAAGCAGGCAGGGACGCCGAAGTTGTCCCACGGGGCTGTGTCGAAGACTGGTCCTCGCAATGACGGCCTTGGTCACGATGGTGAGCGGCTGCGCGGCCAGGCCGGCACCCGTTGTAGTGACGGCAAACCTGCGCAGCCCTTACCCGGAGAACAAAGTGTGGGCGGTCGCGCCGCTGAGCAACGACTCGGGCGTCTCGGTGATCGACACTCTCGCATTGACGGATCAAATCGTTGATGAGGTGTCCAAGATCCGCGGCGTTGACGTGCTGCCATTGAACCGCACGCTCGAGGGCATGCGGGCGATGAATCTGGCGCGCGTTTCTTCAACAGACGAAGCGCTCAGCCTGGCACGCACGCTGAACGCCGACGGCCTGATCGTCGGGAGCATCAGCGCGTTTGATCCCTACAGCCCGCCGAAACTGGGAATGACCCTGCAACTCTTCAGCCCCGAGCCACGCGGCTTGAGCAGCACAACTGTGGACGTCGAAGCGCTTGAGTCAGCAGCGCGGGAAGTGCCGCTGGCCGGTCTGGCGGTGTATCGCCAGCCTGTGGCAGGCGCCTCAGAAGTTGTGGATGCGCAAGACAACGACGTCGTCGTCCACCTGCAGCAATACGCGATGGGGCGATCAAATCCGAGCACGTCGCTCGGATGGCGTCGGTACCTCGTGGATATGGACCTCTACACACACTACGTTGCCTATCGACTCCTGGATCGCATGCTCGAGCAGGAACGTGAGCGGATCACGCTCCACGCGAGCGCGGCAGAAACCGGCGATGGGAGCAGGAACTGATCAACCGCCATCGGCCGACGCAAGGAGTGCATCGGTTGGCGTACTAAGCACGAAGGAACCCGTATGGACGCGCTTTCGGCACAATCACGAATCCGTAGAGTCAGGTCGGCCACAGACGATACGAGCAGCCAGATCAGCCTGGTGGTGCTCAAGGGCGGGCACACCTGGCGATTCCGCTTTGAGGCGAGTTGCGTGGAGGAGCTGGTCGACACGCTGATCGACCTGTCGGCCAACCCTGGCCATGGCCTAGATCCGTTCGAAATGCTCACGCTGGCATGGGACGTAGCCCGCGAGGTGCGAAAGCAGCCGCGCGGCCGAACCGCAAGCATGTTTGTTGCGAACCTGTAGTAGGTAGGCGCTTATCGGTCTTGCACTTGGATACTCTTCTCAGAAATGGACTGAGTCATGGAAAACTCGACAAATCACCCCCTTGTGGACGCATTTCTCAACTATTTGAGCCAAGACAGGCACTTCAGCGCCTACACGGCGAAGTGCTACGGAGCCGACCTGCGGCAATATGCGGAGTACCTGACCGGCGCGTACAAACTGCATGCAGACGGGTCAACAGAGAAGCAGTCGTTTCAAAGCAAGGCGCCGCGCCCGGGAGCGTTCGCGCCCGCAACGCTCAACGACGCGATCCGATGGGCTGATGTGGACGTCATTCGGGGCTTCCTAGGGCATTTGGACGGACAAAATTACACGCCCTCGACGATGGCGCGAAAAATTGCCACGCTGCGATCTTTCTACAAATGGGCGCAGCGCGCGGGGCAGATTCCCGCCAATCCGATGGTCATGATTCGCACGCCTAAGCAAGCCAAGAGGCTGCCCAAGGCGGTGACCGTCGAGGAGATCGAGCGCCTGCTTTCGGCTCCGGATGACAACGACATTCTCGGCGCCCGTGACCGGGCGATCTTGGAGACCCTTTATTCGACCGGCGTGCGCGTGAGCGAGCTGGTGGATCTGGACCGAACTGATTTGGATGAATTCGGAGAAGCGCTGCGCATCCGCGGCAAGGGGAAGAAAGAGCGCGTCGTGCCGCTGGGATCGCACGCTTTGGCCTCGATCCGCAGATATCTGCAGATGCTCCAAGGCGACGCTCGGCTGGGTGCGGGGAACCCGTCGGGCCGCACGCCACTGTTCATCAACAAACACGGCAGCCGGCTTTCTTCGCGATCAGTGCGCCGCAAGCTGGACAAATACCTGCGTCAGACTGGGCTTGACCCGCACATCAGTCCGCACACGTTGCGGCACTCGTTTGCAACTCACCTGCTGGGCAATGGGGCGGACCTGCGCTCCGTCCAGGAACTATTGGGCCATCAGTCGCTTTCAACTACGCAGATTTACACTCACCTGACGACACAGCGCCTGCGCGAGGCATACGACCAGGCGCACCCGCGGGCGGAAGCGGGATAAGAGCAGCGAAAATACGCCGGATTGTGGACAAAAAGAGGGCTCAGGAGCGATCTCCTGAGCCCTTCTTGCTTCGTGAAATTCAGCAGGGGCGATCGATTACGGAATCTGATCTGTGTTGGACGTGTCGCAGGTGGATACGTCAAGCAACTGCAAGAACCCGCCACATGCTCCAGCCGGAGTATTTCCGCCTGTGGCCACGGTTCCCGTCGCGCTGGCGCGGATGGTGTTTACAAGCTGAATGTTGGCGTTGCCCAGGCCGAGCTGCGTGCCTGCGCAGGGGTTCCCGGTCGGGATTGTGACGCCGCCGGTATTGGAAGCGAAAATGATGGCGACATTTCCGCCGGCGGTGTACCCGGCGCCTGAGAGATCAATTCGGCCCGGGCAAGCGCCGGTGATAGCAAGAGTCGGACCGGTCACCGTCGGCGCAATGCTCACGTTGTCCCATGCGACGGTATTGCCAGCTGTGCTTCCGCCAGCAAAGAGTCGGTGCCCGGTGGGCGTGGGACGTCCGCCGGCGGCTCCGCCTTCAAGGTACCAATCGGCGGGTTCGTAGGTCACGGTGGTATTAGTGGTGAGATCGGTGATGGAAACGGACGTGATGCGATTGGTCGCGAAGTCCATTGTCGTCGAGCGACGATACCAATGGTTCACCGTCAGGTTCTGGAACCCCGTGTCGGGAACCTTGACCTGCTGCTGATTATTCGCCGAATCGTACTTGATGTAGTCGGCATCCCAGGTCGCCGCGGTGTTGGGATCGGTCCATGTATTGAGAGCGATGAACGTCTGGCCGCCGGGGAATGGTTGAGATGAGTTGCTGCCGACATTCTGAGCCGAAGGGAGAGTGCCGACATACTTCACAAGGATGTCGTAGGAATAGGTCCAGGAGCCTGTTCCCCAGGCCAGATCGCGCTGGCCGCGACAGAAGGTCGAACCGCCGGGGCCTGTCCCTGCGACGAACTGACTGCCACCATTGGGGTTCGCCGGGATGCCCAAGGTGTTGCCCGCGTAGGTATAGACGAGCTGATCCACACTCGTCGTACCGGCCGGAATGTAGTAGCCGTCCTGCCCAGTCAGCACCGTGCCGGATGCAGAGCCTGCGTACGTCGGTGACTCGAATCCTGAGACGTACTGCGCCTGGACTGTCGCGACACCTGAAAGCGCAACGATCGCCGACCCAATCAAACCAAGGGTTCTATTCCGCATGACCTCTCCTTCACTTTCCGCAAGCCCCAGAACTTGGGATAAGCCGGCAGAACGCCGCTGGGGCCACCGACAGGTGCCGGGACGCCGAGGCACTCTAGGCAGCGTGCGAGCGGAGAAGCCATTGCGGGGCAGGGATTTAAAGGGAAATTGAGCGGTTCACCGACTCCGGCACGCAAACAAAGCCCAAAGATCAGCGCCTGACTACTTCCCTGCGGCAAAAAATGCCTTGAGCGAGTTGTAAATATCATCCTTTCCGTTCACCTTGCTGGTGACGAGCACACTGTCTTTCACCGGCGGAAAGGCGTCATGAAGGACATTGATGAAACTGCCCGTTCCATAGGCAGAGGCGACTTGGCAATATCCAAACATGTTGCAGCGCGGCAGCAGACTGTCGCGAAGCAAATCCACGCACACGCGGTTGTCGGCCTCTGACGAGTTGTCTCCATCGCTGAAGTGAAACAGATATGTATTCCACTCGGCGGGGTCGTAGTGCGCTTCCAGAGTTTCCAGGCAACAGCGCAGCGCGGAACTGATCCGAGTTCCGCCATCTTCGCGAACGTGATAGAACGTCTCGCGGTCAACTTCCTTGGCGTTCACGTCGTGGACGATGTACCGGCTCTCGATCCCTTCGTAATTCCGACGCAACCAGGTATCGATCCAGAACGACTCGAGGCGCACGAGTTCTTTCTGCTCGTCACCCATCGAGCCCGAGACGTCCATCATGTAAACGATGAGCGCATTACTCTGCGGGGCCTTCACCTCTTTCCAACTGCGATAGCGCACATCACGCTTCACGGGCACCACAACGGGATTGGCGGGGTCGTAAAGCCCCAGCATCAACTGGCGTTTCAGCGCCTCGCGATAGGTGCGTTTGAAGTGGCGAAGCGAATCGGGCCCTTGGGAGCGGACGCCCGAGTATCGATCGCGAATAGTGGTGAGACGATGGCGTCCGCGCGGCTCAATGCGTGGGAGGCGGAGCTCCTCGCCAAGAATGTCGGCGAGTTCCTGCAGCGTCACCTCCACCTCCATCAGGTGCTGACCTTCCTGCTCGCCGCCCTGTCCACCTGATTCCTGGCCTTGACCGACAGCGTCGCCCTCCTTGCCATCGCCGGCACCGACCCCGCCCGAGTTGTCGCCGTACCTGAAGGTCGGAATGTCAATGTCATGGACTGGGATAGAAACGAACTTCCGTCCTTCCTTGCCGATGAGTTCGCCGCGCTGGAGAAACTTGCGCAGATCGCCGCGGATCTTTCCCTTCACAATTCCGCGAAACCGTTGATGGTCCTGTTCAATCTTGAGCACCATGTCTCACCCCGCAAGGCATCCCGAGTACCTGCAGATACGCAGTTCTGCAGGTATCGGATCGGCGATTTCGACGGGGGCATGCGGGTCAAACGCCGAATAATCGAGAAATGACCTTGATTGGCGAGGGCCTGACGTCGTTCAGGGAACGTCATCAACACCGCCATGCGAGCCCCAGGGATGGCATTTGGCCAAGCGGCGCAGGGTGAGGACCGAACCGCGAAAGGCACCGTGCCTGCGCAGTGCCTCAAGGGCGTAGTTCGAGCAGGTCGGGGAAAATCGACATTGCCCGCCGAGGAGCGGTGAGAGTGTGATCTGATAGGAGCGCACCAGGAAGATGAGCGCACGGGCCGGCAATTTGGACATCCAGACGATCATGCGGGAGAACCGTCCTTCCGCCGGCGCTTGCACCACTCATCGTCAACCCGGCGCATGAGCCCGAAGAGAAGGCGCTGACATTCCGCGAGCGTGAGGTCCTCATCATGCGGCCGGACGACGACGACCAGGTCGTAGCCTCCCCGCGGGCCATCAACCCAATCGGCCTGCATCAGGCGAAAGGCCTCACGAAGCAGGCGCTTCACACGGTTGCGCTTGACCGCGCAACCGACCCTGCGGCCCACGGAGAGCCCGAATCGGCAGTTTGGGCGGCCGTTGGGATTTCCGTGGAGGGCCAAGGGTCCGAGCGCCTTGCAGCAACGTGCGGCGTACACCGCCTGGAACTCGCGCGCATGCGTCAGGCGCTTTGAGACACCGAACGTGGCGCGTCTTGGTGGCATTGAGGCTGATCCTGCGGACGTTGCGCTGGCAGAACACATGCGCCCTGACGGTAGGCGTTCGATTCACGATGAGGCGACATCGCTGAGCATGGCGCGCGGCGTCTGGCGCACCACGCCGACGGCGATGGGGACACAGGACACCAGACTCAGGCCAAGGACAATCCCATACCCAGCCCAAAGGGTCGGCCAAGGAATCTCGGGCGTCGAGACGATGCCCAGCAGGATGACGTATACGCGAGAAGCGTTCCAAGCTCCAGTGAAGCCCAACAGCGTTCCGGCGACGCAAGCACCCAGAGCGATCAACGTCGCCTCAGCGAGAATGACCCGAAGGATGACGCCGCGCGAAGCGCCGACGGCGCGCAAGATTCCGAACTCGGCACGGCGGGCGGAGACGTTGGCGGCCATGACGCTGGCCATACCGAAGGACGCGACGACCAGTCCAAGCAGACCGACCGTTTGGGCGAGGAGAATGACACGGCCCGCGATCAGATCGATGGTCTGGGTAATCTTGCGCCCAGTGTCGAAATGCACCGCGCCGAGGTTCTGATGGATGAGGTCCTCGGCCTCGTGCTCAGTCACATCCGGACCGAGTTCAAACTGAAGCATCCGGATTCGCTCATTCTGAAAATACCGTGACGCATCGCTGCGATTTCCAAAGACACAGTGCACGGCCTGTTCATAGAACTCGCGCTGCATTCCGAAGAATGCCGTGGCAATGTCCAGCCCGGGACTTGCGACGACACCGACGACTTCAAAGGTGTGCTCGTTGTTGCGCGGCCCGAGCGTGAGCATGCTCCCGACGCCAATGTCGCGGGCCGTGAGAAATTCCCGCGCAACCAGAATGGCATCCCCCTGCCTGAGCCGCTCGAGAGCGCGCTGAGGATCACCCTGGACCCAGTCGATGTTGGTCATCGCAAAAAACGCATCGGGATCAAAGGAGACGAAGTTCACATGCTCCGGCGCGACGCCTGCCAAGCCGAACATGGGCGCTGACTCGGACCCGGCCTGCACGAGCGAATCGTCGGTGAGCGGGCGCGGGTTCGGATCCGGCGTTGACGATGCCGCATTGGAGTCGACAGCAGGAGGTGAAGTCGGTCCCGCGCTATTGCCTGCCAAGCGAGCTCTCACAGGGAACAGGCCGATGGGGCAGGCGTTCGAGAACTCGGGTCTGGATTGAATCCAATCCACGTCGCGCTGCTTCAGGCCGGTGAGCGAGATAATGAATGCGTCCGGGAAACGGATCTTCTCAACCCAGTCCGCCAGCATCCCCCGCCCTGCGCTTGATGGGCCGATGAGCACCCCCAAGCCGAGCATCAGACCGCCGGCCGTGAACCCGTGGCGATAGGGTGTCGCGCGCGCGGCCTCGCGTACCAGGCCATGCGGGACGACGAACATCTGTTCCAGTGGACTTCCGACGAGCCAAACCGCGATGCTGGTGATCGGGACGGCGAGCAGAAACCAACCTACGACCATGAGCGGAACGCCGACGCTGACGTACCCCCATGCGGCGATCTGGGCATCCCATGGCCCCCAAACGATCGCTGCCATTCCGGCAAGGGCCAGCGTTCCGCATACTGAGGCTGCCAGGACTCCGCGCGGATCGGGGAGATGCGCGCGGTTGGACAGCGCCTGCAGCGGGCTGATCCGCAGCGCGACCATGGCGGGAAGCAAGCCGCCCCCAACCCCGGCGACGAGGGAACAAAGGAGTGCAACGCCGAGGCTGCCAGTCGTCAGCTGCATCGGCACGCGCACGACATCAGTCAGAATGTGTGCGTACAACAGGCCGGCGAACCACCGTCCGAGCAGAAGGCCCAATGCGCCCCCGGCCATTCCGATCACGACACCAGTGATCAGCTGGGCCAGGAACAAGTGAGATCTCTCCGCCCCGATGGATCGGAGCGTACCGAATTCGCGAACGCGCTCGGTCAGGGCGGTGGTCATGCCAGTGAGAACAATGAATCCGGCGGCCAAAGCGGCGAAACATGCTGCCAGGTAGAACGCGATGTCGCCGGCGCGCAGGTTGCGGTCCAGACCTGACATGGCCAAAGCCCCCGGCTCGATGACGGCGCCAGGGGGGAGATCGCGGGCATGTGCCTGGGCGAGCATTTCGCCCGTTACGCCGGAATGCAGAATGATCGATGCCGTGGTGAACTCGTCGGTCGTACCGGTCGCGCTTTCCAACAGGCCGCGGTCGATGCGCACTTCCGGTTGCTGGAGCAGGGAGAACACGACGCGCTGGTTAATTCCTACCACGCGAGCCATACGGGATCGGCCGGGATCGCCGACCTCAATTTCGTCACCCAGCTCCGCCTTGAGCAAGTCGCGCACGCGCGGGTCGAGAGTCATCTCGTCTGAAGCGGAGGGCCAGCGTCCCTGGTTCATGGCAACGGGAAGGACGACGGCGTCATCGGCAAAGTCGACGCCCTGACCGGTGACCACGACATCGAGGTTTGTGCGCAGATTGACAAGGCGCACACTCACGGTGGTTCGGACCGCCAATCGCTCAACTTCCGGCCACTGGAGGACCGAATCGAGCATCGACCGGGGCAGATTCGCGCCGGTCGTGTGGCGCAGCGTTGCATCGGAGCGTCCGAGCATGTCGGTGAGCCCCTTGCGGAACGACTCGTTGACGGTATCGATGCCACTAGCGACGGTCACGACCATGGCAGTCGCCAGCGCGACAGCCGCGATCAGGAGCGCGCTGCGGAGGCGTCTAGCCCACAAGGTGCTGATAGCGATTTGCCAGGCTGCCCGCATCATCCTGCGTCACTTCCATTTGCGCGTGAACCAATCCATCTTTGAGAACAAAGACCCGCCGGCAATGCACTGCAGCGGCCGGCTCGTGCGTCACCATAAGAATGGTCAGATCGCGGCCTGCCGCCAGTTCCCCGAGCACCCGCCAGAGCGCATCGCTCGCCTTGGAATCGAGATTACCCGTAGGCTCATCGGCCAGGAGGAGACGAGGTTCGAAGAGCAGGGCCCGTGCGATAGCGATGCGTTGCTGCTCTCCGCCCGACAAAGCGTCGGGGCGATGGCGGGCGCGCGCTGAGAGTCCGAGGCGATCCAAAAGCGACTGCGCTCGCTCCCTGCACCATGTTTCGTCACGCCCGTCGAGCACACCGGGAAGCATGACATTATGCAGCGCGTCCATGGTCGGAATCAGATTGAAGTGCTGAAAAACGATCCCGATGCGCAGGCGGCGATAGGCCGTCAGTTCGCGTTCCGGGAGCGAACTGACCGCGGTGTCGTCTACGACGATCGACCCGGAGTCAGGATGATCGAGGCCGGCGATGAGGTGGAGGAGCGTGCTTTTGCCGGAGCCGGAGGGCCCCATGATGGCAAAGAAGCCCTGCTCCGCAATGCTCAGGCTGAGCCCGCGCAAGGCGCTGACGCCGCGCTCTCCTGCTGTTTTGTATGACTTGAAAACGTTCTCGACCTTGATCACGTCGATAAGTCTCAAAGAGGAACGCTGGGCACGGCGAGCAATGTCCGCGCCGCGCATAGGTCCGGAGGCGGTTGATGTGGTACCGCGAGGCAGAGTCGCCGCTGCACATCAGCATCGCGGTTACAGGGCATACTTGCGGTCGTACGTATCCGCATCCATCAACGCATTGATCAGCGAGGCATCCTTGACCCGGATCTTGACCAGCCAGGCCGCCCCGAACGGATCGCGGTTGAGCAAGCCGGGGTCTTCATCCAGCTTTTTGTTGACTTCAACGATCGTGCCTGCGACCGCAGAGTAAATCTCACTGGTGGCCTTGACAGACTCGACTTCGCCCACCGTGCCGCCTGCGGCGACATTGGTTCCCACCGGCTTCATCGACACATAGGTCACATCGGTGAGTTCATTGACGGCGAACTGGGTGACGCCAAGAGTCATGACGTCGCCCTCGAGGCGGTGCCATTCGTGGGAATCTGCGTATCTGTTTGTCGTGGGACTGCCCATTGTTGAAATGCTCGCTTGAATCGGAGTTTAAGGAATCGCGCCGAGATCGCATGGTAGGACACCAGGCTGAAAATCAGGGCTTCTCAGCGATGATGTCGCACACCAGCGGGGTAATGAAGAAACTAGCCGGATCTGCCGATCGAGCCGCCCATTCGCGACTCCATTCATCGTGCTGGGACGGTGTCAGCAGTCCCATCTCAACGAGTTTGGGCACGAAAATCGCAAAGAACGTCCCTGGCCACTCCCAGAGGGCGCTGCCCGGCCGCGCGGAGCGTGATATTGGCCGAACTTCGCGTACTCGTAAGCCAGCGGATTGAAGGAGGGCTGGCAAGCGGCCGGCGATATCCGGGTCTCCACCCTGGAGGCGCCAACTCTTGTCAGTGGCTTCGACGACCTGCTCGAGAATCTTGCAACGCGGGGCCAGTGCGAGGGAGAAGCGGTAATTGAAGTAGTCCTGTATGGCCACCACACCTCCAGGTCTCAGGCAGCGAGCTATTTCAGCCACAACCTGGCCCGGGTTCCGGACGAAGCACATGAGCCAGCGGGCGTATAAGCCATCAGTGCAAGCAGAAGGGATCGGCAGAGAGTGCACGTCGCTTTGGACGACTTCAACATTCAGAGAACGCCCCCAGACTCCCTGGCGGACTCGGGCCTGAAGATAGTCGAGAAATCGGGCTGACTCATCGATTGCGATGACGCGCCCAGTACTTCCCACCAATTGAGCGAGATCAGTCGTGGCAAATCCGGGACCACACCCCAGATCAGTTATCGTCTGGCCAAGGGTAAAACCCGCGCGCTCCCACAGGTCGGTCGCGTACGCGGTCCAGAGGCGATGCTGAAATCCCAAACGGGCAAGTTCATCATCGCCGGTACCCAACACATAGGGTTTTTCGTCGGGGGAGGCCGCCCTTGGCCGTGATTCGGACATTGAGACACTCCGTTGCAATCGGTAATTCTGCAAAGCGCTGGTGCACTGCCCCAGCGACGGCAAGGGTAGGCGAACTCCACCACAGATGCCTGACAGAATACAAACGGGCAAGCCGCGGCCCCTGTCTACGATTGAGCCACGCATGACGACTGTTCACCCAAGCTCACAAATCGGGGCCGAGGTCTCACTTGGCAAAGATGTCAGCATCGGCCCGCATTGCACGCTTAGCGGACCCATCAGCATCGGAGCCGGCACGGTGATTCAGGGGCACTGCTATCTGACGGGCCCGCTTGTGATCGGCGAGCGAAACCGCATCTACCCATTCGGGTGCCTCGGTTTTGAACCGCAGGATTACAAGTATGACCCATCCACGCCGGGAGCAGGTCTGACGATTGGTGATGACAACATTCTGCGTGAATACGTCTCGATTCACCGGGCTACGTCTGCGACCGTTCCCACAAGGATCGGGCACCGCAACATGTTCATGGCCGGGAGCCATGCGGGTCACGATGCGCAGGTGGGAAATGCGTGCATATTCGCGAATGCAGCGTTGATCGCCGGGCACGCGCACATTGCGGATCGGGTCAACATCGGAGGCGGGGGTGCTGTCGCCCAGCACATCCGCATAGGGCGCCTGGCGTTCCTGTCGGGAACTATCGGGGCGAACCGCCACATTCCACCCTTCATGGTGGTTCGAAATTCGACCTCGAGAATTGGCGGCGTCAATCTGGTAGGAATGCGGCGGGCGGGCATGACACGCCCGGAGATTGACGCAGTCAAATGGGCATTTCGAGTGATGTTCCTTCAAGGGAATTCGCGCCCGACCACAATCGAGGCGCTTGCACAGCGTGCACCAGAGTCGCCAGCGGTCGCGGAGATCATGGACTTTCTTCAGAGCATTCGCGGCCCCGTGTGCGAGATCGAAGCCGACAAACGGTCGCGAGCGCTCGACGAGATTCTTAACGAGACGGACTGACCTCCGCAGACTGATCCATCGTGATGAACTTCACAGAATTACTCTCGAAATTGCCAGGTTTGCCGCGGCGAACGCCCCTTGGACACAAGGGAACATTCGGCACCGTCATGATCATCGGCGGACATAGCGTCGGTCCGGAGGGAGGATTGGTCATGGGCGGGGCACCAGCGCTTGCAGGCCGAGCGGCATTACGCAGCGGCTCGGGATTGGCGCGAATTGCTGTTCCCGCCGACTTGGCCGGAGCAGTGCTGAGCGCATGCCCGAGCGCGACTGTCCTAGCGCTTCCCCAGAATCACGAAACCGGGGAGATTCTGCCCTCATTGAGCGCGGAGCTGCTGGATGCGCACATGCTTCAGGTGAACGCGCTTGCCATCGGCCCTGGCTGGGGCGTCGGATTTCCGCAGCAGCAGGTGCTGGTGCGACTGATCGCTTCAGGTCACAAGCCGGTGGTACTGGACGCCGACGGCCTTAACAACCTGGCTTCGATTGTCGATTTTCCAGCGGAGATACGCGGTCCGCTGATTCTGACGCCTCATCCTCGGGAGTTCGCACGGTTGGCGGGCGCATTGGGCTGGGAGGGCACGCGGGTTGAACCGCAGTCCCAGGAGGAGCGGTCAGATGCTGCGGCCGAACTTGCACGCCGCCTCGGATGCATCGTGGTGCTCAAAGGGGCACAGACGGTGGTCACCGACGGCCACGAGACCTGGGTGAGCCCATTCGTCAACTCTGCGTTGGCGACCGCTGGAACCGGCGATGTCCTGGCGGGCATCATCGCATCGTTGGTCGGCCAGTGGTTCTCCCCCAGTGGCAGCGCACCGCGCATGAATGGTGAAGCAGGACTCAGTCTTCTTCACTGCGCTGCTTGGTCTGTGGGGCTGCATGGCCTGGCTGCGGAGCTCTGGCGCGAGCAACATGGCGATGCAGGGTTGCTCGCGGGAGAATTGGCTGACCTGGTGCCAGATGCGCTGCAGCGCGCCCGGACCATGATGCAATGGCATGAATCACACGGCGCATCCTGACGTGTGGAACTGTGCGACCTAATCTCCGTGTGCATGAGTTCCGCGCCTTCAGTGTTTCAGATCCCAACGTTGGCCAAGCCGGGGCTTTTCATCACCGGAACAGACACCGGCGTCGGCAAAACGGTGATTACTTCTGCAATCGCGCGCAGCCTCGTAAGACGCGGCATGAAAGTCGGCGTATGCAAACCCTTCGCCACCGGCTGCCGGAAGGATCGTGAAGGGCTAGTCAGCGAAGATGCGGAGATGCTCGCTTTTTTTGCGAACTTTGACTCCAATATCGGCGGCCTGCCAATCGTTTCACCCCTGCGTTGGCGTGATCCGGTCGCTCCTGCCGTCGCTGCGGAATCGTCAGGGGAGACTCTTGATCCGGAGGCGATCGGCGTCGCGCTGACCAACATGGATCGCGCGTGTGACGTGCTGCTGGTCGAAGGCGTCGGCGGCGCCATGGTTCCGCTCGATCCACAGAACGCCCAGATCACCGTTCTTGATTTTGCCCGCGAGTTGGGGTTCCCCACGATCGTGGTCTGTCGAGCGGGCCTGGGGACACTCAACCACACCGCTCTGACCTGTCAGGCCCTGAGCGGCGCAGGCGTGCGCATCGGCGGGCTCGTGGTGAATGAATATCTGCCGGATGATCCCGATCCGGCGATGCAGACGAACCGGACGTGGCTGGGAAGAATGAACCGTGTGCCCGTTCTCGCCACGGTGCCGCGCACCAACAAAACGCCGGTGGACCTCGGTTCCGGCTGGATGGACGAGGACGTGCTCAGCGCGGTGGCCATGACCTCATGGGAGAGCATCGCGCGTCAGCAGAGGCGGCGTTGAGGTTCACATCAATTTATCGGATTTCTCTGCACGCGACGAGATTCGCAGCATCGCCTCGCGGTGCTTTTCCTCGGCGTAGAGCCGGCTGGCCACATCGTGTTTCAACGCAAGGCGAAGTTCGTGGACACGCGTCTTAAGGGTGTGAGCCTCACGAAAGTGCTGAACATGGACCGCCAGTATTCGGAGGATCAGGTATGCCGCTCCGAAAGACAGAAACGCGGCGATCAGGATGGCGGTTGATTCGAACCCAGCCGATTGCATGACGGTGTTATCGTCAATTGCAGGCTCCGAATTGAGTGGCCTTATTTGCCGCCGCCCGTAGCGCTGATTCCCATAGCCGGCGCCGACGATCCCACACCAGCATCAGTGCGCGGAGTCGCCAGGGCATGTCGAGGAGCCGGGTCGAGGGAAGTCGGCGCTGCGCGTTTCATGGCCTCTATTTCTGCCTGAGCGCGGGCCCGCTGGGCCACCTTGATGCCCGTGACGACGATAAACGAGCCGAACACCAGCACAACTGCATAAACCCAGCGAGCGCGAGCAAACACAAGAACGATGCCGATGAGTCCGAATGCAACGGCAATGGCGTAAAGCGTGAAGACCGCGCCAACCACGCCCAAGCTGGTCCGCTTGAGCATGTGGTGCAGGTGATTGGCGTCGGGTGCAGAAATGGGAAGGCGATTGAGCTTGCGCCGGATGATCGCCAGAGACGTATCGAGGATGGGCAGGCCGAAAACGATGAGCCCGGCAAAGACGTAGTGGGTACGTCCCTCCTCGCCGAGCATGAGAATCAGCACGATGACGCTGAAGCCGATCAGTAACGAACCGGCATCTCCCAGGAAAATGACCGCGGGCTTGAAGTTGTATGGGAGAAAACCGAGGGCCGCGCCGAGAAGCGCAAAGGACATGACCACCCGCGCGCCGGTCAGTTCACCGTAATTCTGAACTGCGAGATACACGGAAATGGCCAGTAGGCACGCGGCCATGATGGCTGTCACGCCGGTGAGCAGCCCGTCCAAACCATCAATCAGATTGGCGGAATTGCATCCCCCGACAACGAAGAGGCCGATGATGATGGCGCCTCCCCAGCGGATCAGGTCGATCTCCAGAACTCCGCTGCCGGGCATGAGGTCGAGATGATGGAATGAGAATGCGCCCTGGCCGATCAGTGAGCCCATGGCACCTTCAAACGGGCGGAGCAAACCCTCGGCAACCTTGTAGCCGACCTGCTCGTCAAGCGCGAGGGCCGCGGCTGCGAAAAGTTGCCCGCCGAGCTTCCAGTGCGGATCCCACTTGAAAATGTCGTCGAGCAGCCCGGTGAACATAATGACGACGAGGGCGAGCGTGACATTGAACGGCACAATGGCCAATCCAGGCTGATAGCCATTGATGAAGTACGACGATACGACACCGGCCAGCAGGCCCACGAACACGGCGACACCGCCGAGGTAGGGGGTGGGATTTGCGTGCCCCTTGCGCACGGCATCGGGCCAATCGACTACGCCTGCGCGGATGGCAACCCTGCGAACCAGAGGCGTGGCCAGCAGTGTCGCACCGAATGCGATGATGAAAACAAACAAATATCCATTTAGGACGTCACCGATGCCGGGAGCCTGCGGGAAGACCGCGGAGGTATCCGGTGACGCCTGCAGCAACGGCTGGCCTGCGTTAGGCAGCCGCGCATCAGGGCTGGACTGTGCGATTAAGAGTGAAAACAGGTGATTCATGGACGACCGCCCCCCACTTCTTCCTTGGAAAGTGCGGGCAAGGCGCACGAACTCTGGAGATAGGCGGCGATATCCCGAATCGTCTGAGTGAGAGGAATGGCCGGCGCGAACCCGATTTCAGCGCGCAGGCGATTTAGGTTAGGCTGTCTGGCTGCGAGATCTTCAAACCCGGCGCCGTATGCATCCCGGTACGCGATCATCTCGATGGCGCTTGATGAACCGAGAGTGGACTTGACGAGTCGCGCCAGCTCGAGAATGGACACAGGCTGGTCATGACCGACATTAAAGACTCGTCCGCAGGCCGTCGACGAGGCGAGAAGGGTCGGCAGAGCGGCGACAACATCGCGCACATCGCAAAAACAGCGGACTTGCGCGCCGTCCCCGTATACTTGAATGGGCTGACCGGCCAATGCGGCGGCGACGAAACGCGGCAAGACCATTCCGTACTGGCCGACCTGACGCGGCCCGACGGTGTTGAAAAACCTCGCGACGACGACGGGAAGTTCGCGTTCGCGGTGATACGCCAGGGCAAGGTACTCGTCGACCGCCTTGGTGTAGGCATACGACCAGCGCGACAGCGAGGTGGGGCCGAAAGTGACATCGTCGTCCTCTGAGAACGGGATACGGGTGGATTTGCCGTACACCTCGCTGGAAGAGGCGATGAGTGTGGGGATGCGGCGCTGGCCGGCGAATCGCAACAGTGCAGCGGTCTCATCCACATTGGTCTCGATGGTCCGGATCGGACGGTCGAGAATGAGGCGCACGCCGACAGCGGCCGCCAAGTGATAAATCTGGTCGATGCGCTGGGAATTCAGACTGGGCAGTTGACTCGCTACGGAGCCGCTCAGAAAGCGCAGGCGCGCATCGCCACAGTTCGCGCTGAGGTTTTCCTGTCGCCCCGTCGACAAGTCGTCGATCACCGTCACAGTGCAGCCCTGTGCGAGCAGACGCTGGGTCAAATGTGAGCCGATGAATCCAGCGCCACCAGTCACGAGGATGTGCAAGGAGGTACCCGACATCGCGTCCCACGTCTCATTCCGTATGCAAGTCCGCCCGCTCCACGCGCTGGAGCAGCCGGCAAACCTCGATAGCCCGTTGCCATATCGGCTTGTCTGCGGTCGCCGCCATCATGAATTGGCAGAGGGGCGGTGATACTCCTCCATCTGCTGATAATTTCTGCGCAGGTAACCTCCTGCGGCGCTTCGCACACCATTGAGCACAACCCCGAGGTGCTCTGCGTGTAGGTCGCGCAATTGACCAATGAGTCGTGCCACAAGGCCGCGCTGCTCCTGGAGCGCCCTGACCACGAGAATTGAGGCATCTGCGTCATTGGCAAGCGCCTGCCCTTCGGCGGCCACAATTGCGGCCGGCGCATCGATCAAGATGATGTCATAACTGGGTTTGAGTTTGCGAAGCAATTCTCCCAGGGCTCCCCCAGCGAACCGATCTACCCCTCGGCTTCCTGTAGACCCTGCGGGAATCACGAAGAGATTCTCCTGCCGCGTGCCGACGATGACCTGCTCGGCAGGCATTGCGCCAGCCAAGATGTCTGCCAATCCCGGCGATGTTTTCACAGCAAGGAGGTCGGCAATCCGAGGGCGCCGGAGATTGGCATCAATGATCAGAGTCTTGCGCGACGCTGATGCGATCGCGGCCCCGAGATTCAGGGTGATGGTCGAGGATCCCGACCCCGGGGTGGCCCCAAGTATCAGCAGTGATTTGTGGCCAGCCTGGTCCATGGCGCGCAGAATCGGATTGCGAATCTGCCGGATGGATTCCGCGACGATCCCCTGCGGAGCCTCGAGGGAAAGCAGTTCCGCGGCCCGCACATTGGCGGCATCTTCTGTCTTGTCCGGAACGGCGCCGAGCAATCGACTGTTTGGAAGGACAGAAATGTCAGAGGGGCCTTTTACGCGTTGGTCGGTCAACTCGCGGAGGAAGACGACCCCCGTCGTCAGTCCCGTACAGAGGAAGACGCCCAGCACGAGCATCACGGGAAGTTTCGGGAAGGACGGAACGGTCGGCTTGGAGGCTGGCTCGACCAGGCTTGCCGCGGCTGTCGTGGTCTGGTCTGCATAAGCCTGTGCGTTTGAGAGTTGCTTGCGGGTGTCTTCCCGAGCAGTGAGCAGCCGTTCCTTCTCCGCCCGGCGGGTATCGAGATATTCGATGTGTCGGTTCAGATCTGCAAGTCGTGCGCGAGCATCCGCGAGGCCGCTCTCGATGCTGGCAACCTGAGACTGAAGGGCCAGAATGGAGTTCTGCGCCGTCTCAATCTGGACATTCAGATTCTGTTCAAGCACGCGACCGACTTCATCCTCGTAGCGGATCTGTGCGGCACGAATCTGGGCCTGCGTATCGAGCACGCTCTTGTGATTGGGCCCAAGTCGCTCGCGCAGCGCCTGCTCCTCACGCTGGAGGTTGAATAACTGCGATTTGATCTCTTGTACCTGGCGCGTCGCCTCGGCCAAAGCCCGCTCATCATCAGTGTACACCCGGGTGGGATCCTCAAGACGCTTGGCGAATGTCTCCGCCTGCGTCTGGAAACCGGCGAGGCTCTGCTTGGACTCGTTGAGCGCCTGGGTCAACTGCTGCACTTCGAAGACGGTGGGATCGGTGACAATGCTCGGGGGAAGATTGTTGCTGCGAATGTAGTTTTCAATAGTGGTGTCAATGCCGTTGATCTGGTTGTCCAGTTCGCCCTGTTGCTTGTTCAGCGCCGCGGTCACGCTCGCCTTGCGGGCGAGTTTCTGCTGCTCAAGGCGATCGTTGTAGACGGTGACGATCGCATTCAAAATGCGCAGCACATCGTCCGCACTCGAACCTGTGACAGCAAGGCGCACGACCATCGAGTTAGGCTCCGGGGTCGCGGACACGCGGTCCTTGAGATCCTCGTATGCTGCGTCGATATCCAGTCCATCCGAGCCGGGCACCTTGAATTTCTGGGCCCACTTCGTCCCGTTGCGCACTTCTTCGGTGTTCATCGAAACGCGCAGCACACTTTGCGACGTCATGTTGATCGCTTCCGTGTTCTGGAGCAGCGCGGTCTGGCTCCCCTGCTGGCTCATCTGCGGCGCGATCTGCATCGGGTCATTGGTGGGAATGTTCACTGCGTAGAACGCTTCGGCGGTGTACTGGGGATAGAGGAAAAGGAGCGCCAAGTGCGCTGCCACACCCAGCACAACCCCAACGACCAATGACCCCACCAGCAGCCACATGTGCTGCAATACCACGCGAATAGGGTCGATGGTCGGCGCAATACCGGCGCGCGGCGACGGCACAGGCGGCCGTGCGGACGGTCCGGGCGACCGAGCAGAGGGGCTCGGCCCCGCGGACGGTCGGGTCGGTTGGGTCGTCATAGTCATCGGTCGCGACTCCTTGTCATCATCCCTGCATTACCCCCCGGATCCCGCGTCCGTCATCTGGTTCATGAACTCATCCGCGCGTTGCACCCAGTTGGCCATACCGAGTTTCGCAGCCAGGTCCCTCCCGGCCTGGAAACTTGCGCGCGCCTCGGCGAACTGACTCCGTTTGAGCAAGACTTCGCCAAGGTGGATATGTAATGCCGGAACGGCGCCGTTGGACAGCCCCGCGCGGAGAATCCCCTCCGCTTCGTCCAGACGCCCCGCTTCTGCCAGGACGAATCCGTAGGTGTCGGCAATATCCGGTGAACCCGGCGCAAGTTGATAGGCGCGGCGAGCATAGGGAAGCGCCTCTTCGGGCCGCTTCAGGTCGCTTGCCAGCACGAATGCGAGGTTGTTGTTACACCCGATGTCGTCCGGATCTGCTGCCAGCGCCCACATCCAGGCGTCAACAGCCTCTGCGGCCTGCCCCAGCCGTAAATGCGTATCTCCGAGCATCCGGCCGAGATTGGCTCGCAGGTTACGAGACCACTCTTCAGGAGCCTGAGACTCGAATGACGTGCGCGCCGCCCTGAGGCGATTGATCGCGGTGGCCAGAAGACTCTGATCGCCGCTGGCGTTTTGTGCAGGCCCCACGAGGATCTGCGCGAGCAACAGCTGATCCGCTTCAGTGGGACGCCCGCCGGACAACTCGTCAACAAAGCCACATGCCTGTTCGACCGGAACGAAGGTGGCCAAAGCTTCGTACCAACCGGTCAAGGCGCGCAGATCGGTCGTGGAGCCGCCTGACGCGACAATCTGCGGGTACAGTGTGCGAAGTGCCTGAACCCCTGCCCCTGCCCCCTGCGCGATTCCCAGGGCTCGGGCACGCAGTACCGCCAAGTAAAGGTCGCCCGCAAAGACGTCGGCCCGCGCATCGAGAATTGTGAGCGCCTGACGGGCGTTTTCCGTACGGAAACGCGCTGCTGTCTGCGCCGATGACGAAGGCGCCGGAGCGTCCAGTGCCGCTTTGACCCACTTCCCCAGCCGGGATGAGGACGGCTCATTCTCAAATGCGCGCTGATACTCGCTCAAATAGGCCGAGTACGCGTCACCGCGCCGCTGCTTCAAATCACCAGCGATGTCACGCCATTGGGCGCTGCGCGGACTTCTTTCAATGGCTTCCTGAACAACTGCGAGCGCGCCCGTGAAATCGGCAGTCGAAGCCAACACATCAATGAGTTGCAGGCGCACCTGGTCGATCCGCGGGTCAGCAGCGACGGCGCGCCGCAGGGCATCCTTGAGTTTCTCGAGGTCGCGGGGAGTTCGCGAACCGTCGGCACGTGGTACGCCCGCGTAAAACTGCGCCAGCAGGCGCAGCGGCATCGCGTCCTTGGGATCCAGCTCGGCCGCCTTGTTGGCGTCCGCAACCAGTTGGGCACCGGTGTTGGCGCCACTGCGGAGATCCTGAAGGGCGAACTGACCGCGCATCAGGTAGACGCGCTTATCCGCCGGGTACGCCGCGATCGCCCGCGCGATGGAAGCCGCTGCTCCATCGCGGTCGCCGCCCTCTGCAAGCAGGCGGGCCTCCAGCAGCGCTGACTCGACATTCGGTCCGAACTGCGCGACGTAATCCTTAATCAGCGTCGCCGCCTCACTGCGGTATTTCGTCGCACGGCCTCCGTCGCCGCCGTCCTGCGCCTGTTGCGCAAGATTGGCGTTGATTTCCGCCATGCGAAGGGACAGATTGCCCACCGTGGGATTGCCGGCCCGCGCAGCCGAATAGTGCGTCAACGCGTCCCCGGGGCGGTTGAGGCTCATCAGGTAGTCGCCCAAGAACCGATCTGCTTCACAATTGGCTGGATCCTGAAATGCAACGGCCTGGCCTGCGGCCGCAAGAGCCTCCTCGCTGAGGGACGCCGATATCAGGAATCGCGCATAAGCAAGAAACGCGTCGAGTTTCTGCGCACGATCGCTCAAACCAGCCAGGAACGTCGAATAGGCTACTTTCGCGCCCGCGACGTCGCCGCCTGCGTACAACCACTGCGCGCGCAACTGAACGATGCGGAGCTGGGCAGCCGGTTCGGTAGGAGACAGAGCGTCGAGGAGGTTCCGGGCGAGATCGCGTTGGTTGTTGAGTATGTAGAGGTCGACCAGCGCGAGGGCGTTCTCAATGTCACCGCCGTTGCGTTCGTACCTGCTTTTACGCATTGCGATGACACGCGCGCGATCGCCGAACCGACCCTCCAGATCGAGGTACATCCGCTGCACCAGCGCATCGCCCGGAGCGTAGGTGGCCGCCTGACGGATGGAGGCCAAAGCGCCCTGAGTGTCTTCTGTAAGTAGCTGCAGAGCCGCATATTCGCGCAGCGTCGCGACGTCGTCAGGACGGCGATCAAGCGAAGCGCGGAAGGAGTTGAGCGACTCAGCATGCTGCCCCGCTTCGCGCTGCGCCACCGCAAGGAAACGCTGGACCGCGCCGTCGTAGGGCTTGATGCGAGCCGCTTGCTGAAAGGTCGTGATGGCGCCATTGGCGTCACCGCGGGCCAATGCCAATCTCCCAGCAAATGTCAATCCCTGTGCCTGGTCTGAATCGAGTTGCGCTGCACGGCGCGTGAGGGCCTCGGCGCGGGTCAGATCTTTTTTCTCCAGGGCGCGCAGGAACTCCGACTCCATGATCTTCGGGTTGTCGGGCTCTGCCTGCGCGGCCTGCGCGTACATGGACTCTGCGTCCGCGTCAAAACCAAAGCGGGACAGCTCGGTCGCCTTGGCCAGCAAGCGCTCAACCGTGGAGAGGCCGGCACGCGCATCAACAAGATTTTGCAGCAGCGCCTTGAGATCGCCGCCGGCAATGCGCACTTGCAGGATCTGCAGCATCTCGTTGCCTGGATCAATCGCCAGGCCCATGTCCACGTAACGGGACGACTCGCTGAGATTATTCAGGCTGAAGTGAATCGACGCCAATTCATTCATGAGGCGGAGGCTCTGCGGGTTCTTTGCCAATGCCGCTTCAAGCGGTTCCAACGCTGCGGCGAGGTCGCCAGTGCTCTGCACCGCCTGCTGGGCCTGCAGCAGCGCCGCCAGTTCCGGTTCCTGACCGAAGGTCGGTGTCTGCCCCCGCGCGAGGTCAATCCGGTCTTTGAGCGATCGAGCATCACGGCTCTCAGGCGCCAGCGCAAGAGCGGCATCCAAGTATTGGCTGGCCGCATCGAATTTGCCGCTTTCGAGGTCAATCGACGCCAGTTGAATGAGCACCGGAACGTGACGACCGCCCGCCATCGAATTGGCGCGCAACAGCGCGTCATAGGCGGCGCCCTTCTGGCCAAGGCGAAGCAGCGCCGTCGACTCGTACAAGGCCGCGCGGAAATCGTCACCGCCCGTGGCACGCTGATATTCACCCATCTTGCGCGCCGCAAGGTCGTTGTTGCCGTCGCCCAATGCAATCCGGCCGTCCATGTAGGCGAGCGTCTCATCCGTCTGGGTGGTCAGTTGAGCGTACTGTGCTCTCAGTTCAAGGACGCGTGCGCGAGCGGTCGCCGCCTCATCACCGCCCGCCGGTGCAGCCGTCCAACGGTCCGCCTGGACTTCGAACTCAGCTAGCCGGGCCGCACGGCGCATCGTGAAGAGCGCGACCGAATCAATCCCGGTGGGAAGATTCGGAAGCGCACTGATGGCCTGCAGGGTCTTGATGGCCTGCCCCGAGTCTCCTGCGCGTGTGTATAGATCTGCGCGGGCCAGGAGTATCGAGGGAGACCCCGGGCGCAGCTTCTCGGCTCGCTCGGCCAGCGCCAGCGCCCGCTCAATACCGCGCTCGCGGTCGGTGGCAGCAATTTCACTTCCGAGATTCAGCAGGATTTGCCACGAGACACTTGCGTCTTCTTCGGCACGGCGCTCAGCCTCCGCAAGAATTTCGCCCACGGCGGAATCGTCGCTGCGTCCAGTGCGCTGCAAAGCCGCCGCCTTGGTCATAGCCGCAAGCGAAAACTCGGCTTGCGCACTTTGGGAATGCGAAGCGGCAAACTTGGCGGCTTGAGCCAGCCCTTCGTCGAGCAGAGAATCGGCCTGCGCGGACTGATTTCGGGTGCGAAGCAGACGCGCTTGCACCGTGTACCAGGAGGTCAACGCCGTGGCGGCGTCGATGTCATCTGGATTACGTTCAAGGGTGGCGGTCAGGTCGTCCTTGACCGTCCAGCTTGCATCGTCCGTGATCGCTCCGGCGGCGATGCGGCTCACCCCGGCGATCCCGCGATAGCGACCCGCCGTGAGCGCCCCCTCACTCTCACCCTGCATGCGTTTCAGAACTCCGGCCGCCTCATCGTAGAGCAGCCCAAAGTCGTCAGGCGATCCGCTGGTCCGCGCCACCTCGTGGAGATGCTCGAGATACTCACGCAGAAACTGCGCGTTCGTCGGCTGCAGTTCCGTCTTCTTCTTGAGCAAAACCGTTATCCACTGGAAGTCCTCCCTCGCTTGCGTTTCGTCAACGGGCACCGCATTGGCAAGCGCGGAGCGCCACAGGTCGATGTAGGTGATGTTCGCCTGGTCGCGGTTAACCGCCTTGCGATAGGCCTGCTCAGCATCGCGCCACTTCCTCTGCGCGGCCAGCGCATCGCCCTGCTCACGGTATCGCTCAGGGTTGGCCCGGACGACGAGGTAACTCAGCGTCACGGTACCCACTCCCAGAACCCCCAGCGAAACGAGCAGGATGACGACCAGTTTCGTATTCAATCGTGCGGCCATGCACTCAATCCTTCCGTTCATGCATCCGGACGGGATGCGTCAGTCCGAGTCATTTCCCGGCGCGGGCTGCGCCCCTCCGTTGTGATCTGCGGCCCATTGCTCCATGAGCACTTCATTCCAATCCGGCAGACAACGCATGATCTCCGGCAACGCTTCGCTCAGAAAGTCCGATGCCACGCGCGCAAGTTCCATCTCGTCGACGGATCGCTGCGGATCGAAATAGGAAATCTGCACCTTGCAGTAATACGCCTTGCGTTCGCTCAGGCGAAATGCGAGGGCCTTCACGCCGGAGGCAGACGGAGTTGTTCGGCCGTTGGCGACAAAGAAGTACCCGGTGCAAAACCGGTGGTCTGGCGCCTTCGGGTGCCAGTACTGCGAAATGTTCATCTCCAATTGCGACTGCGTCCCGAGGCGCGGCAGGCGTACGGTTTCCTGCATGAGGGTTCGCGTCAACTGGTCCGGCACCGCCGGACGAATCTGCTCGGGAACCTGGTCCCAGAGCGGATCAGCCCACGTCTGGCGCGCGAGCACAATCGGCAGTATCTTGCCGGAAAGGGATTTTTCAAGGCCGCTCCCGAGATTGCAGCGCTCAGGTATGTGCGGCACAGCGTCGATCATTCCGGTGTAAAACGCCACGTGGAGGTCGAGCCGCGGGCCCCGCACGTCGCCATCCATCGCGAAAGTACGCGTCAGATACTTGTCGGTGCCCAGCTCTTCCATGATCTCGGCGGAGAGCACTTCGTCCGCCCCGACTTGTTGCCAACGGCCGAGCACGCCCGGAATTGTGGAGAGGTTCGCCCGCAACGGGACCGGCTCCTTGCGCAGGACCGCGTCGATCACGTTCGCCAAGAGGCGGAAAGATGCTGCCCCGCCCATCAGCGTGACGAATGCAACTACACAAGCGATCTGTTGACGCGATAACGTCATGCCGTCACCCCGTTGGCGCGTTGCTGCGATGCGGAAGCCTGCGCCGCGACGATGGAGGCGGCGGAGTCCTCGATCACCAGGTGCCTGAGGATCCAGGCAATGCCCATGTACATGAACACGGCCGGCAGCAGCCAGATCAGGCCGAGAAACATGTGCGCATCCCCACCGGACCAAGCCCGATCAATCGTGGACATGAACCCGATCGTGGCGACGCGCAGGATATTCACAAACACCGCAACCGGAATGGCCAGAGCCACCAGCGTGATGCGTTGCCACCACTTCGTGCACGTAAATGCCGCGACCGCGACGCCCAGCGCAATGAACGCGACAATCATGCGCATTCCGGAACACGCTTCCGCGACATTGAGCGGGATTGAGACGCCGCCTTTCTGCAGCGTAATGATGTTCCCCTCGATGTCTCCCTCGAAACCCAGAATCGTCAGCAGGAAGAAGGCTCCCTCCGCCGCCCACCGTTGAAGGGTGGGAGTCACGAGAATCAGCAACGACGGAGGCAGTTTGATCCCCAACCCAAGGTACAACTGCGGGAACAGCAGCGCCTTCCACAGCCTCCAGCCGGCCATGAAGAGGACGAGACCCAGCACCGAGAGCATGACGCCCATTCCCTGCTTGGTGTGATTGATGTACGCTTCCAGGAGTGAGTAGTAAAAATACCAGAGGATGCCGGCAACGAGCATCAGAAACCCAAGCCAATTGATCTTGGCCGGAATGGCCAGAATCGACTTTCGGTTTTCGTAGATGTAGTACAGTGAGACGAGGGGCACGACATATGCGTGCGACCAATCGGGCTCAAGGCTGTAGCGTGCCTGATTGGCGAGAAAATTCCAAAAACAGGCAACGAACGCCGCCGTGAGCAGCGCGATTTGCACCCAAGCACCTGAGGAAATCTCTGCGCGCACGCCAAGTGCCGGATTTGTTGGAGCGTCTGACTGCAAAATCTGACCTTTTCTCCTCCAGCCGGGCACGAAACCCTACCCAAACTCAATGTGAGGGTGAAAAAAATCGAACCCAAACGCCGGCTGCCTGAATAGAGAATACGGACAATCCGGCACTGTGGTTTATCGGCCAAACCACCCGCGTGGCCACATGCCCCTTACTTTCACTCTCCGAATCGATTCGTCGGCGGCGCGCCAAAGACGTCATTGCCGAAATTGCGATCCAAAAGGAACCCAAATCCGTAAGTAGTTCGAAATCCATTACGGATAACTGCCAGCGGCGCGGCGTACCACGTCGTCCCGACGTTGATGACATCGCCGGACTTCAGCCAAACGTCAGGCTCAGTCATTTCCTTGATGGCGCGGTAATTCACCGTGACTGTCGCCTGTCGGTTCTGGCCCACAAGCCGCATGATTTCAACACGTTCGGGAATGGCCAAGGGTCCGAGTCCGCCCGCCGCAGCAATCGCCCGGACCAGTGTGATCCGCCCCTCGTCGGGAAATCGAATAGGGCCCGGCCGGGCCACTTGCCCATCCAGAAAAATCGTGCCAGTTTGAGGAAAAGGCACTCGAATAATGTCGTTCGGACGTATGACAATGTTGTAACGCGCGTCTCCGGCGATCAGCGCTTTGACAGGAATCTCAATCACCCGCTGCGTGACAAATCGCGAGGCCTCATCGAGCCAGCCGGATTCTTCGTTGGTTCCGGCGTTGGGAGCCTTTCCGGGCTCCACGGCCAGCCGCACCCATTGATCATTCAAGTAGACCCATCGCCCGGACCGGTCATCGATGTCCGACAAGTCCTGCTCGAATGTGGGTCGCTCGCCCGGGGCCTGCGGCGCGGCCCGAATGGAGGGTGATTCAGCGCGAACCGACTCACTCTGCGATGACATCGGTCGGTTTTTCCCGGAATTGCCAAGATCTGTCGGCTCGGGAATGTCGAGCAGTTCCTCATGTCCACCAGCGGGTTTTGCGCCTGGCTCTGTGGCGGGCGGCTCATCGGTGGGTTGCTCCGCCGGCTGCGCATTCTGCAAATCGCGAATCATTTTCTCGATTTGCTCCGCGGAACCGTCGCCGGCAGGCGCCTGCGATCCCTCGGCCGTTCCTGGAGCCTGATTGGCCCCCCAGCCTCGAATCACTTCGTCAGCGAGCGGGACTTGGCGAATGACATAGACCTTTTCGGCCGAATCCGGAATTCCGCCTGCAACGGCCAATGCGTCCAGTAGGAGGAAACGCGGCTGGGGAATCGGGAAACGAGCCACATTCTGCACCTGGCCCATTACGCCATAAGTCGCGTGTTCCTGCGTCGTTGCGATGACGCTGACTTCAGGCTTGAGCAGGACGCCCTTCTGAATCAGCGCATCTCCGATGCGTGCCTTGATTTCTTCAACTGTCAGGCCCGAGCAGGCGACAATTCCCACCGTCGGCAGGGAAATCTCGCCGGTTGGAGAGACGACTCGATCGGTTTGAAAAGTCGTATCGCGCCCCAACAACTCGAAAATCTCGATCTGAAGCGCATCGCCCGCCCCGACAACGTACGGGGCCACCTCGGGAATCAAATCGTCAGGCTTGACGGTCGATGTCTTGACTGCGAACTCGTCAGCGTTGGTTTCAATGACGTCCAGGCGGTCAAGAATGGGCGCGCTCGCTGCGGTGTTCTCCCACCGTCCGACCACACTCGGATCCATCCATGAGTCGTATTCGCACCCGACAAGGATCGGCATTGAAAGAGCAGCGGCGCCTGTGCACATCAAGCGCATGCCCCCCTCTTTGCAGCGCGAAAGCGAGCACATAACCAGATCTGTCAGCCTGCGCATGTCATCCACCGCTGACTCCTCGTGCAAAGGACTGCCGCGCCATCGGCGGCGCGCCGTGAATCAAGGCTTATCGGCATCAGGAGGTCGGAAACCGTCAAAAAAGTGCCCCGCGACGCCCTCAGAGGGTAGCGAAGTGCGTTTACAGGACCAACCGCCAAAGTGCGAGGCGCCAGCCTGGGTCGAGCCACGTTGCATCCAATCCGCAGAGCGGGATGACCGGCCATTCCTACCATTCACCTTCCATGCCCACCGTCTCACTTGCTGACATGATTCTTCGCGATGCGGAACTCGACTTCCGCAAGCGAAAGCCGGCATGGATACGGGCCCGGATTCCCGGCGGAGACGCGTACGCCCAACTTAAGCGCAACATCGACACCCACGGCCTCCACACCGTCTGTGAGGAAGCGGCCTGCCCGAACATGGGCGAGTGCTGGGCCAGCGGCGTGGCAACGATCATGATCCTGGGTGATGTGTGCACGCGTTCATGCGGGTTCTGCCATGTCAAAACCGGCCGACCAGCGAGCCTGGATCTGGACGAACCGCGCCGCGTCGCGGATTCGGTGCGCCTGATGGATCTCAAGTACGTGGTTATCACGTCCGTGAATCGCGATGAGCTGCCCGACGGCGGAGCGGGCGTGTGGGCCGAGACCATCCGCCAAACGCATGCACAGTGCCCCCAAACCTCCGTGGAGGTGCTCATTCCCGATTTCTGCGGAAAGTGGGACGCACTGCGCACCGTCGTGGATGCGCAGCCTGAAGTGATTTCGCACAACATGGAGACGGTTCGTCGAATGTACCGTGTGGTCCGCCCGCAAGCCAAGTATGACCGCAGCATCGAGCTGCTCCGCCGGGTCAAGTCGGCAGGAATCGTGTCCAAGACGGGAATCATGGTCGGTATCGGAGAGACGGACGACGAAGTCCTGCAACTCATGGACGATGTCCGCGCTGGTTCAGAATGCGACATTCTGACCATCGGGCAGTACCTCCAGCCGACACGCAACCATTTGCCGATTCATCGCTGGGTCACGCCCGACCAGTTCGCCCGGTTCCGAGAAGAGGGACTGAAACGAGGATTCAAAGTCGTCGAGTCCGGTCCAATGGTCAGGTCCTCCTACCACGCCGACCAACAGCACGATGCGCTGGTTCGGCGGGGCGATCGTGTGATCAACCCCTCAGTTGTTAACATGGGATAATTCTGAACAAGCAGGTCAGGGACTGATCTCGCCTAGCCTTCTGCGCACGGATCCGAGTCGAGGCGACGAGAAGGAGATCTCCATGGCTCAATTGCGCGGAGCGCGCGGCGTTGGAATTGTTTTGGCAGTTGCGTTCCTACTGGCCCGGGCCCACCCCTGTGTCGCACAAGCGGAGATTAAACCGTTCACTCGCGTACTCGAGCGCGGCGCCACCCGAACGAACTACCCGACTTTCGGATCGTTTAATGTACACGCGGTGGAAATCCGCGGGGTGTACTACGTCGCGCTCGTGGATACGGATGCCAACGGCGTTTCACATGTGGTCGTCAAGCAAAGCGACGACGGAGGGCAGACTTGGGCGGACTTCATTCCCTCCTCGCGCGGGATGCTGACCATTGAGCAGCCACCCGTAGTCGTCGCTGACGCCGTCGGGCGTATGCACATGGGATGGACGGCTCCCAACGGCAAGGGCAATTATGCGGTCTACGGCGCGACCACGGAAGATCCCGACCGGCTAGCGCCGACCCCGTTGGTGTGGCGGCAAGACGTGGGTAATTCCAACGCCAAGTTCGCCATGGCGTACAACCCAACTGCAGATTGTGTCCACTGGTCGCGCCGCAATGGCAGCGGCGACATGGAACTTTATAGCATGCAACTGACCGGCTCGCAAAGCACGGGATACACCTTGTCCTGGCGCATCACTCCGCTGATCACTCATGTCGGTAATTGCAATACTGACTATTGGGACGCCCACTATCAGTCGCTGTTCGTGGATGGCCTCGGCCGTCTGCACTTGATCTACACGCCTCACCATTGGCCAAACGGAAGTTGTGACTCGTCTCGCTACGAGCGGGTCAACGTCGGATATATGTACAGCGATGATGCTGGACGGACATTCCAGCGAGCAGATGGGTCCCCCATCGCATTACCAGCACGTGCGGACAACTTCACGTCCGCAGGCACGATGCTCGCGTCCGCCAACGGCACGACCATCTGGGGCGCCAGCCTGTACGCGGACAAACAGCATGTGTTCATCCTGTATCACGACTCGCGCATCAGCACACATTACTGCGTCCGCCTTGAACGTGAAACCGGGCTGGAGCAGGCCCGCTCGGTGGTTCGTGGCATGCCTCAGCACATGGCATTCGCCGCCGATCCGTTGACCGGAAACTTGTACCTGTTCGCCGGCGATCAGCTTGTGGCCTCGTTCGATGAGGGTGGAGACTGGTCGTTCATCCTCGCCAACGACCCTCCCTCCGGCGCGCAGTACTTCGCCTCCACCGCCTACCCGCTTGTGACGTCACACCGCCAGGTCATCGGGCTGATGACCGACGTCGTGACCGGACCGGAAGGGTCGGCACGCGATGCGATTTTCGCGGCCTTTCCCCTGAATCTCCTTCTCGAAGGTCCGTATCCAAATGTCGCCGGTCACAAAAACCACTTTGACGTCTATCTCGGCTCGAAACCCGACCACGTGGTGCGTTTATATGGTTCCTACAGCACAGGAAACGCTGCGATTCCGGAATGCCCTGGCGTCTCACTCAATCTAGGCGCTCCGTGGCGCTTGCTTGGCGAATCTCGGACAGACTTCAAGGGCCGCGTTGAATTCGCCCCCATCATTCCCAGCGGTCTGACAGGGCGCACGGTCTACTTCTCGGCCGTTGAGGTCGATGTTTGCCGGGTGAGCAACTTGCTTGTCACGACTTTTGATTGAAGCTCTGGGCGGCTTATCGAGTTGCCCGAAACCTGTCGTCGGTTACGACCAGGGGCGTGCCCTGTCCGCTGATCATTGTGACGGTCGCCGCCCCCACTTCCAGATTGGCCAGAGCGCCGGCTTGGCCATACGTACCGCCCGGATCAAGCGGACCCACGGGCGTCTGATCCAGACTCGTCCAGTACCAATACCACAAGTTGATGTGACTCACGGGAATTTGGACGTCTGGAAACGGTCCGAGGTATGCCTGCCCGGTCCCACCTGCCGAGGAGGGTGACCAATAGTTGTCCATCTTCAACGGCACCAGGTAGTCAACCTGAATCTTGTCGATCTTCTGCTGAATCGGGGCGCCGCCAAAGCCCGTGTCAACGAGGGTCACCTGATCCGCCTGATACTCATCAAAGTTCGGGTCTGACCTTCCGAGGTCACGCAGGTGGGCCGCGCATTCCAGCACGACGTGGGTTCCGAGGCTGTGTCCAACCAGTTGGATCGGCTGGTTGTACCCGGGATGCTGTGTCCGGATGTACGCGGCAAACTCCTCCGCCAGCTGACGGCCCGACCGCTCAGCATTGGGGATGATGTCTCGAATAAACGTCGCATCCCAATCCCATCCGATGCAATTGACCTTCTGCGCAAAAGACGGGCTGCGCCCAAATGTATCCGCACTGGAGATCGAGCCGAACCAGCCATGCACACCGATGATCGTCGGGCGGTTGGGATCGAACGAGTTGTAGAACTCCATGACGCCGTTTTGCGCCCGCGCGAAATCCGAACATCCCAAAATCACGGCCGCAGCGGCGACTCCTGATTGCATACGCATTGTCATCTCCTCCGGATCAGTTTGAGAACTGATAAAGTTCTCTGCGGCAAATCGTAGGGTGCACACGACCGCATTCACCGTCCGATCACTGCGCTCGCCATTGGGCGGCCAGGAGCCCGTACACGTGCAAATCGCGCCACTCCTGCCGCCCAGCGTTCCAGTCCTGCTGGATCAGCGTGCCCTCGCGTACGAACCCGAGCTTGGTTGCCACTCGATTGCTCGGCGCATTACCGGTGTCGGCGTGCAGGATGATCTTGTGGAGCCTTCCAGATGACAGCGCTTCATTAAGCAGAGCCCGGGATGCGCGGGTGCACAGACCTTGCCCCTCGACAGACCGACACATCCAGTACCCAAGTGCACTTCGCTGGCATCGGGCGTTCCGTTCCTGGATTCCCAGATGACCCACCAATCGGCCGTCGCGCCAGATTGCGGCCGCCCACGTCAGGCCGTGGTGTGATTCCGCGAGCGTCGCCTCAATGAACTTCATCGAATCGGCAACCGTCACCGTGCCGTCCACCCAAGGGAACCAGAGGCGCAACCGATCGCGGTTCGCCTCAATTGCGGCAAATACCGCCTCGGCGTCTTGTGGAGCCAGCGTCCGCAAAGTCAGTTCGTCGAGTTGGACATCAACCAGCGGCATCCGCCAATTATTGCGCATTCGACAGGAAAACTCTTTCGGACCCATCATGCGGATAAACTCACCCGACGTGTCCCAGTTGCCCAATGATCCTCGCACCGAAGCGCATGCGAACCCGGCGGCGAGCGCGCCTGGCCCGACCCGTTCCATCGCCCTGCTCAATCAAAAGGGCGGCGTGGGCAAGACGACCACAACCGCCAATATTGCCGCCGCCATCGCCCGCGCCGGCCGGCGAGTGCTGTTGCTCGATCTGGATCCGCAGGCCCATCTCACGCTGCACTTTGGCGTCGAAGTGTCGACCCCTGAGGGCAATCGCCCGACCGTGTACGATCTGCTCCTGGACGACTTGATCCGCATCGAAGACGTTGCTGTAGAAGCGCGACCCAACCTGCTGCTCATTCCCGCCCATGTGGATCTGGCGGCGGCTGAAATGGAACTTGCGGTCGAGGTTGATCGGCATCATCGCCTGCGTCGGAAATTGGCCGAATCTACTGCCGCATCTTTGGCAGAGTTCATATTCATTGACTGCCCTCCTTCCCTGGGCCTGCTGACCCTGAATGCCCTTGCGGCGGTGAAGGAAGTGATTGTCCCGATGCAGGCGCACTTCCTCGCATTGCAGGGATTGTCCAAGCTGCTCGAGACTGTGCGGCTGGTCTCGAACGAAGTGAACCCGGGCCTGCGCGTGAATGGTGTCGCGCTTTGCATGTTTGAAGGCAACACCAAGCTGGCCACCGAGGTGGTTGCGGACCTCAATGCCTTCTTCGAGTCCGCGAAGGGTCAACCGGTGCCCTGGCGCAATTGCCGCATCCTTCGCCCGGTCATTCGTCGAAACATCAAACTCGCGGAGTCTCCCTCTTTCGGCCAGTCGATCTTTGAGTACGACCCTTCCTGCCCAGGGGCGGCTGACTATCAAGCCATGGCCGAGAACCTCATTCGGGAGTGGGATGCATTCCTCGCTCGACGCAGTTCCCCGGGCGTGGCCGTACGGCCGATGTCTCCCGCCGCATCAGCGGGCGCTGCATTCCCGCCAGATAAGACGGCCATGGCGCCATGATTTCTGCCGTTGTTGAGCGATTGCTACGTGTGTCCCTCGCGGCGCGGCGCATCACGACGCTGGCGTATTGGTTGGTTCTGACCACCGGCACGCACTGGCCCCGGTTTCGTCCGCCCTTTCAGAGCGTGTTGCCGGTCGATAAAGTCCTGCACATCGTCGCCTTCGGCACGCTCACTCTTCTCTTATTCTGGTGCCTGCCCTTCCACCGGCTTGCCGCCCGCCACAGATCGCCGGCTCAAATCAACTTGCTGCTCTGTTGCCTATCCACGGCGGCACTCGCAGCGATTGATGAGTTGACGCAGGAGATCGCGTGGGTGAGCCGTGATGCGACCCTCAACGACTGGCTCGCCGACGTGGGAGGAGTTGTCCTGGCGCTTGCCTTGACGCTCTGGTACGCCCGCCGGAAATCCGCCTGACGACTTCGCTTAATTCGCCCGACTTCTCCCGTGTGCCTCGCTCAACCGGTCGTACCAAAGAGTTCCTGGTTCTCGACGATTCCCTGCGCGACGTCCACGAGCGTCCGCCGGTTATCGCGGGCCTGCTTCTGAAGGCGCTTCATCGCTGCGTCCTCGGTCAGCCCCAATCGGCTTACAAGCACCCATTTGGCCCGCTCAATCATTTTGCGATCTTCGAGTCGCTGGTTCAGCGCTTTCACTTCCGCACGCACGCTCAGCGACTCCTGGTATCGCGCCCACGTGACAGAAATGGTGCATCGGATGTCCTCAGCCGTCACAGGCTTGAGCAGGTAGCCGAATACGCCGACGTTGGCGCTGGCCTTCGCGTATTCGGGATCGGAATACGCACTCACGATAATGGCCGGGACATTGAGCTCCTCGTACAGAACTTTGGCAGCCTCGATTCCATTGCGCCTGGGCATGCGAATGTCCAGAATCACCATGTCCGGGCGATCTCTGCGGCAATGGTCGATCACATGCTCGCCATCTGAGCAGATACCTGCCACCTCGATCTGCAATTGGCGAATCGCAGACGCGAGTCCCTCTGCAACCAGATGCTCATCATCCGCGATGACAATTCGCTTGGGTTGGACCGAAACAACGCTGTTCTGATTCTGCTTATCCACAGGTTCCGCCTGACGCCTTTCCCGACCCCCGAATCGTCAAGAAATTGAAGGGTTCGAACGACCCTGCCGGGGGGAGACTATCCGTGCTACAAGATGACCGGGCATGAGCACCGCACCGAGTTCGCGACAAGGCGAATCATCGCGTCAGTGCCGAATAATTGCATGGCTGTCGATTTCATTCCAGTACCTGGCCGCGGCCCGCAACCGTCTTGGTCCTCGCTCCTACGCTTGGGCACGAACTTCGAATCATCCAAATCCCTCAACTGAGCGGACTCGTCATGGCCTTTTTTACCCGCACCCGATCGCCCAAGAACCCTCGCAACGCCTCCCCGTCCCCGCATGAAACTGACGCGGCGTTGAGCCTCCACTCCAGGCAGGCTGCGCCGCAGACCTCCGCACGTTTTCGGCCGCTCAATCCCTCACTGGAACCAGAGATCCAGCGGATCGGTTCCGCGTTCCTGGATGCGTCAAAGGCAAACACCGGGGGAGTCTTCTCGGCCCAGTTCTGGTCCGATTCTCTGATGGAATGGTCGATGAAGGACCCAAACTTCAAGGTCCAACTCTTCCGTTTTGTCGACTGTTTTCCGATGCTTCGCACGCCCGACCAGGTCTATGAGCACCTCGTCGACTACCTGGCCCAACCCGGCGTGACCGTGCCGCCCGCGATTGACCTGGGAATGAAAGCAGGCGGGCTCGCAAAGGGACTGTTCGCCGCCACGATGACGAAGCAGATCACCGGAATGGCGGAGAAGTTCATCGCCGGAACGGACGCGGCGGACGCCTTGCCTGATCTGAAAAAACTGTGGGATCGCGGCATCGCCTTCTCCGTGGACATTCTGGGCGAAGCGTGCGTGAGTGAGAAGGAAGCCCTCGAGTATCAGCATAAATATCTCGATCTCATCGACAATCTCCCTGCTTCCGTGGCCGCTTGGAAGCCTAATCCGCGCCTGGAATCCGATCACCTCGGGCCGATTCCGCGCACCAATGTGTCCATCAAGATCTCCTCGCTTTTTTCCATGACCGATCCCATCAACGCCGAAGGCTGCATTGCGGCGTTGCTGGACCGCCTGGAGCCAATTCTGCGGTCCGCTTCAAAAAGAGGCGTCTTCATCAATTTCGACATGGAGCAGTTCGCGCTCAAGGACCTCACGCTTGAACTCTTCATGAAGGCCTGCGCGACGCACGATTTTTCGGCGGGCCTGGCCATGCAGGCCTACCTCCGGTCCGGCCCCGACGATGCGCAGCGCGTCATCGACTGGGCCCGCAAGACCGGACGCGTCGTTACCGTGCGCCTGGTCAAGGGAGCCTACTGGGATTTCGAGACAATCAACTCAGAGCAGCGCGGCTGGCCCGTGCCGGTGTGGTCCTGCAAAGCCGACACGGATGCGTGTTTCGAGACCATGGCCGCGATGTTCGTGGAAGCCATGCCGCGCCGGGCTGGAGAGGGCGGCGTAAAACTCGCCCTGGGATCGCACAACGCGCGTTCCATCGCGTCCACGCTCGCAGCCCTTCGCAGCGCCGGTCTGCCGGACAGCGCTCTGGAACTCCAAATGCTCCATGGCATGGGGGATCCGCTCAAGGCCGCGGCCGTGGAACTGGGCCTGCGCATTCGGGAGTATGTGCCGGTGGGTCAGATGCTTCCGGGCATGGCCTACCTCGTGCGTCGCCTTCTCGAGAACACGTCGAACGAGTCGTGGCTCAAGGCGGGATTCTCAGATCGTGCTTCGGTCGAGAAGCTGCTTGCGAATCCGCTCTCCCTGCCACGGTCCGCCGACTCGGGGCTCGAGGCATTCGCCAAGGCTCCTGAGCGCCACAATCTGTCGCCGGCGGTCGCAAACGTAGCGGACGGCCGCCCCTTCTTCACGGAGCCCTGTCGAGACTTCTCAATCCAATCCGTGCGCGAGTCCTTCTCCAGAGCTGTGGCGTCCGCTTCAGTCCCGTCGGTACGGGCTGACGCCAGTGAGGCCGACGCCGAGCGAGCGCTTACTGCCGCCTACGCTGCGCTGCCGCGCTTCGGAGCCATGCCCATCCGCGATCGCGCGGCAATCCTTATTCGCACCGCCAAACTCATGCGCGCTCGGCGCGATGAACTCTCCGGCGTCATGATCAAGGAAGCCGGAAAGACGTGGCGCGAGGCCGATGCAGATGTGTGCGAAGCGATTGATTTCTGCGATTACTACGCCCGCAACGCCGTTCAACTTTTTGAATACCAGCGCTTGGGCCGATTCGTCGGCGAACTTGATCAACTGATCTACCAGCCGCGCGGGGTGTGCGCCGTCATCAGCCCGTGGAATTTCCCGCTTGCGATCCTCACCGGCATGTCGGTCGCCGCACTCGTCTGCGGCAACCCCATCCTGATCAAGCCCGCGGGCCCGACTCTCGGCATTGCGAGGATCTTTCACGACCTCCTGCTGCAGGCCGGTTGTCCCGCGGCGGTGGCCCACTTTCTGCCGGGTCCGGGTAGAACAGTCGGCTCAAAAATTGTGCGCGACCCGCGCACCGCGCTCATCGCATTTACCGGCTCCAAGGAAGTCGGCCTCGATATTCTGCGCGCTGCCGGCGAGGTTCCCGCCGGCCAGCATCACGTCAAGAAGGTCGTGTGCGAAATGGGCGGCAAGAATGCCATCATCATTGACGCATCCGCCGACCTTGATGAGGCGGTGCTGGGCGTCCGTTATTCTGCCTTCGGATTCCAGGGGCAAAAGTGCTCGGCATGCTCCCGCGTTATTGTGGTCGACACCAATTATGACCTCTTTCTGGATCGCCTCGTCGAGGCCACCCGAGCGCTCAAGATCGGCGACCCGACGCACCCCGGAACTGATATTGGTCCTGTCATCGATGCCGGCGCACATCGAACGATCTCTGAGTACATCGAGATCGGAAGGAAGGAGGCCCGCCTCGCCCTCGCTATGCCCCTTCCTCCCGCGGCCGAGCTGATGCCGGGGCGGCACTACATCTCACCGCACATCTTCGCCGAAGTCCCTCCCACGGCGCGGATCGCCACCGAGGAGATTTTCGGTCCGGTGCTCAGCGTCATCAGGGTCAGTTCCTTTGACGAGGCTCTTGCAGTCGCCAACAGCGTCGCGTACAAGCTCACCGGTGCGGTCTACACACGCAAGCCCAGCCACATCGAAAAGGCACGCCGAGACTTTCGCGTCGGAAATCTTTACATCAACCGAGGCTCTACGGGCGCACTGGTCGGGCGCCAGCCATTCGGCGGATTCGGGCTTTCCGGCGTTGGCTCGAAGGCGGGCGGCCCCGATTACCTCTATCACTTTACGGAACCGCGCGCCGTGTGTGAGAACACGATGCGCAGGGGCTTCGCACCTGAATTGTGATCGCCCAACACTGGCAGCGAGAGTCATGACGACGGTGCAGTTGTTGCAATCCGAATAACCGGCCACTCTGGGCTGGCCAGCGGCAGATTCTGCTTGCATTGGGCTGCGGTGAATTGGAAAACCAATCTCAGCGGGTGGCTACCGCAGGAATGCAGGGAGGGAGAGTCCATGATGAATCGCTCTAATCCCGGAATACGTTCGGAGGCACACATGTGGGGGCGGGTAACCATAACGGCAGGCGCGAGCCTGATGCTGGCAACTTCACTGATGGCGGATACGGATCCGTTTGACTACTTGCCCAAGACGGTTCAAGTCACGGGTGTTGTGCGGGACTTCCGTGATCGCCAGGTCGCCGATGGACATCCGGACTTCAACATGGTTCCCGTCGACGGGGCGGCCCACTACTACGGCATTGTGCAGGACTACCTGGACGCCGAGGGGAATCCAGTATTCAAGTCGCGCGGGTACAAGGTGCTGACTGAGTGGCGCGATGCGCAGGGACGCAACATCATTCAGCCTAAGGCCTACATGACCGCGCGCCCCGGCGATATGGCAGGCGCGATCAAGAACACCACCGGCGGCGCGGTAAAGAGCGCCGATAGTTTCTCCGAGTGGTACAAGGACGTGCTCGGCCAGAACATGTCGGGCCTGCTGACCATCACATTGAATCGTCAGGAAAACTCCAACTTCTACGTCTTTGACGACGACCTCGACACGCAGTTCGTGGAACTGGAAGGCTTCTACAACCCCAACGGCAAGTTCAACAACGCCCAGGGCGGCAACAAGAACTGGTCGTTCACGTACGAACTCGACCTGGAATTCAAGTACAAACAAGGCTCGGGCCAGGTGTTCACCTTCGGCGGCGACGATGACCTCTGGGTGTTCGTGGACGGAAAGCTCGTCATTGACATCGGCGGCGTGCACGGCATCGTCCGGCAAACCGTCGAAATGGACCGCCTGAACTGGCTCGCCGACGGCCAGAAGTACCAGATGAAAGTCTTCTTCGCGGAACGCTACAAACCGCGCTCAAACTTCCGCATCGAAACGACTCTCAACTTTGAGGATCCGCCTCCGCCGCCTTCCATCTCTCCCACGTATGACTGAACTCCGGGACGCCCTTCTCTGTGTTTCAATGACGCGCTGCCGGCAAGGCGGCGCGTCTCTTTTTTTCACTGGGGCACTTGACGCTAGATGCCCCCGCCGTCAAAGAAACCGAATTCATCCTGCCCGGATTTCGACCTGAGGATCAATTCCGGCGCATTCGCCCGCACCACGTGCCCCGCCGGCACCGAGCGAGTCACAAACACTCCGCCCGCGATCACGCAATCATCACCGATATGCGTGTCCCCGCCAAGAACGGTCGCACCTGCATATACGGTCACGCGCTGCCCCAGTGTCGGATGCCGCTTTGTTCCGCGCACCACTCGCCCCTGCGCATCCTTTTGGAACGACCGAGCGCCGAGAGTCACCCCCTGATAAACCTTGCAGTGATCACCAATTGTCGTCGTCTCGCCGATAACCACGCCGGTTCCGTGATCGATGAAGAACGACGCACCAATCTTCGCGCCCGGATGAATGTCGATCCCCGTCGCTGAATGCGCTTCCTCGGCCATCATCCTGGGAAGCAGCGGAACGTGCATGCGATAGAGTTCGTGCGCCAGCCGGTGCACCATGATCGCATGGATGCCTGGATAGCAGAAGATGATTTCGTCGGCATGCACTGCGGCCGGATCACCGTCGTAGGCCGCCTGCACGTCCAGAGCGATGAGCCGGCGAACCTCAGGAAGCCGCTCCAGAAAGTCGCGAACAATTTTCGTTGCAATGGAGTCACAGTCGCCACCCCCCTGCTCCTTCTCCGCTGAGGAGCCCATTCCCGTTCGCTCGAGGACCGACCAATAGCGCAGAGCCGCTCTCACCTGATCGGTCAGGTCCATGGTGATCTGCTGCACCGACTCATCGACGACCGTGCGGACATTTGTCTCTGCCAGCGCTCTTGATCCGAAAAATCCTGGGAAAACAATCGTTCTCAATTCTCCGATCAAGCGCGACACAGCGTGCCGTTGCGGAAGTCGCTCGGAAGCCAGGTGGCGGATTAGCTCTTCGCCCTTGATTGATCGGACCAACCGCTCGATGCCTGCACCGTCTGCGGCTCCGTCCGTGTCGTCCTTGGCCATGGATGAATGTAGTCCGCACCGCAGCCCGGACAAGACGATGCTCGGCCCCCCCAACCCGGATCCAGGAGCCTACTTTTCTCCTTGCCCAATCGCGGAGTGCGTTTGACCGGATGCCCTCCCGAGGCTAGAACAAAGCCCCCTAACGGGCTCGCAGGAGGCCCGTGGCCCGCAAGGGCTCATTGAACCTATTCCACTTCGAGGTCGCGAATGAACCATCGCCTTGCCGTTTCGTTGTGTCTGGGACTTCTGGCGTTCGCTCAAGTCGGCTGTGAATCGACCGAAGAAGAGCGCCGGCAGGCCATGCTGGGCCCGCGCATCACTGAAGACGATGTCACCAATGAGGCCATTCTTGACGATTTGACCCCCGAGCTGACCACCTTGGCAGAACGTCCAATAGACGTTGACGCCAATATCGCCAGGCAGTACAACAACGATTGGCGCCAATTCTGGGAAGATTGGGGCCGGGTATTCCTCCTCAACGAGCCCGTCCGCCTCAGTCCCAAGCCGATTCCCTGACTTCTTCACACCGAACTTCGCTCTGGAACAACGGCGACCTCTTTTGGTCGCCGTTTCTTATTTGCTTTCTCAGCGATCGGGTTCGAGCAAGGGACCCAGAATGTCTTTCGCGGGCCCCAGGTGCCTTTCAAATCGGCGCCATCGGCCAACCGATGCTTGGTTGAGCGGTCGACGCACCTGGTCCCGACTGGGGGTGCGAACCGCACGAGTCGACTCAAAAAACCTCATGCACCCGTCATGCCACGGCAGTTCCAGAAACTCGAGCATGCGGCGCACTTCGGACTCTCCTTGCTCGGCCAACACCTCGTATTGAACCTCCAAGATCATGCCGCCCAGCGTCGCGCGCCAATGCTCCATGATTCGTCGATAGCCGCGATACGCCACCGCGATGTTGGTCAGCGTGCCCGCCCAGTCGAACGGCGACATGAGCGCATTCGCGTAACACGACACGCACGTGTCTAGAGGTTGCCGTGCCAGGTGAATGATCTTTCCGTTCGGAAAGAGGGCGGCGAACAAGCCAAGGTGCATGAAATTTCCTGGGAACTTGTCGATGACATACTTCGCCTGCGGCGGCGCCAACGAATCCAGGTACTTCGCATGCCCCTCTGCGAGGCGATGAATCTCCTCGCCGCTTAGCAGCAGGAACCCTTGCGGATACGCATTCGCTGGTGTCGGAGCCTTAACCCTGGGTGGCGCTTCACCCGGCTTGGATGGCGGGGGCGGATTTGCAAACGCCTCCAGATGCTCCGCTGTCCTTTGCAGCCGCGCCAGCTCACCCGCCCCAAATACGTCCGGGTGCACCGCCAGGATTTCCTCTGTCAGCGAGGTGCCGGATCGCGGCATCCCAACAACCAGTACAGGTCTGGATGTCGCCAAACCGTGAACTGACGCTTTTTGAATCGACTCCTTCGAAAAAGTCATGATGATGCGCTCGACATACTTCTCCCACTCGGCCGCATCAAATCGAAGCCCCAGGATTGATTTCCCTTCCGTGTAGCGCCTCCAGGCCTCCTCATGGGCGCCAGTCTTCTCCAACGACTGCCCCAACCCCATTCGCAATCGTGACTCCTGCATCGCGTCCTGTTTCTGGCCGCTTGCCAGATACCTCTCCACGATGTTCACCGCATCAGCATGCCTCCCTTCCACTTGCGCCAGGCGCATGGCCGTCTCCGCAACGTGAAAGTTCAGGCGCTTCGATTCCTGGAGAAATGGAGCCAACAACTCCGTCGCTTCTGCGTGTCGGCCGACCGTCTGGAGCGCATCCGCCTTCCCTGCGGCAGCCATCGCGTTTGCGGGGTCAGACGCAAGAATCGCGCCATACATCGCAATGGCGTCCTCCAGCCTCCCGGCCAATCTGTATGCGGTCGCCAAATGCAGCTTGATGTTGACCGAGTCGGGCTGGGATTTCAGGGCAATTCCCAGGGTTTCGATCGCAGCGTTTGTGTGCCCGACGTTCACCTGCGTCATTCCAAGGAACTCAAGTGTGATCGGGTTTTGCGGCGCGAGCCGCAACGCATTGAAGAACGCCTGGAGAGCATGCTGCGGCCGACCCATGTCTCGCAGCACCCTTCCAATATGAAAGTGAAGCGACGGCTCCTGGGGCAATACGCGCAACAGCTCCTGGTAGCGTTGAAATGCCTCTTGCAATCGACCTTGCGAATGCAACGTAAGTGCCTGCTGCATCGCTGGATTCGGCTTATTTTTCATGCTTTTCACATACGTCCAATAACTGATTTCACTCGAAAGAAACCTACTTCAGGATGGCTGTTAGGCCATTGGGGCCAATGATGGCCCATGAATGCACAAAAAAAAGCGGCTTTCGCGCAATTTTTGTCACACTTGACTTGCTTTCGATGTGAGGATCGGCCATATTTGGGTGTCAGCAAGAGGGAAGTTCTGTGGAGAGTGGGCCCCCTGCCAGTTCTGGGTTTTTGAAAGTCGCACGCTGAATGCGACTGGGTGGCCTGATAGAGGGTAGTTCACACGATCTTTTCTGGTCGTTTCAAC
>JBGASM010000029.1:0-32794 GCA_044229655.1 Phycisphaerales bacterium | reverse complement strand
CACTTCTTCCCAGCGTCGTGCGCTTTGCAGAGGGCGGGATCACGACCGTGGGAGCGACCGCGCGCGAACAGGCCGTCGCGTTTCCGCGCGACACGGTAAGCAGCGTCAAGCGACTAATGGGCAAGTCGATCGCGGACATTCGCGCGGATGAGCGCTACTTGCCCTATGAGATCATCGAAGGCGAGAATGCCACCGCGCGCATCAAGGTGCAAGGGCGCATCTATTCACCTCCGGAAGTCAGCGCGCTGATCCTGGCGAGGCTGAAACAGATCTCCGAGTCCGCCCCGCGTGATGATGGAACCGGCGGCCTGGGGGCTCCGGTGCGGCGCGCGGTCATTACCGTTCCCGCCTATTTCGACGATGCCCAGCGCCAGGCGACGCGCGATGCGGGGCGCCTCGCGGGCCTGGACGTGGTGCGCATCATCAACGAGCCGACGGCGGCCGCCCTGGCGTATGGACTTCGCCGCCCCCGCAAGGAAGCAGAGACGATTGCCGTCTACGACCTGGGCGGGGGGACCTTCGACATTTCCATTCTCCAGATCGTCCCCGAAGAAGGCGCAGTGGCTGGCGAGATCGCCGACAGCGAGTTCTTTCAGGTGCTCGCCACGGCCGGCGACACGCACCTGGGCGGGGACGATGTGGACATCCTGCTCGTGCAGCGCATCGAAGCGGAACTGGCCCGCCGCTTCGGCCCCTCCTTCACACTCAGCCCCTCCCTGCGCCACGTCTTGCGGCAGCAGGCAGAACAGGCCAAGGTCTGCCTTTCGACGCAGGCCCGAGCCGTGGTCCGCCTTGAACTGGCTGAGCAAGGGCACTTTGAGCACACCATCACGCGGGCAGAGTTCGATGCGCTCATCCGTCCCTGGGCTCAGCGCACGCTGGACTGCTGCGCGCGCGCCCTCTCCGACGCCCGCTTATCGCCCAGGGACATTCAGCGCGTCGTCATGGTCGGTGGTTGCTCGCGCATTCCGCTCATTCGGACATCGGTCGCGGAGTTCTTCGGTTCCACCCCCTACACCGCTCTGAACCCCGACGAGGTCGTGGCCCTGGGCGCTGCTGTGCAAGGGTCGATTCTGGCCGGCTCACAGCGCGGCGCCCTGCTGCTGGACGTTTTGCCGCTCTCGCTCGGGATTGAGACGATGGGCGGGGCTGTGGCAAAACTCATCCTGCGGAACAGCACGGTGCCGGCCCAGGCGCGAGAGATGTTTACGACCAGCGTGGACAACCAGACGGGCATCAAGATTCACATCCTGCAGGGCGAGCGGGAACTCGTGCAGGACTGCAGAAGTCTGGGCCTGTTCCACCTCTCGGGCCTCCCGCCCATGCCGGCGGGTATTCCGCAGGTTGAAGTCACATTTCATGTCGACGCCAACGGCATCCTGAATGTCTCCGCGCTGGAGCGCCGCAGCGGGCAGCAGGCGGCCATTCAGATCGTGCCCAACCACGGCCTGAGCAGGGAAGAAGTCGAGCGCCTGGAGCGGGATGCGCTGGCGCACGCGCGCAGCGACATGCGCGCCCATCGGCTCATCGACCTGCGCGTGAACTCCGCCTTGGATGTGAAGTGGATCACGCAGCGCCTGGAGCGGCTGGGCCCGGCCGCCGATCAGCTGGATCCTGAATATCGAACGCTGCTCACACAGCGGATCGACGTGCTCAAGGGGTTCATTCAGCAAAGCGAGCGCGACCCGTCGGGTGTCGACCCGGATGCATTCCAGCGCGCCAAGGAAGACCTCGACCGGGCCTCGATCCGTCTGCACGAAGTCGCCATTGCGCAGACGCTCCGACAGGAACACTAGACGCCGGCGGGGCCGAGCTGACGGCGCATGCCATCGGCGCTGTAGAGCACCACGCGCCACTCGCCGGCATCGAGGTCAAAGGCCTCGGTCCCGATACGGAAACGCGAGCCGTGGTACCCGTCATTGACGGCGACAACCGCACGCGCATCAGGCGATACACGCTCAAAGGCAAGCGTGCGTGAGCGATTGTCCGCGTACAGCGGGCGGAAACTCCCCTCCACCAGGACTGGGTTGTCCTTGCGCAGTGCGATGAGGCGCTTGACGGTTCCCATGACGCCTTGGTCCCACTCGCGCTCATCCCACGGGATGGGCGCCCGCGATTCACCCTCGGTCCGCCCGTCCAAGCCCATCTCGGTACCTTGGAAGATGAGCGGCGTGCCCGGGAGCGTAAAGAGGTAGACCAGAGCGCGCTCCATTCGACCCGGGCCGACGGTGGTCCGGAAGCGGGCGGTGTCGTGATTGTCCAGAAAGGTCCAGGAGCGCGCCGCCGCCGATGCCGGATACCCGTCAATCCAGGTCGAAAGCCGGGCCGCAAGCGTCTCCGGCGAGCAGTCCTCGATGAAGAAGGCCCGCATCGCCTCGCGAAAGAGGAAATTCGTGACGCCGTCGGCCAGCCGCTGCTGGAAATAATGCGCTCCGAAGTGCCAGTCCTCGACGACCACCGGGCGGGGGGCAACCGCCGTGCGGATCGCGCGCAGCGTCTCGCGCGGGAGCAGGTGCCCCGCATCGAGGCGCCAGCCGTCAACCTCGGGCCAGGAGGCCACCACATCGAGGATCGCGCGCAGAACGTCGGGATTCTGAGTGTCGAGTTTGGGCAGGTGGCCGGAGTTCATCCATGTCATCGCCTCCGACTCGGTGCGCATCGCGTAGAAGCGCTTCCGCAGGGCCTCGTCGACGTGCCAGGGGTGCTCGTGTGATGTGTGGTTGAAGACGCCGTCCAGCCAGAGGCGCATGCCTGAGGCGTGCAGGTCCGCCGCCAGACGCTCAAAATCGCGCCGATCACCCAGCACGGGATCGATGCGGTGAAAGTCGATGGCGTCGTACCGGTGGGTGGACCGGGCTGCAAAGATGGGGTTGAGGTACACCGAGGTCACGCCCAGCTCGCGCAGATAAGGCAGGGACTGGCGGATCCCCTCCAGATCACCGCCCATGAACGTGAACTGGTCGGTGGGCGAATTGCACAGCAGAGTGCGCTCGGTGGATACGCCGATGGGCTTTCCGTGATAGTGCCACGCGCCGGGGGCCGGATTCGTCTCCGGCCGAGCGCAGCGGAAACGGTCGGGGAAGATCTGGTAAATGATCTCCGGCTCGGACCGGCAGAAGGAGGAGGAGTGATCGGTGTGTAAGTCGCGGGACATTGCTCACCGTGCAGGACGCAGGCAGGAAAGTCAGGGGTCGCGTTGGGAAAGACGCGGGCCGAAAGGGTACGCGAGGTCGCGCCCGCCCTACTCGATGACGATCTCATCGCCGATGCAGATCGTCCCGCCCATGAGCACTTCCGCATTCAGGCCGCCACGATGCGTCAGCGCCGCCGTGAGGCCCTCGCGGCCGGTCAGGCGTTCCAGATGCGCACAGGGCTCGCAGAGTTTCACGCCGCGCAGGCGCACGGCGCCCACACGAAACTCTCTGCCGACGAGGTGATTGAGGGCTGCTCCGCGCGTCAGGATGTTGCGACGCGACTCGGACGGATCAATGACGATTTTCTGATCGCGCGCGATCGCCTCGATGGACTCTTCCTCGATGAAGGTCACCTGCCTGGCTGGGCCCACTCGATCGGAAAACGTGCCGACACTCTCGCCGTAGCGGTCGCCTGCAAGGCCCTTGCCCGCAACGGCCTCGACATGCTGGATCGATTTCATCGCGCCGGCCGGGGTGGGGGTGATGAAAATGGCGCGGACTTCGGGGATTCGGCGTCGGGTGGCGATGGACATGGCGGAGGAGGGTAGGGCCAAAGTGCCGATGCCAACTACGGTGACGTCGGGACAGGCGCATGCGGGCGGACTGCCGAGCGATCCACACTCGCGCTAAACTTGCTCATCACCCGCCGGAGTTTGCTCTCTGGACTTATGAACGATTTTGGAGCCAGCCCTACATGACCGCCGCCCCAGCCAAAAACCCTTTCCCCGCCGCCAAACTCTCCTCTTCCCAGGGTTCCTTTGAGTATTACTCCCTGCCTGACCTTGCCCGCAGCCGCAACCTGCCGCGCATCGCCCGGCTGCCGTATTCCATCCGCGTGCTCCTTGAGGCGTGCCTGCGCAATTGCGACGGGTACATCGTCACGGAGAAAGACGTGCTGGCCCTGGCCAATTACGACCCGAAGAAAGCCGGCGAGATCGGCGGAGTCGAAATCCCTTTCATGCCCGGCCGCGTCGTGCTGCAGGACTTCACGGGCGTTCCCTGCGTCGTCGATCTCGCAGCGCTGCGCAGCGCGATGGTGCGCATGAAGGGTGACCCCGGCAAGGTCAACCCGCTCGTCCCCTGCGACCTGGTCATCGACCACTCCGTGCAGGTCGACGCGTTCAACTCGGGCATGGCCCTCACGATCAACAGCCAGCACGAGTTCGAGCGCAACACCGAGCGCTACTCGCTGCTCAAGTGGGCCCAGGGCGCGTTCAACAACTTCCGTGTCGTGCCGCCTGCCACCGGCATCGTGCACCAGGTGAATCTCGAGTACCTCGCGAAGGTGGTCTGGGAGAAGAACGGCGTGCTCTATCCCGACAGCCTCGTGGGCACCGACAGCCACACGACGATGATCAACGGCCTGGGTGTCGTGGGCTGGGGCGTGGGCGGCATTGAGGCGGAAGCCGTCATGCTCGGCCAGCCCATCTACATGCTCATCCCCGAAGTGGTGGGCGTGAAACTCACCGGCAAACTACCCAGCGGGGCGACCGCCACCGACCTCGTGCTGCGCGTCACTGAACTCTTGCGCAAGCACGGCGTGGTCAACAAGTTTGTCGAGTTCCACGGGCCCGCGCTGGCTGACCTGCGCGTGGCGGACCGGGCGACGATCGCCAACATGGCCCCTGAATATGGCGCCACCATCGGGTTCTTCCCCGTCGACGAGCAGACGCTGCGCTACATGCGCCTTTCAGGGCGCGATGAGAGACTCATCGACACGGTCGAGAAGTTCTACAAAGCGCAGGGGCTCTGGCGCGATGACTCGGCGGTCATCGAATACTCCAGCAGCCTCGAACTCGATCTCGCCTCGATCGAACCCAGCCTCGCGGGACCCAAGCGGCCCCAGGACCGCGTCGCGCTGACCAATGTGCAGAAGCAGTGGGAGAAAGACCTCGTCGACACCTACGGCAAGAAGCATCCCGCCGAGAAGGTGCGCACCGACACATGGAACACCGAGAGCGCTCGACCCGCACCGGGGGGGAATGGGGCGGGCACGGCGGTAGCGGAATGTGCACCGGGCTCAGTGCGCGTGACTTCGGAGGGCGTCGACTTCGACTTGAAGCACGGCGCGGTCGTCATCGCCGCGATCACCTCGTGCACTAACACATCCAATCCGTCGGTGATGATCGGCGCGGGTCTGCTGGCCCGGAAGGCCGTTCAGAATGGCCTCACGCGCAAACCATGGGTGAAAACGTCGCTCGCTCCCGGCTCAAAGGTTGTGACTGAGTACCTCGACAGCGCGGGTCTGACCAAAGACCTTGAGAAGGTCGGGTTCTACAACGTCGGATACGGCTGCACAACCTGCATCGGAAACTCGGGTCCGCTGCCCGAGGAGATATCCGCTGCAATCAAGGAGGGCGACTTCGTGGCTGCGGCAGTTCTTTCGGGCAACCGCAATTTCGAGGGACGCGTTCACGCTGATGTCAAGGCCAATTACCTTGCGAGCCCTCCATTGGTCGTCGCTTACGCCCTGGCCGGTACGGTGGACATCGACATGGCCAACGACCCCATCGGCAGGGACAAGACAGGTCAGCCGGTCTATCTCAAAGACATCTGGCCGACACAGGCCGAGGTGAATGCTGCGGTCGAGCAGTTCGTCACGCGCGAGCAGTTCATCACCCAATACGCATCGGTCTTCGACGGATCGCCGGAATGGAAAGCCATCAGCGGCACCGGCGGGCAACTCTTCGCGTGGGACGAGAAGTCGACCTATGTGCAGGAACCGCCTTTCTTCGTGAACATGCCCGAGAAGCCGGGCGCGATCCAGCCCATCACCGGGGCGCGCTGCCTCATCAAGGTCGGCGACTCGGTCACGACGGATCACATTTCGCCGGCCGGCAACATCAAAAAGGACTCGCCCGCAGGCAAGTTCTTGACTGAAAACGGCGTGCCGGTGAGCCTCTTCAATAGTTACGGATCGCGACGCGGCAATGACCGTGTCATGACCCGCGGAACCTTTGCCAACATCCGGGTGAAGAACCAACTGGCTCCAGGCACCGAGGGCGGCTGGACCACGGACTACACGGACGGCCAGGTCAAATCGATCTTCGAAGCCAGCCTCAATTACAAGAAGGCGGGCACGGGACTGGTCGTTCTGGCCGGCAAGGACTACGGCATGGGGTCCAGTCGCGATTGGGCGGCCAAGGGGACGTATCTCCTGGGCGTGAAGGCTGTGATTGCGGAGAGTTATGAGCGGATCCATCGCAGCAATCTGGTCGGCATGGGCGTGTTGCCCCTGACCTACAAGCCGGGCGAAACGGCGGCCTCTCTGGGCTTGGATGGAACCGAATCATTTGATATTTCTATCGATGAACAAGTGAAACCGCGCCAGGCCATCACGGTCACCGCCACCAAGCCCGCCAATCACCCCAAGTCGCCCGGGCAGAAGACAACCTTCACGACACTCTGCCGCATCGACACGCCCGTGGAGATCGACTACTACCGCAATGGCGGGATTCTCCACACCGTGTTGCGGAAGATGGCCAAGGGGTGATTTGCCCGACCACGCCTCGCGCCGGTCAATTTAGCCAGAGGGCAATGCATCCGTCACGCGACGCGCCGATCCTCGCCATCTTTGCCGACCTGACGTCCCAGTTTCGCGAAGTAGGAGTTGTCCTCCCCAGCCGTATCACCCTGAGGTGTTGACGCGGTGCGGGGCCCCTGCGCGGGTCGCGGTTCCGCGGCTGTAGCAGCCATCTCCGACCTGCCGAGATTGGCGAAGAACCCACCGCCGGCAGGAAGCGGCGAATTAGCGATGGACGATACACCGACGGAATCCGGCTCATGCACACCCGCACCTCCGGACTGCTGCGCGGGCCTGCTCGGGTCGGATGAGGAGCCGATCTTGTAGGCGGTCGTCAGGGCGAGGCCGAACCAAAGCAGGTCATAAGGCCCGAAGGAGAAGAGAAAGAAGAGGAGATTCAGGGCGAAGGTCGCATTCTCCATTTCTGAGTCAGCCTGGGCCCGCCCCTCCGTCAGCCGCGCCTCCTGCTCCTCAGCCGGCAGCCCGTCCCACCGGGCCTGTGCCGCCGCAAGAGTCGCCGTGTCCGGCCCGCTCTCCCAATACACCTCTAAATCCTCGTCGGTGAGATCACCTTCGTCGTAACGCGCCATCACATCCTCATGCGCAAACTCATCGACGATGTTCTCCTCCGTGAACTCTCCCGCTTCAGCGAGAAGTTCGCGAGTGTGGAGGTGCACGACCGCCAGCTTCGCGCACGGGATCGCCACCAGCGCGACCAGGGCAGCCAGAAATCCGGCTGCTCTCGACGTGCAGCCCTCTGAAGCGCGTGCCATCCCGTAGCCTGCCAGGGCGCCAACCACCCAGGCGACAAATCCAAGTTCATAACCCGTCCCGTAACTGAATGACGTCCAGATGAACCCGCCGACCAGGCCGCCGACAATGCTGCCAACGAATCCACGCGCCAGTAACGAGACCATTCGGCATTGCCCTTCCCAAGAACGTCCTGCAGCGTGCGCCTGTCCTGCCAACCGCAGTGGCTGCAGCGTGATTCCGATTTGAAAGCGGCGCTTGCTGCAGGACAATCCAGAAGCGCCAAGCCAATTTCGTCACCGGCTGCCCAGGCAGGCTGCGCATCCGGCAATGTCTGCGCATTGACCGATTCAACCGCCCGATAGAGTGCGTCCGGAAAAAACAGGGCGGTCCGACCGGGCCCGAGCGGCGCGCGAAAAACCCGCCGGCGATTCGCCGACGGGTTGCTCTGCTATTCACGAATCAAATTGTGGGCGCCGTCGCAGTGTTACTGGAACCTATGCAGCGCCACCTGGCTGCGGACGCAATTCACCTGTTCAACCGCCTGCAGCAGAACCTGCCGGCCGCGCGCTGCCTGAGGAACATGTGTATCGAGCCGCGCATCGCCGTTCACATCGGCAAGCGCGCTGCCGGCCAGCGTCGCGCTGCGGATGTCAACGCTCAGACCCGGACAGCCGGGGACGCTGGTCGATCCGGTGCTGACTCCATACGTGAAGTACACCCGGGCGCCCGGCGTGGCACCGGTCGCGATGAGGGTGTTCACCTGCCCTGCGATCCCCGGTCGCGGACCGAGCATGGACAGCTCCGTGGGCACGAGGAGAACGGCATGTGAGTAGAACTCCTGGTCAATCGCAAAGGCGGCGATGTGGCCGGCTTCATTGATGCCCGCGGGCTCCAGAATCGTGAGCCCGAGCCCCGGATCGATGAGATCGGTCAAGGAGGACAGGTGCCCACCCTCGAATATGAATCCTTCATTGAAACATGACTCGGGGTCAAACTTCGCACCGACCATCTGGCCGGAGTTGTTCACTCCGTACATGTACGCGATGTCGCTGGACGACGGATCGGTGATGTTGGTGGCTTCCCAGGACCCGTCGCTCAGCCGCGTCCAATACGTCGCCGGTGCGGGCCAGGTCTCGGGCTCACCCTCGCCGACAGCGAGGTTTCCCGCTGCATTGACAGCGCGAATCGTGCCGATTCCGATTTCCTTGCGCACCCAGCCGCTGCCGCTGGGCTCCCACACCAGGGCGATCCCGAACGAAGAATCCGCGGATCCGCCGACGATCAGCCCCGTATCAGTGATGTCGCGCGCCACACCCTGTCCGATGTCGCGCATCACACCGTCGCGATATGCAAACGCCTGCGCGACAAACGAATTGTCCTCCGAGTAGTAGTATCCGACCACGTCGCCGGCGTTGTTCATGCCATAGCCGTAGGAATACCGCCCGCCGAGCCGTCCCAGCCCCTGATACTGCCCGTTGGTCCAGAGGAACGCCTCGGGCATGATGACGCCCATGGTGTACTTCCAACCGGCAACCTGCGTGCTGTTGTTGATCGCCTCCCCGGAATTGAAATTGCCGGGAATGCCCTTGATGTCCTGAAAGACGCCGTCACTGTAAAGGAACGGCTGCTGAGAGTTCGAATTCACATACGTTGCGCCGGTCACCTGATCGGAATCATTGATCGCGCTGGGTATCGCGAACTGATCCCTGGACGACATCTCGATGACGCGATACCGGATCTCGCCTGCATCGGCGGAAACTGCGCCGACCAGCCCGGCCCCAATGGCACACCAACCACATACGTTCATGCGCTGCATATCACCGTCTCCTTGTTGAATTAACTCTAGGAACGACCGCCCGGCGCTCCAGAACCATCCTCAAGTGGAGGTCGCGTCCTGTACACGACTCGACCGGATGCCGGGGTCGTCGGTGTATACATGGCGCGCACTTCCCCGGTATCTTGCACCGAAATGCACTCTGACGCCTTTTTTTCTTTATGTTTCCTGCTCCCGGCAAACCGCTCCATGATCGATAGGCTCCAATACGCTTGAGCATCATGAACCCGCTGACAGACATTCCCCCGCGCGCCGACACATCGCCGGGTCATGACTGGTGGCCGCATCAGCCCGGAAATTTCCGCGACTGGCTGGACACCATGCGCGTGCTGCGACCTCTGGGGGGTGCATCGTCCGGCAACCGGATCCGCATGTTTACCGACGGAGATGACGCCTTCGAGAGCATGTGGGCCGCCATCGACTCGGCGAAGTCTCGCGTCTGGCTGGAGACCTTCATCTTCGAACCCGACGCAGTCGGCGCCGAAACCATTGCCCGCCTGCGGGCCGCCCAATTGCGCGGGTGCGAAGTCATTCTCATGTACGACTATGTGGGGTCCTACGCCCTCAAGAATTCATTTCTCGACCCACTGCGCAGCGTCGGCGGGATGACCGTCCCCTTCAACTCGGTCCTGCCTTGGCATCGCATTGGACCGCTCAAGTTTCGCAACCATCGCAAGGTGCTCGTCATTGACAACGCCTGTGCATTCTGCGGCGGAATGAACATCGGCGCCGACTACGCGGCGGCACGTCACGGCACCGGTCGATTCCTCGATGTGCACTTGCGCATCGAGGGTCCGGCCGTGGGCCACTTCGCTGTCCTCTTCGAGGAATCGCTGCGCCAGTCCGGCGCACGACCTGAACTCGGCGGCCGCGTCCGCCGCTGGCTCACCAGCCACAAGCGCTGGCTTGGGCCCGAAGAACTCTGGCAACTTCAGGTGCTCGGAAGCAACGGATTCGGAAAACGCCGTGCGATCCAGCGCGCCCTCCGGTTCGCCCTTCGCCGCGCCCGCTCCCACTGCCACATCACAACGCCCTACTTCGTGCCGCCGCCTGCGCTATCACGAGCGCTTCTTGCCGCGGCGCAACGCGGTGTTGAAGTCCGCATCATTACGGCCGGCGACACCGCAGCGCCCCTCGCCCGACGGGCAGCGCAACATGTCTACGGTCAATTTCTGCGCCGCGGCGTCAAGATCTATGAGCTCTTTGGCCGGTCGCTGCATGCGAAGACCATTTCCATAGACAACGTCTTCGCGTCCGTCGGCTCCTTCAACCTCGATACCTGGTCTCATCGAAATCTCGAGGCCAATGTCATCGCGATTGACCCGGAACTTTCCAGACGCGTCGAGGACCTCTTCCAGTCAATTCTGACGTCCTCAGAACAAGTGACCTTTGCGGACTGGAAGAAACGACCTCACCTCCGTCGCCTCCTCGACCGCGGCGCATACTGGCTTATGCACTAGCCACCGCACAAATCCGCCATGCGCTTCCTCCTATTTGCCGGGCGATCTCCCTGACGGCAGGTGTGCAAAACCTGTTGAAGTGCATCAGCTCGGCGTATTCAAACTTCACTCTCCACGCCCGCCCCGATGCGAAGATGTCCAATTTGTCGTTGATCCAAACAGACTCCCGACAAGGGGGACGCGCATACGACGCCCAATTGCAAGGAAATCCACAATCCTCGAATCGTGTAAGTGGTTGATGAGCATCGGTAAACACCCTGGTTGGTCGAATTGATCCACAATTCAACAGGCCCTTCTTCGAGGAGGAGGATTAAAGAAAACATATCTCTCTCCAGAGCCTGTCGGGCACCCCTATCGCGTCAGACCGGAACCCGGCACATACCCGCCAATTCACACTGTGGGTAAGTTGTGCATTTCTCTCAGCGCGCCCCCTGGCAGTGAGGACACCATACCGTCATCCGCTGCGCGAGGATTCCTCCGCGGAGGGTGCTTCCGCATTCGACACACGCCTCTCTCGCCCTTCCGTACACCTTCAGTTCTGCAGTGAATGTGCCCACTCTTCCTTTTCCATCGACATAGTCCCGAATCGTCGTTCCGCCACGCCGAATCGACCGGTTCAGGATGCGCCTGATCTCCAGCGTCAACGTCTCGACTTCCTCATATTTCAGTGTCGACGCTCTTCGGCTAGGCCTGATTCTCGCCGCAAACAGCGACTCATCAGCGTAGATGTTTCCCACTCCCGCAAGAACTCTCTGGTCCAGAATTGCCGCTTTGACCGCCCTCTTCGTGCGCCGCAACTGCTCGTGCAGATGATCCGCTGTGACCTCCAGCGCGTCAGGGCCAAGGTCGGACCAGTCCGTCTCGAGCAGATGCTCCATTGACGCAAACGTCTTCACATACCCGAATCGACGCGGGTCCTGAAATACGACGACCCCCTGTTGTGCGCTCCCCCGTTGCTCGTCGCACGACTTCACTTTCCACCACACGTGTGCATGCGGCAGCCCCGCCGGCCCGATCGGGACGCCCCCCAAGCCCCGCATCCGGCCTTGACCTTCGATCGGGAAGTACCGAACACGCCCGGTCATTCCCAGGTGAATGACCAATACGCGACCGGTTCGCCCTTCAATCGCGATCTGCTTGCCGCGCCGCCGCAGCGCGACGATGTCGTCTCTTTCAAGGAGCTGCGTACTCAGCGTTTCCTTGGGGCGCGGGCCGGGAAATCGTTGCACAAAATCGGCTCGCCCAACGACCGCGCGTGTGCACCGCGCGCCCACCATGTGCGGCACAAGACTTCTCCGGACCTGTTCAACCTCGGGGAGCTCCGGCATGGTCGTGCTCGACAATAGGCCTCCGCCTCCGGCAGACATGGAAGTCTCCATCGCGTCACCGTGCCCGGCTCTACCATGTTCCCGTGCCCATTGACCGCCTGCTTGTCGCCAACGCGCGCCTGCTGACTCTGGCCGCTTCCGATGCCTGCGCGGCCGGTCCTCGCCGCGCCTCCGCCTTGCGAGACATGCGCATCATTCCCAACGGGTGGCTATTGGTTGACGCTCAGGGTCGCATTTCCGGTCTTGGCGCCGGCTCCCCTGCGGCGCGGGCCGAACTCGAAATCGATGCGGGCGGTCGGCTGGTTTCGCCCGCGTTCGTCGACTGCCACACCCACGCGTGCTGGGCCGGCGATCGCCTCGGCGAATGGGAGATGAAACTCGCGGGGGCGGACTACCTTGCGATTCTCAAGGCAGGCGGCGGCATCATGTCCACCGTCCGTGCAACTCGCGCCGCGTCCCACGAGTCCCTGGTCCGCGCAACGGTCCATCGTCTCTCGCGGATGTGCGACGCGGGAACCCTCACCGTTGAAGTCAAGAGCGGGTATGGCCTGAATACCGCCGCTGAACTCAGGATGCTCGCTGCCATTGACGCAGCCGCGGCGCGGGTCGGCCACATGCGCATTGTCAGCACTTTTCTCGGCGCCCATGCGCTGGACCCTGAACAGCCCGATTTTGTTGAGCGGACCATCCACGAGACGCTACCCGAAGTCGCGCGCAGACGACCAGGCCTCATGTGCGATGCCTATTGCGAGAAAGGCGCGTGGCCACTGGCTGACACCCGCGCGTATCTCGAGTCCGCTCGTTCCGCCGGCTGTCCCCTGCGCCTTCACACGGATCAGTTCAATTCCCTCGGTGGCACGCGCCTGGCCCTCGAACTTGGGGCTCGCTCCGTCGATCATCTTGAAGCGCTCGACCCCGCTGACGTCCCGCTCCTGGGGTCCTCATCGCGCACATCGTGCGTCTTGCTCCCGTTGTGCGGCCTTCACCTGGACGACCGATACGCCCCGGGCCGCGCATTGCTCGACGCCGGCGCGGCCGTCTCCATCGCGACCAATTTCAATCCTGGCTCCGCGCCTTGGGGGTCCATGCCGCTGGTGATGGGAACGGCCTGTCGCAAAATGCGCTTCTCGACCAACGAGGCTTGGATCGCCGCCACGATAAACCCCGCCAGCGTCCTTGGTGTCGCGCAGTCCTGCGGATCGCTCGAGCCGGGCAAGAGCGCCGACCTGATCCTCTGGCCGACCAGCGACGAGCGGGAGGTCCCTTACGAAATGGGTCAACTTTTGCCCGGTTTTGTGTTTTCCCGAGGCGCCCTCATCGCAAAAGGTGGAACCTGAGCCCTCGCGGCGGCGAATGAATCTGCGGCTTGCGGTCTGATGTTGCAGATGCTGTGCGTGTGTTCCCACATGGTTCTCGGACAATCGAGGCTCGTGATGGAACGCACCAAGAGGTCGGACTATCGTCTGCATCGCCGCGGATGTGGCGAAATTGGCAGACGCGCCAGATTCAGGTTCTGGTGGGAGTAAAATCCCTTGGAGGTTCGACTCCTCTCATCCGCATTCTCAGTCTCGGCGAGTTCAGCCGACCTGCAAAACAAGTCGGCTCGTGGGATGAAAACCAACGCTCGAAGCGATTGTCACTAGGCGGCTTGTGCGGTGCGCAAATGCACGTCAAGTCGATTTTGAATTTGAGCATCCGGGCTTGTTGCCCGTAGTTGCCTGAGGGCGGAGACGAGTGGTCGGCCCGCGGTTTCGCGGGCCATTCGCCTCCGATGGGTCGTTGTGTGTTGGGGCTGCGTCAGTTCTGCAGGGGTTCACTTTTCCTGCAATCCTGCCGGCAAAATTCAGGAGATGCGCACATGGGTTCTACCGGTCGTAATCGTGCAGGTTTTTCCAGGGGCTTCACCCTCATCGAATTGCTGGTGGTGATTTCCATCATCGCTCTGCTGATTGGGTTGCTCCTGCCGGCGCTGGGCAAGGCTCGGTCGGCAGCCCGGGCTAATACCTGCCTCGCCAACCTCAAGAACATTTACACAGGCTCTGATGCCTACACCTCGGAGTCCGGCGGCGTCATCGGCACCGGCATTCCGCCCGAGATCATTACCGTAAACGGCGCTCAGCGCGCCGGTCCCAAGCCGACCTATTCCGTCTCCGGCGCACGCCGCGGAAACGCCGGCGCGAACGGCGGCAACATGGGCTACGGCTGGTTCAATCGGTACTGGTTTTTCATGCTTGGCCGCTGGGTGACCGGCGAAGAGACAGGCAAGGCGATTTACGCCGATGTCTTCTTCTGCCCCGAGGACACCTACTACCGCGCCGAAGCTGAAAAGATTCGTGCCGGCGGCACCACCTCGCATCGCTGCTGCTATCTCATGTCCGACACGGCCTTCTGGGATCCCACGATGTTCACCACTGACAACATCTCCCAGATCCTCGAGGAAAACCAGCTTTACAACCCGGGCACCGGCGGCGGCAACCCCGGCCCCTCCAGCCCTGAAACTCCTGGTCGTCGCTACATCCAGAAGTCCGAGGTGAAGTTCCCCTCGCTCAAGGTCATGTTCTGGGAGGTCAATGCCTTCCATGACGACAAGACCAAGGGCTACAACGTCCGCGGCTACAACGCCAACGCCATGTTCTTTGACGGCCACGGCGAGCGGCGGAACGCTTCATCAATGGAGAAAGTCGGGTCCGGCGAAGAGACGTTCTACATCCCGCTTCGCATGCAGATGGGTTGGACCGATGTTCCGCCCGCAGACGACCCCATCAATTACTACTACGGCGCCACCCGCAAGGGCATTTGGGGCCGGGATTTCGACAAGTAATCACCCATTCCAGGAAAGCCCGCCCGCATCCGCGCGGGCTTTCCTGCTTTTTCGCACCTTGGGACCTCACATTCGACAGGAACTTCAGATGCGCCAATCTTCTCCTTTGCGTAGATCCGGCCGCGGCTTCACATTGATCGAGCTTCTGGTCGTGATTTCCATCATCGCCCTCCTGATCGGCCTTCTATTGCCCGCACTTGGCAAGGCTCGCTCCGCGGCGCGCTCCAATACCTGTCTGGCCAATCTCAAGAACATCTTCACCGGATCCGAGGCCTACTCATCTGAGTCCGGGGGCGTCATCGGCACCGGCGTTCCCCCGGAGATCATCAAGACCGATTCCGGCCAACGCGTCACCTCCAAGCCTGCCTACAACACTGCCTACGCGCGAGTAGGCCTGAATGGTGGGGCCGGCGGATGGGGTTACGGGTGGTGGCAGCGTTACTGGTTTGTCTGCCTCGCCAAGTACGTCACCGGGCAGGACACCGGGAAGTCAATTTACGCGGACGCGTTTTACTGCCCGGAAGACACCTACTACCGCGAGCGCATGAACGAAATCCAGAATAACGACGGCGGCTTCCCCTTCTACCACCGGGCGACCTACCTCTTTACGGACACCGCGTACTGGGATCCGATGATGTTCACCGACGACCGCTGGGCTGAAGTCCTTGAGCCCAATCAGCTCTACAACCCCGGCACGGGTGGTGGAAATCCCGGCCCGTCCAACGCTGAAACTGGGGGTCGGCGCTACATCCAGAAGTCTGAGGTCAGATTCCCCTCTCTGAAAGTCATGCTCTGGGAAGTCAACGCCTACCACGATGACAAAACCAAGGGCTACAACATTCGCGGCTTGAACGCCAACGCCATGTTCTTCGACGGCCACGGTGAGCGTCGCAATGCCTCCTCGGTCGAAACGGTTACCGAGGGCGGCGACCGGCTTTACATCGAAGCCCTCACCCCCATGCAAATGGGCTGGACCGACCCCGTCGGGACCGATCCTGCCTATTACTACTACGGCGCCACCCGCAAAGGCATCTGGGGCCGCGACTTCCAGAAGTAATCCCTCACAACACCATCTCGCCCAACACCGCGAAGCGGCTCCACCTTGGGGTCGCTTCGTGTCATTTCAGCCTGCGCTCGTCGTCCCCGGCAATACGTCAGAAGCCTGCTCCGGCTTCCGCGCCCCCGGCTTGGTGAGCAGACTGATCGGCTGGTCAAAGGTCTTTTCAAACCCCCTGAAGTGTCCCTGCACCCCCCACAACTCCAGTTCAGCGTCATTCTCGATCCGCAGTTGCAGGGCCACGCCGCCGTCATCGCGCCGGCTCAGCCGCGCCTGCTGAATCACACCCCGATGACCCCGATCCAGCGCTTCCGCGAAGCGTAGAAATGTCGCCAGTGCGCGCACCCGCTTCTGCGCGCCCGCCGGCAGGGCGGCAAATTCCGGATCCTTTCGCTTGGGCAGTTGCCGCTGATGAAAACGCGCCGTCGCTGCGATCACTTCGATCTCGTCCTGGTCGAACCCCAGCAGTTCCGCATTGCGGATCAGGTAGTGGGAATGCGCGGCATGATTCGAATACGAAACGAAAGTACCCACATCATGCAGCATCCCCGCGTGCTCCAGCAGTTCCCGGTCATCCTCTTCCGCCCCCTGCAGACCGATCCCGCGCGCTGAATCAAAAAGCATGAGCGCCAGCGCCGCCACGTGCCTCCCATGCGCTTCGTCGAACTGGCAGGACCGCGCCAGTTGCAGCACGCTCCGCTGCCGCAGCGCGCTGCGCCGGGAAATCCTGCTCCCCCCGTTCTTGCCATTCCCGCCCAGGCGCGCCAGGTAATCAATGACCAGCCCGTCGCGCAGGCTCCGATCACTCACCCGCACTTCCTTCAACTTCAACTCATCCAGGATCGTCTCCAGAATCGCCGCGCCCGCAATGATGATGTCCGCCCGCGCAGGGTTCAGCCCCGCGACCTCGCGCCGCTGCCCCAGCGTCATCCCGCACAGCATCTCCACCACCTCGCGCAGCTCCGACCTGCTCATCACCTCGTCCCGTTCCATCTCCCTGCCCCGGAACTTCCGCGCCGCGACATCCGCCAGCGCGCTGATCGTCCCCGAACTTCCAATCGCCGTCTGCAACCCCTGCTTCTTCATCGGCTCCAATGCCCGGACCGCCGTGCTCCGCACATGCCGTTGGATTCTGCGGTACTGCGCCCGCGACACCGGCCCTTCATCCCCCGCTGCAAAAAACTGCGCCGTCAGCCTGATCGCCCCCAGTTTGAGCGAGTCCAGATTTCGGTAGCTGTCCCGATCTCCGCTGATGATCTCCGTGCTCCCGCCGCCGATGTCAATGAACAACGCCTGCTGCTCCCCCAGCGACATCGCGCTCGAAACGCCGAGATAAATCAGCCGCGCTTCCTCCTTGCCGCTGATGATGTGCACATCCAGGTCCGCCTCGCGCCTCAGGCGCGCGATGAACTCCTTGCGATTCCGCGCCTCCCGGCACGCCGATGTCGCCACGGCCACGATCTCCTCGGCCCCCAGCGCCCGGGCCATTCGCGCAAATCGAACGCACACCAGCGCCGCCCGCTCCATCGCCTCCGGCTGCAGCCGCTTGCCCGCAAACTCTCCTTCTCCCAGCCGAACCGTCTCCTTCTCCTGCGCGACGACGCTAAACGACCCGCCCCCCTGAAATCGCACCACCTGGAGCCGAATCGAATTCGTCCCCATATCGATGAAGGCCACATGGTGATCCTGCTGGTCATCAAGGCGTATTGTCATCTTCGGTTGAGGTTATCCGGGTCCGCCCCCCCCGCCGCAATCAAGCCCGCCGCTCCCTTTGCCCGATGCTTGGTTGAATCGAATCGCAACGCAATCCTTGCGCCTTTTTCACACGTCCCGCTTGTCCGATCCTGTATTCTCTCCCCTATGGAGCTGCGCGTGCCCCGCCGGAAAAAACCTCTCCCTGCCCTCGAGGAGGACGTCCAGTCCAACCCGCGCGCCGAATCCGCCCACTCCCCCTCGTCGACTCCCCTTCAGAGCGACGTCGCCACCGCCGAATTCCTCGGCCGCGACCTCGCCTGGCTCGAGTTCAACCGCCGGGTGCTCCACGAAGCGCTCGATGCAAGGACGCCGCTCCTCGAGCGCGTCCGCTTCCTGGGCATCTTCACCTCCAACCTCGACGAGTTCTTCATGAAGCGCGTCGGCCGCCTCAAGCGCAACGTTGCGGCCGGCGCCGCGGCCAGCGCCCTGTCAGCCGATCTCGACGCCCTCCGCGGCGCGGTCATCTCCATGATTCGGTCCCAGGCTGATGCATACCGGCGCGAGATCCTCCCTGCCCTGACCGCTCATGACATCCACCTCTGCCGCTGGGACCAGTTGACTCCCGAAGAACGAAAAACCGCCGACTCCTACTTCCGCCAGTCCGTCTTCCGCATCCTCACCCCTCTGGCTGTCGACCCCGGACACCCCTTCCCCTTCATTTCCAACCTCTCCACCTCGCTGGGTGTCACGCTTCGCTTCCCCGACTCGGATGAACGCCTCTTTGCCCGCGTCAAGATCCCCACCGGCCTGCCGACCTGGATTCGCGTCGATCCGGGCCGGGCCGAACCGCAGCGCGTGATCGCCGGCGCTCCCATCCGCTTCGTCAGCCTCACCGACGTGATTCAACACAATCTCGATGCGCTCTTCCCCGACATGGTGCTGCTCAACGTCATGCCCTTCCGCGTGACACGCAACGCCGACATCGAACGCGATGAGGAAGACACCGAAGACCTCCTCGAACTCATCGAGCAGGAACTGCACCAGCGCCGCTTCGAACGTGTCGTCCGTCTCGAGCATGGGCCCAATCCCGAGCCCTCCATGCTCGCCCTGCTCATGGATGAACTTCAGATCTCCGAGTCCGATGTCTACGAGATGCCCGCCGAACTCGACTTCACCGAACTCTCCCCCATCGTTGATCTGCATCTCCCCGCGCACAAGCACCAGCCGTGGACCCCGGTCATTCCTCCCGCCCTCGTTGATGTCGAAGGGACTGATTTCTTCTCAGTCGTTCGCAAGGGCGACATTCTCGTCCACCATCCCTATGAGTCCTTCTCCGCCTCCGTCGAGCGCTTCATCCGGATCGCCGCCGAAGACCCGCGCGTCCTGGCCATCAAGATGACCGTGTATCGCACCGGCGATGACAGCCCCTTCATCCCCACCCTCATCCGCGCCGCCAACGACGGCAAGCACGTCGTCTGCCTTGTCGAACTCAAGGCCCGCTTTGATGAGGAACGCAACATCTACTGGGCCCAGCAGCTTGAACAGGCCGGCGTCCATGTCGTCTATGGCATCGTCGGTCTCAAGACCCATACCAAGACCGCGCTCGTGGTCCGTCAGGAGCCCGACGGCCTCCGCTGCTACGCCCACATCGGCACCGGAAACTACCACGTCCAGACCGCGCGCCTCTACACCGACCTCGGCCTCTTCACCGCCAAGCCCGAGTACACCGACGAAGTCGTCGAGTTGTTCAATTACCTCACCGGCCGGTCCCGCAAGCGCGATTGGACCAGGCTCCTGGTCGCGCCGCTCAACATGAAGGAACGCTTCCTCTCCCTGATCGACCGCGAAATCACCCACGCACAGAGCGGCCGCCCCTGCGGCATCATCGCCAAGATGAACTCCTTTGACGATGCCGCCATCGGCCGTGCGCTCTATCGCGCTTCGGTCGCCGGCGTCGGCACCGACCTCGTCATCCGCGGCCTGTGCACCATTCGCCCGCTCGTTCCGGGTCTCTCAGAGCGCGTGCGCGTCATCAGCGTCATCGGCCGCTTCCTCGAGCACTCGCGCATCTTCTACTTCCGCAACGGCGCCGACGACCCCTTGAACGGCGAATTTTACATCGGGTCAGCCGACTGGATGCATCGCAACCTGCAGTCCCGCGTTGAGGCCATCGTTCCCGTGGAGGATCGGCCGTTGCGGGAGCGCCTGTGGGAAATCCTCCAGACCATGCTCTCCGACCAGCGCCAGGCTTGGGAGATGCGCTCCGACGGTTCCTACACCCAGCGCCAACCCTCCGATCCGGCCCGCGCGCTGGGGACGCATCAGGCGCTCATGAACGCCGCTCGCCAGATGGCCGCACAGGCTGCCGAGCGCGCCGCCCGCGCTGCCGGCCCCGGCTGATCCATTTCATCCGTGTTCGACCGGCTTCACTCCTGACGCGCCTACCGTCCCGCCCAATGAGCGCGCCCCATCACGAAAAACCGGTCGGATTCCTCGGTTTGCCTGCGGAGTTTCGCAATCCGGAAACCGCCCGCATCGCCATCCTCCCCGTCCCGTACGACGCCACCAGCACATGGCAAAAAGGCGCTGACAAGGGACCCCAGGCTCTCATCGACGCTTCCTCCGCCGTTGAGTTGTATGACATCGCCACCGGCGCTGAGGCGTATCGCCACGGCATCGCCACCCTCGATCCGCTCTTGTTCGATGGCGGCCCCGAAGAACTCGCCCAGCGCGTCGACCGCGCCTTCACCGCACTGCTCGATCGCGATGTCTTTCCGGTCATGCTCGGCGGCGAGCATTCCGTCTCCATCGGCGCCTTCTCTGCCATGAAGCGCCGCTTTCCCGGGATCTCGATCCTGCAGATCGACGCCCACGGCGATACGCGCGAAACCTATGAAGGCTCAACGCACAACCACGCCTGCGTCATGGCCCGGGCCCGCGAACTGGCTCCCATCGTCCAGGTCGGCATTCGCGCCATCGATGAATCCGAAACCGAGAAGATGTCGCGCAAGCGCGTCTTCTTCGCTCACGAGATCGTTGGCAATCCGGATCGCTCCTGGATGGATCGCGCCCTGGCCGGCCTCACCGATGATGTGTATGTCACCATCGATCTGGACGCCTTTGACCCCTCGGTTCTCCCCGCAACAGGCACCCCCGAGCCCGGCGGCATGTCGTGGTACGAAGTGGATCGTCTGCTCGAGAAAGTCACTTCTGAACGCAACGTCGTCGGCTTTGACGTTGTCGAACTCATGCCCATCCCCGGCCAGCGCGCCAGCGAGTTCGCAGCCGCCAAACTGACCTACCGCCTCCTCTCCCTCATCTTTGCGAACCGGCAGGAGCCTGGCTGACGTCGCAGGTTCCGTTGCGGTCCGGCTAACCTCATGGTCGCATGCGCTTCCTGGGCATTGATCCCGGTCTCCGCGCCACCGGCTACGGCTGCGTCGATCTTCCCGCCGCCGGCGCTGAACCCGCGCTCGTGGAAGCCGGCGTACTGCGCCTCAGTCCCCGTCGCACCGTTGCTCAGCGCCTTGCGGAACTTCACGCCGACCTCGACGAGATCATCGAGGCGCTCGCACCCTCACACATGGTTGTCGAGAAGCTTTTTGCCCACTACGCCCATCCCACGACCGCCATTCAGATGGGGCACGCGCGCGGAGTCATCTTGTTGGCTGGCGCCCGGCGCGACGTGTGCATTCTGGAACTGGCCGCCACCGAAGTGAAAAAGTCGCTCACAGGCAACGGGCACGCCGGCAAACGGCAGATGCAGCTGGCCGTACAGGCGCAGTGCCGTCTTCGTGAGCCGCCCTCCCCGCCTGACGTGGCTGATGCCATCGCCATCGCTCTGGCCGCCGCCCGCCGCTGGCGCGATTGAAAACTCAGGGCCCGATTCTCACACCTGTTTCAGGAAGCGCAGGTCGTTTTCGTACAGCCAGCGGATGTCCGGAATGCCGTACTTCCTCATCGCGATGCGCTCGATGCCCAGTCCGAAGGCAAAGCCCGTCCACTCCTCCGGGTCGTAGCCGACCACCTCGAAAACGCGCGGGTTCACCATCCCGCACCCGCCCAGTTCGACCCACTGCCACTTGCCCTTCACCTTCATCTTGATGTCCAGCTCTGCCGACGGTTCGGTGAACGGGAAGAAGGAGGGCCGCAGGCGGATCTCCGCCTCGGGTCCGAAATACGCATGCGCGAACTGCAGCAGCGTCGTCTTCAGATCCGTCATGCTGATCCCACGCTCCACGCACAGACCTTCAATCTGGTGAAACATGAACGAGTGCGTCGCGTCGACCTCGTCGGGCCGGTACACCCGTCCCGGCGCAATGATGCGAATCGGCGGCTTGGTCTGTTCCATCACGCGAATTTGAACCGTCGATGTTTGCGTCCGGAGCAGGTTCTTCCCGTCTATAAAGAAATTGTCCATCGGATCGCGAGCGGGATGATCCGCCGGGATGTTGAGCGCGACGAAGTTGTGGTGTTCATCCTCCACCTCGGGCCCGCTGGCCACGCTGAACCCCATCCGCGCAAACACCTCCACCAGTTCGTCAATCGTCCGCGACAGGACGTGCTTCCTCCCCACCGTCGATTCCAGGGCCGGCTCCGTCACATCCAGCATCGGCCCGCGTACCTTCGCGTGCGTTGCCCCTATCTCCGCTTTCCGCGCTTCGTAGGCGCTTTCGACGGCGACCCGGAGAGAGTTTGCCCTCTGCCCGAATGCGGGCCGGTCGGCCGGAGCGACTTCTTTCATTCGCCCCATGATCTGCTTTACTTTCCCCTTGCCGCCCAAGTACTCGATCCGCCACGCCTCGAGCGCATCAGGTCCACCCGCGGCCGCCAGTCCGGCCAGCGCTTCGCGCTCCAGGTCGTCAAGTTCCGCAATCGATGTGCTCATGGGCTGCGAGTGTAGCGGATAACCCCTGATCCTGCCTGTGGATTCGAAAGCTCGAAACTCCCCGCGCGAACCGATGTGGTACGTAGCCGGTAAATGTGAGTGAGTCTAGAATCTTGCGATTCATTCGCAGCATGTCTGCGCGTTCGGTGGGAGTCAAAAAACCATGTCCTACAGCCCCAAAATCATCGATCACTACGAAAACCCACGCAATGTGGGCTCGTTCGGTACTACGGCGGATGTGAAGCAGCGCAAAGATATCGGTGTCGGCGTCGTCGGCGCCCCTGAATGCGGGGACGTGATGCAGCTGCAGATCAAGGTCAACGACCAGGGCGTCATCGAAGAGGCGCGCTTCAAGACCTTCGGCTGCGGGTCGGCCATCGCCTCCTCCAGCCTGGCGACCGAGTGGCTCAAGGGTCGCACGCTCAACGAGGGATTGGCGATCAAAAACACGGAAATTGTCCAGGAATTGAGCCTTCCGCCGGTCAAGATCCACTGCTCGGTTTTGGCTGAAGACGCGATTAAAGCCGCAATTCAGGACTTTAAGGCGAAAAACGGCGAGTCGGCTTCGAGTCCGTCGGTCGCCTTCACACCCGCAAACGCCTGAAATCCGTCCTTTTTCGGGGAAATTCGAGGTTTTGCTATGGGAATCATGCTCACTGAAACCGCCGCCCGCGAGATCCGCACCATCATCACGCAGCAGGAACTGGACAACGAAAAGGTCCGCCTCCGCGTGGGGGTGAAGGGCGGGGGCTGCTCGGGGTTCAGCTATGTGCTTGACCTGACGGAATCCGAACGGGACTCGGACGAGAAGTTCGAAATCCACGGAATTCGAGTGATTTGTGATCCAAAATCTCTTTTGTACCTTGACGGCGTCACAATTGACTTCAAAGATGAAATAATGGGTCGCGGATTTGTGTTCAACAATCCGAATGCGACCAGTTCGTGCGGGTGTGGATCATCCTTCTCCGCATGACTAGAATGGCTTAGAACTTTCCGTCGGCACGAGATGCCGGCGATTACAATCCTCCCCCCCCGATGCCTGTGGCTCGTCCTCCCCGGATGAGCCATAGGCTTTTTTGCTTTTGGCGTTTTTCAGATTGCCCTACCGCCTTGGTGGGGGAAATACTCCTCGGCCGGTCGCGGTTTAGAGGAAGGCGCGGGCCTTGCGCGGGTGGGGCCTTAGGATCCGTCCGTGAGTCGGTGGGCGACAGGGAGGGTTGTTGTGGAGAGAGAGCGGGCTCATAAGTCTGCATCATGAATCGGAACGCCAACGGACGGTTGCGCCCGGCGGCGAGAAGAGTCAATGCGCAACCGGAACAAGTGAAAGAAGAAAGAGGAGACCTGGGATGAATCGTTTTGATCTGCTGACTGGATGGGCTGGAAAGCGTGGGAGTATGCTGCTGGCGGTCGCCGGCCTGGCCATGGGCGCGGCGAGCGCGCCGGCTTTGGCGCAGAAAATGACCACGTCGCTCTTTGCGAGCGGATTCTCATCGCCGCTCTACGTCACGCAAGCGCCGGGCGACAACAACCGGTTCTTCGTGCTGGAGCAGAACACGCGGCGAATCCGCATCTACAACAACGGATCGATTACCGGCACGTTTCTGGACGTCAGCGCCAAGGCCTCTTCGGGGGGCGAGCGCGGGCTGTTGGGACTGGCGTTTCACCCTGACTACCAGAACAACGGACTGTTCTACATTAATTACACCAACACCGCCGGCGACACCGTGATCGAGCGGTACCAGGTCTCTGCCAACCCGGATGTGGCGGACGCCAACAGCGGTTTTCAGATCCTGTTTGTCGACCAGCCTTTCTCAAACCACAACGGCGGCATGATCGCGTTCGGGCCGGACGGCTACCTGTACATCGGCATGGGAGACGGAGGCAGCAGCGGCGATCCGGGAAACCGGGCGCAGAACGGGCAGGAACTGCTGGGCAAAATGCTGCGGCTCGATGTGGACGGGGGCTCGCCGTATGCAATTCCCGTCGACAACCCGTTCGTGAATGATCCCAACGTGCGCGACGAGATCTGGGCGACCGGCGTGCGCAATCCGTGGCGGTGGAACTTTGATCGACTGACCGGCGACATGTGGATCGCGGATGTGGGTCAGAACGTGTGGGAAGAGATTGATTTTGAGCCCGCCAGCAGTCCGGGCGGGGTGAATTGGGGCTGGCGGCTGAAGGAAGGCACGCACTGCTACAACCCGCAGAACGACTGTGATCCCAACAACATCACGACCGACCCGATCTACGAATACCAGCACGTCTCGGGCCGGTGCTCCATCACGGGCGGGTATGTGTATCGAGGATCAGTCATGCCGCTGCTTTCAGGCACCTACTTCTTTGCGGACTACTGCAGCAGCGACATCTGGTCGCTCCGCTACGACGGAACGCAAGTCACGGACTTCCTCTCCCGGAAGACGGAATTGGATCCGCCCGGTTCGCTGGCCATCGGCAGCATTGTCTCGTTCGGCGAGGACAATTCGGGTGAGATGTACATTGTCGACCAGTCCGGCGGCGAGATCTTCAAGATCGAACCGGTCATGAAATTGTTTGTGCAGAACCTGGTCGCGGGTCAGCAGGTCACGCTTCGGACGACCGGCGCAACGCCGGGCGGAACGGTCTACGTGGCGTACAGTCTGCGCGGGCTGGGTTCCACGCCCGTCAATCAGTTGGGCGTGACGCTGGCACTTGATAATCCTGTCCTGGCCGGGCAGTCGGTGGCTGACGGCACGGGTGTGGCAACGCTTCGTCGGCCCGTTCCGGGCAACGCGAGCGGCGCGCACGTCTGGGTACAGTCGGCCGAGCCGAACAACACATCCAGCGTGTTCAGCGGCGTCGTGCAGTAAATCCAGCCACGAGACGTTCAGAAATGCACACTGAGAGGCCCGCCGAAAACATCGGCGGGCCTTTCTTCTGCGCGCATCGAGGGCCGGCCAAGGACTTGTGGTGCGGCGGAGGGGCGGTATGCTCGTCGCTGCATGAACAGCGGCGCGGTGACAATCATGCTGGCCGGCGGCGGCTCGGGCGGACACCTCATGCCGGGTCTGGCGATCGCGGAGCGCATCGCCGAACGCGACTCGGGGGCGCGGTGCCTCTTTCTGTGCTCGGACCGGGCGCTGGATGCGACGATTCTGCGCACGGCGGCTGCGGAGTTCCATGCACTTCCTGCCCAACCGCTGGCATGGAGGCCCTTTCCATCGGCGCTGCAGCGGTTCGTGCGCGGCTGGGGCGCAACACGACGCACGACGGCCGGCTTGATTGAGCGGGAACTGTCGGCTGGGCGGCGCGTGCGAATGGTCTCACTAGGCGGGTTTGTGGCGGCTCCGGCAGTGACCGAAGCTCGGGCGCGCGGTCTGCGAACCGCGATGGTGAACCTGGATGCGGTGCCGGGCAAAGCGAACCGCCTCATTGCACGGCGGATAGAGACACTGGTCACTGCGGTGCCGACGCGCGCGGGGGGAAAGCGGTTTGCAGCGGCGCGGTGCATCGGCATGCCCATCCGGCGCAGCGCGCTGGCCCGCGCAGACGCTCAGGAGTGCAGGGCGAGGTTTGGCCTGGACCCCGCGGCGCCGGTGCTGCTCATCCTGGGCGCAAGCCAGGGAGCAGGGACGTTTAATCGTTTAATGCTCGGGCTGCTCGAGCGCGTGCAGGCGCGGAGCGTGCTGGCGCGGTGGCAGGTGCTGCATCTTGCGGGGCCACGCGCTGAGGCGAACGAGAATGCAGCGGCCCTGACCGAGGCGTACGCCCGCGCGGGTGTGCGGGCCAAGGCCCTGGACTTCTGTGATGCGATGGGGGACGCATGGGGGGCCGCGGATCTGGCCCTCAGCCGGGCGGGGGCGTCGAGCGTCGCGGAAGCCGAAGCGAACGCGGTGCCCACGCTCTTTGCACCTTACCCCTGGCACCGCGATCAACATCAGCGCTTCAACGCTTTGCCGCTGGTTGAGGCGGGAAAGGCCTGGCTGACAACTGATCATGTCGCGGCGTCCGCGAACCTGGAAGGGATGGGTGCGGAACTTGTGGGTCTGCTCAATGACGAAGCGGCGCGGCGCACAGCGCGATCGCTCTTGAAAACCCATCCTCCCGGAGATGCGGCCGGAATCGTCGCCGACCTGTTGCTGCAGGCGGATCTGACGGGCCGATAAGTGACAAGAGGCTTCGGAGCGCCCGCGTTGGGCCGGCTTTGTTTGCTGCGCAGGAGGGCTGTGCGGCCAAACCGGATGTGACCGTTCACGCTGGGCGTGCGGCCCCATGCAGAGCTCTTGCCAGTGGGCCGATAGCGAGGGTGAGAATAAGGGTTACGCGGTACGGCGCATCGAGTTGGGCGGAAGGTGCAACGGGGGACGGCATGGCGTGACGGGCGCAGGGAGGTGGCAGCAACGATGGGTGACTCAATGCAGAACACGAGCGGCGGGGCGGGCGAAGTGGAGCGGGTCGGCTCACCGGGCGCGCGCCTGCCGGAACTGGGCGACCAGGTGCTCTCGATCATGGCGGATGTGGAACAGCGTTTCGCGGAGTTGCGTCGGGCATCCCAGCACGCAGCGCAGGAGGCTGAATCGCTTTCCAAGCGTGAGCAGGAGATGGCAGCGCAGGCAGCGGACTTGGAAGGGGAGCGCACGCGCTTGACGCAGAGGCAGGCAGAACTGGAGGCGGCGCTGGCGGCGGTGGCCGGTCAGCAGCATGCCCTTTCACAGCAGACGGAGGAAATCGAGGGCCAGCGGAGCGCGATTTCAGCTGAACGAAGCGCACTGAGCGTGGAGCGTGAGGCGTTGGAGTCGAGAGGGGTGGAACTGGAGCAGCGCGCCGTCGAAATCGACGTGCTCAGGCAGACGCTTGAGAAGCAGTCCTTTGAGCTCAAGGCGCGGATCGCGGAGACCTTTGCGCTGCGGAAGGCGGGCGACCAGTCATCCGAACAACTGCGCGCCGCGAAGCAAGCAAGTGAAGGGTTGAGCGCGCGGTTGGAGGAGGCGCAGAGGGAGCATGCGGCACAGCGGCTGGCGTGGGAGCGGGAGGGCGAAGCACTGAGCGCCAAGGTTCGCGAAGCGGAAGCGCAGACGGCCCTGCTGACGGATCGGATCATGGAGTTGGAGCGCGAGGCCGGCGAGTTGCGTAAGCGGGAGGAGGCGCTGACGGCCGAGATCGCGGAACTGCGAAGGGCATCAGACGGCAAGGTGGATGCGCGCCTGCTGGATGCGAAGGAGAGTCGCATTGAGGACCTGGAGCGCCAGCTCAAGGAGGCGCGGACGCAGTTCGGCGCGAAAGAGGCGGATACGGCGGAGATAGAGAAGCGCAACAGCGCGATCCAGGAGATGGCAGCGCACATCCGCAAACTGGAAAGTGATCTGGCTGAGGCGCGGCGAGGCGAAGCGAAAGCGCGGAAGGACCTCGTGGATGCGCGCATCAGCGCGCAAGAGCACGCGCGGGTCGCCGATGCCGCTGACAATGTACTCAGCGACCGGGCGGAGTTCTTCGAGCGGCGCAAGGCCCGGCTCGCGCTGGCCCGCAAGCTGGTGCACGAACGGGCGCAGGGTTCCGTGAGGGTCAAAGAGATCGAGACGCAGCAGGCGCAGGCTTCGCTGGAGCTGGATGTCCAGCGACGAAACCTGAGCGAGGCGCGGCACGCGCTGGCCACGGCGGAGCAGCGGATGATCCGGGCGTGGGCCCGGTCGCGCGCGACCATGGGTCTGTTCCGAATGGCGATGACGGGATTTGTGCTGGCGACGGCAAGCGTTGCGGTCGCGTTTCAGTTCGGACCGGTGACATATCTGGCGTCCGCGACCCTTCAGGCCAAGGACCGGGGAGGCTTGCCGCTGACCAGCCAGCAGGCGCAGCAGTGGAGCGCCACGCACGAGCGCATGCTGGCGCAGGAGTCGGTCGTCGCGGAGGCCGCGGGCCGTCTGGGCCAGCGGGGGTTTGAAGACCTGAGCGCGCCGAGCGCATTGACTGAGTATCTCAAGAAAAACCTGTCGATGGATACGGGCAAGTCAGGGAGCATCGACCTGCGCCTGCGAGCGGGGAACGCGGTGGATGGTCAGCGCATACTCGACACGTACGCCAATGCGCTCGTGAGTGAGTCCAATTCGGAGCGCATGACCAGGGTTGACGGGACGGTGACGGAACTGGTCGAACCCGCGGCCGTGAACCCGACGCCTGTGGACGACGGACGGATGCGTTTTGGGGCGGTGGTGTTCGGGGGGCTGAGCGCTGCGGCGGGGGTGGTGTGGGCGGCGTTGTGGGCGCGGGCGCGCCGGACCCGGGGACTGGTGCCGGAGGTGAGCGACCATGAGTTCACCGCGTCGAGCGGGGACATGTTGGGCGTGAAGGGGCGGCAGGCCGCGTAGCGGATCACGGGGATCCCGGGCTTGCGCTCCGGGTGCGGCGGGGTAGAATCGTCTTTGTGAGATCGTCGAATTGTCATTGGCCCGACTTGGCGCGTTTTTTCCGCGCTGTCGTGGGGTTCGTCATCGCGGGCTGCGTGTGTGTGTTTTTGGGTGTGCTGGGTCCTGCGGCAAAAGCGCAGACGAGCGACACGCTCAACGGGCAGGAGATCGATATCAGCGTCGACTCGTTCGGCGTCGGGGGAGGCAGCAGGGTGCCGGGGTGGGTGCCCGTGCGGCTGAGCCTGATCGATTACGGAACGCAGGCGCGTAACGTGCTGGTGACGTTCCGCACGACGGATGCGGACGGCGACATTCAGGCCCAGAGCCGGGAAGTCACGCTGAATCCGGGGTTGCGGGCCCAGGTGTGGATGTATTTGAATCTGCCCGACAACGTCTCCCGTTCGGATACGTGGGAAGTGCAGGCGTTTGAGTTCACGGACGGGGTCATCGGCAGGCAACTTGGGGCGCGGATCGTCGGGGCGGGATTGATGGCTGACCCGGAGGCCGCGATCCTGGGTGTGATCGGGCAGCGTGACGGCGGGCTGGCTGACTACATGGTCAGTCTGCAGCAGCAGGATCCACCGCACAGCGCGAACGAGATCACGACCATTCTGAAGGGGCTGCGGCCTGGGGACCTGCCGGACCGCTGGCAGGGGCTGGCGATGTTCGAGGCGCTGGTATGGATGCCGGATGAGGATCCCTCGGGTCTTGGGGCCGATGCGGCTGGGGCGATCATGGAGTGGGTACGGCGCGGCGGCCATCTCGTCATTGTCATGCCGTCGGCCGGTGTGGCTTGGAAGACGACGCAGCTGGATGCGATCATGCCGCCACTGGCGATCACGCGGTGGGAGGATCAGGAACTCGACAGTGCCAGCGCGTGCGGAGGGTTGCTTCGGCACATCAGTCGTTTTGCGACCATCGAGAAAGCGCCGCGGCCGCCCTTTTACCCGCGCATCACGCTGACACTGTTTGAGCCGCCCGGAAGCGGATGGGAGAGCATCAGCGCGATTCCCCTGATGGAGGTCAATGCGCCGCTTACGGACGGCACGACCGCGCCGCGCGCGATCGCCTGCCAGCGCATCGAAGGGCTGGGGTTCGTGACGCTTGTGGGTGTGCCGGTGACGGACACGGCATTGAATCGGCCGGGACTTGATCTCCCAAGTGCGGAGGCGTTCTGGAATCAAATCCTGGGTCGACGGCAGGACACGCCTGCGCGCGAGGAATTGGAGGCGGCGGTTCGGCGGTTCGCTCCCTCGCGAAGCCCGTTCACGACACGGCTCTCCGGCCCTTTCACCGAGCAGATGGAACTTGACGCCGCCCGCACCGGCGGCGCGCTCTTGCTCGGGGTGGTGATCTTTGTGCTTTACTGGCTGGCCTCCGGACCTCCGGTGTACGCAATCTTAAAGAAGAAGAGCCAGTTGCAACACGCGTGGGTGGCATTCCTGGCCTCCGCGGTGATCTTTACCGGGATCGGCTGGGCCGGCGCGATACTTCTGCGTCGGGAGCAGATACTGCCGCGTCATTTCACCATACTCGACCACGTCGCCAACGGTGTGGTGCAGCATGCGCGCACGTTCATCAACCTTCCCTTGGATGGGTATGGGTCGCGTCGACTCGAAGTCGGCAGCAGCGATGAGAAGTCAAATGGCCCGGTCAGCAGCGCCTCGGGTTCGCTGGCGACGCTCATTGGCGCAACGGTTCCCAAGGATCCGCGCTGGCACAACACCATTACCTCTTTCTTCCCGCCGGGCAAGGCGATCGCGGGTTTCCCGGACACGCGCACTTATTACACGGCGACGGTGGATCAATCGGCCGCGGACGTTCCCGCGCGCAACACCGCCAAGCAGGTTGAAATAGACTGGGTGGGCGCGCCGCTTGATGGTTGGGGAATGCCGAATTACACCCAGGACTCGGAGCGCCCGCAGGCGGTTTATCGAACCGTGTTGCAGGGCGAGGTGCAAACCAGCGTGGTGTCGCTGACCGGATCGCTGACGCATGCGCTGCCCGGACCGCTACACGATGTGACCATCATTCACGTGACGAATCGGCCGAGCGCCAATTCGCGCATCCGGCCCATAGGGAACGATGATGGAGCGCCGCGCCTCCGCGCGTACTCATGGGCCCGCGTCGACAGCTGGGCGCCAGGTGAGGTTCTGGATCTGGGCGACCCCGCCTTTAAGCACGACAATTCCTCTGACCTGTGGGACAATGACGGCACCATCAACTCTCTTACTGGGAAACTCGACTCGGCTGCAGGCGGCGTCATGAGCGGGCGCACGACGTTCGGCCGTTCCGCATCACGACAGGCGTTCCTGCTCCTGTCCATGTTCAACCAGATCACTCCGCCGGCCTGGGCCACGTCGAACGTCGAGGCTCCGCGGATCGGCCGCACCATCGGGCGCGACCTGGACCTGAGCGAATGGCTCAATCGACCCTGCCTCATCATCATGGGGTACGTACACAACAGTCCCCTGCCCACACCCCTGTATGTCGACGGCGAGCGCATCACGCGAGTCGATGTTGATGAAGAACCTTACAGCGATGCGGTGGGCGGCAGCCAGACGCTGGTGCGCTGGATCTACCCCATGCCGGTGGAGAGTCAGCCCCGCTAGCGGCCGCGTCCACCTGCTCTACACATTCACGAGTGCTGAACCATGCCGATGATCGAAACGGTGAATCTGACCAAGAAGTATGGCGAGCTCACCGCGCTCAACAACCTCAACCTGAATATCGAGCAGGGCGATTGTTTCGGGTTCATCGGCCCGAACGGCGCGGGCAAGACCACGACGATCAAGATCCTGGCGACGTTGCTCAAGCCCACCTGGGGCGAGGCGCGCATCGATGGCAAAGTCATCGGGTACCAGAACCGCGAGATCAGGCCGGTGATGGGGTATGTGCCTGACTTCATGGGCGCGTACGAGGACATGAAGGTCACGGAGTATCTGGAGTTTTTCGCCGCGGCCTACAACATCCACGGCAAACAGCGGCAGCAGGTCGTCAAGGATGTGCTCGACCTGACGGACCTCACCTACAAGGCCGATTCGGACGTCAACGGCTTGTCGCGCGGCATGCAGCAGCGGCTTTCGATCGCGCGGGTGCTGCTGCACGACCCAAAGGTGCTGCTCATGGATGAGCCGGCGTCGGGCCTGGACCCGCGCGCGCGCGTGGAGATCCGCGAACTGCTCAAGGAACTCCGCCGGATGGGCAAGACGATCCTGATTTCATCGCACATCCTGCACGAGCTGGCGGAACTGTGCAATTCAGTGGGCATCATCGAGCGCGGCGAACTGCTCTACCAGGGGTTGGTGCGCGACATTATGCAGAAGGCGCGCGTCGGGCAGGTGGTTCACATCATCCTTGAGCGCAATGCCGCCATGGCCGCGGAGTTTCTGGCCAAGGTGCCGGGGGTGGAAAAGGTGGCGCGCCGCGAGACGGAGGATGGCGATGTGCTCGATGTGACGCTATCGGGCGACGGCAAACTGCCGTTGTCGGACATTCCCAGCCGGCTCATGGCCAACGGCTTCCGCATCACGCGATTTGTGGAGGAGCAGGTGAATCTGGAGACGGCGTTCATGCGGCTCACGCAGGGGATTGTGCAGTAGAGTATGCCAATCTTCGGATAAGGGTTGGCCGATTGACCTGCTCCGCTCTATCGCTACATTTCCCTCTTCCGCGGGCCGAAGCCGGCCTGATTCCGGGCGTATAGCTCAGTTGGCTAGAGCGTTGCGATGACACCGCAGAGGTCACAGGTTCGAGTCCTGTTACGCCCATTCGTAAGTCCTGCCGAACGCAAGAGTTAGCGTACCGTCCCATGTGGGACGTGCGGCTCAGACGCGAAAAAGATTGGTCCAGTGACCAATTCGA
>JBGASM010000009.1:0-169268 GCA_044229655.1 Phycisphaerales bacterium | reverse complement strand
GCGGCTCCTCTCGGTGATGGTTTCTCGGAGTGATTCTTCTGCGCTTTCTCCCCGCCGATCCCGACTTGCTCCAGCCCGATGAGGTTGCAGAGCCTTCGCCGCCCCCCGCGCTCGTTGCCGCCTCGCACGCCTACTCAGCCGCATCCTCCACGCGCCCCCTCAACCCTTCACATTCAACCTCATATTTCAGCCTCGCGCTCTCCCTCTTACTGCACGCAGGCCTCATTCTCCTCGCGCTGCTTCTGCCCGCCTCGCTCTTCATTTCTCCCTCCCTTGAAATCTCATCCACTCCGACGCGCATGTCTCTGACCGATTCCGCGCCGGTAAGCCCCCTCCCTCTCTCCTCATTTCCTTCCGAGCCGCCCCCCGACGTTCCCTCGCCGCCGCCCGATCCAGCCCTGGCTGATCTCTTTCCGGTCTCAACCTCGTCATCCGCGCCGCTCTCCGACCCGTCCCCTGACACATCCGCCTCCTCGCCCGCGCCTGCCTTTCCAAACATTGCCGACCTCCTCGTCTCTTCTCCTTCCTCTTCCGGAACCTCATCATCTGACTCCGCATCCGCGGGTTCTGGGTCCCCAACCTCCGCATCACCATCCTCCCTCCCGGATTCTCCCGCCACATCCTCCCCTCCTCCCGTTCCGCGCCCCGTCTCCTTCTCCGGCCTCTCCAGCCCCGCTTCATCCAACATCGTCTACATCGTGGATGCCTCAGGCTCCATGATCACATCGCTGCCCTTCATCATCACCGAACTTCAGCGCAGCATCTCCGCCCTCGCGCCCGACCAGCGCTTTCGCGTCATCTTCTTTCAACGCAACAACGCCCTTCTAGTCCCCGGCCCTTCCGAGTCCTCCCCGCCTGCGCTTCCCGCGCGCCTGCTCGCCGCCTCTGCTTCCAACCGGCAATTCGTCTCCGACTGGATTCAACTCGACCGCAGCAACATCCGCGCCCAGGGGCGCAGCAACCCCCTTGCCGCACTCTCCCTCGCACTCTCCAATCTCGATCCTGCCCCCGACCTCATCTTCCTCCTTTCCTCCGACATCACCGGCGTGGGCGAGTTTGAAATCTCGCAGGCCGAACTCCTCAAAACCATTGAACGGCTCAATCGCAACCCGGATGGTTCCCGCAAGGCCCTCATCCGCACCATCCAGTTCCTCGACCCTGATCCTCTCGAAACCCTTCGCAAGATTGCCCAGCGCAACGGTGGACCCGATGGCTATCGCTTCGTCGATCGCGCGGCTCTTGATGCCTTCGAGCAGTCCCGCTGACCCGCTCGCTTCCCGCGCCAAGGATTCCGCACCCTTCCAAGGAATCCTCCGCCCATGTCCACTCCCACACGTGCTCTGATTCTCGGCGCCGGTCTCGTTGGCTCCGTGATGGCCGAAGACCTCGCCGCCGATCCTTCCTTCGCGGTCACCCTGGCCGACCTCCGCGAAGACGCGCTCACGCGCGCTGCCCAGCGCATCAAGTCCCGCCTCAATCGTGAAATCGCCCTTCGGCCCGCCGATCTCTCCGATCCTGCCGTCGTCACTCGCCTGGCGCGCGAACACGACATCGTCCTGGGGGCTCTGGCCAGCCGCATTGGCTTTCAGTCGCTCCGCGCGGTGATTGAGTCCGGCCGGAACTACTGCGATATCTCCTTCTTCGCCGAGAACGCACTCGACCTCGATGCCCTCGCCAGGCAGCATGGCGTGACTGCCGTCGTCGACTGCGGCGTCGCCCCCGGCATGTCCAATATGCTCGTCGGCCTTGCCTCCGTGGAACTGGACGCAGTCGAGGAAGTCGTCATCTATGTCGGCGGCCTCCCCGTCGAGCGCCGCTGGCCCTACTGGTACAAGGCCGGCTTCAGTCCCGCCGACGTCATCGAGGAATATGTGCGCCCTTCGCGCATCGTCGAGAATAGCCGCATCGTGATTCGCGAAGCACTTTCCGAGCCCGAACTCCTCGAGTTCGATGGCGTCGGCACGCTCGAATCCTTCAACACCGATGGCCTCCGCAGCCTCGCCTACACCATCAAGGCCCCCAATATGAAGGAGAAGACCCTTCGCTACCCGGGCCACATCGAACTCATGCGCGCCTTCCGCCACACCGGGTTCTTCTCGCAGGAGACCATCGAAGTCGGCCGCGAAAAGACCAGGGTCCGCCCCCTCGATCTCACCGCCGCCCTCTTGTTCCCAAAGTGGACCTATCAGCCCGGCGAAGCCGACCTCACGGTCATGCGCATCTCCGTCGTGGGCGTCAAGGCAGGTCGCCGCCGCGAACTTCGCTGGGACCTTCTCGACTACTTCGACAAGCAAACCCAGCACACCTCCATGTCCCGCACCACCGCCTTCCCCAACACCATCATGGCCCGACTTGTCGCTAAAGGAGAGTTCGCCCGCCCAGGCGTTAATCCTCCCGAGTTCGTCGGCATGCAAGGCCGCGCCATTGTCACGAAGGTTTTCGATGAACTCTCCCGCCGCGGCATCCGTTACACCGAAGGCTCCCGCGATCTCTGAAAAAATGCGCAGCCCTCGACTTGACAACCGTCTGAATGTAAAGTAACCTATTGGGTACATATCGAGCCCCCCGTCTTACGAAAGGCTTCCCCATGCGCTCCATCGCCCTGCTCTCCCTCCCGGTCCTCGCCACCGCCGCTGTTCTCCTTGCGGAGCCGCCCGCCGCCTCCACCCCGCAGCCTGCCGGTTCGGCCCAGACGCCGGTGGTGACCTGTGAATTGGCCGCTCTCGAAAAACTCAAGGCCCTTGCCGGCTCCTGGGAGGGTTCAGCCGTACATGAGTCCTTTGACGGCTCACCCGCTGTCGACGCGGGCACCGTCCAGTTTGAGTATCGCGTCACTGCCGGCGGCAACGCCGTCATGGAGACCCTCTTTGCAGGTCATCCTCATGAAATGGTCACGATGTATCACATCGACGGTCCGCACCTCGCGCTCACCCACTACTGCGCCGCCGGCAATCAGCCTTATATGGTCGCCAAAACCATGTCAATGGAAAAAGACCAGCCCGTCGTCCTCGAGTTTGAGTGCACCCACCTCGGCAATGCCGAATCCGAAAACGTCATGCACATGCACAAGGGCACGCTCACCATCATCGACAACGACCACATCAAGGGAGCGTGGACCGGCCATCAGGATGGCAAGCCTGTTGGCGTCGCTCGCTTCGAACTTCATCGCAAGCCCGCCGCAACCCCCGCGCCTGCGACCCCAGCATCGCCCGCAAAGGGGTGATATGCTCGCCGCATGCCTGCCGCTGATCCCTGGAACCCTGAGCAGTACCACCGCTTCCAGAACGAACGTTCACAACCTTTCTTCGACCTGCTCGCGCTTGTCGAGCCTCAGCCCGGCTCTCACATTGTTGATCTGGGTTGCGGCACCGGTGAATTGACCGCGCTCCTCCACCAGCGGCTGTCCGCGCGCTCGACGCTCGGCATCGACAACTCCGCTGCCATGCTCGCGCGCGCTGCGCAGCACACGACGGATTCACTCACCTTTCGCGCCGGCGATATCGCACTCTACTCGTCCGGCGAACCGCGCCCCGATCTCATCTTCTCCAACGCGGCCCTGCAATGGGTCGATGACCATCCCGCCCTCTTCGCACGCTTGGCCCGCGCCCTCGCCCCCGGCGGCGAGCTCGCCGTCCAGATGCCCGCCAACCACGATCACCTCTCCCACACCCTCGCCGCCGAACTCGCCTCCGAGTCACCCTTTGCATCGGCCCTCACGGGCAGCGTCCGGACCTCCCCGGTTCTTGATCCTTCTGAGTATGCGGTGCTTCTGCACTCTTTCGGCTTCGCGCGCCAGCACGTGCGCCTCCAGGTCTACGCCCACCTGTTGCCCTCAAGTGCAGATGTCGTTGAATGGGTGCGCGGCACGCTGCTCACGTGGTATGAAAAGCGTCTGCCGCCCGATCTGTTCGCACTGTTCTTGGCACGCTATCGCGACAGACTACTTGTGCGCCTCCCGGATACGCGCCCCTTCTTCTACCCATTCAAGCGCATCCACATCTGGGCGTCCAACCCCGTCTTGCGCGGGTCGATGTGAGACGGTTTTGCCGTCTGAGCCCTCAGATCTTGCCCGAGACGCTCTTGCCTTCTTTCGCTGACTTGCGCGCCGCATCCATGACCAGCACAACGCGCAGCGCCTGTTCCGGCGTCACCCACGCCTTGTCCTTGCCTTCAATCGCATCGCGGAAGTTCCGGTGCAGGCTCGGCGTCGCGGGCCCCCGGTCCACCGCGCGCTCTTGCCCGTTGTTGGCCTTCGCGACCAGTTTGTCTTCCGCATACACAAGGGAGCCGTTCGTTCCTGTCACCAGCCACTTGTAGTTCGGGCCCTTGGGCGTCACATCGCTCTTGCTCACCAGCGCCCGCACTCCGTTGGCAAAGAGCAGGTCCACCTGGAAGTGATCGTCCGCATCCCCGTAACGCACATGTCGCACGTCAGCCCACACGCTCTTGACCGCCACCGGCTTGCCGCCGTGCCCCGCCAGGTCCAGCGCCTGATCGATGAGGTGCGGACCCCAGTCCAGCAGCGTCCCGCCGCCCAACCGCTGCGTGATCCGCCATTCCTGCTTGAACTCGCGTGCGCCGAATGACGTCGCCGGTTCCTGGTGGAACATCCGATTCTCGATGCTCACCAACTGGCCGATGAATCCCGACTGAACCATGGCCTTGACGATCTGGTAATCCGGGTCCCAGCGCCGGTTGTGATACACCGACAGTACCACGCGCGACTTCTTGCACTGCGCGACGATCTTCTTGGCCTCCGCGCCCGTCGTCGCCAGCGGCTTCTCGATGAGCAGGTGCACGCCCGCCTTGGCCAGACCGAGGGCCACCTCGCTGCGCACCGCGCTGTGCGTCGCAACCAGCGCTGCGTCGATGTCCGCTTCCAGGAACGACTTCAGGTTGTCGCAGACGACCGGGATCCCCAGGGCGCGCGCCCGCTCGCGCCGCGCCTCGGTCACGTCCATCGCGGCCACCACTTCGCACCCCGCGCGCCCGAATGCGGGCAGGTGCCACCCCTCCGCCATGCGCCCGAATCCGAGGATACCGATGCGCGGGGGACCGGAGCGGGCGACCTGACGAGCAACCATGGGGAACAACCTGCGAATTGACGTGGATGACCGCCGGCAGGATAGGCTGTGCTTGCCTAAACCCACGCGGAATGATGGCTGTTTTACAGCGATTTACGCACTTTTGCCTCGATTCGGACGGTTTTGCCGGGGTTGGCGGGGCGGAGCGCACGGGGAGGGGCCTTATCCCAGCCTTCTTGTGAGCCGATGAAACTTCGTGTCTCAGCGCTGTCGCGCTGCATCTCTCACCGGGCGAAAACGAGATTAGTCGCGTTTTTGCCTGCTTTTCGGCTCAGGAGGCCAAGTTTCCATGCCTGCAACTCGTCTCCGCAATGAATTCTGGCGGCGCAGCCTGCAACAGGTGTACGAGCGCGGCGGCGCGCTGGAGATTGCCGTTTCGGCCGTCGCCCATGAAGCAGCAATGCAGACACAAGTTCCTTCAGATAATGGTGATACGCCAGAGGCCTCGGGCGGCGGGAACCTGATTTGGCGCGTGCGAATTCTCAGTCTCTCCGACAGCGAGATTGTTGTAGAAGCCCCCGCGACATTGGGTGAAAACGTTCCCATCGCGCGCAACATCGACCTGATCGCAGTCCTGGCCATCGGGCAAAATCGGTGGATGTTCTCGACGCAAGTCATTGAAAGCACAATGTTTCCAATGACACCCATGCGGACGGTCGCGGCCTTGCGCTTGCGCATGCCCGAGAATGTCGAGCGCTGCCAACGGCGGTCCTTCTACCGGGTTTCGACCATGCAGCTGCGCATGCCGAAAGTAGCCTGCTGGCCGCTTTTGGACCTGAACTCGGCTACTTTGGCGGAAAAGGCGAGCGAACTTCGCTTTTTGAACGGGAACAATCGACCCGCTGAGGCAAGCGGGCCCTTCACACTTCCGGAAGTCGGGCCCAAGTTTGAAGGCACGTTGATCAACGTCGGCGGGGGTGGCATCGGATTGCTGCTGGAAGCCGATTCAGCCAAAGCCCTTGCGCGCCACCGACTGTTCTGGCTGAGTATCGATCTGACGCCGTCTCTCGAGGGGCCGATTGCGGTGGCCGCGAAACTGGTGCACACGCATATTGACTCAGCGCAAAGGACTTATGCGGGCCTGGCGTTTGAATTCAGCCACCACAAAGAGCACCAGAAGTTCGTGGTCAGCCAGTTCTGCAAGTACGTCACGATGCAGCAGCAGGCCCAGATGACGCAGTTGCGCCAGGCGTCCTGACTGTGTGCGCACGATCGGACACGCAGAAAAGCACGACAAAAATCACCAAGAGATCGCAAGCCGTTCACGCGAAGCTGGGAATGGTTCGATTCGTGGTCAGAAGTGGCCACAAGCGAGCACGAGGAATTCCGGGTTTTTCGGAGTTTTGCCGAGGTTCTGCGCGCTCTGACCTCAGCGAGAGAATGTTTCACATGGAACATCAGACGCGCCCGTGCGCGCCGATTCAAATCGGACATTCGGACATTGAGGCGGGAAATCGGGGCTTGACAAAAACGCGACCACGGTTTTGCACGACAAGTCCGTGCGCACGAATCCGGTCGGAGCAAGGCGAAATCTGCAGAGTGTCAGAGCGGTTGCGGGGGCATGGAGAGCGCGGCCAAGAGCTCAGCGCGGGATGAGGCGCGCATGATCTGCGTGCGGATCGAAGGGTCTCCGGCCAGGGGCGCGATCTGCGCAAGCAATGAGAGTTGCACTTCGGGGCGTTCCAGCGGTGTGATAAGCAGAATAAGAAGTCGGGCGGGCTGGGCGCGCGGAGTGAAGGGGATGCCTGCGGCGCTGCGTCCGAAGAGGACGAGCGGATTGGCCAGGCCGGGCACGCGCGCGTGCGGGAGGGCGACGCCGATGCCGAGGTCGGTGGAGAGTTCATTCTCGCGGGCAAGCGCCAGTGCGGCGGCGTCGACACCGGGGGGAAGAAGTCCGGGCGGCAGTGCGGAAGCAAGTTCGCTCAAAGCTTCGGCGCGGGTGGTTGCAGTGAGTTCGACCACACCGGCGGCGCGGGATGCAGACTCGACGGCGGTGCGCAGCAGCGGGCGGGCATCGTGCTCGTACTCATCGACGATGCGGCCGACGACCTGCTCGAGGATGTCCTCAAGGGTCAGCAGCCCCAGCGGGAGGGACTGATCCGTAATGAGCACGAGCGTGAGGCCTGCGCTCTGCATGCGCAGGAGCGTGGACTCGACGTCGTCATCGGGGCCGATGGACTCAATGGGGCGGATGAGGGAGGTCCAATCGGCCTGCGAATCGGGATGGGCGATGAGATCGCGGGTGAAGAGGTATCCCACAGCGCGGCCGGTGGCAGGATCGATGACGGGCCAGCGGGAGAAGCGGTGGCGGGCGATATAGGTGAGGATTTCCGCGCGGGTGGAGTTGAGGGTCAGGCGCTGGACGCGCGTCCAGGGGATCATGATGCTGCGGACGCGGCGGGCGCGCATGCCCTGCATGTTGTCGCGGATGAGCTGGAGGCGCAGATCGCGAACTTTCTCGGCCGCGGCTTCGCGGGTGACGCCGGCGTCGGCGAGCACGACGCGAGCGAGCGCGACGGCGGCCTCGGCCTCTTCAAAGACGGCGATGGAAGCGCCGGCCAGTTCGAGGTCCTCGCGTTCGCGGAGGTAGTGAGCGCGGACGATGATGCGCGCGCGGGGATTGAGATTGCGGACGGCGGCGACAACCGCCGCGCGGTCGGCGGTGTGCGGGAGGGTGACGAGGACATGGGATGCGCGGGCGCAGCCGGCCTGCTCGAGGATGGTCTCACGCGACGCATCGCCGAAGACGGCGGGGACATTGCGACGCCGGAGATCGGCGACGGTGTCCATGTTGAGTTCGATGACGAGAACGGAGAGGCCGGCTTCATCAAGAATGCGATGGACGGAGCGGCCGACGGGGCCGTAGCCGATGATGACCGCGAGGCGTTCGGAGGGCGCGGCGGGCAGCGGAGTATTGAGTTGAGCGCCGGCGCGCTGAGCGCGGGCGTTGAGAATCCGCCACAGGAGGGGGCGGGAACGAAGCGCGGACTCGATGCGCGGCAGCTGGCGGAAGAGAAGCGGATTGACGGTGATGGAGAGGATGGCGGAGGCAACCAGCAGGCTGTGCCCTGAGTCGGGCATGATGCCATGGGCGCGGGCGACGTCAGAGAGAATGAAGGAGAATTCGCCGATCTGAGCGAGGCCGAGAGCGACGGTAAGGCCGGTGCGGGAGGAGTGTCCCATGAGGGCGACGATCAGGAGGGCGGCGAGCGGCTTAGCGATGAGGACGATGCCCAGGCCGGCGGCGAGGAGCAGGGGATGCTCGAAGACGAAGGCAGGGTCAAAGAGCATGCCGACGGAGACGAAAAAGAGAACGGCGAACGCGTCGCGGAGGGGCATGGCGTCGGCGGCGGCCTGGTGGCTGACGGGCGAGAGTGCGACCATCATGCCGGCGATGAAGGCACCCAAGGCCATGGAAGCGCCGAAGGCAAAGTAGGAGCCAGCGGCGATGGCGATGGAAAAGACGAGAATGGTGAGAGTGAAGAGTTCGCGGGAGCGGAGGCGGGCGACCTGCACGAGCACCCAGGGAACGACGCGCGCGCCGACGAAGAATGCGAGCAGGACCAGGGCAAGAAGTTTGAGGAGCGCGAGGCCGAGGGTGGACCAGAGGGGTGAGGCGGGCGCGGCGGGGTGAGCGGAGTCGCCCGGAGCGGACCCAAGAACAGGGACGACGACGAGGAGGATGACGGTGAAGATGTCTTCCACGATGAGCCAGCCGACGGCCACGTGCCCCTGCGGGGAGTCGAGCGCATCGGCATCCATGAGGACGCGCATGAGCACGACCGTGCTGGCGACGGCCATGGCCATGCCGATGACCAGGCTGGCCTTGGCGGGCAGGCCAAGGGCAGTGAAGATGACGAGGCCGAGGAGGGCGGCGACAAGGCTCTGGCCGACGGCGCCGGGAATCGCGACGTTGCGAACGGCCAGGAGGTCCTTGAGGTGGAAGTGGAGGCCGACGCCGAACATCAGGAGAATGACGCCGACCTCGGCGAGTTGGTTGGCCAAGGAGGCATCGGCGACGTATCCAATGGTGTGGGGGCCGATGACGACGCCGGCAAGCAGGTAGCCGACGATGGGCGAAAGGCCGATGCGCTGCGTGAGCAGGCCCAGGAGCCAGGCGCTGGTGAAGGCGGCGGCGATGGTGGTGATCAGAGAGAGATCATGCACGGCGAGCGAGAATACGCGGAGGGGCGGAGCGAGCGATGTGGCCGGGAAAAAAAGAACGCGGGTGCGCTACGTTTAGCCGCCGCCCACGAGGGTCACGATCTCGACGACGTCACCCGCGCTGAGCAGGGTGTGCGCGTGGTCGCGCCGCGGAATCAGGGCGCCGTTGACCTCGACGGCCACAGGGCGCTGGTCCAAATTGCGGGCCAGCAGCAGTTGGGCCACCGAGCCATCGGCGGGCACGCTGCTTTTGCTCCCGTTGACCGTGATCTCGATCTCACTCATCGGACGGCGCCTCTGCCTGGGAATCGGCCCACTGACCGTTTTCCGCGCTCCAGTCGTTTCCGAAGAAGCCGGTGCGAGCGATGCCCGCGGAGCCGGTGCGCAAGGCGTCAGCGCGCATGAGCAGGAGGTCAGGAATGCCGACGCCGGAGACGAAGTAGGGAATGCGCTGCATGAGGCGCGTGCCGACAGAACCGGTGCCAGCAACGACGCCGACGCTGGCGGAGCGGGAGTCAGCGCGCGGGTAAACGAAGAGGCAGGCGAGGTCCGGGCCGTCCCAGGCGCGATCCCCGATCTGAGCGCGAGAGCGCGTGATGTGTATGGGGCAATGACCGAGGAGGGACTGCCAAGCCTGGTTGGTATCGGCGTTTCCGTACAGGATCACGTTGCGGTCGGTTGCGGGCACTTCGGTCCCATCGTCTCGGCGGGTCGGGGTGAACGCGCCGGCAAGGAAGTCAGCGTCGGAAACGATTTGGAATGCGCCGTTGCCGCGGTAATAGAACGTTTCGGCGTCATAGCGCGCCTTGGTGAGGAGGGCGGCGGTCTCCTCGGGTGATCCGGCCGTGCCGTACACCAGCAGGGCGTGGTTGCGGAAGGCATCCTTGAAGAATCCGTTGCGAGCGGGGTTCTTCAGGCGCGAGAGCGAAGGGAGGTCGGACTCGGAGAGTGGATGCCAGGCATCGCCATCGCGTGCGAGCACGATGAGGAGATCCTGAGTCTGCGGCGCGACGGCGTCCAGAGTGTGTCCATCGAGGATGATCTGGATGGGCTTGGCCAACGCGTCCTGCGTCAATGCGGGGTTGTTCATGCGCGAGGCATGGAGGACGATGCGCGCGACGTTGGTCGTTGTGCCGGTGACGCGGCGAAGGTATGGATCGAAGCGCAGGTCGATGGTGCTGGGCTGGCCGGGGTTCACCTGGGCGTGGATGGATGCCCAATGACAGTCGGAGGAGACGCCGGGGTTGGCCGTGGTGAAGTGGATGTCGCGCACCTGGCGGGAGTCGGGAAGGCGGCGCCGAGCGAAGAAGTCGAACATTTCGGGCCAATCGAGGCACTCGGTGCCGGGCTCATCGGAGTTGCCCCACCAGTGACCGGCGCCGGGCTGCTCGTGAATGCGGAAGTCGCGATGGAAATCGGAAAGGAACTTGACCATCTGGCGAGCCTGGTCGACGGGGACGTTGTCATCCGCATCGCCATGGAGGATGTAGACGCCTTGCTGGGCGAAGTTGCGGCCCATGTCGAGGGTGAGGCTGGTAGCGCCGCCGCGGCGGAGCATGGATTGGACGGGGTCATCGGGGCTGAGGCCGCCGCCGCCGGCGTAGGTTTCGAAGGAGATCCACCCTGCGGAGGGGCCGATGGCGGCGAATTTGTCGGGGAAAAGAGCACCGAGTTGCCAGGTTCCGTGGCCACCCATTGAGTGGCCTGTGAGGTAGGTTTGCGCGGGGTCCCAGGGGTAGGAGTTGCGGGCGTGGGCGAGGACTTCGAGGGCGTCAAGGCGGCCCCAGTCCTCCCAGTCGAAGCCGAAGGGGCGGCGGTTGGTGGGGGCGATGATGGTGGCCCAGGTTTTCTGCGCGTATGAGCCGGCCTGTCCGCCGGCGTCGACACCTGCGCCGTGGAGAGAGAGGACGGCAGCGGGCAGGGTGGAGGCGGCGTCCCGGGCGGGATTCACGACGTAATACTGGACTGAGCCGTCGATGTCGGAGATGAAGGTGCGGGAGTGCGGCTGAGCAGGATCGCGGACGCCGAGGGAGAACTCGATGGAGTCGAGGGTGGAGTGGGCATCGGTGGGGGAGAGTTCCTGGAGGGAAATGACGGCGCGGGCGGGCTCGGTGGTCGCGAGGTGATTGGTTTTCACCGCGATGGGGAATTTGCGGGAGGAGAGGGGGGGCACGCTGCCGAGGCAGCGCGGGCCGCGCGCGGGTTCATCCTCGATGGAGACGCAGGCGTCGCGCCAGGCGGCGGTCGCGTTGACAACGACGATCCCGATCCAGAGATGGTCGAGGTTGAGGGCGGGGACGAAATCGGGGACGGTGGCGTCGGCGTGGGAGATGTAGAAGTCGCCCTTGGGTTCCTCGAGTTGCGCGAAGACGCCGCCGCGAGCGCAGAGGAAGAGGAATTCGTTGACGCCGGCGCGAAGTTGCACGGGCAGTTGCATGATGCCGTTGCGGTAGGGATCGCCGGCGCGGAGGACGCCGTTGACGTAGACACCGCTGTGGCCGGAGGCGTTGAGGATGGCGATGCGGTCGGCGGGGCTTTCGACGGTCCAGCAGACGTATCCGGGCGCGAGGCGATCGGAAGAAATCCAACCATCGGGGCCGGCCTGCACGGGCTCCCAGGTTTGGGTGGAACCGTCGGGGAGGGTGAGGGCAGCGCCGGGGGTAGGGGACTGCCAGGCGCCCTGGACGAGGAGGTCCTCGATCGCGTCGGTATGGAACACGACGCGGCCGGAGCGGCCGATGCCGCCGATGGCGAGTCCGTCGGTCATGCGGACGGGATCAGCGGGGGCGGCAGGGGAGGTCGAGGGAGCGGACAGGAGCGCGGCGATGGCCGCGAGAAGAGAAACGATGAGGGAATTGTGCATCGCGCGAAGGGTAGGGGAGGGATGCGCGCGCGGGGGAGGTATGGGTGGCAGGGTCAGGCGGGTTGCAGGGCAGCGGCGGGGCGCCGGGCCGGTTGGGGAGGATGGGACAGGGAGGTGTCTTCAGCGCGGCGAGCGACGAGCACGATCTCGCGGTCGAGGGAGTCCTTGGCAAGATCGACGGCGAGGTTGAGGCCACCGACGTGGCGCATCTGGCCAGCGAGTTGGCGGATGTCGTAGCGATGTTCGCCGACATCGGCGCCGTCGGCAAAGCCCCGGGCGCGGCGGGAGAAGACGACGAGCATGCCGCCGGGATTCAGGACGCGGGCCAGTTCGCGCCAGAGGGCGACGGGATTGGGATGAGATTCAAAAGCCCAAGTCACAAGGAGAGCGTCGGCCGAGGCGGAGTCGAGAGGGAAGGGCGCGGCCGCAGGGAGATGCAGGAAGCGGGGCGGGGCGGGGGCAGGGTACTGCTGGGCGGAGGTCATGCGCTGGGCGACCTGGAGGTGCGCGGGGTTGTGCGTCAGACCGGTGTAGCGGGCGCCGCTGCGCGCGAGGATGTGGCCTGCGAGGCCGGAGCCGCAATTGACATGGAGGATGTGCGCGGGGCTGGAACCGGATTGGCGAAGCACATCGCGCAGGACGCCAAGGGGAATGTCGATGAGGCTGCGGGAGGAGGGATCATGGGCGTAGCGATTCCACTCATCCTCAGCGGCCTTGAGCGCGGCGGGGGAGGGAGGCTGCACGGGGGCCGACGATTCGGCCAACTGCGCTGCGAGCGCGGCGAAACGCGGATTCCAGAGCGCGGGAGTCCCCTGAAGGCGGTTGAGCAGCGCCTGCGTATCGGGGAAGAGGCGGGAGAAGCCCCACTTTTTCTCGAAGACGTCCAGCCCAGCGCGAATGCCATCGAGGGAGTCGGCCTTGGTTTCGCGATTGCGGCGTTCGCTGTGCGCGTGGATGTACTCGACGTGGGGGGTCGCCCAACAGCGGAAGCCGGCGAGCAGGGAGCGGAGGCCGAAGTCGACGGTCTGGCCGCGCAGGAAGTTCTCGTCATATCCGCCGAGGGCATCGAAGACGGTGCGCTTGTGGGCGAAGAAGCAGCCCATGGGAATGTCGACTTCCATGACGGACTGAAGCGCTTCGCGCGGCAAGCCGTGGGCGTTGTGGCGATAGCCGCGCGGGTCGAGAAGGAAGTCGCCGAACTCGTGGACGACGCCCTGGGTGCTGAGTTGCTTGGGCACGACGATGCCGAGGTTGGGCGGGCCGGAGTCAAAGAGCGCGCAGATGTGAGAGAGCCAGTTGGGCGTGAGGCAGATGATGTCGCCGTCGAGGCGGACGATGATTTCGCCGCGGGCTTGGCGGGTGAGGGTGTTGGAGTTGCGGGCGAGGATGCCGCAGTGGGGCCCTTCGGTCAGGGTGAGAAAGGGGCGACCATCGGGCCAGGAGCGGCGTGACCAGGCGCGCAGGGTGTCGCGCGAGTCATCGGTGGAGCCGTCGTCATAGGCGAGGAGTTCGAAGGTGACGGGCTCGCGGGCGAGGGTGGCGGCGAGCGATTCGAGGAGGTCGGCGATGAAGTCGCGCGTGCCGGAGCGCGACGAGGCTTTGCCGTTGTTGAAGTTGGGAATGAGGATGGAGACGCGCGGGGCGTGGGCGGAGGGGGAAGCGGGGGAGGGGGCGGGGGCGGTCATGGGAGAGATATCGACGACCGGGGTGCGGGCGCGGGAATGATGGGGCGACTTGATGGGCAGAGAGGCCGAGGAAGGGCGGAACGCGGGGGGAAGGCGATTATCGGTCGTGCAGCGCACCTGCGGCGAAGGCAGAGAGAGGAGCGCGGTCGGGAGGGGGCCTCTAAACTCCCGAAGCCATGAGGAAGAGAAGCGTTGCACGCAGCACCATCGCGATCGTGGGATTCACGGGCACACTCTGCAGTTCCGCGTCGGCTCAATCTGTGCAGCAGTACGCCATCATTGATGTCGGCGATCTCGGTGGTGATGCGGTCACGGATTGTCGAGGCATTAATAATTCTGGGCAAATCACCGGATGGTCGAATCCGATCCCAAGTACCAGTTTTCATGCATTTTTATGGAAGAACGGAAAGATGACGGACCTTGGAGTCATCTCCTCCTGCTGCAGTTATGGATTTGACATCAACAATTTTGATGATGTGTGCGGACAGTCGACGGAAGGCATGAGTTGGAAGCACTACGCCGCTTTATGGCGAGCCGGACAGCGGCCAATCTCGCTGGGGGCTCTGTTCGATGACGACAGCAAGGCTCTGGGGATGAATGACATAGGCCAAGTCGTTGGTCTCACTGATTACTCTGAAAGCGAGGTCCGTGGTTTTATCTGGCAGGACGGTGTGATGACCAGCCTCGGTACGCTAGGCGGTAACTACAGCATTGCATGGGATATCAACAACAACGGTCAGGCGGTCGGAAGTTCGGATAATCTGGATGGCTGGGAACAGGCGTTCGTGTGGCAGAGTGGCGTCATGACGCCTCTTTCCTCGATGAATCCCTCTGATCCGGATTGCGCCGCACTGGATATCACCATGGATGGTGTTGTTGCCGGAATATCCTCGCATCCAAGCGGCGTGGATCAGACGGTGAAATGGGTGAATGGCATCCCGATGACCGTCGGGAGTCGCTCCAATATGACGAGCAGCAGTCCATCCGCGATCAATGAGTTTGGTGAGATGTCCGGGATCATCAATCTCGATCACGAAGGACATGCTTGTATCTGGACGGCTACGGGTGACCTCGTCGTTCTGGAGGAGCATCTGCCGCCCAAACATAAGTGGACGGAGATCCTGTATGCGTGGGATATTAATGATCTCGGGATGATCTGCGGTACAGGCCAGTATCCGCCATATACGGGATCGTTTGACGATCGCGGCTGGGTGGCGGTTCCTGTGACACCCGGGTCCAGTCTCGCGCAGCCTGTGCCGGGTTTGGCGGGGAGGAGGAACAGGCTGACGGCCAGCGGGGTGACGCCAGGGAAGAAGGTGTATTTCGTGTATGGTTTGCAGGGCGGGGGCAGCGTGATCCCGGGGTGCGACCTTGCGGAGACGTTGGCGGCGATCCAGATTGAGCAGGCGAAGGTGATCGGCAGCGCGACGGCCAATGGGCAGGGGGTGGCCTCACTGGATGTGAATGTGCCTGACGCCGCGCGGAATGCTGGGGAGGTGCTGATTCAGGCGGTGGTGCCCACGGACTGCGTCATCTCGAATCTGGTAGTGGAAGTGTTTGAGTGAGAGGCGGCCCGTTTCAGGGGGTTGATCATTCGCCGCGGCGCTGGGGGTTGCTCGCGGTGCGGAGGAACTCGAAGGTCATGTGCTGATCGGAGTTGGTCTGTGAGGGAGCGGGCTGCCAACCCCAGAACATGGGCGGGGCATCGGCGGAGGCGCCGAGGACGCCGAGTTGCGGCTTGTAGAGGAAGGAGACGGGGAGCATTTCGTTGAGATCGTTGTTGGTGCCCACGCCGGGCCAGGGGCGCATGCCGTCCTTCATGACGCCGGGGCCGTCCCAGAGGGGGCGGAAGTCGAAGACGACCCAGCCCGCTTTGGGGACGAAGACCTCGGCCCAGGGGACGAAGCGGGCGTTCTTGTCTTTCTCGCCACCATCCTGTTTTTCACGGCTGTCGAGGCCGATGATGGGCCGGGCAGGAATGCCTGCGGAGCGGCAAAGGGCGACGAAGAGGGTGACCGCGTCGTGGCGCGAGCCGGTCATGGTGAGGGCGACTTTGTCTGCACCCTGAACATTGAAGCCGTCGAAGAGGCCGTGGCGGTTGTTGTGTGAGTCGGTGCCGGTGCGCTTGAAGTTGTCAACGACGAACTTGGCGATGGTCTTGGCGGAGGCGTAGGGCGAGAGGGCCTTGGGATCGGGGCCGAGGGCGCGGGCGACGAGCGGGGCAATGGCGGGGTTCTTGAAGTCGATGTAGAACTGAGGCTGGAGCGCGGAGAGGGCTTCGGCGGGCCACTTTTCGGGCCAAGGGATGCTGAGGGCGGTTTTCTCATCGAGGATGGCGTTCCACGTCGCGATGGTCTGCTCGACGTGCATGTTGATGTCGCGGCCCTTGTACTCGGGGATGTTGAACTTGACGAGGCGCGCGCTGAGCGGACCGGGGGGAAGAAGTTCAAAGGGCTTGTCGAGTTTGCGGTCATCGAGGGAGAGCCAAGCCTTGAGAAAGTCGAGGTCGTTCTTGGAAAAGCCTGACTCGGGGATGATGGGGACGAAGACGGGGGAGTTCTTGAGGTCGTAGGTGAGTTGCTCGCGAGGGTCGTCGAAGGGGTAGGAGGGGGAGATGTGGAAATTGAGGCGAAGGATCCAGTCCTTGGGCATTTCGCGCTTGAGGATGACGCCGTCGGGGTACTGCTCTTGCGGGGGAGCCGGCGCGGGCTGGGCAGGAGCGAGGAGGGCCAGTGAGAGGGATAGGCAGAAGGTGAGGAGGAGGGTGAGCAGGCGATGTGACATGAAACGGCCTCGGGAGGGAGGGGGGCGGTCAAGACTACTGAGGGAGTGTAGATGATGGACGCGCGGGGCCCTTGCGGATTCCACGGGGAGAGGGCGGAACATGCGGGCAGGGCAGGCGAAAGAGGGAGCGGCGGGGGAGTGAGATCACGCCTGGTACATGAACTGCTCGAGGTAGAGGATGGTCTCAGCCTGAGCGCGCTGCGTCACGATGTTGAGGTCGCCGATGGAGACCATGCCGATGAGGCGTGGGCCATCCATCACGGGCACGTGGCGGATACGGCGGTTGCGGACGAGGGCGCGGATGTCGTCCAAGGGGGTGTCGGAGGCGCAGGTGATGACGGGGCTGGTCATGATGGAGCGGACGGGCGTGGAGGCGGGGTCGAGCCTGGGGACGACGAGGCGGCGGAGGACATCGCGTTCGGAGAGGATGCCAACGACGTCATCGGCGCGCGTGACGACGAGAGCGCCGACGTGGGCGTCATTCATGAGTTGGGCAGCGCGGAGGGCGGAGTCATCGGGAGAGATCGTGATGACGGGGCGATTTTTTTCCTCGAGCAGTTGCCAGGCGTAACGCATGGTTCGGCCTCCTATGCCGTCTCTCTCGCCTTCCTGATGGATGTGAAAACGTACCGCAAAATGGCTGAAAATGCAAGGAAAAAGGCTGCTCGTGAAAAAGATTACAAAGAACTGCTGAGAATGCGGGCGAACGCGCGCGCGAGGAGAACGGGTGCATCTGATTGCGAGGAAGAGGTTTGAGGAGGATGGGTGGTCGGCGGATGCGTGGGTGAATGATCGCCTGAATGGGGCGGCGGCGTACCCTCGTTTCCATGGGATTTGACGTGACACAAACGCTGGAGACGTGGACGAGGCGCGGGCTGTCGGACGAGGGGATCACGCGAGAGGATGCGCTGCGCGTGCTGACGGACGAGCGGATCGAAGTGCTGCCGCTGGTGCATGCGGCGGGGGCGGTGCGGAGAAGGTTTTTCGGGAAGCGGGTGCAGATCCATCAGCTGCACAATGTGCAAAACGGGGCGTGTCCGGAGGACTGCGGGTATTGCGGGCAGAACCGGGATTCGAAGGCGCCGATCGAGCCGTATCGATTGAAGCCGAAAGAGGAGATCATCGCGGAAGCGCAGCGCGCGAAGGAGGCGGGGGCGTATCGATACTGCATGGTGCTGTCGGGCAGGGGGCCGAGCGATGCGGACATCGACCACATGGTGGAGTGCATTCGGGAAGTGAAGACGCGGTTCGAGTTGAAAACGTGTCTGTCGGCGGGGTTGATGGATGAGGGGTTGGCGAAGCGGCTGGCGGCGGCGGGGCTGGACCAGTTGAATCACAACCTCAACACGAGTCGGGAGCATTATCCGGAGATCTGCTCGACGCACACGTATGGAGATCGGATCGCGACGCTGCGTGCGGCGCGGAGCGCGGGGCTGAAGCTGTGCAGCGGGCTGATTGTGGGGATGGGAGAGGGCTATGAGGATGTGGTGGACGTGGCGATGGAGTTGCGCGGGCTGAAGGCGGACTCGCTGCCGGTGAATTTCCTGGTGCCGATTCCAGGTAATCAGGTTGTGGATGCGCGGCTGGCGGGCAAGGCGCTGACGCCGGAGATGTGCCTGCGGGTGCTGTGCATGTTCCGGCTGACGAATCCGAGCGCGGAGATCCGGATCGGAGCGGGGCGGGAAGGGCACCTGAGATCGCAGCAGGCGCTGGCGCTGCATCCAGCGAACAGCCTGTTCGTGGATGGGTACCTGCTGACGCGGGGCTCATCGACGATGGAGACAATCCGGATGATCGTGGATGCGGGGATGGACCTGGTGATGGACGGGGAAGCGCCGAAGGAACTGACGGAGTTGATCGAGGTCATGAAGAGCGGCGGGACGGAGGCGTTTCACGTGGACGGGAGCGGGCAGGTCATCAAGGAGGAGCGTCTGAGCGCGCGGAAACTGGCGCGCCTGTCGATCAATGGCGAAGAAGCGGTGGGGTATCGGGCGGGGAGTTGAATCAGCGCGGCCAGGGACCGACAAATGGTCTCCAGTATGGGGCGTCAATGCGGCCGGGCTGGAAGAGTTCATAGTGAGCGGAGAGGGGGCCGGCGATGAGTTCGTCGGGAGGCTGGCCTGCTTCGAGGCGGGCTTCGGTGAAGGCGAGGACGTGGTGCGGCTGAACGTCGGCGACACGGGAGACGCGGTGCTCGAGGCGCGCGGAGGCCGAGGGCTGATCCCAGGCAAGTTCGAGGGGGTAGGCGATGAGCCAGTGGGCGCGTTCATAGACGGGGGGGCGAAGGCGTTCGGTGCGGAGAATCGCGGGGACGCGGCCGGGGCGGAAGATCATGATCGAGCCGGCGAGCTGAATGAAGCGGCGAAGGATGACGAGTTCACCGACGGCGGCGCCGCGATCCCAGGCCATGCGGGCGCGATACCAGCGGCGCACGTTGCTGACGCTGACGGAAGCGGGGGCTGCGGGCGAAGGGCTCAGGCGATCGGCGGCGGCATGTGAGCCGGCGGATTCGGAGAGGGGGCCGGTCCCCCAGAAGTGGTCGAGGGAGCCGGACGCGGAATCCAGGAAAAACTCCATGGGTCTCTGGTCGGGCAGAGTGACGCAGATGCGGCCGCTGATGCGAGCGGAGGGACAGACGAGAAGCCAGTCGTGCATGGCACCACTGGGCGAGTCGGGGAGGTTGGCGCGCTGAAGGGTGGTGAGGTCGGGAAGGGCGGGCGTGATGTGAAGTTCGCAGTTGATGGATGCGCCGGGCAGAGGCCCGGGACGGCGAAGGGCGGCGCGGCCGAGGGCTGTGGGTCGAGCATCAGCGACGAGGGACCACCCCGTGGTCGTGCGCTCAAGGCGAGTTGTTCCCAGTGAGACGGACCATGCAGGGTCGGCTGGGGAGGCGGAGCGCTCGCGGAAGGAGTTGGCGGGGTAGAGGTCGGCAGCGCGAGCCAGGAGACGGCGAGCGCGATAGATGGAGAGGCGGAGCGTGGGGAAGGCGCTGGGGCGCAGGCGGGCGGTGTCGACGAGAAAGCCGGCGCGATGCTTGCGTACGGTGGCGCGATATTCGGGGGCAAAGGGGTCGCCATTGGCGATGGTGAGGCTGAGCCCGTCGCCTGCTTCATTGGCAGCGAAGAGGCGCCACAGTTCGTAGGCGCCGTGAGATGTGAGGCGGCGGCTGTGATGCCGGGCGTGAAGTTCATCGGGCGGCACAAGGGAGAGGCGCAGGCCCGGGTGCTGCTCCAGAAGTTCCTCGGTTGCGCTCGAGAGCCCTGAGGCGTTCATTGAGACATGGTATGAGGTGCGGAAAGGCGGCGAGGGCGCCCGGTATCATCGGCGCATGCACTTTCACACTGGCTTGAACGCGACGGGGCGAGGCGAGTGGCGACGGCGACTGTGGTGCCTTGCGGTGATGCTGGGCATGGCGGCGGGAGCGCGGGCGGAAGACGTGTGGCGGCTGGCAGGCACATTCAACGGGTGGAGCCCGGCGAACGACGCGTGGCGAATGACGGCGTTGCCGGACGGGCGGTGGTACTTTCGGTCGGAATTGGAGCCGGGGAGATACCAGTTCAAGTTCGTGAGGAACGGAGACTGGGGGGCGGGTCACTTGGGCGCGGGCAGCGGAGCGGGGACGCTGGCGCAGCCGGGGGCAGATCTCGAGGTTGAGGTGGGCGCGGACCGGGTGTTTCAGGCGGCGCTGGACGTGAATGGGAGGACATGGAGCCAGACGACGCCGATCGTGACCGAAGCAGTCCCCATCGTGGTTGTGAGGGGCGTTGCGAGGCGGGGCGTGCCGCTTGCGGTTGATGTGACGCGGAGTCTTACTCCAGCGGGGCAACGCATCGCAGGAGTCAAGGTGGAGAGCGCGGGAGGGGCGGCGATTCGAGAGGTAGAGGCGAGCGGCGCAACGGCGCTGATTGTGCCGTTGGAGGCGGGCGAGTTGACGCTCCACGTTGCGGTGCGGACGGAAGGCAGCGAGCAATGGTCGCGGCCGGCGAGCGTCAGCCTGAGCGTCCGAGGGCGGATCAGCATGGCGCTGGTGCGAGGAGAGGCTGTACATGGGGAGGGAGACCGCCTGGGCGGGGAAATTGACCTGGTGCCTGTCGATCAGTTCACGTGGGCAGGAGTGGTGGATGCACCTGACACGAGTGTGCACAGCGTCGTGGTGACAGACGAGGAGTCCGGCGCGCAGGTGAGCGAGCAGATTTATCCGCAGCGGGCGGGTGAGAGGTTTGGAATTCTGTATGACCTGCCGACTCTTCGGATCGCATCCCGGCCGGGGGACATTTCGATCGTTGAGGATGCAGGCGGGTATCGGATGAGCGAGAAGCGCCCCAAAGTAGCGAGCGGGGAAGTCTGGCACGATACGCGGCGCGACGATCATGTTTCGCCGATCAGCGAGAAGCTGGGGCTTGCGGACATCAGCGCATGGAGCGACGGAGAAGAGATCATCGGTGTGGACCTGCTGCCGGGCTGGGCGGAAGGCGTGGCCATCCCACTCGAGCGCAGGATCGGGGCCGACGAGAGCAAGGAGTGGGGGGGGCGAATCGCTTCGGGAAGCGGAACCCTGCGGTACCGGCTGCGGGCGAGGATGAGGGACGGATCGCAGCGAGAGTACGGACCTTTCGAGGCCGTTGTGAGACCGCTCTTTGAGACTCCGGACTGGGCGAAGGCGGCGGTGTGGTACCAAGTGTTTCCGGAGCGGTTTCGAAACGGGAATCCGCGAAACGATCCACACGGGCCGGACGTTTTTGCCGCGGAGTGGACTGCGCCATGGAGCAAGGCGCTTCCCGGCGAGTTTGCCGCATGGCAGGCGCGGGTGCGGAGTTTCGGGGAGAACCCGGATATGTATGACCGGAGGAAGAAGCAGCAACCGGGGGGGCGGTTTTACAACGTGATCTGGGACCGGCGATACGGAGGCGACCTGCAAGGAGTGATTGAGAAGCTGGACGAACTGAAGCAGATGGGGGTGACTGCGCTGTACCTGAATCCGGTGTTCGAAGCGCCAAGCAGCCACAAGTACGACACCAGCGACTTCAGGCACGTGGATGACAACTTCGGGGGCACGGGTGAAACGCCGGAGCGGTGGACGGCGAATCCAGACGAGGAGCTGGCGCGTGCGGCCACGTGGACGTGGACGGACGCGGATCAGACGCTGCTCCAACTGATCAAGGAGGCGCATGAGCGCGGGATGCGCATCATCCTGGACGGCGTATTCAATCATGTCGGCCGGCAGCATCCTGCATTTGCGGACGTGCTGCAGCGCGGCAAGACGTCACCTTATGTGGAGTGGTTTTACGCGGAGTTTGACGAGGCGGGGAAACTCAAGGCGTGGCGCGCCTGGGATCAGCCGAACGGGTGGCTGCCGAAGTTCCGTCAGAACGCGGATGGGTCGCTGGTGGAGCCGGTGAAGGAGCACATTTTCGACATCACGCAGCGGTGGATGGACCCAAACGGTGATGGGGATGGGGCGGATGGGATCGATGGCTGGCGGCTCGATGTGGCGCTGGACGTCGGGGCACCTTTCTGGAGAGAGTGGGTGACGTTTGTGAAGTTCATCAACCCTGACGCGTACATTGTGGCGGAGATCTGGAAGGACGATGAGGCGGTGGCGCACCTGCGCGGCGATCAGTTTGATGCGCAGATGCAATATCCGGTGGCGGCGACGCTGGCGGACTGGCTCGCAATGCGCCCGGGCATGACGGGCGATGAAGCGGGGATGGAACTGGAGCGCATCTTCGGGAATGACCGGGCGCAGACGCAGTTGGCGCAGTTCACGCTGCTGGAGAGCCACGACACGGATCGTTTTGTGTCGAATCTCTTCAATGCGCGGGCGGGTCGTGCGTATGACTCGGGGAACCGACCGCAAGATGGGGAGATGTATCGCGAAGAGAAGCCGGATGCGCAGGCGTATGCACGCGCGCGACTGGCGGCGATCGTGCAGGCGACGCTGCCGGGGGCACCGGTGACGTATTACGGCGCGGAGGTCGGGATGTTTGGAGCGGATGATCCATCGTGCCGCAAGCCGAGGCCGTGGCCTGATCTGGACGAGATGCGTGATACGGAAGATCGGGGCGACTGGGCACTTGAGGAAGAACTGGCGAGGTGGCTGCGGCTGCGGCGTGATGATCAGGTTCTGCAATTGGGGAGTTACACGCCGCGGCAGACGGGGAGTGCGGACGTGCTCGCTTTCGAGCGGCAGCTCAACGAACAGAAGAGACTCATCATCGTCAACAAAGGCGCAGCGCAATTTGATGCGAGCGGGTTGATCGGGGAGGCGGGCTTGGGGCCCGTCGTGGTGGGGCCGATGGACGGTGTGATGATCGATGTGACGAGGCGCGGTCAATAGCCGGAGGATGCGGCGACATATCCGCGCACCGCGAGGGCGGTGAATGTGCAGGAGGCGATGCCAACAAGCAACGCGATGAGCAGGTCGACGGCCAGCGGCGGGACCTTGCGGACGGGGAGAATGCGGGCGATCCAGCCGAGCAGAGGGGCGACCCAGGGAAGTGCGAAATACCAGAGGGGGAATGCAGGAGAGAGGGCGGTCGCGCCGTAGAGGGTGAGCGCGGAGAGAATGAGGGAGAAGGCGGCAGCAGCGGAGCGGACCAGATTGGGATGAGGGTGAAGAACTGAGAAGAGAAAGAGCGGGGCAATCGCGCAGCCGAGCGAACCCGTGAGCTGGGCATTGCGGGCGGAATAGGCGGCGAGCATGAGCGGAGCGAGGCCAGCGACGGCCAGTCCCATGGTCAGGGAGACGCGGCGCGGCGGTTGCGAGCGCGACAGTGAATCGAAGAGAGCGACGTGGAAGAATGCCGCGAGCGTGAGGACTCCGATGCGGAAGGCGGCGGGAAGTTGATCGAGGAGTGGGAGGGCGCCGCCGTTGGAGGAGAACCAGACGGTTCCGAAGGCGGCGACAAGGAACAGGGGAAGGCGGAACTTGGACTGGGCAACGCGGAGTGATGCGAGGAGGGAGAGGGCTGTGGCTGCGGCGGCAATGAGGGGGAGATAGCGCGCGCGATCGGAAGGAGGGAAGGAGGTGAGCGGGCCGTTGAGGAGGACCTCGGCGACGACAAACGGCAGGCCCAGGGCAAGCGAGCCGAGCCAGGCGGCAGAGTCGGCGTTCCTGCGGCGGGACCAGAATATGGCGACGAGGACGAAGAACGCGGAGAGGAGGAACGGGTAGAGCGTGGTTTCGAGGGTTTTGTCGGGCATCGGCAGGTGATTCTTGCGGGATCAGCTGCGGATGCAACATGGGGCGGGCAAGCGCGCTAGAGAACGCGCATTTTCACCGCGATCTGAGCAAGGCGCAGGAGGGCCGAGCGTTGCTGGTCGCTGAGATTTTCAAACTCGAGGCCGACTTCCTGACGGAAGAGGCGGACTTTGCGCACACGCCGCACGCGCGCGGGCAGTGTGATTTCTGAGCCAGCGCAGCGAAGCGTCACGTTGAAGGTCTGGTCCATCTTCAGACCCAGCGCGGAATTGACGCGAACACAGATGCCGGAGGCTGAGAAGTCGCACACGCGCCCGAGCGAGCACCAGAGGCCGTCGCAGGCCAGGCGGCCGTGGCGGCGGCGATTGGCCTTGGCCTCCTGCCCCAGGCGTGCGAACTCGTTCTCATTGAAGGAAGACGCGCTCATGCTCATGGGCACATCGGCACTCCGGGCGGGCGCAAACGGTCATGAGTGTCGGCGACCGAGGGGCGGAGCGCAGGCGGCCGTCATATCCGGCACAGACCACCAGGAACGGACTGTGAGCCTGATTATCGACCTTGACTCCCGCGCGGGTAGACCTGATGCATGAGCGCGGCCATCAAGGGATTCAAGATGGGCGTAAGGAGCAGCGTGACGACAGAGGAGTAAAGCGTCACGAGAAAGGCGTTGACGAGGGTGTCTGTGGCGGACCAGCCGGAGAGACCCTGACTGGAACGGGAGGAGATGAGATGGTGGGCGGTGAGGAGAAAGGTCGCAAGGAGGTGGGTGGCGGCGCCAGCCAAGAGCGTGAGGAGGGCGGTGGTGAGCGGATGACGGCGGTACACCATGGCGCGCATCTGGAGGATGAGCAAGGCACCGAGGGCATAGCCAAGGGCGTAGGGACCGATGATGACCGACCCGGGCATGCCTTGAGTGGTTGTGAGGTCGACGAGTAGGCCGAGGACGAGGGCCGCCCACAGGACGGGCATGGCCGGGCCGGTGGCGGCGATGAAGACCATGAGGATGAAGAGAAAGTCGGGGCGAACATCGGAAGCGCCGAGGCGCAAGAGGGGGCTGGCGCCGACCTGAAGGCCCGCGAAGAGATATGCCATGAGCCAAAAGACAAGCCAGCGCATCAGTCGTCACCTCCGGATTGGGAGGAGGAATCAGTGCGGTGGACGCGGAGGCGCACGTCGTAGACGTTGGCCACGTCCATGCTGGGGGCGACAATGACCTCGCGATAGAGCGGCTGCTGAGGAGAGGGGCGAACCTCGATGACCTTTCCGACAAGCAGGCGGCTGAGCGAGTCTCCCCAGGCTTCGTCATTGAGGCGGGCCAGATCGCCAACTTCGACGGGCGCGGCGGCGTCGATGCGGCCCGCAAGGGTGCCGTCTCCGACCGGCTCGAGGGTGCCGAGAATGCCGGGCAACGCTTGTGCCGGATCGGGCGGGAAGAACTCGACGCGCAGAACCTGTGCAGAGAGGCCGCGGTCGGTCAGGTCGGCCTGGTCGCGCGGGGAGAGCCGCTGGGTCATGGGGAGAACTTCGGCGGTAAGACCGTTGACGAGGGAGATGCGGCCGACGAGCTGGTAGCCGCCGGCGATGACGATGGTGCCCGGGACGGCACCGGAGTCGCGGCCGACGTTGATGGTGAAGGTGCCGTGGCCTGACGCGCCGGCAACGCCGGCACGGCGCGCGGCGACGAGGCGGTACTGGCCGAGGATGTCGGAGGCGTACCCCTTCTGGAACTCATCGAGCATGCGCGCGAGGTAGGCGACCGTGGCTTCGAGCGTGGCCTGGCGCTCGCGCGCCTGCTGCAACTGCTCCTCGTATTCGCGCACGCGGGGATCGGACACATCGGTTTGGGGCCCGCGAGGGGGGCGGAGGGACGCAACGATGCGGGTCATCGGTTCGCTGACGGGAACCAGCAGAGAGGTGACGACGCCGTGCAACCATTGAGCGATGGGGCCGGTGGGCCAGGGGATGAGGGCCGCGAAGAAGAGGATCGCGACCGCAGCGTACATCCAGCGATGGTTGAGGGATTTGTTCATGCGCCTGCACGACGAACCGCTGCCGTGAGTCGACAGCGGTGAACCATGTTAATCACCATGGGCGGCGGATGCGCGGGCAGCCGGATAGAAAGCGCGGGGGGGGATCGGGCGATACACTCGCGCATGCTTCGCTATTACCGCTTCAATTCCGATCTGCCACATCCGCGACCGGCACGGGCGATCTACGGCAAGACGCCGGCAGGGAGCGGGTGGCCGCAGCATTGTCCGCCGATCCGGGCCGCGTGTGCGTACGGGTGGGATGTCATCAACGCGTTCCAGATGCGATTTGAGCGGGATGAACAGGGAATGTGGACGCTGCCTGAGCCTGTTGAGGTGCACGCAGACGTGGAGTTTGATGGGGGTGTGGTTCCGGAGCCGCAACTCAACGCGTGGTTCTGGGAAAAAGGTCAGCAGCGGCCGCACGTGATCACGGACAACGTGTATGCGGCGATTCATCATCAGGTGAAAGTGAGCACGTTTCTGTACCTGCGCACGGACCCGGGGGAAATGCTTGTGCAGCGCGGAGTGCCGAATGTCAAGCGGCCGTGGCAGACGGTGGAGGCGCTCATCGAAACTGACTGGTATTTCCCCGCGCATCCATGGCACTGCGTGCTGGAGCTCCCGCGCGCGGAGGAGTCGACGATCCGGGAAGTTGTCATTGAAGAAGGTGAGGTCTTGTGCCGCCTCGTACCGGTGAGACGCGAGCAATTCGAAGCCGTCGAGGCGACGGATCACGAATTTGCGGTGATGTTTCAGGAGGGACAGCGCTGGCTCTCGGCGCACGGGCGAAACCCGGTGGGCACGGAACTGGATATCACGGGGACGTATGCGAAGCAACAACAGCCTGCGACGTTCGCCGTGCGGCCGCATGCCGAGGGCTGATCAAGCCGGGCGGACTTTCTGGTAGCGTGCGCCGACGTCAGCCCAGTTGATGACGTTCTTGAATGCGTCGACATACGCGGCGCGATTGTTGCGGTACTTGAGGTAATAAGCGTGCTCCCAGACGTCGATGGCCAGAAGCGGCGTCACCCCCCAGGCGGTGAGATTCTGATGCTTTTCGGATTGCATGATGACAAGGCGCCGCGACATCGGCTCGTACGCAAGGAGCGCCCATCCGCTGGCTTCAACGGCCTTGGCAGCGCCAGCGAACTGATCCCAGGCTTTGGCGAATGAGCCGAAGGATGCGACGAGCGCATCAGCGAGCGGGCCGGCGGGTTCGGCGCCTCCGCCCTTGTCTGCTGGGGCCATGTTGTTCCAGAACAGGACGTGAAGGAAGTGTCCGCTGCCGTGAAAGGCCACGTCGCGTGACAGAGCCTTGAGGCGGCCGGCATCAAGGGGTTTGCCGTCATTGGCCTCGCGCAGCGATTTGAGTCCGTCGAGAGCGGAATTTAGGCCGTTCACGTATGCAAGATGATGCTTGTCATGGTGAAGGCTCATGGTCTCGGCATCAATGTGCGGTTCCAAGGCGGCTGGGGCGTAGGGAAGGGGGGGCAACACATACTTGCCCGCAGCCTCGTCCCATCCCATTTCGCTGGGGGTGAGCGGGGCGGCTGCGGCGCCGGCAGGCTGCCAAGCCAACGCGGACTGCGCGAGGGCGACTCCGGCAGCGGTCGCACCGGCGGTGACAAGCATTTCACGTCGATTGAGGGCGTGCATGGTGTGCTCCTGGGATTGAGAGTCGGGCTGTACGGGTCAGTTCAATACAAAGGGCCACGACACAGTGTTCGCGGCCCTGGGGGAATTCAATCTAGTTCACATCCGTTACTTGAGGGGTTCGTCACCGCTGCCCGAAGTCGTTGGGCCGGTTGATCCAGCGGGCGCGGGGCCTGCATCCCCCATGGGAACGTCAGCACCGGCCATGGGGACGATGAAGATTTCAACACGCCGGTTCTCGCGCGTGCCGCCCTTCTTGTTGGCGACAAGGGGGCGGAACTCACCCCAACCTCCGACGCTGACGCGGTTGGCGGCGACGCCGTCCTTCACAAGTTCGGAGCGAACGGAGATGGCGCGGTGAGCGGAGAGATACATGTTGTTGGGATGCTTGGCCTTGGTGGCAGCGTTGCTCACGGGGACGTTGTCGGTGTGGCCGACTACGCGGACTTCGAAGCCTTCGGCTGCGCTGCTGCGGATGACCTCGGCCAGTTTGCGAAGCGAATCGGATGCAGCGCCTTTGAGCTGGTCACTGCCGGCGTCGAAGGTGAGATCGCTGGACATGCGGATCATTCCGCGCACCGGGTCATAGGTCATGAGGCCGGGATACTGGCTGGCGAGGTCCTCCAGGGCCGCGTTCAGGGCGTCGGGAAGGAGGGTCATATTCAGATCGTTGATGCGCTGGAGCATCTTCTCGTAGTCGCCGCGCAGGCTTTCGAGATTGTTGATGGCCGAATCGCGTGAAGTGGTCGCGTTGCCGGCGTAGGTTTCGGCCTGCTCGGCGCGTCCCTTGAGGAGTTCGACCGTCCGGTTCTGGGATTCAATTTCCTGTTCAAGTTGCACAACGCGCTCATTCAGCGTGCGGTTGGTGGCCCGGAGGTCATCAATGGTTTCATTGGTGGAGCAGCCGGTGAGCCAGGGAACGAGGCCCAGAGTTCCGACCACGAGACAACGGGAGAGCCGATTCATGTCCATCCATCCTTTCGATCAACGCGCGTTGGATTGCCGCACGAGGCAGTTCGGAGGGAGTCGCCGGCTTCATCCATGAAACCGATCGTTCGCGCCGTCCGCCTGACGACACGTGCATCACAGTTTATCGTTCCCCCCCGAGACGGGCAATGAATTTCGGCAGTGCGGCGGTTCAAGAGGATGGCCGGGTCTCCAAGCCGAGCCAGATCAGGAGTTTGCCAATCAACCACTCAATTCCCGAACATGAGGTGCTGCTGGCGGTGGGGGCGGCGTACGACGCTGCGGGGGTGGAGTTGCGCCCTGCGGTTGCGCACTTGCGCGGGAACCGGCTGGCGGGGATCGGGCGGCCGGAGATGTTCATGGGCCGGAGTGAACTGCCGGTGGTGGAACGACAGGAGTGGTGTCTGCTGCCGGGATTTGTGAATGCGCACTGTCACCTCGATCTCTCGAGTATCGGGCCGCGCGCTTTTGGGGGGGATTTTGCGGAGTGGGTGAACATGGTGCAGCGGGAGCGGGCGCGAGAGGGGCAGGAGTTGCAGCAGTCAGTCGAGACGGGAATTGAACGTGCGCGACGGGGAGGGACGGCGTTGGTGGGCGATATCGGCGGGATGGGGTCACGCGAGCCGTATGAAGCGCTGCTGAAGTCGGAACTGGGGGGCGTGTGTTTTCTGGAGTACTTTGGCCTGGGGAGGAATCAAGGCGAGACGTGCGAGCGAATGGAACAGGTGGCGGCGGGGGGGGGGGCGATCAGGCTGGGGCTGCAACCGCACGCGCCGTATTCGGCGGGCGGAGAGGTGTACCGGCGGGCGGCGGAGTTGGCGCGGCGACGGGGCCTGCCGGTGTGCACGCACCTGGCGGAGACGGAAGCGGAAATTGAGTTCACGCGGAACGCGAGCGGGCCGATGGCCGAGTTTCTCAGGCGGATCGGGAAGTGGGATGAAACAATTTCCGGAACGGGCCTGCATCCCATCGACGCGGTTGCGGATGCGCTGGCAATGACGCCGTGGACGCTGGCGCATGTGAACTACTGCGAGGATCGGCACATTGAGATGCTCGCAGGATGGGGGGCGACGGTGGCGTATTGCCCGCGTGCGAGCGATTATTTCGGGCATCGAGGGCACAGGTATCGGGAGATGGCGCGCGCGGGCGTGAACGTGGCGCTGGGTACGGACTCGATCATCTGCCTGCCGACGGCGGAGCGGATCTCCATCTGGGATGAAATGCGGTATCTTGCGCAGCGCGATGGAATGGATGCGCTGACGCTGCTGGCGATGGGGACGGTGAACGGGGCTCGGGCACTGCAGGCGGATGAGTCTGAAGTGACCCTGGCGCCGGGGATCAAGCGGCGGCTGAACCTCGTGCGATTTGACCCAAGAGATGCGCGGCACCCACTGGATCAGGCGCTGCGAGGCGATGAAGGAATAGAACTGCGCGACGCGTTGAAAGAAGTGCGAAGCGGGATCAGCCGTTGATCAATGCATCATTGCCGGGCGTGCGCTGCAGAGCGGCGAGCAGCTGCTCCATCTGCATGGCGGGGGGCATGGTGAGGAGGCGGCGGCGAAGCGCGGTGACGACCGTGAGTTCCTTTTCACCCATGAGGAGATGCTCCTTGCGGGTGCCCGAGGCGGCCAGATTGATGGCGGGGAAGATGCGTTTTTCGGCGATGGAACGATCGAGGATGAGTTCCATATTGCCGGTGCCCTTGAACTCCTCGAAGATGATCTGATCGGCCTGGGAGCCGGTGTCGACCAGGCAAGAGGCGATGATGGTGAGCGATCCGCCTTCTTCGGCTTTGCGAGCGGCGCCGAAGAGTTGCTTGGGGACCATGAGGGCGCGGGAGTCCAAGCCGCCGGACATGGTGCGGCCCGATGAGGCGTAGGTGCGTGAGGCGTTGAAGGCGCGGCCCATGCGCGTGAGGGAGTCGAGGACGACGACGACATCCTTGCCGGCTTCGAGCATGCGCTTGGCGCGTTCGATGGCGAAGATGGCCAGGGAGATGTGACGTTCGGTGTCCTGGTCGTTGCTGGAAGCGAGGCAGAGGCAGGGCACGTTGCGTTTGAAGTCGGTGACTTCTTCAGGTCGTTCATCGATGAGGAGTGCGACAACTTCAACGCCGGGGTGGTTTTGCTTGATGCCGTGACAGATCTGCTGCAGGAGGGTGGTTTTGCCGGCCTTGGGAGGGGAGACGATGAGGCCGCGCGTGCCATAGCCGATGGGGCAGAAGAGATCGATGAGGCGGTTTGAAGGCGGGCAGCCGCGGTACTCGAGGTTCAGGCGAGGCTGGGGGTCAATTGAGGTGAGGTCCTCGAACTTCTTGCGGCGAGCGTACTCGTCGGGGGAAAGACCCTCGATGCGCACAATTCGGTTGATGGTTGTGCGGGGGCGAATTGCAGGGTCGCCGACTTCAAGGGTGCGCTCCGACTCCGGTTCGGCCAAAGGCGTGATCGGGGGCGCCATGCCTGGACCATTCTGGTCATCGGAAAAGGATGCAGGAGGGACCGGGCAGCCAGCTGCGGCTGATCGGTATGGGCCATCATGCGGTCCACCGCCTCCCCCTCCCCCACCCCCTCCTCCGCCTCCACCGCGACGTCGGCGTCGTCGGCCGGCGCCTGCCGCCGCCGTTGTCATGTCCCTGGGGATGAGACCCGCCCGGAGTAATTGTTCGTAGGAGAAGGCTGCGGTCGGGGGGGCAGGTCACTGCGTTGGGGGATGGCGGAAGATGTCGAGATGGTGACAAACCCACCGAAAGCACCGACGATGTGTTGGGCGTGGCGAAGGGAATATTTCTGGATGAGATGGTTGGGGACAATGGGGTCGTCCTGATAGGCGACCAAGCCGCCGTCAATGCGGCGCAAGCGACCATCACCCTTGCCCTGCCAGTCGAGAATGCCGGAAATCTGCCCCATTTTGCTCTTGATCCGCCGCAGAAATCGCGGCCTGCGTGGCGTCGCTGTTTCGGGCCCCTGCGACACCTGGGGGCGATACGAGTCGTAGCGCCCTTTGTGGGAGAGTGGCGAAACGAGAGAATCCCCTCCCCCCCAGCCCACACGACGCAATCGAACGGTCCAGCGTGCGCCCCGCACGGGCCCCATTGCACGATTCAGGCCGGCTTATCCTACCCGGCAGACGGGATGACGTTGCGGGTTTGCGGAATCGGTTATGCGGACTTCAAGTGATGTCAATTGAGGTTGGAGGCGGATTATTCCCTAGGGAAGGATTGAACCGACCCGGATCGAGTGGCGAACTTCAGATTTGTCATCTCGTCGGGGTTCTGTGAAATAGTCTGGCAGTCTGGAGTGTTGGTTGCAAGGTCGTGCGGGTGTCTGAGGTCGGCGTGGTCGTGCTCACGAGACGTCGGACCGAGCTATTCCGGCCGAAAGCCGGCAGACACTTCAAACGTGGACACACATCGGAAGACTAAATCAGAAAGGATGTTCTCTTCCATGAATAAGCGAGTGAGCAGCAGTCTGTGCGCCGTTGGCGCGCTCTTCTCCCTGGCCGCGGGATCGGCAATGGCCGGCGCGACCAAGGCTCCGAACTTCACCCCAATCGCCGGAGTGCGTGAGTTCTCCGGGCAGATGATCGCCCGCCCGGTGCAGAACAACGCGACGAAGCGTGCGGCCGGCCTGAACGCCCTGATGGGCGACGCGGTCGAGTACCTGGACTACAACGACGAGATGGTCTTCCAGGTTCCTGCGGGCATGGACGAGAACTCCGTGGCCAAGCAGCTGATGGCGACGGGCAACTACGAATACGTCGAGCCGAACTGGATTGTCTATCCGACGGTGACGCCCAACGACCCCCGTTACGGCAGCCAGTGGCACCACACCAAGATCCAGTCTCCGGCCGCGTGGGACATCAACACCGGGTCGACCGTGATCGTGGCGATCTGCGACACGGGCGTGCGCAAGACGCACGAGGACCTGGCGTCCAACCGCGTTCCCGGTTTCAATTGCGTATCGAACCTGACCGAGGCGCAAGGCGGCCAGACGGATGATGTGAACGGTCACGGCACGAATACGGCCGGCACCGCAGCGGCGCTGGGCAACAACGCCAAGGGCGTGTCGGGCGTGGGATGGAACCTGAAGCACATGACGGTGCGCGTGACGGACAGCAGCGGCGGCAGCGCATTCATTTCCGATCTGACGCAAGGCGCGACCTGGGGCGCTCAGAACGGTGCGAAGGCCTCCAGCGTCTCCTATAGCGGCGTGGATTCCTCATCGGTGAACACGACGGGCAACACGCTGGCAAACACCTACAACGCGGTCCTGTGCTGGGCGGCAGGTAACGAAGCTCGGTCGATCAGCGGCGATTACCCCAACGTTCTGGTCGTCGGCGCTTCCACTTCCAGCGACACGAAGGCATCGTTCTCCAACTTCGGCCCTCTCATGGACTTTGTCGCACCGGGCGTGGGCATCTGGACCTGCACGCGGACGAGTGACACTTCCTACGGCCCGGTGGACGGCACATCGTTCTCCTGCCCGATGACGGCAGGCCTGGTCGCCCTGACTTACTCCACCGACAGCAGCCTCACAGCGGCGGAGCTGATCGCGGTAGTGACCAACAACTGTGATGATCTGGGTTCGGCGGGACGCGACAACACGTTCGGCTGGGGTCGGATCAACTCCTTCAAGACTCTGAGCGCGACCGGCGGCGGGCCGATCCAGCTGACGGTTCCCACGCTCAATGGAGGCTCACCCGCAACAATCTCCGTGGCCAACGGCGATGCGAACACACTCACCGGCGTGTACTACAGCCTGGTGGGCGAGGGCTCGACCTTCATCGCGGCCCTGGGCGTGAATGTCGATCTGGTCAACGCCAAGCGGATTGCGGCTGAGAAGAACACGAACGGCAGCGGCGCAGCATCGTGGAACGTCAATGTTCCGACGGTTCCGCGCAACACCCTCGTGTGGTTCCAGGCGGCGCAAAGCACGGGCAACAAGAGCTCGGTGATTGCCACACAGGTCAACCGGTAACACGGACCGACCTGAAGGTTGAAAGACGAATGCACCCCGATCGCAAGGTCGGGGTGCTTTGTTTTTGGCTGTATGCGAACAATCTCGCTGGCGCTTGCGGGTGGAGCCGGACGCGGGCAGATCAGTCGATGTACCCAAGGCCGCGCAGACGGTCGATGAGGGCTTCCTCGTCCTGCTGGTTGTACACGGAGGCGCCTGCACCCCAGCCCTTGCCTTCGGCTGTGGAGGAGCCGGCGTACTCGATGGGATGAGACGCCTTCCATTCATCCGTGAAGGCGTCCTGGATGAACTTGCCGTCCATGTCGGGGGGAATCGGCAGGCCCATGTACCCAAGGATGGTGGGGGCGACGTTGTAGATGTTGGTTTTGATGCCGCCCTGGTTGGCCTTTACGCCCGGAGCGTGGGCCAGGAAGATCCCTTCCATGCGGTGGGTGCCAGAGCCGGTGCGCCAGTCAGCATCCTTGAAGATGCCTTTGGCCAGACCGAAATCGGCGAGCCATTCACCGCTGTCGAGGAAGAAGACGATGTCGGGGGCCCGATCGACGTACTTGCCGGTGTAGACATCCTCGCGGACTTCAACGTGGCTGAGCATGGGCTTGCCGGTGTGCGGATGACGAATCTGCTTCAGGGCGTCGATGACTTCCTGGCGGACCTTGAGATAGTCGGTCGGATCAACGGCACCGCGATCCACCTGATTGCCGTAGAGGCGACGCCCCTTGACATTGATGTACAGGCCGCCTTCGGTGTTGCTGGCCATGTAGGCCTTGGTGTGTTCCCAGTCGATGGACTCATAGAAGACGTCGTAGAAGGATTTGATGGCGGCGTTCTGGCGGTCCTCAAGTTTGCGGGCCTGCATGTCGCGATAGGCCTTCTGGAGGCCGATGGTCTTGAGAAACTTGCCCTGGACCTTCTTCATGAGCAGGACTGCGTAGGCCTTGCGAATCTTGGCCTTGTCGTACTTGAGCAACCCCTTGCGTTCAAGGTACGTGTTCACATAGAACTTGCCGTAGAGGGGGCCGAAGCCGTGATCGGACACGAAGAAGACGGGGGTGTCCTTGCCGGCCTTCTCCCAGATACGGCGCACGTCATTGTCGACCTGCCGGTAAAACTCGATCACCAGATCCATGACGTTCTGGTCATACTTCCCCTGGCGCTTGAGTTCCTCGCGGTCCTTGGGGTCGATGTACTTCCAGAGGGCGTGCTGTATGCGGTCGGGTTCGGTGAAGCAGGGGAAGCAGAGTTGCCAATCGGGGTATTCATCCATGAGCCGGAGGCAGTAGCGCGTGCGCATCTCCTCACAGGCGATGGTGTCGCGAACGAACTGGGCGCTGGTCGAATCGGAGTAGGTTTGCCAGTTGACGGTGATGACATACTCGCCGAGGTCTTTCTCGAATCGACGGACGATGCCTTCGGGTTTGCTGAACTCGGGCTTGTCGATACTGGGAGCGAGCATGTCCGCGAGAATGACGCCCTGGATGGGCATGGCCGGGTAGGTGACCGGCACGTTCATCACGATTGAGGTTCTGCCGTGTTCGGTGAGGATGGACCAGAGGGTCTTTCCGTCGGCTTCAAAGGAATTGATGATGCGCCGCGTCATGCCGACGGCGTTGCTGGATTTGGTGGGTTTGAAGAAGTCAAAGACGCCGTGATTTCCGGGCTGTTTGCCGGTGGCGAAGGAGACCCAGGCAGGACCGGTGACGGGAGGAATGACGCTGGTGAGTTCGCCCCACGCTCCGCCCTGCATGAGTTCCTTGAAGGTCGGCATATGCCCGGCGTCGACGAGGGGCTTGATCACGTCGTAGGTCATGCCGTCCAAGCCGAAGACCAGCACACGTTTGGGCCGTGTGGCAGAGCCGGACTGGGCAGAAGTATCGGGGGATGCGCCGTTGTGTTGTTGCGAGTGATGAGACATGGGGTCAGAAAGGAGATCATAGCAGGACATGCGGACGCTCCCGAGGCAGAGAGCGATGCAGGATGGGGGTCAATGCGAGCAAAAAAAAGCCGGTCCGCAGGGACCGGCTGGAGATCGATTCGCATACGCAGGAGCACTTTGCTCAATGCAGGATCAGACGTGGGCCGTCAAAGAGGAGGTTGTCGCGGGAAGCAATCCGAAGGAATTTCCCGTCGTTGTCAAAGTCGATGGGACTGGTCACGCACAGGTAGATTTTGCGGTCGGCTTTCCACTTCTGCAGCACCGCATCGGGCAGATTGGCCGGTATCTCGACACGGATCTCACTGCCCGCGCCGGTGTACCCGCTGTCGTCGGCGACGAGGTAGTTTGTGTCGCCATAGATGGGCTTGGATCCGCGGCCGAAGACCCAAGTGGATTCGTCGAACGGTGCAGTCAGTCCGCGAACGCGTACTTCGTCGGTGGCAGGGTCATAGGAACTGCCATCCTCAGCGGTCAAGATGAGCGTTGCACCGCGCCAGCGATAGCCGTCGGGGAGGCCCGTGATGTCCCATTGCAGGAAGGCGTAGGAGTAGAAGGAGCGTCCGATGCCTCCTTCGCCGGGGTAGCCTGTGGGGTTGAGGTCATCGCCGTCGTTCCCCCAGATGCGCAGGATCGGGTCGCCGGCGGGGTCTCCAGCGCGGTCGTAGCACCAGATGTCATCGTCTGCGATTCCCAGGTCCGTCTGGGCCTGAACGAGGCTGCAAGGCAGCGCACAGATCGAAATGGCCAATGCGAGCGGTCGAATGAACAGAGAGCGGGTCATTTTGCAACTCCTTTCGGGAGGGACAGCGATTGGATGCGCCTGAAGTACGGCCATCGTGAAAAATGTCACGAAATGTCATGATAAGGTCACAAAGCGCGAAGTCAAAGTAATTGAGACTGAGTCTCAAATGCAACAACAAAGAATTCTGGACATTGAGGTGCTATGTTTCGGGTCCGGGCGGAAAACAGAGCCTGAAAACAACTCAAAAAGAGAGGCACAACTCATGAGTCATGTAGGGGCAGACGCGGGGGAGCTTGGACAGGGGGCAACGGGCAATTCAATCATGTTGCGGCTGCGGGAAGCAACGGCGCAGTTGCACGACGATGCGGAACACGCCGAGTTTCAGAAACAACTGTCGGCGGGTACGTTGCCACTGTCGACCTTTGTACTGTCAATCACGCAGTTGTACTGGCTGCACCGCACCCTGGATGGATTGCTGCGGGATCATGCCGGGGCGCAACCAGAGATTGCGGCGGTGATCGACGCTGATTTCTACGTGGAGGAACACCTGGCGCGTGACCTACGGCACTTTGGGCTTGACGCTGCTCACACCGAGCAGAGCGCAGTGACCAAGGACTTTTGCATGAAAATGCGAGTTTCAGCCGAGAAAAACCAGATGTCTTTGCTTGGATTTGCGTATGTATTTGCGGGGAGCATGAACGGGAATCGGTTTTTGGCGCGCGTGATCAAGCAGGCGTACCGGCTGACCGACGGCGCGGGCGCAGCGTATTTTGACCCCTATGGTGAGCGGCAACGTGCGGTGTGGGAGGGGTTCAAAGCTCGGATGAACGCTTTGGCGCTTTCGAGTGAGGATGCGCAAGCGATCGTGGAAGCGGGCAAGACGTGTTTTCAAGGTGTGATTGCGATGTACGCAGACGTCTATCGTTCATCGCGACCGGCGCAGCCCAAGTCGGCCAAGTGAGCCGGGCAGCCATGTGTGAGGATGGTCCTAAGGAGTCTGGCCATGCGGCGTGATTCGTGTCGAGAAAGCGGTCGTCGCCACGGATTCAGCTTGGTTGAGTTGCTGGTGGTCATTGCTGTGATCGCGCTGCTCATCGGGTTGCTGCTGCCTGCGTTGGCTTCGGCGCGGCTCACGGCGAAAACCGCCGGGGCATTGTCGGCGATTCGACAGTTGCAGAGCGCTCATCTGTCGTATGCAGCGGACTGCAACGGCCAAGTGATTCCGGGTTACCGCGGCCAGGACCCGCTCTGGAGCGGGGAGGTCTATGACGAATCCGGCGTGCTGCTTTCGCCGCAGGTCATCGGGGAGCGCTACCCGTACCGGCTGGGTAAGTGGCTGGGTTGGAAGTGGGAGGTGATGTACTACAACGTCAAGGTCCCAGCGGACAAGTACGAGCGAAGTGTGTATCCGCAATTCGGGATGAACACGTATTTTGTGGGAGGAAACAAGGACCAGGCTGCGTTCACCTATGTCAACGGCGTGAACAAGGGAGTGCAGAAGTACGGGCAGTTTTTCGTGCGGACGCTGGCGGACAGCGACAACCCATCACGACAGATCGTGTTCGCGGACGCGATGTATTCCAAGGCCAACGAGCGGGCGGACGTGGAGAAGTCACGCGGGTTTCATCAAGTCGTGCCGCCTTGCTTCACGGAGAGAAACTGGGATCTTGACAAGCCAGCCAGCGAGCGCAGCGCGGCCGACACGGGGTACATTGCGGCGCGCTGGAAGGACAAGTCGGCAGTGTCGTTTCTGGACGGACACGCGGACACGATGACGCTGCTGGAACTGGATGACATGCGCCTGTGGTCACCGCAAGCGCGGAGCAGGACATTTACGCTCCAAAGCAAGAAGTAGATCGCTCGATCAACTTGGCGTTTGATCGCGACTGCCCATTCGTGCGTCGAATCTTGTACGGCGGAAAGTGCGGGCGCCGGCTAGAATTGGCCGATGGAGACTCGGCGAGTGCGGAGTTGGAGAGGTTGCTTGCCGAGCGAGAAGGAGTTCCACAACATGCTGTTCCGGCGGACCGCAGTCTCATTGAAGATGACGGTGGTGATGCTCGCCATCACGTGGACGACATTCATTGTCGTGATGCACGGCTGGATGAACCTCAAGTGGTTTGAGAAGAAGGCGGAAGCGACACCGGCGAACGCCGGCGCAGCGCCGACGAAGAAGTTCAAGATCGGGTTTCTTCCGGTGACTTGCCATCTCACCTGCCCGGTGACGAATTTCATTAATACGGAGTTAGGCGGTGACGGCATTTTCGAGCCGGTGCGCTTCAACGGCTGGCCGGAACTCAAAGAGGCCTTTCTGTCCGGGCATACGGACGCGACATTCATCCTGGCGCCGCTGGCGATGAAACTGCGGGAGGACGGGGTGGACATCAAGATTGTCTATCTGGGGCACCGCGACGGCTCGGCGGTCATGGTGAGCAAGGACTCCAACATTTTCGAGACGGAGGACCTGCGCGGCAAGACGGTGGCGGTTCCCAATCGCTTTTCGAATCAGCGGCTGCTCATTTTCAAAGCGTTGCGCGATGCAGGGATGACGATCGACGACATCAAGTTGGTCGAGATGCCACCGCCCGACATGCCGGTGGCTCTGGCGACGCATTCGGTGGATGCGATTTCCTCGGGCGAGCCTTTCATGGCCCAGACAGAATTGGATGGATACGGGCGCGTCCTGTGGCTGACCAAGGATGTCTGGCCCGATTTCATCTCATGTGTGCTGGCCGTCAAAGGTGATTCCATCAAGAACGATCGCGCGACGGTGCAGGCGCTGGTGGACGGAATCGCCAAGAGCGGGAAGTGGCTGGACCAATCGACTGACGCGGATGCCAATGGCCTGCGAGACAACCGGGAAGCCGCATCGCAGTTTGTCGCGAAGTTTTACTACAACCAAGACCCGCGGCTGCTCGCTTTTGCCCTTTCCAAGCCGCCGGATCGAGTGAAGTACACCAATCTGAATCTGCAACGGCCTAATTTCGAGGAAATCCAGGAACTGGCGATCATCGCGGGTGTGATGAACGGGACGGTCTCATTTGATGATTACTGTGATCCATCATTCGTAACTGACGACAGCAAGGTGCTGCCCTGGTATTACACGATGCCGGCGGACCGCATGCGTAAGGACAAGGAAGGCAAGTTGGTTGAACCGTCGCAGAACCCGCCCGGGGTCCCCAAGGGCGAACAGGAACAGGGCGGCTAAAGCCAGCCGCATTGATTGAGAGAGCGAATGATGAAACTCAAACAACGCACACTTTTTCCACTTCTATTGCCGATGGTCGTGGCGGTCATCGCGCTTGGGGCGTGGCAAGCAGCAGTCGTGATTTCCGGCACGAAGCTCTTCCCTGCGCCGACGCAGGTTATCTACGGTTTCAAGGACCTGTTTCAGCGAGGGGTGCTTTTCCCGTACATCGTCGCATCACTCTTTCGCGTGACGTGCGGTTTCGGGCTTGCGTGCATTGTGGGAATTCCCTTCGGATTGTTCCTGGGATGGTTCCGAAAGGCGTTTCTGTCGTTCAATCCATTCATCCAGATGCTGCGGCCGATCTCGCCGATTGCATGGATTCCGGTGGCCATTCTTTGGTTCGGCGTGAAGGACGCGTCGTGCATTTTCCTTATTTTCCTCGCCAGTGTCTTCCCAATCACGGTCGCCACGATGGCTGCGGTGCAGAACATGCAGCTGGTGTATGTTCGAGCGGCGCAGAACTTCGGGCTGTCGCGCACGCAAATCATCCGCACGGTCGTTTTTCCTGCGGCGCTTCCGCAGATCATGACCGGGTTACGGATCGCGCTGGGTATTGCGTGGCTGGTCGTGGTGGCGGCGGAGATGATCGCGGTGACGTCGGGGCTGGGGTTTTTGATCATCGACGCGCGCAATATGGGCAATCGCTATGACCTCGTGGTTGCGGGAATGGTCATGATCGGAGCGATCGGACTGATTCTTGACCTCGGGATCCGCCAGTTCGAGAAGTTTGATGAAGTGCGTTGGGGATACGGACTGCGGTAGCAGGAGTTGGGACCCGCAGACCGTGTTGTTAAGCCACTTACCAGGAACGATGGAATTTCATGAGCACCGAATTCAGAACCTCATCGACTTCACCACACCCGACGCCGGAGGCGTTCCGGCCGCCAATCGCGGTCGGAGAGCACGCGGTGGAGGTGCAGGACATCTGGATGTCATTTGCGGGGAAGCAGCCGGGCGAGCAAGTCCATGTCCTGGAGAACGTGAGCGCGACATTTCGGCGCGGCGAGTTCGTGTGCATCGTCGGTCCGTCGGGGTGCGGAAAGTCCACGCTCCTCAACATCATCGGCGGGTTCCTGAAGCCAACAAAGGGGCATGCCGTGGTGGAAGGCAAGCAGGTGCGCGGGCCGGACCGGCGGCGAATTTTCGTCTTTCAGGAGAACGGCGTCTTTCCGTGGCTGACTGTGCGAGAAAACGTCGGGTTCGGCCTGATGCAACTGGCAGCGAAGGATCGCGACCCGATCGTGCAGCGATACATCGACATGGTCGGGCTGACCGGCTTTGAGAACTCATATCCGCGCGAATTGTCGGGCGGCATGCGGCAGCGGGTGGAGATCGCACGCGCTCTGGCTGCGAACCCCGACATTCTGTACATGGATGAACCATTCGGGGCGCTGGACTTCATCACCCGCCTGAAGATGCGCTCTGACCTTGTGCGGATCTGGCAAGCGGAGAAGAAGACGATTCTCTTTGTGACGCACGACATAGAAGAAGCGGTGCAGTTGGCGGACCGCGTGCTGGTCATGAGCCGGCGGCCGGCGACGATCAAGACTGAGATTGTGATCGACGTCCCGCGTCCGCGTGACTTGGATTCGCCGGCCTACCTGAAGGCGCGCGACCAGATCTTCAATGCGATGGGCATGAACCCGCACACCGGCGGCGGCATGTCGGTGTGAACTGATCTCAGGGCATTCCCCTACACTCACGCGTGGATGAGCAGAGAGACCATGGTGCGGGTGACCTGAGCGAGCGCATCTGCGATCGCTGCCGGGAATTGGGTTTTGCGCTGGTTGGCATCGCAAGGGCGGAGACGATTGCGCATCCGCGCGCGCTGCTGGAGTGGCTCGACTCAGGACAGCACGGGGACATGGAGTGGATGGAAGAGCACGTTGCGCAGCGGATCGATCCGCGAAAAATGTTGCCCGGCGCACGGGCTGTGATCGTTGCAGCGGATCGGTATTCAAGCGGCGAGCCGGATGAAGCTGGGGACGAGAAAGGCTTCGGGCGAATCGCGCGGTATGCGCGGGGAGGCGACTACCACCGGGCCATGAAGAAACGCCTGCAACGCCTGGCGGATGAACTGCGGGCAGCGCATGCGCAGGAACACTTCCGGGTGTGCGTGGATACCGCGCCGCTGCTGGAGCGTGAGCATGCGCAGCGCGCGGGGATCGGTTACATCGGGAAAAACACGATGCTCATCGAGCCGGGAGTGGGAAGTTATCTCCTGCTGGGCGAAATCCTCACCACTTTGCCGCTCGAGCCCAACAGGCAGACCCTTGGCGATCACTGCGGGACGTGCACCGCATGCATCGACGCATGTCCCACGGACGCGATCACACCGTGGAATGTGGATGCGCGGAGGTGCATTTCATACCTGACCATCGAGCACCGTGGCAGCATCGACGAGCAGTGGTGGGGGGGGATGGGCGATTGGGTTTTCGGGTGTGACATCTGCCAGGAGGTGTGCCCGCACAACGGCGACAAGCCGGCGACCAGGCTCGCGCCGACGCATGCGGAGTATGCTGAGCGCCGGAGCGGATTTGACCTGCTGGAATTGCTGGGCTGGGACGAAGAGGCGCGGCAGCAAGCGTTCGCGAGGTCCGCGCTGAAGCGGGCGAAGCTCGCCATGATGAAGCGCAATGCCTTGATTGCAGCGGGCAATCGACTGGCAAGGGTCGCCGATGCGGCGCTCACGGAGCGCATACGGCAGGTCGCCACGGATGCGGCGGAGGCGCAGATGGTGCGCGAGACAGCTCAGCGCGTGCTGGAGCGACTTCTAAAGGATTGAAACCTAGAAGAGAATGACTGGGATCACTCAGGCCCGAATGAGGGTCGTGAGTTCCTCTTCGGCAAACGCCAGGGCGATCTCGACGTCGACAGCCGACTTGGCCGCGCTGCGGGCCGCGGGCGAAGTCAAGGGCTTGAGATCTTCGGAAGTCAAGACGACCGGCAGGCCATCCGGGCCCAAGGCGCCGGCTTCTTCCTCGGCCTTGCGGGTGAGGAAATTGGTTTCGAGTTCGTAGCGGATCTTTTCGAGGGCCTTGTTCTGAATCTGGCGCACGCGTTCCTTGGTCACGCCGATGATCTGGCCCACCTGCTCAAGCGTGAGCGGAGTGTGGTTCTCGTTGTTGAGGCCGAAGCGATGATGAATGACGGTCTGCTCGATCTCGGTGAGGAGGCAGCGGTTGGCCAGCACGATGTTCTTCACTTCCTCAGCGCACTCGACTTCGTGGGTTTCGCGGCGGCGTTCCATGTGATCGGAGCGTTCGAGCTTGGGATCGAAATCAGCAGGGAAGCGCTGCCGGTACTTCGAGAGTTTCATGCCCTGGCGGCTGAAGGCCTTGAGGATGGCACGGCAGGCGTAGGTGGAGAACTTGAAGCCGCGGCCGCAGTCGAACTTGTCGACAGCGCGGAGCAGGGCCATGTTGCCCTCGGACACGAGATCGGCGAAATCGACCTCGCTCATGCGGGTGCGTTTGGCCATTGCGAGAACGAGCGCGAGGTTCGTGTTGGCGATCTGTTCACGAAGATTCTCAGCGATGCGATTCCAGTGGAGGATCTCGTTGGCCTGGTCGGGAGTGGGGTGGTTGCCTTTGAGGTCCTGCTGGACCTTGAAGACGCGATAGCGGGCATAGTTGAACTGGAGGAAGAGGACGCGTTCCTCAGCGGCGGTCAGAAGAACCTGCGTGGACTGCTTGGGAGCGGACTTGCTGCTGGAAAGCGAATCCATGACGGGGTGATACCAAGAGGTATCGGGTTTCTGAATATCGGGGGCCTGGTCAAAAATCTTCTCCTTCGCGTCATCCTCGTAGAAGGCCGGGTTATCAATGAAGTCCATGGCTTCCTTGAGCACGCGCTTGAGTTCCTGCGCATCGCGCACAGAAAGGGAGCGCCGACCCGTGGAGACGGAAACAGACGCCGTGCTGCACGTGGACTGAGACTCGACACACACACCGGTGCGCCTTTGGACCTGTTCCAGTGGAGAGCGAGTCGCAATCGTTCGGCTCATGGCGGGAGTTCCATTTCTTTCATGGAGAGAGGAGGGGGGGAGCGGAAGGATGAAGGTCGAGGGCGAAACAGTCGTCGAGACGTCATCAAACTGCGTTCAAACGCAGGGAGGGATGATGACATCGGCTCGTGAATCGATCACTGCATTTGAACAGAAGCCGGATCGTCTGTTCGGTTTTTAGTTGGATCTTGGCATACTGCCAGCCTGAAAAGGGCACTGATCGTGATTTTCAGGGTTTGTGGGGGGCGGAAGGAGGGAAACGTGGCGCACGAATATAACTGATATTTGCAGAAATGTGGGTCAAATGTCACATAAAAATTGCAGAAATACCACCTTTTTTCAACCGAAAGGGACAAAGTAGGTCAAGTTGATGCGAAATCTCTACAAGAGTTTGGGCAAACTGGCGGGTCCACGGACATTTCAAGGGCAGCGTCAGCGAACCCGTTTGAGTCCTATGATCGTACATAAGGTGCTGCGCGCACCTCGCCGCAAAACACGGAATGAAGTACGAATGATTCCTTCATTTGATCCAGACTTTGTGAAATTCAGCACAATATAGACGCGGATACGTACAATAACCTAACAATTGACTTTGTTCACTCAACACACTGAGGAGAATGCGATGCCTTTCACACTTCCCCCCCTTCCTTATGCCTACAACGCCCTCGAGCCGCACATCGATGCGCGGACAATGGAGATTCATCACACCAAGCATCACCAGGCGTATGTGAACAATGCGAATGCCGCGCTTGAAGGAACGGCGCTGGCGGCGAGGGATGCGGCAGAGGTGTGCGCCAATCTGGACGTGGTGAATCCCGACAAGCGCGCTGCGGTGCGCAATAACGCGGGCGGGCATTTTAATCACTCGCTGTTCTGGTCAATCCTGGCACCGAAGGCTGGGGGCGAACCGACGGGCGAACTGGCAGCGGCGATCACGCGCGACCTGGGTTCATTCGCGGCTTTCAAGGAGTCATTCAGCAAGGCGGCCACCACGCGGTTCGGCTCAGGTTGGGCCTGGCTGGGCGTCGGCGCGGAGGGCAAACTGGTTGTGTCATCTACGCCAAATCAGGACAATCCACTGATGGCGGGATATGTGGACACTCTCAGCACACCAATCCTCGGGCTCGATGTTTGGGAACACGCATATTACCTGAACTATCAGAATCGCCGGCCAGACTACATCTCTGCCTGGTGGAATGTCGTGAACTGGGGGCAAGTCGCCGAGAACTACGCCAAAGCCCGAAAGTAAGTTGATTGCGCTGACTCTGCGAGTGCGCAGGCCCAGAACGCATCTCTGATTGCGTCTCGCGGCATTGAGAATTCAACTTGTGAACGAGCACATGGTGTCTTGTCGCGCATGAAGTGCTTGCGCCTGCTCCGAGCCGGTCCGGTGCGAGGACAGACGCTGGAGGAGGGCTGCCGTGATCATTCCTCCTGCCCGGCGGTCGTAGCCGCTGTACCCGGGCATGGGATTGGCTTCGAGGCACCACCAGACGCCGTCGCGGTCGATTTTGAAATCCCAGCCGGCGAATTCGAGTTCGAAAGCACGGGTTGCGCGGACTATCGCGCGCTGCAGCGCGGGTTCGACGGTAAGCGGGAAGAAGCGATTGCGCCCCTTGGTGGCTCGGTAGTCGGGCGCATCAGACTCGATGCCTTCGCCAAAGCACTCATCGGCGACGACATGAACGCGGACATCAGTTCCTTTCACGTAGTGCTGAAGATGGATCGGCTGTGCGGGTGATTCAGGAATGTCCGAAGCCTGCACCAGGCGGCTATTGGCGCGGATGCCGCTGATGGCCTTGGCTATCACGCCGCCGGGGGCGCTGTGTATGAAGGATCGAAGAAGGCATGGATCTGCGCTCGTGATGCCTGAGGGAACCTGCAGGCCATGTGCGGCAAGGACGCTTTCATGCAGCGGCTTGACACAGTTGTGGATGTGGGCGCCGGGCCGGTTGATGACCGTTGAGGGAGTGGATTCGAGCCAAGCGGAGAGCGGGCCGAGCAAGTGGCGCCAGCGCTGAGCGTCTGAGCGAGCGGACTGGACTGTCGAGAGGTCGATCAGACGCACATAGAACGCATCCTCAGCTCGAAGCGGAATCACGCAGTCCCCAGCCTGCACCCACGAGCGGTCGTCGTCGGGAGTGCGGATTCGCCAGCGACCCGTGGTGGCCACGGCGCGGAGGTTGATGGCGGTGACTTCCGTGCCCGACTTCCGTACGGTGCGCAGGAAGTGGAGGAAGGTCTCGTCCGAGTCCAGACCTAGAGCGATGATGCCCATCGGAGTCGCTCCAACAGCGTCGTTGCAATTTCATCCCACGCGAACTCGAGCCAATCGAGACAGGGTTCCGGAGTGATGCAAGCGGGCCAGGGATTACCGTCAGTGCCGCGAGACCAGAGCACTGCGCCAAAGTTGAGATTGAGTCGCTTCATTGCGGCGTGAGTTCGGGTTTTCAGTTCATCAGGGTCGTGCCCGCGGCAGGGGACGCACCATGAAGATTCACCAACGCAGATGCACAGGGAGCACCCGGGAGCGGCGGCGGCGGGACGCAGGCGTTGTAGCCGGCCTATTCCGGACACACCGGAGGCGTGGCATGGGCGGTCTGAATCGACAAGTTCGCACAAGACCGGGCAGGCATCCCATCTCTCACACCCGTCTGATTCTCTGCATTCATTGTGCTCACCGGAGGCAGACATCTGCGTGGCATCTGCACAGCTGTGCGACTCCCAGTGCGCGTTTGAGGCGAGCCCAGCCCGATGTTCCACACAGGCGCGTGTCGGGCCAAACCTACCCACAAGAGCGTGGAGACCGGGGCGATTGATCACCGGCGCGGAGGTCAGAGCGGCGGCGGCCCACACCGCATGGATTGCCTCGCTGGTGAGAAAATCAGCGTCAAAGGCAGCGCGAATCTGGGCATAGTGCGGAGCACGCATGAAGATGGGTGTGTGAGGCAGGACCTGCGCGGAGCCCGAGGCGGTGCATACGGTGAAATGGACTGCGGCCTGCACATAGGTCAGGGGCTCGAGTTTGAAACCGATGCGGGAGGCATTCAAAACCAGCTGATGGACAAAGGGGTCGCTGACGGCGTCGGCAATCAGCACCCCGTGAGAGTAATCAGCGGACCGATGGGTCACGGTGCGACTCAAAAGACAACCGTCCGCGAGAGGCGTTCCTGGAGCGCGAGTTCCTGGGCGGCCCGAGTTGAGTCGATGGCGCCGCGCAGCGCATCAAAGCGAGCCGGCGTGCCTATGCGCGAGAGGATGTCACTATCCGTCTCGCACTGCTCCTTGCCTTCGCTTCCGTCACTGCTGCCGTCCTTGCCTCCATCCTTGCTGCCCTCCTTGCCGTCGGAGGTGCCCTCTTTGCCGTCGGACTTGTCACCCAGTGCGACGCTTCCGCCGAGTTGGATGAGGTCGGCAACGCGGGTCGTAGCCATCGTTGCACTGGTACGGTTCAGCTCGATCAAGACGTCGCGGCGTAATCCCGCATCGACAAAAGGCTTCAGATTTCCACTCATGGGTGTCTCCTCAATTGGGTCAGGTCTGCGGAATGCAAGTGCGGCTGCTCAGGCCGGGGTCAGGAGTGATATCAGCGCATCGATACGTATGCCGTTGATCGTGAGGCCGGTGATGTCGCAGTTTGTAATCTCGACGCCGCGGAGGTTGCAGGCTTCGAACTTGCAGCCATCGAGATCCGCGTTGCAGAAGGTGCTGGCATCGAAGCGCACTTCACGGAAAAACGTGTTTTCGAAACTGGTGGCATTGAGGACGCTGTTGTCGAAACTGCACTCGGTCAGGGTTGAGTTTGAGGCGGCCAATCCGCTGTAGAGGCCGTTGGGGGCGAGGGCGCTCACCCCCCGATCAGGGCTCTCGCGCGACTGGGTGGCTGATGCCCGAGTGGTGGCGGATTCGCGTTTTTGAATCTGCAGCGACTTCATGAAATGCTCCTTGCGACAAGAAGATGCGCGCGGGCGACGATCACCTGCGCCTCGATTCATCGTGCGGCAAGTAGCCAGCGGTGTCAAGGATGTGCGGCGTGTGAGCCCGGGCTTAAGTGAGCAGCTGGATGACAAAAGCTGTCACACTCTTGATTCGGCGCTGAAGGAAGCCGAATGGGATAGCCACACTCTGAACGTAGACTCAGGACTCACCGGACCGGCACGGCAGGGCTTGAGATGCAGGTGGTGAGGTCGACGAGCTGAACTCCACCGCCACATGCAGCGGCTGGGGCATTGCGGAGAATCGACCCCGCTCCCGTGGAGTCCGACGCCGCCACGGCGATCAGCTGGAGCTGCTGGGGTCCCAATCCGAGCACCGTGCCAGAACAGGGAAAGCCGGCAGGTATCACCACAGCGCCGGCGTTGCGAGCGAACAGCAGAGCAACCTGCCCATTCGGTGCGGCATCAGTCCAATGGATGTCGATGGAGCCGCCCGACGGGCAGCTTGATTGCACAACAAGGGCGATTGGAGGGATCACGATCCGGAATCCACGGGATTGAAAGGTCGTCAGGTCGAACGCGGTTCCGACGAGTACCCGCCCATCGTCGGAGACTCCCGACAGGTAATCGATTTCGAAGGTGGAAGTGTCCACTCCGCGCGCCTGCAGAAAGTCGCGCACATCGACCATTCCGGTTTCGGGTGTCCAAATGAAGCCTGTGCGTCCGCCAAAGAAGGAGAAGGAGTTAAACCCTACGACGACTCGTCCATCGGCGGAGACATCATTCGCAACCGCAGACCCGAATATGGGATCGGTGCGCGGAAGTTGGCCAAGGGACTCTTCGATGTAGTCGATGCCGTCCCAGCGCCACAATGCGGCAATCTGCCTGCCGTTCACGTCGAGCGAGTTGCCGACTATCACACGACCATCTTCGCTCACGCGGTTGGCTTCGGAAGGGCCCTCATTGAGAATGTGAAGAGTTCCGTTGATCCAAGCGGCCGCCCTGCGGTTGCCGAAGGAGGGATCCTCGTCAAAGCCAACGATGACCGATCCATCTCCATTGGCGCCGCTAGCCCGGCTGGATGCGCCACTTGAGCCGAGGTCGGCCAGACCGGTCTGCGGGCTCCAGACGAAGGCATGAGCCAAGCCGCCGGGCTGGTCAGGCCTCCAGTAGAGACCTGCGGCGACCTGGGCGTCGGCGGAAAGTCCCCATCCGGACCCCCATGAGTTGTCGAGCGTGCCGCCGTCGGGAAGAGTGGGGGGCATGAGCTGCGACCAACCGGAACCAAACGTCCAGAGGCCGGCGGTCGCCTGAGTGCCGGAGTCGTCGAGAATTGTTCCGATGACGCGATTGCCATCTGCGGAAACCATCGGGAACCCTGCGCCGGGAAGGCCGACGAGGCCCGGACTGCGGCCGAGATCCTCAAAGCCGCCTGCCTCGGTCCACCTGAAGACGCCCTGGTTGTTCAGTCCGCCGACGATCACCGAACCATCGGCAGAGACGTGAGTGGCGAAACCGTCATCCGCGACGAACTGGAAGGTCACATCACCTCGGCAAGGAGTGAGGGTGACGGCGGCGATCAAGATCGGAAGAGAGCACAAAGGGGCTCGTGACATGACTTCAATACCTTTTTTGGAGTGAGAACTTCAGTCACATTGGTGGTTTGACCAAGGGTATGAGGGAGACAGCAGAGGGCCGCTCCTAGGGCCCGCGTCACAGACTGATTCCCGTGTGTTAAACGCGCGGGAGTCCATGACAGCATCGGACAGGAATGAGAATCTGGGATAGTTGAAGCGGGCCGCCACGTGAATCAAGGGTTCATTATCAGGCGTCGATGCTGGCGTCGATGCGGCCTGCCACTATGCTTTTCGAAAGGTCGTTCCCGGATACTTGGAGGAGATTGGCGATGACGATACTTCAGCGTTGTGTGGTTGTTGCTGCAGCTGCGTCGTCGTTGTTGTGGGGATGTGCCACGACGCTGGCGCAGGCGAACGCTATCGCAAGCGTGAGCGCGAGCGGCACGGGGGCGAATCGCGACAGTTACTACTCAGTCATCTCACAGGATGGCCGCTACGTGGTGTTCCAGAGCGAGGCGACAAACCTGACCGCGAACGACACGACGAGCTTCTACGACATCTTCTGGAAGGACCTGCAGACGGGACGCATCGAGTTGGTCAGTGTGACCACTTCGGGAAGTTCATCGGGTCGGAATGCGCTACAGCCCGCGATGTCGGCTGACGGGCGGTTTGTGGCATTTGAAACGGACGCTTCCAATATTGTCGCGGGCGACACGAACGGGACCTGGGACATCTTCGTGCGCGACATGCAAACCGGCACGACGCAGCGGGTGAGTGTGTCGTCCGGCGGCGTTCAGGGGGGAGCGCGGAGCGATTCGCCCTTCGTCACGGCGGATGGGCGGTACGTGTTTTTCCACAGCTACGCGGCGTTTGTTCCCGAGGATACCAACCCCGGGTACGACGTGTACCGCCATGACATGGTCTCTGGACAAACGTTGTTGGCCAGCACAGGCGCGGGCGGGCTCATTGGCAACGGAGACAGCATTTGGCCGTGGGCGTCGGACGACGGGAGTCGAGTGGTCTTCGTGAGTTGGTCGACGAATTGGATCACGGGCGACACGAATGCGCAGGGCGATGCATTTCTCAAGGACTTGGGCACGGGCGCGATTCAGCGCATCAACGTCTCCAGCGCTGGCGCACAGAATAACGGCGAGACGGTGTGGCCGTCCATTTCCGGGAACGGAAAGTTCGCGACTTTTGTGTCGTGGGGATCCACGCTGGTTTCGGGCGATACAAACGGCAACTGGGATGCGTTTGTGCGCGATCTGACGAACAACACGACCAGCCGGATCAACGTGCGACCGGACGGGGGCCAGTCGAACAGTTACGCCTACTCGCCGCTGCCGCTGTCGCGCGACGGCCGATACGTCGCGTTTGCGAGCCTGGCCACGGACCTGGTGGCGGGTGACACGAATGGGTTTCAGGACATTTTCGTGCGAGATCTGCTGACGAATACGACTCGGCGGGTGACGCTGGGGTACACCGGGGTTCAGGTGAACGACGATTGCTTTGTACCCTGGTTTTCAGGGGACGGGCGATACCTCACGTACACATGCGAGGGGCCCAATCCGGTGCCTGGCGATGTCAACGGCCGGCGCGACATCTTCACAGTCGATCTCGGGGCAGCGCTGCATTTGAATGCCAGCACTCTGACGCGCGGAGCTCAGGCGACACTGACCGCGTCTGGCGGCGCATCTGGCGAGGAGGTCTACTTCCTTGCCACGCTCGCCGGCACCGGCATCGGGCCCAGCGTGCCTCAGTTGGGAGGGCTGACGCTGGATGTGCTCAATCCCATCGAACAGCTGGGATCATCGACTGCAGATTCCGGGGGACAGACCCGGCTGAATTTTCGGGTTCCGAACGGCGCGCCGCTGCAGCGGGTGTTTTTTCAAGCGGTTGTTCGACGCGGCGCCGGCGGCGCTGACTCGGTAAAGTCGATGACGACAAGCGGCGTGGTGGGCCCGTGAACCGGGAACGTGCAAGGAGCGTTTCATGACCAAGGCTGTGGTCGATCCGGAGGAACTGCGGCGCTTCGCGCTGGAGCTCAAGCGATTCAACACGGATGTCGGCCAGCGAATGGCGGCATTGAATGGGCGCTTTCAGAACCTGCAGCAGACCTGGCGCGACCAGGAGTATCAGAAGTTTGCCGAGCAGTACGGGCAAACCATGACGGCGCTGGGACGGTTTGTACAGGCGAGCGAGACGCACATTCCGTTCCTGCTCAAGAAGGCGGAACACATCGAGAACTACCTGAATCAGCGTTGACGAAGGGTGTGGGAAGATAAGTTAACCGTGGGGTCGCAGACGCATGACTCAGCGTGCAGATGTCAGATCGGTCGACGGCCTCAAGGAATTGAGAAGCGCGGTGTTGGTGTTCCTTGAGTCCGTCCGCAACGCGCTGGCTGCGGCGGACACGGACGCCTACCGCCGGATGCGCTGGGTTGAGGAGGAGGTGCCGGCACGCTGGCGTGAGGAGCTCAAGAAGCGCCAGGCCCAGTTCGCGGAAGCACGGGTCGTGCTTTACCGCAAGCAATTGGGGCCGGCCAAGGATCAGCAGCCGCACACCGAGGCGCGTTTTGCGTTCGAGCGGGCCAAGAAGCGGGTTGATGAAGCGGAGGAGAAACTGCGCGAGGCTCAGCGCTGGGCGCAGCGGCTGGATCGTGCCCTGGTCAAGTTGCGCGGGGGTACGGCGCCGCTGGGAAGTTTCACTGATGTTCAGATGCAGCGCGCGGTGAGCCGGCTCGACGCGCTCGTGGAGGCGGTTGAGGCATACCTGGGAACCCTGGTCCAGGAGGCGCTGCCCGACACTGCGACGCGAGAAGATGACCAATGGACAGCCCGGCGCGGGCCGGGAGCACAGCCTGGCGGCACGGATAAGGCGGATCAGCCATGAGCATGAGCGCGGCGCGGGTGACGATCGGCGATGCAGCCAAGGTCCTGGCCACCAAATGGAAGGCTGTGAAGGAGCAGTGGGGGGATGAGCAGGCGCGGCAGTTTGAAACGGAGTTCATCGCGCCCGTTGACGCCAAAGTACGGCAGGCGGTGGAGGCGATTATTGAATTTGAGGCGGAGTTTGCCGCCGCCCGCCGGGCGTGCGAATGATTAGGTATGTGATCAGACGCAAGAGGTACCTGCGTCACCCCTTAACGTGCAGGAAGTGCGGATGACTCTGAGGCCAGATGGATCGCCAGCGCCGGGACGAGCGGACTTCGTGCGAGAGATCGTGGAGCGGCTGGCCGCCCTGACGGCGGAGGAAGCGGCGGTACTGCGCGGGTCGGAATCCGATTTTGCTGAGGCGGTCCGCAAGGCGGAACGCGAGTTTGAAGCCCAGCGCGACCAGGCCGCCAAAGAGGCGCGGCGTGCCCTTGCGCAGGCCCAGCGAGCCCATGATGAGGGGTTGGCCATATTGAACATGGCCTACAACACGAGCACGGCCGATGCGCGGGCCCGGTACCAGGCGGAGCGTTCCAGATTGCTTGTCGAGACCAAGGAGCGCGAGGAGCGTGCCCTCAAGAAACACAAGGAGTCACTTTGGCTGATTGACTCGGACGCGGAAGCGGCGACCGATGACTTGCGCAAGCAGATGGCAGGCGCCAAAGAAATGTTGAAGCGGAAAGCTGCGGAACTTGACGGCGTGGCCAACGCAGCTGTGGAATTGGGAGATCGATTTCTGCCGGAGGGCTGGCAGAACGGCGCAGGCCTGTCCGCCGAATCGGCGCAGCAGACGCCTGAGCCACAGGTTGAGGTTGCCGGGGGTGCGAAGTTACTGGCCGCTGCACAGCAGAGTCAACATCGAAAGATCCTGGAGTTCCCGGTCGCCATTGTGGTTGCGGTTACGGCGGTGGCGTGTATCGGCGGAACATTGCTCGTGTACACGCTGTGGCATCCGCCGGTGTGGGTGACATTGCTGCCTTGGATTCTGGTTCCCGTCGTGGCGGGCATTTACGGCAAGTTACGGACAGCTGCGGCCCGTGCGATGAAAGCCGCATGCATCGGCGTGCTCCAGCGGGTGGCGGACGAGAAGGCGGAAGCAGCCGAGCGGGCAGCGCAGGCAATCAAGGCGGCCGAGGCAGGTGTGAAGGATGTCTCTGCCAAGCGCGAGCGCGAGACAACCAAGGCCCGATCGGATCATGAGCCGAGATTTGCGAAACTGCAATCTGATCACCAGGCCCGGATAGCGGAGTGTGATGCGTCGTATGCCCGGGCCTCCGGCCAGCGCGACGCCGAGCGGGACCGTGCCGCGACGGCAATTCGGGAAACGCTAGCCAACACGACCGAGACGCATGAACGGGAGACGCGCCAGCGACTGGCCGATCTGCAAGGCACGCTGGATCGACTGCATTCGGCTGCGACATTGGGCCGGGAGGGGGCGCGTGAGGCGCTTCGCGAGGCTTGGCGGACCATGCGCACCCGGCTGGGGGAGTTGATCTCACTCACAACAATTCAGGACGCCGCCGACGCTCCGCTGTCTGAGGATGTTGCATGGCATTCCCCGGGGGGCACATGGGCTCCGCGCAGCGCTGAACGAGGTGAGCCGGACGGCATGCGGCTTGGTTGGTTCAGTACGAAACCGCTGCTGGCGGCGCCTGCGCCGGAACAGGCAGAAGTGCGCGGGTCGGTCCAGCTGCCTGATCGGCTGCCAGCCTGTGTGGCATTCCCGCGCCAGGGATCAGTCATCATCGATTTTGATCCGGCAGGTCGCGAGCGCGCATTGATGCTGATGAAGAGCCTGGTCTTCCGGCTGGTTTCATCACTCCCGGCGGGGAGAGCGAAGTTCCTGTTCATCGACCCGCGCGGGCTGGGGCATACGTTCGCAGGATTCATGCATCTGGCTGATTATGACGAGACGCTGGTCACGGGGCGCATCTGGGCGGAGTCCAAGCATGTCCAGGATCGTCTGACCGACGTATCGGATCAGATTCAATCGGTGATTCAGCGGTGCCTGCGGAATGAGTTTGCGTCAATCGAGGCGTACAACCGCAGCGCGGGGGAGATCGCCGAGCCGTATCGGTTCAACGTCATTGCGGACTTCCCTGCCGCATTCGACGAAGTCACCGCCCGCCGGCTCGTCGCGATCATGACCAGCGGCCAGCGTTGCGGGGTACACACCGTGCTGGGCGTGGACATTTCTCAGCCGCTGCCTCCGGGCGTGTCGCTTGCCGAACTGAGACAGCACGGGGCGAGCATCTCGGTGCGCGGCGAGCAGATTGTCTGGAACGACCCCGCATTGGACGGGCTTCACTTTGAAATGGAGACGCCGGCCCACGAGCGCACGATCACGCAGGTCGCCCAACGCATCGGGCAGGCCGCCCGGGAAGCGGGCACCGTGCGTGTTCCCTTCGATGCGATCGCCCCTGCCAAGGGAAAGGAGTGGAACCGATCATCAGCGGCTGGACTCGCCATTCCAATCGGCCGCAGCGGTGCGACCCGGCTGCAGGAACTCACGCTGGGTCAGGGGACGCGCCACCATGTCCTGATTGCCGGCAAAACCGGCTCGGGAAAAAGCACTTTGCTGCATGTGCTCGTGACGAGCGCCGCGGCGTGGTACAGCCCCGATGAACTGGAGATCGACCTCATCGATTTCAAGAAGGGCGTCGAGTTCAAGGCGTACGCGAAAGAACGGTTGCCGCATGCGCGCACTATTGCGATCGAGAGCGATCGGGAGTTCGGGTTGAGCATTCTGCAGCGGCTGGATCAGGAGATGCGCAGGCGCGGCGACATCTTCAGGGAGGCCGGGGTGCAGGACATCGCGGCGTACCGGGCGCTGGCGGGCGAACGGGAGCGCATGCCCAGGTCGCTGCTCATCATCGACGAGTTCCAGGAATTGTTTTCCGAGGACGATCGCCTGGCGCAGGATGCCGCCTCACTGCTTGACCGCCTGGTGCGGCAGGGTCGAGCATTCGGCATGCATGCCATTCTCAGCACGCAGACGCTTGCTGGGGCCTACGGGCTCGCGCGAAGCACCGTGAGCCAGATCGCAGTTCGCATTGCCCTGGCGTGCGGCGAAGCGGATGCGCATCTGATCTTGAGCGAAGACAACGACGCGGCGCGATTGCTGGTGAGGCCGGGCGATGCGATCTACAACGACGCGGGCGGGCTGGTCGAGGGCAATTCGCGTTTTCAGGTCTGCTGGCTTTCTGATGCGCGGCGCGACCAAGCCGTGCAGGATGCGCGCGAGCGGGCGGGGGTTCGCTGGCCAATGCGTCCGTTCGAGACGACAGTCTTCGAGGGCCAGGAAGCCCCGACCCTTGCAGAATGTAGACCGCTGCAGGCAGCAGCATCATCCCTTCGGCGACCTGCGGGCGCCGGCGGTCGAGTGCGCGCCTGGCTGGGCGAGCCCGTGGCCATCGGTGAAACCACGCACGTTGATTGGGTGCGTGGCCCGCGCGCGGGATTGCTGATCGTGGGACACCGCGAGGAGGCAGGGCGATCCATGATCGCTTCCGCGGCCGCGAGCATGGCAGCGCAATGCGAAGAGGCGGCGCGTTTCGTCGTGATCGATGACGGGGCGGGGGCCGACTTCTGGCGCGAGATGGGATCCGGATTGCCTGCACTCGAGGTCACCAGTGTGGACGGCGCGGGTGCGGCGGCTGCATTGCGTGATGCCGCGGCCGAGGTGAAGCGCCGATTCGAAACCGGTGCGGCGACGGGTTCCACAGTGCTCGTGGCCGTCGTCGGGGTTGAGCGGTTCCGCAACCTGTGGGCCCGAGAGGATGAGTTCGGCATGTCGTTCAGTTCGAACGAGAGCGAGACTGTTCAAGCGGAGCGGCCCGATCGCGATTTGGCCGCGATCCTCAAGGATGGGCCGGCGGTGGGGGTCCACCCCGTCATCTGGTCGAGCGGACTGAGCTCGCTCACTCGTGCGCTGGGCAGCAAGGGTGTGGGCGAATTCGCGTACCGGGTCGCTTTCCAGATGAGCGCCGGAGACTCATCGGCGCTCATCGATTCACCGCTCGCAGGGCGCCTGACCCAGCATCGGGCTTTGCTCTATCGAGATGATCTGGGAACAGTTGAGAAACTCCGGCCATTTGGTTTGCTGAGCGCCAGTACCTACCGAGACTTGTTGGTGACAAGCGCGGAGGCGTCCGCTCCCGCAATCCAGCCGGTTTGAGACTGGTGTGCTTTGGCCGACGGGATCCAGGATTTGGCCAGTAGTGGCCTTTGGCGCTCAGTTCACTGAGCCTGTCACCTGTTGCGGCCTCCGGCACCAACTTTGCATTGCGTCGTGAAAGCGCTGTGCCGCCGGGCGTCATGGCGACGTATATTTCAAATGAAATCGAGCGACCCATGATGAGCCGAGAAACCCTGAGTCGAATTGCGATCGGGACAACGCTGGTGACGGGCCCCATTGCCGGTGCGGACGTTCAGCCGGACTGGATCGCCCAGATTGCGAGCGGCAACGCCCTGGATTCCGGCCTGCGTGCCTTCACGGTCGATGCGACGGGAAATTCCTATGTTGCGTCGACTACAGGCGACGGCAACAACACGAATGTGTTGGTCGCCTCTTACGACCCGGCGGGCGCGCTGCGCTGGTCGTATGAATTTGACGGGCCGGCCCAGTGGCATGATCAGGCGCGCGGCATTGCATTGGGGCGGGATGGGGAACTGTATGTTTGCGGGAACACGCCGGATCCGCTGTCGTACGCCAAGCCGCTGCTTCTGAAGTTCGACGCGGCAAGCGGAGCGCTGCTTAATACGGTGATCTATTCCTCAGGCGATTTCACTTCGGAGTTTGCCCAGAGCGTAGCCGTCGATGACAACGGGAATGTCTATCTGGCCGGCGGCACCGTTGGCGATGGTGGCGATGCCATGACGCTCAGTTTCACCGCGTCCGGCGACTTCCGCTGGCGGCAGGTGTGGGACGGTCCGGCTTTCGCACCATATTCGCAGGACTCGGCCTGGGAGGTTCTGATTGCTCCCGACGGCAATCCGGTTGTGAACATCTACGGCGTTTCTGCCTACATGCATGGCGACTACGTGGTCGCGAAATACTCATCGGCGACAGGCGATCCACTCTGGATTTCCAGTTGGGGGGTGCCGGGGGAGGATGGATCCAGCGACATGGAGCTGGATGCCAATGGGGATGTCTACGTTACCGGCGTCGGGCTGGACGGCATCGACAAGTTCTCGACACTGAAGCTCAACGGCGCTGACGGGTCGTTTGCGTGGCACGCTTACGACGCCATCGGTACGCGCAACTACGCCTTTGCGCTTGAGATCGACAACGCGGGCGGTGTATATGTCACAGGGCGGGTGGATCCTGATGGCGATCGGTCCAACGCAAATGACAACTTTCTTACGGTGAAGCGCGACGCAACGGACGGTTCGCTGATCTGGAGTGCAGCGTATGGAGCGAATTGCCTGCGCTGTTTTGACGAGCCAAGCGATGTCCGAGTAGATCCGGAGGGCAATCTATTCGTCATGGGAGTGACCTCCTCCCCGCCTTACGTCAATCAAGTCATCATGTTTGTGCTCGATGCGGCAACAGGACTCGAAGTCGATCGGGGGATCATGGAGCCAGGATTGGGCGCGGGAGTTCTGGAGTTCGATGCCCGATTCTCCGTGTTCGACGGTTCATCTGTCCTTGACTTCAACTCCGGCGATGTACTGGTTGCGGTCGGCAAGTTCCCGTCGCGCCTTGCGGCGCAATATCGAGTGGACGTCTCCGACCTGATCGCCGGGCAGGCGGCGCGATTCACGGTTTCCAATGCCACGCCGCTCGCCGCCCAATACATCGTGTACAGTCTCTCGGGCCAGGGATCGACGCCGGTGCCCCCCTTGAATGTCGTGCTCGACCTCGCGCGGCCCTCACTTCTGGAGTCGGGCAGAGCGGACGACCTCGGGGCCTGGAGTGTGGTTCGGCGCGTGCCGACACATGCGGCGGGGCGCGATGTGTGGTTTCAGTGCGCAGAGCGCGGGCGGACCACTCCGCCAGTGTGGGGCCGGGTGCAATGAACGCGAATGTGCAGTGAAGCTAGGGCTGCGCAACCCGTATGACAGCGCATAAACTCCGGCCCTATGTCCCTCAAAGACCGCACGCTCATCGTCGATGCGCTCCGTGGACCGGTTGGTTCGCGGGTCAGCATTTCCGGCTGGATACGCACGCGCCGGGACTCCAAGGCGGGCTTGTCCTTCCTTCAGGTGAATGACGGCTCCTGCTTCGACGGCATCCAGGTCGTCGCGCCCGGCGCCCTCTCCAACTACCAGTCGGACGTTCTGCGACTTACCACGGGCTGCAGCATCACGGCCACCGGAACACTGACCGCCAGCCAGGGCAAGGGACAGAGCGTCGAGGTGCAGGCGGAGTCCATTACGCTTATCGGGACCGTGGACGATCCGGACACCTATCCCGTGAGCGCCAAGCAGCACACATATGAGTACCTTCGCACGGTGGCGCATCTCCGGCCGCGCACCAACACTTTCGGAGCGGTCGCCCGCGTGCGCCATTGCCTGGCCCACGCCATTCACGACTTCTTCCACCGCCGAAATTTCCTGTACGTACACACGCCGATCGTGACAGCCTCTGACTGTGAAGGCGCGGGCGAGATGTTCCGCGTGAGCACCCTGGACCTGATGAACCTCCCCATCACTCCCGAGCGCAAGGTTGACTTCGACAAGGACTTCTTCGGCCGGGAGGCTTATCTGACAGTCTCGGGCCAACTCAATGTCGAGACATATTGCTGCGCGCTTTCGAATGTGTACACATTCGGTCCAACGTTTCGCGCGGAGAATTCCAACACCACGCGCCACCTCGCGGAATTCTGGATGATCGAGCCAGAGATTGCATTTGCCAACCTCGCGGACGATGCGACGTTGGCCGAGGAGTTTGTCCGGCACCTGATCCGCACGGTTCTCGCGGAGCGTGCCGATGACATGAAGTTCTTCAACGACCGCATCGACAAGACCATCATCTCGTCGTTGGAGCATGTCGCCCACTCGGATTTTGTCCGCATGACGTACACCGAAGCTGTGGAACTGCTGCGTAAAGCCGGCAAAGCGTGGGAGTATCCGGTCGAGTGGGGTGCCAACCTGCAGGCGGAGCATGAAAGATTTCTCACCGAGGAAATCGTGAAGAAGCCGGTCATTGTGATGAACTACCCCAAGGCAATCAAGGCGTTTTACATGCGCTTGAATGATGACGAGAAGACCGTGGCAGCGATGGACGTGCTTGTGCCGCGCATTGGAGAGCTCATCGGCGGGTCACAGCGCGAGGAACGCTTGGGCGTCCTGGACAGTCGCCTTGACGAATGCAAACTTCCGAAAGAGAACTACTGGTGGTATCGGGACTTGCGCCGTTATGGCACCGTTCCGCACGCAGGGTTTGGGCTGGGGTTTGAGCGGATGATTCTCTACGCAACCGGGATGACCAACATCCGCGACGTCATTCCGTTCCCTCGCGCCCCGAGATCAGCCGATTTCTGAATCCGGTCGCTTCGTCCAGCCAGTGCTTTTTCAGACCCAGGCGGCAGTTGTCTCTATTGACCCGTCACTCTGGCAGCACGCGCCGAAATGGCCGTCCTGTGCGGTCGTTTAGTGGCAGGTTGGATTGCATCCGTCTTTGAAGAGAAATCCTCAATTTACTTTCCTTTTTTCGGAAAAAGGCAGGGTTTTGGGCGTCTGGGAATTGGAAATGTGGTATGTTGAACTGGGAGTGATTTTTTTTCGGATTTTTCGGTCTGGGGCATTCGGGTTGCAACTCCTTGTCGGAAAGCCCGAACACTGAGGCAGCAAATGGGGTATGACGACAAACAACAGTCGTATGGGGCAGAAAGGTCCGAGAACTAAAGACGATGGTTACCCAGAATGACAATCTGGTTTCGGGGATGAAGTCGGCCGGCGATGCTGTGATCAATTTGCGCGGCGGCGCAATGCGGTCGCCATTCGAGCAAATTGCTCGTCAGGCGGCATTCCGCCCGCAGACGACTTCGGGCTATGCCGCATGGCTCGCGGAAGATGCCAAGGATGATGAGATCCTGCGCGAGTTGGCGGTACGGCCTATCGACTTCATGGACAGTCCGCTCTTCCACCAGCCTGATGGCGAGGAGCTGATCAACTCCGCCGCATCGACGGTGCCCAAGCCGGCCATTGATTGGTATCAGCCGCTCATGTATCAATTGACGATTTCCGAGGGTCGCGTGACGACCAACGGGTCGATTGTTCCGCTGACGCGGGAACAGGAGCGTGCACTGTTCCGACTGTTCAACTTTGCGAGGTTCCGGATTCGGACGATTCAGACGGAACTGGGCGTCTCCAAGACGACAGCCGGTCGTCGCAGCCCCTCGGCGGAGCAGGCGGAGGAAATCGTCGCGCGATACCGAATTGCGCAGCGTATTCGCAATCAGATTGCGCACTCCAACCTCGCGCTGGTCATCTCGATGGCCCGGCGGACGCTGCTGCGGAACGTGGAGTTCGCCGACTTGATCAGTGAGGGCAATATGGCCCTCATGCGCTCGATCGACAAGTTCAATGCTGACCTCGGCAACAAGTTCAGCACCTATGCGTGCCAATCAATCCTCAAAGCCTTCGGGCGGCTCGGACTCAAGGACTCCAAGCGGCGTGAGCTGTTCCCGGTCGAGTTCGAGCCGGAACTCGAGCGGCCCGACCTGACTGGCGGGCGTCGCGAAGAGCTCGTCCGCGATTGCGCCACACAGGTAGGTGAGATCGTGCGCGACAATAGGTGCGGTTTGACCGACGTCGAGCAGACAGTCATCAAGTATCGATTCGGACTGCTCAGCAGTGACCCGGAGGCCGATGCCCTGACGCTGGGGCAGGTTGGCGAGTTGATCGGGGTCGGCAAGGAGCGGGTCCGGCAGATTCAGGTCAAGGCGCTCGCCAAGATCCGCCAGGAGCTCGAGCAGAACTTCCTGCTTCGTCGCGAGGGCGGATCGCCTGTGCGTGACCAGTTGCTCGACGTGCTGGACATCTCGATCAAGGCCCCGCTGACTGAACTTCCGGATGAGTAAGACGTCGATCGATCGAAACAGATTCCACTGAAGCCGTCCGACAACCCGTCGGGCGGCTTCTTTTCTTGGGGCGTTTCTCGGTGAAGCCGGCTGCTACTGTGTACCTCCATGGTGCAAGCGGATCAACCTGTCCTCCGCGCCAACAAGGCCGAAGTTTTCGGCTGGGCGATGTTTGATTTCGCAAACTCCTCATACACCACAGTCATCACCACAGCGTTTTTCACTCCCTACTTTGTGAATCAGATCGTGGGTGGTGCGAAGGGGGACTCCGGGTGGCAGGATGGGACTTTCCTGCGGGGAGTGTGCGAATCGGTAAGCCAGGGAATTGTTCTGCTGTTGGCGCCGCTCCTGGGCGCGCTGGCCGACTTTTCGGGCGCGAAGAAGACATTTCTTCAATTCACGTGGCTCGGGTGCGCGATTTTCACGGTCGCGCTTGGCGCGTTGCAGCCCGGCGATGTCGTGCTGGCCATGATCCTGCTCATCTGCGCGAACATCTGCTTTGCAAGCGGCGAGAACTTCATTTCCGCCTTTCTTCCGGAGATTGCCCCCAGCGCGAGCATCGGACGCATCAGCGGCCTGGCTTGGGGGATCGGATATCTCGGCGGCATCGGGTCCCTACTGCTGGCTGTGCTCATACTCAACGCGACGGATGAAACCGGGTACCGCTGGGTCTGGGTGATGACCGGCTTCTGGTTTCTTTTCGCCGGCCTGCCGACCTTTATTCTGGTGCGTGAGCGTCACCTGCGAGATGAACTCCCGAAGGGGACCTCGATCTGGTCGATCGGCTTCGTTCGAATCGCGGCGACCCTTCGCGAAGCCCGCAAGTATCGTCAGTTGTTCCGCTTCCTCGGGATTTTCGCGATCTTCAATTGTGGAGCCGCAGCGGTCATCGTCTTCGCTTCAACCATCGCGACCAACGCCCTTCATTTCAACAGCACCCAGTTGGGGCGGTTTCTCATCGTCACCAACGTCACCGCCGCTGTGGGGGCGTTTCTGGGCGGATACCTCAGCGATCGCATCACGGCTCGGCGGACGCTCATGCTGTCGCTCTCGGGCTGGCTGACGGCCGCGCTGATTGTCGCGTTTGTCACCAAGCCGACGCATGAAGGATCGACCCCTCCCGAGATTCCGACGCATGATCTTGTTCTGTTCTGGATCGCCGGCACCTTCGTCGGACTTTCCATGGGCATGACCTATGCGACCAGTCGCGGATTGATCGGCGCGTTCAGCCCGGTTGCCAAGAGCGGCGAATTCTTCGGTCTCTGGGGCATGGCGCTTCGCCTTTCGCAACTCATCGGTCCGTTGTGGTTTGGATGGGCGGCCAGTGAGCGACATCTCGGCGAACGCTGGACGCTGGCTTCACTCGGCGGGTTCTTTCTGGCCGGATTGCTGTTGCTCTACTTTTTCGTCGACGAGCAGGAGGGCCGGCGAGTCGCTGGACATGCTTGTCCTGCTCCGGCCAATCCTTCTCCGGTCAAGATGCCAGCCGCATCGGGGACGCTGCCGCCTTCTGCGGCGGGAACTGTTACCAAACCGTCGGGCTCTGCGGACAACGACGTACTCGAATCGCGCCCGCCGGGTGTGTCCTGAAAGCATGGTTCATAAGTTGCGTTGCTTAAGGCGCTTATGTCGTAAGTGCAGACGGGAGACATTTTCCGACGGTGGCTGAATCCGTTCAAATCGTTCACCCGTAGTCTCCCTTGCCGTAGAACGCGGCGCCCGCACTGAGCGTGGAACTCACCTCTCGGCACTTCACTTACAGGAGACACTGCGATGAACTTGATTGGCACTGTTCTTTCGACGGCGATTCTGGTTGGTCCTCCCGGCAGCACCTGCAACAACGGTCTGCAGACCTGCTCGGATTCGAATGAAGGGGAGGTCATTCGTGCGTCCTATTCCCCGCCCGCAGGGGCTTCGGACATCGTCGATACCGCGGTTGCGGCAGGTTCTTTCAAGACGCTGGCTGCCGCACTTCAGGCAGCTGGTCTCGTGGACACACTCAAAGGATCGGGCCCGTTCACGGTCTTCGCTCCGACGGACGCCGCCTTTGCGAAGTTGCCCGCCGGCACCGTCGAGAGCCTGCTCAAGCCGGAGAACAAGGAAAAACTTACTGCGATACTGACCTATCACGTCGTGTCCGGGGCGGTGAAGGCCAAGGACGTAACCTCGCTCAAGTTCGCCACCAGCCTGCAGGGGCAGCGCATCGATGTGGTGGCCAAGGACGGTTCGGTCAAGATTGATGGCGCGACGGTCACCAAGACCGACATTGAGTGCTCCAACGGAGTGATTCACGTAATCGACTCCGTCATCATTCCCTCCACCAACGATGTGATCGCCACTGCGGTCGCCGCGGGGAACTTCAAGACCCTGGCCAAGGCGCTCGAGGCCGCCGGTCTGGTGAGCACGCTGCAGGGGAAGGGGCCCTTCACTGTCTTCGCCCCCACGGATGAAGCGTTTGCCAAGCTTCCCAAGGGCACACTCGAAGATCTGCTCAAGCCTGAGAACAAGGAAAAACTCAAGGCTGTCCTGACCTACCACGTCGTCCCCGGACTTGTGTACAGCGACCAGGTTGTGAAGCTCGCTGATGCCAGGACCGTCCAGGGGCAGAAAGTGAAAATCGTCACGCAGGACGGCAAAGTCATGATCGACAACGCCGGCGTTGTGAAAACCGACATTGAGACATCAAATGGTGTCATTCACGTTATTGACTCAGTGCTGCTTCCCAAGTGATTTCGTGGCCACACTTGTGACAGGCCGAGCAGGGGCTTTTGCCCCTGTTCGGTTTTTTGCGTTGCGAACCTATCATCCCCGTCTCGCTGCTCGATCAATCGCATGTCGGTTGCCAGCCAGACCATCCTCCAGCGCATTGCCTCCGGCGAACAGTCTGCCATGCAGGCCGGCTTGGATCACTACGGCGGCCTGGTATGGTCGCTGGCCCGGCGGTTTTCCTCCGACCGCACCGAAGCCGAGGATGCGACGCAGGAGATTTTCCTTGATCTCTGGAAGAATGCTGGACAGTTCGACCCCGCCCGTGGTTCTGAGACCACGTTTGTATCCATGCTTGCGCGCCGTCGGCTGATTGACCGATATCGCAAGCGGACACGGGAAGGCCCGCTCAACTCCTCCCCAGGCGGGATGGACCCATCCGATTCTTCAGAATCGCCCGGAATGACCCGTATCGCTGCATCCAGTGGCGGGGATTCCATCGAAGTCAGCGAGGAGGCGCAACTGGCGGCGCAAGTCCTCGAATCGTTGGGGGATGAGCAGCGTCGGGTGCTGCGATTGTCCATTCACCATGGGTGGTCGCACGAACGGATTGCGGAGGCGACCGGTCTGCCCTTGGGAACCGTCAAGACCCATTTGCGACGAGGGCTGATTCGGGTTCGCGAAATTCTGAGTTCAGCGTCCACCTCGGCGCGAAGGAACGTGGAAGGGGGAATCGGCACTCGATCATGAGCAGCAGCGGCGCACATCATCAGGACTCTGGATCTTCAGGGCGCGATCGCCTTCTGGACCTGTTGGCCGACCGCGCGGTCGGCGCGCTCTCTCCGCGCGATGAGGCGGAGTTGCAGACCCTGCTGACTGCTCACCCGGACCTTGCGGGCGACGATTCGATGGATTGGGCGGCCGCAGCGTTGGACCAAGTGTTTGCTGCGGCGTCCCGGCAGCAGTCAGAACCGCTGCCGGCTGATGTGCGTGCCCGTATTCGCGCAACGCATGGCGGCACCGCGTCGCTGCGCCTGGCGACGGAGACTGGCGGGGCCAGTCAGTACCGTCCTGCCGAACCCAGGCTCGCCGCGTGGACCGGCTGGGTCGCCGCCGCCGCCTGCCTGCTCCTGGCGATCAGCGCATGGTGGCCGCGCCTGCAGAAACAGACTCCGGTCGTTTCCGGCGACTCGCTCTCGGCCCTGCGCGACGACCTGCTGCAGCATGCGCCCGATCCGATAGTCGCCACGCTGACCGCGACCGAGGATCCCGCGGTGATGCCTGATGTCACCGGCGAAGTTTTGTGGAGCGACTCACGGCAGGAAGGCGTCCTGAGCATCACGGGGCTGCGCCCCAACGACCCTGCGCAGAGCCAGTATCAGTTGTGGATTTTCGACAAGTCCCAGCCCTCCGAAACTCCAATTGACGGCGGCGTCTTTGATGTCAAGGACGAAGGCGAGACGCTGGTCCCCATTACCGCCAAACTTCCGGTGCGCGGGCCCTTCATGTTCGCCATTACGGTTGAGAAGCCCGGCGGCGTCGTGGTGACGGACCGGACCCGCATCGCGCTCATCGGGCAGTCCCCGGCCCTGGTGAGCCAAACCCGGCTCGCGGAATTGCAGGCGGAAATTACGACCGCCGACCTCGCTGCGGTCCGGGCCTCCTGGCAAAGCACGACAAAGGTGGATTCCTCCGTCGTCGGCGCCGTTTCCGGTAATGTGGTGTGGAGCAACTCCCGTCAGGAGGGCGTCCTTCAGGTCAAGGGTCTGGCGGTCAACAACCCTGCCCTTGAACAGTATCAACTCTGGATCTTCGACCGGAATCAGAGCGACAAGACGCCGGTAGACGGCGGCGTGTTCAACGTCACCGCGGATGGCGGCGTGTTTGTGCCCATTGACGCCAAGTTGGAGGTCAAGGACGCATTCATGTTTGCAATCACCGTCGAGAAGCCGGGCGGAGTTGTCGTGTCAGATCGATCCAGGCTGGCGCTGATCGCTGAGGCCGGTCTGTAACCTCACGCCAGCGCAAGTTGCGTGCACATCGAGGCCATCTCAGCGCAGAAGGCGCTCGAGCGCGGCGAGACCTCGCGCCAGGGTGGCGTCGTCAGTCGCAAAACTCAGCCGGAAGTGCGTGTCGCGGGTGCTGAATACTCCGCCGGGAACCAGCAGAAGTTTTTCACGATCGACGGCGCGCTCAACAAACTGAGTCGCGGTCAATCCCAGGCGCGCGGGAACCTCGGCAAAGGCATAAAAGGCGCCCGTAGGGCGAACCAAATTGGTCAGTTTACTGAGCCGTTCATATACCAGATCGCGCTTGCGGGCGTAGTCGGCGATGGCCTGAGTCATATCCACCGAAAGCGCTGCCAGCACGCCGTATTGCAATGGCGTCGGGGCATGCACAAAGGAATACTGCTGCAACTTGATCATCGCCTCAATGACGGGTCGCGGCGCTGCGATGTATCCCATTCGCCAGCCGGTGATGGAGTAGGTTTTCCCGAATCCGCGCAGCAGGATGACGTCGCGGCTGAAACGGGCGGGCGTCGGGAATCGGCCCTGAGTACGCCCATCTGAATAGGTGAAAGCGTCGTAGATTTCGTCGCTCACGATGGCCACGCCGCGCGCTGCGCAGAGGTCGACAATGTCCTGGAGATCGGTTTCGCTGAGCGTCACGCCGGAGGGATTCCCGGGCGAATTGAGAAGCACAAACTTCGTGCGCGGCGTCAGCAACGGCTCAATGCGTTCAGCGGTCATCCGCAGGTCGGGGTATGTATTACACAGGACCCCGGTGGCGCCCACTATCGGCGGCGTATTGGGGTACATCACAAAGTAGGGGTCAGGAATGATGACTTCGTCGCCCGGACCGGCCAGCGCCATGAAAGCCAGGAGCAAAGCGCCGCTTGTGCCGCCAGTCACCATCAGTCCATGTTCAGTCCCCATGCAGTCCCAGCCGATTTCCTCCTGCAGACGCTGCGCCAGTGCAAGCCGGAGCTGTGGGATGCCGGGGTTGACGGTATATCGATTCTCACCTCGCCGAATGGCGTCGATGGCCGCATTCTGGACCGCTTCGGGCGTGGGAAAATGCGGCTGCCCGAGTGACAGATCGATGCAATCAGTCAGCTTGGCTGCCAGGTCAAAGACCTTGCGGATGCCCGACGCCTGAATCTGTCCGACGCGCGCTGCAAACAGCGATGGGAAGTCCAGCCGGCGAGGATGCGACTTGTCGGCCTCCACGCGCACCACTCTACCTCTCCCCATCGAGGTTGAATCGGACGTCGACTGCATGTCGCCTCCCATGCACTTCGGATGCGGGACCCATGAACCAGTCGCTCACAGGGATTACACGCATCCATCTGTGCGGAGAACTCACTTCTTCCCGGCGGGCTTGGCGGCCGGGGCAGCAGCCTTGGCGCCGGCGGCAGGTGCAGCGGCCTTCGCACCGGCAGCTGGCGCGCCTGCGGCGGCGGGGGCGGCTGCGCCTTCTGCGCCTGCAGCGGCAGCAGCCTTCTTGGGTTTCTTCACGGTGGCGATGCGCTTACTGAGCATCTTCGGAAGGCCAAGTGGGCTGGCTTCTTCCTTCATCTTTCCGGTGGACCTCATTTTGGCGACGCGCTCGGCGCGCGTCAGAACGCTGCGGTGCTGCACAAGGCTGCCACTGGTTTTCAAGCTGCGATCTAGACTCATCGGTCACATTCCTTTCAACAGGCTGCACATCATGGAAAACCCGGCGGCAGCGATTTTGTAAATGACTCACTTTTTCAATGCGTAATAGGAGAGATCGAAATTCTTCGACCCACCTTGTTTCGACTTCCAGTCCTTGCCCAGCCGAACCACCCGCCGCTCAAACTCTGTTCGCGCATCCAATTCCGAACCTTCAAATCCCTTACGGGCGATCACCTGGTACAAGCCCCGATTCTTGGTGGGCAGGACCATTGCGTCTATCCCCTGACCGGAAAGGAAATCGGCGACCTTATCGGCCTCTTTGGCGTCAAATTGCTCCACAATGAGGTAATTCAGCCCTGGAATGCGAGTATCTTCACTCTTCCCGGGGGCCTTGGGTGGTTGGCTTGCGGTGTCGTGGTCGCCGACTTCCGGCGCTGTGACCGGATTCTGGGGATTTTCTCCGACGATTTCCTGACTGATTTTGTTCGTTGACGACCCACCGTCGTCGTTTCCAGTTTGATTGGTCGACGTCGGCTCGCGCGAGGGGTCGGTCGTCGGTGTCCGGCGGGTCGAAGTTTCTTCATGGGCCTGTTTGTAACCCTGCGACTGACCAACCGCATACGCAAGCACAATAAGGACAATCGCCGCTCCGACCGCAACCATAAGGAAGCCGAAGGGGATACGGACACTACGGGGGGATCCGGGATCAAACGCCTGTGTGTCCGAGGGGGGGGCGTGTGCGGCTGGATTGTGGCTTCCGGGCCGGACCCCCTCGGCCGCTGGCGTATGCGAATGGGATACGGGCGCGACCGCTCGGCGTTCCGAAGAGATCAGTTCATACAGGGCCGGGATGTCCTTGCGTCTGCTCATGATCAAGCTCCGGAGGACCCAAAGGTGGTGATCCTAGAAGGTTCTCGCCCTGCGGACGCTGTGACTAGGAGCAGGCGACAACCGATGCAAGCGCGTGTGTGTCGGTGTGAGACAGAGACACCAACCAGCGTCGGATACCTCTCTCAGCGGCGAATTTCCCAGCGGTCCCGGTCACGAACAAGTGGGGCTCTCCGGACGGGCTGACGACAACCTCGATGTCGGTCCACGCGATGCCGTCACGCCAGCCGGTTCCGACCGCCTTGAGTGCAGCTTCTTTCGCGGCAAACCGTACCGCATACCGCTCTGACTGTTTCTTGGGGGCGGCCGAGCAGTATTCCTGCTCTTTCGGGGTAAAAACCCGATCCAAGAAGCGTTGGCCATGCTCGGCCATGAGGGCCTCAATGCGGGCGATTTCGACTAAATCGGCGCCGAGGCTGATGATTTCCGATGACATGGATCGATTCTATGGGTGAGGGCCCGGATCGGGACTCGGGCACCGACTCGGGAATTCCAGATGAAAATGGAAGACTGGCCCGAATTGGCAATAGAATCACGGTGAGTTCAGGTTGGCTAGACATGTTGGCGTGATCGGCGGGCGAAAAGTGTTTCGCCGCCGCTGTCGGCGTCAGGCACACGGGGTCTGTCGGCGCGACGGAGAGAAAGGTGAAGTCCCGTGATGCAGGAGTCTTGCGATCAGTCGTTCTTCATTTAGCGGCGGTCCTCCGGGGCCGAGGCCATTCACAGGCGGTGGGAATTCGGGCTTCCGTCCGGGAGGCGCAGGAGGCGGCGGATTCAGCGGCCCGCGCCCCGGCGGCGGAGTCGGGGGAGGCACAGGCGGTGGGGCGCCGGGCGGATTCCGGCCGCGCGAGGGCGGGTTTGGCGGTGGCGGAGGGTTCCGAGGGCGGGACTCTGGCCCGCGTGTGCGCATTAACGACATGATTCGAATGTCGCCGGTCCGGTTGATCGGCGAAGACGACGCCCAGATCGGCATCGTCGATCTGAAGCAGGCCAAGGAGATGGCCTACCAGGCCGGTTTGGACCTAGTGGAAATATCGCCCGATGCGCGCCCGCCGGTGGTGCGCATCATGGACTACGGCAAGTACAAGTACGAACAATCCAAAAAGGAACACCGCGCGCGCGCGGGAGCCAAGAAGACGGAGCTCAAGGAAGTCCGACTTGGCCGGTCGCTCAAGATTGATGAGCACGATGTGCAACTGCGCATGCGTCAGGCGCGAGGGTTTCTCATGGAGGGTCACAAAGTGCAGTTCGTGCAGCCGTTCAAAGGGCGCGAAATGCAGTACCGGGACCAGGCCATCGAGCGCATGCAGGAAATCGTTAAGGCGCTGGCGGACATCGCCAAGGTCGAGCAACCGCCGCGCCTCAACATGAAGCGAATGATGATGATTCTTGCGCCAGATAAGGGACGGGTCGCGGCCGTTAAGCGCGCCGAGGAGTCGCAGCAGAAGCGGCAGCAGCCGCGGAACGAGGCGCAGACCGAGTCGGAAGCGCCTGCGGGATCAACACCTGCGGCAGCCGCGCAAGAATGACCGACCGGATTTTCGCGCGGAAACTCAACTTTTCTGCTCCAAAAAGCCGAAAATCGCGGGCCGGTCCCGAACCGGCCCGTGTTCATTTTTCGCGAGATTCCGCAATTTTCGGGAAGGATTCCCGGCGTCGTGCAATCCTTATGTTCGTCAGCCGTATAAGTCTGAGCAGGCGCCTGCAACGAATCGGAGCGGGGTCGGCGTCAAGTCCGATCTTCGGGCGTGTTCTTGAGCGAGTGGGGCAGCAGCAGTGTCACGATTTGCATTCATCTCGGATGTCCATGCCAATGTGGTGGCTCTGCGCGCGGTACTGGCCGCGCTGGACAAGGCGAAGCCGGATGGCGTGATCTGCCTGGGCGACCTGGTCGGATACGGGCCTCACCCGGCTGAGTGCATTGACATGGTGCTGGACCGTTGTGACTACACAGTGCAGGGCAATCACGACCGCGCCGTGGTCGACGATGCCGAGCTGGCGCGATTCAACGCGGGCGCTCGGACGGCAATCGCCTACACGCGAGAACGCCTGTCGGAGGGGCATCGGCGCAAGCTGGCCGCACTGCCCTGCATGGGAAACATGGACGAGGTCGTCGTCACGCACGCCAATCCAGATCTGGATGGGCCATCAGACTATCTCAATGATCCGGCGATTGCGGCCTCCGCATTCGGCGCATTCGAGCAGCACTGCCTGTTTGTCGGACACACCCACATCCCGATGGCGTTCGGAACGCCGGACATCGGCTATGCGAAGGTGGAACCTGCGGATGTGCGGGTCGCGTTTCTGCCGGCGAGCGTCCCATTGCGGCTCGATCCGCGGTATCGGTACATCCTGAATCCGGGCAGCGTGGGACAACCCCGGGACGGAAACCCGGATGCCGCGTTTGCGACGCTGGATACGGAGAAGCGCACCTTTACTGTGCACCGCGTCGCGTACAACGTGGATTCCGTGCAGCGTGACATGATCCGCGCTGGACTGCCCAATTTTCTTTCCGACCGGCTGCGAATCGGGGCTTGATCACGCGCGCGACATGTACGAGCCGTCTTCAGTCGAAATGCGCACCGTTTCACCGATGTTGATGAAGGGCGGGACGCGCGTCTTGAGACCGGTTTCGAGGGTCGCTTCCTTGAGTTGATTGGTCGCAGTCGCATTCTTGATGCCCGGCGGCGTGTCCGTGATCTTGAGGTCGACCGTCTTGGGCAGTTCGATGGAAACGACGTTGCCTTCAGAGAGCAAGGCGTTGATGACCGTATTGGGCTTCACATAGAACATGTCGTCGCCGAGCATCTCCTTGGATACGGTGATCTGGTCGTAGGACTGCTGGTCCATGAAGATGTGGCCATCGGCGTCCGAGTAGAGGTACTCCATTTCACGGCGGTCGAGATCGACCTGTTCGACATCTTCGCCGGAGGCGAGGCGGCGCTCGATCTGGGCACCCGTCTTGACGTTTTTCAGCTTGACAGCGACGAACGCGCGCAGGTTTCCGGGCGTACGGTGCTCAAACTTGGTGATGACGAAGAGATTGCCGTCCATCTTGACGGCCATGCCGGGACGAAGGTCAGTGGATTTCACGTCGAACTCCTTGCGGGCGGAGAAAAGAGGGCGGTAACCAGTCGCGCAGGCGATGGAAAGCCGCGATGGTAGGGCACATCGACGCAAAAAACGCTGGAATTCCTATGGCAGTGGGGTGTCCTCCGGGACTTTCGCAAGGCGAATGCCTCGGAGGTGAAGGACGACTTCGGAGCGATTGGGATGCAATCGGAGGGGGGGCGAAGGCGTTGAGTCGGTACAATGTGCACCCGAAGGTGCGCACGAGGCGCAAAGTGGCCGTGAGTGGAATTCAATGTCCGCATTTGAGTATGAGAGCGTAAATCGGTCAGGGCAGACCGGACGCGGGTCGATCGAGGCCGCGGATCGGGCAGAAGCGGTGCGCCTGCTCACGAAGCGCGGTGAGATACCCACGCGGGTGGCCCCGGCGGGCGCCCCGAGGTCAACTCAGGGGGCAAACGGTGTCCGCGTTCAGAGGAAAGCAGCCCACGCAGTTCCCAGCCGGCGCGAGTTAAGCCGAGCCGGGGGGACCAATGGAGAAGGCGGATCAAACAGGCCGCGCGGGCGCATGGGGAAGGGGGAGCTTGCCGCCCTCATTCGAGAGATCGCAACCGCACTGGAGGCTGGCCTGCCGCTCATGAGCGCGCTGAGGGCGGTAGCCAAACAAGCGTCGCACGCCAAGCAAGCGGCGTTGGTGGACCACCTCATGGATCGGATTGAGGCGGGTCGCAGTTTTGCGCAGGCGGCGGCGGAGTGGGGTGAGCCGTTCGACGACATGGTCATCGGGATGATCCGGGCCGGTGAGGCCAGCGGGCGTCTGGACACGGTCATGCTTCAACTGGCTGACCTGCTGGACCGCGATGCGGACATTCGCCGGTCGGTGCTGGGGGCGATGATTTACCCCGCGATTCTCACGCTGTTGCTGACGGCCGCGATCATCGTGATGGTGACGTTCACTTTCCCCAAGATCATGTCAGCGCTCCAGGGACAGAATTTCACGATGCCCCTTCCGACGCGAATTGTGCAAGGTGCGGCGTATGTCACGGGCACGTACTGGTACTTGCTCGTTGGAGGAGCGATCATCGCCTTCTTCGCCTGGCGTGCGGCTATGGCCCGGCCGGAGATGCGCCTCGCCGTAGACCGGTTTCTTCTGCGTGTTCCGGGCGTGGGGGCGGTCCTGCGCGATATGGCGGTGGGACGATTCACGCGCACTTTTGGAACACTGCTGGCCTCGGGCATCCCGGTGCTGGACGCCCTGCTTATTACCAAGGACACGCTGGGCAACAGAGCGCTTGAAAGCGTGATGGATGACGTGGCGGAGCAGGTGCGCGCGGGCAAGTCGATTGCCGAGCCAATGGAGCGGAGCGGGTACTTTCCTCCGCTGCTTGTGCAGATCATCGGGCTGGGAGAACGCAGCGGGCGTCTGGATGAAATGCTGCGTCAGGCTGCGGTCTCGTTTGATCGACGGACGGCGATTTCCGTGGAGGTCTTCAAAACCATCCTGCCGCCGGTCATCATTGTGGCCATGGGTGTGGTGGTGGCGTTTGTGCTGGCGGCGGTGTTCTTGGCGCTGCTGGAAATGCAAAACGCAATCGGTTGAGAGTGTGCGGGTGAGATCTTGAACACATGCCGTTGCAGGCAAGGAGCAGGTGATTACATGCAGAAGAACCGGATGAACAGGCATCGACGTCGGGGTATGCGCAGCGGTTTCACGCTGATCGAGGTGATCACGGTCGTGATCATCATTGCGGTGCTGGCGGCGCTGATCGCACCCCGGATCATCGGGCGCGTTTCGCAAAGCAAGGTTTCAGTGGCGACGGCGAACGCGGCAACCATTCGCAACCAGGTCAAGTTGTGGATGGCGGACACGGGCGCGATCCCCAAGGACGGCGCAGAGCTGACGGAAATGCTCTGGGAGAAGCCTCCAGGCGATCAGGCAGCGAATTGGAAGGGGCCGTACATCGATTCGTCAGCGAACCTGATCGACCCCTGGGGGAATGCTTTTCAGATTCGAGTACCCGGGCAAAAGAACTTTGACTTCGACATTGTCTGCCTGGGCGCAGACGGCAAAGAGGGTGGAGCGGATGATGATGCGGACATCGTCCAGTAGCGATAGGTCTGACTGAAGTCGTAGTGGGGTTGGAGTACCGACCGGCATGCGTTTGCAACGAGTCAAATCTTCCGCAGCTTCTTCCGGCGCATTTACGCTGATCGAAGTGCTGGTCGCCACGGCAGTTCTGACCGTGCTGGCGGGACTGATGGTGGTGCGCATGAGCGGCGGATTCGAGCGGCAAGTGGACATCCGGATCGATGCCGCCGAGGGATTGCTCAATGCGCTGGCGCACAGACAAGCGCTCGGTCATTACAGCCTGGCGCTGGTGGGCGAGGGCACCGACCTGGCGCGCGACGGGCGCACGCTCCGGCTGGATCTGCTCGTGGCGGATCCGCGGGAAGAGGGGCGGGCAACCTGGAGTCCGGATTTGCTGGTTGAGCCGGTGGAGTTCGATGCGGACATCGTGCTGGAGTCGATTCGTATCGATGGACAGGAGATGGAGCCGCCTTTCCGTGTGGAGATTCCCCTGGATGTGCAGCGGCCAAGGATCGAATTGATGGTGACATGGATGGCCGATCCACGGAGGCCGGAGGGCAAGCAAGCGATCATCCTGCTCCTTCCCCAGTCCACACTGGCGATGCGGGCGTACTCGGACGGGCGCTCAGGCGGCTGGAGCGAACGTTTGCAGCCGGTGGATCTGGATGAAGCAGGGGAGGGGGAGCGGCCGTGGTGAAGCGCAGTGTGCGAAGTCGGCGGGGCGGGTTTGCGCTCATCGATGCGGTGGTGGGCGGGGTGCTCCTGTCGGTTGCGCTGGTTGTGATCCTGGGAATTGCCGGGCGGTGCCTCGAAGCGCAGCGAACGGGAACACGGATGCAGGAAGTCGCGATGCTGGCGGATGGACTGCTGGCCGAAGTTGCGGCGTTAGGTCCTGATGTGTATTCGAAACAGTTTCCGGCCCAAGGGACGTTTGAGCCGCCGTTTCAGGCGTATCGATACGACCTGGAAATTGAGGATCAGGGAGTGGGCGTGCCATACAAAGTTCGCGCTCACATCGTGTGGGATGGTGCGGACGGACAGGAGCAGGAGGAAGTCATGGAGACGCTTCTGGCAGCGAAGCAGCTGCCGGGCGCGGACATAGAGGACGCCAAGTCGCGCGAGCCGGAAAAGGCGGTGGAGCGATGAGGCATGAGTCTCAGTCTGTTAGAAGTGGGCGGCATGCGCACCAACGGCGCGGCCTGACCCTTGTCGAATTGATTGTCGCGGGGGTGGTTGCGGCGCTTCTCATCACGGCGGCGTCGGCAGCGATCGGGCGGGTGATCGACGTTCGGGCCCGGGCGCGGGATATCGAGGAGGCTACGGCGGCGGCTCAGCTGGCGGCGCGGACGATTGCGCGCGACCTTGAGCAAGTGGTGCGCGACCCAGACCCCAGGCAGAATCTGCTGCGCATCACGGATGACCGACAGAACGGGCAGGAACAGCAGGAGCGCGATGAACTCATCATGATCACGCGCGGCACACGTCCCGTGCGATCGGCAGAGGATTCGCCCGATGCCGGTGTGTACGAAGTGCAATACCGTCTCGAAGCCGACCCGGATTTTGCAAGCGTCCTCTGGCGGCGTGCGGACATGATGCCCGATGAGGAACTCCGCGGCGGCGGAGTTGCAGTTCCGCTTGCGGTGCGCGTGGTGTCGTTGCGGTTCGAGGCATTCGACGGAGTGAACTGGCTGGAAGAATGGAACAGCGACGAGCGGGGGTTGCCTTTTGCCGTGCGAATCAGCTGCGCTGCGCAGCGGGCCAGCGGACGCGGTGAGGCGACGGCACGCATGACGGTGGCGATCGATCGCGTTCCGAAACTCATGACCGAGCAAGAGATAACAGCGTTCGACAGTGCAATGACTCTGCGCGGCACGGACGGCTTTGCGACTATTGAGCTGGATCTGTTCGGCGGCTCGACCAGCGGGTTTTTCTTTCCCTCGCCGGATGCCTCCGGTGGAGAGGATGAGGAATGACGCGGCGCGGCTCCACGCTCATCCTCGTCCTGTGGACGCTGGCTATCACGACTGTGATGGTCGTTTCCCTGCAGATGACGACGTATCGCGCCGCCGCGGCCGGGCGCGAGGCCCTGGGGACAGTGCGTGCACGATGGGCGGCGCGTGCGGGGGTTGAGGGCGTGATTGCCTACCTCACCTGGGACGCGCAGCAAGGGGACGCCGCGGGCGATTTGCGTCAGTTCAACATGGACATGGAGGCGCTGTCCACAGGCACGCTGGCGTCGTCAGCCTTCCTGATCGAGCACTGGGACGGCGAGAAAAACGTTCCTGGGCCCGAAGACTGCCACGCGCGGCTGAACGTCAACCTGGCCGATGCGGCCATGCTCGAACGCATCAAATACCTCCGGACGGACATGGCGAATGCAATTCTCGACTGGGCGGATGGAGGAGATGACGAGCGGGCCGACGGCGTGGAAGTTTCGTATTACAGCCAACTGCCCGGGGGATACGCGCCGCGCAATGAAGTGGTGCGGAACCTGCAGGAGCTGGAGGCCGTCAAGGGCGTCACAGCCGAACTGCTGCGTGCCGAGGATTGGAATCTCAACGGCGTGCTGGATCCCAATGAGGACGATGGTGAACTCAGCTGGCCGCCGGACAATTCCGATGGAATCCTTGATGCGGGATGGAGCGCGTATCTGACGGCGACATCCCGGGCGGCACAGCGCGGGCCATCGGGGCAAGAGAAGGTCGATCTCCAGAACGCGGAAATCTCGGAGATCCGCGACCGGCTGGGGGTTGATCAGGCGCAGGCGGAAGCTCTGCAGGCATGGGCCAAGAAAGAGGACAGCCGCATGGTGGACCTCTTGACGCAGACGTTGCAGCAGATCGCGCAGGGCCAAGGCGAATCGGACCCGCAATCCGGACAAACTACGTTTATCATCCGCACGGTACCGATCATCGGCCAGAACTTCGGAGGCAATGGAGGCGGAGGAGACGATCGCAATCGCCGGCAGAATCAGCAACAGAACGAGCAGCGTGCTCAGCAGGATGGCGGCGGACGACCGGGCGACGGCCGGGGAAATGGACAAGGACAAGGTGGCGGTCAAGACGAGGATCAGGATGACGGCTCGGGACAGTCAGGAACCGTGCGCAATCTGACTGGAACCCAGTTGCGCGCTGTCCTTGCGGAAGCCACAATCGGCCCGGTTCCGCCGCTGGCGCCTGGCTTGGTGAATGTGAACACGGCATCGCGTGAGGTCCTTGAACTTCTGCCGGGGATGGAGCCTGAGATGCTTGACGAGATCGAAGCATATCGGGAGAGCAATCCAGAGGGCATGGAGAGCATTCTTGATCTACAGCGTGTTATTGAGGTGAACAGGGATGTGTTGGCGGGAATGGCGCCGTACATCGACACTCAGAGCCAGGTCTATCGCTTGACCTGCCGGGGTCGAGCACTGCCGGCTATGACACAGGTTGAATTGGTCGTTACGATCGATCGTTCACGGCTGCCCGTGACGGTGATCGACTACACGGAACGATGAGACTCATGGATGATTTCAACGGAAAATCCGACGGGCAGGGCGCATTGGACCGCGTCGTTGTGGTTCAGCAGGACGGACCGCACTGGCGGGCCGTTGTGCTGGAACGCGCGGCGGCGTCAGTGTCCGGCGCGCAGCGCAGCGAAAGCGCAGCGGTGCGGGCGAGTCGCGGCGGCCTGACGATGACGGATCTGTCCGCGCTGGTGTCGGAGCACCAGGTTGAGCGAGTGGTGGGGCTCCTGCCGCCGGGCCGGGTCGTCAGCCGGACATTCACCATGCCCGCCATGGACGCGTCAACGCTTGTCGACGCCATTGACCTGCAGACCGAGGCCTCGCTGTCGCGCGGCTTGGAATCCCATCGGCGGGCCGGAGCCGCGCTGCCGTGGTCGATTGACGCCGCGGCCGCAGAATTTGCGGTCGTCGCGATGGGCTGGCCCGGTGTCGGCGATCCTGGAGCCGGCGCTTTGCAGGCCGGTCTTTCAAAGTTGACCGGCCGCCCGGATGTGCGATTTGCCGGCATTTCGGCCGCACTCATCGAGTTGTTATGGCGAACCGGTTCCACCGGGGCGCAAAATACAGGGTCCGCGGCTGCGGTCGATGCGGAGGCAGGTGTCGTCGACGTCGTTGCGACACGCACAGGACGGACCATATTTCGTACCTTGCGCATCAGCGGCGCTGAGCGTGCTAGCGCGATTTCCCGCAGCCTGACCGAAATTGAAGTCAGCCTCGGCGCGCCCGCTGGCGCGCTGGATCGCCTTCGCGACGGCATCACCAGCCGGATTTCGCGATCCGCGTCAGGCTGGGTCTTGGATGGGATTGGTGATGTGCCCCGGGTGCGTGGTTTGGGGCAGGCTCCGACCGACCCGCAGTGGTGGAGTGAGTTTGGGTTGGCCACTCTCGCCGGGTTGGGCGCGCTTTCGGGCAACGGGTCTTCCCGCCGACGGCTCTATGAACTGCAGGATGTCCCGCCGATCGCGGACACTCCCTCGTGGCTGCGCATCGTGGACTGGCTCGGCGCCCCGGGGCGTGCGGGAGTGGTGGCTGCGATCGCGGTGGCGGCGATCCTGATGTTCCCGTTGGCTGTTCAGGGTGTGCGGCTGGGAGTGCTTTCGTTCAAGGCCCGCGGTCTGAGTGATGCTCTGAAACACGCCGACGAGCTCGAGTCGCGCACAGCCGTCTACGCGCTTATGAAGCAGCAGCGCTGGCCGATGCCCAAACTCATCGCTGACGTCTGTGGCGCGTCCCCCGCCAACATTCAGATTACTGAGCTGCGCCTGATTCATGGCGAAGAGGTGCGCATTCGCGGGACATACCAGGAACTTGACGCGAAGTACGCATTTGTCTCCAACTTAAATGCGACCGGCGTGTTCGAGGCCGAACTCGGGCCGACGACGGCTCGGGACACCGGAGAGGACTCGGGCGGCGGCTACCTCTTTGACATCCGAGCCAAGATCGTCGCGCCCTTCGCCCCCACCACTCCGGCAGTGGACTACGCTGCGCAGTCGCTTTCTGAGAGGTTGTATGGCGATAGCGAGGAAGGCGGCGACGTCACGGCAGCCAATCGCCCAAATCTCCGGACTCGGCCCCAGTTCGGAAGGACGAACACGGCGGCGGCCCAGTCAACCCTGTCGCTGTCTGGTCCGTTGAGCGAAGCCCAGATCAAGTCCTTGGACGTGGATGGGATCGCCAGCGCCTTGGAGGCTCGCGGCGTTCAGCATTATCAGATCGAAGGGCTGGACGATGCGACCCGTCAGCGCATCGAGAGCGAATGGTCAGCCCTCAAGGCGCAACTGGCATATCTGCGCAAGGGTGGTGCGCCCGTGCCGCTGCCTGTCGAGAAATCGGCTCCAAGACCGACAGCCGAGGAGCGGCAGCCTGCTGATGCGGATGCGCAGGAGGAGACCCTGCAGCTCGATGGCGGTGAGGATTTCTTCTTTGAGGATTCTTCTGGCGGCGACGGGGGAGCAGGATTTGATTTTGGCGACCCGAATCAGCCGACGGAAGATCCGCGCGGCGGAGGTGATCAATGAGTGATGCATACTCCAGCACGCCTCGCGCGCCGATGTTCGCCGCTCTGCGCGAGCGCTATGCATCGCTGCCACGGCACCTCAAGTGGGTCTCATGGCTGGTATTCTTTGTCCTCGCGTATCTGATCGTCGTGGAACCGGTGATGGACTACACAGCGAAGGTTCGACTCCGGGCGGATTCCCTGGCGTCCAGCATTGAGCGCGTGCGCACCGCACATGAACGATCGGCGGCATCGGCGGAGTCGGCCCGTTACTTCGGGACGCCCGAACTCATCAGCAAGGACAGCAAGGCAGACGTGGAGAAACTGGTGTGGGCGATACTTGGGGGCCATGACATTAATCTCGGATCCGCCACGGTGAATCCTCGTCCGTCTGCGGAGGTGCGCATGACGGGCTCGGGCGGGGCGTCATCAAGGAAATTCGGCCGCGCGCCGGTTGAGGTGCAATTTACGACCGAACAGGACGTTTTGTCGGAGATACTGGTTGACTTCGAGAAGCAGCCGAAAATAGCGCGCATTGCGCGATTGGAAATCAAGCGTGCGGGCCGACAGGTGCAGGTGAAAATGGAAGTGGAATCCTGGTATACGGAGTCCTGATCATGACAATGCAGATCACAAGCGCGTTTACGGCCTTGGGCGGCGTGGGCAAAGTTGCCGTCGTCGCCGCGGCTGCGGCTGCGGTAGTCGGAGTCTGGGGCATTGGTCCGGTCGTGAGCGCTGCAATTACCCCCGGACTTCCCGGTGAGACCGCACCAGCCGGTGAGGCAGAGGCAGAAAAGGCGCGCGAGTCGATGCTTGCTGGGTATCAGAAAATGATCGATGGACGCAGTCCGTTCGTCACCCCTGAACCTCCTCGCGTCGAGGCGCCCGACGAATCAGAACCGGTCATTCCGACGCAGTATGAGGGGCCGCCGCTCGTCGGGTTCCTGGGTGAGACGGCGATCTTCGCGCCGGCTGGCGGCGAAGGGGTTTTCCTCAAACCGGGTATGAGCGGGCAGGGTGTTCGCCTGGTATCCATAGAGGCGCCATGGACAGTGCATGTTGAGTATCGCGGAGGTCAGTATGCGGTGAACCTCTTTGACGAAGTGCACTTTGGCGGGTCCGGAGTATTCGGCGGCGAGAGCGGCGGTGAGGAAGGGAACATCTTTGGAGGCCCGCCGGTTCCGGGCGGTACTCGTCGGGGAGTTGCGATGCCTGGACGGGGCAATCGTGGCGGGCGTGAGGATTGGTTGAATCGACTCCCTCCGGAGATCCAAGAGCGTATGCGCAAGCGCATGGAAGAAGGTCGCCAGATGACCGCGCCCGACGGCGCTGTGTTCTTCGACTTCGGCAATGGGGCGACTGGTGAAGTGTCAATTCCGCAGATCGTCACGAGCGGAGATTCATCGGGCGGAACCAAGAAGGATTAGTCAAGGTTGAGCGGGATTTCGGAGAGAGAGCAATGGATGCGGCATCGTGAAGAGCATCGTGCGTGAATTCATCGAATCGTTTCGTTTACCAACGACACAGAATGGAAAAGTGGTGGACATGGATTGCAGGACGTTCCACAGTGTGCAACGCGCCCCCAGGGTTCGGATTGGTGCGCTGATCATCGCCTCGACATTCCTGACGGCGCCGGCGCTGACTTCCCGAGCTCAGCAGCCCCCGCCCGAGGAGCCGGCCAAAGAGCCGGAGAATCCGCCGGGAACAGAAGGCGCTGAGAACACCAAAGAGGAGAACATATTCGGTGACCTGCCGCTCGAGGAGCAATTGCCCGATGACCCGGATGAGGCGGCGCAGGAGGAGTTGCAGCAACGGCCCGAGCGCCCCGCGTTTCGCGGTTTTCGCGGACGGGATTTCAATGGCGGGCAGGACGCAAACACCAACTTCGTCGTGCCCGCAGACGGGGACCTGGTGCCGATCGCATTCAACGGAACGCCGATCCGCACGCTCCTGAACACGCTTTCGGAGTGGGCAGGCAAGCCGGTCATTCCTGCATCCGCACAGGTCGGGCAGATGACCATCACGATGATCAACGCGCAGCCCAAGCCGAAGGCGGAGGCGTTCGCACTGCTGTGCGTGGCGATGAATGATGCCGGCGTGGGCGTTATTGACTACGGCACGCATATCTCGCTGATCGCCATGACCGATCTGACCAATCGTGGCGACATTCCGGTGCTGGCGCCAGAGGACGATGTCCTTGTGCGGACCGACATCGGGATGACGGCCAGCAAGGCTTACCAGATCAAGTACAGCAAGGCCGAAACGATCAACAACATGCTTGTGACGCTTCTGCCGCAGACCGGAACAAGCAAGATCACCTTTGACGCAGACAGCAACCAAGTGGTGGTGGTTTCGAGCGTGCAGACGCTCAAGGTCGTTCAGCGGCTTCTGGACCAGATCGACACCCCTTCCGGCGGCCTGGTGGCGCGCACGTACACATTGAAGCACTCCGATGCCGAGACCGTCGCGAAACTCATTGTGAGCCTGTATGGGGAATCACAGGAGCAGAACCAGGGCGGCGGTAATTTCCGCGGCGGCCGCGCGTTCCAGGTGCAACGGGGCGGCAACCAGGGCGAAGGTGAGGTGCAGACCTCCGCCAAACTCAAGGTCGTCGCCGACAAGACGCACAACAGCGTGACGGTGCTGGCCGGCCGCGAAACGCTCGATCAGATCGACTCCCAGATCAAGAATTTCTGGGATGTGCCGCTGGCCGAGGCCGCATTCGTCCCGCGTGTCTATGAACTGAAGAACAGCGACGCGATCAAGGTCCGCGATCTGCTGAGGAATCTCTTTGCCGAGGGGGAGGCTTCCACGGCGACTTTTGAAAGCGTGGACTTTTTCGGCGGGCGCTTCCAACAGGACAACCAGCAGCGCTCGGGCAATCAGGAAGAGGGCGTGAAGATCAGCCCCTTGGCCGGGCAGTTTTCCTTCGAAGTCGATGACCAGAACAACCGGCTGTTCGTCACGGCCCGCTCTGCCGAGTATTTCACCGCGCTTGACAAACTGATCGAAAAACTCGACACGCCCAGCGAGGCTAACGCGCCGATCCTCTACAAACTCAAGTACGTTGACGCTGAAAAGGCGGCAGAGGTGCTCAACGCCCTGCTCGCCCCCCCCGGATCCGGAGAGGGAATTGGGGCAACGCAGCGCGAGTTGTCCAATGTGAACGACATCTCTTCGCTCAGCGAGTCCGACACCGGCGGGACGACCGACGGTTCGACTGCCAGCGCAGAAACGATCACCTTTTGGTGGCAGAATACTCAGCCTCAGGAGGATGAACGGCCCATCAGCCCCTTGATCGGGAAATTGCGCATCGTCCCGCTCGCCACGCAAAATGGTCTCTACGTGCTCTGCCCGCCCGAGCACCGCAGATCAGTGGACACCATCATCGAGCAGATCGATCAGCCAGGACGGCAGGTGCTCATCGCGGCGACCGTGGCAGAAGTCAGCGTTGAAAATGACCTGTCGCTGGGCCTGCGTTGGGGCAGCGGCAACATCTTCGACAGTCCGAACCCGGATAATGAAATCCGAATCGTCAATGGGATCGAAGGAACTGAAAACAACATTCTCTCCGACCTGTTCGACACCTCCGTGCTCAACACCAACGTCGACCTCAATGTCGCGCTGCAGGCCCTGGCTCAGGACACGGATCTGCGTGTGCTTTCCAATCCGCGCATCTACACCTCGGACAATGAGGAGGCGAACTTCTTCGACGGCCAGGACATCCCCTTCATCACCGATTCGAGTTTCACTGACACCGGCCAGACAAACCAGAGTTTCGACTACAAGGCTGTGGGCATCAGCCTCAGCGCCCGCCCGCACATCACAACCGACGGCAACGTCGATCTGCGTGTCAACCTGCAACTGTCCAGCATCGTGCCGGGGCAAACCCTGTTCGGCGGTTTCATCCTGGATCGTCGCGAAACGACCACCAAGGTCACAGTGAAGAACGGACAGACCGTGGTCGTCAGCGGCATCCTGCGCCAGCAGGACAGCGAGATCAAGCGCAAAGTGCCGCTGCTGGGCGACATCCCGCTCCTGGGGCTGCTCTTCCGGTCCAAGACCACAAATACGCAGAACAAGGAGCTCGTCGCCTTCATCACGCCCATCGTGCTCGACAATGTGGCGGACACGAATGACGAAGTTCAGTACCGCATTGACCAGCTCAAGAAAATGGGGTACGAAATCACGCTCCCCAAGGAGATCCAAGTTCCGGCCCCTTCCACCAACGGCGAAACCATGTCAAAGTAGGCGATTGACCTGCCCATGCGGACGACGTGTTTCATCCTGATTGCAGCGATTGCCTCTTCGACCGGGTGCGTGACTGAGTCGACATCCAGTACCCGCTCAGCCTCCGGTTCTCGGTCGTCTGCGCGGCCCACATCGCGGCCGGTCGCGCCGGCGACCATGGACGTCCAGCGGCCCGAAGATGTCGATCTCTCCACCGCCTTCTCCGGATTGCCGCGCGCGCTGGAGCGCACTTCGGGCGGCGTCGTCGCCGAGATCGCCGCATTTACCGGCGACCTGCCCTACGACTCACAAACCATGCCCCTGGTTGATCCCGCCGGGCAGTACTTGGCGGTCCAGCAAGGCGTACCGGTGTCATGGTCAACCGCACTGGCCCGCCCCGACGCCGTTCCGCTCGATGTTTCCAGTTCTTTGGCCGTCTACTCAATTTCCCCCGATGCAGACCAAAAGTCGTTCCGCCTGACGCAGACTCATTGGTTCGAGCAGACGGGCATCCTTGGACGCAGCGCCGACCACGACGGGTTCCTGATTGAAGCGCCTCAGGCCGATGGATCGCGCTGGATCGGCAAGGTCATCTGGAGCACGGGAGAGGTCCGCTGGATCGTCAAAGGTGATCGTGTGAATGCCCACTCAGCGCTCGATGTTCGTGAGCAGGGTCAGGCAGGTCGACTGGCTTGGTGCAGCCGCGCGGTCGATGGCGAGCGCTTCGATCTGATGGTTCAGGGCGATGCCGAGGTGTATTCACTGCCTGCCGATTCCGGGTCCTGGCTCTACCCCGTGTGGTGTCGCGACGGCGAGCGCCTGTTCGCCTTTTTCCTCAGCGACGACGGCCGGCTCGATCTTGTCGCGCTGGATGCGCGGAGCTCTGCCTCTCTGCGACAGCCCCTGGCCCGGCAGACCCTCGTCATGTCCGCCAGCGAAACCACTGCCTACCAGATGCTCGCAGGAGTGCAGCAGCCGGCCGCCCCTGACGGTTCGCTTCGCATGCTGTTTTTCCATTCAGGCCTGGGTCGGGTGTGTGTCTTCGATCCGCTGGGCAAGTCCACGCGCGGTGACGGCGGCCTTGCGGCTTCGGTTCTCGCACTCAAGAAGGGCAGCATCGGCGGCGGCTGGTACGACGACAAGAGCGTTGTTCTGAATTGCACGAGCGAAGTGAGTTTTCAGGTTCTTCCCAGGGAGAGCCTCCCGCAGGCACCGACCACTTTGCTGGAAACCAAGGAAAAGCGCAAGGCCGCCGTCAAAGACCCCGACGGACTGACTGACCAGATCAGCGTCTTTGCACGCAGCATCGCTCGGCCGACCAGCGATGAGCGCATGCCCTTTGTCCTCTTTGCTCCCTCCCCCAAGCAGGCCTCTTTCTTGCGCGTCGGCGCGCTGCATCTGCTGGATGCCCGCGTCCTGAAACCCGTGCAGGCTTCCCGATAAGTGTGCCATCAAGCGGGGCGCGCCGCCCAGCCGTACTCGACGTATTCGTTCTCAAACGTGCCGTCGTCGTACAGATTGAAGACGCCGTATCCGGCCGGAGTCTGCTGGTGCGTTCCCTTCCACCATGACCCGCTGACCGCGCCGTCACAGATGAAAGTTGTCCCGTTGTAGTCGAGCCGGTCGTACAGGTGCATGTGACCGCTCAGGCACACGCGGACGTTGCGGTGTTTCAGGAAGAGATCGCGAAACGTCAGCATGTCCTCATGCATGAGCGACCGGCTCACTGTGAAGTCGCCGCCCTTGCGGCCGTTGTCCATGAAGGTTGTCGCGGTGAGGATGGGAATGTGCGAGACAATGAGCACGGGCGTTGTTGCCGCAGTCTGCTCCAATGTCCCGCGCAGCCACTCCCACTGCGCATCATCCAGCCTTCCGATATAGCCGTCCTCGTGGGGAAACACGCTGTCGAGCACGATGAATCGCCATCCAGCCCGTTCGAAAGAGCGGTAGGGGGCCGGCAACCCAAGCAGGTCGCATGCCCATACTTTGCCCCAGCCTTGCTCGTCGCCGCGCGTCTTACTGTTCTTCTTGTTCCATCCCCAGACATCATGGTTCCCCAGGCAATGCTCCACGGGGATCTTGCACTCTTGTCCGAGGACGTTGGTGAAAAGGTCCCATTGCGTCTGCGTGCGCTCGCGCGACGCCTCAAACGAGTCCATGACCAGATCACCTCCGGTGAGGATCAGGTCAGGCTTGTCCTGCAGCGCGTGGACATGTCGCAGCGCGGCGGCCAGGCCCTCACCCGCGCCGCGCTCCGGCTGAACATGAATATCGCTCAGGTGCGCAAGTCGCAACACCCGCTTGCGGGTGGGCAATCCGCTGGGTACGGAATTGGCGCCGATGCGCAGGGGCTCATCCGCCGCGGTCGCCGCAGGTTGCGCAGCGCCCCACAGGGAAGCGGGAATTGAAGCGGAAAGCGCGGCAGCTCCGCCGATTTGAAGCAGTTGGCGACGTGAGACATTCAATGTGGAATGCGGATCCAGGTTGTGCGGCATGGTGAGCTCCATTCTGCAATGTATGCGTGCGGTCAAGATAGAAGAAACGCTGTCGTGAGACACACACGGGAGCGTTATTTCTGCGCTCATTTGATGTGCCGACTTTGTGAAACAATGCACAATGTCGCACGGATTCTGTTCCTGCTGGCGTGACGTGGCCGATCTCTTTTGTTTGTCCCATTGTCGCAGGCTCCCGCATTCCTAGAATAGCGATCAGATAGGGTGCCTTTTTCACGATGAAACAGGCAAAAATTGCGGGGGAGAGGCGGGAAGAGGGGCCCGCTGAACGTAGAGCTGGATCGTTCCGGATCACGGATTCGCTTCCGATCGATCACTCCAAGGGTCGCAGGTATGAGCAAATCAACTTCACACGTCGCGAGCGATCGCGGCACCGGCAGCAGTGTTTCCAAGTCCACGACACCATCGGGCTCCACGGATGGTTCCGAAAGTGTGATGCCCGGGTGTTCGCTGGGGCAGTCACGCGAGATAACCAATGGTGTTTCCGGAGTGTCCAACGGTCGGACCTCGACCGTGTCGGCGGCAATGCCCATTCGTATCAGCCCGGCCGGCCGGCCCCCCGTTACCGCGTTGCAGCGTATGAAGTGGCTGCGGGACATGATGCTGATCCGCGAGTTCGAGCTTCGCACGATGCAGGCCTACCAGGAGGCCAAGATCGGCGGCTTCTGCCACGTGTACATCGGGCAGGAGGCGGTGGCCGTGGGTTGCGTGGCCGCGCTCCAGCCGGATGATCCCGTTGTCACAGCCTACCGCGATCACGGGCACGGCCTGGCCTGCGGGATGGAAGCGCGATATGCCATGGCGGAAATGTTCGGAAAAGTGACCGGCTGCGCCAAGGGCAAGGGCGGCTCAATGCACTTTTTCGACAAGCGCAATCACATGTACGGCGGGCATGCGATCGTCGGCGGCCAGGCTCCTTTGGGCGTGGGCCTGGCATTTGCGACCAAGTATGAGAATGAAGTGCTCGGCAAGGGCTCGCCGCGTGTGTCGCTGGCATTCTTCGGCGATGGAGCGCTCAATCAGGGCGCGCTCCACGAAGCCATGAACCTGGCCTCCGTGCTGGCGGTTCCCTGCATCTTCTGCCTGGAGAACAACGGCTACTCGATGGGTACATCGATTGAGCGCGGCACCTCCGCAGCGCACAATTTGGCGGCCAAGGCGGCGGCCTACGACATGCCCGCGTATGAAATCGACGCCATGGACGTGATGAACGTCTATCACGGCATGAAGGCGGCGGCGGACTGGAGCCGCGAGCATCAGAAGCCGGCATTTGTCGATCTGAAGACCTATCGGTACAAAGGGCACTCGATGTCCGATCCGCAGAAGTACCGGACCAAGGAAGAAGTCGCTGCGTACGAAGGCCATGATCCGATCCAGAAATTGGCCAATATGCTGTTTGCGGAAAGCGCGATGAATGAGCAGCAGTACCAGGAGATGGCCGCCTCCGTCAAGGCCGAAGTACGCGATGCGGTGAAGTTTGCGGAAGAGTCGCCCTTCCCCGATGTGAATACCGAGTTGTACTCGGACATCTACTCCGAGCCTTACGGGCACTTCACCTCCACACCGCTCCCCGAAATGATGAATCAGCCGGGCCGACGTGCCCAGTGGTGAGCGGCGGTTTTCTCAATCAATGAACGCCTGCGGGCCGGCCCGCAGACATCAGGAAGAGTCCCCATGCGTGAGATTCAGTACCGGGAAGCGATTCGTGAGGCCATGTCAGAGGAGATGCGACGCGACAAGCGCATTTTCCTGTGCGGCGAGGAAGTGGCGCAGTACAACGGGGCGTACAAGGTCAGCCAGGGAATGCTGGATGAGTTTGGCCCCAAGCGCATCATCGATCTGCCGATCTCCGAGAATGGATTTGCGGGCATGGCGATCGGCGCGGCGATGGCCGGGCTGCGCCCGATCGTCGAGTTCATGTCCTGGTCTTTCTCACTGGTGGCTGCGGATCAGATTCTGAACAACGCGCCGAAGATGATGTACATGTCCGGCGGACAGTTTCCCTGTCCTGTGGTGTTTCGCGGCAACAACGGCGCTGGAGGCCAGCTCGGGTCGACCCACTCCTGGTGTGTTGAGGCGCTCTACGCCAATGTTCCGGGCTTGAAGATGGCCATCCCGTCCACGCCCTACGACGCCAAGGGTTTGCTCAAGACCGCGCTTCGGTCCGCCGATCCGGTCTTTTTCCTCGAGAGCGAGCGCATGCTCAACAACAAGGGGCATGTCCCGGAAGAGGAGTACCTGATTCCCTTCGGCGTCGCTGACATCAAGCGGCCCGGCACGGATTGCACGCTGGTCAGTTTCGGCCGTCCGGTCCACTTCTGTCTGGAAGCGGCCGAGGCGCTGGCCAAGGAAGGCGTGGAATGCGAAGTCATCGACGGCAGGACCATTCGTCCGCTTGACATCGACACCATCGTCGCGAGCGTGCGGAAGACCAATTACTGCGTGGTCGTGGATCAGTCCTGGCCGTTCGCCTCGATTGCCAGCGAGGTCGCTATGCAGATCTACGAGCGGGCGATCGACGATCTTGACAATCGGGTCTACCGCGTGTGCGCCGATGAGGTCCCCGCGCCGTACAGCAAGCCGCTCGAACTGGCCATGCTCCCGCATGCGGGGAAAATCGTTGCCGCTGTGAAGCAGGCGATGTACCTCGCCTAAGTGTTCGGCCGATATCGAATCAGGACAAACGCTGATCAAGGGGCTTGCGATGGCGATTGAGATCAAGATGCCGCGTCTCTCGGACACCATGGAGTCCGGCACGCTCGTCAAATGGCATGTGAAGGAAGGCGATTCCGTCAAGGCGGGTCAGGTCCTCGCGGACGTGGAGACCGACAAGGCCACGATGGAGATGCCCGTGTATGACGCCGGCGTTGTGGCCAAGATACTCACGGCCGCCGGATCAAAAGTGGGTGTCGGGCAACTCATGATGGTCCTTGCAGACCCATCTGAGAAACTCGCCGATGTCGCCGCGAAGTATGCTGTTGGCGGCGCCGCCTCTTCTGCACCTGCTGCCGCTCCCGCCCAGAAAACAGCGGCAGCTTCCGCCGGCGCTGCCCCTGTAGTCAACACATCCGCGCCCGTCACGGTCATGGATCCGCCCCACACCAATGGGCACAGCGACGCTGGGCGCATGATTGTCAGTCCGCTCGCCAAACGCCTGGCCGAGGACATGGGTGTGAATCTCCGCTCCGTCCACGGCAGCGGGCCCGGCGGACGCATTGTCAAACGCGACATCCTTCAGGCTGCCCAGAGCGGCAGCAGCGCGGCCTCCGCACCCGCGACCGGCGGTATCGCCAGCGCCCGTGTCGCCACAGCCTCCTCCCCCTCGGGCCGGCCCGCCGCCTTTGGCACCACCGTCCCGCTGACGAGCATGCGCCAGACGATCGCCCGGCGCCTCGTCGAGAGCAAATCAACGATTCCGCACTATCAGGTCTCATGCGTCATCGACATGGATCCCCTTGTCGCTCTTCGCGAGACCATCAATACCCAGTTAGCCGCTCAGAACGTCAAACTCTCCGTCAATGACTTCATCGTTCGCGCCTGCGCCTTGTCGATTCATCAGCACCCGATGTTCAACGCATCCTGGGCCGGTGAGTCAATTCGCATCGCAGATCGTGTCAACGTCGGTGTCGCCATCAGCCTTCCCGAAGAGCGTGGCGGCGGACTCGTCGTCGGCACCATCTATGACGCCGATCTCCTCGGCCTGCGCCAGATTTCCGCGGAAACGCGGCGCTTGGCGGAAAAGGCCCGCACCCAGGGTCTGAAATCCGAGGAAATCACCGGCTCCACGTTCACGCTCTCAAACCTCGGCATGTACGGGGTCGAACATTTCACCGCCATCATCAATCCCCCCAACGCGGCCATCCTGGCAGTCGGGGCGACCGTCAAGCGTCCCGTCGTCCGCCAGGACCAGATTGTCATTGGTCACGAAATGACCGTGACGCTTAGCAACGATCACCGCATCATCGACGGCGCCATGGCCGCACGCTTCCTGCAAACCCTCAAGGCCATGCTGGAAGCGCCCGCAGGACTCCTGGTCTGACCCCCGCAGATTACTTCTGCCGACGCGTGAACTCGAAACTCTGGCTCGGGTCCTTCTCCTCCTCCAGAGTGACGACCAGGCGATCACCGTCGCGCACATACCTCAGCCGCACCGGGTGGCCCTCGCCGGGTTCCGGATTCTCAAAGACCGCCTCGTTCTCTTGGACGCTTTTCAGCGGATAGGTGAGGGCCTCCCCGGCCTCCCATGGCTTGAGGTTTCGTTCGAAGTGCCGAAGCCGAAGGACGACGCCCTCGGCTTCTTCCTCGATGGTCATGAGTTCGTACATCCACGTTTTGCCGTCACGCACCCACCGAAATGTCCCACTCACCGAATCCGCCAACGGGGCATTCCACACTTCTTCGAGCACGCTGGTCTCATCCGTCCTGGTCCACGTGCCCTCCAGCCAGGCGAAGTCTTTGACGCCCGCCTTTGCCTCAGCGGCGGCAGGGGTAGCCTGCGGATTCACCGCCGGACTCTCTTGCCATCCGCCGAAACTCAGGGCGACCATCGCCAGTGCCGCGCAGGCGCTGCCAATCTGGAGGTGGCTGACTCTCACGACGTTCTCCTTCTCAGTGGGCGGTGGCGCCTCTTACTGATTCGAAAGGCTCTGCGACAACATGAACGCGTTTCCGTCCGGATCGAAATAGGTCGCCAGTTTCACCAGGCCGGGTATTTCCCGCGTTGCACCATCAAACTTAGCCTTGCGCGCTTCCATCGCCGCCCGCGCAGCCGCGATGTCCGGGACATTGAACACCGGGACCGGCCCCGCACCGACTTTCGGGCTCTCGACCTGTGAATAGCCGATCGACACATCCTTCGTGGGTGATGCGATTTCACACCAGCCGATTTCCTCGGCATGATACAGGAGCGAAAGTCCAAGAACCTCCTCGTACCACCTGATCGTGGCCTTGATGTCCTTGCATTGACACGCGAGCGTGACTCCGACGGTGAACTCCGGCTTGCTGCTCATTGACAGACTCCTTGAGTAGGGTTGGGCGCGACCAACGGCCATCGCGATTGCAAATATAGTGACTATACTTTCAGTGTCAATTGGCAGCCCGGTCGTCATGCTCATTACCCCCGAACTGGCTCGTATCTTTCACCATCGCTGGACCGTCCCACTCATCGCGGAACTCGCGCGGCGGGATGGCGAGCGGTTCATTACGCTCTCTCACCGTCTGGCCGTCAGCCCTCCGGTTCTCCGTCAGACCATTGATTCGGCTTGCGCCGCGGGCTGGGTCATGGCCAACTCTGGCTATGGCCATCCGCTCCGTCCCGAGTACGTGTTGACCGATGCAGGTCGGAGAATTTCCGACCCTTGCCTCAAGCTCGATCAGATGCTCGACGGAGCGGCGGCGCGCGAAATTGGACTGCGCAAGTGGTCGTTTCCGCTGCTCCTGGCGGCGGAACGGGATCCGGCCCGCTTCGCTCAGCTGCGCGACAGGCTTCCCAAGGTGACGGACCGCGCGCTATCGCGCGCGGTTGCAGATCTGCGTCGCATTCGTTGGCTCTCCCGCAGAATTGACGCGAACCCCCGTCCGATCGCGTGGTATGAAACGACGCGGATCGCGCAACCATACCTCAACGTCTCCCGCACGCTGGCCCATAGTCTCGTCGGCTGACAGGTCGAGCAGCAGCGGCGCTGCGTTCTCGGTCCATACAGTGGTCTGCGCCGATGCGAACTCACACAGTTCGTGGGCAATATGTGACCGCATGTATGGGAATGGCCGATGCCATGAGGTGGTTCTACTAAGGATGACCTGATGACTGTCGACAACCCTTGGCTGCTGGCATCCGGTCTGCTGATCGGACTCGTCGGATTGATGGTGCTCAATCATGGCCGTCGCGAGGTCAATCTGCGCATGTTGTCTGCCGGACTGTTCCTGTGCGTCTACCCGTATTTTGTCTCGTCGTTACTCCTGCTGTGGGGAGTCTTTGCAGCAACACTTGCCGTTCTTGCTTTGGTCGGGCGCAACCTGTCCGACCTCTAGTACTCAGAATGTTCCTGCCGGCGTGGCGGCGAGTTCGAGCCCGTCCCTGTGTCCGGACTTCCACAGGTGATACCCCAGCCCGGCAATCATGGCTGCATTGTCCACGCAGTATGCCTGGGCTGGCAGGTGCAGGCACAGTCCGCGGCGCGCAGCCAGCGCCCGCGCCTCGCCGCGAAGGTGTGAATTCGCGCTGACTCCCCCGCCGAGAATCAGTGCCTGAATGTCACTTCCCCGCGCGCGTTCAGCCTCCAGCGCGCGCTCAACCTTGAGCATGACGGCGTCAACCGCTGCCGCTTGGAACGATGCACACAGGTCATTGATTCGCTGCTGCGCCAGATCGCTGGCGTCGCGGGTAAACGTCGCACCTTTGCCGCGCCCTTCCGGCAGGCCCCGTACGGCGTAGAGCAGCGCCGTCTTGAGACCTGAAAACGAGAAGTCCAGACTGGCCTTCCCGAGCATGGAAACCGGAAATTGTTCCGCAGTAGGATCACCCAGTCGGGCGCGCTGATCCACGATAGGGCCGCCCGGAAATCCCAACCCGAGCATGATCGCCGCTTTGTCATACGCCTCTCCGATCGCGTCATCAATCGTCCTGCCGAGAAGGTCCATCTCGGTCGGCCCGCGCATGCGAAAAAGCGATGTGTGTCCGCCGGACACGACCAGTCCCAACGCAGGAAAACAGGGCGGACTCGTGTTCAAGGAGCCCGCGTGAAGATGCGCCATGATGTGATCGACGCCGATGAGTGGTAGCCCCCACGCCCAGGCCAGCGCTTTGGCCGCAGTCACTCCGATGAGCAGCGATCCGATCAGGCCCGGACGATGGCCCACGGCAATGGCGGCCAGTCGATCCGGAGCCGATTCCCACGTGAGCCCTGCGTCGCTCAATGCTCGCTGCACCACCGGAGCGATCCGCTCAATATGCGCCCGACTCGCAATCTCCGGCACCACTCCGCCGTATTCGACGTGCAGTTCGGCTTGTGTGGCGATGACATTGGAGAGGACCACACGCCCCCCGCCCACGACCGCCGCAGCCGTTTCATCACAGGACGACTCAATCCCGAGGATCAGACTGTCCTCGGTTGCGTGTTCAGCAGGTGCGCAGGTCACTGAACTTCCGCTCCAGCCGGTTCGGGCGTCCCGACCCCTTCGGTCATGGTGACGGGTGATCTGAATCCTTCGCGACGAACCGCGACAAGTTGCGCAGCAATCGAGAGTGCGATCTCTCGCACGGTGACGGAATGAATCGGCACTCCGATGGGCGCGTGGACGCGCGCCAGCCTGCTCGCTTCCACTCCCATGGCACGCAGATCATCAAACGTGAGTTTGACCTTGCGCCGCGAACCGATCATGCCGATATACCGCGCCGGCGAATCGATCACCGCCTTGAGCGCTTCTTCGTCGTGTCGATGCCCTCGCGTCACGATGACGATGTACGTGTCCCCATCGATCGCTGCTCGGGCCAATGTCTCCGCGATCGGCCCCGCTACTCCTTGGACCACACCTCTTACGATCCGCGCCAGCAAGTCCGCGCGGTCGTCAAACACCGTGACATCAAACTCCAAACCTGCGGCATACTCCGCCAGGGCTGCCCCGACATGGCCGGCGCCCGCGATGAGCAGCCGTGGACGTGGGTCGATGCGGAGTGCGTAACGGCGCAGGGACCCTGACTCAGGCGTTTCGACCTGTATCTCGAGTTGCGTGGCTTGTCGCATCCGGTGCGCGGCGGCGACGGCCCGTAGTTCGCCGCTGCATGTGGGCAATCCCACGGCGATCTCGATTGATCCACCGCAGATGAGCCCATCGTCCCAGCCATAATCGTGGTTCAACTGGTACTCAAGTGTGCCAGTTCGCTGCTCGCTGAGCATGCCCAGCACGGTCCGCCGGACCTCCGCTTCGACACAACCCCCGCCGATCGTCCCGATCATCTGGGAGTCGCTGGTGACCACCATCAGTGCGCCCGCTTGGGCTGGCGTTGATCCCTGCGTGCGCGCCAACAGGCACAGTGCGACGTGTCGGCCCGCGTCCAGTTCGTCTGCGGCATGAAGCAGGAGTTGATCAATCGATGTGGACATGCTGTTGAGCAAGGAGTGTAGTGCTGGTTTGGCCTCTCCGGCACGTCATGCTCACGCCTTGACCACCCGGGCCTTGGGAAAGTCGGCCAGGGCGTTGCGCGTGTCGATGATGAGGGCACTGTGGCGCGCGATGGCTGCCCAGTCAAACGCGCTATGGGCGGTCGCCACGATCACGGCGTCAGCCTGTGCAAGCCGCCCGGGGGTCAATTGGACGCTCTCCTTGTTCAGGTCTCCCCAACGCCGCATGAAGTGCGTGCGCGGCACGTGCGGGTCGGAGTACTCGACGCTGCACCCCGCCTCCGTCAGCAGATCAATGAGTTCAAATGACGGCGACTCGCGGACATCGTCAATGTCGGGTTTGTATGCCAACCCGAGAATGAGTACCTGCCGTGCGCTTCCGTCGGCGCGATGCGCTCCGCCCATGGCGCGCAACGCGATCTCTGCGACCCGCCCCGGCATCTCATGATTGACCCGGCCGGCCAACTCGATGAACCGCGCCTCAATCCCTGCGCTGCGCGCTTTCCAAGCAAGGTAGAACGGATCAATGGGAATGCAGTGACCGCCCAGCCCGGGCCCGGGGTCGAAGCGCTGATAGCCGTACGGCTTGGTCGCGGCGGCATCGAGCACTTCCCAGATGTCTATTCCCAGGCGCTCCAATACGACCTTCATTTCATTGACCAATGCGATGTTGACCGCGCGGTAGATGTTTTCGAGCAGCTTGGCCGCCTCAGCCACTTCGCACGATGACACGGGAACGACCCGCGCAAACGCGCGCCCGTAGACGTCTGTTGCGGCCTGCTTCGAGGCTTCGTCGATTCCGGCCACGATCTTTGGGATCCCCTCAAGCGGGTCGGCCCGCCCTGGGTCAACTCGCTCCGGGCTGTATCCCAGCAGGTAAGGCGCCCGTGCCTTGTCGAGAATCGGCTTCACTAGCTCGCGCGTCGTGCCTGGATACGTCGTCGACTCGAGCACCACCAGGGCTGGCGTGCGTTCCGCGCTCCGCGCTTTGAGCTGCGCCGCCACGACTTCCATCGTGGATGTGACAAACGAGAGGTCCGGCTCGTGTGCCTCATTGAGCGGCGTCGGAACGCAGACCAGAATCGCATCCGCATCCGCAATCTCCGCAGGCTCGCTTGTCGCGCGGAATCGCTCCGACGCCGCCAGTCCCTTCACTTCCTCCTCGCCCAGATGCTTGAGATAACTCTCGCCTCGTCGCAGGGCCGCCACCTTGCGCGGGTCGTTGTCCATCCCAATCACGCGCTGGCCCGCCTTGTGAAAGGCCATGCACAGCGGCAACCCCACGTATCCCAGGCCCACGACCGCAATTGTGATGGGGGACTGACTCGTCACGATGCGGGAGTGTACGCGCCGCCGACAGCAGTTATCCGGCCATACCAGACCCTGAACACGATCATGCTTCTGGTTCTGGAACGCTCCACCCACCAACGGGCCGATATTCTTGTCATGTCCGGCTCCGGCTCGCTGCTCCTCGTGAAAGACCTCGACGCCCATCATCCGGTGAATCCATGGACCACGCGTTCGTCCCGCCGTGTCTACGAGAATCCGTGGATCACGGTCCGCGAGGACCAGGTTCTCCAGCCCGATGGCAGGCCGGGCATTTATGGAGTCGTCGAGTTTCGAAATGCCGCCACCGGCATTGTCGCCCTCCGCGATGACGGCCGCATCCCTCTCGTCGGCCAATGGCGTTACCCCCTCAACGCCTATTCGTGGGAACTCCCCGAGGGCGGCGCGCCGCTTGGCGAGGAACCCCTCGCAGCCGCCAAACGAGAATTGCTGGAGGAGTCAGGCCTGCGCGCATCGTCCTGGGAACTTCTCCTCAAGTCGCACCTCTCCAACTGCATCACCAACGAAGTCTGCTACATCTACCTCGCCCGCAACCTCACGCAAGGCGATCCCGCCCCGGAAGGATGCGAGGAACTGGCGCTCCGTTGGGTCAGCCTTTCCGAAGCCCTCCACATGTCTCTCCACGGTCAGATCACCGACGCCGTCACCCAACTCGGCCTGATGGCCGCGGTTCGCCGATTAGGTTTGTGAGCCCCACGACGCAATACTCCCGCACTCTCGCTCGTTCTCACCTGTGCTGAGGTGTGCAACATGGCCGACCGGCTGCTCGAACCGCTCGATCCCAAAGACTTCTCCCCGTGGCACGCAGCCCACCTGCTCAACCGCGCAGGCTTCGGCGGAACCCCCGCGCAAATCAAGCTCCTCGCCGGCTGGGGACTCGAAAAGTCCGTAGATCATCTCGTCAACTGCACCGGCACGCAACCAGACACTCCCGATCCTGCCCTCTTTAACGGGTCGATCATGAGCGAGCCCTCGCCCGAGGAGCGGCTCGCCTATCGCCGCGCCCTGCAGATGCAGGATGAAGCCGCGATTGAGCGGTTTCGCATGCTCCGAACCCAGAAGGAGATCGCCGACCGTGCCCAGATCGTCGAGATTCGCAAGTGGTGGATCAAGCGTCTGGTGCAGACCGACCGCCCGCTCGAAGAGAAGATGACGCTCTTCTTTCACGGCCACTTCGCCACCGGGTATCGCACCGTCGAAAACTCTTACCACATGTTCCTGCAGAACCAGTTGTTCCGGTCGCAGGCTCTCGGAAATTTCGCGGACCTGGCCATCTCCATCCTGCGCGATCCCGCGATGCTCAAGTACCTCGACAACAACGAATCTCACAAGGAGCATCCCAACGAGAACCTTGCCCGCGAGTTCATGGAACTCTTCACCATGGGCGAGGGCAGCGGCTACTCCGAGCAGGACATCAAGGAAGGCGCACGTTGCCTCACCGGCTATACCTTTTCCGGAAACGCCTTCGCGTATCGCAACGACTGGCACGACCAGGCCCTCAAACGCATTCTTGGAAAAGCCGGCAATTTCAGCGGCGATGACTTCGCACGTATCGTGCTCGGCCGGAATGCGGTGGCTGAGTACCTCGCCCTGAAACTCTATCGATTCTTCGTAAATGACCTGCCCTCCGGCCCCGATCGGGAAGCGCAGTCATTCATCTCCGCGTGGGCCAAACTCTTCCGGCGCGATGCCTACTCGCTTCGACCGATGCTGACCACGCTGTTTTCCTCCCGGCACTTCTACGATGACCGCAACGTCGGTGCCTTGGTCAAGAGCCCGTACATGCTGGCCGTGGGTGCCGTCCGCACGTTTGGCATGCAGACTGCCGACCCCGGAATCATTGCGGAGGCGACGGATCTCATGGGGCAGAACCTCTTCTTCCCTCCCAGTGTCAAGGGCTGGGACGGTGGCCGATCCTGGATCAACACCTCCACGCTGTACGTCCGTCAAAACCTCTTGACCCACCTGCTGACCGGCCGCATGCCCGCCGGCTATTCAACCCAGGTCGCTGGCCGAGTCTTCAACGCCCTTGCCCTTCTCGATTCCATGGACGAAGGCTCTTCCCGGTCAGATCCCGTGGCCGTCTCCCGTCACCTGCTGGAAGTGGCCTTGGCACGCCCCGCCGCCTCCGACCGGGTGAACTTCGTTGCCGAGTACATCCGCTCCGCCGGAAATCAAATTGACAACGACTGCGTGATTCGCGCGTTGTGCCTCATCACTTCTCTGCCCGAGTACCAGTTGTGCTGATAGTGGAGTTACTGCCCATGAATCACAGGTTGAACATTGGATTGCTCGGGGCGCTGCTCCTTGCCTTTGGCGGCGGCGGGTGGGTGCTCGCCTCTTGGGACGGCGGCATTGTTGTGGCCTGGCTGTGCGTCCTGATCGGGTCCTGCCTGTGTCTGGCGCAGGGATATCGCCGTTCCGTGAGACAATAAGCGGTGCCTTCCGTGAGAATTTAAACATGACCCCATCTCCCTTCACTCGCCGCGCGTTTCTGCAGACCGGGCTCACGCTCCTCTCTTCTGCGGCTTCTGTGCCTGCCTTCATTTCTCGGTCAGCGTTGGGTTTGGCCCCGGACCCCAGCCTCTTGGTTTCGCTCACCTCACTGGCCGGCGTGCCGCAGGATCGCATCCTCGTCGTCATCCAGTTGGCTGGCGGAAATGACGGCTTGAATACCGTCGTCCCCTACGGCATGGACGCCTATTACCGCGCTCGCCCCGCAATCGCAATTCAGAAGAACAACGTGCTGCGCTTGAGTGGCTCTGATGATCTCGGCATGCACCCCTCCTTGGCGCCCATGAAGGACCTCTACGACGATGGGCTCCTTTCGCTTGTGCAAGGGGTCGGCTATCCCAATCCGAATCGATCGCACTTCACGTCGACAGATATCTGGTCTTCCGGAGACCCGCTCCGCCCCAATGGCACGGGCTGGATCGGCCGCTACTTCGATTGCACGTGCAAAGGAAGCCCCGATCCCGCAGGGGGCATCGCCCTCGGTCGCAATGCGCCCCATGCCATGCTCGGGGACTCCTTTAAGCCCGTGAGTTTCGAGACGCCCGACCTTTTCCGTTGGCTGGGAGGCGATGTCGATCCCAGGCTCGACGAACGCTACGAATCTCTCCTCCAGACCGATGCAACCGACGCCGATCGCGCGGCCGGCACGCACTCGCCGGAAGGCCAGCTGGATTTTCTCACCCGGACCGCGCTGGATGCGCGCGCAGCCAGCGCCGCCATACGCAAGGCCGTCGCGGCCGATCCGCTCGTCCAGTATCCCGGCAATGCGCTCGCGCCCCAGTTGCGCATGGTCGCCGCAATGATCCGCGCAGGTCTCCCCACCCGCGTCTACTACGTCACGCTCGGCGGATTCGACACCCACGCCGCTCAGCCCGGCACGCATGCGAATCTGCTCGCAGCGCTCTCCTCCTCACTCAAGGCCTTTTACGAGGATCTCAAGAAGCAAGGCAATGATTCTCGCGTACTGACGATGACCTTCAGCGAGTTTGGTCGCCGCGTCGGTCAGAACGCTTCCAACGGCACAGACCACGGCACGGCCGCCCCGATGTTCCTTGCAGGCCCTATGGTCCGCCCGGGCGTCATCGGAAATCACCCATCGCTGACCGACCTCGACGAGGGCGACCTCAAGTACGCGCTCGATTTCCGCAGCATCTACGCCGGAATTCTCAAAGACTGGATGAAGGCTCCGATTGAGCCTGTGCTGGGCGGACCGGTGCGACCGGCCCTGCTGATCAAATCCACGTGATTCACAAAGCTTTTTTCAAGAGAGGTGGCCGCGGAGCCGAATGTAGCATAGGCTACATTCGCACTTCTCCAGATCGGCCATTCCCATGAGCATTATTCCGCATCGTTCCCTCCCCGAAGTCCATGAAAGCGTTCATGTGGCCCACGAGGCTTCATTCCTTCGTCGCCTCTTCACCTTCAGCGGTCCAGCTTTCATGGTCTCGGTTGGGTATATGGACCCGGGAAATTGGGCGACTGATCTGGCTGCTGGGGCAAAGTTTGGCTACAGCCTGATCTGGGTCATCCTCCTTTCCAACTTGATGGCCATCCTCCTGCAGACGCTTTCTGCTCGTCTGGGCATCGTTCATGGCCGTGACCTGGCTCAGGCCTGCCGCGAGCACTATCCCAAACCCATCGCCTTCGTTCTCTGGATTCTCTGCGAGATCGCCATTGCCGCCTGCGACCTCGCCGAAGTGCTCGGTTCCGCGATCGGCCTGCACCTCCTGTTTGGAGTTTCAATCCTCGCCGGCGTCGTGATCACCGCTTTTGATGTCATGATCCTGCTGCTGCTCCAGGCCTACGGCATCCGCAGAATGGAGGCCTTCATCCTCACGCTCGTCGCCACCATCGGCGCGTGTTTCGCCGTCGAGATGTTTCTCTCCAAACCGCCTCTGGGCGAAATCGTCACTGGGTTCAAGCCCAGCGTTCTTTCCGACGATGCTCTGTACATCGCCATCGGCATCATCGGCGCCACCGTGATGCCCCACAATCTCTATTTGCACTCAGCCCTCGTTCAGTCGCGAAAAGTGGATCGCTCGCCCGGCGGCCTTGCCCAGGCGAATCGATTCAATCTGATCGACTCTGTGGTCGCACTGAATGGTGCATTCTTTGTCAACGCGGCTATTTTGATCCTCGCGGCCGCCGCCTTCTTCCGCAGCGGACATCAGAATGTGGCCACGCTTGAAGAGGCGCACTCCCTTCTTGAGCCCATCCTCGGTTCGAAAATCGCGCCCATCGCCTTTGCTCTGGCGCTGTTGGCCGCTGGTCAATCCTCCACCATCACCGGAACCCTGGCCGGCCAGATTGTCATGGAAGGCTTCATCCACGTCCGGTTGCGCCCCTGGCTCCGCCGCCTCATTACCCGCCTCATCGCCATTATCCCGGCTGTGCTCGTCATACTGTGGAAGGGCGACGCGGGCGTGGATCCGCTTCTCATCCTTTCCCAGGTCATTCTCTCGCTCCAACTCTCCTTCGCAGTTGTCCCCTTGATTCACTTCGCCAGTGACAAGTCCAAGATGGGTGCGTTCGCGCTGCCGGTGTGGGCGCGCATCCTGGCGTGGATCGTCGCGGCCATCATCATCAGTCTCAATGTCAAACTTGTGTACGAAACCATCCGCGACGGAGTCAACCAGGACAACTGGATCATTGAATACATTCTCCTACCTGTGTCCGTCGTCCTCATGCCGCTCCTGGCATGGATGGTCTTCGAGCCGCTGATTCCCCGTTCACGCCGCGAGAAACCCACCCGGGGCCCCGACGAGTTGCTTCTTTCCTCTGAATCTGTTGTCGCCACGCTGCCCGGCACATATCGGCGCATCGGAGTTGCGCTTGAGGCTGGGCCCAACGATGCGGCCATTATGGAGCAGGTGCTTCCTCTGGCCCGCGCCTCCGGCGCCGACCTCGTGCTGATCCATGTCGTCGAGAGTGCTGCCGCTCGTTACCTTGGACGGTCCGCTGCCGACCAGGAGTCCCTGGCCGATGCACGCTATTTGCTCAACGCCGCGCAGGCTGTGCGGGCTTCAGGCGTGGCCTGCACGACGAGGCTTGGCGCCGGCGAGGCCGAACATGAGATCGCTCGCATTGCTGAAGAGGAGAAACTGGACCTCATCGTGACCGGCAGTCACGGACATCGTCTCTTGGGCGACCTCTTGCGGGGCTCAACCGCATCCGAATTGCGCCATCTGACCAGAATCCCGGTCATGTCGGTGCGGGTGAAATAGAAACATCCGCCGCGCTCAGTTTTCAAAGGTGTACCGGGCGAGGAAGTCAAACTCCCTGGCTCTGTCCAGGACTGTCTTTTTCGCCTCATCCGTCCAGTTCCCCTGGCTGCGGCTCTTCTTCGGTGATTCAAAGACGATGCTCGCGCACTGTGCCCGGAACTCGGGGGTAGAGGAAACCCCTAGGAACTCAAACAGCGTCTGCAACGACTGATCCTTGTTTTGCACGAAGTCTTCAAAGTGCATTTCAAGGTACTCGCCCGGCTTGCTGGCCTGCCTGACCTTTCGAGCCGCTTCGGCCAGTTGAAAGTAGAAATCAATCGCCTTTTCCTGGGTGTACTCGTGTTTTCTCGAAATGGTCGTGATGTTGTCGAAGGGATTGCGCACAATGTGGATGATCCGCAGCGGAACCCCCACGGTGGTGCGCACGCGTTCAAGCAAGCTGGGGTCGTCGGCGATGCGTCGTGTGGTGCGGCCGCCCTTCTTGTCGCCAATCACGTACAAATGTTCGAATTTCCCCTGAAAACCGCCCGGAACCGAGTAGCCGTAGCCGGCCCATTCCTGCCCTCCCATCGCGAATTTTCGATCTCTTTTGAGGATTTTCGAGAATAACTCATTTCGGGACGCTCCGTCCTCCAGCAGACGGAACGCATCCAGCTCGTGGGCGATGACGACGTCCGGGTGCGCGTTGAGCAGAGAACCGACCAAAGAGTGCCCGGAACGTGGGTATCCGATGAAAAAGACGAAGGTCTTCACCTCTTTGAAGAGTTCCTGGTCCCGCGCTGCACTCTGGGCCATCTCCTTCCTCCGGAACGGCGCCATCAGCTTGATGCGGGCGTTGCGGAACGCGAGATGGAGGATGCGTTTCATGGAAGGGGTCTCGTTGGGGGGGCTGAAAAATGAGCGGGGAGGATAGCGGGCCATGGGGCCGCAGGTCATAGGGCCCCGGGTACTCGGACCAGCGGATTGTGCCATTTTTCACTTGACGATGGCGTGAATCCGCTCGATGATCCAAAGAGAAGCAGGGGACTCAAGAGCATCGTCCGGTTCGGGGGCGGGACTGAAAGCGCTGAACCATGACCACACACGCCACCGCATCCACGACGGGCCTGGATACCGCCATCGATGAGTTGTATGCCTCGGGATGGTCGGCGCTTGACTCGACCGAGTGCGAAACCCACGCAGACGGCCGACTCTATCCGGGCCTGATCCGGATCCATCGTGAGTTTGCCCGGCTGGGATTTGACCTGGCGATCCGCAGCATTCATCTTTTTGACTGCTATCGGGCGGAGTGGGTGGATCGGCTGGGGCACCCGGTCGGGGCAGTGGTGGGGGCCACCGAGGTTGAGGCAGGGGTGTACGCCCTGGCGCAACTGCGCATGCGCCTGCGTGTAGGCGTCAAGCCATAGCAGATTCTCTGCACTCAGGCATGTCGGCGACTGGCGTACCGCATTCCGAACAACGGCCGCCCTGGCCAGTGGTCCCGCGGAGGCTGTATCCGCACTTCGTGCACAGGTCGTGGCCGAACTCGGCACGCAGCACATGGAGCAAAGCGGGTCGGGTCAGGATCTGCAGCGCCATGCGAAATGCAAACAAGAGGACCAGCAGCGGAAGCAGCATCTTGAGTGCAATCATGATCCACCCGTAGAGGGTGTTGCTCATGCGAAACGCGCCCATAAAAGTCACCATCCAAGCCACCACCACGCACGCCATAGCAAGGACGAGGAGGAGAATTTTCCCTCGGCCAAATCGGTGACGCGTGGAGATCCAGATGCGAGCGGCCTCCGGGTAGGTGGCTTCGACGCCCAGTTTCCGGAGTGTTTTCTGAGTCCGTCTCACGGACATCATGCGTGCGGGGACAATCGTGGCTGCAGAAATCACGGCCTGTGCGGCGCTTTCTATTGAGGGCGCATGAAGGGGAACATGATCACATCGCGCAAAGACCGTGAGCCGGTGAGCAACATGGTGATGCGGTCGATGCCCAGGCCGAGTCCACCTGCGGGGGGCATGCCCACGCGCAGGGCGTGCAGGAAGTCCTCATCCAGGGTGCGGAAGGTCTGTTCCTCGGCATCAGCGCCCTTGAGCTGTTCGCGAAACTTGGCTTCCTGAATGTCAGGGTCGTTGAGTTCGGTGTAGCAGGGGCCGACTTCGATGCCGCCGATGTAGATGTCCCAGCGTTCCGCAAAGCGCGGATCATCTCTGCGCGGGCGGGTGAGCGGGGAGATGGCGCTGGGGTAGTCCAGGATGAACGTGGGCTGAATCAGCGAGTCCTCAACTGTGTCTTCGAACACGTGATTGATCACCAACCAGTCATCCAGCGTCGCTTCCTTCGCAAAGCCCATCGCGCGAGCCTTGGCGCGCACGCGGGCCGAGTCGAGGAGATCAAATCCGTTGGCCTCCTGGAACAATTCGCGATAGGTCGCCTTGCGGAACGGCTTTGCGTAATCGATGGCGTGGGCGTTCCACTCAATCACGCCCGAGGGGTTCACCATGTGGGCGAGGCGGCGGATCAGAGACTCGGTGAGTTCCATCATGGTGGTGTAGTCGCCAAACGCCTCGTACGCCTCCATCATGGTGAACTCAGGGTTGTGCGAACGGTCCACCCCCTCGTTGCGGAAGTTGCGGTTGATTTCAAAGACGCGCGGCATGCCCCCGACGAGGAGGCGCTTGAGATATAACTCGGGCGCAATGCGCATGTAGAGATCAATGTCCAGCGCGTTCATGTGGGTGACGAAGGGGCGGGCCGCTGCGCCACCTGCCTGGGTCTGGAGCATGGGAGTTTCGACTTCGAGGAATCCACGCTCCTCCATGAAACGCCGAACCTCAGACACAATTCGAGAGCGCGTACGAAAGATGTGCATGACCTCGGGTCGGACGTACATGTCCACGTACCGTCGGCGGTAGCGAAGTTCCTCATCCTCAAGGCCATGAAACTTGTCAGGCGGCAAGGCCAGCGACTTTGCGCCCATCTTGATGCTCGAGGCCCAGACTGTGATTTCTCCCGTCCGGGTCTTCATGATCGGCCCCTGGGCGACGAGAATGTCGCCAAGATCAGCGAGGGATGCGATCTGGAATTCCAGATCGCTGAGGTCCTTCTTCGAGCAGGCCACCTGCACTTCGCCGCGATCGTCGCGCACCAGAATCCATTGCAGCTTGCCGTTGTCACGGTGCAGCATCACCCGGCCGGCGATCTTCACGACCGGGCGTGCATCGCCTTCCGCCCCTTCAACGAAGCGGTTTCTGGCCTCTTCAATTGACAGAATGCCCGGCTCGCGGCTGCCAAAGGGATCAACATGCAGCGTGTCGCGGAGCTGAAGTAGTTTGGAGCGGCGATCGGCAAGCAGGCGGCTTTGGCCGGAGCCATCGACCGTGTTTTCAGCGGGTTGCGCGGGGTCGGAATGGACAGGCGAGGGCTGAGGTGGAGTCTGGCCCGGATGTTGAGACTGTTCGGACATAAGGCGGCAATGGTAGTGACCATAACCTCGACGCCGCGCGAGCAGCCTGCGTAGGATCGTTTGCGGAGATTGGAGGGTGGCCTTCCCAAGTAAGGAGACCTTTCCATGACCAGCACCTTCTGGTCGACCGGTTACCTCATGCGGGACGCGGGCGACGGAGGCAACGCCACCGGCGGTCCGCCGACGTCAGCGCCACCGTCAACATCCCAGTGGACATCGGCTTTCGAATCAGCCGATGGAGTCATCGAGCCGAAGACCGCTGCGCCGGAGGCGGGGCGCGCCTTCTGGGAGCACACAGTTGCCGAGGAGACTGACGACGGAGTCTGGACGACTCACGCGGACGAACTGCTCAAACGAGGGATTCTTCTGCCTGACCCCGCGCGTCTGAGCGATGCGGAGATTTCTCCGTTGCTGCAGCGCATCGCCGCGACACTGGCCGCCATGCAGGTCTACCTGCGGCATACGGACCACCTGTCGGATCGGGACCTTTATGTGCAACTGACGACTGAGACACTGCGCGAGAGCCGGCTGATCGGAGGGGCGCGGCCGCCGGCCTGCGCATGCATCCTGGACCTTGTCGGATCGCAATGCGGGCGCGAGGCGTATCTCTGGCTCAAGCACTATGCGACGGATACCCAGCGCGAAAAGTGGAGCGCTGAGAATCCGGGGTACGTGATGCCGGCGCGAGAACCAGCACCGTGCTGCCGGGACGCGGCTTTGCCGGGGCCAAGATGAATATGGGTTCGGTCAGTGACTGAGCATCGAAGCCGGCACCTCGGCCAGAGGGGCTCCGAGCCGTCCATAGCGAAGGGACAACTGGGCTCCGCCGGCCTTGTTGAAGTATTCGATCACAATCGGGTGATATCCCTGGGCCAATGCGATGGTTCCTGTCCGTTCCTCGGTTCCATGCAGGCCGTCGTTGTTGACGACCACCTGATCGTGGATGATGAGACGAGAACCATCGTCCGACGAAAGCGCGAAGACATACACATCACCGCCTGCGTCAGGGACATTGACGAAACCGGTGAAGCGCTTGACGACGAATTCGCGCTTCGTTTCCGGCTCGAGCGTGACGGTTGAGGCGATAAATCGGCTTTCAGGCTGGGCCTGGGACAGGTCAGGAAGTGCGCTCACATCCATCGCAAACGCTTCACAGGTCAGGCCAGGCTTGGCAGTGAGGGGATACACAGCACCGCGCGGGGTTGCGAGGGTGAATTGCCGCTGGGAGACTCCGGACACGGGTTTGCCGTTGTGGAATGTGCGAGCCTTGAGCGTTGAAGTGGCAGCGATGGTGACGGGGCGAGAGTAGAGCGAGGCAGAGTCGGAGGGGTCCGTGCCGTCAAGCGTGTACCGGATCTCGAGTTCGGGCGAGCCAGCTCGAAGGGAAACGGCGATCGGCCGAACGAAGATGTCGGCCGGCGCGGTGATGACCGGGGGCTCGTAGACAATCGGCGCGCCGATGATGCGCAACGCCACAACGGAGCAGATTGAATCCGGGGCGGAAACGGGGACGCTGATGGCCAGATCAGCGCCGGCGCGAGCAACGGTGAGGGAGGAGGACCGGCCAAGAATGCGAGCGTCCTTGACGCTATTGCCCAGCCCCGGCACGATCAGACGTCCATCCGTGGGCCAGTCAAAGACCTGCAGGTAGAGCGTTGTTTCGCCGCCGCGAACCTTGGACGTGCAACGCCCCCAGGGCAGCGAAGAGAACGGACTGGCGGTGGTTCCGTGAATGGACTCGCCGTTCACCTTCATCCACTGACCGATCTCGCGCAGACGCTCCACTGATTCGGCGGGGAACTCACCGCTGGAGGTGGGGCCGACATTGAGCAGGAAGTTGCCGCCCTTGGAAGCGATATCGCAGAGATTCCGGAGCAGTTCCGTGGTCGACTTCCAGTTGTCGTCGTGGCTGTTGTACCCCCAATTGGCGTTCATGGTCATGCAGGTCTCCCAATCGACGCCGGGGATGCCGGTGGCGGGGATCTCCTGTTCCGGGGTGCCGTAGTCACCGGCGTAGCCCGCGTCTTCGGTCATGCCGGCCATTCCACCGCGGCCGACGTCCACGCGGTTGTTCACGATGACATTGGGCTGCAGTTTTCTGCACAAGTCGTAGAGAGGCTGGCCGTACTGATGGTTCCAGGTGGATTCCCATTCTCCGTCGAACCACATGATGCCGATGGGGCCGTAGTCGGTGAGCAGCTGCGAGACTTCGTTGTGAAGGTATTGCACGTAGCGATCGAAGTTGGCGCCTTCCGACGAGCGTTTTTCCCACGGACGGCGCGGGAGGTAATCGGGATGGTGCCAGTCCATGATGGAGTGGTAGAAGCACATGCGCACGTCGTATTTGGCGCACGCAGCAGCGAGTTCCTTCATCACGTCACGTTTGAAGGGCGTGGCCATGATGTCGTAGTCGGAGTATCGAGAGTCGAACATGTTGAAGCCGTCATGGTGCTTGGAAGTAATGACGAGATATCCCATGCCGGCGTCATGGGCCAAGCGCACCCATTCATCCGCGCTGAATTTCACCGGATTGAACTGATCTTTGAAAGGTTCATATTGCTCGATGGGAATCTGGCCGGTGTTCATGATCCACTCACCATGATCGGTACGGCCGTTCCACTGCCCGGCGGGGACGGAGTAAATTCCCCAGTGGATGAAGAGGCCGAAGCGGGCATCGCGCCACCAGTTCATGCGCGGATCGGATTTGAGAGCGGGCAGTTCGGAGGCGGCGCCAGCGGAGGGGCCCGCGGAGGCGGTGGAGGTGGTTTTCTCGCGTGTGCAGGAGAGGAGGAGCCCGGCGCCGACAGTTGCAGCGGCGGCGAGTGCGGCAAGAGAACGACGAGAAGCGAAAGTCAGCATGTTGCGGGCTCCATGAAAGAGGATGAGTGAGCGGATGAAGAAGAGTGGGGGGGCTGATCGTCGATGAGCAGAATATGAACGGCACCCGGGCCGTGCACGCCGGTGATGAGAATGCCCTCTATGTCGGCGGTCTTGCTGGGTCCGGAGACGAACACGACGGCTGCGGGCAGGCGCCGCGACGACTCGTTGCGCGCGAGCAGGGGCATGGCGTCGATAAGATCGGGCAGGATCTGCGACGTGCGCAACAGGGCGATGTGGAGGGGAGGCACCAGCCAGGCATTCCGGCCCGCGGACGGCCCAGATGCGAGCACGAGGCTGCCCGTTTCGGCGACTGCGGCGAGGCAGTCGGTGATGCCGGCGGCGACGGAAAAGTGGGACTCGCGAACGCTGGGTCCCTTCCAGGGGACAATGCGGCAGCCGGCGAGCCGGATCGCGCTTTCCCAATCGGGTGAGTTGGAGCTGATGTTGAGGGCGAGAGTGGCCCTGTCAATGCGCAATTGAAAGAGCAGCGCCCGGAGGGCGGCAAGGGCGCCAGCGGGAGTCGTTTCATGCACGAGCATGCCGGCGGCACGTGCGGAAGAGGTGAAACGGGCCTTGAGGTCCTGGTCGCAGTCGACCAGGCGAATCAGGGCATCGTTGGTGGGATGAGGTTTTGGCGCACGCGTGGAGGTTGCGGAGTTGTTGAGCGCAACGCGAATGCGGGCAAGGAACTCTGAGGGGGTTGTACCAGGTTTGGCCGGAATCATGAGGTGCTCCGCGCGCGCTGAGATGAGTGTTCGCGCCACCAGTCGCGAAAGCCGCGCGAGGTGGGGGTGGGAAGGTCGCGCTCGCTAGTCCATCCGGAGAGCGGGCCGCCGAGATGGCGAATCCAGCCGCGGTCGCTGTACGCGTCACCCGCATCGTCGGTGAGGTCTGCATTGGCGCGGAGGATGCGTCGGGCGAGGAGTGCGGCGGTGAGGTAGGAGAAGCGGTTTGAAAGGGTGGCCGCCCAGAGCCGGTAAATCAGGCGATCGGTAGGTGAGCCGATGTGCCGCTGCACCATCTGGCGGCGGTGCTGGACAAGGAAATGCGGGATGTCGATGTCCACAGGGCAGGCGGTGTGGCAGGCTCCGCAGAGGGAGGACGCCTTCGGAAGATCGGGGTAGTTCTCCAATCCCTTGAGCAGCGGCGTGATGACTGCGCCGATGGGGCCGGAGTACACAGCGCCGTAGGCGTGACCGCCGCCGACGTTGCGATAGACCGGGCAAGCGTTGAGGCAGGCTCCGCAGCGGATGCAGCGGAGCAGTTCGCGTGTTTCGGGCTTCAGCATGTCTATCCGGCCGTTGTCCAGGAGGATGACATGCACTTGGCGCGGTCCCTCGCTCTCATCCACGGTGCGCGGACCTGTGATGACCGAGGTGTAGACGGTCATGGCCTGCGCGGTCGCGCTGCGGGCGAGGAGTTTCAGGAACGTGGGGAGGTGCGCGGAGGAGGGAATCACCTTCTCGATTCCGACGACGGCGATGTGGACCGGCGGAAGGTTGACGGCCAAGTCCGCGTTTCCCTCGTTGGTGCAGATCACGAGGGACCCGGTGTCGGCGATGAGGAAGTTGGCGCCGCTGATGCCCAGGTCGGCGCGTTGGTACAGTTCGCGCATGTGGGCGCGGGCAATCATGGTCAACTCGCGCGGGTCTTCGGTGTAGCGCGACTCGAGTTCGCGGACGAATGCGCGGGCGACCGCCTTGCGGTCCTTGTGAATCATCGGGGTGACGATGTGGCTGGGGGCATCGTCATCGAGTTGGACGATGAATTCGCCGAGGTCCGTTTCGATGGTTTGCACGCCGGCGGCGGTCAGGGCGGGCAGGAGGCGAATCTCCTCCGTCACCATGGACTTGCTCTTGACGCACAGACGGGAGTTGTGGGCCTGCGCGATGGCAAGGCAGAGGGCGCGGGCCTCGGCCGCATCGGTTGCACAGTGCACCTGGACGCCGGCTTCGGCAGCGCGGGCCATGAACTGCGCGAGGTAGTGGTCAAGGTGGTCCAGGGTGTGCTGCTTGATTGCTCCGGCGTGGCTCCGCACCTCGTCATAGCGCGCGCCGAATGCGTCGACACACGCGTTGATGCGTCCAGCATACTTGAGGCGCGAGGCCTTGTGGACGAACTGCTGAAGTTGAACGTCGCGACCCGCTCGACGGGCGCGTCCCTTCATGTCAAACGGCAACGCGGGCTCGAGAATGGTTTCCGCGCCGCTCATGGAAATTCCTCGACCCGGTCCATGAGACCCAGGGCTTCAGCCAGCAATTCGGCTGTGGAAGTAAATCTGGCGTGGATGCCGGCGCGGCGGCATGCCCCTTCGATATTCATGGCGCACCCGGCCTCGTTACACAACACGACGTCTGCATTTGTGGCGCGGATCGCCTGGGCCTTCTCGCGCACCATGACGCCGGAAATATCCGGATAGGCCGTGGCGAACGTGCCGCCGAAGCCGCAACACTGGTCCGCCTGAGGCAAAGGGGTGACGTTCAGGTTCGTGATTCCACGGGTGAGGCTGAGGGCCTCATCTGACATTCCCAGCGAGCGCAGGTGGCAGGAGCGGTGAAAAGTGGCGGCAGCGGGGGCGGGCAGGGAAAGGCGAGCGAACGCATCGGAGTGAAACCGCGTCAGGAACTCGACGAATTCCAGAGTGCGATGCGCAAGTTCCTCGGATCGGGCGCGCGCGGGAGTGTGCTCTGCAAATAGCTGCGGCATGTGCTCGCGTACCATCGCCGCGCAGGAGGCCGAAGGAGTCACTACCCACGGCGCATCGGCGAACACTTCGATCATGCGGACCGCAAGGTTGCGAGCCTCGTCATGAAATCCGTTGTTGAACATGGGCTGGCCGCAGCAGGTCTGGGCAGCGGGAAATGTGACTTCGTGGCCGAGATACTCGAGCACCTTCACCGTCGCAATGCCGACACGCGGATAGAACTGCTCGGTGAGGCAGGTGATGAAGAGCGCAATCCTCACGTGCCTAGCGCTTCCCGTCCGGGGATTTCCTTGTGGCCTGCAGCGCTGCGATCTCCAACGCCACCCCACCCTTTTCCATGGCCCGAATCGCCGCGGCAGGCACGCCCGCATCAGTAAAGACGCAGTCAATTTCCGCCAGGTCGCAGAAAAACTCGACCGACTTGGCTCCGAATTTGCTGCTGTCCACCAGGAGGAACACCTTGTCAGAGAGGTCGATCATTTTGCGCTTGATCGCGGCATGATCCGAGAGTGCGACGGAGAGCCCGCGGTCCAGGTCCACACCCTTGCACGAGATGAACAGTTTGGCAACGCTGAAGCGCTGGAGCGCGAGTTCGGCGAGTGGGCCAACGAATGATGAGGACGGCCCGTCGAGCAGGCCTCCAGTGGAGAGAACTCGGATGTACTTCTGGTGGGTTAGCGTGCCCGCGATGGCCATGCAATTGGTCACGACGGTGAGAGGGAAATCGGGCAGTGTCTTGGCAAGTTCGCGGGCCGATGAAGACGCATCCAATGCGATGACATCGCCTTCTTGAATCTGCTTGACAGCGAGGGCGGCGATCGCCTTCTTTTCATCGAGGTTGATGGTCTCGCGGACTTCGAGCGGCAGTTCGCGGCGATCATTGTGAATTGAAACCGCGCCGCCGTGTATCCGGACGAGTCTGCCTTCCTGGTCGAGGCGGTGCAGGTCGCGTCGGATGGTCTCCTCCGTGACGGTGAACTTGTCAGCCAGTTCGGTGACCCGCACGGAGCCGGAGTCATCCAGCCGATTGAGTATTTCGCGTCTTCTCTGTACTGCGAGCATGGGATACCACACCTTCCGCAGAAAAAAACGTCAATCCCGTGGGGTTCTCTTTGTTCGTCCGCTTGATTTTGTGGCATTTTACCCGATAACCAGACAGCGACCAATGTGCCAATGTTCTATATTCCGGCACCCTTTGTCCTGAGTATTGAGTAAATATGGACAGCCGAACAGTCACATCACTGCCGGATCTCTGGAACGAATCGCACGCGACGGGGCTGACTCCCGTCGAACGGTTGATTTACCGCTCGCAGCTCCTGGGATCTGAACTCCGAATTACGAACACCGGTGGAGGCAACACATCTTCCAAGGTGACGGAGATTGATCCGCTGACGGGCAGGCCCGCCGAGGTATTGTGGGTGAAGGGTTCGGGGGGCGATCTGCGTTCGGCGGTACGGACGAACTTCGCATCACTGGACTTGAACAAGGTCCGCGATCTGGAGCGCATATACCGGGGGGCCGCGACCCGGGGTCCGAAGTCCGCAGTCGAGGACCGCATCGTCGGACTCTACGCGCATTGCACCTTCAATCTCAATCCGTGTGCGCCGTCGATCGACACCCCGCTGCACGCCTTCATTCCGGCCCGCCATGTCGATCACACCCACCCCATCTCGGTGATTGCGGTGGCTGCGGCTCCGAATGGGCCCGCCCTGACGCACACGATCTTCGGCAGCGAAGTTGAGTGGGTGGATTGGCAACGGCCGGGATTCGATCTGGGCCTGATCATCCGCGACCGGATTCGGGCGAATCCTGCTCTGAAAGGTGTGGTGCTGGGCAAGCACGGGCTCATCAACTGGGCGGACGACGATCGTGAGTGCTATCGACTGTCGCTGCGGTTGATCAACCAGGCGGCGGATTTCATTGCGCGGCACGACAAGGGGGAGCGGGCGTTCGGCGGCCTGCGGGTCCAGCCGATGGAGGAGAATCGCCGGCAAGCCATGCTGGCGGAACTGCTCCCGTGGCTCCGAGGAAAATTGTCAGGAACGAAGCGTGTGGTGGCGACCTGCCACTGCGATGCGCAGGTCATGTCCTTTGTGGACAGCGTTGATGCCGCGCGACTTGCGGGCGTCGGGACTTCATGCCCCGACCACTTTCTGCGCACGAAGATCAAACCGCTGCTGGCCGACTGGGATCCGCATCATGGCGATATCGCTTCGTTGCGCAGCAGCCTCACCGGCGCTCTCGAGTCATACCGCACCGATTACGGGCGGTACTACTCGACGTGCCGACACGCAGATTCGCCGGCGATGCGCGATGCGAGCCCGACGGTCATCCTGGTCCCGGGGCTGGGGCTGATCGCTTGGGGGAAGAACAAGAGCGAGGCAAGAATCACGGCTGAGTTTTACCGCGCCGCGATCGAGGTCATGCGCGGGGCGGAAGCGATCGACTCCTATTCCGGACTGCCGCAGCAGGAAGCGTTTGACATTGAGTATTGGCTTCTTGAGGAGGCAAAGCTCCGGCGCCAGCCTGCGGAAAAGGAGTTGGCACGCCGAGTGTGCGTTGTGATCGGCGCTGCCAGCGGGATTGGCAAGACCGTCGCAACGCGACTAGCGCAGGATGGTGCGCATGTCGTGTGCGCGGACTTATCGCTTGATGCGGCGCGGCAGACCGCAACCGAACTCGCCGCAGTGCAGGGGCCCACCTTAGGTGATGCCGGCACGCGCGCGTCACGATGCGAGGCAAGCGTGGGGCTGGCGGTGGATCTTGGAGATCGGGCCTCGATTCGCTCTCTGATGCGTGATGCGGTCCTGGCCTATGGGGGAATCGACACGGTCGTGATCACGGCCGGCGTTTACGTCGCCCCCGATGAGTCCGGCGAGGTGACCGACGAACAGTGGCAACTGATGTTCAATGTGAACGTGCGTGGCGCCTATTGGACGGCACGGGAAGCCGCGCCCGTGTGGTCGGCACAGGGACTGACCGGGTCGCTCGTGTTGACGACCAGCGTCAACGCCGTCGTGGCGAAGAAGGGATCGATCGGCTATGACCTTTCGAAGGCGGCGGCCGGCCACCTTGTGCGCGAACTGGCTGTCGAATTGGCGCCGCTGGTGCGCGTGAACGGATTGGCGCCTGCGACGGTGATCGGGGGGTCGTCCATGTTCCCGCGCGACCGGGTGATCGCATCGCTGCGGAAGTATGGACTCTCGGCGGCGGAGAGCGAATCAACTGAGGATCTGCGGCAGCGTCTGGCGGCGTTCTATGCGCAGCGAACCCTGCTCAAGGCGCCGGTGACGGTCGAGGATCAGGCTGCGGCGGTGTATTTCCTGGTCAGCGAGCGCAGCGCGAAGACGACGGGCCAGACCTTGTCGGTTGATGGCGGATTGACCGAGGCATTCCTGCGATGACTTCCCGCTCAGCCCATCTTGCCATCGACCTTGGGGCCGAGTCCGGGCGGGCGATGCTGGGTCTGCTGCACGAGGGAAAGGTCGCGCTGCATGAGGTGCACCGGTTTCCGAATCAGCCACTGCGGCTGCCGGACGGCTTGCACTGGGACGTCGGGTCACTGTGGAAAAACATCGGGCGCGGTCTGGAGAGTGCAGCGCAGTGGTGCCGAACGCAGGAGGTGAAATTGTGTTCGGTGGGTGTGGACACGTGGGGCGTGGATTTCGCGCTGCTGGGGCGTTCCGGGGAGGTGCTGACATTGCCCAGGTGCTATCGCGACGAGCGCTTCGCCCGCGCGCAGCGAAAGGTTCATGAGCGGCTTGGGGGTGAGGTGTTGTACAGTGTCACCGGCCTGCAGAACCTCCCGTTCAATACGCTTTTTCAACTGGCTTCGATGCATGAGCACGAGCCCGGGCTGTTGGGCGCAGCCCACTCACTGGTGTTCATGCCTGACCTTTTCCATTACCTGCTCAGTGGAAGAGCCGTCCAGGAGCGCACCATCGCCTCGACCAGTCAGATGCTTGATGCGCGAACCGGTGTGTGGCGGACGGACCTGCTGGAGCAGTTAGCGATTCCGCATCACTACCTTGGTTCGTTGACAGATGCGCCGGCCATGCTGGAGGAAATTCGACCGGCGCTGCGGATGGAGTTGGGGCTGTCGGAGGGGGCGATGGTGGTCGCGCCAGCGGGGCACGACACAGCCAGTGCGGTGGCCGCCGTTCCAACCGGGTCGAGCGAGGATTGGTGCTATCTCTCGAGCGGGACGTGGTCGTTGCTGGGCGCGGAACTCAAAGAGCCATGCCTGACGCAGGCCGCCTGCGCGGCTGGATTCACCAATGAGCGCGGACTCGGCGGCAGGGTTCGCTTTTTGAAAAACATTGCCGGACTCTGGGTGCTGCAGGAGTGCCGTCGGACGTGGGAGGCAAAGGGCGCCGCGTCCTCGTATGAGGAACTCGTGCGACTGGCCACGGATGTGCCCGCGTGTCGGACGCTCATTGATTTGGGTCGGCCGGAGTTTCTTGTGCCAGGGGCCATGCCGGATCGCATTGTTGCGTTCGCCCGCGCCACGAATCAGCCTGCGCCGGACGGCCCGGCGGCGTTCGCACGGTGTATCTTCGACAGCCTCGCGCTGGCCTACCGGCAGGTGTTCACGGATCTTCAGGAAGTGCTGGGCCGGCGGTTCGGCACAATTCACCTGGTCGGCGGGGGGGCCCGCAACCGCTTGTTGAACCAGATGACCGCGGACGCGACCGGTTGCACGGTGCTCGCCGGGCCGGTGGAAGCGACGGCGATTGGGAATGTACTGGCTCAAGCGATGGGGAGTGGACTTGTTGCCGATCTTGCGTCTCTTCGCGAGGTGGTTCGACGCTGCACCGTCGGAGAGCCTTATGTACCAGACAGCACCGCGCGGTGGCAAGAGGCCGCAGATCGACTTCGCGGCTTCACTGTCCCTGCGAACCTAACGTAACAAGAATGATTTGATCACTTTCCCGGCTCAAACCTATGACGCGTCAGTCACTTCTTTCCGACCTCATCAGCCTGTCCAACCGCCTGGGTGATCCGGCGCTGGATTACGCCATTCTGGCCGAGGGCAACACGTCGGTGCGAGTCAGCGATGAAACTTTCCTGATCAAGGCGAGCGGCGCGAGCCTGCAATCAGCGGGAGCGCCGCAGTTCGTTGAAGTTCGTTTTCGGCCCATCCTTGAGTTGCTTCAGCCGGGATCGCTCTCGGACATGGAGGTTCGCAGCGCATTGGAGGGCGCGATGGTGGTGCGGCATCCCGGGGTGGTTCCCTCGGTCGAGTCGCTTCTGCATGCGATTTGTCTGCAACTGCCGGGGGTGTCGTTCGTCGGGCACACCCACCCCACGTCAATCAACATGCTGACGTGTTCGCGGCTTTTTGAAGAGAGCCTGTCGGGGCGAATTTTCCCGGACGAGATCGTGCTGTGCGGGCCGGCATCAGTCCTGGTTCCGTATGTCGACCCCGGATTGCCGCTGGCGCGGCGCATTGCCGACAGCATCGCAGAGTATCGCGCCAAATGGATGGAACCGCCGCGCGTCATCTACATGCAGAATCATGGTTTCATCGCGTTGGGGTCCAGCGCAAGGCAGATTCTCGACGTGACGTCCATGGCCGTGAAGTCGGCGCGCATCCGTGTCGGCGCGCAGGCCGCGGGGGGTTTGCGCATGCTGTCCGACGCGGATGTTCACCGTATCCATACCCGCCCTGATGAACACCATCGACAGCGTATTCTCGGCCTGCGCTCGGCGGGCAACTGACCTCATCCTTTGTCTCCTGGATCAACCCATCACTCCGAGTCATGAAATGAGGAACATCATGCAGCCCACTCGGTTCCCGACCTTGATCGCAATTCTGGCCTCTGCCTGCACGCTGCTCGGCGCGTGCAAGAAGCAGACGCCGGCCCCACCGGGTGCAACGGGAACGCCGCCCCCTGCAACTGCGACGACCGCGGCGCGCATCGCAGTAATTCCCAAGGGAACCACGCATGTTTTCTGGAAGTCCGTCGAGCGCGGCGCGCAGGCTGCAGGCGACGACCTGGGTTTGGAGATCATCTGGCGCGGACCTGTCACCGAGAATGACCGAGCTCAGCAGATTCAGTTGGTGCAGCAATTCATCAGTGAAGGCGTGAGCGGAATTGTGCTCGCGCCACTGGACTTCAAGGCTCTCGTCAGACCAGTAGCCGAGGCGAAAGCCAAGGGCATTCCCGTTGTGATCATGGACTCGGCGCTCGAAGGGACGCCCGGGACTGATTTCATTTCCTTCGTCGCCACGAACAATCTCAATGGCGGCAAGCTCGCAGGCGAGGCGCTGGCCCGGCTGCTGAACAACAAGGGCGATGTCGTGGTGCTGCGCTACCAGGTCGGCTCAGCCAGCACGGATGACCGGGAGCGAGGGTTTCTTGAGGCGGTGGGAGCGGCGCCAGAGATCAAAGTCGTTTCGGAGAACCGCTATGCCGGTGCCACAGCGGGTGAGGCCAAGACAGCGGCCCTCAACATGATGGATCAGATTCGCGCTGCCGGTGGAATCTTCGCCCCGAATGAATCCTCGACCCTGGGCATGCTGCTGGCGCTTCAGCAGGAGGGTTTGGCCGGCAAGATCAAGTTTGTGGGCTTCGACGCCTCACCCCCGCTGGTCGAGGCTCTCAGGAAGGGCGAGATTGACGCTCTGGTCGTGCAGAATCCCACTGCGATGGGCGAAAAATCGGTTCGCGCTCTGGCCGAGCAGCTGGCTGGCAGGCCCGTCGAACCCGTGGTGGACACGGGAGCGGTGCTGGTTACCCGTGAGAACATGAACGACGAGAGCGTGAAGCGCCTCATCGAATAGAAGGCATGCCCGTGCAGGGACCTCCAGAACTTGAAGGACCGACGGCGCGAATGCGTCTGGCGGGAATCTCGCGCCGATTCGGCTCGACGCAGGCGCTGTCGGATGTGTCGCTGCAGGTCTATGCGGGGGAGATCCATGCAATTGTCGGCGAAAATGGGGCCGGCAAAAGCACGCTTATGAGGATTCTTTCCGGTGCCGACAAGCCGGACAGCGGAACCATGCTCTTTGACGGGAGCGCTTATGCGCCAGCGAGCCCGGTCGATGGTCGGCATGCCGGAGTTGTCATGGTGTACCAGGAGATGGCCCTGGCGCCGCATCTCACAGTTGCGGAGAATATTTTTCTTGGCGCAGAGCCGTCGAAATTCGGCATCGTCGACAGACGGACGCGTGATCGCCTGGCTGGCGCGGCGTTGGCTCGACTCGGATATTCCGGGCTGCGGCCCGACCTGTCTGTGGGCGACCTCTCAACGGCTCAGCAGCAGATCGTGGAGATCGCCCGCGCGGTGGCCCTCGGGTGCCGGGTCCTGGTTCTCGATGAGCCGACCAGCAGCCTGGGACGAGCGGACGCGGACCGTCTGTTTGACCTGCTGCGCTCACTGCGCAGCGACGGACTTGCAATCATCTACATCTCGCACTTTCTCGATGAGGTGCGGGCGATCTCGGATCGCGTCACGGTTCTGCGCGACGGCGCGGTTGTCGCATCCGCGCCCACAGACACACTGGACGATGCCGGTATCGTGGCGCACATGGTCGGCCGGTCGGTCGCTGATCTGTATCCTCGGCGTGCGCGGAAGCGGGGCGCAGCGCTTCTGGAACTGTCGGGAATCTCGGGTCCTGTGCTTCCCAGATTGGCCACGCTCAGTCTGCATAGGGGAGAAGTGCTCGGCATCGCGGGACTTGTCGGGTCCGGACGCACCGAGCTCTTGCGCTGCATCTTCGGGCTGGCACCAGTGCGTTCGGGTGTGATCACCTGCGGCGCATTTTCGGGAGCGGCCACCCCAGCCCAACGCTGGGACCGGGGCGTCGGGTTTGTCAGTGAGGATCGGAAACGCGAAGGGCTCGCTCTCGATCATTCAATCGAGTTCAACATCACGCTCGCAGGCATTTCGCGGGCGTCGTCTTCGTTCTATCTGTCGCCGGCGACACTTCGGAATCAGGCAGAGGGTCTGGTCCAGCTCCTAGGCATCAAGTGCACATCAGCGGCACAGCACATCAGCAGCCTCTCAGGCGGAAACCAGCAGAAGGCGGCCCTGGCGCGATTACTTCACGCGGGCACGGACGTTCTGCTGCTCGATGAACCGACACGCGGGATCGATGTCGGCTCCAAGGCGGAAATCTACGGGATCATTGATCGGCTCGCGTGCGGTGATCTGACCCCCGGGCGCGAGCCCGCAGCAGTTCTGATCGTGAGCAGCTATCTGCCGGAGTTGCTGGGCATCTGCGACCGCATTGCGGTCATGAATCGTGGGCGGATCACCGCGTTCCATGATGCGCGGACGACCACGGAGCAAGCGCTGATGTGTGACGCAGTGCCGACCGCGGCAGGCGGAGCGGAGGCTGCGGCGTGACTCCTGTGACTAGGTCCACAGACTGGAGGCGATGGATTTCGGCCCTCGGCCCGGTCATGGGCCTGGTGTTGGTTTGGACGCTTTTTGCCGCGCTCACCGGCGAGCGTTTTGTGGCGTGGGAGAATCAGCGCCTCATGCTCATGCAGACCGCGGTGGTGGGCACAGCGGCGATCGGGGCGACGCTCATCATCATTGCGGGAGGCATTGACCTTTCGGTCGGATCGACCATCGCCCTCTCGACGATGCTGACCGCCTTAGCCCTTCGGGAAGGCCTTCCCCCCGCATCGGCGCTCATGATCGGTGTTCTGACCGGCGCGTGCAGCGGCGGATTCATCGGAATGCTGGTGGTCGGCCGCCTCGGGCTGGGAGTGGCGATTTCAGTCGGACTGATCACGGCGGCAGTGTGCCAGGCGCGTTGGGGTTGGGGGGCGGGAGCCGGTCTCGGCGCAGTCGTGACGCTCGTCCTCTCCGCGTTGCTTCCCCGCGTATTGCCACGCCTTGCCCTTTCGCCCTTCATTGTGACTTTGGGTATGTGGGGAGCGCTACGGGGTATTGCCAAGGGATTGGGCGACAATCAGCCGGTCTACGCGGAACCGACCTGGCTCCTTCGGCTGATGCAATCCGGATCGGAGTGGTGGAATGCTCTCCTGCCGCCGGGTGTCTGGGTCATGCTTGCCCTGGCCGTCCTGGCATGGGCACTGCTTCGTTATACGGTGTTTGGACGCCACGTCGTGGCGGTGGGCTCAAACGAACTCACGGCGCGACTGTGCGGTGTGCCGGTGGAGCGCGTGCGCTGGATGGTGTACGTGATCGGGGTTGCGTGCGCGGGGCTTGCGGGCGTGTTTCAGTTCTCCTTTCTCACTATGGGAGATCCGACGACGGCGCAGGGGTATGAGCTGCGCATCATCGCGGCGGTGGTCATCGGCGGCGCATCGCTGTCGGGCGGACAGGGATCGGTCGCGGGAACGCTGATCGGCGCGTTGTTGATGACCGTCATCGATCGCGGGTGCACCGCACTGGGTATGGAGAACTGGATCCAGGAAATCCTGACGGGCGCGATCATCCTCGCGGCGGTCCTGCTGGACCGATGGCGCCACGGATCACGAGAGTGAATCTGGATCAGGTGCGCACCCGCGCCCATTGTTCGTCCAGGCGTTTCGCGGATACGGGGACAATCGTGCGCAGTTCCTGGGCGAACAGTGAGACGCGGAATTCCTCAACCATCCACCGAAAGCGGGCGAGTTCCGGATCGTCGGACGCACTGGCCAAAATCGTCATCATCTCGTCATTGCGCGGTCCGCTTTTTACGCCGGTGCCCACGGGCAGAAGGTCGGCCAGTCGTCGCGCTCGATAGCGCTCCCAGTACTGATTCGCCTCGGCGGCCTTCTGCATGTCCTTGGCGATGTTGGCGTTCGTCAACTTCGCCAGGCGCAGTTGCAATGCGGCGAGGTAACGCGGGAACTGATCGAGCCAGGGACGCGGCGTATCGAGGAGGAAGCCTGCCGGCAGCAGGAAGCCAAGATGGTTCCGAATGTCCTCCACTGCTCCTTCCCAGACTTTGGGGTGCGGGCGCTGCAGTTCAAGTATCAGGCTCTGGTATGCGCTGAGCACGCCCTCGACGAGTTCGCAGAGATCAGCACAGGCACGCTGGAGGCGCGACCACGCGCGGGTGACCGCCGCATCAAACTCCGGCGCAGAGCGAACCGGGATGTGGGCGACATTTCGCTCCCCCCGAACCTGCTCGCGCGCTGCGTCGAAGTCTTCAAAGAACGCGCGATCAGCGATGGCCAGCACGAGATCCTCCTTGAGATTGCGCGGCGCTCCGATGGTCGCGTATGCCACGGCGAGCCGGTCAAAGCCGGGCACGTGTCGCAGGAGATGCAGAATCTCGTCCCGAGCCTGGATCACAAAGAGTCTCCGCAGGCCCGCGCGGGCCAGCGTTTCCGCCTTGGCGGCGCTCTCCACGAGGCACACAGACACGTTGCGTCCGCGATCGACAATGGTGGGGTGACCCACCATCGCGGCGCCTCCCCGCTGCGACTCGAAAACCTCCGGCAAGTCGCCAAAGGTCCAGCCGGTGACGCCGTCGCGATCAAACTCCCCGCGCGCAAAGCGGCTGAATTGCTGTGACAGCAACGAGGCGAGCGTCGCCTTGATGTGGGCCAAGTCTCGCCCCGAAGCGAGTATGCGGCCTTTTTCATCGATGATCTTGAAATGAATGCGGGCCGGCGCAGGCACGTCAGTCAAGGAGATCACTTCCGGCGGAACCGTGAGTCCTGTCAGTTGTCCCAACTGGCGCGCGACCGCATCAACGAAGGATCCGCGCTCCTTGAATTCGGGTTTCCCGAAGGCGGCACAGATCCTGGCCGCGAACTCCGGCGCGGGGATGAAGCGCCGCCGCCACTCGGAGGGCAGTTCGCGAATCAGCGCAGTGAGCAGGTCATTCCACAACCCGGGAACCAGCCATGGCGTCTCTTCCGGCTTGAGAAGGTTGAGCAGCTCGATTGGCACGGTCAGGGTGACGCCGTCATCCGGAGCGCCCGGGTCAAACTTGTAATCCAGCGGGAGTTTTGAGCCGTGAAAGTCCGCATGATCAGGGAACTTTCGGTGCAGATCGGCGGGCGGTTCAAGTCGAATGAGGTCCTCGCGCCGCATGAACAAGAGCGTGGGGTGCGACTCTTCCGCCTTCTTGCGCCAGCGTTCGAACAGGGCTGCGTTGTAGATTCCCTGCGGAATCCGCACATCAAAGAACTCGAAGATCGCCTTGCGGTCCGGCAGCATCTGCCGATTGCGAGCCTTGGCTGCCAGCCGCTCAGATTCTGCGATCAGCGCGCGATTGTTGCGCACATGCGGTGCGTTGCTCTTATATTCGCCGTTGACCAGAGCATGCTCAATGAACATCTCGCGCGCGGCCTTGGGGTTTACAGGCCCGTAGGGCACCCGCCGATTGGCGTAAAGCTCCAACGAGCGCAAGGCGCCGGCCTCGGCGGCCATGGCTTGGGAGAACTGAGGGTCCCACCGCGGATCCGCATGCTGACGCACGATCAGGTGATTGCCCAGCCGCTCCACCCATTCCGGCTTGATTGGCGCGACCGTGCGTGCATACATGCGCGTCGTCCGAACGATTTCGCCCGCCATCACCCATTTCGGCGTGGTTCGAAAGAGCGCCGAGCCGGGAAAGATTGAGAACTTCGTTCCCTGTGCGCCCGTGTACTCAAAGTCGGCGGTCTTGCGCCCGACATTCGACAGCAAACCGGCCAATAGGGCGCGATGGATCGGGTCGAACCTGGGGTGTCGCTTGAGCGTCTCGACGCCCTGCCTGATGTTCTGCGGCGTGATGCGCTTGGGCTCCGAGTCCGGCGGCGCCGCACTGCCTGGGTGAAGCAGGGTCTCGTGAGCGACATTTTCAACATCACGGGCTTCAACCGCGATGCCCATGTCGGCCAGCAGTGTGTGCAACTGCTGGTGCACCTCCTCCCACTCGCGCATGCGCACGGGTGAAAGGAAGTGCTCGACATAGGATTTTCGCTGCTTGGAGCGAGTGAGATGCTTCCGGCAGTTGGCCGCGAAGTCCCACAGGTTGAGATAAAAGAGAAAGTCGGATGATGGGTCTCGAAAACGAGCGTGGGCCGCGTCTGCTATCTCTGCTTTCTCGAGAGGGCGTTCCCGGGGGTCCTGCACCGACAGCGCGGATGCGATGATCAGGACCTCGGCGACGCATTGCTCGGCCTGTGCGGCCAGCACCATGCGCCCAATGCGCGGATCGGCAGGCAGGCGCGCCAGCGTCCTTCCGATCTCGGTGAGTCGGCCCTCGCTGTCGGTTGCTCCCAGCTCAAGGAGCGTGTCCTGCCCGTCGCGAATATGCCGCAGTTCGGGGGTGTCGATGAACGGAAAGACCGTCAGGTCGCCCAACCCCACGGCCTTCATCTGCAGAATCACTGACGCGAGATTCGAACGCAGGATTTCCGGCTCAGTGAACTCGGGCCGACTGCGGTAATCGTCTTCGCTGTACAGCCGGATGCAGATGCCCGGCCCTAGGCGGCCGCAGCGGCCCTTTCGCTGGTCAGCGGAGGCTCGCGAGATCGGTTCGATCGGAAGCCGGTTGACCTTGGTCCTGGGGTTGTACCGGCTGATGCGTGCGTATCCCGTGTCAATCACCGCCCGAATGCCGGGCACAGTGAGCGATGTTTCCGCGACGTTGGTGGCCAGCACGATTCGCCGACCCCGATGCGGCTCGAATACGCGGGCCTGGTCCGCCGTGGAAAGTCTCCCATACAGGGGCAACACCTCACATGTCCCGGGCAAATGGTGTTTGCGAAGCGCTTCGGCCGCCTCGCGAATGTCCCGTTCCCCTGACAGGAACACGAGAATGTCGCCCTCTCCGTCCCTGGTCAGTTCATCCACCGCACCAATCAACGCGACGATCTGGGCATCCTCCTCGATTTCCGTCTCCACCTCGCTTGCCGGCCTATAGCGCACCTCGACGGGATAAACCCTGCCGGATACTTCGATGATCGGCGCCCCATGGAAATGCGCGCTGAATCGCTGCGGGTCGATGGTTGCCGACGTGATGACGACCTTCAGGTCGGGGCGGCGGGGCAGGATGTTGCGCAGGTACCCAAGCAGAAAGTCAATGTTGAGGCTGCGCTCGTGCGCCTCGTCGATGATGAGGGTGTCGTATTGCGCGAGCAGCCGATCGCCCTGCGTCTCGGCGAGCAGGATTCCGTCTGTCATGACCTTCACGCTCGTGCGCGCGCTCGTGTGGTCGGTGAAGCGGACTTTGTATCCCACGATGGATGCGCGTGCGCCCTCAGTCTGTTCATCACGGCGCCCCTCAATCTCCTCGCGCAACCGCGCGGCCACCGCCCGCGCGGCGATACGCCTGGGCTGGGTATGTCCGATGACGCCCGCAATCCCGCGCCCGAGCTCAAGACACATCTTTGGCAGCTGCGTGGTTTTGCCTGACCCGGTCTCGCCGCACACCACGATCACCTGGTTGGCAGCGAGCGCTTCCAGAATCTCACGCCGACTCTGCGTGACCGGCAGTTCATCCGGGTACATCAGGGCCGGAATGGCCACCCGCCGGTCGTGACGGATCTCCTCCGAGCGTTGAATGGACGCCTCGACCTGCGCCTGCATGCGGTCCACCGGCTCGCCGCGCGCCGCGCGAGCGCGCAACGATTCAATCCGCCTGCGGATGACAGGTTGATCCGCCGTGAGGCACAGATCCGCACGCCGGCGTAATTCGCTCAGGATGGATTCCAAAGATTGGCTCACATTGCGGTCCAGAATGCCGGTTGCTGCTCCGAAGCGCCGATAACCCGGGCGCTCCATTCCAGTTCGTCAAAGATTAAGGCGGTGTCGGCTGGAGTCCCGCAATTTCCCGATTGTCCCGCAATACACTTTGAATTGATCATTTCACTCTTCCTGGGAGACAGCATGCGTCATCACTTTCGAATTCTCAGCCTGGCGGTGTTGTGCGGCGCCTGTGCAGCGGCAACGGCGCTCGCTCAGGCCAACTTCAGGGACATGGTGACCTTCGGCGACAGTCTGACGCATAACGACATCCTCGGACTTGTCTACGGCAATCCACAGGACATGTACGGGTCCGATCCGAACCAATGTGTGTTTGAAAAGGGGTCGTCGAGCGGCGACGAGCTCAATTCCTACGCGATTGCCGGCTCTGAATCCGGCGACATCGCCTTTCAGATCTCGCTGTACAACATTGCCCGGACGCTGGGGACCCAGGACCGTCCCACGATCTTCGGATTCGAGATCGGCGGCAATGACATCCTCAACAACATTGACGTCCTTGCAAACAATCCTCCCGGCTCGGACCCCAATGTCGATGCCATCATCAACAACTGCATCGCCAACATCCGGGATTCAGTGCGCTCGTTGGCGCTGTCCAACCGCACCGCGCAGTGGATCATCTGGACCATTCCCGATGTGACGTATTGCCCGGAGAATTTCGGCCTATACAACACCCAGCAGATCGCCAACATCCGCGCACACACCGAGCGCGTGAATGTGCTCCTGCGCGGACTGACGCGCTATCGGCAGTTTGTGGTTTTTGACACCTATTCCCAGATGCCGGCTGTCATAGAGAACCCGCCGGTTCTTCGCGGCGTCCAACTTCAGACGACGCCGGTCTACGGCAGGTATGACGGGATCTTTGCGGACGTCATCCACCCGACCGCGGTTGGAAACGCGTTGACGGCAAACTTCATCATTCAATCCGTCAACTCACGCTTCAGCGACAACATTCCCTACTTCAACGAGGATCAGTTGGCAGATCTTGCCCGGATTCCGTGAGGGCTCACTGATCCTCCTTGCATCTGAGAAGAGTGGGGGGGATTGATTGGGGCACGCCGAGCGCCTCCGTCGGCCACATCTTGACGGACGGCAGGCGCGTTTGCATCATTGCCTGCCATGATCCGAGCAATCCTGATCGTCGCTGTTCTGTTGGTGGTCCCGGCCCGCGCCCAGGAGACCACCCTCCCGGCTGCAACCGCCCGTACTCGCTATGAACCCCAAGCCGACTCAGAGGTCATCGAGAGTTTCCCTTATACGCGGTACCACACAACGGATCAGTTCGACCGCGAGATCACGTTTTACCTTTCCAAACCGCCTGCGGACGCCCCCGCCGGCGCCTCTTTGCCGCTGATCGTGAGTGTTCAGGGTTCCGGCTCGCAGTCTGTCTTCCTCGAGGTTGACACACCCAATGGCAAGCGCATCGGCTCGGGTGGGCCGGAGGCGGTTGTCCTGCGCGATTATCGCGCGAAGGCACGCATACTCGTCGTCGAGAAGCCAGGCGTGGCCTTCCTGGTTCAGCCGCAGCGTCCCGGAGGAGCGGAAGAGGGCTCACCCGAGTTTCGTGCGGAGCACACGCTCGATCGCTGGGTGGAAGCACTGAATGCGTCGATTCTTGCGGCTTCCAAGATCGACGGCGTCGACGCGAGTTACGTCCTGGCGTTGGGACATTCTGAGGGCGCACAGGTTGTCAGCCATCTGGCAGCGAAGAACCCATCCGTCACCCATGTGGCGGCTTTGGCCGGCGGAGGGCCGACGCAACTCTTTGACCTGCTCGAGCTGGCTCGCGAAGGAACGATGGGAGTGCCGGGAGCTACGGCTCAGGAGCGCGTGGATTGGATGGTTGCCGAATGGAACAAGGTTCTCGCCGATCCTCAGTCGACGGACAAGTTCTTTCTGGGTCACCCATATCGCCGCTGGACCTCGTTTCTGCAGACCTCAGCCGTCGATGCGATTCTGAGCAGCAAGGCCAATGTGTTTCTCGCGCAAGGGGCGGCAGACACGGCTGTTTCACCCACAGCGACGGATGTGATGTACGCCGAGCTCGTCGCGCGCGGGCGAAGAGTGACCTACCGGCGTGTGGACGGCGCTGACCACGGATTCATGGTCAACGGTGACCGCCAGGGTTGGGTGGACACCATTCACGCTGCAGTGGACTGGTTTATGGCCTCGCGCGGCGGCCCATAACCGGCCGAGCGAATGCCGGCAGCCAGGTTTTGCATTTATTCTGGATTACTCTCCTTGACATGTGCTGAAATGTCGATATATTCTGTCAAGACAGAAATAGGAGAATGAGCCGTGGATGCCTTGTCACCGGTTGCACGTAAGTATGTCCTGCACTGGGGGGAGATGGGGACCCGCTGGGGAATCAACCGAACGGTCGCCCAGATTCACGCCTTGCTGTACCTCTCGCCGCGCCCGCTTCCGGCTGAAGAAATCGCCTCGCTTCTGTCTGTGGCTCGTTCCAACGTATCGACGAGCCTGCGCGAACTTCAGGGCTGGGATCTGGTTCGCCTTGTGCACGTCATGGGCGACCGGCGCGACCACTTCGAAACTCAGTCCGATGTCTGGCAGATGTTCCTGCACGTGCTCGATGAACGCAAGAAGCGCGAGGTCGACCCGACCATCCGCATGCTTCACGAGTGCATGGCAGACCTGAAGCGCGAGAAGCAGCCGGACCCTTTGCTGCAGTCGCGGCTGTCCGCCATGCTCGACTTCTTCCAGACAACCACGGGGTGGTACGAGCAGCTTCGCCGCCTCCCCCAGGATGCGCTCATCAAAGTCATGAAGCTCGGCGACCGCGTGCGGTCCTTGCTTCCCGGTTCCCGCTCACGTTGATTCAACACGGCCCAGCGGCTAGTCGCTTTCGGCTCAAAAGATTCTGTATGAACAGAAATGTCTGATATAACAGGCTCTAACACGAAAGGATCACATCATGTTTGCGCTTGCCCAGTCATCTTTGCCCGCTCTCGCCGTCGACCTCAACTACACCGTTTGGACCTACATCGCCTATCTCCCCATCAGCATTGTGCTGACATGGTGGGTGGCGCGCACGCTCCATCGGCACGGGCGCCTTTTCCTGGTAGAGAGTTTCGCTGGCAATGAAGCCTTGGCCGACGCGGTCAATCACCTTCTCGTGGTGGGTTTCTACCTGATCAACATCGGTTACGTCACACTCGCACTCGAATACGGAAGCAAGCCGTCCAGCCTTCAGGATGCGGTGGAGTTCCTCTCCTTCAAGATCGGCCTTGTTCTGGTCGTCCTCGGAGTCATGCACTTCTTCAACCTCTTCATTTTCTCCCGCATGCGGCGTCGCGCGCTCCTGACCCATCAGCCGCCGCCGGTTGAGCCCTCTTTATTCCTGCCTGCTGCTGCGCCGATCGCGTCGTGATCCGTGGTGCCGCTCCGTCCGAGTCTCATCCGCGAAAGGTCGAGATCATGCGCACTCTTGCCGTCCTCTTTGATGCCCGATGTGATTTCTGCGTCCGCTGCAGCCACTGGCTTTCCCGGCAGCCTGCCTATGTTCGCCTCGACTTCCTTCCGGCAGACCCCGGGATCGTGGCGACGCGGTTTCCCACCTTGAGTTTGCCCGCCGAACCTGATGAACTGCTCGTCATCAGCGATGAAGGCGCGATGTATCGCGGTGCGGATGCCTGGCTCATTTGCCTGTGGGCGCTGCGCGAGTATCGCGGATGGTCGTTCCTGCTTGCCGACCCGTCCTGCAAGCCATTTGTCAGGCGGGCATTTGACTGGTTCTCGAGTCATCGTCATGCGATATCCGGCGCTTTCTGCGCTCCCGCGCCTGGAATGTCTGCCCTCACGCGGATCGCGGCACGCTCAGAACCCTGCTGCGGCGCCGGCCCGCCCTCATGGCTGGGTGGGATCGATTCCCTTGCCGCGAAGCGCGCCCAGCGCACGACGAGTCCCACAGCCTGAACGGTCTGGTATGCTTTCGCATGGCGACGATCCGTGCGTTTCACCGGTCCGATGCGGGCGCGGTCAGTGCGATGATGAACAGCATCGTCGACGGTGGCGAGGCGTTCGTGTACGAGACTCCGTTTGACGATGCGGGAATACTCGGCTGGGTCGCTTCCTGGAGCCACGCGTTCGTCGCAGTCGACGGCGGCGGCCAGGTCGTCGGCGCGTACGTGTTTCGACCGAATCAGCCGGGACGTGGGAGCCATGTCGCCAACGCCGCGTACCTTGTCGATCCCGCCGCGCGCGGGGCAGGTGTCGGCCGCATGCTCGGCACGCACTCTCTGGCCGAGGCTCGTCAGGCGGGATTCTCAGCCATGCAGTTCAACGCTGTTGTTGCCACAAACGAGCCCGCGGTGCGGTTGTGGACAGGACTCGGGTTCACGATCATCGGGCGTGTGCCGGCTGCATTTCGCCTCAAGTCGGGTGGATACAGCGATCTTCTCGTCATGCATCGCGCTCTGTAGGTTCGACTTCGGGTGAGCAAGTGGGCGGCCCGTGCGAGATCCCCCGGCACGCACCGAAATGATCTTCTCCGACAGCAGGGCGTCTCGGTCGCACTTGGCAATCAGGTTGCAATCATTCGGCATGAGTTCACTGATGCAAACGGAGAGCGGGGGGACGGAAAGAATTCCGGTGCGTGTTCACGCCTCCAGCGCGGAGGCCAGCGCGTGGGTTGCCGGCCAGATCGCCGCGCTTATTCGGCAGAGGAATGCCGCAGGCGCGCCGGCTGTGCTTGGGCTCGCTACAGGTTCGACGCCGGTGGGCGTGTACGACGAGCTCGTGCGCCTGCATCGTGAGGAGGGGCTCTCATTCCGAAACGTGGTCACGTTCAATCTCGATGAGTATTGGCCGATGCAACCGGAGGAATTGCAGTCATATCGGCGGTTCATGCGCGATCATCTGTTTGATCACGTCGACATTGACCCTGCCCGGGTTCACGTTCCCGATGGCGCAGTCGCGCGGGACGGACTCGAGGCGGCATGCCGCGCCTATGAGGATGCGATCGCCCGCGCCGGCGGCATTGACTTGCAGTTGCTGGGCATTGGCCGAACCGGTCATGTCGGATTCAACGAACCCGGCAGTTCACGCGAGAGCCGCACTCGCGTCATCACGCTGGACCGCGTGACGCGCATGGACGCCGCAGGCGATTTCTTCGGCGAGAAGAATGTGCCGCGCCAGGCGGTGACCATGGGTGTGGGGACAATTCTCGCTGCCCGGCGCGTTGTGCTCATGGCCTTTGGCGAGCACAAGGCTCCGATCGTGCGTCGCGCTGTTGAAGGCGACGTGACGGCCAGTGTCGCCGCGAGTTTTCTCCAGCAACATCCGGATGCGCAGTTTGTACTTGACACCGCTGCTGCGGCAGAACTGACTCGCTACAAGACCCCGTGGCTGCTCGGACCGGTAGCCCAGCACGGTCGATCGTGGGATGCTGCCCTCACCCGCAAGGCCGTCGTCTGGCTCAGCGGCCTTGTCTCCAAGCCTGTGCTGAAACTCACCGATGAGGACTACAACGAGCATGGTCTCCAGGAACTGCTGGCCGCTCGCGGCGGTGCCTACAACATCAACATCGAGGTCTTTCGAGCGTTGCAACGGACCATTGTGGGCTGGCCCGGCGGGAAACCGGGCCGGCCTAGGTTTGTCGCCGGCAAGGGAGCGGATCCCGAGAACGGGCCGGATGTCTTCCCCAAGCGAATTATTGTCTTCAGTCCTCATCCTGATGATGACGTGATTTCGATGGGAGGAACCCTCATTCGTCTCTGTGATCAGGGGCATGAAGTGCATGTCGCATATCAGACGTCCGGCAACATCGCGGTCTGGGACGAGGAAGCGATCCGCCACGCCGACTTTGTGACCGAGTTTGCGCGCGGATTTGACCTGTTCAGCGCGGCCCAGGTTCGCGACATCGAATCGAAGATCCAAGCGTTCGTACGCGCCAAGAAGCCGGGGGAGATTGACACTCCCGAACTGCAGCGCATTAAGACGCTCATTCGCCGTACCGAAGCCCGCGCTGGGGCGAGGGAGGCGGGCGTCAACGCTGAATGCATCCATTTCTTAGATCTCCCCTTCTACGAGACCGGAAAGGTTCGCAAGAAGCCCTTGTCTGATGCGGATATCGCCATCGTCAGCAGCCTCATCGAGCAGGTCAGGCCGCACCTGATCTATGCCGCGGGCGATCTGTCTGATCCGCACGGAACTCACCGCGTCTGTCTTTCCGCCATACTGCGCTCCGTTGCGCAGGTTCGAGCGCGCCAGACTTGGATGAACGAGTGTGAGGTGTGGCTATACCGCGGGGCATGGCAGGAGTGGGAGCCAAACGACATTGACATGGCCGTTCCGCTCAGTCCTTCCGAGGTTGATCGGAAGCGCACAGCCATCTTCAAACATCAATCCCAGAAGGACAAAGCTCTGTTTCCCGGCCCAAATGACCCACGCGAGTTCTGGCAGCGAGCCGAGGACCGGAATCGAAAGACCGCCGAGGCCTATGACAGGCTTGGTTTGCCCGAGTACCAGGCGATCGAGGGTTTCGTGTTGTGGCGCGGAGAGAATCGCTAACGAACACGCCGGCACTGGTGCCTATTCTCGATGCCAGAGGAGCCCGCGTGAGCCAGACGAGCGCAAGCCTTCCTGTGTGCTGTGCGGTTGCCGGAGTGGCTTTGGTTTCGGCCTCTGCCCACGCCCAGTGCGTGCGCGAGGTGGGGCAGTTCGTCGCCGCCGATGCTTCGGCCGGACAGGAGTTCGGGTACAGCGTTTCCATTGATGGGGATTTCGCCGCCATCGGCGCAAGCGGAGATGGCACGTCCGGTCCCTATTCCGGCGCTCTGTACGTGTTCCAGCGCAATGTGGCAGCTTGGAGCCAAACTGCCAAACTTCTGCCTGAGGACCCGACGCCGGAGAGCGAGTTCGGCCGCACCGTCGCGGTTGATGGGGACCTCATCGCGGTGAGCGCCTGGCTCGACGACGATCAGGGGGCGGGTTCGGGGTCTGCATACGTGTTCCGATTCGATGGATCAGCTTGGCGTCAGGAGGCGAAACTTCTCCCCAGGGATGGCTTTGCGTACGACCTGTTTGGGTGGGCGGTCGATGTTTCCGACAACCGTGTCATCGTCGGCGCTGAGGCCAACGACGATCGCGGAGTCAATTCGGGGTGTGCCTACGTCTTCACATATGACGGAGCGACTTGGCAGCAGGAAGCCAAGCTCCTGCCGGCCGACGGCCAGGCTTTCGATTACTTCGGGCACGCGGCCGCTCTTGACGGGATGCGCGCTCTCGTGGGAGCGTGGCTCGAGGATGACAAGGGAAGCAACTCCGGCTGCGCCTACGTCTTTGCATTGGACGGGGCACGTTGGATTCAGACGCATCGCCTCGATGCCCCCGATGGTGTCGAGGGTGACGACTTCGGAAGGTCCGTCGATGTTCGCGGTGATCGCATCATCATCGGCGCGATCGGGGATGACGACTTGGGTGAGAATTCAGGTTCTGCGTACATCTATGAGTGGGACGGCGCGACGTGGACGCTGGCGGCAAAACTCACAGCGCCGGATGGCGCTGCCTTCGACAACTTCGGCGAAGATGTATCCATGGATGGCGACCGCGCGGCGGTCAGTGCGGTGTTTGCGGACGGCGCGGGGGTCGATTCAGGGAAGGTCTATTTCTTTGAGAAGGACGCGACCGGGTGGCGTTGCACAGCGACCCTCGAGTCCGCGCGTGCCGCCCCATTTGATGACTTTGGGTGCGCAGTTGCGCTCAATGGGGACGACCTGCTTGTTGGCGCGTATGGCACGGACGGTGCAGGGCCTTACTCAGGCAGCGCGGTCATCTTCGATGTCGACGCCCCCTGCGCGCCGGTCCTGACTGGGGATGCTGCCTGCCCCGCTGGCGGCCCGATTCTCGTCGAGTGGTCAGGAGCAACCCCCAACGGCCCGGCTGCCTTGCTCTTTGCTTTCAGTGAGGGTGCGTTTGTTGTTCCCTCCGGCAATCCCTGTGCGGGCGTGGTGCTTGGGTTGGGAACCGGCGGGTTGCAGGTCGCCTTTCAGGGTGCATCAGATCGGGACGGAGCCCGCAGCTTGTCCGCCAATGCGCCTGCAGCGGCGTGTGGCGGATATCTCCAGTTGCTCGACATCGCCACGTGTGCGGTGAGCAATACCGCGCGCGTTGAATGACGTGTCCCTTGATCGGTCCGTTTAGCGCAACGATCCAGTCGGAAGGTTTTGCTCGCTCCAGATCCGTTTGATTTCCTGCAGCGATGACGCGACGGTGACCTCTCCATTCGGCTTGGTGATCTTCAGGATGTTTCCCGCTACGTCCAGCAGCAACGTGTTTTCGGGGCTGTCGGCGGTGAGCCGTGACCGCACCACCCATTTCGCGTCCGCCGCGTCCGCCGTTGCATCCTTCTCCGTCGCCGGTGCAATTGTTTCCACGCGGTAGGTGATCTTTCCCACGCTCGGTTCAAATGTGAGCATCCCATACGCGGCCGCGTCGTACGGCTTGAACGCCCGATACATGAACGAACGGAATGCCTGCGGCAAGTATGCCTTTTCCGGCTTCTTCATGGTGAGCCGCTTTGGCGTTGCCCCGGGGTCGCTGATGACCAGGTCGATGAGGTCGCCGATGGTGTTGCCCGTCAGGCTCGAGACCTGTGGCGCCGCGAACGCACCGCTTTCCAGCTTCAGGTTCATCGCGGACCGCACCGACCACGTCTCCTGTGTGCGGTCAAATGACGACCACGAGATGCTCTGCACGTCGTACACCGACCCTGCCGCCTGCAAATATCGCGCATCGAGGCGGACTGTGACCCCCTCGTCTCGTTCCGCCGGGTCATATTCCGCCGGACTGCGGTCCGGGTTCACTTCGCCGCGCGGTCCCATCGACTCGCGCACCCGGTAATAGGCCAATTGTCGTTCCTTCCCGTCTTTTTCGATCGAATACACACGGTACCACCGGTCTTCAACCAGCATGCCCCGAATCGCCGATTCGCTTAGCGCTGCAAACGTCGCTTCCGCCGCGGTCTCAGCCAACGCGCGGTCGGCGGCGATCTTGGCCGGCTCCAGGAACGAGACTGATTCGAGCGCTGCGCGATACAGCCGCACCGGTTCGTCTGTCCCTTGTGACGTGCATTCGAGTGAGAACACCACGAACACACGCGGGGCGGGATTGAACACCGTGTGCATCCAAGTGTCGGCACGGTCCTTCGCGTTCGGAATCTGCAACACGATTTGCGATGCCGCGTTCCCGTTGATCGTCATCGGCACCGGCGGGTTCTGTTTGAGCGTCTTCGTGTTTGTCGCAGCTTTCACGCCGTACCCGCGCGCCAGCGACTCAGCCGTCGCCTCATCATCGCGTGCGCGCTGAATGTCAATGGACATCTTCCAGGACTTGTCCTTGGGTTCCGCCATCAGTCTGCGATCCGAGAGCGGTTCAACCTTGACATCGCAATCCAGAGGCAGATGGAGCGACATGCCGATGCTGTCGATCGTCACCGCGCGCAGGCTCAGACCGATCGCCTCCCAGTCCTTGTCCTTTGGTGGCGTGGCTGACTCCGTCTTTGTTGCGGGTGGCGAAGCGGCAGTATCCTGCGCATAGAGGTTTCCCCCGCATGCGAAAATGAGGGGAAGACTTGCAAGGAACGATTGACGCAACATGGGGTGATTCCTCTTTACGTCGCTGCTCAAGGTCTCATTGCGGCCTGCGCTTGCGCCTTGGAGCGAGCATGCCGACCGCTTTTTCAGCGTGTGCCCGCAGCGCTCCAGCCGCTCATATCGACCGGCCGCACACCTCAGGCACAACAACAGTCGGCCCGCAGCGGCTCCCGCAGGTCCGCCACCGGTTACATGCTGTACCAGAGGGCCAGTAGCAGGCTGAGCCCCAGCATCACCGCGGCCATCGCCGCGACAAACCGCTGTCGCTTGAGCAGACTCCAGGATCCGAAGTCGGGCATGCGGCAAGGATAGGGTTGATCCTCGGGGGTCATTTGGGAGGCGGTGGGCTCTGGATTGACCAATCGGGCGTGCGCCGTATACTCGTCGCTTTGCCGCGATCCGGTGGGAATGGCCAGTTGGTCGTTCAGGTCGGTCCCGCAAAAACTGAATTGGACTTTCCCGTTTCCCTTTTGTATGAGGTCTTGACGCGCCATGGGCGGAGCCAAAATTCGAATTCGTATGGAAGCCTACGACCACCAGGCTCTGGATGTCTCGGCGCGTGAAATCGTCGATCACGCCAAGCGCACCGGCGCCGGGGTCTCCGGCCCTATTCCCCTGCCGACTCGCATCGAGCGTTACACCGTGCTCCGTGGTCCGCACATCGACAAGAAGTCTCGCGAGCAGTTCGAGATCCGTACCCATAAGCGGATCATCGACATCGTCGATCCCAACGCCCGCACCGTTGAAGCGCTCAACCGCCTCGTCGTTCCTGCGGGTGTGTTCGTTAAAATCAAGGCCTGATTCTTCCCCTGTTTCTGTCGCGGCTCGTCCTTTGGTGGATGGGCCGCTGTCGTTGACGGAGTCGTCAGTTTCGAATTTTCAGCATCGGCCGCGTACCGCATGAGTGCGGCACCTCCGGCCCGGAGACACAATCGCCATGAAAGCCATCATTGGACGCAAGGTCGGCATGACGCGCATGTTCAACGCCGAGGGCGTCAACATGCCAGTCACCGTCATTCAGGCCGGCCCGTGCCAGATATCGCAAATCAAGACCAAGGACTCTGATGGCTACGGCGCCATCCAGATCGCCTTTGAAGACGTTTCGCCGCGCAACTCCACCCAGCCGCTCATCGGTCATGACGCCAAGGCTGGTCTGACTCCGAAGTACGCTCATCGCGAGCTGCGCGTCGATGACGACAAGATCGGCGAGTACTCCGTCGGGCAGGCGATCACCGTCAAAGACTTCGAGGATGTGAAATACGTTGACGTCATCGGAACCTCCAAAGGCAAGGGTTTCCAGGGCGTAATGGTTCGTCATAACTTCAAGGGAATGTTCGCCAGCCATGGAACCGAGCGTAAGCACCGCTCCCCGGGCTCCATCGGCGGCGGCGGCACTGAGCGCGGTCGTGGCCCCAAGCCGCGCAAGGGCAAGAAGATGCCCGGCCATATGGGTGCCGAACGCGTCACCATGCGCAACCTTGATGTAGTTAAAGTTTTGCCCGAAAAGAACCTCATCTACCTCAAGGGTGCTGTTCCCGGCCCTGCCACCGGCCTAATCTATATCCGCTCGGCGATTCGGCTTGGCAAGAAGAAGGCCAACAAGGCCGCCGCAGCAAAGTGATGGGGGGTGGTTTCTCAGGGGATTCAGGCGAGAGTCTGAGTAGGCAAAGTTATGTGACTGCCTGGCGGTCAGGCGGTCGTCAAGTGGTCAGGTGATTCCAGAATTGGAGCTAGTGATCTGGAAACGCACGGGACGGGATTTGTTCCCGCCCGGTCAGGAAAGCCCGGAGAGTTCCATCTGAACGCAATGGGAACTGCCTGACGGCGACAAGAACGCGACTGACACCGAGTCAACCCCTGCCGAGAACACACGCTGTGTGCGGTTCCGGAGGGCGAGGCGAGAAAACAACCCGGCTCCTTGAACCCAAGGAGCCGTTTTGCAAGGTGCGTGAATCATGATTGAACTTCCGGTTTATAACCGCGAGGGCAAGAAGATCGACGTGTTTCAGCTGGACGAGGAATCCCTCGGCGGCGAAGTGCGTCTGGCCCTCCTCAAGCAGGCCTACGTCCGCAGACACGCGAACGAGCGCCAAGGGTCGGCCCGGACTCGGAACCGCAGTCGCGTCGAAGGCTCCACCCGCAAGCTCTACAAGCAGAAGCACACCGGCAACGCGCGGCGCGGCACCATCCGCACCAACATCATGCGCGGCGGTGGTGTGGCGTTCGCCAAGGTCAAGACGCACGATGAGTTCCGTCAGGACATGCCCAGGCGCATGCGTCAACTGGCTAACCGCAACGCCCTGCTCGCCAAGGCCGTGGATCAGGAGATCAAGATCGTTGATCGCCTGAATTTCTCCGCCCCCGGCACCGGCGAATTCGCTGCGATTCTGAAGGCCGTCGGCGTGGACCGCACCTGCCTCGTTGCACTCGACGCGGCCAATGTGAATGCGCAATACTCTGCCCGCAACCTTCCCAACGTCTCCACTATTCGCTGGGATCAGCTCAATGTCTTTGAACTGCTCAACCACCGCTACCTCCTCATCGAGAAGGCCAGCCTGGAGGCGTTCATCGCGTGTAAGCACTACACCAAGAATGCGGCCGGAAAGGAAGGCGCCTAATCCATGGAAGCGACAACCGTCATCCGCCGTCCGCTCATCAGCGAAAAAAGTACTCAGGGCAGCGAGAACAACCGCTACGCATTTGAGGTCGATCCGCGTGCCACCAAGCCGCAGATCCGCGCCGCCCTTCAGGAACTCTACAAAGTCCGTGTCCTCTCTGTCGCCACGCTTGTTCGTCAGGCTGCAGAGAAACGCACACGCATCGGCGTGATCCCAGGCAAAGTGACCAAGAAGGCGATCGTGAAACTCCATCCGGACGACCGGATTGAAATTATCTGATGAGACCATGAGCCGCTGGCGCCGCTGCAAGGCCCGCCAGCGTGTATCGAAAGAGGAACGCAGCGATGGGCATTCGCATCTACAAGAAAACTTCTGCCGGTCGGCGCTTTGCCTCGGTGCTCACCAAGGAAGAAATCACCAAGCACGAACCTGAGAAGAGCCTCTTGCTTCCCAAGCGGCGCATCAGCGGCCGGAACTGTCACGGCGTCATTACCGTGCGCGGTCGTGGCGGAGGCGCCAAGCGCCAGTACCGCATGATCGACTTCAAGCGCCGGACCGACGATGCCGCCGCCAAGGTCGTTGGCATCGAATACGATCCCAACCGCTCGTCCAACATCGCCCTCGTTGAATACGCCGACGGCACCCGCCGCTACATCATCGCTCCCAAGGGACTCACGGACGGCGATTCCGTCATGTCCAGTTCGCAGCGCATCGACCCCAAGGTCGGCAACTGCATGCCCCTCAAGTTCATTCCCACCGGCTTGGCGGTCCACAACATCGAACTGGCCGCAGGTCGCGGCGGTCAAATGTGCCGGTCGGCCGGCATGTACGCTCGGCTCTCGAATCGCGAGGACAAATGGGCCACTCTGGTGCTCCCCTCCGGTGAAATCCGCCAGGTCTCCGTCGAATGCCGTGCCACCATCGGCGAAGTCGGCAATGAAGATCATCAGCACGTTCGGCTTGGCAAGGCCGGCCGTAATCGACACCTCGGCCGTCGCCCCAAGACGCGCGGTATGGCCAAGAGCCACGACAACCACCCCATGGGTGGTGGTGAAGGCAAGTCCAAGGGCAATCGTCCGCCGGCTGGCCCCACCGGCACGCTCGCCAAGGGCGGTCCGACGCGCAAGCCCAAGTCGCTTTCCAACAAACGCATTATCCGTCGCCGGCGCAGCGTGCGCTACGGCCAGTTGACGCTCTGATAGTTGGTGCATTCCGCGGATCTCACGCCGGTCGAGAAAGACACAGTTATGGCAAGATCACTGAAAAAAGGTCCCTTCGTCGAGGAAAGCCTGTACCGCAAGGTTTCACGGCTCAACGAGGCCAACCGCCGCGAGCCGATCAAGACCTGGTCGCGCCGCTGCACCATCGTTCCCGAGTTCGTCGGCCACACCTTCAAGGTGCACAACGGTCGCGCCTTCCTCGATGTCTTCGTAACCGAAGACATGGTCGGTCACAAGCTCGGCGAGTTTTCTCATACCCGCACCTTCCGCGGGCACACCAACCGCAAGGAAGGCATTGAGGGCGGAGAGAAGCCCGCTGAGGAATGATCCCCGGTCGCCCCAGTTCCAGGAACACAGGTCAGTCATGATCATCAACCACAAGAAACTCACTGATGCGATCCGTCGCGCCGGCCTCTCCGAAGAGCAGGTTGCCGCTGCGATCGACCGGCCCGGCCTTAACGCCACTTCCGCCGTACGCAACTGGCGTCGCGGGGACTTCCGTCCGCGCCCCAAGCCCGATGACCTCCGCCGCCTTGCCTCCGCGCTGGGCGTCGCGCCGCAGGACATCGTCAAGTACGATGGCTCGTACAAGTGGGCACGCATGTCCCCCACCAAGGTCAAGCTCGTCACCGACCTCATCCGTGGCAAGGACGTCAACACCGCCCTCAATCTTCTCGCGTTCTCCAAAAAGCGCGCCGCCGTCGCGGTCAAGAAGGCCCTCCAGACCGCCATCGCGTCCGCTGAAAATAACGAAGTCGACGTCACCACGCTCCAGGTCACTGAGTCGTACGTCGGCTCCGGCCCCACGCTCAAGCGCTTCCAGCCCAAAGATCGCGGCCGGGCTCACCAGATTCTCAAGCGCACCAGCCACATCGTCGTCGCGGTGGAGGCCGCGTAATCCAGCCCGCTGAACACCCGGCCCGAGGTCATCTGACATGCGGGCCTGATAGAAACGAACGGTCAATCACATGGGACAAAAAGTTCATCCATTCGGTCTGCGGGTCGGCATCACGGAAGCGCACCGGAGTCGCTGGTACGCCCCCAAGGCGCTCTTCGGCGAACTCCTCATCGAGGACTTCCGCATTCGCGAGTACCTCGATAAGCGCCTCAACCGCACTCCCCCTTACGCGGCCGTCGCTGATATCCACATCGAGCGCACCCGCGAGGAACTCACGGTCATCATCAAGACCGCCCGCCCAGGCCTCGTCATCGGCCCCAAGGGCGCCGAAATCGAGAAACTCCAGAACGACCTTCAGACCATGACCGGCCGCAAGGTGCAGGTCAAGGTCGTCGAAATCAAGAATCCTGACACCAGCGCCCAGCTCATTGCCGAAGGCATTGCCGAGCAGCTCAAGAAGCGTTCCTCCTTCCGCCGCCTTCTCAAGATGCGGGCCGAGGCCGCTATCGCCGCCGGCGCCAAGGGTGTCAAGGTCAGTGTTTCCGGCCGTATCGGCGGCGCGGAAATGAGCCGCCGTCTGACCGTCGGCCTGGGCTCAATTCCCCTTCACACCCTTCAGGCCAATGTCGATTACGGATTTGCAACTTCATTCACCAAGTACGGCGCCATCGGCGTCAAGACTTGGGTTTACAAAGGACTCTACCAAGCCTCCGATGAAGCCGAGAGCACTGCCGCTGGCGGTCGCGCTCGCGCTCGCGGTCGCCGTTGATGAACGAACAGACGCGTCGGCCGCGTGATCCGCACGCCGGTGCTTTGAGCAGGAGATTGACGTTATGTCCCTGATGCCCAAGAGAACCAAGTTCCGCAAACAGCAGCGCGGGAAAATGAAAGGCAATGCGACCGCAGGCAACTATGTCGCTTTCGGCGACTTCGGCCTGCAGTCCACCGAGACGGCCTGGGTCTCCGCTCGTCAGCTCGAGGCCGGCCGTATCGCCGCGCAGCACTATCTGCAGCGCGAGGGTAAGGTCTTCATCCGCGTGTTCCCGGACAAGCCCATCTCCAAGAAACCCCTGGAAACCCGAATGGGTACCGGCAAGGCGGAAACTGAGTACTGGGCCGCACGCGTCAAGCCCGGCACCGTGCTCTTCGAGATCGCCGGCGTGCCTGAAACCATGGCCAAAAGCGCGCTTTCACGCGTCGCGATGAAAATGCCCGTCAAGACCCGGATGATCCACCGGCGTCTGGCGGTGTGAGGAATGTGTCTTCGGATATGGATTGATGTCGGTGTTCATCAAGTGCAGGATTGTGATTCGAATCGGGAATGAGAGATTGAAGGCAAGGTGATCGGAATGAAAGCCAAGGAAGTTCATACGTTGAGCATGGAGGAGATCGACGCTGAGGTCAAGCGCCTCCGTCGCCACCTCTTCGATCTCAAGACCCAGAGCGAGACCGAAAAGATTGAGGATGTGTCCCAGTTCACCAAGGCGCGGCGCGATGTGGCCCGCCTCCTGACCGAGCGCACCCGCCGGCAGAACGAAAGGCAGGCCCAGGCATGAGCAGCGCTGTTGCTGAGAAAACTGCTCCCAAGAAGCGGCTGACGCGCGAAGGCGTCGTCGATCGTGCCCGCACCGACAAAACCCGGCGCGTGGTCATCGAGTTCCTCACCCGTCACCCCAAGTATGGGAAGTTCATCAAGCGGCGCACCACCCTGGCCGTCCATGATGAGAAGAACGTTAGCAATCTGGGCGACACGGTTGAAGTCATGCCCTGCCGCCCCATGAGCCGCACCAAGCGCTGGAAGGTCGTCCGGGTTGTGCAGAAGGCTGCCGGCCGGGCGGTCGAAGGACTCGGCGCCGGCGAAGTGAAACTGCCTTGAAAGTCACCCCCGCGAGTTCGTATTGATCGGGCATCCAACACGCCCGAAGGATGAAGAGTAAGAAGTCATGCTCCAGCAAGAAGCCAGAGTCGATGTCGCGGACAACACCGGCGCCAAGATCGCCTACGTCATCCGCGTTCTGGGCGGGTCCACCCGCAAGGGCAAATTCACCCGCCGGACCGCCGGCGTCGGTGATCGGGTGGTCTGCTCGATCAAGAAAGCCCTCCCCGGCGGCGACGTCAAGGAAGGCGACAAGGTCAAAGCCGTCGTCGTTCGCACCAAGTATCCGACGCGCCGGCCCGACGGTTCCTACATCCGCTTTGATCGCTCCGCAGTCGTCCTCATCGCCGATGACGGCAACCCGCGCGGCACGCGCATCTTCGGGGCCGTCGCCCGCGAGCTGCGCGAGAAAAACTACCTGAAGATCGTTTCTCTCGCCACGGAGGTGGTGTGATATGGCACGGCACGTGATCAAAGGCGACAACGTCGTCATCACCGCGGGTAAGTTCCGCGGCCGCACCGGCACGATCATCGAGGTCATGCCCGGTCGCAGCCTCGTGGTCGTGCAGGGCATCAACCTGCATACCAAGCACCTCAAGCCCAGCCGCGCCAATCCTCAGGGCGGCATCATCACCAAGGAAATGCCGATCCATATTTCCAACGTGAGCCCCGCCGTCGATGGCAAGCCTTCCCGCGTCCGCTTCGTGACTCGCGATGACGGCGCCAAGGTGCGCGTCGCGGTCAAGGGCGGGGGTGAACTCTCCGTGCTCCGCAAAGGCGTCGAAAAAGCCCCCGCCAAGAAGAAAACCCGCTCGAAGAAGACCGCCGCCAAGGCGTAACGAACGACAGACACAAGGTGGTAGAGACTCATGGCTGCGTCCAAGACATCCTCCGCGAAGAAATCCCGCATGCAGGTTCGCCTCGAAACCGAGGTATGGCCCAAGGTGTCCGAGAAGTTCGGCATCAAGAACCCCATGGCCCTGCCGCGCCTCGAGAAGATCGTCATCAACACCGGCGTGGGCAAAAGCCTCGACGGCACCAAGTTGAAGCCCGAGGTCCGCGACACCGTGCTCAACTCTCTGTCCACCATTACAGGCCAGAAGGCTGTGCTCATTCAGGCTCGCAAGTCGGTGGCGAACTTCAAACTGCGCGAGGGCATGACCGTGGCCGCCATGGTCACCGTCCGCCGCGACCGTATGTGGTCCCTCTTCGACCGCCTGATCAATCTCACGATCCCCCGCGTCAAGGACTTTCGCGGTCTCTCGGACACCGCGTTTGACAAGGCGGGCAACTACGCCATGGGCTTCTCCGAACAGGGCGTCTTCCCTGAGATTGATATGACCAAGACGAACATCATCCACGGCATGCACATCAACCTGGTCTTCCGTAATTCCAATCCGGAGATCACGAAGTTCGTGCTGCAGGAAATGGGCTGGCCCTTCAGGAAGGAAGAGGAGAAGCCGAAGCGCAAGGCCTCGTAAGCCTTCGCCCGGTCCCCGACGCATGATCGAACGCCTCTGTCAACGCGAGGCATTCAGGAGTAGATGAACGCATGGCAACGAAAGCACAAATGGTGAGGGCGAAACGAACTCCCAAGTTCAGCACGCGAAAAGTGCGGCGCTGCGAAATCACGGGCCGGTCGCGCGGCGTGTACCGCAAGTTCCGTGTCAGCCGCATCATGCTGCGGGAACTTGCCCACAAGGGCATGATCCCCGGCATGCGCAAGGCCTCGTGGTGAGGCCCGGCGGCCCGGAGGGGCCTGAGTTCAGTTCGCCTGGAACCTTTTCAATGATGAATGGATGAAGTATGTCAGTGCACGACCCCATCTCCGATATGCTGACCCGGATGCGCAACGCGTTGCGCAATCGCAGCAAGTCCGTCAACATCCTGAACTGCAAAGTCTGCCGCGGCGTCGCCGACGTGCTCAAGCGCGAGGGATACATCGGCGGCTACGACCTGCTTGACGATGGCCGTCAGGGCGTCATTCGCATTCAGCTCAAGTACGGCCCGCGCGGCGAACCCCTGGTTCAGCTGCTCAAGCGCGAGAGCACTCCAGGCCGGCGCGTCTATCAGGGCGTTGAGGATCTGCCTCGCCCCATGGAAGGCCTTGGAATCGCGATCGTGTCCACCAGCAAGGGTGTGCTCAGCGACCGCCAGTGCCGCGAGATGCGCGTCGGCGGCGAACTGTTGGCGACGGTTGAATAAGCCTGTGTGGTTGACGTCGGCGCTGCGGTCCAGTCCGCTCCGCTGACAGGAGTACGAGTAATGTCCAGAATCGGTAAGAAACCCATCCCCGTGCCCGCCGGCGTGAACGTCAAGGTTCAGGACCGCGTCATTTCCATTGACAAGGGCCCTGCCAAACTCGCCATGACCCATCGGCCCGAGGTCATTGTCGCCTTTGATTCCGGGAAGCGCGAGATCGCCTGCAGCATCCCCGAGTCTTCGGCGGATGATCGCCTCTCCCGCGCCCTCTGGGGGACGACCAGGGCGCTCATCGCCAGCATGATCAAGGGCGTTGTCGAAGGGTACGAAAAGAAACTCGAAGTGGTCGGCGTGGGATGGACAGCTCAACTCGCAGGCAAGACGCTCAAACTCAACGTGGGCTATTGCAATACGGTCGAACTCCCTGTTCCCCAGGGGCTCACTGTCGCCGTTGAAAAACAGATGATCTCGATCAAGGGTGCGGATAAGCAGCAGGTCGGCGAGTTCGCCGCCAAGATCCGCTCCAAGCGCAAGCCCGAGCCCTACAACGGCAAAGGCATCAAGTACTTCGACGAAGTCATCATCCGCAAGCAGGGCAAAGCGGTGGTCGGTCGGTAACGTGGTTAGTTCCCGCGGGCCCGGTCCCGGCGGTTTTGTCCTCCCCGTGCTCATCGGGGCGGATTGGAAAGGATTCGGTCGGACATGGACAAGGCATCTCATCGCAAAACCCGGCGCGTCCGCCGCAAGGCTGGCATTCGCAAGGCCGTCACCGGCACCCCGTCGCGCCCGCGCCTCACCGTCTATCGCTCTCTCAAGCACATCTACGTGCAGCTCGTCGACGATCTCGCCGGCGCGACCCTCGTCTCCGCCAGCACGCGCGACAAGGAATACTCCACCAAGGAAACCGGCAACTCCAAGGCCGCTGCCGCCGTGGGCAAGGCTGTTGCTCAGAAAGCCAAGGCCAAAGGCATTGAAGCCGTCTGCTTCGACCGCAACGGCTTCCGTTACCACGGCCGCGTCAAAGCGCTGGCCGATGCCGCCCGCGAGGCCGGACTCAAGTTCTGATCTCGCTCCCCTCCCACCCTCCATCATGCAATCCATACAGTCGGAAGTAAGTGAGTGAACATGGCTGAACAAGCGACACACGACAGGGAAAAACAAGGCGGCGGCTTCGAATCGACCACCGTCGGCGTCTTCCGCACGGCCACCGTCGTCAAAGGCGGCCGCCGGTTCTCCTTTGGCGCGATGGTCGTCTGTGGCGATCGTCACGGCCAGGTCGGCATGGGCTACGCCAAGGGCAACGAAGTTCCGCCCGCGACCGAGAAAGCTGAAAAGGCTGCCCGCAAGGCCCTGATCCGCGTCCCTCTCGTCGGCGGCACCATCCCCCACACCGTCACTGGCAAGTTCGGCTCCTCCAGCGTCAAGCTTGTCCCGGCCAGCCCCGGCACCGGCGTCGTTGCCGGCGGTGCTGTTCGCGCCGTGCTCGAACTCGCGGGTATTCGCGACTGCCTCACCAAGGCCTACGGAAACACAAACTCCAAGAACCTTCTTAAAGCCACGCTCAACGGCCTCTCGCGCCTCCGCTCCAAGCAGGCCGTCGAGCAGATGCGCGGCGTCGTCCTGGGCGACTCTCACGTCGAGCAGATCGTCAAGCGCGGCGAAGCCTTCATGCCTTCCACCCGCCAGCGCACCATGGCCGCCCCCGTCAACACCCGTGGTGATGAAAACCGCGCCCAGCGCGGCGGCCGCGGGCCTCGTCGTGGGAAGCGCGGCGCTGACGGTGACGCTGCGTCCCCGTCCGGTGAGGGCAGCGCGACTTGATGTCTTGTCCCCGCCTCGATCAAATGAAACGACTTCCGCGTCTGGTGGCAATGCCGGGCGCCTGAGCAACGAAATGAGTGTGCAGCCATGATGATTCACGAAATTACTGAGAAGGTCGGGGCCAATAAGCGCCGCGTCCGTTACGGCCGTGGTGAAGGCTCGGGGCATGGCAAGGAATCTGGCCGCGGCACCAAGGGCGCTCGCGCCCGCAGCGGCTACACCGAACGCCTCTCCCGCGAGGGCGGTCAGCTTCCCTTCTTCCGCCGCATTCCCAAGCGCGGTTTCTCCAACGATCCGTTCCGCGTTGAGTACGCGGTCGTCAATTTGTCTGACTTGGAGCGGCTCTTCAAGGCCGGCGAAGAGGTCAGCCCCAAGACACTCACGGGTAAGCACCTCCTCCGCGACGCCTCCATGCCCGTTAAGATCCTCGGCCATGGCGAACTCAAGAAGAAACTCACCGTGACTGCCGCCGCCTTCTCCTCCTCCGCCAAGGCCAAGATCGAGGCCGCTGGCGGTACTGCGACGGTTATTCCCGGACCCAAGAAATTTGTCCGTTCCGATGCCAAGTCCGCATCGCCCGCAAAGAAGTAGCCCTGCGTGGCCAGGTTGTCCTCCCTTCGTTTCTTCCTCCTTTGACGGCGCTGACCTCAAGGCGATTCGTCTTCGCTCCTCGCCTATCGTCTGTGACTGCTTCGGCCGCGGGTGTGATGTAGTCGCGGCGATCCCTCTGGGCTGGTCCATTTCTCCGTCGTTCCGCCCCGCCGCGCCTGGCTGAAGCGATTCGAGTCCCCATCCATGCTCAAGGCCTTTATCAATGTGTTTCGCATTCCCGACCTGAGGAACAAACTCCTCTTTACCATCGGGATGCTCGTGATCTACCGCATCGGGTACTGGATTCCCCTTCCCGGCGTCGATCAGTCGGCCCTCAAAGACCTCTTCACCGACACCAACTCCGCGGCCGGTAAGTTGGCGACCTATGTTGCGACTTTCTCGGGCGGGGCGCTGCATCAGTCCACGATTTTCGGTCTGGGCGTAATGCCCTACATCTCCGCGTCGATCATCATTCAACTCCTGACCACTGCCTATCCCGCTCTGAAGAAACTCCAGCAGGAGGGACCCGCCGGGCGCCAGAAGATCAACGAATACACCCGCTATGCGACCCTTGCCCTCTGCTTGGTTCAGGGTCTCGGCTGGCTCATTTACATTCAGCGCATGGGCCTCATTTACCCCAGCATTACAAACAACGATGTCAGCCTCTGGGCCTTCCGGATGCAGGGCGTTGTCGCCTTGACCGCCGGCTCATTCTTCCTCATGTGGCTAGGCGAGCAGATTGACCGGTACGGTATGGGCAACGGCATGTCCCTCATCATTGCCGCCGGCATCATCTCCCGCATGCCCGCCGCCGTCATGGATGTCGCCCGCGATTTCAGCATGACTCAGGGCGGCGACTCCACCTTCAAGCCCCAGCACGTGACGTTCCTTATCGCTTGCTTTGTCGGCGTTACTGCGGGCGCAGTGCTCATGACGGTCGCTCAGCGTCGTATCCCCATCCATCAGGCCAAGACAACGCGCGGGCGCAACGTCTACGGCGGCTCCAAAGCCTATATCCCGCTCCGGGTCAATCACAGCGGCGTCATGCCCATCGTCTTTGCCCAGTCGCTGATGATCTTCCCCCAGGTCATCTTCAGCAGCCTGGCTGAAATGTCGCGCGATTCCAGCATGGTGTGGTGGCACAACTCCATGCAGTTCATGTCCGACAATTTCTCGCACGGAAAGTACCTGAATGTCGTTGCGGAAATCGTCCTCATCTACTTCTTCGCCTACTTCTGGACCACGGTACAGTTCAATCCCGAGGACATGAGCGACCAACTTCGCAAGAGCGGGTCCTTCATCCCCGGGCTCCGTCCCGGTCCGCGCACTGCTGAGTATCTCGAAACTGTGCTCGAGCGCATCACCTATGTCGGCGCCGGCTTCTTGTCCGTCATAGCCATCATCCCCACCGTTATGGCCACTGCCATGGGTATCCCTTGGGCGGTCTCTTCCTTCCTCGGCGGCACGGGCCTGCTCATTGTGGTGAGTGTCGGCTTGGACCTCATTCAGCGTATTGAGGCCAACCTGCTCATGCGAAACTACCCTGGCTTCCTGAGCGCCTCGACCGCATCCCGTCGCGGGAACACATCCTCCCAACGCGCCAATCTGATGCCTTCCTGAGTATTATCCTCCTGTGCGGAGTGTTCTTGTCTTTCCAATGCTGCTCCGCCTCACCAGTCCGGGGATGCGCCGCGCATGAATGGGCTCTTTTCGACTACGAGCGATTTCCTCCTGCTTGTCCTCGGGTTTTCCTTCATTATTTTCATTCACGAACTCGGCCACTTCCTGGCCGCGCGTTGGGCTGGAATCCGCGTTGAGCAGTTTGCCATCGGATTCGGTCAGCCGCTCGTCGCCTGGCGCCGCGGTTGGGGATTCTCCTTTGGAAAACCAACGCCCGCTCCCGGCGTCGGGCACTCCGGCGTGAGCGCAGCAACTGATGTGGGCGAGACCGAGTATCGCATTAATTGGATTCCCCTTGGCGGCTATGTCCGCATGCTCGGTCAGGACGATCTGGACATGTCCTCGTCGTCGGCCGACCCAAGTTCCTACTCCGCCAAATCTGTCGGCGCCCGCATGGTTGTTGTCTCTGCGGGTGTCGTGATGAACGTCATCCTCGCAGTCATCTTTTTCATCATTTGCTACACCGTCGGCGTCGTGGAGAATCCGCCCGTGGTCGGTTTCGTTTCCCCCACCAGCGATGCGGCTCACGTTCTCCCCGCTGAGGCCAGGGACCTCGGAATCTTGCAGCCCGGTCTGCTTCCAGGCGACGAAATCACGCAGGTCAATGGCCGTGCTGTCTCCAAGTTCAGCCAGATCCTTCTTCAGACCGCGCTCTCCAGGCCCCAGCAGCCTGTCTCCATGCGCGTTCTTCGCAATGCCGAGTCGCTGAACTTCACCTTTGAAGTCGATGCCGACCGCGATTCCAAGTTGCTCGACCTGGGCATCTCTCCCGCCGCATCCACCCGCTTGTTGCCGCTTCAACCCGGGGATACCAAGTCTCAGGACCAGTTTGAGATTCTGCTGCGCCGTATCGGCATTGATCCTGCGCTCGTTTCTCCGGGCATGCGCCTTCAGTCGGCAAACGGGCAGACCGCTGGAACCGACTGGGAGTTGGATCGAATCGTCGATGCGTCGGACGGCGCGCCGCTCGCCCTCGTGTTTGTCAGGGTAGATGAGAATTCCGAGCCGATTGCTGGGTCGGCGGTGTCGGTCTCTGTAACGCCCTCCCCCAACCTGTTCCAGGGCCGCGTGCGGACGGAACTCGCCACCGTCGCGGTCACGCACATGCTCGGCTTGGCCCCCGCGGTTCGGGCCGGTGAGGTGGTCCCCGATTCGCCGGCCGACTTGGCTGGCGTTCAGGACAACGACGTATTTATGGCTGTCGGCGATCTTGTCTGGCCGCGCGCTGATGAACTCATGGGCGCGATGCACGCATTACGGGGAAAAACCGTCAAGTTGACGCTTCTACGCGATGGGAAGCGTGTCACCGTAGAGGCCAAAGTCGGACGCGATGGCCGCCTCGGCGTGATGCTGGCCGATTCCGATGCGCCTGTGATTGCCGGTCCCTTCGCACATGACGGCTCCTCGCGTTCCGCCGGCACGGGTGCCGCCCGCAGTGCGGATGCCGTAGACTCTCGGGAAGACGGCACGCCCCTGAGTCCATGGGCTGGAGCGACACTGGGCCTGATCCCCGGCACCGTCATTCTGGAATGCGCTGGGTCGCCCGTGAGCACCTGGCAGGAGCTTCAGCTCGCTGTGCGCATGGCCCTGAGCAACGCCCTCGCTCCTTCGCAAGTCGGCGAGAACTCTTCTGCTGCCGCCGCTGTCGCCCCGGCTCCCCCCGATCCTTCAGCGCAAGTACCTTTAAGCCTGTCGCTCAAGGTGCGCTGGCCTACTCCCGGTTCGCCGGTGGAGGAGATCTCCTGGAGTATCCCCCGTTCACAGGCCATCGCGTTCGTCAACCTGGGTTGGAATGTCGCGCCTCTCCCCGCGCTCTTCGCCCCCTTGGAGCGCACCCAGCGCGCCGATAGCTGGATCGAGGCCGCCCAACTTGGGTTGCAGGAAACGCTGGAAATGGTCGAGACGACCTATCTCACACTGGACCGCCTCTTTCGCGGCTCCATCAAGACCGAGCACCTCAAGGGGCCTGTCGGCATCGCTGAAATTGGAACCCAGGTCGCTGACCGGGGTTTCACCGCGCTGCTTCAGTTCCTCGGTGTGATCAGCATCAACCTCGCTGTGCTCAACTTCCTTCCCATCCCCATCGTCGATGGCGGACTCTTTCTCTTCCTCATTATCGAGAAAATCAAGGGTTCTCCGGTCAGCGCCCGCGTGCAGGAATTCGCCACGATGATCGGGCTCTTCATCCTCGGCACGCTGTTCGTCATGACCTTCTACAACGACATCATGAATCTCTTCAGCGGCAAGTAGCCCTCGCCTCCGTCTCTTGCATCGCACGCGAGGCCGCTGTCAATCCACTCGTCGATGGTCAGTCCGCGTATTCCCAGACCGTAACGGTCAGCCGCTTCCTGCCCCAGCCGCGTGCCTGCGCATGCGTCGGATAGAGAACGTCCAGCCTGTTTCCTTTGATCGCCCCGCCGCGGTCCAGCACTGGCACTGGCTGTCCATTTGCATATCCCGGAACACTGACAAGCGTCCCGAAGCGGTACTTCCGGTCTGCCGCAACCATGAACCCCGCGTTCGTATCAACCGAGAGCCCGGACGCTGTGATCCCGTCATCTGTCCCCGGACAACTGCGGTAATCTGGGCTATATGCCGTAACCACCATCTTCACTGTTTTAACAGGCCGAATGGGGCGCCCGTCAAACATCGGGCGGTCATCGACAACGAGTGATTCCGCCTGGCTGTCGGCCTTGGAACGGCTGTCCGTCGAGGCAGCCGCGTTCCCAGCTTCTACCGCCCCGTCGGGCTTGGCCAAGGTATATGGCAATTCCTCAACGATTTGGATGTCTTCGGCGGCATCCCCTGCAGAGACCAGCAAGAACTCTGTATCCATACCGGTCGCGTCTGCAACTTGAGTGGTGTCATCTGAAATTCGGGGAACCTGCCGCGATTCAGACGCCACCGCCCCGAAAAGCGTTCCCATGACCACCAGCCCGCCAATCCCGGTAAGCAGGCCTGAGCGCATCGACGACGAGGTCAATGCATTCCTCCACCACTCTGAGCGATTCATCGCCATTCTTTGATTCTCCGCTGACGCCCCGCATCGAGATCAGCTGGCTCCTGAGTTCAGAAACTGCTGATTCTTGGTCCCACCATCTCGCACGAGGTTCGACAAGACTATCCCATGGCAAGGAAGAAGCAAAGTACGATAAACTTGTGCGGCAAGATTATGTAAGACATTTATCGTTACTTTCTGCGTACGCGTTACGATCCACTGCGTCGGCGTGTACTAACGGTACCAACCCACCTGCGGATCATCGCATTTGTTTGCCAATTGCGCTGAGGTTTTTCCATCAAATCCGATAATGCACCTCCAATTCTGACGCCTGAAATCTGACCGAGGTTCGACAAATGCCGATAATTACGCCATGCGTCACGCGATGGTCATGGCTGGCGGATCAGGTACCAGGCTCTGGCCCCTCAGCCGCAAGTCCATGCCCAAGCAACTCTTGCCCCTCATTGGCGGCCGTTCGCTTCTGGAACTCGCCGTCGAACGGATGGCTGCCATCGTGCCATCTCCTTCCTGTCGATGGATTTGCGCATCAGCCGAATATTCGCAACTCATTCAAGATAACTTGTCCTTTCCGGCAACGCAGATGCTGGCTGAGCCCGCCTCTCGCGACACCTTGAACGCAGTCGGGCTGACCGCCGCCGTTCTTGCCAAAACCGATCCGCACGCCGTCTTTGCAGTTTTGACCGCTGACCACATTATCGAGCCGGTCGCTGTGCTCGCCCGGGCGTTCGATGCCGGGTTCGGGCTGGTTGAGGCAAATCCGGACACCATTGTGACCTTCTCGATCAAACCCAGCCATCCAGCCACCGGCTACGGCTACATCGAGCAGGGCGACTCATTACCTCCCGATCGTTCTTCTTCCTGCGCGGCACCCATCTTTCGCGTCAAGCGCTACGTCGAAAAGCCAGATCTTCACACCGCTCAGTCCTACCTGGCCGCAGGCACATTCGGTTGGTCGAGCGGGATGTTCATCGTGGGCGCCCGGCGGCTCCTGGACCTCATCCGCATCTACCAGCCGCTGTGCGCCAAGGGTCTGGAACTGATCAGTGCTGCCTGGGGAACCCCCGCGCAGCAGGCGGTCCTCGAACAGGTCTATCCGACCCTGCCCAGAATCAGCGTCGACTACGCCATCATGGAGCCCGCAGCGCGCGCCGCCTCCTCCCCCGATTCCTCGCCGCACGGCGCCGTCGTCACGGTCCCTCTTGACCTGCGCTGGCTGGATGTTGGCTCCTGGACCAGCCTGGCCGAGACCCTGACACCCGACCCCCACGGCAACCGCACGATTGGTTCAGCGTTGCACGAGGGCGGCTGCAACGTATTCGCGGTCAGCGACGATCCTCATCACCTCATCGCCACCATCGGCTGCGAGAATCTCATCGTCGTGCACACCCGCGACGCCACGCTGGTCTGCCCTGCGGAAAAGGCCCAGGACATCAAGCGCCTCGTCGACCGCCTTCCGCCCGAACGCAAGTAACCGGCTTCAGCGAGCTCCGATCGCCGCCAGTTCGAAAGTCGTCGTGGATTCCGCGCTCAGGCCCGTCGCTTGGTCGGTCACGCGTATCCTCAACGTGAAACGGCCTGTGCCGAGGCTGGAAGGCAGGCGCAGATGCTCAACGATGAAAAAATCGCGGCGCACGCTCCGGCAGGCATCGGTCAATTGCCGCGCCGGCACGCTGTAGACCACCGCGCCGTCTGCACTGGTCAGAAGGTCGAACTGCTGCGTCAACCGGGTTTCCTGCATCCCGTCGCGGTTCTTCACCGACCGCAGGTTGTCCAGTTCCGCATACGCGAGCAGATCGACCGTCCTGCCCGCGGGAAAAATTGCGCTTGAGAACTCCGCGTAGTTCCCGAAACTCTTGACCGAGGTGCACAGCCTGAACGTCGGAATGCGCAAAGCCTCCGGCGGAGCCAGATCGCGTCGCAGCGCATCCGCCGCGGACACAAGTTCCTGTTCATTCACCTGTCCCGCCAGGGCGCTGCCCAACACGCGAAAGTGTGAGTCGTAGGCCTTGAGGATCCGGCGCTCTGATTCCGTCACGTCATTGACCCGTTCCGGGTCAAATGTTGGTGATTGAGTCAGTACCCCGAGACTCGCGGATGCGACATACTCGCGCAGCGGATGCTCGCTTCGACCCGCCTCGTCTCGCAGAGCGTCCGCCAGCCGGCTGGCCAGCGCGGATGCATCGATTGCCTCAGGCTCGACGGCCATGTTGTCCGGCTCGGCCCGTGCTGGCCCGGCATCCGGAAGTTCCTCCAACCCCGCCGACGCTATGGACTCGGGCTCTTCGTGCTCCAGGTGAGTCGCCCACTGGATTTCTGTGAGCGTTGCGGGCTCAACCCGCGTCTCGGGCTCCGATTGATTCTCCGTGTTGGTTGCTCGACTCCGCCGCGACTTCCCATCAATGGTGCGCTCGCCAGCCTTTGCCGCACCAGCCTGCGCACTCACGCCCTCGGGCATGCTTTCAGTCGCTATGTACTCCTCCAACCCGCTCACAGTTTCAGCGACCAGCGCATCCAGCCCTGAGTCGGGTGCGGTGTTGTCCGAAGTGGCGCGCTGTGTTGCGGCGCCGGTTGGGGAGTTGCCCGTGGTGCCCGCCTCCCGCACCGTAGGGCCGGAGGATGTCAGGTTCGCACCCGTCTTGGGCGTGCAGCCCGCGGCGGTCATCATGACGCCCCCAACCATAAGCGTGGCCATTGGGAACAACGACGGGATCAACCGGTGAGTCATGAAGGAGCCTCCTGCCGTATGCACAAACCCACAGCGTCCTGCAGCGGGCGCAGCGCGAAACGAGAGCGCAACTGCACATGACAATCCACGAGTCCAGGATTCCTTTCATCCCCAGCCTACGGGCGCTTCACCGCGCAGAATCCGCGGTTTCATTGGTGGGCCACCCGTGCAGGGCGCCGACAAAACGAAGCGCCAACAGCTCCAACCCGCGCTCCGGATCGCCCAGGCCAGACTTGGCCCGGATATCCGTCTCAACAGCCAGGCGCATGAGTTCTGCTTGCGCCGCCGGACTGAGTTTCCGCGCTGCGGTGAGGACTGCCCCTCCGCCATCCCCAAAAAGCCGTAGCGCCGAGAACACCTCGCGATCTCTCATGCCGCTTTCGAGCATTCTGCCCGCCGCGTACACCTTCCGCGCCAGATCGATCATGTAAAATCGCAGCAACTCCGCCGGCTGCCGGCTCACATCCAGTAACTCGCGCACAGTTCGAACGGCTTCCGCCGGATCCTCAGAAACCAGCGCGCTCTGTAGCACCCAGGCCTTCTCTTCACGCGCAGCGCCGACCTCCTCCGCGACCAGGTCGCGCGTGATGCGTGCTGGCCCTGCGCCATTGTCTGCCATGAGGGCCAGCTTCGCCAGTTCGCAGTCCAGCCGCGCAAGGTCGGTTCCGATCCGTTCCACCAGCAGGTTCGCGGCCTCAGCATCCAGAACTGCGTGGTGTTCCTTCTCCGCCCGCTGAATGCAGAACCCCCGCGCCATATCGGATCGCGGTGGGTCGCAGGAGACGATTCGCCCGACTTGTTCAATCATGGCGTCGAGATTCCCCTTGCGCCAGGTCTCCGCCCGCAGTACCAGCGTCACGGACTCCTCCGGGGACTCCGCGTATCGCTCAAACAGTCTGCGATTACCTTCACCGGCCAGCAGCTGTTCGGCTCGGTCCACGACCACGATCTTGTGCGTCTGCATCAGGCTCATGCTTCGGCACTCATCCAGCACGTCCGCGGTGCTCACTCCCTCTCCCTTGCCCCCGTCGTAGCGAATCACCTCCACGGTACCGAGTTTCTCCTCCAGCGCGTGGCGCAGTTTCGCAAGGTGCTCCGTTCTCAGGTACAGATCCGCGCCCGCAAGGACGACCATGCGGATGGACTCGTCCCATTCACCCTTGGCGGCGCCTGCTTTGGATTTCGAACGCGGCGCACTCGCCTTCTCGCCTGCAGGGGCCCGTGAAGCGGATGCTGATGTCGAACGCTTGGCCATGGTCGTCCAGTTCACTCCGGCGTCACGGCGTGCACATCGCTCTCAGTGCGCGGGACCATCTGGTACGGCAGTTTGGGGCCGGCCTTGACCATCGTCGGCCGGTTCTTGTACACGCCGCGCGCCGGAATGAGCGCGTAATTGCCCAACTGAATCCACGGATCGATCGCCGCCTCCCACCACTGATTACCGCCCGATCGCCTCGGCTCCCAGTTGATCATGAGCGCGCTCTGCAGCGTCGGATACTCGCCCGCCACGCGTGGAGTGGTCGCCTTCCCGAAAAAGATCGATCCGACGTAGACAGGGCGGTACTCGGTTTCGGCCGCTGTGGTGCGCACCAGCGTCGTATCCCAATTGCTCCGATCCACACCCGTGAGTGACGGCTCAGTGTGGTACGCCAGCGGTTCGGGCTGAAGCGCCACCGCACGCAATTCGCCGGCCCGTGTGTAATTGGATTGATTCAGCGAACGGCACCCGGCGCCGATGACGCAGAACGCCCCAAGTGCAATCGCAGTCAGGGTGGTCATAGGGGGAAAGTGTATTTTGAAATTCAGCCTGTGCATGGGAGACTGTACCCGCGAAACCCGAGCCCGGCGCGCCCGAATCACTCTTGCGGGTCCAAGGCTATGAGCCGGCCGACAATCTCACGGGCGGTGTCCTCCTCAAGTCCTTGGCGGGCGAAGTAGTCAAGCAGCCGGCGAGCATTGCGCGCCGTGCGCTCACCCCCCATCCGCTTGAGTCGGGAGGCCGCCTCCTGTTCCCACTCCGCTCTGCCAGCCGCGGAATTTTCCCAGGTCGCGGTCTCCGAAATCACTGACTCCCGCACTTCCTCCCCAATTCCTCTCCCGCCGAGCTTGGCAGACAGCCGCGCCGCCCCCACCGGCCCCCGTTCGGCCATTTCCGAGGCGATCGCCTCCGCCAGCGTGGCATCCCCCAGATAGCCCGCCTGTTCCAAGCGAGTCAGGGCATCCGAAATGACACTTTCGGAGAACTCCCGTGCGCTGAGTCGCAATCGGACCTCGGCCACCGAGAGCGCCCTGCGGTTGATCCACCGGATGCTCAGCAGGCAAGCCTCCGTGACCTGGCTCAGATGAACCAGATGTCTCAGTGGGGCAGCGCTCGCGTCCAACCCTTTGGCCAGTTTGAGCGTATCTGCATCGCGTCGAAAAATGCGCAGGCGCTGCTCCCCCGCCGTCGCCGCGACGCTGGCCGGAAGGTGCACAATGACGCACGCGCGGTGCTTGGGGTCGTCAGCAATTCGCAGCGTGGCTTCAGAAACGCGCGGCATTCAATCTCGCTCCCGTGGAACAAGGTCAGCGTGAGCGCGGTGTATCAACTTGCACGGCGGCGTGGAGTTCCCGCATTTCGCGTTCCGCTTTCGCATCGCCAAGTTGGCTGGCGTGGGCAATCCCCTCGCTCAGCGTCGCCAGCGCACTCTCCGCCTGACCGGCGGCCTGCAGCACTCGGGCTTTGTGGTAATACGCGTACAGATATCCCGAGTCTGCTGCGAGCGCCCGATCGAAATAGGCGACGGCTTGCTCGGTATTTCCCGTCTTCGAGTGCTCCTGCCCAAGGCTGTAAAGGCAGAACGCATCCGCTGGGTCAGCCTCAAGGAGCTTCAGGAGTTTGGCAATTCGATCCATCGTTCTGTCTCATGGTAGGGTGCCGGGTCACCATGATGCTGATCCGCGATGGCCTCAGCGAGCGTGATCCTATCAAAATCCAAATAGATCTCAAATTAAGGGGGTAGAGTTTAATTTTCATAAATTTGAACTTGACAAATCAAAAGTCAGATTTACATTTATGAAATAGTACTTCAAAGAAGTGAAACTCGATGAATCATGCCAACCCTGATCACCCGCTCTTGAGCCTTCCGCCCGAGGATTTGGACCTCATTACCCAACTGGTGCTGAAATCAGGCTCTATCAAGGACCTGGCGACCGCGTACGGCGTGTCTTATCCCACTGTGCGCGCCAGACTGGATCGGGTGATCGAGCGCCTGCAGGCGGCCGTCGAGAAACGCCCACGCGATCCGCTGGCCGAGTTACTGGCCGACCTTGTGGAACGAACGGAGCTCACGCCCAGGGCGGCGCGAGCAATTCTTGAGGAGTCCAGGCGCCTGCGATCAGCGCAGGCAGGATCTGTGGCCCTGAATGGTCAGCCGCAGCAACAGCAAAAGCAGCAGGGGGCCTGACCCTCCGAGTGCGATTGATGGCTTCGAACCAAAACGTGTAAGGAGATAAGTCATGGATATGTGGTGGTCACAGGAGCAGGCAGGATTGATTGGCGGCGCGATTCTCGGCGGCGGCATCGGCACGCTCAGCGGCCTCTTCGGCGCGCTCATCGGTTTTCTTGTCCCGCGCGGCATCGGCAAGGCCATCATGGTGCCTGCTCAGATTGCCCTTGTGGGGTTCGGGCTGCTCTTGGTCGGCCTGGCGGTGATAGGTGTGATCACTGGTCAGCCGAAACATGTGTGGTTTCCATTGGTCTTAGCCGGCGGAATCCTGACGGTGTGTATGGGCTCGCTTCTTCCAGTGACCATGAATGGATACCGGGTTGCCGAGCGTCGCAAGATGGATGCCCAGCAGCTGCGCAGCCTCTGATCGAGCGAATGCAGCCAGGTGAGCACGAAGGTCGTGTTGGGGTGCTGGCGGATTTTCCGGCTCATCGCTACACTAACACCCCATGAAAATGATCAACTCGAGCGGCACGTCGGTTTGGCAATCAGCATTCTGCTTCTTGACAGTCGCGCTGGTGTTCGCTGTCAGCCCCGCCGCACTGGGGCAGACTTCTGATACGGGCCTCCGCAGCGCATTGCCTGCACTCGTAAGTGTCCAGCATGATGATCAGGAAGCCGGCGACCACGACGCCGATGCGGACCATGAACAAGCCCATCCGCAGCATGACGCGGAATCTTCCGAGAAGGCCGAAGGTACCCATGGGCAAGCGGAGGCCGGACACGGGGACCATCACGATGATCCCGGATTGACCTCCGCCCACCGCCTCGCGGTGACCGCGCCGCCGACCTGGTACCGTCCTGTGATGACCTCTTTCGCGGTGCTCTTTGTGCTTGCGGTCACATTGGGGTCTGTCGCGATTCTCACGAAGGGCCCCGATCCGGTGGATGATCACGGCCACGATGACCACGGGCATGACAGCCACAGTCACGGCCACGACCATGCCCACGGACATGGGCACGCGCATTGACACCCCGGGCCGCGTCGCCAGCAGAGGGCACGAAAGTGCATCACGAATTGAGCGAAGGCAGAGTGATCTGCGCCGACAACGCGCGCATCCTGCCCGAACTCCCCGATGCGAGCATCGACCTCATCTACATCGATCCTCCATTCAATACCGGTCGCACCCAGTCCCAGCGCGCCGGGAAGTTCGTGGACTCCTGGGACACCGTTTCTGATTACGTGGAATTCCTCCGCCCGCGCATCATGGAAATGCATCGAATCCTCCGCCCGACAGGCTCGCTGCTGCTGCATGGCGACTGGCGGACCAGTCATCGAGTGCGCGTCATGCTCGATGAGGTCTTCGGCCCCGATCGCTTCGTCAACCACCTCGTCTGGTCCTATGGACTGGGTGGGTCAAGCCCGCGCCGCTTCGCACGCAAACACGATGACATTCTGTTCTACGCCCGGACTGATCGCTACTACTTCGCCGCGCCGCGCGTGCCCGCCACCAGCCAGCGCCTGAAAGGGAAATCCAAAAAGGCCACCGATGTGCTCGACATTCCGTCGATCAACAACATGGCCCGTGAACGCGCCGGCTATCCGACTCAGAAGCCCCTTGCACTCCTGGAAATGCTCATTGCAGCCTGTTGCCCTCGTGGCGGCCTCGTCGCCGACTTCTTCTGCGGCAGCGGAACCGCGCTTTTGGCCGCCAAGCGTTTGGAGCGTCGCTACCTCGGCGTCGATTGTTCCCGCGCCGCCGTATCCCTGGCGCGCAGACGCCTGCTCACAAACCGTTGACTCACCTCACCACCGCAGGTCTGCCACCACCGGTAGGTGATCGGAAACGCTCGTATCCGTGCGCTGCAGCCCCATTCCCGACAACGCTGAATCGCTCAGCAGCGCAGAGTCGAAAACAAAACTCCGCGTGGGAGTAGTGGTCGAATCCGACACCAGGATGAAATCCAGCCGGCCCGGCGGGAAGTACTGCTCCCGATCACGCCAGGTCGATGTGGTGCTGCCGCCCCACACGACCGGAGCAAGATCGATGAGGTCGCTGCCGTCCAGGTCATTGCCTAGTGCCACCGTGTCCAGCGGCTCGCGCGACCCCACCAGGTTGAAATCGCCCAGCACGATGATGGCCGATGGGTTGTCCGTGTACCGGATCTTGCGCAGGCTCCGGTGAATCTCCGCCGCCTCCGCGATCCGATTACGGTCCCGGCCGTCTCCGACCCGCCCGCAGCACTTGAGATGCACCGACACCACCGCGGCACGCCGCCGTCCATCCGCAGCCAGCAGCGCCGTCGCTGCAACCGGCTTCGCGTCCGGACCGTCCGCCAGGTCAAGCGTGAGTCCGCTGAGTTTGCTGGCGATGGCCGTGTCGCAGCCCGGCTCCACACTCACGTCCCACCCGCGCGCTGACGGGACATGCTCTTCAAGCCAGTCAGCCAGCTGCCGCCGTGTGGTCGCATCCCCCGCCTCTTGCAGCGTGATGATGTCCGGATTGAGGGCCCGCAGCACGCGCGCAAACGGCTCAGGATCGGAGAACATCCTGCCTTTGAAGACATTCCACGTGACTACCCGCACCTCGCCCGCCGACCGGAATGGCGGAGCCTCCGCCAGCCTCGGCTCACCCGTCGCTCCGAGGTTGATGGTGAACGGCGCCGTCTCGCTGATCGTGACCCCCGCGGGTGTGATGGCTGACAGCTTGGCCGTGCATGACCCGCCCGTGAACCAGTCCACATCGCTGCCGGGAATTTTGCTCCCGCGCCGCATCCGTATCTCAAAATCCCCTGAGGCATGCGTCGGCGCGCTTTCGACGCCCACGTCGTAGACGTTGAACGCCGCGCTGGCGCTGGTCTCGCAAAGCAGCCCCGTGACGCCTTCCTCATTTCCCCCGTCTCGAGGCGCACTGAATGTGATCACCGCATCCTTCCCCGACACCGTGCCCAGGCTGTTCTCGCCCGCTGGCTGGCTGACTCCGGTCAGCACGTCCGCGTCCACGTTGAGGTGAAGGGCGATGGACCCCTCGACCGACTGCAGGTTGAAGACGCTCCCCGTCTGAATTCGCAGGTAAACCCACTGCCCGTCATAGGCAGCCCAGACATTCCCTAGGCTCGCAAAACCGCCATGGCCGTCCGCGCCCCACGCGACCGGTTCCAGCCCGTCCCAATCCTCAAACTTCCCGTCGAGTGTAATCGTCCGCTGCGGATTGACTTGTGCAGCCGTCGCCGCCGCTAGTGCATCCGCTCGGGACTCCTGCCCCCGCGCTGCACTGATGCACAAGCCCGAGGTCAGCAATGTCAGCGCCGGTGCAAGAACGGAACCGACGAACCGAAGAGAACGACCCGGAAGGCGACGGCGCAGCATGAAAGTGGGGCTCCACAATGGGAAGAGAACACCTCCGCACGGCTGATGCCGCGCGTGTTCTCATGGTAGGCCCGAAGCCCAGAACTCAGCCCCCCAGTCTACTGCACCTGCGTCGCGACAACGTTGGTGACGCCTTCCGTCTGCACCGCCTGAAACCACAGGTTGTGTCCTGCCGCATTCGCCGGAATCGGAAGACTCCACTGCGCTGCGCCGTTCGCATCGGTTCGCTTGGCCCCGCCCGCCTGGCGCGGGTTGGAGAGCGACAGATTGATGTTGAGTTGCGGAATGAGCGTGTCGCCCAGCCCCTCAAGGCTGTACGCCAGGAACACGGGCTGATTTGCGCCCGCGCCGCTCACGCCGAAATTGCCCACTTGCCCTGCACGCAGCGGACTGACCGCCAGCGTCATCGGCCGCGCTTTGACAAACCAGACGTCCTGCTCGCCGTTGTAGGTGGCGCTGTAGACCAGTTTCATCCAGCCGTTGTCGGACTGGCACTGCATGTAGTCGCCCATCTTCCGCTGCACCGGCCATCCGATTCGCGAGTCGAACGCAGGCCCCAGCGGGCGATCCGGCGCCCACGAGTCCCCGCCGTCATTCGAATAGGTGTAGTAGAGCCGCGAATCCTGTGTGGCCAGATTGTCCCGCGTGTCGAACCACACGATGTCGATGCGACCATTGGGGGCCACGCTCATCGCTGCCATCCACTGATAAGCGCCATTGCCGGGAGTGTCGTCATTGACCCGCAAGGGGGCGCTGAATGTCGCCCCGCCGTCGGTGCTTCGGCTGAACATGACATCCGCCGGATCATTCCCGTTCACCGCCGAACTCATCACATAGATCCAGCCCTGCCGGTTGGTGCCGGAGTTGTCGACCGCGATGTACAACTGACACGCCGCTCCGTCAGGGTTGACTGGCGGATTCCAGATCGGATCTCCCAGATTGATGATCCGCGCGGGCCCGAACGTCGGCGTCTGGCCCGGATCCTTCGCATTCAGCGATTGACGAACCGCAACCGCATCACCGGACCACGAGCCAACCCAGAGTTCACCGCTCGGCCCGACGGTTGCATATGCAAATTGATCTCCGCCAACGTCAAGTGGCGATTCCCAGGTAAGTCCATCATCGGTCGAACGCGAGAATCCGCCTTGCCACCAGACCGCGTAGTGATTGTGCGCCCCGATCGCGCTGCTCAGGTCCACCGCATACCAGTTCTTGTCGTTGTTGCTGTTCCGCGGCGTCACACGCGACCAGGCCGCAAACGTCGCGCCCCCATCCGAGCTCACCGCGTCCACGAGATAGTTCCCAACGCTTCCCAGGACCAGGCTGTTGTAGAAGAACCGTCCCGTGCGATCTGCGGCAATGACCGGGTCGGTCATCTGGCCGTTGGAGTCTTGGGATGGCCGGTCCAGCACCCCGCCATTGATCCACGTCGCCCCACCATCGAGCGTGTGTGCATACCCCGCCAACCGAAAACTCGATGTGATAGTGTTGAACTGCCGCCATCCTGTCGCCAGGTTGTTGGGGTCCGTGGGGTTGACGCACAGTGTCGGCTCGTTGGCCGCGTCGCCCGGAATGTTGTCGCCGTTCCCGTCGACGTTGATCTGCGTGCTCAGTTGCGCCCGCACCGGCGCTGCCATTCCGCAGCACGCAATGGAAGCAGTGAGCACACAGCGTGCGATCCGATTGATGGACATCTCTCTTCTCCCTTTTTGCTCTGTCTCGCGGTCTCGATCTGGAAATTGCTTACTGCACGACCTCGGAGTCATAGTTGCTCGCATTCTCAACCTGCGCCGCCTGGAACCAGACGGTGCGCCCCGCCGCATTCGCTGGCACCGGCAGGCTCCAGTTCACGTTGCCCGCGCTGTCCGATTGCCGGCTCGCAGCCAGCACCGGATTGGCGATCGTCAGCGTGACGTTGAGTTGCGAGACAAACGTCTTGCCCGGGCCCGTCAGGCTGTAGAGCAGGTACGTGTTCTGGTTTGGCTTGGCTCCCGTGATCGTGAACTGCCCCTGCTGCCCCGCGCGCAGCGACCCCACGCTGAGAACCATCGGCGTCACCCGCTGAAACCACAGGTCCTGGCCGCCGTTGAATGTCGCCGAATACACGACGTTGACGCCCTCGTCATCTGAGATGATCTGGTTGTAATCGCCGATTTTTGACTGTGAAGGCCAGCCGATCTGCGTGTCAAAAGTCCCGCTGAGCCGCCGGTTCGGTGCCCAGGAATCTCCGCCGTCGACGGAGAACGAATAAAACAGTTGCGAGTCGGGCGATGGATCGGAAAGGTCGTTGCGCGTGTCATTCCAAGTCACGTCGATCCGCCCGTTGGGAGCCACGCTCATCGCCGCCATCCACTGGGTCGCTCCGTTGCCCAGCGTGTCGTCATTCACGCGGAATCCCCGCTCCCACGTCGCTCCGCCGTCACGGCTGCGTGCCAGGTAAATGTCGCTGGCGTCGTTCCGCGCGTCCGGCCACATCACGTACACCCAGCCGCGCCGCGCCCCCGTCGAGCGGTCAACGTCGACGAAGATCTGGTTGAACCCGTCCGGATTGATGTTGAAAAATCCAGGATCGTTGGCCGCGTCGACGCGGATATCGATCCCGCTGCGCCCGCCCGTCCCCAGGGCGTCAAACGTCGGCGTTGCATTCGGGTCCTGTGCGTTGATCGACTTGGTGATGAGGATGTCGTCGCGGTCGTAGTTCTTCCACGCCGCGTACACCTCGCCCGCCGGCCCCACCGCGAAATTCAGCATCCACTGCGTGCCTCCCGCGTCCGCGATGCGCAGCGGAGGCGTCCAGGTCTGTCCCGAATTGGTCGAGCGCACAAAGCAGTGTCCGCCCTGCGTGAAGTTGTTCCACCCGCCATACAGGTTGCCCGCTCCGATGCCGCCCGTGCGGTCAATCGCGATCCAGCACTTGTCCCCGCTGGTGACATTGGTCTCCACCGGCTGTGCAGGCCCCCACGACACTCCTCCGTTGGTGGACTTGTAGACGAATTGCCCGAACACCGGGTCAAAAGCCTCGCTCCAGTAAAAGAACTCGCCCGCCGAGTTCACCGCCAGCACCGGATCGGTCTGCTGGGTGTTGGATGGATACCCCGAAGGCACCGGCAGCGTGCCGCCCACGGTCCACGTCGCCCCCCGGTTGAACGTGTATGCCCACCCCGCCCGCCGGAAACTCGAATTCACCGTGTTGAACTGCCGCCACCCGATCACGATGTTGTTTGGGTTCAGCGGATTGACCGCAATCGTCGGCTCGTTGGCCGCATCGCCCGAAATGTCCTGGCCCGATGAGTTGACATTCACCTGTACGCCGTTCTGCGCCAGCGCCGTGGAGGCGCACATCGCAAGCAGCAGTGGGGGGAGGCGCCGGCCAACGCGCTCGATTTTCCAACCTGATTGACTGGAGATCATGGAGAATCCGCCTTTCTCGACCGGAAACGTAGGCACACAATGACCGCGACCACGGTGTCGCCCGCAGTCTATTTGGCCCGAATCGTGCTTTCGCTTTCTTATCAGACGCTTTCGAGGTAACCCGCAAGCAGGTCCCGCGCCGCCGCGAGGTCTTTGCGGTGCACCATCTCCGTCACCGTATGGATGTACCGCGTCGGCACCGAGATGGTGATCGCCCGCGCTCCTTCCGCCGCTTTCTGAATCGCCGCCGCATCAGTGCCGCCCGCCTGAAGAATCGAACGCTGATGCGGAATGCGGCGCTTCTCAGCCACCTTCTCAAAATCCCGCACCAGCCCAGCGTCGCTGATCGACGATCCATCCATGATCGTGATCGCCACGCCTGCCCCCTGCATCGTCGTGCGATCCGCCTCCGGAACCCCCGGCCCGTCGCAGCACAGCGTCACATCCACGCCGATGCCGATGTCAGGCTTCACGGCGTATGAGGATGTGATCGCCCCGCGCAGCCCGACCTCCTCCTGCACCGTGAACACGCAGTGCACTTCGCACGCGTGCCCGCTCTTCTTCGTCGCCGCCGCCAGTTGCCGCACCGACTCGATCCCCAGCCAGCACGCGATCCGGTTGTCCATCGCCTTGGAAACCAGCGTGTCGCCCAACTCCACAAACGGCTCGTGTAGCGTGATCATGTCGCCGATCCGCACCTGTTTCTTCGCCTGCTTGGCCGTCATCCCCGTATCCACAAAAAACTCCGCCACGTCAGGCACCTTGCGCCGATCTTCAGGTGATGCGATGTGCACCGGCTTGCCGCCCGGATTCATGACGCCCGGAATGTCCCCTTCCTCCGTAGAGATCGTGACCCGGCGTGAAAACAGGTTTCGCGTGTCAAATCCGCCCGCCGCTTTGAGCCAGAGCATGCCCTTCTCGCACACATGCCGGACGTAAAAACCGATCTCATCCATGTGGCACGCGAGCATGACGCGCGCGGGATTACTCTTGCCCTTCTTGGTCGATCGCCGTACACACAGCAGATTACCCATCGGGTCCGACCGTACCTCGTCAAAGAGTCCCTTGACTTCTTTCTCAATCAGTTCGCGCACTCGGTCCTCGCGCCCCGAAACGCCCGGAGTTTCGCACAGACGCTTGAGCAGATCGACGTTGAGTTCCGACATGTATGGTTCTGCCTTCCGTGAATGGTTTAGTATCATTGACCTGCGCGCCGACTGGAGGTCGGCCCGCATCGCAGGAGTCGTGTCGCCATGGCCCGCCACAGCCCATTACGCAAACTTCAAGAGCAGGCGGAGGCGGAGTTTATCCACTATGGCCACGCCGCACTTCGCGCCGCAGGCGTCGATTCCGCCGCCCCGGCTGTCAAGGGCAGGCCCGCGCCGCCTCCCCACGTCGGCCCCGGTGTCGACATCGTCGCCTCGTACGGAGAAGTCGAGGCCGAATACGCCGCCATCCGTAAGTCCGCCGCCCTCCGCGACGTTCCCCAACGCGGCCTCGTGCGCATCACCGGTGCCGATCGCGCCGAGTTTCTCAACCGCATGGTGACCAACGAGATCAAATCCCTTGCTTCAGGCGCATCCGCGCGCGCGTTCTGGCTCAACCGCAAGGGTCGCATTGACGCCGACCTGCACGTCACCGCCGCCCCTGACGCCCTTTGGGTCGAAGTTGATCAGGCCGTCGCGCCCCATGTTGTGCACACCCTGTCAAGTTTCATCTTCTCCGAGGATGTTCAACTCACGGATGTCTCCGACCAGTACCACACCTTCGAACTTCACGGCCCCGCCGCACCCGCCATCCTCGGTGCCCTCATCCAGTCTGACGGTGCGCCCACCGACGGACCCGACCTCCTGGATCCCGTCGCGCCGCAGCGCACCTGCACTGCCCGCATCGGCTCGGTGCCCCTGACGATCACGCGTCGTGACCTTCTCCACGTTCCCGGATATGTCCTCACGGTGCCCATCGACGCTGCGCTCGTCCTTCATGAACGCATCCTCGAAACCGGTCTGGCCGCGCCCTCCGGTATCAGGCTCCTCGGCTGGTACGCCTTCAACATCGCCCGCGTCGAATCCGGCCGCCCCTTCTTCCTCATCGACTTCGGCCCCGATTCGCTGCCTCACGAAAGTGGCGTGCTTCGCGAAGCCGTCTCCTTTACCAAGGGCTGCTATCTCGGACAGGAAATCGTCGCGCGCATGGAGCACTTGGGGCACCCCTCCAAGACACTCGTCGGCCTCCGGGTCACGTCGCCCGCTCTCCCCGCGCCTGCAGCCGAGCCGGGTTCACCCTCCTTTCCGCCCCTTCCGATTTCCGGCGCTCAGGTCTTCGATCCTGCAGACCCCCTGGGCGAAGTGATCGGCGCGGTGACCAGCGCGACCATCTCCCCCATGCTCGGCGGCGCGGCGATCGCCTTCGCAATGATGAAGTACGCCAAGGCTGCCCCCGGTTCTTCCGTCCTCGTCAACGCCGATGATGGACGCAAGATCGCGTCTCGCGCCGAGGCGGTCGTTGCGCCCTCGCTCACCTTCTGGCCCGTCGCCTGACGCTCACCCTCGATACGGATTGAGCCCGATGAGGTGATCCAGCCTCACCGCCCGCAACCCGCGCTCCCTCCACATCGGCAGCAACTGCTCCAGCGCCGCCACCGTCTCCGCCGGCCTGCGCTTCGTGGAATGTGGGTCCATCCCGTCATGCAGGCACAAGATCTCTCCCGCCTGCGCCTTGGTCCCTAGCCGTCCCACAATCTGCGCCGCCGTCGTGGGAACGCCGTCAAAAGCCCGCCGGGTCCATGTGATCACGCTGTACCCCTCCACCGCGCACGTCCGCATCAGCATCGGCGCCTTGAATCCCAGCGGCGGCCGGAACCACGCTGGCGCTTGGCCGCACGCCTTCTCGATGGCCTCATTCGTCCGCCCAAGTTCATCTCGCCAGAACGCGCTTCCGCGCCGCCACCCGTGGTGAAAGTGATTCCACGAGTGGTTCGCGACAATGTGCCCTTCATCCACGATCCGCCGCACGAACTCCGGGTGCTCGGCAACACGCTGCCCGATCACGAAAAACGTCGCGATCACCTTGTTCCGCTTCAGCACGTCCAGTGTCGGACCTGTCGATTCCGGCCACGGACCATCGTCAAACGTCAGCGCGATCTCAGGCGCTCGCCCGCTCCCCGCCGGTTGCGGCGGTGCTGCGTCAATCAGCGGGCCGAACATCTGCGCGTGCGGCGACACCACCGCATACGTCGCCGCCGTCACGCCCGCCAGCGCCAATCCGCTCGCCGCCGCCCCCAAGAGGATCAGATCGCCGTGCGTCATCGGCCCACGGAGAACGCCTGTTCGATCTCCGCCAGGGAAACGCCCAGGACCGCCTGCGCGACTGCGTCCATCTGCGCATTGTCCCCTTCGAAGTGCATCGTCCGCTGCACGTGTTGACCCGTCTCACCCGGTGCCAGATCAAACGCCGGACTCGACGTTTCGATTTCATAGAACGGTCCCAGTGGCGGCAGCCCCGGTCCTGGCGACCCGTCGTTGTACGAATTGATCACGTCCCCTTCGTACGGTTTCTCCTGCAGCGCCCACATCGAGTTCACATAGTCGCGCACCTCTGGCCCCGGCTGGCTGTATTGCACAATCGTCAGTACCTTTCTCTTGGCGTCCCATGAGCCCGCAAACGGTGTCGCTCGCGCCGGTGACAAGCCGATCTTCCCGCGCTGCTTGCCGTCCGCGCTGAAATAGATCACCGAGTCCGTGGTGCGCAGCCGTCCGGGCGGCACATGCCCGAAGTACGCGTCATTCACGATCGGCCCGCGCTCCGCTTCGCTTCCCTTTTGGAACGGAATCACCACCGTGGTCTGGTCCCCCGGCTTCATCATCCCCAGCAGCCAGATCGAGAGCAGGCCCGTCTCCTTCGTCCATGCTTGCTGCCCCGTGTTGGTGACCCGGTTGTCCGTTTCGTATCCGACCGCAAACAGCGTCCCGATGTTGACGCCCAGCAGATCGATCATCTCCGTGCGCGACAGCAGCCGCACATCCCGCTCCACACGCAGGTCAAATGTCGTGCCCGAGTAATTCGCGATCGACACATCCCGCGCGAACGACGCCTTCGTGTCCGACTTCGAGACGGTCTCAAATGGTTCCGTATCGATGAACGCCGGCGTCTGCCAGTCCTCAAATACGAACTGCTTCCCCTTCTCAAAGAAAATCGCGAACTGGCCGCCCTCCGGCCCCATCCAGAACCGCTCTTCTCCGCCGTACACATTGATGTGCGGCACGGTCTCTCCCGACTCAATGTGCGCATCGTTCAGCCAGCCGTAGGAGTTCCCCCTCGGCCCGTGCGCTGTCGACGTCATCACCCGTCCCTGCCATGCCGGCGCCACCGCGACCCGCGCATTGCCCGACTCATCCCGAAGTTCGATCACTTCCGTGTTCCAGGAAAGGAAGCGCACATCCTGCCGGTAATTCCGTTCCATTCCAACCACCTTCTTGGTCGCGATGCATCCCGACGACAGCAGCATGATGCCTGCCAGACCCGTTGCCAACGCCCATACCGGACACGGTGATCGCATGCTCGCTCCATTTCTGATAGAGACCCGAAGACACACCGGCACAGTGTATCCGTTTCAGTCGCCTCCCGTCCTCCGGACTCGCGCTGCCCCTCACTGCCGTACCATCCCGCGCCATGCCTCCCCGCAGGAAACCGGCCGATTCTCTCTCCCACATCGATGCGCGCGGCCGCGCTCGCATGGTCGATGTCGGCGCGAAAACCCCCCTCCGCCGAGAGGCCTTCGCGGAAGGGTTCTTTGTCGCCCGGCCGGAAACCCTCGACGCGGTCATGGCTGGCGACCTTCCCAAGGGTGAGGCTCTCCCCGTCGCCCGACTGGCCGGCATACTGGCCGCCAAGCAGGTGGACACGCTTATTCCTCTTTGCCACACGTTGCCTCTGGATTTCGTCAACGTCGACTTCGAGCGCGCAGGCCCCGACCGCATCCGCATCACCGCCGTCGCCGCCATCACCGCCCGGACCGGCGTGGAGATGGAAGCCCTCACCGCGGTCTCTCTCGCCGCCCTCACCCTCTATGACATGACCAAGGCGATTGACAAGGAGTTACGCATCGAAGGCGTCAGGCTCGTCAGGAAGATCAAGCAGCCGGTCGTTGATTCACGGTAGGCAATCATGCTTCGCCTTCCCCCCTTTGCCCGCCGCATGACGCTGACGCTCTTGCTCTGCCTCCTCCTCGGCTCTCTGATCACCATCGCCTCCGCCTGGTGGGCCATGTATCGCGCGGATGCGGTTCCGCAGCGGAACGTTCGGCCTAGGACGTTGAATTCCTTTCAACTGCAGTGGCCGAGTTACCTGGCTGATGCTGGCTTTCCAAGCCCTACATCCGGAACCGAATGGGAGGGCATCAAACCGTGGATTGACATGCGGACCATTTCGTACTTTCGGATGGAGCGACTTGGTGAAGGCGCAGGTGCCGGCGAGTTGTGGCCGGTCGGAGTGGCCCTAACGCAGTACGAGGCTGGCTGGCCGTGCCGAGCCCTGCACTTCGACCAATTTGACGGCGGTGGGGATGAACTGGCAAAGAGTGTTGAACGTGTGAGATCGCGGGCAGGACTTTGGGAAGGGTGGAGTATTGATGGGGTGCAGGGTCGCAACGGCGCTTACACCCTTGTATTGCCGTTGGCGCCGATTTTCCCCGGCTTCCTGCTCGACACGCTCTTCTTTACCGCGCTGCTCGCAACCCCCTTGTCAGTCTCTCCCCTGCGCCGCCACTGGCGAATCCGACGCGGGCTCTGCGCAGCCTGCGGCTACGACCTCCGCGGAAACCCTGCTGCAGGCAAGTGCCCTGAATGCGGTGTGGAGTGTGTCGCCCGGACCGACCGCCTCAAATCCCATACAGCGGCCTGATCTTCCCTTCCAGGTACGCCAGGAACGCCTCGCTCGACAGGTCCTTGCCCGTCACCCGCCGGCACAGTTCCCGCGCTGGATAGCGCCGCCCGTGCTGGTGAATGTTCTTGTTGAGCCACGTTAGCAGCGGCTGGAACTTGCCCTTCGCAAAATCCTTGTCCATCCCCGGCATCGCCTTCCGCGCCGCCGCGAAGAACTGTGCGGCATAGAGGTTCCCCAGCGCATACGTCGGAAAATACCCGATCAGCCCCGCCGACCAGTGCACATCCTGCAGGCACCCTTGCGCATCCTTCTTGACCTTCAGCCCCATGTACTTCTCAAAGGTCTCGTTCCACACCCCCGGCACGTCGTCCGTCTTGAGATCCCCTTTGAGCAGTGCACGCTCGAGATCGAACCTCAACATGATGTGCAGGTTGTACGTCGTTTCATCCGACTCCACGCGGATGTATGAAGGCTGCACAATGTTGCTCGCCGCGAACATCTTCTCCGCGTTCTGCCCCTTCATCGCCTTGGGCATGAGTTTCCTCGCGTGCGGCGTCGCCCACTTCCAGAACGGCAGGCTCCGCCCCACCATGTTCTCCCACCCGCGCGACTGAGATTCGTGAATCCCCAGGCTCACCGCTTCCCCGCACGGCAGGCCGTACTGCTCGGTCTTCAGCCCCTGCTCATACATCCCGTGCCCCGCCTCATGCATCGTCGATGACAGCGCTTCCAGCGCCTGATCCTTGTGGAAGCGCGTCGTGAGTCGCACGTCGCCGGGCGAAACCGTCTCGCAAAATGGATGCGTCGACACATCCAGCCGGCCCGAGTTGAAGTCAAACCCGATCCGCTCCGCCACGAACCGCGCAAACGCTTCCTGCTGCTCCCGCGGGACCAGTGCCTTGTGCACCGCGTCGCTGATCTTCTTCCTGCTCCCCTTCACCTCGCTGATGAGTGCTGTGAGCCGCGCCTGCAGTGGCTTGAAAATCGCTTCCACTTCCTTCGACCTTGCTCCCGGCTCGTAGTTCTCCAGCAGCGCATCGTACGGCTCGCCGTCGCTCGGCCAGCCGTAGTAGGAAGCGCTCTTCCGCGTCAGGTCGAACATCCGTTTGAGATTTGGCGCAAAAGATTTGAAGTCGTTCTTCTTCCGCGCCTCCGCCCACACATGCTGCGAAATCGACCGCTCCCGCGCCAGTTCTTCCACGTGCTCCTTGGGCAGTTTGCTCGCCCGCGCATGATCACGCTTGAGCTCCCGCACGTTTGCGGCCTCCACCGAATCCGGTGCAAAACCGTTGTTGCTGCACTCCCCGATCAGGTCCCCCATCTCCTTGCTCGTCATTCGCTCATGCATCATCCCCGACAGCAGCGCCATCTGCTCCGCCCGCGCGTTGACGCCCCCGGGCGGCAACTGCGTTTCCTGATCCCATGAGGCCAGCGCCGCCACCGAGCGCAGATTGCCCAGCTCTTTGCATCGTGCCGTCAGTTTCGCATACGCCGCATTCGACATGACTGGGGTTCCTTGTGGAATTGTGTGAGTGG
>JBGASM010000008.1:0-177123 GCA_044229655.1 Phycisphaerales bacterium | reverse complement strand
GGGGTGGGGGGGGGCTGCGCGATCGAGTTCTCGCACCGGACAAGTCGCCATTCTAGTGCGGACTCATCGCTGTGGGTTGCCGGTGGGTGTCGCACGCCCCTCGGTCCCGCTCGCCGCTCTTTCGTGATGTTTGATGCGCTGCTACGTCGCTTTCGCAGGTATGGACTGACTAAGCGCGCCCGCCATGAAGTTCAGCCGTTCTTCCGACATGCCGCTTGCGAACTTGATTCGTTTTGGTCCCTCGATCACGATCGCCGGCACCGTCTGTCCGTTTTGAGTGATGTCCGACTGGCCGATGAACACCGCCTGCACGTTCGACACGTCGAATCGGCGCTTCCATCCCAGCGGACCGATGCCCATGAAAATCACCCCATCTGATCCGCGCAGCGAAACGACTACCTTTCCCAGGCAGGCGCATGCGGCCACGCTCAGCACGCAGATCGCCCCCAATCCAAATACGGCCAGCACGAAGTAGATCATCGGCGGCGCATTCCCCTTCAAGATGATCGAAGTCGGAATGCCGACGCCGCCCGCCGACCAGATGATCGCGAAAGGCACGATGAACAGCGCAAACTTTGAACGCGCGCCGCACCCGATTTCAATCTCCATTCCGGTGTTGCGGTACCAGCATCCTCGCGGCGGGGACGTCAGATTTGCGGTCGGTACCTTGACGTCAGGGCGCGCCAGGCGGTCTGTGAGGAGAAATCCTTCATTGCACGCTCCACACAGCGCTACATTCTCCTGGACATTGATGTTCGTCGGGACCACCGTCGCCCCGCATTTTGGACACGTCACTGGCATCGTCACGCTCCTTTGCCAACCTCATTTCACCGGCACAATTCCCCATTCCACCGGCACAAATCCTCCCTGATACGGATTCTCCCACACCATGCACAGCGGCTCCTCCCCGCGTGTCGCGTTCCCTGCCGATGCGCGCGTCGAATAAAACCGCTCCTCGCCGTCCGCGCTCGTGTACTCCCACAGCGGCACCAGGTTCGCATCGGCAACCTCTTGCCCCGTCTCCTGCTTTCTTGCCGTCCACGTTCCGCTCAGAGGCTCAGCCCCCTCTGCAGTCGTTGCCCCCACCTCATGCCACGTCGCATTGATCGTGCCCGCCTTCGCGTCCAGCGTGCCCTTGATCGCATACGTCTTGTCATCGCTCGTCATGGTGAGCGTCAACTGTCCGTTGACCAGTCGCCCCTCCGCGACTTTGGGCAACTGCTGCCCCTCAGCGCCCCGCACCGTCTCACCCTCGAACACCAGGTCCAGCGGCAACTCCAGATCGCCCCCCGTCGAGAACGTCGCCGGCCCCACCCACCGGCCGGTGAGAACCTGTGTGGGCATGGTGGACTGACCCGCCGCTGCCGAGTCCGCCGCCCCGGCCCACCCCAATGGGGTCATGTGGGAGAGGCGGTTCGTATCCTCAGGACTGATGGCCCGCGGAATCCCAGGTCCCGTCGACAGCGCAGCAAAATTCCCGAGTATTCGCGCATTGGGTCGCCCTGCCTGACCTTCTCGATAAGGCATCACGAAACAGCGCAGATCGGTGATGTATGAATTTGACGCTGGGTTCCAGGGGCCCAGCGTGAGGCGTTCATAGGGCGACTCTTCGCCCTCAATCATCGAGTCGCGGCTTCCATACACCCCCACCGGCAAATCCAACCTCGGATCACTCAAATCCAGCCGGTACATGATCTGGTTGTAGTCATACCTCGGCGTCGGCTTCGCGTTCGTCATGAACGTCGTGTACGTCCCCTCGAAATACACGACCTTCCCCCCCTCCTGATCAAACTCCGGATGCTGCCTCACGTTGTAGAACGTGTAGTTGTCGTGCGTCACGATCTTCTTTGCATACACCCACGGCCCGATCGGGCTGTCTGCCTCCATGAACCACACCTCCCCCAGCGCCGATGTGCCCCACACTTGCTGCCCGATCATGATCCACCGCTTGCGATACTCATTCCAATACACCGAGGATGAGTGAATCTGCACCGTCTTCCCGCTGTCCACATCGCGGGTCTGTATCAGTCCTTCCTCGGCCTTCATGAACCCGCCTTGGATCATCTGATTCTGTTCTTCAAACCCGATCGGCGCCGTATCCCGCTTCCATCCCCACACCGGTTTTCCGTCGCTGCCTCGTTCAATCGCCGGATTCGCTTTGTCATATCTCGCACCCGCCGTCAGGCACGTGTATGACTCGTACGCGCTCAGGTCCGTCACGCTCGCGTAATCCGCCTTCACGCGCGTGAATGGGTATGGAAACGGAAAATAGAAATACTCCTGCCCGCTCGCTTCATCCCTCACCCGGATCGGATGCCCGCGTATGTACAGCGGCGAATCCAGCGCAAACCTCGCCGTCGGCTCAAATACCTCTTTCGCATCGTTGTACTCCGCGATGCCCTGCTCATAGATCGTGCCCAGATCCTTCACCCTGATCCAGTGGCACAGCATCTTCTCCGCGCCCGTCGCCGGATCAGTCGTCACCAGGTAACCATCCGCCCATACCGCGCCGGGCTGATTGTGAATCGGCAGCATCGGACGCGAGAAGCCGTCGTTGCCCACAAAGTAATGAAGATCGACACCCACACTCGGGTCAAGTCCGCCTTCGCCCGGCAGGTCCGACCATGCCCCGCTCATCGAAAACTGCCCCAGCGGATATGCCACCCGCCCCGTATCCCCCCAGAACCAGTACAACTTCCCCTTGTACACCGCGTTCTGCACCGAATCCTGCCCCGTCACCAGTCCGTTGAGCACCGGCTGTTTGATCGGCGGCTTGTCCCCCAGCATGACCGAGTCGCGGTAGATCCCCGCGCCCGTCATGCGGTACAGTCGCTCCGCGATGTTCACGCGCTCCACCTCCACCTTCGCGCTTCCGCCTGCCACCGCCATCAACCGCACTCCGGCAAACCCGAATCCATCCTTCGGATAGGTGTACCCGTGCCCCTTCACCGAGAAGTAGACCTCCATCGGCGTCTCACCCGACATCCCCGGCTCGTCAAAGGCGATCACGCCCGCCGAGTCCGTGATGAATGTGATGTTCCCCGTCGTGGTCAGTTCGATAAGCGGCACCCCGCGCTGCGTCGCCTTGTCCACCACTGTGATTCGAAACGGCTTGTCACCTGCCCCGGCAATGCTCGTGCAGGTCAGCAATCCGAAGAAAGCAAGTGCGAAGACGGTGCGCATGGTGGTTCTCCTGAACGCGTTGCAGGACTGTACCCGCCCGCCCGCTCGGAGGCACTCACTTCGTGGTCACGCCCGCAGGCAGATACCCCGCCAGTTCCTCAGGAACCCGCCGCATCCCGCGCCGCACCGCTTTGGCCACCGCGTACCGCAGCGAGCGGTCCCGCCGCGCGATGACCGCATCCGTGATGTTCAGGTCAAACGCCTGCATCGTCTCCAGTGACCACCGCCACGCGTGATACTCCTCCAGGCAGCGCGGTGAGCAGAACCCGATGCCCAGCGCGTGATGCCCGACCTCGTGTAGAAAAATCGCCGCGCTCATAGGGCCTTTCGGGTAGGGCGCCTCGATCAGCCTCGTCACCCGCCCATCCCGATAGTGCAGCGTCCACGCTTTGCCCGACATGTTCTTTCGCCACCGGTGAATTCTGATCTCGTGTCGCGCTTTCATCTGCTCGACGACCGCGTCATATCGCGCCTGCATTCCCGACGGGCCTCTCTCGCGCGCCTGCAGTCGTTTGCGTGCGTCAACCTGCCGTCGCTCAACCGGGCCCAGGTCCGACCGTGCTGCCGTCACCGCAGCGTGCACGCCAAGCCCGTCCCCCTCATCCCCGCGCGCATCGGCAAGTGGCGCTGCGGGTCTGCCGAGTATCTCAGCGATCCGGTTGAGAAATGGAAGCAGCAATTGGCCCGTCATGCATCACCCTGCCTGGAGCATCATCATATTCCTTGGATCACGCTCCCCGGTCTTTCACCCTGCACGGATCACCGCGTTATGATGCCCGCAACGCAAGGAGGCGCGCATGTCCATCCTGTATCAGGTCCTCATTGGTCTGGCCGCCGGCTGGCTCGCAGGGTACTTCACCCAGGGCAAAGGGTTCGGCTGGGTCGGAAACCTCATCATCGGCGTCGTCGGCGCCATCGTCGGCGGCTTTGTCTTCGGCCTTCTTGGGCTGTCCGCCACCAATCTCCTCGGCCAGCTGATCAGCGCGACCGTCGGCGCCCTCATCCTCCTGGTCATCGTCGGACTCGTCGCCAAAAGCAATCGTGGGAAGTGACCCACGAGCCACTTCCCACGCCAAAGACACCAGGTGTGATTCTCCCGCTCAGTTCGGCGGGTCGTAGATCATCGTCATTTCGTCAAAGAACGGCGCGGTCAGGGCGCCCGTTGCCTCGTCATAGACCCAGCCGATTGTCGTGCCGTCTTCCGTCCCGATTCCATACGAGCCTGTGAACGTGTTGTACGGAGCGCCCTCCAGGTACGACAGATCGCCGTCTGCAGGATTGGTGAGGATGTCCCAGTCCGCCTCGGTCCCCGTGGTCCCCAGCGCAGGCCAGAATCCATGTCGCGCCTGGTACAACGTGAGTTGACTGCGGATCAGCCGCAGTTGGGATGCAACGACCGAACCGCTGGCTTCCTGGGATGAGTTGGTGAATTGCGGGATCACAATCGCGGCCAGGATTCCCAGAATCGTGACGACGATCAGGATTTCCACCAGCGTAAAGGCTCGCTCGTGTGCCTTGTACTTCAGGGCTCGCAGCATCCTGTCCTTCCCTCCCGGTTCAGGTCCCGGCTATGCGCCGGAACACGCTGTGCTTGCCAATGGAGACGAAGGCGTTTCCGCCTCCGTCTCCGTGCGTTCCCTCACTACCACGACCGATTAGTCGTTGTAGATGTAGTTCTGGTTCGCTTCGTCGAAGCCGACCGCGGCGATCTCGCCCGTGGCTTCGTCATACACCCAGCCCGCGGTGTCCTCGCCGGCGTCATACCAGTCCGCCTGGGTCGAGTCGCCGTCCACCACATCCGTCATGCTGTTGAACGGATTGGCGGGAGCGGCCTGCAGGTAAGGCGCAGGATCGCCGTTGGCGTCCAGGGCCTCCGTAAACACGTCCCAGCCGTCCGTCACCAGCAACGGAACGTCGCCGTTGTTCTTGACGCGGTACAGCTCAATCTGGCTGCGCACCGTCTGCAGCTGGCTCATCAGCGACGAGGTCGATGCCTCTTCGCTGGCGTTCGTGAACTGCGGAATCACGATCGCCGCCAGAATGCCGAGAATCACGACGACAATCAGAATTTCGACCAGCGTAAACGCCCGATTCACCCGATTCATCGTTCCCTTCATCATCACTGCGACTCCTTGCAAGAAGAAATGAGACTCGAGACTCCTTGAGGCGCGCACGAACCGGGTCTCCCCTCGTTCAGCACGCCTCGTGTTCCATTTCAGCGATCGGCGCTCTCGCCCTCGCTGTTGTGTTCAAGAAAGGCGGACGTGTCCCCCCTCCGTGACACGTCGCGCCTCGTCGTTCCCATCAGGTTGTCAACGTCGGCTTGAGGACAGCCGACACCCTGTTCATCGTCAGGTTTCGGCGCACACTTCACTGCCCCCGCTGCCCATTCTGCCTCGAAACCGACGCCTGCATCACCTGCGCCGTCCGTACCGCGCACACCTCGCGCCGCGCCGCCTTATCGGAATGCGCCAACGCGTCGCATGAAACGCGGATTCGTCGCTCGCTGGCCCCGCCTTACCGCTGCGTCTAACGTCACTTACGGACCCTTGGATATCGGCACGGAGTGCGCCCCCATGACCGCTTGCTGCAACGCCCCGGCACGACCCTCCCGTTCTGCGTTCACCCTTGTCGAGCTCCTCGTCGTTATCGCCATCATCGCCCTGCTCATCGGCCTCATCCTCCCCGCCCTCTCCAAGGCGCGCGACGCCGCCCGTGCCGTCGTCTGCCTTTCCAACATCCGCCAGATCGGCGTCGGGATGCTCAACTACGCGCAGGACTTCGGTCAGATCCCCGGCGCCAAGGATCACGGCGATCTCGACTGGAGCGGATACTCCAACACCAAGCCTGCCGATTACAAGCCTGGCGACAATTTCGTCAAATACGGCCGCGCGTATCCCTATGTGAACAAAACCGAGAACATCTACGAGTGCCCCCTCGCAAAACGCCACGCCAACCAGTTCACTGACTACACATTCGTCTGCGGCATGGCCGGCGCTCACACTGACCTGCAGTGGCGCATGCGCTATCCCGTCAACCCCGAAAAGGGTGCCTCGTCCCGCTACGAGTTCTTCGCTGCCCTCCCCATTCTCGTCGAGGAAGATGAGTTCAAGTTCAACGGCCCCGTCCCCGACGCCAATTTCGGCTCGCGCGACCAGTTCACCCCTCGCCACTCCGCCGAGGCCAACGTGGCATATCTCGACGGCAGCGCGGGCACGTTTCGCAGTCCCAAGGGTCCCAAGCCCGAAGATGGCGATAAGGAAGACCTCATCGCTGGCGACCTGCGCCTCGTCGCAGGCAGTCGTGAGTACAAGGTGGACCTGTCCTGGGGTGACAAGTTCGGCTGGGTGAATCGCCCCTACAAGTGGTACTGAAAGTTAGAAAGGCCGTCCCGATGCGCCCCCGCTTCCCCAGCCCCCTCCTCTCCAGCCGCCCTCGCGCCTTTACCCTCGTCGAGCTCCTCGTCGTTATCGCCATCATCGCCCTGCTCATCGGCCTCCTCCTCCCCGCGCTTTCCAAAGCCCGCGAGGCCGCCAAGACCTCCGTGTGCGGCTCCAACCTTCGCCAGCTCGTCGTCGGGTTCTGGGAATACGCCACCGACAACAACAACTCAGTCCCCGGCAATAGCCAGTTCCGCAACTTGGACTGGTGCGGCCGCGCCACCGATGAGTGGACGACCAATCAGAGCGCCTACACCAATCCCTTCCAGACTTCCGTGCTGTACAAGTACCTCAGCCGCACCGACAACATCCTCGAATGTCCCACCGCCCGCCGCCTCGCCAATCACTGGTTTGATTACTGCATGCTCGCCCGCATGGCCGGCGCTCACACCGACCTCCAATGGACCATGTGGTACCCCAAGACGCCCGAGAAAGGCTTCGCCGCCTCCGAAAAGGGGCAGTTTCAGGGAATGATCCTTCTCGTCGAGGAGGATGAGAAGTGGTACAACGAAGGCGTTAATGACGGCACCTGGGCCGCCTCCGACCAGTTCACCAACCGCCATGCGCGCCAGGCCAATGTCGGATACCTCGACGGGTCCATCTCCCTGTTCCTGAGTCCGAAGGGCCCCATCGGCGACGGCTTTCAGGACCCCGGCGATCTCAAAGCCTCCGGCCTCCGCATGCGCGCCGGCTCACGCGAGTACACCGTCTCGTCCACCAGCGAGAATGAATTCGGCTGGGCCAACCGTCCTCGATGATTCTTCCCCCAGCGCAATTCAACTGGCGAATCCCTCGTTCCCTCCATAATCTTCCCTGCTCTTTGTCGAAGTCGGTTCCTTAGGATGGAGTGCCCGCCTCGTGTCTGAGTCGTCCCCCGGCAGCAAAGACAAGCCCGTCGTCAACGTCGATTGGGATGCGCTCCGCCTCGCCGGCCCCTATCCCCGACAGGCCTTTGCCTTCGTTCAGGAAGGCCTCGGCTTCACCGTCCGCCAGGTCCATGGCGACCCCGACAAACTCCCCCCCGGCCAGCGCCACGTCTCCGGCCGCCAACTCTGCGAAGGTCTGCGTGATTACGCGATTCGCAAGTACGGTCTCCTCGCCCGCAGCGTTCTGCAGCACTGGCACATCAACCGCACCGAGGATTTCGGTAAGATCGTTTTCGCCATGATCGACGCCGGGCTCATGTCCCGCACCGACCGCGACACCATGACCGATTTCGAGGCCGTCTACTCCTTCGACGAGGCCTTCGAACGCGACCGCATCATGCACGCTCTCTCCAACTGATGCCCTCGCCTACTCGCACGCCTCCCGTGCCACATACCACACTTCGATCCCGCCCACCGGCCTGATGCCTCGCAGCGGCGCCCGATCCACCGACTCCTGCGCCGCCGCCACACTCCCGATGATCTCCTTCTGATTCGCTTCCGGCACGAAGATCCCCACCAGCCGCGCGCTGTTGATCAGCGGCAACGTCATCGTCACCCGGTCCGGAGTGTCGCTCATCACGCTGCTCCGCACCGCCGCCACCAGCCGCGTGTTCTCCCGCACATCCGGTGACCCCGGCACGATCCCCGCCACGCATCCCTTCTCCTCCGGCGCCAGCACGACGCAGTCCAGCCGGTCCTGCCCGCGCTCACGCCACTCCAGCGCCGCTTTCAACTCCCGCTCGTACGCCGCCGCCGCGCGCTCTCCAACCCCCTCGATGCGGTGCTGCTGCGCCCGCGGAATTCCCGCATGCTCCCCGAAGTACCCCGACAGCAGCGCCCACGCCGAATCCGCGCCATCCGCGTCTTCCGCGTGCTCGTCCGTGATCCACAGGTGCGTCTTCTTCCACGGAATCCCCCGGCAGATCGGGTCGATGAGCAGGTTCGTGAACACCGGCTCCAGCGCCTTACGCGCGGTTACCGCGAGGTGAAAATCACCGAACTGCCGCACGCAGTTCAGGCTGTGCGTCAGCAGGTCGCTGCACAGCGTCTCCACCAGCCCTTCCAGGCTGCTCTCCACCTTGACCTCTCCCGGCAGCTTGGGAACTGCCGCCGGCGGCATCAGGTCATACGGATCGCGCCCAGGTTGGGGGTCAGGGGAGATCAAGGTTGCGGGAGGATAGTCACGCCCGCTCCTCCCCTTTCTTGCCTGTGATGCGCAGCGCCTCCCGTGCCGGGGAGTCCGCCCGCAGGATGAGTTCCCTGATCTCCCGGATCGCCGCCCTCTGCCCCGGCCACATAAACATGACTTCCGCATCCCGGTCCGCCACCCACCGCGCCTCACTGTGTTCCTCATTCAGTGTCGGCCGCCAGGTCGACCCGACCTCCACAGCAAACGCCGGCGCGAGCATGATCACATCCCGCGCCGCCAGGTAGAACGGATGCACCTCATCGCATTGCCACATCCCCTTGATCGCCTTCTCCCTCAGCCCCGTCTCTTCCATCACTTCCCGCAGCGCCGCCTCACCCGCGCTCTCGCCTCTCTTGATTCCCCCTGCCACCGGTTGCCACGTTCCCCCCATGATCTTCCCCGGCCCTCTCGCCCGCAGCAGTTGCAACCACTCAACCCCGCGCTTCACCCCGCGCTGGAACACGAACACCGTCACCATGTCCGTTCTCAATTGCGGTCCGCGCTGGTTCTTCTTTCGATCGCCCATTCCTACCTCATGCACGCGTGGGGCAAGTGTCCTTCTGCTCGATGACCACCCTCTCGCTCTCACAGCAGAGCCGATCCGCCACCGCTCTCTTGGTCAGCATCTCCTCGTACTCCGCGACCGGCTTCGAGTCCGACACGATTCCCGCCCCCGCCCAGTATCGCGCATCTTGACCCCGGATCGCAATCGTCCGGATCGCCACGCTCAGCGTGATTGACCCATCCGTGCCCCACCACCCAATGCTCCCGCAATACGGGCCGCGTCGCGCCGGCTCCAGTTCCTCGATGATCTGCATCGCGCGGATCTTCGGGGCGCCCGTTACCGACCCTCCCGGAAAGATCGCTGTGAGCAATTCTCGGGCGCTCAGGTCATGTCGCAGCGCTCCCCCGATCGTGGCCACCCCGTGATGCACTGTCGGGTGCGTCTCAATGTCACGGGCTCTCTCCACATGCACGCTCCCCGCTCGGCAGACCCGCCCCAGGTCGTTCCGCATCAGGTCCACGATCATCGTTAGTTCCGCCGCATCCTTGACGCTCCCTGCCAAATCGTTCGCCCTCGCGCCCGCCGGCAGCGTCCCCTTGATTGGCCGCGTCACCGCGTCGCCGCCGCGCGTCCCGTTGATCAGCAACTCCGGCGAGAGCGAGATCACACGTCGATCTCCCGGCAATTCCAGCAGCGCGCCATACCACGGCTGTCCCCGCTCCATGCCCGCTCCGAACAGCGCCCGCGCCGATCCGCCGAATCGCGCTCGAAACCGCTGCGCGATGTTCGCCTGAAAAACGTCCCCCGCGCAGATGTACTCAACCGTCCGCGCCACCGCAGACTCCACCTCCGCGCGCCTTTGCTCCGCTTCCCATCGGCCCAGCGTGTAGCCCTCAGCCTCCCCTTCCGCGGCCTGCTCCTCCGCCTCCTCGATCATGCAGGCGAGCCGTTCTGCCTCAGGCCCCACGAAGTACGTCCGCCCCGCCTCGTGATCGATCACCGCCCGCGTCGGGCACCACGCCAGGTCCGCCTCCGGCCACTGCCATTCATCCTCGCACCGCACCCGCCTATTCGCCGCTGGTTCCAGTAGCCTTCCCAGTCCATACCCCAGCGACACGACCCATCCGCCGCTCCCCCATTGGCTCTCCCATCCCCACTCCAGCGCGCTGCATATCCCTCCGATTCCGCCATCCCTCTTCGCCGCCCGCTCGATTCGCTCCCTGATCGAATCGAACTCCGCATCCCCCTTCCCCTCACCTCTGCAGATCAGCCGCCCCCCCTCCAGGCTCACAAACCCCGCCGCCTCCGCGATCATCGAGTATCGCGACCATCGGGCGTGCGTCCTTCCCGAATGCAGCACGCACAGCCTGCGCGTTCCCTTCCACGCGCGCGCCGCCGCGGGCACGTCAACCGCGCGCTCCAGCACAATCCTCGGATGTTCCCGTGGATTCCACACCGCAGCCCAATCGTAGTTCCCCCCGCGCGCCCCACGATTCGCCTCACTCTGAATACGATCCCGCTCAGTCCTCCCCGGTCCCAACCCTCAAAGGTCCTTCCCTCATGGCTCACTCCCGCACCGCTGCCGTCATCTCCCAACTCGACAAGTCCTTTGACGCGTCCGTGGAACGCCTCGCCGACTGGCTGCGCATCCCCAGCGTGAGCACTGACCCGCAGTACAAAGCCGATTGCAAACGCGCCGCCGACTGGCTCGTCGCCGATCTCAAATCTCTCGGCTTTGACGCCCAGGCACGCCCCACCCCCGGCCACCCCGTCGTCTTTGCCCACCATCCCGGCCCGAAGAACTACGCCGGCCCCCACATCCTCTTTTACGGCCATTACGACGTTCAGCCGCCCGATCCCCTCGAACTCTGGGAGTCCGGCCCCTTCGAGCCAGTCATCAAAACCGGCCCGCGCGGCAAGCGCATCGTCGCGCGCGGCGCCGTGGATGACAAGGGGCAGGTCATGACCTTCGTCGAAGCCTTGCGCGCCTGGAAGTCCGCCGCCGGCGAAATCCCCTGCCGCATCACCATGCTCATCGAGGGCGAAGAGGAATCCAGCAGCGTCAACCTCGAACGCTTCCTCAAGGACACCCGCGATGAACTCGTCGGCGCCGCCGCATCCAACAGCGGCGGTCCCTGCGATCTCGTCCTCGTCAGCGACACCGGCATGTGGGATGAGTCCACCCCCGCCATCACCACCTCCCTCCGCGGCCTCACCTACACCGAAGTCATCCTCCACGGCCCCAGCCATGACCTGCACTCCGGCGGCTACGGCGGCGCAGTCTACAACCCCATCAACGAACTCACCGAAATCCTCGGCACGCTCCATGATCGCGATCGCCGCGTCACCATCCCCGGTTTCTACGACAAGGTCCGCCCCATCGACCCCGCCCTCCGCGCTCAGTGGCGCGGCCTCGGCTTCGACGATGCGGAATTCCTGAGGGAAGTCGGCCTCGACCGCACCGTGGGCGAAACCGGCTACTCCATCCTCGAGCGCATCTGCGCCCGCCCCACCTGCGACATCAACGGCATCCGCGGCGGCTACATCGGCGTGGGCGCCAAGACTGTCATCGGCTCCTCCTGCGCCGCCAAGGTCTCCTTCCGCCTCGTGCCCGACCAGGAACCCGCCGAAATCCGCGACCTCTTCCGCGCCTGGCTCGAAGCCCGCATTCCCGCTGGCTGCCGCTGGGAGTTCCTCGACCACGGCATGGGCAAGCCCTACGTCGTCGATGAATCCAACCCCTACCTCCCAGCCGCCGCCGCCGCCCTCCGCGAGGCCGCCGGCAAGGACCCCGTCTACATCGGCACGGGCGGCTCCATCCCCGTCGTCCAGACTTTCAAGTCCGTCCTCGGCCTGGACACCCTCCTCGTCGGCTTCGGCCTCGAAGATGACCGCGTCCATTCCCCCAACGAGAAGTTCGAATTGAAGTGTTTTGCGCTGGGCCAGAAGAGTCATGCAACCCTCCTCGCCCGCTTTGCGGAAATGAAGAAGTAGGGAACAGGTGATCGGCACGGTGCCTCGATGAGTCGCCAGTACACCAGACAACACTCACTTCGGTTTGGTCTCACGATGGTTGAGTTGGTGGTCGTCATGGCTGCTGTCGCAGTGCTTCTGGTCTTGCTGTTCCCTCCCATGCTCGGAAAACGGTCCAATTGCTCGCGGGAGTTGACCTGTATGTCCCAATTGTTCTACTTTGGTGGAGCGACAGAGATGTGGACACAGGATCGGGGCTTTCAGTCGATTTCACCAACTTCTGCAGATTCCGCAACTGCGCGGAAGTGTGCGCAGCAGGGAGATTCATCCGCGAATTTCACGTCAATGTTGATCTTCAACAACTACTACACGCCAGCCATCGCGATCTGCCCTGCTGAACAACGCCCCTCTGTTGAAGAAGACACCGATTACGACTACGGGGTTCAGAGTCTGCCGACTCCGACTTCTTTGCTGCCGGCCGATGGTTGGGATTGGGATTTCTCGTGCGACATTACAGGCAAAGAAGCGTCGGCTCGCACCGGCAAGTGGAAGTCAAACCTCAGTTATGCAAGTGCGGCCCTCACTCCCAATCGTGTGCTTCAGGGGTGGGGAGATCTCACAGATTCACGCCGCGTCGTCTTCGCAGACCGAGGCCCTCGGGACGGGAGCATGGCCAATTCACCGACCGGCACTTTCAATCACGCGACGCGCGCCGGGTGGCGCGGCGTTCTCGGATTTGCAGATGGTCACGCGGAACAGTTCACCCAACGATCAACCCTTGGCCTCGCCTTCGTCCTCCCCGGCATGGAGAAATCCATCAACGGTAAGCCCGACAACATCTTCGCCGAGGATGACCCCGACACCGGGTCCGACATCTACCTCTCCGTCTGGGGCGACTGCATCGACGGCAACCTCCAAGCCCTGTGGGATTGACCGCACCCCGCTACACTTGCCCCACGACTCTTGTGAGACCCTGCTCAATCGGGGGCCGGGACTTTCTTTCGTTCGCTCCTCGCTGTTGGAACCAGGTCGCGTGTCAGGCGTGACTTGGACTTAGAAAAAACCCCCTGACGACATCCCCGCCGCCTCTAAGCCTCAGCCGACCCGCAATCCTTCATTGGTGCGCGCTCAGCCTGCGGCACAACGCGGTTTGCGATGTCTGCCCAAGAGCGACCGGAGCCCCCCTCCCCATGCCCATCGTCCCCCTCCCCGTCTTCGAAGCCGAAGCCGATCCCAAAACCCGCGGCCTCACCGAAGAGGAAATCGCCCAGTACTCCGCCCTCAAGCCGCCCGAATCCGTCGTTGTCCGCTACGGCTACATGAAATGGATCGGCGAGTTCCCCTGCCGCATCGATGTAAAGCCAGGTTGCGGCACGCGCTTCGTCGCCCGCACCGTCCGTGGCACCGAACTCGTCGAGATGCTCACCTCCTGCTCCAACGGCGGCTGCGGCCACTCCCTCACCCGCCGCGAGATGCTCGACTACATCGACAAGTCAGGCGGCAAGGACTACCCCTTCACCACCAAGGGCAAAATCATCCGCATCGCCACCACCGAGGACATGGCCCGCCAAAGCGCTCTCGACGGCACGAAAAAAGACATCCGCAACCGCGCCAAGGCCGCCGCCGCCGACCTCAACCTTCCCATGAAAATCGTCGAGGTCGAGCCCATCCTCGGCGAGGAGGTCCTCACCGTCTACTACACCTCGGAAGACCGCATCGACTTCCGTGACCTCGTCAAAGCCCTCGCAGCCGATTACAAAACCCGCATCGAGATGCGCCAGGTCGGCGCCCGCGACGAAGCCCGCATCACCGCCGATTACGAGCGCTGTGGCCAGCACTGCTGCTGCCAGCACTTCCTCAAAGTGCTCAAGCCCATCTCGATGAAGAACGCCAAGATTCAAAAGGCCACCCTCGACCCGCTGAAAATCTCCGGCCGCTGTGGCCGCCTCATGTGCTGCCTCCGCTACGAGGAAGCCACCTACGACGACCTGCGCAAGCGCCTCCCGCACAAGAAAACCCGCGTCAATACGCCCTCGGGCATCGGCATTGTCCTCGAAACCCAAATCATCACCCAGCTCGTGATGGTCCAACTCGAATCCGACGGCTCTCGCATCGCCGTCCCTGTCGAGAACATCACCAAGGCCGAGCCCCTTCCCCGCGGCGCTGCCGCCATCCGCAGGCCCGATGCGCAGTCGGCGCAGGCGCCTGTGGCTGACGGCGACGCAGCCGGTCCCCAGGAGCCCGGCGCTGACTCCGCCATTTCCGAAACTTCTGATGACCCGCTCCGCGGCATGAGCCCCGAAGACGTCCGGCGCAAACTCGATGTCGAAGCCGGCGCTCAGCCTTCTTCGCGCATGCCCACCCAGCGCCCCGACCTACCGCGCGGCAATCGCCCCCCAGGCCCGCGCCCTCCTCGCACCGGCGATGAACGCCAGTCTGACTTCCGCAACCGCTCCCGCAATCCGCAGCAGCACCCCGGCCAGTCCCGCGGACCGCGCGATCCCAATCGCTCCCCCCAGTCCCGTCAGCCCCAGCACCCGCCCCTTCCCCCGAACCATCACCCCGCTCCCGCTCGCATCATCGGCCCCACGCTCTCACCCTCAAATCCCATTCCGCCCTCCTCGCCCCCCGGCGGATCTGGCTCATCCTCTCACTCGCCCGGCAACTTCGACCCATCCCAAAACCATTCTCAGAATCCCGACAATCCTTCCGATCCCCTGGATCTGGCAGGTCCCGGCAGTGGTCGCGAGCGCCGCCGTCGCCGTCGTCGCCGCCGTGGAGGCGGGGGGGTGGCGGGGGAGGTGGGGGAGGTGGGGGAGGAAGTGGAGGGGGGCAGCCGCCCTCCGCTCCTGCATAATTCGCGCCCTGTGATGGACTACGATCTCCCGCACATCACTCTCGAAAACGCTCGTGTTCGCACGGATCGCGAATTCCCGTCCATTTCTCCACAGGCACGCTTCAGGATGAAGCGTGGTGCGCGATGAACAGACGCCTCTGCGACTTACTCCCCGGCCTGCCGCTCGAACTCGTGCGCGGCGCACCCGAAACGTTCATTCACGACCTGACTGAAGACAGCCGCACGGTCACCCCCGGCTGCCTCTTTGTGGCGCGCCCGGGACTCAAGTCCGATGGCCGCGCGTTCATCGCCGATGCACTCTCCAAAGGCGCAGTCGCCGTTCTCACCGATGATCCCGGTGTGCCTGTCGCTTCCGCCGCGCTGCTGGTGTCACCGCAATTGCCGCTCGCAACCGCGCTCCTCGCCGAACGATTCTTCGCATCGCCCTCACGCGCCCTTCACCTCATCGGCGTCACCGGCACCAACGGCAAGACCACCACGGTTCATCTTGTCCACCAACTCCTCAACCGCGCCGGCAGCAAGTGCGGACTCATCGGTACCGTCCAGGTTGATGATGGATTCGCCCTTCGCCCCGGCACGCTCACCACGCCCATGCCCATCGACCTCTCGCGCGTCCTGGCCCGCATGGTCGAAGCCGGATGCCGTAATGCCGTCATGGAGGCCTCAAGCCACGCGCTCCATCAGGGGCGCACCGCCGCCCTCTCCTTCCGCACCGGCCTGTTCACCAATCTGACCGGCGACCACCTCGACTATCACAAGACCATGGAGAGTTACGCCGCCGCGAAGGCGATTCTCTTTGAGCGCCTCCCTTCCGCCGCCGATGGTGGTTGCGCCATCGCCAATTTCGAGGACCCCTGGGCGCCGAGCATCGTGCGCGATTGCCGCGCTCGCCTCATCGGCTTTGGCTTCGGAGAGCCGCCCGCCGCTTTCGCCGCGCGCACTTCGGAGGTTCTCACCGCCCGCATCCTCCGCATGTCCGTGCGCGGCACCCGGGCCCACTTCACCGGGCTGGGAATCGATGCCGACCTCGACCTGCCTCTGGTCGGTCGCCACAACGTCGCCAACGCTATGGGCGCAGCCATCCTCGCCTTGCAATGCGGACTCCCTGCCGACCAGGTTCTTGAGTCCCTCTCCTCCTGCGCCCCGCCTGCCGGTCGCATGGAGCCCGTCTTTGTGCCCGGTGCGCCCGATCCCGAGTTCACCGTCCTCGTCGATTACGCCCACACCGACGATGCGCTCGACAACGTGCTTCGCGCTGCGCGCGGCATCGTCGTTCCCCCCGGCCGTCTCATCGTTCTCTTCGGCTGCGGTGGCGATCGCGACCGCACCAAGCGCCCGCGCATGGCCGCCGCTGCCTGCTCCCGTGCGGACCTGGTCTGGATCACCAGCGACAACCCGCGCACCGAGAGCCCCGACGCCATTGTCGCGGAGATTCTCGCGGGGGTTCCGTCGGGGTACGGCGGGCGGGTCAAGGTGGAAGTCGACCGGCGCACCGCGATCCGCAGCCTCGTCGCACACGAGGCCCAGCCAAGGGATGTCATCGTACTGGCCGGCAAAGGCCACGAAGACTACCAGATCATCGGCACCACCAAGCGTCCTTTCGACGATCGCGCCATTGCCCGTGAGGCCATGGCCCAGCGCCTCGGTGTCGCTCTTGCAGCGGGAGCCGCCGTGCCGTGACGCGCCCGCCCGCCTTCGAATCTTCCGCCTGGCGCTCCTTCGCGACCTGCGGCACGCTCGTCCGCGCTGCCGGCGGACGGTGGCTCGTGCCCGCCGATGAGTTCTGCCCCTTCCGTCAGGTCAGCACCGATTCACGCACGCTTGCTGCCGGGGACCTCTTTGTCGCCATCCGTGGCGAGAAGTTCGATGGACATGCGTTCGCAGCCAATGCGGCCCGCGCCGGCGCAGCGGCCGTGGTCATCGACCAGCCCGATCTCGCCGGCTCGCTGCAGCCCCTGGGCGTTCCCGTTCTGTTGGTGGCGGACACCACCGCAGCCCTGCTTGCGCTGGCCGCCGCATGGCGCGCCCGCCTTGAGACCACACGCGTGATCGCGGTGGTCGGCGCCGTGGGCAAGACCACCACCAAGCAGCTCATTCATGCAGCCCTCGCCTCGCGCCTCACGGGAACCGCCAGCGCCAAGAGTTTCAACAACCATGTCGGCGTTCCCGCGACGCTCTTCGCCGCCCAGCCCGACGATGAGTTTGTCATCGCTGAGGTCGGAACTAATCACGTCGGCGAGATCGCTCGTCTGGCCGCCGTCGTCCGCCCCGATGTCGTCGTCATCACGAACATCGGGCATGAACATCTTGAGGGGCTCGGGGACCTTGATGGTGTCGCTCGCGAGGAGTGTTCCATCCTCGACTTCCTGAGCGCCGCCGGCCGCGCTGTTCCCGAAGTTGTCAGTTTCGGTGATCAGCCGCTCTTGCGCTCCGAGATCGCCCGCCACGCCCCGTCATTTCCCGCCGGCACGCGCGTCACGTGGTTCGGCCGCGCCGCCGACAGCGACCTGCGCCTCGAGCGCGTCACGCTTGATCTGCGCGGCGCGACCTTCACGCTGGCAGGCTGCTGCCGCATGTGGCGCATTCCTCTCGCCGGCGCCCACTTCGCGCTCGATGCGCTCGCCGCCATCGCCGTCGGAAGAATCCTCTCGTTGACCGATGAATCCATCGCGCACGGCCTCGCCGCGACGCGTAGCGCGGACATGCGCTTCGCGCCCGCGCAGGTGCCTCTCCCCCCCGGCGGAACCGCTCTCATCTTCAACGACGCCTACAACGCCAATCCCGATTCCATGGCCGCCGCGCTGGCGGCATTCGGCCAGTTGACCGCATCCTCCCCCGGACGCCGGCTTCTCATGCTCGGCCAGATGGGCGAACTTGGCTCCGCCTCCATCGAGTGCCACCGCAACCTCGCGGCGCCGGTCAACGAACTCCATCGCGCAGCCCCGCTCGACGCGGTTCTGCTCGTCGGGCCCTCCATGGCTGACACCGCCGCCGCGCTCGCGAAGGACCCAGCGCTTCTGGGACGGGTCCACCATTTCCCCGATGTCTCGCTGGACACCATGCGCCGCTGCGCGACGTTCATCCAGCCTGGTGATCGCGTTCTTCTCAAGGGTTCGCGCAGTGTGGGCATGGAGCGCATCCTTGGGTGCCTCGCCGAGGACCGGCCCGCTGCCGCCCCTTCGACCTCCTCATCAACGCCCCGGGCAAGGATGCCCATCTGATGATCCACCTCTTTCTCGAACTCACCCGCACCTGGCTCATAGAGAAGCGCCTGTACTGGCCGGTGCAGATTTTTGATCAACTCGCCTTTCGCGCAATCGCCTCCGTCATCCTCTCCTTCATCCTCGTGGTGCTCTTCGCCCCGCGCGTCATCCGCTGGCTTGTGCTTCAGAAAATCGGCGACCGGCCCGAATTCGATCACGCCCACCTCAACGAACTGACCAAGTCCAAGGCCAACACGCCCACCATGGGCGGCATCCTCATTGTCGGCTCCATCTTCGTCACCGTCTTTGTTCTGGGCGACATTCTGAACCGGTATGTCGTCCTCGCATTTGTCGTGCTGCTGTGGATGGCCGCGCTGGGCGGCGCGGATGACTGGCTCAAACTCACCGCCGCACGCCGCGGGTCAGGATCGCGCCAGGGCCTCAAGGCTTGGGAGAAACTCATCTTCCAACTCGGCCTCGGACTGCTCGTGGGCCTTTTTGTCTATCGGCACGGCGCGCAGAACCCCGAGATGGCCCACATGATGCCCGTCATCCCGCTCTTCCGCGCCTACGACCCGACCACCCATCAGCCCGAACTTCTTCCCCAGATGTCACTGCTCTGGTTTGCGCTCGCTTCTCTGCTGGTCATCGCCGGCACATCCAACGCCGTGAATCTCACCGACGGCATGGACGGGCTGGCCGGCGGAATCTCCGCGATCTGCGCTTTCGCGTTCCTCATCCTCTGCGGCATCGCCGGCACGGAGGAGATGGCCAAACTTGTGCTTCTCCCGCATGTGCCCGACAGCGGAGAACTCTCAGTCGTGATCGGCGCGATGGCCGGCGCGTGCCTGGGTTTCCTGTGGTTTAACTGTTTCCCCGCGCGCGTCTTCATGGGCGACACCGGCTCGCTGGCCCTGGGCGGGCTGCTGGGCTACACCGCGGTCGTCATCCGCCAGGAGTTCATGCTGCTGATCATCGGCGGCGTGTTCTTCATGGAGATGGCCAGCGTCATGCTGCAGGTGGGCTACTTCAAGTACAGCGGGGGCAAGCGCATCTTCCGCTGCGCGCCCATCCATCATCACTTTCACCTCGGCGGGTGGGCGGAGACCCAGGTTGTGACACGGCTCTGGCTGCTCACCGCGATCCTGGCGGCGGTGGCGCTGGCGACCATCAATCTGCGCTGATGCACGCGCAAGTCCTTATTCAGGGGTCACGATGTGCGCGCAGGGAAGGGCCACTAGTGCGCGCCGGTGCGCACGGGCGCGTGCGCCGGCAGCAAGGAAAAGAATTTGCCGGTGGCCTCTTGCGGTTTCGGGCGCAGGCTGCTTTGCGGAGCCTAATGAACCGGGCGAGTTCTTCCGGTTTTGGCGAGTTTTCGCGGCTTTTCCCGAGTTTTGGCGCCCTTGTGTGTTCCCGATAACCGACCACTGATCACCTTGGTGCGCGCGCCGGGAAAACCGGGATTTTGGATTTGCTTTTGACCGCGCCAGTGTTCTGCGCCTCCGGACCGGGAGCAGGAAGCAGGGGGTACACTGTCACCGTGGCGCTGCAGCGACGGGACATCCTGGCGGCACTTGCATGGGCGGCAGCGCTGCTGCTGTGCATCTTCGTTGTGGATGAGCGGGTGATTCACTGGTACCGCGAGCTGCACACACCTGCATGGTTTCGCACGGCCGAAGACCTGGGCAGTCGACGGCTGTTTGAAGTGCTGTGGCCCGCCGGTCTGATTGCGCTGCTGGTGTTTCCGGGCGGCGCGCATCGACTTCGCTGGCTTGCGTATGGAGCCGCTGCGCTGGCGGGCCAGTGGGTGATCGTGCACGCGCTCAAGCCGGTGATGGGTCGGTTGCGGCCGTGTGACGCCGGCGACCCACTCATGTGGATGGGGCCATCCGCGCTGTTTGAGTCATTTCCCTCGGGGCACTCGGCGACGGTGTGGACGCTGGCGTTCGTGCTGGGGAGGCGGTGGCGGAGCGGTCGGCCGCTGTTTTTCGCGACGGCGCTGTTTGTATGCTGGGCGCGCATCGAAGCGGATGCGCATTACGTCAGTGATCTGGTTGCCGGCGCGGCGATCGGCTGGATGGTGGAGCGCTGCATGGCGGCGCTCGTGCCCATGACGAACACTGGATCTGCGGAGGGCGCGCCAATCAGACGGGGCGGCGCAGCGCGGGCGTTGGCCCTGAACATCGCGGTGATCCTGATCGGACCGGCGGCGGGTGTGCTTGCGCTGACGCGAACTTCAATTCTGCCCGGGCACAGGGTGGTGCTCGCAGTGCGCGATCCGGCGGCGATCGCTTCGCAGGTGCGCAGCCTGTATCTGCTCATCCTCGCCCGGGAGCCGGATGATGCGGGGGCGGCGGCGTACGCAGCGCGGCTGACGCAGGCGCCGATGCTGCTCCCGGTGATGCGTGAGATGCTGCTCTCCGGGGAGTTTGCGCGCAGAATCGAGCCGCTCGATGCGGACGACCGGATCGGGGTCATCTACCGGTGCATGCTGGCGCGTGAGCCGGATGAGTCCGAGCGTGCGTGGGCGCGAGCAGCGTTTGGAAGGACGGCAGACCCAGCGTGGGCGCTGCGGAGCGTTGTTTTGCGGGTTGAGCACAGCGCGGAGTACCGAAGCCTGGTCCTGTGCCCGACAACGCCCCACGACTCCCCGGAGCAAGAGGGGTCTTGAGGGGAGAAGCCCGGTGCGGGCCCTGGCCGTCTGACCGATAAGCGCGGTCCTGACGCGACGAATAAAGGATGAATACACTCCCTGCATCATGGGCACCAGTTTCGGCGCACTTTGCAGCGACTTCTACATCAACCAGAAACTCGCTGTTCGCATGGACTTGCCGCACAACCGCGAGACGCTGCTGGAACTCTTCGAGCGCATCCGGAAGGATCGGCCGGAGATGTCGCGGCTGCGGCGGTACGAGGGGGAATTGGCACTCGAGTCCGCACCCGAGGACGGTTCATACGAGTGGGCCGCCCTACGGCGCATGAGTGTGCGGTCAGGGGTTGTCAATCCCTCCTCGATGCCTGAGGCGTATCGGCTGCATCGGCTGCTGCTGGAGATCGCGCCGTTTTACCTGAGCCTGAGTCCGGTGGAGATCGACTACCTCGAGATTCTCTACGGGTTTGACTTCGAGGCGCGCGGCAATCATGACGAGATTGTCTTCGAGGCGCTGTATGCCGACTCGCCGCTGGGCCGGCTGGTGGAGGGGCCGCAGGCCCAGGCGGTGGATGTGCAGCCAACGTTTTCCTTCGCACTGGATGAGAAGCGGACGACGCGGATCACGGTGGAAGTGAAGACCAGGCACGGATCGGACTCTGATCCCGCGAAGTTTGACGGGGAGCCCATCAGCGTGTTCCTGGTTCTGCGGCGGAACGGGCCGATCACGGCGGTCGGGGACCTGGTCAAGATGCACGACTCACTCGTGGCGCTGGCGGAGAAAGTCGCGACGCAGAAACTGATTCCGCTGATCATCAATCCGCTCACGCGCGAGATCAACTCCCGGAGTCATTGAGTACAGGGGCGTCTTTCACGGTCCCCCAGTTCATGAGAGTGACGAGCACCGATGTTTGGACGTGACACACCAGCCAAGGAAGCGCGTGCGGCGGCAGTGAGGGAGTGGATGAGCCGGCGAAGCCCGTATGCGCTGGCGGCGGGGGCGCTGGGAATCACATCGTTCGTGGATGCGATCTTTGTGCTGCCGGGCATCGCGGCGATCACGCTGGGGGTGCTCGGGCATGCCCACATCCGGCGCCATCCACACCTGCTGGGCAAGCGGCTGTGCTGGCTGGGCGTCATCGGCGGCTGCGTCGGGCTGACGCTGGCGGGGCTGCTGTATTCGTGGGATCGCGGCCTGTTCGAGCGTGCGGAATCGGGCGCGGCCAGCGAGCGGGCCAATCCGACGGACTGAGGCGGGCCCGGCCATCTCTATGATTGCGTCAGCATGCTGCGTATCGGCCAATTCCAAACTCCATGCCGAGTCCTGCTCGCGCCGATCGCAGGTTACACGGATCTCGCATTCCGGCTGGCGGTGCGCGCGGCGGGGCACCGCGGGCTGGCGTACACGGAACTGCTCAATCCACGGGGCATCCTGCGGCAAACGCGGGCCTCGCTGGATATTGCGGCGATGGATGCGGGGGATCAGCCGCTGGGGGTGCAGCTCTATGGGAATGAGATTGAGTGGTTCATCGGGGCAGCGCAATGGGCTGAGGCACAGGGCGCGCAGGTCATTGACATCAATATGGGCTGCCCGGTGGATAAGGTGACCAAGACCAACGGGGGGTCGATGCTGCTGTGCGATCCGGAGCGGACGGCGCGCATGGCGGAGCAGATTGTCAATGCGGTGTCAATTCCGGTGACGGCCAAGATGCGGCTGGGGTACACGGCGGCGGAAATCACTGCGCCGCGGCTGGCGCGGCTGCTGGAAGATGCGGGGATCGCGCTACTGACGATTCACGGGCGGGTGGCATCACAGTTTTTCAAGCCGCCGGTGGATTGGGCGGGGATCGGCGCGGTGGCGGCGGCGGTGCGGGCGATCCCGGTGATCGGTAACGGCGACATTCACACCCCGGCCGATGCGCAGCGGATGATGCGCGAGACGGGATGCAGCGGGGTGATGATTGCGCGGGCTGCGATCAAGAGGCCGTGGCTGCTGCGGCAGGTGGATGACTATCTGACCTCAGGAGTTGAGCCAGTGGAGCCCACGGTGGGGGAGAAGATCCGCATACTGAAGGTGCATTTCGCGGGCATGGTGCGGTATCGCGATGAGCGGTATGCCGTGACGACGATGCGGCAGCGCATCGCGCAGTACGGGGCATCGCTGGGGCACATCAAGCCGTTTCGGGAGCGGATTCGGTTGATGGATTCTGCGGATCAGTTTGCGGAGATCATCGGCGAGCTTGAGGCGGCGGTGGACCCCGTGTGGACGGTGGTTCCACCCGGCACGTTCGCGTTCGATGACGCACGGCCGGTGGGCTGAGCGGCTGAGGCATTCACAGAATTGTGACAATGCCGTGGCCGGCGGACGTCTAGACTCCGGTCATGACCACTGCAACTTCCCCAAATCCCGAATCGTTTCAGATGCCTCCGATGTCCGCTGAGCACCAAGCCACCGCCAAGGTCGCCAGTCGGCTGGTTGAACTCTGCTCAACGGGCAAGAACCTTGATGCGATCAAGGAGTTGTACGCGGACAATGCCCGGCATGTGGAGGTGATGGAGGGCCCCGGATGTTCGCGCATCAGCGAGGGCAAGTCGGACATCCTGCAGAAGGCGGAGCACTTCGCTAAGATCACAACGGTGCACGGCGCGACGTGCGGCAAGCCGCTGGTCAACGGCGACCAATTCGTTGTGCCAATGTCGCTGGACTGCACGTCGAGCGAGGGGCCCTTTGCGAACCAACGAATGAACATGAGCGAGACTGCGCTGTACACCGTGAGGAACGGCAAGATCACCGAGGGCAAGTTCTTCTACGGCGGCTGTTGATCGAGCATTGCTGCAGGAACCGGCGTTGTCGCGGGGAACAACGAACGCAACGCCGGTCGATCAGTACGGCCCGGGCGTGGGCGCATGCGCGGGTTGCGACGGGGGAGCCGGGAGTCCGTGGGAAAGGCTGTGCACGCGCCGACAGTCGAACCCAGCATGATGGCCGTGCGTATTCGGCCGTCGCAGAACACAACCCAATCAAAGGAATCTCCAATGCCCCGTCCCAAGCTGAGCGAAAAAGGTCTGCTCACCCCCGACAACTGCGTCGTCGCGATGATCGATCTTCAGCCGCAAATGCTCTTCGGGGTTGCCAGCCACGACCGGCAAACCATCATCAACTGCAACCTGGTGCTGGCGAAGGCGGCGCGAATATTCGGCGTGCCGGTTGTTCTGTCAACCGTGGAGACCAAGGGATTCAGCGGCAACACCTGGCCGCAACTGCTCGCGGCGCTGGGGAATCCGACGCCGATCGAACGGACCACGATGAATTCGTGGGATGATGCAGGATTTGTGGGCGCGATTCAGAAGTCCGGGAAGAAGAAGATCGTGCTGTCCGGTCTGTGGACCGAGACGTGCGTCGCATTGCCGACGATCCAGGCGATCCACGACGGGTACGAGGTGTATGTCGTCGAGGACTGCTGTGGTGACGTGAGCCTGCTGGCGCACGAAAACTCCATGAAGCGGGTAGTCCAAGCGGGAGCCAAGCCGGTGACCGCGCTCTCGGTGATGCTGGAGTGGCAGCGCGACTGGGCCCACAAAGACACGTACAACGCCGTCATGGACGTTGCGAAGAACCATTGCGGGGTCTACGGCGTGGGCGTTGAGTACGCCTACACGATGGTCCACAAGGCGTCCCCCAGCGCGTATCCGGAGTACAAGGTTCCCGCGGGCGGCGCGCACTAGCGGGGCCTCGGAGGCGTGAGGACGGAAACGGGCAGCGCGCGGATGACCTTCAAAGCGCGGATTGGTCTGTGCATGCCCTGACCGGAAGTGAACACCGCCATGACGCTTCAAACAGAGGACATCACCAGGCGCGAGGCGATCGGGATGGCCTCTCTTGTCGCCACCGGCCTGTGTGCGGGAGGAATCGCCATGACCAGCGTCGCACGATCGTCGCAAGAGGAGCCTGCAGCCGCCGCTCCGGAATTCATCGTCCATCACGGACGCATCACGACGATGCAGAAGCCCGGGCATGAGGTGGAGGCGCTGGCCGTTCGAGGCGGGCGGTTCGTGGCGGCTGGAAGTGACAAGGACATTCTCGCGCTTGCGGGCGCGGAGACTCGTGTGATTGATGCCGGCGGGCGGCGCATCATTCCGGGGCTGAACGATTCGCACCTGCACATTATCCGCGGCGGACTGAATTACAATCTTGAACTGCGCTGGGACGGAGTGCCTTCGCTGGCGGACGGCATGCGGCTGCTGCGGGAGCAGGTTGCGCGGACGCCGCAGGGCCAGTGGGTGCGCATCGTGGGCGGGTTCGCGGAGCTCCAGTTTGCCGAGCGCCGGCTGCCGACGCTGGAGGAACTCAACGAGGCGGCGCCGGACACGCCGGTCTTCATCCTGCACCTGTATGACCGGGCGCTCCTAAATCGGGCTGCGCTGCGGGCCGTGGGATACGGCAAGGACACGCCGAATCCGCCGGGCGGCATGATCGAACGTGACGGGGAGGGAAACCCGACGGGGCTGCTGGTTGCCAACCCGAACGCCTGGATCCTGTACAAGACGCTGTCGCTGGGGCCGAAACTGCCGCCTGAGCACCAGATGAACTCCACCCGGCACTTCATGCGGGAACTGAACCGATTGGGCGTCACCAGCGTGTGCGATGCGGGCGGGGGGTTTCAGAACTATCCCGATGACTACGCGGTCATCAACGAACTGCATCAGCGCGGCGAGATGACGGTGCGCATCGCCTACAACCTCTTCACTCAGCGGCCGCAGAAGGAGCGTGACGACTTCGCCGCGTGGGCGGCGAGCAGCCGGATGTACCAGGGCGATGAATTTCTGCGGCTCAACGGAGCGGGCGAGATGCTCGTGTATTCCGCAGCGGACTTCGAGGATTTCAGGGTTGCACGCCCGGACATGCCGGGCACGATGGAGGGGGAGCTTGAGGCGGTGGTCGGGCTGCTGGCCCGGAACAAGTGGGCGTTTCGTCTGCACGCCACCTATGACGAGACGATCACGCGAGCCCTGGACGTGTTCGAGCGAGTCAACCGGGAGGCGCCGATCTCCCATCTGCGATGGTTCTTTGACCACTGCGAAACCATCAGTGATCGAAACATCGAGCGGATCAAAGCGCTAGGGGGCGGCATCGCCGTTCAGCATCGCATGGCGTTTCAGGGCGATTACTTCATCGCGCGGTACGGGGCGAAGGCGGCGGAGCGAACGCCCCCCGTGCGGCGGATGCTCGACATGGGGGTGGCGGTGGGCGCGGGCACGGATGCGACGCGTGTGGCCAGTTACAACCCGTGGACCAGTCTTGCGTGGCTGACCACGGGGCGGACGGTTGGCGGGACGGCCCTGTATCCCGACGCGAACCTGCTGAGCCGTGAGGAGGCGCTGCGGCTGTACACCGTCGGGAGCGCGTGGTTCAGCCGTGAAGAAGCGCGGAAGGGGCAGATCGCGCCGGGCCAATTGGCCGACTTTGCGATTCTGAGCGATGACTATTTCGCCGTGCCCGCGGACCGCATCCGGGCCATCGAGAGCGTGCTGACCGTCATGGGCGGCAGGGTTGTCCACGCTGCAGCAGCGTACGCATCACACGCGCCGGCTCCGATTCCGGTGCTGCCGGAGTGGTCGCCTGTGGGCGCATTCGGGGGGCATTGGCGTGTGGCCGCGGGAGCATCGCTGCCACCCTTCCCGGTGTGCTGTCCTCATGGGCTGAGCAATGCGCCTCTGGGCCGCGACGGACTTGGAGGCGGTGGGGGCTGCTCGTGCTGGGCGTTTTGAACGTGCAGAGGGAGAGGCGCAGCGCACGTGCATTCATGGGGCGGAGCAATTCGGAAAGGTGACGGGGGCGTGGCGAGGCGACCGGCGGGCCTCGGTGCCAAGAGGGTGAGACGTCGCGGGCGCAATACGGCGGGTGAGTTCTGGATTCCGGCGGTCGGAGTCACAGCAAACTCCAGGCAGTCACGGTGATGGCGGAGACGGTTGAGTGAGTTCCCTTCCTCCGCACTGTCCCTCTACCATTCCTTCATGTCCGACGCCAGCACGAGTCGCAGCAGTCCCGCCGCTCAGCCTCCAAAGCGCGAACGCATCACCATCCGCACCATCCGGCGACTCGCCGCTGATGGCCAGAAATTCGCCTGCCTCACCTGCTACGACGCCACCACTGCCCGCTGGCTCGCTCGGGCGGGCATGCCCATGCTCCTGGTGGGCGACACGCTGGCCGAAACCATCCTGGGCCATGACCAGACGATCTACGCTTCGATGGATGTCATGGTCGCCCTTACGGCCGCGGTCCGGCGCGGCGCCCCTGATCTGCTGCTCATGGCCGACATGCCCTTCATGTCTTACCAGGTGAGCGATGAGGATGCATTGCGCAACGCCGCCCGCTTCATGACCGAAGCCGGCGCTGATCTGGTCAAGTTCGAAGTTGATCTGCGCAACCTGGCGCTTGTCGAGCGCGCCGCGGCAGCGGGCATCCCGGTTGTCGCGCATGTGGGGGCGCGGCCGCAGCAGACGAAGATGATCGGCGGCTATCGCGCTGCGGGGCGCACCGCCGAGGAGGCGCGCATGCTCGTCGAAACCGCCAAAGCGATGGAAGGCGCCGGCGCGGTCATGATCCTCATCGAGGCCGTTCCTGCGGAAGTGAGCGCGGAGATTGTCCGACAGGTGCGCGTGCCGGTCATCGGCTGCGGAGCCGGGCCCGCATGTCACGGCCAGGTCATTGTGCTGCATGATCTGTTGGGCCTGACCGACTGGCAGCCGCGTTTCGCCCAGCCGGTCACCGATTTCGGCTCTCAACTCATGGGGGCGGCCAAGGTCTGGATGGACAGAGTGCGGCGCAGCGAACTGGGTGAACATCCGTATCAGATGCTTGATGCAGAGGATTCCAACGCAACTGCCCTTGTCGATCCGCCCAAAATGACTCCTTCGCGCCCTACGGCCGGAAAACCCTGAACATTGGGCCGGGTCGGCCGTCTGGTGGGGTGGGGAGAATCGTCTGATTTGACCGATAAAGAAGTGGACTCTCCGACCCCTTATTCCTGAGCGCAACACGCACACATGACCCGCCTTCGTCACATCGGTCCTAGTCTCGTTGTCCTTCTGGCTGCGCTCGTGGTCCTGATGGCCGGGCCGTATCTCGTGCGCGAATTCGGGTATTCCTACGCGGCCAAACAGGTGAGCGTCGCGCGGGAGCAGCTCCAAGCGAGCGACCTTTTGGCCAGCATCAACAAGGCAAGCCGGGATGTGGCGCGGGCGGTTGAACCCAGCGTCGTCGTCATTCTGGTTGTTCGCGACCGCTATGCGCCGGATCAACCTTTCCGCAGCCGATTGCAGTCAAGCGGTTCCGGATGGGTCTATGACGTTGATGGCCACATCGTGACCAATCACCATGTTGTAGCGAACGCGACTGAAATCCAAGTTCGTTTTTATGACGGCCGGACGGCACGGGCTGTACTGCTTAATTCCGACCCCAATACCGACATTGCCGTCATTCAGATCGCCCCCGAGACCAATCTCATTCCCGCCCAGCGAGCCACGGACAAGCCGGTGCTGCAGGGCGACCTGGTCTTTGCCTTCGGTTCGCCTTTCAACTTCAACTTCTCGATGTCGTGGGGCATTGTGTCGGGGCAGGGACGGCAGGCGGGGATTTCCGACAACCCGAACAAGTACGAGAACTTCATCCAGACCGACGCGGCGATCAATCCCGGCAACTCGGGCGGTCCGCTGACCAATGTTTATGGCGAAGTGGTCGGCATGAACACGGCCATCGCGGTTGATCCGAAGGATCCCATGAAATCGGGCGTCTTTTCGGGGGTCGGCTTGGCGATACCGCTGGGCATGATCGAAATGGCGGCGGATGCGATCATCAAGGGTGAGCCCATTCGTCGGGGGGTGATGGGAATTGAGTTTTCTGATCTCACGCCGCTCCTTGCTGAGGAACTCCACTACAAGGGCGGAGGGATTTATGTCGGCGTTGTCCTTTCCGACTCGGCCGCTGCGATTGCGGGAATTCGGCGAGGTGATGTCCTTGTGACGGTGAACGGCGACCCGGTTCGCAACGTCGAGAATTTCGTGGCGTTCATCCGCACGAAGCCACCGGGCACAGTACTGGATTTCGAGGTCTTCCGAGAGGCGACCATGCGACACATCGAAGTTACGCTTGCCGCGGAATGACGTGGGGTTTTTAGAGTGCACTGAGGGCGACGCGACTGCCGTTCTGGCACCCAATCCAGCTTTCGTTGGGCGTGCTGGCAGGATGCGCAGCGTTCTGCCGCCATATCTGGCGCATAAGTTCATAAATGACAGTTTGTTGCGTATGAGTTGGACCGGCACCCGCCTTGCTTGGTTTTGAGGGTCTATCGGTTCGCCCCATGGTTGCCGCCCCCCTCCAGCCCGGTTCTGATTCTCGCCTCAACGTGCTGTTGAGCGATGCGGGGTGGCGCGAACAGTCCTGGGCAGCGGAACTGCCCCGGTTACTGGCCCCCATGGGGATCCAGGCACTTCGTGTGCAGTCGGGCAAAGAGGCCGCCTCGGTCATTCGCTCGTACCGGATTCACATCGCCGTCATCGACCTCGGGTTGCCATTAGAGACCCCGGTACAAGGCACTGCCGGCCCCAGCCCGGTTTCCGACCCGCTGCTGGCGGCGTTGTGTCAGCCGGAGACCGGCGGAACTCGGATTCTGCAACTTCTTCGTCGCCTTGATTCTCCGCCGCCCACGGTGGTCATCCGCCGATCGGCGGACAAGGCCCATGCCAATCAGCGGTCGTTGTGTGAGGCCCTGCGTGAGGGGGCGTTTGCCGTGCTTGATTCCCCGGTCCAGATCGAGCAGATTCTTGAAGTGATGCGCCGGATTCTGCGGCGCCATTACAGCGACTCCTGGCCGTCACAGCCTTCTTCCTCGTGAGTTTTCCGATGCGGCGCCGGTGCTGCCCGTATCGATCCGACTTTCTCTCGTCACATACCTTGTTACACCCTAACCCGATTCATTTGGAGATGCAGTCATGAAAGTGAAGCCCCTGGGCGACAAGATCCTCGTCAAGCGCGATTCCAAGCTCGATAAGACCGAATCCGGCCTGTACCTGCCTGAAGCCGCCAAGGACACCCCGAAGACGGGCCGCATCGAGGCCGTCGGCCAGGGCCGCCTCAACAAGGAGAACGGCGAGTACCTCCCGTTCTCGGTGAAGAAGGGTGACCGCATCCTCTTCTCGTCGTACTCCGGCACGGAAGTGAAAATCGACGGCCAGGAACTGCTCATCATGTCCGAAGAAGACATCCTCGCCATTGTGGATGAAAAGTAATTCGCCTGCACCCGCAGAACTTTCCAAAAAGAACTTCGACTTTTTCTCAAAAAGGAACTGATCCATGCCTGCCAAGCAACTTGCTTTCGACACTGACGCCCGCGAGAAGATTCGCCGGGGCGTCTCCAAACTCGCCGCTGCCGTCCGCACGACCCTGGGTCCGGCCGGCCGTGTCGTCGTCATCGAGAAGTCCTTCGGGGCCCCGACCGTGACCAAGGACGGAGTCACCGTCGCCAAGGAGATTGAGCTGGAGGACGCGTACGAGAACATGGGGGCGCAGATGGTGAAAGAGGTCGCGTCCAAGTGCTCCAAGGACGCGGGAGACGGGACCACGACCGCGACGGTGTATGCGGAAGCGATCTACACCGAGGGCCTGAAGAACATCACAGCGGGCGCGAACGCGAATGCCGTGAAGCGGGGGATCGACGCGGCGGTGTCCGCGATCGTGGATGAACTCAAGAAGATGTCCACCCCCACCAAGACCTCCACGCAGATTGCGCAGGTGGGCACGTGCTCGGCCAACCAGGACACGGAGATCGGCAAGATCATCGCCAACGCGATGGACAAGGTGGGCAAGGACGGCGTGATCACGGTCGAAGAAGGCAAGAGCCTGGAAACGGACGTGGAACTGCTGGAAGGCATGCAGTTTGACAAGGGCTACCTGTCGCCGCATTTCGTCACCAACCTGGCTTCGATGGAAGCGGTCATGGAGGACGCGTACGTCCTCATCCACGAGAAGAAAATCACGAGCGCCAAGGACCTCATTCCGATTCTGGGCAAGTGCGCGGAAACGGGCAAGGCGATTCTCATCATCGCTGAGGACATCGAAGGCGAAGCCCTGGCGACTCTCGTGGTGAACAAACTGCGCGGCACGCTCAAGGTGTGCGCCGTGAAGGCGCCGGGCTTCGGCGATCGGCGCAAGGCCATCATGGAGGACATCGCGATCCTCACCGGCGGGCGGGCGATCATGGAAGAGCTGGGCATCGAGCTGGAGAAGATCACGCTGGCGGACCTGGGCCGGGCCAAGAAGATCACCATCGACAAGGACAACACGACCATTGTCGAAGGCGCTGGCAAGAGCGAGGACATCAAGGGCCGGATCAACCAGATCAAGCACCAGATCGACGCGACGACCAGCGACTATGACCGTGAAAAGCTGCAGGAGCGCCTGGCGAAACTCTCAGGCGGGGTCGCGCAGATCAATGTCGGCGCGGCGACGGAAGTTGAGATGAAGGAGAAGAAGGCACGCGTCGAGGATGCGCTGCACGCGTGCCGGGCGGCGGTGGAAGAGGGCATCCTGCCGGGCGGCGGGGTCTCGGTGATCCGGGCCCGCAAGGTGCTCGAGGGCCTGAAGAAGAAGCTGAACAACGAAGACGAAGGCTTCGGCGTGGACATCGTCCATCGCGCCCTGATGGCTCCCATCAAGTACATCGTGGACAACTGCGGCATGGACGGGGCGGTGGTGGCCCAGAAGGTCGCGGAGTCCAAGGACGTGAACTGGGGCTTCAATGCGCTCACGCGTGAATATGAGGATCTCATGAAGGCGGGCGTGATTGTGCCGACGAAGGTGGAGCGCATCGCGCTGCAGAACGCGGCGTCGATCGCATCGCTGCTGCTCACGACGGACTGCGCGATCGTGGAGATCAAGGAGAAGAAGGAGAAGGTCGGAGCGGGCGCCGGCGGCGGCGGGATGGATGACATGGATTATTGAAAGAGATCGAGACGACAGCGAAATGTGCAACACCCACGGGCGATTGTCCGTGGGTGTTTTCGTTTCTACCGTCTTTTGTTCACCCTGTTTGCACGGACATCTTCACGTCCTCATAGCCCAGTGGAGTATTCAGCCCGGCAGTTCGACGATAGTCGACCAGGGTTGTGGGCGGCCGCTGCTATGGCAGCGATCGGGGACCGGGCTTATTGGTTCGGGCGGGGCGGCGCGGATCAATCATCGCGATTCGCATGGCAGCAGAGATCGATGGCGACGACGCATGCGAGGATCAGGACGTCATCCTCACCCGTCGCAACATCGATGGTGTAGGTATCTGTCAGGCGCAGCCACTTCTTGGAGATCGAGGCGGCAGGCCGGCCGCTGTGATGTGCGACTGTGTATTCGTGATCGAGGAAGTCGCCTTGGGCGACCAGGTCATCGGGGCCGGGCACATCGACCGTGAAGGTGCAGTGAAAGAAGGTGAACAACTGTTTGTGGACGACTGCGGCGAGTCGGTCCGCGCGCCAGATCTGGTAGGTCCGTCCGAGAGCGAGGAGTTTCTGAGCGATGAAGGCAACTTCGTTTCCGCGCAAGTCGAGGATTGAGAGTTTGTCGCCTATGGAAAAGACGCGACCATCGACGAAATACGCGCGTTGGCCATTCTCATTCTCGATCCAATAGTCATCGCCGAACGCGAGCCACTTCTGTTTCATCACGTAGCGCATGGCTCAGGATAGATTGCAGCCGGCGCGGACGCACACGGAAAGGAAGTGTGGCGGAGGGAAGCGGGGAGCTTATTTGCGAGAATTGGCGCGATACCAGTCGATGGTGCGGCGGAGGCCTTCCTCGAAGCCGATGCGGGCATGCCAGTTGAGGAGCCGGCCTGCGCGGGTGACATCGAGGCAGCGGCGCGGCTGGCCGTCGGGCTTGGAGGCATCCCAGCGGATTTCGCCGGTAAAGCCGGTGAGGCGGGCGATGAGGGTCACCAGGTCGCGGATGGTGATTTCCATGTTGGTGCCGAGGTTGATGGGCACGGGGTCATCCATGATGGAGGAGGCGGCGAGGATTCCATCGGCTGCGTCATCGACGTAGAGAAACTCGCGGCTGGCGGAACCGGTGCCCCAGCATTCGATGTAGGGGGCGCGAGAGTCGACGGCTTCAACGCATTTGCGAATGAGCGCGGGGATGACATGCGAGGAGCGCAGATCGAAGTTGTCATGCGGGCCGTAGAGGTTGACGGGCAGGAGGTAGACGCCCTTGAGGCCGTACTGGGCGCGGTAGGACTCGAGCATCACGAGGAGGGCTTTCTTGGCGACGCCGTAAGGGGCGTTGGTTTCCTCGGGGTAGCCGTTCCAGAGGTCCTCTTCCTTGAAGGGGACGGGGGTGAACTTCGGGTAGGCACAGATGGTGCCGACCTGCACGAATTTCTCGAGGTTGCGTTTGCGGGCTTCCTCGATGAGGTGGAGGCCCATGGCCATATTGGCGAAGAAGAAGCGGCCGGGGTTTTCGCGATTGGCGCCGATGCCGCCGACTTCGGCAGCGAGGTGGAGGACGACATTGGGCCTGGCGGCGTCGTAGAGGCGTCGGACGGCGGATTCGGAGGTCAGGTCGTATTCCGCGCGGCGGGGGATGAAGACATCGCGGCAGCCTGCGCTGCGGAGGCGATCACACACCACGCGGCCGAGAAAGCCGGCACCGCCGGTGACGACGACACGTTTGTGGGACCAATCCAAATGGGACCTCGAAGGTAGGGGTGGGTGGGAGTTGGTACGGAAGTGTGCAGGAGAAGGATCGGCCGGACACGGGGTCATTACTTGAGGAGGATTTCGTTGGCGGTGCGTACGGCGGCGTCCATGTGGGCGGCGATGTCGGTGTAGGAGAGGGAGGAGGCGGGGAGGGACAGTTGGAATTGGGCGGCAAGCGGAATGTCGGTGTGAATGAGGGGGAGGTTATGAGAATCGCTGTCGGCGAGCAGTTTCTCGGTTTCCGGAGAGAGAATGAAGAGGGCGAAGGCGAGTGCAGCGGGGGAGTCGGGACGGCCGGCAATACGGGCGAAGGTGTTGGGGATGACCAGGGGTCCCGAAGTGGGTGAAAGAGCGGCGGGGACGCAGGTGATGGCGGCGCCGTTGCGCTGGGCGGCCCACACGTCGTCGCTGTCGGTGAGGGCATAGCGGGCGCGGCCATCGGTGACCTCGCGGACGGCCTGAGAGTTACTGGCGACGACACGGACGTCATTGGCCTTGAGGTCGCGAAGGAAGCGGGCGGTGTTGTCGGAGCCGAGGGCAGCGAAGAGCGAGGCGACATGGCCGCGGGTGGTGCCGAAGTTGGGGTCTGCGATCACCAGGCCCTTGAAGGCGGGCTCCGCGAGGTCGAGCAGGGACGCAGGGCGAAGGAGGGCAGGGTCGTCGAGGAGTGCGATGACGCGGAAGCGGCCGGCGAAGGCGTACCAGCGGCGCTGGGGGTCCCGGTATGCTTCGGGCCAAGCAGAGAGTTCGGGAAGGTCCAACGGGGCGAGAAGGCCTTCATCAGCGAGGCGAATGGTGAGGAAGACTTCGCTGGACCAGTAGAAGTCGGCTTGGGGGCGGGATTTTTCGGCGCGGAGGCGTTCGACGAGGCCTGTGGTTTTGGTGGTCTCGGTGTCGAAGAGGGGGGTGATGGCGATCTCGGGGTGCAAAAGCGAGAAGCGGGCAAGGATCGCTTCGGCGTATTCCTGATCGACGGAGCAGTAGACGGCGAGAGAGGAAGTCGGAGCGGCCGAGGGGGCGGGCGCGGGTGGCTTGCGGTTGCAAGAGCACAGGAGGAGGAGTGAGGCCAAGAGGAGAGAAGGCCAGCGCCGCATGCGGGATTATTGCGCGGAAGGGGAGGGGCGCGAGATATTGCGGGCAATCAGGCTCCGACAATCCAGCGGCAGAGGGTGCCGACGCCGATCCAGAAGATCGAGCAATAGGCGACGACGAGGAACGCGGAGAACCACACGGGCAACGGATGAGCAGGGTCTTCCGTGTTTGAGGAGCGATTGTCAGCGGGCCACCAAGGATCGGCGGCGGCGGCGGTGGGGAGGGGGGTGGCGTGGTTCGTGAGCATCAGGCGACTTCCACGAGGGTGTTCACTTTGGATGCCAAGAGTGCGGATGGTTAACGGGGACATGACGATTACTCCTGAAATCGGATGAATCGCTGGCGGGGTTGAAAAAAACAAAGCCTGACCGTGCGGGGCACAGGGCATGGGCTGCATGGGCCGTGCAGTCGGCTCCGTTTCGTGCGGTTATCCGGCCGGAGGGGTGGGGTGTTCAGGACTTCTTGCCGGTGAGGACCGCGACGTATCGGTCGCCCGGGAAGGCGTCCTTGCGGTGCATGTCAAGCAGCACCGCGAGCCCGGCCGTGGACGCGGGGAGGACACTCAGGCCTTCCCGTTCGCGCAGGAGCCGTGAATAGGAGAGCATGGCCTTATCACTCACGTAGCCAGCCCAACCTTTGGTCATACGAACCGCGTCGAGGGCGTGTTCGCCGTCGATGGAGTGCCAGTTGATCAGGGGCTCGTTGACTTCCGTCTCGCGGATTTCCTCGGGGTCCAAGTCCGTGCAGCGACTGGAGCCGCGGACGAAGGACTCGATGATCGGATTCTGACCCAAAGATGAACCGGCGATCATGCGCGGGATGCGAGAAGTTTTGCCGCGTCGATAGAGACTGATGAAGCCCTTGTACACGCCGGCCAGGCAGGTGCCGTTGGAGACGGGGACCGCGACGGCGGCGGGGGCGTCGCGGAGATCGTCATAGATTTCATATGCAATCTCGGCGTACGCGCGGAGCTGAAGCGCGGTGTTGGCGCCGCCGGGGTTGGCATCGTAAATCTCGTCACGATCAGCGCGAATGCGGGAGGCGACGACGGCGTGCTCGTAGTCTCCCGGGACGGAAATGATCTCTGCGCCGGCGGTACGAATTTCGTCAATGCGCTTGGAGTGGTAGCCATCGGGGATGTAGACGATGCAGCGGAGTCCGGAGACGGAGGCGGCGAGCGCGATGGCGGACCCGTAGTTGCCGCAGGTTCCGACGGTGATAGCGTCAAAACCACGACGGACGGCGTCCATAGATTGGGCAAAGGCGATGCGGTCCTTCTGGGTCCCGGTGGGATTGCCGCCTTCGAATTTGAGGAAGATCTGGCGCAGCCCGACTTCACGCTCGACATTGCGACTGCGCGAGAGGGTGGTGTCGCCGACTTCGGAGTCAATGATGTCCTCGAGGGCTTCGAGCCGGAGAGCCAGAGGGCGGCTGACATCGGCCGCGGTGGCCCGCTGGGACTCGAGGGCGGGATCGAGGGTGGAAAGCGAATCGGGTGCGGCGCCGTCGAGGAGATCCATAAAGGCGCGGCGATTCAGGGATGCGGCGTCTTCGGGAGCGGGCAGACCAGCGTCTGGCGACTTGGAATGCGCGGCGGCGTCAGAAGAGGCGGTGGCCTTCCTACTGGGAGGCTCCGAAGCGGACGTGGGCGACTCAACGCCTGAGGCAGATGAGGGATGTGCTGATGATGAAGCGGAAGTCGCCATGAGGAGAGCAGAGCAGATCAATATGATGCGCGAAGAAGCGCGGAGTCCATACGCTTCAATCGGAAAGAAGGATCAGCCGTTTCCAACTATTCCGCGCATTTGCATCAAAGTGCGAAAAGGAGTCGAGTCGATGGCGGCGATGAACACGAGCAGAGGTGCAAGAGTTCGAAGGAGCGCGATGGATCAAGTCGAGGTGCGCTACCGGGAGATCGCGACGCCGCTGGGTCCGTTCGTGCTTCTGGAGGATTCGGCAGGAAATCTGCAAGCACATTGGGGAGATGGAGAGTGGGCCGGGGCGAAAAGGGGGGTGAACCTGCGGGGGGATCGGAGCCTGCGAAGCGAGCTGGCGAAGAAGTTGGAGCGGTACTTTGCCGGCGATGGGCGGGTCGACTTCGGCAGTGTTGCAACACCAGACGGGCCAGAGTTTTATCACGCTTGCTGGCGTGCGTGCCGGACGATTCCGGCCGGCAAGACCTGGACGTATATCGATCTCGCAGAGGCAGGCGGGCGGTTGCTTAAGCGCGGGGGCCGAGCGGCGGTGCGGGCGGCAGGGCAGGCGATGAGAAACAATCGGCTGCCGGTGATCGTGCCGTGCCACCGCGTGGTCGGTGAAGCGGGGATCGGGGGCTACGGAGGAAGCATGGATCCGGAGAGCGCGGGGCTGAAGATCAAGAAGTGGTTGCTCGGGCTGGAAGGGGCGATGTGAACCGCTGAGGGGTTCACTGAGCCTCACGACAGTGAGCACACCACAGTTCGGGGTGTTCCAGAATGTCGGCAACGGAGAGGGCAGGGGCTGAGGCCGTCGGGAGATCACTGAAGGCAACGGGACCACCCGCGGCCGGCTTCGGGGCTGGGCGCTGGCGGCGCTGGCGTTTGTTGTCCTGAAGCGAATTGGGGTTGCTCGATTCCGGCGATGCGCCGGATTTTGGAACCGGGGGCAGGGCCTTGAGGCGCGGGATGGCGGTCTGCTGGAAGCGTTCTTCAAAGAGGCCGTATTGATCGGGCTTGCCCTGCGTGCCTGCAAAGGTGGTGGCGAGGAGATGCTTGATGCGGTCGATGCGGGTCTGAGGAGCAGGGTGAGTGCTGAGCCATTCGGGCGTACTGCGGCCGCCGGATTCCTTTTCGACAGCCTTGAGGATCTGCATGACCTGAAGCTGGCCGGAGGGGTCGTAGCCGGCGCGGGCCATGTAGCGCATGCCGAGCGTGTCGGCCTCGGATTCCTGGTCACGACCGTACTTGAGGAGGTATCCCTGGCCAAAGAGGGCGGCGGCGGCACCGACGGCCTGACCGCGATCGGAGTCCGAGGTGGCGGCGCCGAGGACGGAGAGGCCGATGCCGACCGCAAGTGATTGGCCCATCTGCTGATCGATGTGCTGGGCGGTGACGTGGCCGCACTCATGCCCGAGGACGCCGGCGAGCTGGGCTTCGTTGGTCATTTTCTCCATCAAGCCGCGACTGATGAACACTTTTCCGCCCGGGAGGGCGAAGGCGTTGACGATCTCGTCATTGAGAAGGGTGAACTCCCAGGGAAGGTTGGGATTGTCGGACTCGGTCTTGGAGGCGAGAGTCTTGCCTACGCGAGTCACATAGGCCTGGAGTTCGGTATCGGGGACGGTGCCGCCGTACTCCTTGGTGAGTTCGGGACCGGCCTGCTCGCCAATCTGGATTTCCTCGGACGTCGAGTAGTAGTTGAACTGCGACTTGCCGGTGGCGGCGTTGGTTGTGCAGCCAGCCAGGGCAGCAAGGAGGAGTGAGGGAGAAAGGAGGCGGATAGTGAAGGAGAGTGTGCGGGAGTTCGGCAGCATGGGTTGTGCTCCGGTGTGGACCCTTTATGGGGATTGGCGTGATGCGACCCCGTATGATCGGCCCCTGTGATGGAGACACCCGCCAAGCCCGGACATTCCGCCGCCGCGCCGGTCGATGCGCACGCGGTGTGGAATGAGGAAACGCTGGCCGATCCGCACCATGATACGGCGAAGGCTGAGCGGGTGCACGCGATGTTCAACCACATCGCGCCGTCGTATGACCTGAATAACCGACTTCACTCCCTGTGGATGGACCAGTCGTGGAGGCGGAAGGCGGTGCGGCTGGCGGAGTTGCGGCCTGGGGTGGACCGGGTGGTGGACGTGGCCTGCGGGACGGGAGACTTGGCGCTGGCATTTGCTAAGGCGGGGGCGAAGGAAGTGCGGGGGATTGATTTCGCGCCGGTGATGATTGAGCACGCGACCAGGAAGGCAGCGGGGGCGGAAGCGCAGGTGAAGCCCAGATTTGAAGTGGGGGACGCGATGGCGCTGGCGGTGGAGGACGGTGCGGCGGACATCGTGTCGATCGCATTCGGGATTCGCAATGTGGCGGATCCGCGCAAGGCGTTGAAGGAGTTCCGCCGAATCCTGCGGCCGGGGGGACGACTGGTCATCCTGGAGTTCTCGGAGCCGAGGCAGTCAATTTTGCGCTGGCTTTATAACTTCTATTTTCGCAGAATCATGCCGCGCACTGCGACGTGGATTTCGGGTGATCGGACGGGCGCGTACCGATATCTGCCGCGGAGTGTGGAGACATTCATCACGCCGGAGGCGATGCGGCGCATGATGGAGGAAGCGGGTTTCATCAATGTGAGCGTGCGGGCGCTGACGATGGGAATCTGCAACGCGTATCTCGGACGTATCGAGAATTGAGACCCATCCTTACCGGACAGGGAAAGAGTCAATTCACCGATTGAGCCCGCAGCGACCGATGAAGAGCGTGCCCTACGTCGGTTCAGCCGGAGGCCGAACCACACTCATGTCCGCTCGGCTCGCCAGAGGTTGGAGAACCCAACGAGCCGGACTCACTTGCGAGTGATGGAGGCTTTCGTGAACCAAGAGGTACTGGTGGAGCGTTTCTTTCAGGCGTTGACCCTGGGAGACCGGGGAATGGCGCGGGGGATCATCAACGAGACCGTCGAGGCAGGGATCAACGGAGAGGACCTGACCACGGAACTCTTCTGGCCGACCCTGCACCTGATCTACAAACTGCGGAAGGCGGACCAGTTGTCGACGTTGCAGCACGGGCTGGCGGTACGGCTGATGCGCAATCTCGCGGACCAGACGCAAATGCGGCTGGGATGGCAGGAACGAAACGGGCGGCGCGTGCTTGCCATGTGCGGGAACACGGAGCCGGATGAGTTGTCGGCGGCGATGGCGTGCGACCTCATCGAGGCGGGCGGGTTTGAGGTAGCGTTTGCGGGCGGCGGGATTCCCACTGACGAGGTCATCGCGCGAGTGGGCGAAGATCGGCCGGACATCCTGCTGCTGTTCGCGTCAGCGGCGGCGGATCTGCCGGAGGTGAGAAGGCTCATTGATGAGCTGCACAATCTGAATGTGTGCCCTTCGCTGCAGGTGGTGGTGGGCGGAGGGGTTTATGGACGGGCGGAAGGCCTGGCTGAGGAGATCGGCGCGGACCTGTATCTACCCGATCTGCGGGATGTGGTGGAGGTGTTGCTGGCCAAAGCGGAGCGAAGGGCGGCCCCGAGCCAGCGAACGGTCGGGAAGAAGAGGCTGCTCAAGCCAACGGCAGCGTGAGACGGAGCAACACAGCGAATTCTCGGACAGAGCGCGGCGCGGCCGCGCTCTTTTTCTTTTCCTCGGCGCGGCCCGGTGGATCGGTTGGTGCGCAAGGACTATTTTCGAGTGTGGGCGTGGTCTACTAACGGGCGCATCGAGAAGGCGCCCCGGGCATTCCAACCAGAGGAGAGCGAGCATGTCAAGATTCACCCGTTCATTGGGCGCTGGGGCAGTTGTTTGCGTTCTTACGGCGGCGGCACACGGACAAGTCAATGGGTACACCTTTACGGTGGACAGCAGCAGGTCGACGTTCAGGGTGACGGGGAATGCGTTGGGGTTGCCGCTCTCGGGAGATCGGACGGCTGCGATCGGGGGTACGCTGCAGACGCGCATCAAGACGACAGGGAGCACAATCAACGGGTTCATCATCGACACATCGACGATCGATCAACTCGACCCATTGCGCCCGCAGATCGACAATCCGATTCCGTTTCTGCCGCCCCTGGAAGAGTTTGAGATCCTGAATGTCACGACGCAAGTGACGACGGGTCCCACACGGACGGCCGCCAATGGAAATTTCACCGTGACGGACGGGACGATCCTGTTCCTGGACGGGACGTTTGAGGCGACCGGAGTCGTGGACATCCCGTTGACGCCGCTGGCAGGCGAGGGGCAGAGCCCGGTGTTGTTTGCGGGGACGCTGACGGCGGTGGGAAGCGTGTACGAGTTGCGTCTGCCGCTGAATTTTGTGTTCGACAACGGGACCGTGCACATCGAAGTCCGTGGCGATGTGGTGGCGACGGCGGCGCGATAACCGGCAAGAAAAACGGAGTTACTTTTTCGCAGATGCGGCTTCGCGCTTGGAGAGGGGATTGCCCTTCTTGTCGACGGAGACCGTCATCCATTGAGTGAGGATTTCGCGCGCCTGGGGGAGGATTTCCTCTGCGGGGCTCAGGCCGGGGAGCCAAAGTTTGTCCCACTCGACGCAGAGCCAGCCGTCGTAGCCGATGCCGCGCAGAATCTCGACAAAGCGTTCGTTTTCGACGGTGCCCGAACCAATCTGAACGAAGCCTGAACCTTCGCCAACGACAGCATCTTTCAGTTTGGCGTAGCGGATGCGGTGGTTGAGGCAGGTGACAGAAGTGCCGGGGCGCTCGCCGATGGAGGCGGCGTAGGCGGCGTTCCAACAGACGCCGATGAGTGGGTGCTCAGTGAAGTTGGTGAGGTTCCAGAGTTCCTTGGCGCGGGCGAAGGAGCCGGCGTTTTCAATGACGATTTCGATGGGGCCGCCGGCGACGTTCTCGGCGTACTCGGCGAGGCGCGCATAGCGGTCAGCGATGCGGCGGACGGCGGTGTAGCGCGTTTCGCCGGGGTAGACCTGGTAGCCGAAGGTACGGATGCGATCACAGCCGAGGCGAGCGGCAAGGTCGACAAAGGATCGTGCGCCGGCGAGGGCCTGCTCAGCTTCGGCGTGGGATTTGTAGTGGAGGGCGACAGAAGTGGCGAGGCAGGAGATCTTCACGCCGGCGGACTCAAACGCATGGCGTACTTTGTCAGGATCGGAAAGGGCGGGGTCGGACGCAATCTGAGATGAGCCGGTTCCGAGGGTGCGGAGTTCAGCGCCCTGGTAGCCCCACTCCTGAGCTGCGGCGACGACGCGATTGACGTCCCAGTCGGGGCAGGCGACGGTGCTGAAGCAGAGGGGGTTGAAGGACTGCTCAAAGGTTTCTGCGGGCATTGGGGATCCGATTTCCGTGAGCAAGAAGGCGGGAGGTGGATATGGTACGGGATGTGCGGGAGTGGTCAATGTGAGCATGTGCATCTGTGACGGAACCGACACCCAAGAATCAGCTCTTGCAGACTTATCTGGCTGGGCGAAACGAAATGTGCCCGGTGTGCGGGTATAACCTGCGCGACTGCGAAAGCGATCGATGCTCCGAGTGCGGAGCGCGGCTGCACCTGATGATCGGATCGCCGGACCGGCGAATGGGGTTGTGGATTGCGGGACTTGTAGGTCTGCTGATTCCCGCATCGCTTTTTGGTTTCATCTCCCTGATCGGGACTGCCTTACTCATAGGTGAGTTCGGGGTGGGTGGTCTGAGCAGCAGCGATATGTTGCAAATGGTAGAGTACGCGATTCCTGCCATGTTGGGGATCGCCGGGACAGTTTGGCTCGTGAACGGGCGCGAGCGCTTCCTTCGGCAGAGGCATCGAGATCAACGACTCATGGTTCTTGGCTTCTGGTTGCTGGCGATAGGGCTGGTGGCGGGCACGATCTACATCGACAACTACCTCATGTAGTTCCCAAACCTGGCGCGGGATGGGGAATATGCTCCCGAGTCGGCTGTCAGGGTGGGGGCGATACTTCCTCGGAGCCACTATCCCATGCAAATCCTGAGATTGACCTCGGTTGCCACGCTCGGCATGTTTTGGCTGGCCGGTTGCACGGCGAATACGGACCCGATGCCGGGGCGGCTTGATCCCGCGCTGCCGTATACCAGGGTGATCATCAATGAAGATGAACTGGCACGCGGTCTGCGCTATGACGAGCCGGTGGTCGTGCGGGATGAGAACGGGTTCATCACGCGGGTGGAAGTGACCGTGCGGGCACTTTCGGCCAACACGTTGAAGGTGGACTACCGCGCGATATTCAAGGATGCCAGCGGACTGGTGCTGCAGCCGGAACTGAGTTGGCGGACGGAATTGCTGGAATCGCGCGTCCCTGAGCGGATCCTGATGATGCCCAATGGGAAGAACGCGGTGGACTACGAGGTGCAGTTCCGCTGGGCGCGGTAACGGACACACACGCCATGGGCATCGGACGGCGCGAGAGATTCCCGGGAGAGAGGGAGCCAAGCAGCGTCCTGACGCTGATCGTGGCGCTGGCATTGGCAGCGAGCCTGATGGGGGGATGTGCACCACGGAGCGAAGGCATCGCGCTGCAGACGACGATGCTCACCAGCGTTGATCTGGTGCGCATGACGGATGGGATGGCGGTGTCGCTGCTCAATTCGGGGGTCGATCTGAAGGATCGGATCGTGGTCACAGACCGCGTGGTCAACCGGACCAACCACATCATTGATGCCGGCGAGAAGGAACTGTTCCTGGCAAAGTTGCGCGTCACGCTGGCGCAGAATCCGACGATCCAGGCGATGGGGGTGGCGTTCGTGGCGCGGCCGGATGAATTGCCGGAGATTGCGCCGCAGGGGACGGGCCAGGGGCCGACCCACGCGCTCACAGCGACGTTTTATACGTTGACGCAGGTGACACGGTCACTGCGGGATGACGCGTACGCCTGTGCGTTTCAATTGCAGGATCTGCGAACCCGAGAAGTGGTGTGGGAAGACGCCTACGAAGTGCGGTACGTGGTGGAGCGGGGGAAACTGCAATGACGCGACGCGGGAGGATGCTGCCGTGGGCGGGGATGGCGGCAGCGCTCTGGGGGTGCCAGGCGCAGTCGCCGCGTGCGAGTCCTGAAGAGGTGTGGGAGATCCGGGGAGGGCAGTACAGCGCCGCGCGGAAGGCGCTGCGACCGCACAGCGTGGATCGGAGCAGCCCGGACATTCTGCTGGACAACCTGAGGCTGGCGGTGGCGGCATTGCACGATGGGTCGTTCGTAGAGGCCGAGCAGGCGTTGACGCGGGCGTATCCGTACATGGTGGCGGGGACGGTCAACGACTCGGCGCGCGAGTCATCGGCGACGTTTGCATACGAGTCGAAGTTGGTCTGGAGAGGCGAGCCGTTCGAGCAGGCGCTGGGCTGGTACTACCAGGGCCTGGTGCAGATGATCAAAGGCGACTGGGAGAATGCGCGGGCGGCGGCGCGAAACATGCAGTTCACGTTGACGGACTTTGCCGGCGGCGGCGGCACGATCGGAGAGGTGATGGAGGCGGCGGAGTCGCCGGAGTGGTTCGATCAGCATGCGGATGAGGTGGAGAGCGATCTTGTGCTCGCGTATCTGATGGGAGGAATGGCGGAGCGATGGCAGGGGCGCGACGCGGATGCGGAGGACTTTTTCAAACGGGCACGGGAATTGCGGACGGACCTGATTCCCTTGAGCGACCACTTGCAGCACGGGGCTTACAACACGCTGCTGTTTGTGGAGGTCGGGCGAGGTCCGGTGAAGGTGGCGCAGGGGGACAGCGGGCAGTACTTCACCTATGAACCGTCACGGAGCGGCAAACCGGACATTCTGCGCATCGCCACGGCGGGTCCGGGTACGAGTCCGACGGAGGTGGCCACGCTGCCTGAGCGGCTGGACGCGGTAGACACGTGGGACCTTGCGCAGCACCCGCGTTGGTGGTCGCTCAAGAGCCTGCGGGAGACAAAGAAGGCAGTGGGTGATGTGTTGTCCATCGGCGGGTGGGGCGCGGTCATCGTGGGCGGCTCAACGGATGATGACAATGTGCGTGACAAAGCGCTGATCGGCGGACTGGCGGCAATTGCGCTGGGCGAGGCGTTCAAGTCGGGATCGGCGGCGGATCTGAGGTGTTTCGACGTGCTGCCGCGCAGCGTGTACATTGTGCCGTTGCAGCTTGAGCGAGGGGCGAACACGATCGGGCTGCGTTTGGGTGCGGGGGCAGGAAGTCAGGCGGTCCGGCACTACATCATGCCCGGAGAGGGAACACCGGCGGTGTACACCGTGCGCATGGATGATGAAATCAGCAGCGCGTGGATGCTGGGTGAACAGCGGGGCGTCGAGGGATGGGGGGAAGTCAAGGATGCGTTTCCGGCAGTGGCGCACCCGAATGACGTGACGGGGCCGGTGGTGGGAACCTACCCGTACATTCTCGGAGGGACTTGTGTGTGCCGGCCGTCGCAAGAGGCGCTGGATGCATATCAGGCGGGCGGCTTTCTCCTGGACTATTCGGTGGAGCGGCTGCGAGACTTGTATCGGGCGGAGGGAATTGTGGAGGCGCCGCTGCCGCCTGGGCCGACGACGGGGCCGACGTACCGCCATGTGCTGGATGGAGGACTGCTGCTGGCGACGCCGATTCCCGGGAGCGCAACGTTTGAGCGGCTGACATTCAGCGTGGGGAGCCCGTATGTCCCGAGGTCGAAGGAAGTGCGTGAGGCGGCGGAAGAAATTGCCCGCACACCACCAGCGGGACTTGGGCAATAGGGAATGGCTGGAATCACGACCGGGAAAAGAGGGGGTGCACCCATGCCCGGTGCATCCAGCGCACAGGCGCCGAGAGGGCGTAGAGGGTGAAGCCGACGGAGAGGACCGGCTCGGGGAACATGATGGTCATGATGAGCAGGACGGTGAGGAGGACGATATCCGCGAAGGAACGGTGGCCGCGCAGGTGACGATTAATGAGGTGGTCGTATGCGAGCCGGCTGACCATCGCGAAAGCGCAGAGCAGGAGAATGAAGGCCATGGCCAGGCCGGTCGTGCGTGCGACCCACTGGTAGGTGAGTTCGGCGATATAGGCCTGGTGAAAGAGAATGAGGGAGGCGACGCAACCGGCGGCGCCGGGGGACGGGAGCCCGCGAAAGGTCATGTGATCCTGAATGTCTGCGGAAGGCGTTTCAGCGTTGAAGCGCGCCAGTCGGAGCGCGGCGCAGCAGACGTAGAGGGCGGCGATGACCCAGAGCAAACGACCGAAGGCGTCGTCGTGGTCTGGGCTGATGATGGATGCGGCGGAGGAGTCGGTCAGGTAATAGAGACTGACGAGGCGGATGGTGAGGTAGGCAGGTGCGACGCCAAAGGTGACGATATCGGCCAGGGAATCGAGTTGGGCGCCGATGTCCGAGGTGGAGCGAGTGAGCCTGGCGACGGCACCATCAATGGCGTCAAAGAACATGCCCACAAAAATGAGCATGCAGGCCATGGTGAAGGCGGACCAGTCGCGAAGCCCGATGCCGGCTGAGTCGAGCGGTTTGGCGGCGTAGTGAATCGCAGCGAAACCGCAGATGAGGTTGCCAAGCGTCATCATCGTCGGAAGTACGGCAATGGCGCGGGCACGACGATGGCGAAATCGGCGGCGGGCCCGTTCGCGGAATGTCGTTGCCGAATTGGGGCGGAAGGACTCGGAGTTTCGTTCATCGATGTCGGGGTTCGCTCGATCAAGCGGGAAGTCATCAGGCTGAGCGGAGCTGCGGCGGAAGGTGGGACGGCGAACTTTCACGCCAAGGATTCTACAGCGGTTTCGGGGCAGGCCCAGACGCCCGATTCGAAGGCGTGGGCAAGAGCACCAGAACCTCGTGGAGGTTGGCGCGATCGTCCATCAGGATGTCCTCGCCGAGAGTGAGGAGCGGAGCGGCCTCGTTGGGGCCGAGCACCTGAGGTGCGGGGGGAATGAGCGGGGGGGACTGATCATCGGCGTCTGTAGGCGGGTTCCACTGTGTGCCTGGACTTTCGGCTGCGATGAAGAGAACAAAGGATCCATCCAGATCAAGGGAAAGTGAAGCCGCATGGAAGAAGATGCCGCGAGCGTTCTCGGCAACGGGATCGGGTCGGAAGGGGTCAGGGCGCGGCTGGTGCAACTGAGCTACGAGATCGAGGTGAAGAAGGGGACCAGAGAGTGAGAGAAGGCGGTAGTTGCGGAGGATGAGGCGCAGGCGGCCGGGCGGGAGCGACCGGGAAGCGCCGGAGATGAGGTAAGAACGTGGGGCCGGGAGGGTCGATCCTGCTGCGATTTCGCGCCAATCGGGAGCGGGGCCGAGCGCCATGCTCACCACGCCTGACTCCACCGGCATTTGTGAGAGGAAGGACTCGAGGCTGGCCTGGGGAATGAAGGCGATCCGGAATCCTTCGGCCGCCAGGGCGTCGATGTCGAGATGGGTGATGTGGGCGGGAGGAGAGGCGGACTGCGAGAACACCTGGGCGAGGGCAGGATGGTGACGGGGGAGCGTGAAGCGCAGGAGCGTGAGGCCCGCATCGGGATTGAAGGACGGCGCGGGTGGGGGAAGGGGAGAGGGGGAGGACGTGGAATTCCTGGCTTTGCACGCAGGAAGCGTGGTGCAGAGGAGAGCGAGCAGGAGGGCAAGCCGACCCAGATTGACGACACGTTGAATGAGCATGCTTGCAGAGAGGGAAGTAGGGGGGCGAGGCGGGGCGAAGTCGAGGCAAAGGGGGGCAGTAACTGCGCACGGAACTGTCGAGAGGATTATTGTTCGCTTGTGCGGGTTTGCAGATAGTCGGCAGTGCGGAAGGAACGCATGGAACTCAAGGGCGACATTTTGAGGACGGTGATCGGCCGGGAGGCGATTGCACGGCGCGTCGGGGAACTTGCACGGCAGATTACACGAGACCTCACGGAGCGGGGAGAGGGGCGCGTTGGGGTCACGCTGGTGCCGGTGATGTCGGGGAGCCTGGTGTTTACGGCGGATCTGATCCGACACATGCCGCTGCGGATGGACATCCGGCTGGTCGCGTTACGGAGTTATCCGGGTACAAGCACGACGTCCACGGGAGCGGTGGTCACGCTCGGAGAGTTGCCGACCGGGCTGGCTGGGCGGCATGTGCTCATCATCGATGATGTGCTGGACACGGGGAGGACCATGGCGTTCATACGGCAGCATGTCGAAGCGCAGGAGGCGGCGAGCGTCCGAGTGTGCGTACTGCTGCGGAAGCGAAAGGCGCACGCCGTGGAAGCGCATTATGTGGGTTTTGAGATTGAGGATGAATTCGTGGTGGGATACGGGCTGGACTACGATGGCCGGTACCGGAACTGGCCGGACATCGTGACCCTGACGGCGGAGGCGATGAAGGCGCATGACTGAGGGCATGGACGAGAGCGGGCGGCGAAGGGCGGGCGGCGGCGAGCCGTCATACATGACGGGGGGACCCGCGGCGGGCAGCACGGTCATTGGGGGCGGGACGACGATGGCTGCGGACCTAGTCGGGGGAGATGAGATCATCCTGCTTTCGATCAAGCCAAGTGTGCTGTACATTGCGCTATCGTCGGCAGGATGGCTGATGGCGATCGCGATCGTGGCGTTGCTCATGGCGTATGCGGCGAGGCTGACCTGGATCACCGTTCCGTGGTCGGACCTGCAGGCAGGACTGGTGGGGGCGACGGGGGCGGTCCTCCGGCTGGGCTGGCAGACGCTGGCGTGGTGGAACACGGCGTACATCCTGACAGATCGCAGGGTGCTGGCCGTGCATGGCGTGGTGAGGCGGGTGGTGCTGCAGTCGCCACTACGAAACATTCAACACATCGCGGTGGTCATGTCGCTGCGAGAACGGATATTCGGGCTGGGGACGATTGCCTTTGCGACGGCAGGCAGCGCGGGGTATGTGGCTGCATGGGAGATGATTGAACGGCCGGCGGAGACGCATCGGCAGGTGGTCGAGGCTTGCGACCGGTACGGACGGCGCGGCGGCTGACGGCAATGCACGAGGGAAATGAAAACGCCCGTTGTGGGACGGGCGTTGAAGGATGCGGGGCTGGATTTCGGGAGGGTGAAATTACTGAGAGCCGCCGTATTGGATGCGGTCGTCGAAGCTGTCGAGGACCTTGGTCTGGTCGAAACCGGAGGAGAGAGGAACCTGCGACTTGGCGAAGTAGACGCCGTCGGCGCCGGCGGAGATGAGGACAAACGCGCCGCGGGCGGTGTCGGGCACTGCGGGGTGAGAAACGATGGCGTTGGCGAGTTGCTGGGTTATAGAGAGATTGACAGAGGAGAGCTGGCCCAGGGTCTTCTGATCCTGGCCGGAGGAGCCGCCAATGGGGCCGACGAGGGCGGTGGAGTCGGTGTAGGACAGGAAGGAATTGAAGTAGAAGGAGGTACGTTCATCGCTGCCGAGGTCTTCGGGTTTCCCGGCGGCGAGTTGGAGCCGGTTGTTGCTGCGGACGTTGCTCTTTTGCCCGGTGGTGCGCCAGAAAATGATGGGATTGCCAAATTTGTCGATCAGGTCCGGGAAAGCGACTGCCTTGTCCTTGGGGAGGTTGTCCGTAACGGCGGCCTGATTGCCCTGCCCGTTGACGTAGTACAGATCGCCGGGCTGAGGGATAAGGAACGCTGCCCGCTTCGCGCCGTCGACCGTGGGACCCTCGCCGATGCGGTCGCGATTGATTTCGATTTCCGGATCCGAGTTCAGAGTGAAGACGTCACCGGTGTCGCCGTCGTTGGCCTTTCCGCCCAAAAGGTCGATCAGCGCGTTTTCCGTGCCGCTGAGATTGAGATAGTTTTTCTCAGTGTCATTGCAGAGTTCTTTTTCACTGAGGGCGCCGGGGTAGCGGTTCGTGGTGGTGAAGAAAGACTGGGATGCGTCATTCAGGTTTTTCATCGTCACTTCAGTGGCGGCGTTCTTGGAGGCTTTGCGAGCGCCGGCCAGAGCGGGGAGCAAGAGGCCGATGAGGATGGCGATGATGGCGACGACAACGAGGAGTTCGATGAGCGTGAACGCCCGGCGCGAGGGAGAGCGGGAAGGCAGAGGCATTGAGAGTGCGGACATGTGTGCGGTCCCTTTGCTGGTCAGCAGACAATCCCTGTGGCGATTCACCGCCGGGTCGCACCCACGACGCCGGGCGCATGAGGGCGGGCCTGGAGCGCGATGCTTCGAGGCTGACCGAACTCGAAGCGGCGCACAAGAGCCGCCACATCCTGCCAGCGCGCACCTTGACCGCTCATCCATGTAGAGTGTACAGCGGAATGTTCGCGTGGGAAGGAGAAACGGTTGAGGGTGTAGGGTGATTTTCCGCACAAATGAGCCAGAAAGCTGACTCAACTGACTTGGCAGGGCGTGCCTGCGAACCTGGTGCGGAGGGTGTCCAAAAGGGTGGCGAAGACTTCGTCGGGGGTTCGGGAGGCGTCCAGCACCGCCAGGCGGGCGGGGTGTGTGGCGGCAAGGGCGAGGTATACCAGGCGTACTTTGCGGTGGAAATCTGCCCCCATGGCTTGCATACGGTCCAGAAGCGGGCTGAGGCGACTGGCGGCGGTACGCTCATCGACATCAAAAATGACGACCAGGTCAGGCCCGCTCCGGCCGGTGCGGGCATGGATCTCATGGCAGACTATTTCGGAAACGGCGTGGATATCGGCCCGAGCGACTCCGCCGGCGAAGCCCTGATAGACGTAGGTCGAGGAAACGAATCGGTCAGCCAAGACGAATTCGCGGCGATACAGGGCGGGGGCGATGCGATCGTGGACCAGTTGAGCCCGGCTGGCCATATAAAGCAGCATTTCGGCCCGTAAGTCGATGCCTGTGGTCTTGTGATCAAGAAGGAGGCCGCGGATGTTTTCACCCAACGGGGTTCCGCCGGGCTCACGGACCTTGCACACGCGCAGACCGGTCTGCGAGACCAGATCCGCGAGGCGAGTGAACTGGGAGGATTTGCCGGACCCGTCGGGGCCGTCCAAGACGACGAAACGTCCGGCAAGATTGGAAATCCAAGAGTGGGGGTCCATGTGAAGCGAAATGTTGTTTAGGTGTTTGTATGGTATGCGGGCGCAAGGCACGGAAAATCATGGAACTTGGGAAAAGGTGCGGAAACCGGACCTTCGGGCAGTTGGGAAAATCGCATGATTCGAGCGTGTTTCCTGAACAGAATGCAGGAGTTTTGCGAATGTCTTAACAGAACGGCAACGAGGCCGAAACAGCTCAGAAATAGCGGCGAAAGCCGAATACAGCCTTCGCTTTCTCTCCTTCCGACGTCGATCGTGCAGTCCCGCACGATCGATGTCGCTTTTGGGGGACACCAGCGCGAACCAGACTGAGCCGGCGTCCGTGCAATCAGCCATCGTTGCTGCGGGCCTTGAGTTTGACCGGGATGACGATTGTCTCGTTGCCGCGTACGACCTTCAGATTGACGACATCTCCCGGCTCCTGCTTGACGAGTTGCTCGGTCAAGGTCTGCATGTTGGTGATCGGGACGTCGTTCCAGCCGATGATGACATCATCCTTGACAAGGCCCGCCTCGGCTGCAGCAGTACCTTCGGATGCGCCGGAGATGCGAACGCCCTTGTCATCACTGTTGTAGTCGCTGGGGACGATGCCAAGCCGGACGCGGGCGCGCGGACGTGCGGCCTGCTGCTGGGAGGCGTCAGCCGCGGGCTGAACATACTTCACCGCCTCGGGGCGCTGCGCGAAGTCCAGGGCGATGGTTTGAACGAGATCGGCCACGCGAACCGCACCCGTGGTGTTGATGAGGGAAGCAACGTCCGTGGGCCGGTGGTACTCGTTGTGCAATCCGGTGAAGAAGAAGAGTGCGGGGACATTCTTCTGACGGAATGAAGCGTGGTCGGAGCGATCGTCGCCGACGGATGAAGGAGAGATATTCATTCCGCTCGCATCGAAGTGCGGCTTGAGAAGGGCCTCGAGGTTCTCTCCCGTGGCGACGCCGCCGACTTCAAGCGCGTTGTCATGCAAGCGGCCCACCATGTCCATGTTGAGCATGATGGAGACCTTGTCAAGGGGAACAGTCGGATGGTTGGCGTAGTAGCGGGAGCCGATGAGGCCGAGTTCCTCCGCACTGAAGTGGAGGAACAGAACCGAGCGAGCGGAGGCGTCAGCGGGCATTTCGTCGTAGATTTTCTTCATGCGCTGTGCAAGAAGGAGGACGGCACTGGTACCGGAGCCATTGTCATCAGCGCCCGGGTGAATGGTGCCGCTCTGGCCAGACATGCTGCCGCTCCCGCCGTAGCCGACGTGGTCGTAGTGGGCGCCGATGATGATCCACTGATCCGCAAGCGCACCCTTGCCGGGGATATACGAGCCGACGTTGTCGGTTGCGATCCGGGTTTTCTTAAGGGTGACGCCGAGAGTGACCTTGGAGTTCTCAGGAAGCATGACGGGCTTGGCGTCGTCCGCGTCAGCCATCGCCTTGAATTCCGCAAGCGAGTGTCCGCCGGCAGCCTTGAGGAGGCGATCCCCCTGGTCGGCAGTGAGATGGACGCCGGGGATGCCGAAGTCAAAGAAGTTGGTTTCGTTTATGGAGAGAAGGTCCTTCGCGCGGCGGTCTTGCACATCCGGGGGCGTAATGAAAACGACGCCGGCCGCGTTGTGGGCCTTTGCGAGTTGGAACTTCTCGATCAGGTTGGCGGAGTTCGACCAGCCATCAGCACCCTGGGTCCACTTGCTCTTGCCATCCAGTGTGGATGGCTCAAAGCGAAGGATGACGGCAATGCGGCCTGTCAGGTCGACGTCGCCGACACTGGCATAGGTTTCGAACCCAGAGGGGCCCTTCTCGATGGCGTAGCCTATGAAAGCGAGGGGAGCGGTGATGGTTCCGGTCCCGATGCCCATAGCGGCGAAATCTGCCGGCGCCGAGAGGTTGACCGCATTCCCGTCAGCGCCGGGGTAGGAGAATGAAACCGTATCCGCAACGGTGGGGCCGTCGATGTCGAAATGCTGGCGATACGACGACCAGGATGTGGTATCGCCCAAGACGTTGGCGTCGGATTGCTCTGCGGGAAAGGCGGGAGTGAGGCCGAAGTAGCGATGCCAGAATTCGAGGTAGCCGGCGGCTGCTTCAATGCCCTTTGTCCCCGGAGCGCGTCCTTCGAAATATGGGTTGGCAAGAGTCGTAATGTGGGCGAGATACGCGCGCTGATCAGGTGTGAGTGTGGCGAAGACCTTTGGAAGATCAAGGTCGCCATTAGGAAAGAACCAAGTCGAAGTGTCCGGAAGGTTTGTCTGCGCCGCGGGAGTGCCATCTGCCTGCGGGGCAGGAGCAGCCAGAAGCGGCCAGCCAGCGAGCAAAGTCGTGAGAGAAAGTGCGGTGCAGGAGACGAAGAGTCGAGTGCGGACCGTCGGGGAGGGGAGAAGCATGGAGGGATTCCTCAAAACGAGCCACTGGCGGGGTGGAAGATGACGAGCGCAAGCATAGACGGAACAGGTGGTGCGCGGCGTCAAGACTCGGAGGGAATCGATGTCAAAAAAAAGCGCCGGCGGAAGGGCCGGCGCGCGGGTGCAATGACATGAGCTGACGAGGCGGGATCAGGCCGTCGGTGCCCCAGCCTTGGAAAGCGTTTCCTGAATGCGCTGGGACAGGACATCGGGGGTGAAGGGCTTGACCACGTAGTTATTCACGCCAGCCTTGATGGCATCGATGACGCGCGATTTCTCGCACTCGGTAGTGACCATGATGATGGGGGTGGTCTTGTTCTTGGAACGAAATGCCTTGACGAAGGAGAGTCCATCCATGTTGGGCATGTTCCAGTCGACGAGGAGGAGGTCGGGTTGGAATGCGCCAACCTTGCTCAGGCCGTCCTGGCCGTCGCATGCTTCCTCAACCTGGGTGAATCCCAGCTGGGTGAGGACGGACTTCTGGATGTTGCGCATGGTCTTGGAGTCGTCAATGAGCATGATTTTCATGTTGAATCACTCCGAGGTGATAGGGTGCACGTAGAGAAAGGGAATCAGACCGCAGCAGCGGTTTTGCGGTTGGAGGAAGCGGCGGACGTGGCAGTCGACTCCTGGATACTGATTTCGATGACGACGTTGCCGCAATCAGTCGAGCAGGGAATGGCGATGCAGGGAATTTCGCGGGGCCGGCCAATCTGGTGGTCCTTGCCGATGACCACGCTCGGGCAGGAAATGGAGACCTGTTTGCCCTTGAACTCGGCCTTTGCGTTGCCGGAGATCATGTTGACAAGCTCGCCGACGGCATCGGGAAAGTCGGGGTCAGAGATGGACATGTTCGTGCCGGTGAAGAGTGCGACGATGCGCTGGGCGGCGTCAGTGGGAAAGGAGAGGACGATGGACCCGACGACATCGCCTGAAAGGCCAATGATGCCGGAGACATCGTAAGAAGCCTGGTTGTTGTTGGTCTTCAGGTGGGGCTGCTCGACCTTGACCTGCAACTGCAGCATGGTGCTGAAGACGTTTTGAATCGACTTGATGAAGGGCGTGATGTAGGCGGCGTCCATGGTGTCCTTTCGATGGGCTAGGCGGCAGGGGATTTCAAGGTGTTTTCTGCGGAATCAACGAGGCGCGTGACATCAAGAATCAGGCTGATGCCGCCATCGTCACGGATGGTCGCCCCGCTCACGGCCTCGGATTTATCGACGACATCCTTGAGCGGCTTAATGACGATCTCCTGCTGACCCACAAGGCCTGTCACCATCAATCCGACGCGGTTATCACCCGCGCCTACGACAACGGCGAATGGGGTCTTGACTTCGGTCGAATCTGCAGCGAGGCGAGTGCCCAGGTTGACCAGCGGCAGCACCCGATCGCGCAATTTCATGACGGGGTGGCCGTGAATGGATGTGAGTTCGCGCGGATCGGGCTTGACAATTTCATAGATGTTGTTGAGCGGAATGGCGTACATCGCAGGGCCGACAGTGACCATCATGGCGGAGAGAATGGCGACCGTCAGCGGGATCTTGATGGTGATGGTCGTGCCCTTGCCCTCAACGGAGTCCAGGTCGATGGTGCCATTGACCTTGAGAATGTTGGTGCGGACGACATCCATGCCGACGCCACGGCCCGAGAGGTCGCTGACTTTTTCAGCGGTAGAGAAGCCGGGAAGCATGATGAGGTTCATCACGTCCTTGTCGGTCATGGAGGCGAGCTGATCGGCGGTGACGATGCCGCGTTCCACGGCCTTGGCACCGATGCGAGCGCGGGCCAATCCCTTGCCGTCATCACTGATCTGAATCATGACGTGGCTGCCCTGGTGCTCAGCGCGGATGCGGATGACACCCTCGGCAGGCTTGCCGGCGGCCTGGCGCTGCTCAGGCGACTCGACACCATGGTCAGCGCTGTTGCGGAGAATGTGGACCAGCGGGTCGGAGAGTTCCTCAAGCACGGACTTATCGACTTCGGTCTCGCCGCCCAGCACTTCGAGACGGATTTCCTTGCCAGTGCCGCGAGCCAGATCGCGGACGACGCGGGGGTACTTGCTGAAGAGTTTGTCGAGCGGCTGCATGCGCGTGCGCATGACTCCGACCTGAATCTCGCCGGTGAGACGATCGAGGTCGCCAGCCACGGTGGTTACGGCTTCGCGGATCGACGCATCAACTTCATCGTTACCGCTGATCTGCCGTGCCAGCGCGCTGACGCGATTCTTCTGAATGACGAGTTCGCCGACCAGATTGAGCAGCGATTCGAGCCTGCCGACCTCAACGCGAACTGTGGCTTCCATCTTGGCGGCGTGCTTGTGCTTGTCAGCGACCTTGGGGTCATCAGTGGCGCTCTCAGCTGACGCGGGAGCGGGCGCGGCGGGCGCGGCGGCGGATTCTGATGGAAGCGAGGCGGCAGACGCTGGTGGAGCGGCAACGCCTTCGCATTCGAGCGTCCGGGTGATGGAAACTCCGGGAGCGAGGCGCGCCGCGGCGGGAATCTCGTTGCCCAGGAGAAGGTCAACGAGGTGGTCGCGGAGCGTGTCGAGGTTGAAGGAGCGGACGACACTGCGTTTGAGGGCCTCGGCCTGCTGGCCCATCAAGTGCAGGACCGCAAGCAAGCGGGGAAGGATCTGATCGCGATCATTGGGATGAGAGTTTGCAACGTGGGCCCCGGCGATTTCGAGAATGGACACGGGACCGCGCAGGGCATCGACTTCGAAGAAATCGACAATGCGGCTGAGATTGCCGGCCTGCTCGGTCATACCTGCGCTGTGCTCTTCGCGGCACCCGCTGGAGGCCATGTCGGCGACAATGGCGGATAGGGCCTGGATGGTCTTATCCCAATCTTCAACCATGAAGGGAAGAAGATCGAGCTTGCCAGCCGGCAGATCGAGGGGCGACTCCGCTCCGGCTATAGCTACGGGCGCGGCCTGAGCCGGGGCAGGAGCTTTTGACGATGAGGCCGTGCCCGACGACGGCGCGGGAGATTTTCCAGCGGCGATCGCGTGCAGTCTGTCGATGAGCTCGCCGGGGCCAGGCGCGGGGTCGGAGCCTTCGGTGATCTGTGCGAACTGTGAGCGCACGATGTCGACGGAGCGGAGAAGGACGTCCATGATGGACTCGTCGACCTTCACCTCGCCTTTGCGGATGACGTTCAGGGCATCCTCAGCCGCATGGGCGAACTGAACGAGGTTGGTGATGGCCAGGAATGAAGCGGAGCCCTTGATGGTGTGGAGCGCGCGGAAAATGCGATTAAGCAGGTCGGCGTCGGTGGGTGTAGATTCGAGAGTGACAAGATCCTGATCGAGGCCGTCGAGGAGTTCACCGCTTTCAGTGAGGAAGTCGGCAAGAATCTGAGGATCTACATTCTCAAGGCTCATATTGGTCTCACAGATTGGAGAGGGCCTGTTTGTGATAGCAGAAGGCTTGTGGCACCGGGCTGGGGTGGAGGCGAGTCTGGAGGCCGCGCAGGGTTTCACTATGGCCGATGAAGAGATGGCCATCGGGAGCGAGCATGCTTTCGAAGAGGGAGAGGCAGCGCTGCTTCATGTCGTCATCGAAGTAAATCATGACGTTGCGGCAGAAGATGACATCGAACAGGCCGTGCCGACGGATGCGGGCGGCATCGCGCAGATTGTGCAGTTCGAAGGTCACCATGGAGCGGATGTCGTCATTGAGCTGATAAGAGCCCTGCTTGTCGGTGAAGTACTTCTTGACGACCATGGGATTGGTGTTGCGGACGGCGTAGTTTGAGTAGCGTCCCTGCTGAGCGGAATCGAGGACCTTTTCGCTGATGTCGGTGCCCAGGATCTCAACGCGCCAATCGAGAAGGCGGATGCCGAGAGTGCGCTGGACCATGATGGCGAGCGTGTAGGGTTCTTCGCCGGACGAGCAAGCCGCGGACCAGAGGCGGAGGCGCTTGGTTGACGCGCGGGCCTCTATGACGGTCGGGAGGATCTTGGACTCGAAGATGTCGAGTTGGGGCTCATTGCGGAAAAAGGAGGTTTCGTTGATGGTGATGCGGTTGAACATTTCCTGGAACTCGTCGTCCTTGTAGGGGCCGATGGTCAGGAATGAGGCGTATTGGTCGTAGTCGTCGATCTCGAGCTCGAAGAGGCGCTGGGCGAGGCGGGACTCGAGGACATACTTCTTGTTGGCCTGAAAGCAAATGCCGCTGCGTTCATAAATGATCTTGCGCAGCTTTTCGAACTGCGGGTCGGTCATGGTGATCGTGGCGGTGGGCATCGTGGGACCTCACGGCGAAGCGGACAGGTGGATGACTGGAACAGCGGTTGGAGGAATCAAGCGGCAGCCTGGTCGAGAGCGCCTGATTCGGTCATGTGGCAGAACAGTTTGTCGAGGTCGAGGAGAATGAGGAGGCGATCCTCGAGTTTGCCCACGCCTGCGATGAAGTCGCTGTCAATGGAGCAAACCATGTTGGGTGGGGGCTCGACGATCGCGGAGGAGATGCGCAGAACCTCGTGGACCTTGTCCACCACGAAGCCGATGACGCGCGAGGCGACTTCGACAACGACAATTCGATTCTCGCTTGTGCGCTCGGCGGACGACATTCCAAAGCGACGACGGAGATCGACGACCGGGATGATCTTTCCGCGGAGGTTGATTACGCCCTCGACTTCGGGCGGGGATTGAGGGACACGGGTCATGTCCATCATGCGGTTGATTTCCTGAACAGAGAGGATGTCGACGGCGAATTCCTCGCCGGAAACCTCAAAGGTGACCAGTTGAAGCTGCTGGGCGTCGGATCGTGTCCCGCCTGCGATAGTGCTGGAAGAGGACTTGGTTTCGGTCGTTGATTGCGTCATAGCAACTGCCTCCCGTGATCGTGCATTCCACTCGCGTTTCACACGCTGCCCCCGGCAGCGCCCCGCGCTGAGCGCGGGCACTTGACGTGTATCGGAGAGTTGGGCGAAGGACTCAATCAGTTTGGGGGCTGGGGTTTGCGATTCTGAACAGCAAGTGCGGCGTTGAACTTTTCGGCGGCGCAGCGAGGCCCCCTGATGAGGTGAATGATGTGGCCGTTTCAGGCCGCAACAGCGCCAGCACGCAAGGTGCGTAGGAGTGCGGCGATTCGCTCGGGGGTCAGGCGGGCACTAGAAAGCCCGGCATCGACGACAACCTTGGGCATGCCGTAGACGACACAGGTGGCCTCTGCCTGGGTGACCATCTTGCCGCCACGCGCCGTGATCTGGCGTGCCCCCTTGAGGCCATCGTTGCCGATGCCAGTGAGCATGATTCCGAGCGTGCGGTCGCCAGCCGCATCGGCAGCCGAGAGCATGAGTTCGTCGACGGAGGGCTTGAAGAAGTAGCCAGGCGGGTCGTCGCCGGTCTCGATATGCAGCCTGCCTGCACGGCTGCGGACGCGGCCATGGGTCCCGCCGGGCAGGAGATGAACCGTTCCCTCGCGGAGGGCCATGCCGTTCTCCGCGTGGACGACATGGACGGCAGAGGTATCGGCGAGGCGCTTGGCGAACAGTTTGGTGAAAAGCAGGGGCATGTGTTGCGCGATAACCACAGGCGGCCTCAGATCGCGAGGCAGGGCCTGAATAATGGTCTCGAGGACCGGCGGACCGCCGGTGCTTGAGCCGATGACAACAAGCCCGACTTTGGCAGCGGAAAGTGCAGGGAGAGGATCATCAGGTGAGACAGCGGACCGCGCATCGCGCGAGCGACCCGGGATGCGAGCCTCGGCGGCGGCCTTGACCTTGGCGATCAGGTCATCGCGCAGTTCATCCATTTTGAATGAAACGGTGCTGTGGTCCTTCGCGATACAGTCAACCGCACCGAGTTTCAGGGCTTTGAGGGCTGCGGTCGAGCCCTCGGTTGTCAGGGACGAGCACATCACGACCGGGGTAGGACACTCCTTCATAATGGCTTGAAGCGCGGCGAGGCCATCCATCTGGGGCATCTCGATGTCGAGCGTGACGACGTCGGGTTTGAGGGACTTTACTTTCTGAATTGCCTCCGCGCCGTTGCGGGCCGTATCGAGAACCTCGATGCCCGGTTCGGAGGCGAGAATTTGAGAAATCGCGCGGCGCATGAACCCGGAATCGTCGACGACAAGCACGCGCATTCGCAGAGGTCCTTCCTGGTTATCGGCGGTGAGGGAGCGGGAAACTGTCGGTACCTATCGACCGGCGGGGCACGGTCCTTGAAGCGGCAGAAGGGCTAAGCGTGGGCAGTTGGCTCGAGGCGAATACTGGTATCATGACAAGATTATCGGTGAATAGAATTGACGGGACGGATCCTGTATCCCTGTAAAAAGGATGACGTGACGTGGAAAAGACCTACAGCCTGAACCACGGGATGATCGACAATGCCCAGGCACAACAGGCGCAGCATTATGCTGATCACTTCGGCGAGCCGGGATTTGAGGATCCCGGGCGCATGTACATTGAGCAGCACTACGAGGGATATTCCGAAGAGAATCAGGAGACCTGGTCAGCGTTGTTTGACCGCCAGATGGAGTATCTGGCGGAGAACGCAAGCAACGTGTATCTGACGGGGGCGCGGGCGATCAATTTGAGGCGGGACCGGATTCCGCCGCTGGATTCGATCAATGCCCGACTCAAGCCGCTGACTGGATGGCAGTCGCGCGGCGTCCCAGGGTACATTCCCGCGAAGGGATTTTTCGCCTGCCTGTCACGGCGTGAATTCCCGACAACCATCGTGATCCGGCCAAAGAGTTCAATCGATTACCTGCCCGAACCGGACATCTTCCATGACATTTTCGGGCACGTGCCGCTGCATGCGGATCCGACTTTTGCGGACTTTCTGCAGACATACGGCAAGGCCGCGCTGCTGACGAGCGATCCGGTTCACACGGAGCGGTTGGCGCGACTGTTCTGGTTTACCGTCGAGTTCGGGTTGATCCGTGAGGATGGAAGGCTCAAGGTGTACGGCTCGGGGCTGATTTCGTCGCCTGGGGAGTCCCGTCATTCGCTCACTTCAAAGGATGTAGAGCGGCGGGCTTTTGATCTGGAGACGGTGTGCAATACGGCGTTTGAGATTGACCATTACCAGCCAATCTTGTACGTATTGGAGAGTTTCGAGCAATTGCGTGATGCGATGAACACCTATGCGCAGCGGCTGATCCGGCAGGCGGTTCCCCGCGTGGCATGAGGGGGCGCAGCGGCAGGGGGCCAGCGAGGGGTCCTGATCAGATTGCCGGGATGCCCTTGACGGTGTGGCCGTCGGGCACATCCCGCGTAACGACAGACCCTGCGCCCACTACAGCGTTATTTCCGATGCGTATTCCGGGCAGCACGCGTGCGCCCAACCCAAGCAGCACACGCTCGCCAATGTGCGCGCCGCCGCCCAAGATGACGCTGGGGGCGATGTGCGCGTGGTCGCCGATGACGACGTCATGTTCCACTATGGCGGCGGTGTTGATGATGCAGCCGCAGCCAATTCGGGCGTCTGAATTGACGATGGCACCGGGCGCGACATAGGTGCACAGGCCGATGACTGCAGTGGGGTTGACAACGGCGGTCAGATCGACAATAGCCGCCGACAGAGGAGCGTTATGACCCATGATGCGGGCGCGCAGGTTGTTGTCGCCTACCGCGGGGAAGAACTCGGCGTCGAGAGTTTCATCGGGTCCGGCGAAAGGCCCAAGACGTTTGAGAGCGGCGTGGCGCATGCTCAGCGGCGCATCATGCCGGTCATCAAGATAACCGAGTATGCGACGCCCGATGGCACGCGCGCTGTCTGCGACAACCTTGGCGTGGCCGCCGCCACCGACGAGAACGAGGTCGCGCAGCGCGTGGGCTGGCGAGTTGAGGCGGCCAGATGGATGGGTAAGGGAAGTCGATGTGCTCATGCTGATGATGGATCATCGGCATGAGCGGTGCGAACAGGTCGATATTTCTCGCCAATCGCCAGATCGAACCCCTCAATTGCGGGGGCGACCTCGGTTTTCCGGTACTCGCTGCGGCAACGGTGACAGACCAGGCACTGGGGTATGAAGAGAGCGAAAAGAGCGTCAGCGGCCACAGTTCCCGCCAGGACGCCGACGGCCCAAATGGGCAAGCCGCGGGCAAAAAGGAGGATGCTCGCCAGGCCGGCAATGAGGACCGAGGCAAGCCCGACTCCCTGGGGAAAGTCCTTGCGCTTGAACAGATCGCGGCAGCGACACGATGGACACCGGATCAGGCGGCCATTGGCGTCAAGCGCTCCATCCCAGAAGAGGGATTGATTGCGCGGCGCTGGGTCGGGATAGTCAACTGGCGGCGTAATGGGGATGGATGTCGGGCGTACGGCGGGGTCGATTTCGTATCGGCCCAGGAATCGGCGATCAGAGTCGCGCAGATCGACGAGCATCTCAGGAGCCCCTTCGAATGAGGCGAGCGCGGGCTGCGCGCACCAGCGCTTCCGCCTCCGCGGGTGTATCGGCCAGCGCGGTGAGATGACCCATCTTGCGGCCGGGGCGCGGCTGGGACTTGCCATAGAGGTGAAGCTTAATGTCGGGCATTGCCAGTGCAGCCGACCAATCAGGCGTGCCGCCCGCTTCAACCCAAAGGTCGCCGAGGAGATTGGCCATGGCGGCGGCGGGCCTGCGGAGGGCGGTAGATCCGAGGGGCATCCCGCAGACTGCACGTAACTGCTGCTCAAATTGGCTCGTCACGCACGCATCGATGGAGAAGTGGCCGGAGTTGTGAGGTCGAGGAGCGAGTTCATTGATGAGTAGTTCGCCACTTCTGGTCAGGAAGAACTCGACACACAGCACACCGACGACGTCGAGTGTCTTCAGCACTCGATGAGCAATCGCCACCGCCTGACGTGCGACTTCGGAGGGACACCGTGCGGGTACGACGGTGACATCAAGGATGTGATTTGCGTGCGAATTCTCGCAGACGTCGAATGCGGCGAATGAACCGTCAACTGTGCGAGCCGCGACGACAGAGATCTCCATCGAGAAATCAACGAACGCTTCAACAACCGCTTCGGTTCCGCCAAGTGACTCCCAGGCCCGGTGAGCTTCATCGGGTCGGAGAATCTTGGCCTGTCCTTTACCGTCATATCCCCAGCCTGCAGATTTCAGGACCGCAGGGACACCCAGCGAGTCGATGGCGCGAGAAAGATCCGCCAGTGAACGGACATGGGCAAAAGGCGTGACTGCGAAACCAGCCTTATGAAGGGTGGTTTTCTCACGCAGGCGGTGCTGGGTTGCATGAAGGACGGCGCCATCAGGACGGACCAGCGTCGCTTGCGCGCAGGCGGCGGCAGTGGCAGAGGGAACATTCTCGAATTCGAAGGTGACAACTGCACATGTTGCAGCGAACGCGCGTACGCCCGCCAGGTCGTCATAAGGACCGACCCACTCGCGATCGGCGATCTGGCCGGCGGGTGAGTCTTGGTCGGGGCTGTAAACGTGTACGCGATAACCCATGCGGCGGGCGTCGATGGCGAGCATGCGGCCAAGTTGCCCGCTGCCGAGGATGCCGATGGTTGCGCCGGGGAGAATCGGTTGAAGTGAAGAATCAGGCCGAACCGACGCGGTCACGGGAGTCGCTCCTTCATGATGCGCTCGGTCTGAGACGCACGGAACTCGTGGAGGAGGCTGCGGAGGCGCGAGTCGTTCAACGCCAGTATCGAAATCGCGAGGAGCGCGGCGTTGGTGGCGCCGGCTTTGCCGATGGCGAGCGTTCCGACGGGTATGCCGCCGGGCATCTGAGCGATGGAGAGGAGCGAATCCATGCCTTTGAGGGCGGCAGACTCGACGGGTACGCCAAGGACCGGGAGCGTCGTATGTGCGGCGGTCATGCCGGGGAGATGAGCCGCGCCGCCCGCACCGGCGATGATGACTTTGAGCCCACGACCTTCGGCCGATTGGGCGTACTCCGCCATCTTGCGGGGTGTGCGGTGCGCCGAGACGATGAGTTTCTCATACGGGACATCGAATTGTTCGAGCGTCTGGGCGGCGTGCCGCATCGTCTCCCAGTCGGAAGTACTGCCCATAATGAGGCCGACGCTGGGACCTTTGGCGGATTTGGCTGACGAGGTTCTGCGGGGCATGAGGACGTGAGTTTAGGCTCTGTGCGTGGTTGCAAAGCACCCCGTCGTGACGCGGTTGCAGGGATTCACCTGCCCGGCGGCGAAATCAGAGAGGTTGCGGATGGTGGTGGTCGCAATGGCATTGAGGGCCTCGCGCGTGAAGAAGGCCTGGTGGGCCGTGATGACCACATTGGGAAACGTGAGCAGGCGCGCGAAGACGTCATCCTGGATCACTTCGCCGGAGAGGTCGCGGAAGAACAGGTCGCCCTCTTCCTCGTAGACGTCCAACCCCAAATAGCCGATGTGACCGGACTTGAGTGACTGAATAACCGCGCGCGTGTCGATGACTGCCCCGCGACTCGTATTGATGAGCATGACGCCGGGCTTCATACGCGCAAGAGAATCCGCATTGACCAGATGGCGTGTGGATGGCGTCAGAGGGCAGTGCAGCGAAATGACGTCGCATGCAAGAAGCAGTTCAGCAAGGCTGAGGTACTCGACGCCGCGCCGAACGCATTCAGGGTTGGGCTGGGGATCGAATGCGACGACGCGGCATCCGAGGCCGAGCATGATGCCAGTGAAGGCCGCGCCGATCTGTCCGGTCCCGATGACTCCCACCGTTTTTCCTGCAAGGTCGAAGCCCAACAAGCCGTCGAGCGCAAAGTTCTGTTCGCGCACTCGGCTGACCGCACGGTGGGTTTTGCGATTGAGCGTCATGATGAGTGCCAGCGCGTGTTCGGCGACGGAGTGCGGCGAGTAGGCAGGAACGCGGAGGACGGTGATGCCGAGTTTCTCGGCGGCCTGAATGTCGACGTTGTTGAAACCAGCGGCGCGAAGCACGGCAAGGCGGATGCCCGAGGCCGCCAGGGCCTCGAGCACGGGCGCAGACAAGCGGTCGTTGACAAATACGCATATCGCGTCCGAACCCTGCGCCAGAGCCGAGGTGGGCAGATCCAATGCAAGATCAAGAAAGCGCAGTTCATGGGGGCTGCCCGCCTTCCGATTGGCGGCGTCAAGAAACGTGCGGTCGTAGGTATGAGTGCTGAAGACGGCGACGCGCATCGAGGACCTCAGGGTTGGGGCGGCTGCGCGGCGATGACCGGTGCTCGGGATGCGGCTTCGGGGACGAAATGTGCAAGCGCTCGATTAGCGATTTGCGAGACAATTGCAAGGACTGCGATCATTGAGACGATTCCGGCGACCAGAACGACGGGGCCCGGGCCTTCCTTGATGAACTCGACCAGGCCGGTGGCGCCGGTGGATGCGCCCTTGGCGGCAAAGAGCGACGCGACAGCGGTGCGCGGCAGCATGCCGACGGCAGTACCGACAACAAAGGGAAGCAGAGGGACACGGGCAGCGGCCATGGCCAGATTTGTCAATGCGAAAGGTGAGTTCGGGGGAAAGCGCAGGAGCGTCACAGTTCCCAAAGTGGGCCAGGGCCCTCGGCCGATCAAAGCGTTGCGAATAATCCGTCCCTTGGGATGCGCATCGATGTACTGAACGACATGGGGGCCTGTCGCAACGCGTGCGATGGTGTACCCGACAATCGCAGCGCCGGTGAAACCGGCCAGCGCTGCCGGCAGGCCGACCGCGAATCCGAAGACCCAACCGCCGAGGATGGACTGGGCGTAGGTGGGAAGAATGCCAAGCCCGGCGGCCACGACAAAAAGGGCGATATACACGGCCAATCCCGTTGACCCGTGGACGCGAAGCCATTCGGAAATCGGGCCCAGGTTGTACAGAAGAAGAAAGCCGAAAACTGCGGGCAACGCTGCCCACAGGATGGCGAGAAGTCCGAAGCCACCAAACTTGCGAAGTGTCACCGGCGGAGCAGCGGTTACGGGGGGAACGGGATGTTCAACTTCTGATGCAGGCATGCGGACAACGATAGCAATACGGGGACCCAACCGTAATCAGGTGAAAAGAGACGCGAGCCACTTAAGGCTGCGTCTCTTATGGAGGCCGATCCGAGTCGGATCGGAGACAAGTTACTGGGCACATTGCTCAGGGCGAGATTACGTTTGTCGTCTCGCAGGTGTCAAGATTGATTGCCTGGAACTGAGCGCGGCCGCACGCGCCAGCGGGGATATTGAGGATGGCGGATCCGGTACCATCGGAATCGATGTTGACGCCCTGCACGATGCGGATGGGGCTGGCCAGGTCAAGCAGGGCGCCTGCGCAGGGAAGCGAAGGCGGGATCACTTCACTGCCAGCGCTTCGAGAAACGAGCAGTGCGACGCGGGCATTGGGAGTTGCGCCTTCGACGAGCAGTTCCATCGGGCCTGGGCATGGGCCTTCAAGATGGATGGTGAATGTGGGATCGATACGCCAAACGACTCCAGTGCCGCCAAAGGGGACGAAATTGGTGTTGCCCATGACGTAGAGATTGCCGGCGGAGTCCTGGCCGATGCTGGTGGTGAAGAGGCCGATGTTGTCCTGATCCGCGATGTTGAATTCCTGGACCGTGGAGATGTCTTCCGGATCGAGGAAGAACAGGCGGCCGTCTGTGGCGAAAGTACGGGCGTAATCCGCGAAGACGTAATAGCCCTCAAGGGAAGGAATCGCCGCACCTCGATACACATAGCCGCCGATGACGGAGATGCCTTCGTCATGGTCGTACTCTGCGACGGGGTCGATGAGACCCGTAAAGTCACTGAATTCCGGCGTCACTGCATACCCGGCCTGATAGCCGTTGGGGACGAATTTGAAAGAACCTTCCTTGCGATTCCAGCCGTAATCGCCAGCCTTGCTAATGACATTGACCTCTTCGACGTTGTTCTGTCCCACATCGGCGAGCCAAAGGTCGCCTGTGCCCTTGTCAAAGGAGAAGCGGAAGGGATTGCGAAAGCCGGTGGCCCATGCTTCATCATTCCCCGGGCCATTGACGAAGGGGTTGTCGGCAGGTATGCCGTATGCGCCGTTGGGCGACGTGCGGCCGTGCGGGTCGATGCGCAACAGCTTGCCGAGAATGCTCTCGGCATCTGCGCCGTTTCCACGACAGTCGTGACCAAGGTTGGGAAGTCCGAAGGGATCGAGCCCGCCATCCTGATCGTCGGCGCTGCCACCATCGCCAAGGGAGATGTAGAGCATGCCATCGGGTCCGAAGTTCATCTGCCCGCCGTTGTGGTTGAACTGCGGCTGGTCGATGCGCATCACAATGCGGCTGCTCGCGGGGTCGACGGTCGCATCCGCGTCTCCGGGGTTCTTTACATGCCACTCACGGACGACGGAGACGTGATTGGGAATGGACCCGTCGGGCATGGTGGAGAAATCGGCAGGGTCACCTGGGTCCCACGGTTCCGAGGTATAGGTGTACACCAAGCCGTTCTGCGCGTAGCGAGGGTCGAATGCGAAACCCAGGAGACCGCGCTCGTCGTATGTTCCTTCGCCAAATATTCCCAGCGGCACGAGGAGGTCAGACGTGTCGAGGTAGATCGAAGAGGAACCGGTGAGCAGATTCAGATTCCAGACGAGACCGGACTGGTCGGGGATCATCAGTCTGCCGGCATGGCCGGGGGCGGGAAAGCCGCCAACTGGAGCATCCAATCCAGTCATTACGGGTGTCAGCTTGACGAACTCATCGCCCTTTTGGATGACTTCGGGGATGGTGTTTTCAGGGGGAGCGAGTTCGATCTGGCCCCGAATCTCGCCTTCGGGGAAGTCCGCGCTGTGAATGTTGACGTAAATCAGGCCCGCCAGGAGGGACTGTGCCTGGGCGGGCGTAATGATGGTGGAACCTTGCACGAATTCGCCCAACGGGAGGCTGACAATGGGCGCTGCCTCCTGGCAAAGATCGGCAGAGCCGTGAAAGTGTGCCGCAGTCTGGGCGCTGTCGAGCCCTGAGAAGGAAAACTCCCAAGAGAACCGGTTTGTTGCAGTATCAAGGGTGGCGGTTCCAGTGCCGCTGGCGGGGCTGGAGTTCGAGGGGACCTCCTGCAAACCATCAATAGTGATTAAGAAATTGATAACTTCGGCGTGAAGGGGGGAGGTCATCAATGTCAAAGCCGCCAGCGCGGACCATTGGATGGCATGAGAAACATTGAGAGGCACGGGCGCAGTCATAGCACCGGAGGACGAACGCATGTCATTTCTCCTGAATGGCAAAAGTGTTTTTTGGACTCAACCTTGGGCGCAAGACACGCGATGTCCCGCGCTCTCTGCTTCCGCAGAGAATCTCCCTACACCCAAATACATGTTGCGGAACTGACCGAGCCTTGCAGCGATCCCGGCGTTTGGCCAGATTCGTGAGGCTGGCCAGCAGTCACCCGGGAGATGGCCACAAGCGGCCGAATTCCCCGCGCATGTCGAGTTCAGCGGTCAGTCCGAAAGCGGCTTGCCGAGCAACAAGCGCTTCTGCCGGACGAACTTGAGGTGATGGTCGAGGTGGTCAGAGTACCCGCGAACGAGATCGGTGAGCGAGAGATTGCCGCGGACGTTATGGGTGCCAGTACGGCTCCACGCAGCCTCATCAGCACCGCGAAGGACATGGGCGGTGATCACGCGATTGAGTCGAAACACTTCCGTCATATCTTCCGGGCTGACACGTTCATAACGCAGCACCTGGACGAAACGGTTCTCGTCGTAATTTGTCAGGAGCGGATTGTCCTCGGCCACGATGCGCTTCATGCGGTCGGCGGCGATCAGGTCGCTGTCCATCAAGTGCGAGATGATCTGACGGATGCTCCACGTGCCGGGCACGGGGAAAGCATCAAGATCGGAAGCCGTGAGTCCGGCGATGGACTGAGCCGGAAGGGGTGCGCCAGCCGCGTATCGTTCGACAAGTGGGTGGGACATTGAGTTTCTCGCAACTGAGTATGAGCTTGGCAGGATCACACATCGTAGTGGTGGCGGATCAAGCAGGGAGTGTGCAATGCCGAATCGACGGGAGTTTCTGCGGGGGGTTGCGGGGGCGGCTGCGGCTGCGGCCTGCGGAGGACGCATCGGTTTGGGGCGGGCGGAGCCGCCTGCAGGCCCAGGCGTCGGAGAACTGGGGCCGCTGCCACGCGTCGGTCTGGGGCGAACCGGGCGAAGTGTCGCAAGACTGGGGATTGGCGCATTTCCGTTGGGCAATCTACCTGACGTTGAGGATGGGATTGCAGTGCTTTTCGACGCATTTCGCCTGGGAGTGCGGTATGTCGACACAGCCCCGTCGTATGCAGCGGGGGAATCGGAGCGTCGGGTCGGGGCAGCGCTGAAACGGTGGCTGAAGGAGAGCGCGGGTTCAGCGCGGGAAGATTTCTACATCGCAACGAAAACTCTGATGCGTGATGCGGGCGGGGCCCGGCGGGAGTTGGAGGAGTCGCTTGAACGGCTGGAGTTGGAGTCGGTGGACAGTGTGCAGTGCCATGAAGTGCACGATGATTGGGAGAGTCTGTTTGCCGCCGGCGGCGTGATCGAAGGGCTTGAGAAGGCACGTGCGGAGGGGCTCGTGAAGCATGTGTGCATTACAGGTCACCGCGATCCGAAGTGGCTGGTCGAAGCCGTCAGGCGATATCCGTTTGCGACCGCGCTGGTCCCCGTGAACCCCATCGACGTGCAGCACAAATCATTCGTGCGTGATTTTCTGCCTGTGGCCGTTGAGAACAACGTTGCAGTCATTGCCATGAAGGTCTTTGGCGGCGGGTTTCTGCTCAATTCAGCGGGAGACGATGGAAAGCCGATCTACTCGGCGGATGACCTGCTTACGTATGCGCTGGCGCAGGATGGTGTGGCAGTGGTCGTGCCGGGATGCGACCGAATCGCGCATGTTCGGGAAGCAGCAGCCGCGGTGGCCGCGTACCGGAAACCGGATTCGGAGTTCCTCAAGGCGCTAGAGGGTCGGGCGCCACATCATGAAGGAAAAGAGACCGAGTGGTACAAGGATGAAGAGTGACCTGAATCAGTGGTCATCTTTATCTTTCTCCTTTGGTGCGTCCTTCGGGTCGGTCCCACCGGCGTCTTTCTTAGCGGGATCTGCCGGTGCCGGGTCCGTCACCGCGGGTTGAGCGGGCGGCTTGTATCCCGGGCGGACGGCATCCAGGGTGTCAAACAGTTCCTTGGGTGTGACCGCGACCACGTGCCCCTGGCCAGGCAACACATTGAGCACCGACTTGATGCCGAGGCGTTCCATTTTTGCCTGGATCTTTTGCATTTCACGCACCCACTGCGGGTCTTTTTCGCCGACCCACATGGTCACGTTGATACCCTTGATCCGGCCGAGATCGTTCTCGTCCTTTTTCTCGGGTGTGTACCCCGGAAGCGCGAGGAGTGAAAGGAAGCGGCGCGGGTTCTCGACCGCGATGCGAAAGGCACTCAGTCCGCCATTTGAAATACCGGCAAGGTGGAAGCGGCCACCTTCGACTTTGACGCCGCGCTGGATTGAGTCGAGCAGCTCCGGAACCAAATCCTCGGACCCATCGTGAAACATGGTCCGGTTGGGCGCAATCGGACTTACAACGACCCAGCCGCGTGCGACGGCTTCGGCTTCCCAATATTGGCTTAATCCCATTTCAACCATGCCTTGGGACTGATCGCCGGGCGGAAGAGCCAGAAGCACGGGATAGGTTTTTGCCTGATCGAAGTCCCTTGGGAGCACCAGGGCATAGGACAGAGTGCGGCCCTTGATCGTCGCAGTCTTGTATTCGTGCGTCTGGGCGCCGCCAGGCGTATGCGCCGGCTGCTCCTGCTGCGTGGGGGGCTTTTTCGGATCAGGCTGAACCTGGGCAAGGCACAACCCGCCCCCCAGGGCGAGAAGGCCGAGGACGGGGATGCAACGTTTGAGGAAACTCTTCATGGGTCACCTTAGTTTGGCAATGACGGCGTCCGCGAACTCCTGGGTGCCGGTACTGCCGCCCAAATCGTATGTGCGATGGCGGCCTTCCACGAAAATTGCATCCAACGACCGGGTAATGCGGTCGGCGGCGGCCTGTTCACCCAGATGCTCGAGCATCATGACTCCGGACAAAAGCAGGGCGGTGGGATTCACTTTGTTCAGCCCGGTGTACTTGGGGGCTGAACCGTGCACTGCCTCGAATACGGCACACTTGGAACCGTAGTTCGCACCGGGCGCTACACCGAGGCCGCCCATCATGCCTGCGCAGAGATCGGAAATGATGTCGCCATAGAGGTTTTCGGTGACAATGACATCGTAGAGCTTCCACTTGGTGACGAACTGCATGCATTGGTTATCAACGATGTTGTCGCCAAACTCGATGTCAGGGTACTGGGTGGCGACTTCACGGCAGGTCTGGAGGAAGAGACCGTCGCACACCTTCATGATGTTGGCCTTGTGCACGCAGGTGACCTTCTTGCGATTGTGCTTGCGGGCGAACTCGAAGGCCGCACGGGCGATGCGCTCGGTTGCGGCGCGGGTGATGAACTTGTACCCGACAGCCACGGTGGGAGTGGTCATGTATTCGATCTGGGCGTACAGGTCTTCGGTGTTCTCGCGGAAGATCACCAAGTCCAGGCCGTCAAAGGGTGTCTTGATTCCGGGAATTGCGCGCACCGGCCGCACGCAGGCGTACAGGTCGAGTTTCTTGCGCAACGTGACGTTTGCGGACACGGTCCCCTTGCCAACGGGAGTGGTCATCGGGCCCTTGAGCGCGATGCCGATTTCACGGATCTTCTCGATGGTTTCATCGGGAACGATGGGTTTTCCGGCCTGGACGCACTTCTCGCCTGCAGGCATGTCGATCCAGTCAATGGCGACGCCGGAAGCTTTGATCACTTTTTCAACAGCCTGCATCAGTTCCGGACCGGTTCCGTCACCGCGAATGAGCACCACCTTGTGAGCCATGACGAGTTTCCTTTGCAGCGTGTCCGCGGGACACGCGAGAATGAGTTGAGTTTGTCGAATGAGAAGTAGGGGAGCAGACAGGGCAGGGGATGATTCAATACGGCTGACTGAAAGCCCGAGACCCGTCTTTGTTCAGCCAAAGCACCTGAACGCGCGTCCAGAATTTGCCCGCCGAGATGATCTGTTTGAGAACAGCATCGACGTCGGTGTGCTCGACGGCCTTATCGCCTTCGGAGGTGTACCGGCAACGCCACTCGTCTGCGAGATAGTCCAGCTTGGCAGAGGTCTTGGGATACATCTTGGTGCCGCGGTTGGAAATCAGCTCCAGCCGCAGGGGACCAACTTCCTTGGGAAGGTCGGGAACGGCAAAATCGGGTGAATAGACAAAGACATCGCAGCCGCAGAGTTTCATGGGATCTCCAGGGACAGAATGGTCAAGTTCGTCCGTGCATGCGGCGCAGAGCAGAACCGGCTGCGTCTGGAGTCGATTCGCCGCGTGACGTGACGGGAAGCCTACATTCTACGCCGCGCGACCGCGCAAGGAGTGCGCTGGACCAGCCGGATTAGCCCCCTTCTGAGGGAGGCGATCCTTCCTTCGTGGGAACCGATGAGTCCGTGGGGCTGGACTCGGTGGCTCCTTGTGTTTCAGCAGATTCTGGGGCGTCATTCTGCTGGTCCGCAGCGGGCACTCCGGCTTCCGGGGTCGCAGGAGACTCAACCGACTGAACCGATTCGCTGCTGGTCTGCCGCTGGCCGACACCTTTGGCCATCGCTTCCATGCGTTTCTTTTCGCGATCCTTGGCGACTTCAGCCATTTTGGTATCAAACTCGTCTGTGCCCTTTTCGCCTGGGAGGGGTTCACGGAGGAGGACCACATCGCCTTCGGCCAGACCGTCGGTGATCTCGGTCAGGGTCTCGCTCGAGCGTCCGGTTTGGACGATCTGACGGACGAATTTTCCGCCGGCGGGCTTCCAGGTGTAGTACACGCCTTTTTCCGCGAAGACGGCCTGAACGGGCACGGCCAAAGCGCCGTCGGCGCGTCCGAGCTGAATTTCAGCTTTGCAACGCATTGACGGCTTGAGATCCCAGGTATTGGGCTGGTCGATGAGCAGCTTGATCGTGTACTCGCGGGACTCGCTCATCCAATTCTGCTCGGCGAGCACGCTGATCGTGCGGACCTTCGCAGGCAACGAGAGGTCCTGCTTGGCGTCAATCTTGACGGTGGCGCGCATTTCAGGCTGGATCAGGCTCGAAAGAGACTCGTGCACTTTTACGGACGAGACGATTTGGGAAGTATCGGGCAGGACAATGAGCGTTTCGTTGGGATACACATCGCGACCGACCTGCATCGGGCTTTGGTTCACCATGAAAAACCGACCGCCGCCAAGGCTCGTCTGGTAGACGACGAGGCCGTCATTGGGGGCCTTGATTGTGCAAAACGCGAGCTGCTCCTCCAGTTTCTTGAGGTTTTCCTGGCGGAGTTCGAGTTGTTTCTTCTTGGCGTCGAGGTCGTTGTTGCGACGGTCGAGATTGCGCGCGTTCTGTGAGAGTGCGCGATCGCGCGCGGCTTTGGCCTCTTCGACGTCGCTGGTCTTGGTCTTGAGGTCTTTCTTGTACTCGTAATCGTCGTAGACCGTGATGGCGCGCTCGGCTTTGTCGAGATCGTTTCTCGCCTGAGTCAGCTTGATTTCGTCGGCCTCTTTCTCGCTTTCGCTAATAAATTCGCGTTCTCGCAGCACCACGGACTCTTTGTAGTCCCGTTCACAGCGCTCAAGATTTTTGGTGGCGGTTTCGAGGGCCACCGACAAGTCTCTGCGCTTGGTGATCACCTCGCCCTTTTCCCAGCGATCCATCTCCAGTTCCGCCAGTTCCACCTTGAGATTGGCGGCGCGCTCAGCGGATTCGTTCTCGCTTTTCTGCAGTTCAACCGCCTGAACGGCGGCGTCCACATCGTTGGTCGCGGCCTCTACCTGAAGTTTCTCCTGCGTGATCTCAGACTCGATCTGATCGGAGTTGAGTTCGACAAGGATGTCGCCTGCCTTGACGGACTTGCCCTCCTCCACGATGGACTTGATCTTGGTGGAACGGTCCAGCTGATTGCGAATCTCGATCTGATTCAGGGCCTCGAGTTCCCCACTGGCAGGGACGATGATGTCGAAACTGGTCTTGCGGGCCGTGAACAGGTCATTCTGCGAGACTTCCGTGGGCGCGGAATCACCAAAGTATCGGGTGGCAGCATAAGCACCGGCGGCGATGACCACCAAGCCCCCGATCACCCAGACGATGACGCTGCCACGCTGCGCGTTCTGTGTTGCACCTGTCATTACCGGCATTTTCCTGCTCCTTCAAGGCCCCGACACGAGGAAGACTCTAGTCGTCAATTACGTCGTCATACCGAGATTCATTGCAATAGTCTGTGGGTCTTATTGCCGCGTGTCGGCATCGGGCTTCTCCATCTCCGGGGCGGTCTCCACAGCTGAGGGCGAACCATCGGGCGCGGGACCGGTCTGGAGCACTTCGAGCAGGCCTGGCGGCGGTATGAACGATCCGTCCGACGACACCCGGAATTGACCGGTCTCTATGAGGTAGCGAAGAACGGCCACGCGCAGATCGCGCAAGGCGGCGGCACGGGCGTCGCGCGCCTGTCTCAAGTCGTCCTGAGCGTCAATGACCTGGCGCGGAGTCGTGGTGCGGCGCAGTTCGAGCGCTTCAATTCGTTCCTCAGTGATGCGGATCGACTCGTCCTGCAACTGGAGGCTGAACTGAGCGAGTTCGATCTGGCGAACGGAAGCGCGGATGTTGATGGCGACTTCGTCTTCGCGCTGGGTGAGGTCGCGCTTGGCCTGCTCGAGATTGATGAGGGCCTGCCGTAAGTTGATTTTCTCTATCTTGCGATCGATCGGCAGGCTCAAGGTGAGCGTTGCAGTTGCGTGCATGCTCTCGGGGTCAAACTGCAGTCCAGCGCGGGTCTTATCCGCGTCGGTGGGTAGGGAAACGAGAGCGCCGAAGTTGAGGTCCGGCAGGAGATCGTTTCTCGCGACGTCGACGGCGCGGCGCGTGTCGTCTACCTGATCGCGCTGATTCTGCAGGTCCAGGCGGTAGGCAAGGCCGCGCTCAACGCCCTCCTCCATGTCCAAGGCGGGGATAGGAAAGTCAAATGAAGAATCGGGGTCGATCAGGAAGATCTCATCTGCGTTCAGGCCCAGGCGGACCCGAAACCGCTCCAGCGCGAGAATGTAGTTGTCGCGAGCTGAGGCCAGGCTGTTCTGGGCCTGCAGGAGGCGCTGCTGGGCTTCAGCAATGTCAATCTTGGTGAACTCGCGGGTCTTGGCTTCGGCCTCCTCAAGCGAACGTTCGCGGCTCTTGAGGTCCTCCTGAGCGTTGGTGACCAAGGTACGAGCGCGGACGATGTCGAAGTAATCCGAAGCCACATCGACCAGGAAGTTTCGCCGGAAATTCTCAAAGGTGCGCATTGCGTACACCATCTGGCGCTCGGCGGAAATCAATCCTTCCGCAGCAACGGTGCCGGCACCGCGCAGCAACGGAAAGTCAGCCGAAAGCAGCACTTCGGCGGACTGCGCAGAATTGTCAGCAACGGTCTCACGCAGCTGTTCAGTCGCGGAAACAATGGCCTGGATACCGACCTGCCCGCCGGTCTCAAGACGTCTGGTGATTCGAAACTCGTTCGACAGGTCATTAACAATCGCGTAGTCGCCTCCTTCGCCACTCGCGTTCACCGAAGAGACGACGTCATCGAAAAAGCGAGGGCCAAACTGGTGGCGCTGGGAAAGGAGCGAGAGACTGGCCGAATAGAGTTGTTCCTTGGCCGTCAAGTACTCCGGGGACCGGGAGGTTGCCAACTGGAGGACATTGTCCAGGTTGAACACCGGGACATCAGTGGGGAGCGTGGTGTAAGTATCAAGGATCTCCGCGAGGTTGCGGCTGGGGTCCGCCGGTCGGAGTATCAATTCGCGGGCGCTTGGATTCAAGGTCGGCGGTCGTTTGCTGACGGAGGCGGCACGGTGTGCGTCAAGTTCCGCCTTGCCCTGCTTTGAATCCATGAAGTCGAACTCAGGAGTGGCCGTGTCTCCCCCCATAAGGTCGGCACGTTGGGAAATAATCTCCTGGGCCTGTCGGTCGATGCGCTGCAATCCCGAGTCGCATGCCGTCAGGAGGGCGAGGGCGGCCCCGGTGATGACCCAGCGGTCGCGCCCCAGTCCCCGTAGTGCCGTGCTTGGTGTGTTCATGCGGTATGCACCCGCGCCCGACTCGGGCTTATGACTTGCGCCTTGTTGACAATGGTGGCGCCGCCCCGGGGTCGCGTTGTGGTGCCCCGACCAAAGACCCGCCCACTATCGTACCGTGCCGGATGCGCGGCAGGAAGTGCTCCGGCACTTTTCCCGTCAGATGATCCTACCGTATGGGCAAGTCATGGATGACGTTTCCGCCATTCCGCAGGATGCCGGCGCTTTGCCGCACGCGCCGCCAGTGGTTGCCGCATCCACTCCCGATACACATCAGCATTTCGTTGCCTCTGCACTTCTGGTGGGCGGCCTCACGTTCCTGTCGCGGGTAGGCGGCCTGATTCGTGACGCCGTCGCGGCCCGGATTTTCGGCACCGGCGCCGCAATGACCGCCTTCGGCCTGGCGTTCCTCGTTCCCAACCTCTTTCGTAAACTCTTCGGAGAAGGGGCTCTTTCCGCAGCCTTCATTCCCGAATACACGAAGATTCTCAAGGCCGATCAGTCCCGCGCCCGCGCATTCTCACGGCGGGTGCTTGCCTTGAGCCTCATGACCCTTGCCGGGATCACGCTCGTCATTGAAGCAGTGATTCTCATCTGTATCTGGGCTGGAGCGGGCGCCAACACATCCGGCGCGGGCAACCTGGTGTACCAGCTTGCCCTCATCATGGTCCCGTACATGCCGCTTGTCTGCATGGTCGCCCTGATCGGCGGCGTATTGCAGGTTCACGGGCGATTTGCCGTGACCGCAGCGGCTCCTGTCCTGCTCAACGTCATCATGATCGCCGGGGCCCTGGCCTTCGCTTCCTGGTATCCGACCGACGTCCGCCCCCTCAGTACCGGAGTTGTCTGGCTCTCATGGTCAGTCCTCGCCGCGGGGTTCCTTCAGCTGGCTCTTTCATGGTTCTCATACGCATCACTGCTTCAAACGCTCCCTCCTCCTGACCTTTCACCCGATTCTCTTGCTGCTTCGCAGCGCCGCCTAGGAGACATGCTGCGCCTGCTTGGGCCGATGATCATCGGTCTCGGCGTGGTTCAGGCGAACGCCTTTCTGGACGGCGTCATCGCGGGATACCCGTCGTATATCGGCCCAACCATTTTTGGCGTTCCGTACCCGCTCGACACTTCTTCGTTCGCAATCGTCGCCGTTTACACCTCCCGCCTCTATCAGTTCCCCTTGGGGGTCTTTGGCGTCGCGATTGCCACCGCCATCTTTCCCGCCCTTTCTTTCCATGCCGACAACCCCTCAGCACTCGCGGCGACACTCCGCCAAGGTGTCCGGTTTGTCTTTTTCATCACGCTTCCGGCTTCAATCGGCCTCATGTTCGTTGGTCTGCCGCTCGCAAGCGTCGTGTTTGAGGGCGGAGAGTTTACGGCCGCTGACTCCATCCGTGTGGCCAACGTGCTCATCGGTTACGCCCCCTCAGTCATCGGCTTCTCGCTCATTGGCATCCTGGGCCGTGCTTTCTTCTCGCTTGGGGACACGAAGACTCCGGTTCGCCTCTCGGTCGCCATGGTCATCATCGATTTCATCATGAACATCACTTTCATCTGGCCAATGGGTGAGGCCGGCCTCTCCTGGTCGACGTCCGTCTCAGCGCTGGTTCAAACCGTCGCGCTCCTCGTTCTTCTCCGCCGCCACAATGTTGATCGCATCCTCGACTCGGACACCCGGCGTTCCTGTATTCGTACCGTCATCTCGGCGTCGGTGATGGGGGGCGCACTTGCCGCGCTCAAATGGTGGGTTCTGCCGCTCCAGCCGGCAAGTTGGCAAGTCACCGCGGCGGAAGCGCTTCACCTACCCGTCGGCTGGCTCCATCAGTTGAACTCACTGGCGGCCCTCGTCGCCACGGGCGTTCTCGCCTTCTTCCTTGCCGCGTTCCTCCAAAAACAGCCCGAGTTGGGTTGGGTGTTGAAACGAAAGACCGGATAACCGAGTTCCCGGCGCAAGGAGCAGTGATGAGCCGACACCAAACTCTCCACGATCGCGTCATTGTCATCACCGGCGCCTCGACGGGAATCGGCAGGGCGACCGCGCGCGCCTGCGCGCGTGCAGGAATGGACGTGGCAGTGTCCGCACGACGCCTTAACCTCGTCGAAGCCCTGGCCGGCGAGATCCGGACACTCGGCCGCCGGGCATTTGCATCCACATGCGACGTCCGGCACGATGAGGAGGTTGCAGCGTTTGTCAGCAGCGCACATTCCGCCCTCGGGCGCGTGGATGCCGTTCTGGCAAATGCCGGGTTTGGATTCGAAGCCGGCGTCGCCGACATGACGGATGCACAGTTGCGAGAGATTTTCGAGGTGAATTTCTACGGCACGATGCGTGTCATTCGTGCGGCTGTGCCCATTTTTCGAGCGCGGCGCGGCGGCCACATTCTCATTACCTCCAGCGCGGTGGGCCGCTTCACGCTCCCCTATTATGCCGCCTACACCGCGACCAAGGCAGCGCAAACGCACATCGGCAGGGCGTTGCGCGTTGAGCTGGCTCCGGAATGTATCGACGTGTCCACAATTCATCCGATTACCACCACCACGGACTTTTTTGAAGTTTCGGCGGCGCGCAGCGGACGGAAGTCGATCCCCCTCTCGCGGCAAGTTTCGAGCCTGTTCATCCAGCCGCCGGAGCGCGTTGCGAATGCAATTGTGCGTTGCCTACGGCGCCCGGTTCCTGAAGTCTGGACCTGTCACTCAGCCAGATTGCTTGGGGGATTGCTCACCATTTCGCCCCGTTTGGCCGATTTTCTCATGAGTCGAGAGGCGGCCCGCCGCCGGCAGTGGCTTGCCGAGTTTGCAATTTCCGACCGGAAGGACGCGTCGGCGTCGATCTGAGAGTGGGGGGCGTCCGTACAGGGAACCACTATCATTCGAGGTCAAGAAACCAATTGAAAAGGCACTCCATGTCACGCTCGAGGATCTTTGCCGGCACTCTTCCGATTGCGGTCTGCATGTTGTCATTGGTCACCGGCTGTACCGAGACGAGTGAAAAGGCAACGAAAACCCCCGCTGCCGGAGCAGATGGCGCCGCAACTGCGGAAACGGCGGGAACGGAGACTCCGGCGGCCTGCTGCCTGCCTCCCAAGGAGGCTGTAGACCGCAATTCACGAGTTGCTCCTGAAGCCCGTAATGACGCCCCGGTTACACCGCCAGTCATCGATCCAGACAAACCAAGTGAGCCGATCCAGCTTTCGGATGATGCGCACATGGCCTCAACAATTGTGGGTTATAAGCCCGATCTTGACGCCGATTTCGTGAACGAGGAAGGCAAGGCGGTCAATCTCGCCAAGGACTATGCAGGCAAGACGCTGGTCATAACGACGATTTACACCGCGTGCCCGAATCCAGCCATGTGTCCGCGCCTGGGGCAGGATTTTGCGCGTTTGGCCAAGGAGGTCCCGGCCCAGTTGCGTGACCAGATTCGCTTTGTGATGATTTCCTTTGACCCGCAGCGAGACACGCCGGAGGTCATGAAAGCATGGGGCCGTACTCAGGGTGTTGACTTTGAGATGACCGACCTGATTCGCAGCGAGACGATCGAACCGACTAAGAAAGTCGTGGTCGATGAACTGCAAATTGATGTTTCGGTCGACCCGCTCACGAATCTGATCACCAATCACGCCATGATGGTGCAGATCGTCAACAAGGACGGGTACATTGTCGTGGAACGAGCGGTGAAAGACGTGGCGCAGATGGACCTCATCGGCAAGGAGATGATCCGCGCTGCGACGATGCCGTTCACGCCTCCCGCCAAGGACGGTTGAGTTCCTTCCGACGTATGCTCGTGTTGCCCGGTACGATGTCGCATCCAGCCCTCGTCTGCAAAGGATGCGCCCGTGCACGAAGTTCCATCAGCCTCACCCACCCGTCGGCAGTTTTTCGGGTCCATTGCGCTTCCGGCGCTTTCCGCTCCCATCTTGGGTTCACTTGCTGCGCGAACCGCAAGCGCTGCGCCGCTCGATCCCGCCCGACTCGCTTCTCTCTTTGCCGCTCTGGCCGTGGACAGCCGTTCGCCGGAAGATGCGGCCCGTGATGAGGATCTTTGGCGGGAGGTGCAGCAGGCCTTCACGGTCGATCGCTCCATCATGAACCTGAACAACGGCGGCGTGAGCCCGTCGCCGCGGATCGTGCAGGAGGCGATGAAACGGCACCTCGATTACTCCAATACAGCAACGGCCTACACAATGTGGCGCATTCAAGAACCGCAGCGGGAGACAGTTCGCCAGCGGCTCGCGAAAGAGTGGAGCGTCGACCCAGAAGAGCTCGCCATCACCCGAAACTCCTCCGAAAGCCTCGAAACCTGCCAATATGGCCTGAATCTTCGCGCGGGCGACGAAGTGCTGACGACGACGCACGACTATCCGCGCATGATCACGACCTTCAAGCAGCGCGCTCGTCGTGAAGGCATCGTTCTCCGGCAATTCAAGATTCCGGTTCCGTGTGAGGACAGCAAAACAATTGTTCGTCTCTTTGAGGAGAACATCACTGAGCGAACGCGGGTGATCCTGATGTGCCACATCGTCAATATCACGGGCCAGATCCTGCCGGTGCGCGAGGTTGTCGCCATGGCCCGGGCCCGCAACATCCCCGTGATCGTCGACGGCGCGCATGCCCTGGCTCACTTCGATTTCAAACTTTCCGATCTTGACTGTGATTACTACGGCGTCAGTCTGCACAAATGGCTTTTTGCACCGCACGGCACCGGCCTGCTGTATGTCCGAAAGGACAAGATTCAGCCGCTTTGGCCCTTGATGGCCGCCGGGCCGGAGCTCGACGCCAATATCCGCAAGTTCGAGGAGATCGGCACCCACCCCGCGGCGAATTTCCTCGCCATCGCCGAGGCGCTCTCGTTCCATCAGGGCATCGGAGGCGCGCGCAAGGAAGCACGCCTGCGTTACCTGCGAAACCGCTGGGCCAAACGATTGCTTACGTACTCCGACCGGGTGCGTCTGCACACCAGCCTCAAGGACCGGTTTTCCTGCGCAATTGCAACGGTACAGGTGGACGGGCTGGACACCGCCAAACTTGCCGATTGGCTGTTCAATCAGTACAAGATCTTCACAGTGGCCATCATCCACGATGAGTTCAACGGCTTACGCATCACGCCGAGCGTGTACACGACGCTGGAGGAAATTGACCGGTTCGGCGATGCGATGGAACATGCCATCACCAAAGGCCTGCCAGCCTGATTCACTCCTTGCGGCCTCTACGATGGTCCACCATGCCTACCCGCCGCACATCCGACCGCAAGTCATCTGTCGCCAGCACTTCAGCCCCCGTTTGCCCTGTGTGTCCCGCGCTGCGCATCGTCACCCTGCCCCGCGACACCAACCAATACGGCACCATCTTCGGCGGCGTCATTCTCTCGTACATAGATCAGGCAGGATTCATTGAGGCCCGCAAGCACGGCGTGCATCGCTGGGTGACCGTCGCCCTCGACACCGTCGTTTTTCATGCCCCAGTTCTTGTGGGCGATGTCGTGAACTTTTTCACGGCCACAAAGCGGCTTGGCCGGACCTCGGTGACTGTTGAGGTTGTCGTTGTCGCAGAGCGTTACAACTCCGAGACGCAAGTCGAAGTCACGCGCGCCTCAATCACGCTCGTATCCGTGGATGCGGCAGGGACACCCATTCCGTTCAAGTCCAGGCCGACGGTGTGATTGATCCCAGTTTCATTTGACGACGAATGAGAGCGAGATGTTCCTTCGGCGAGTCTTCACCGTTCCGACCGTCGAGCCGGGGGTGCCGCTTCGAGTGGCACCAGAGTACCTTCGTCGGATGAGAGCCGTTCAGATTATCGCAAACGTGATCTGGGCTGCGTTGCTCTTTGGATTAGTGCCTGCCGCGCTTGCTGTTTCCGTTGGTCTAGCTCTCTTCTCCGGTCCTTTGTGGGTCATTTCGTTCATCGCGATTGACGCCGCACTTCGCCGTTTCGAGCATCGCCCTCACTTGCGACTGCTCGATGGCCGCTGTCCTCACTGTGGCCATCCCTATGTCTGGACGGGCGACCAATCGGCCATTCTCTGCACAGAATGCGGGAAGTACTACTTCGACCTAATCAAGTAGAGATCGCTCCACCGCCGCGATGATTTCCTGCGGTTCGCTCATGCGTCCCACGCCATCTGTTCGGCAAGCCTGCCACCCTGTGCCGGGGCCGACAAACTCGTATCCATCGTCATGAAGCGTTCGCAAGTTGCGCTGGTTTGCAGGCTGGGCCCACATGGCGGCATTCATGGATGGCGCGAGGATGGCTTTTTGCCTGGTGCGATCCATTGCCGAGGCGGCCAGCGACACCACGTCATCGCAGCGGCCGGTCGCCAGCTTGGCCAGCATATCCATCGTGCAGGGAGCGATGAGCAGCACATCCGCGCTTCGAGCGAGGGCAATGTGCTGCGGATCGCTTGACTCGATGTGGTCCCAGACGCTGGTGTACACAGGGCGCCCGGAAAGAGCCTGAAGTGTGAGCGGGCCGACGAATTGAGTTGCGGCGGGCGTCATGAGCACACTGACATCAGCCCCGCGCTGGACCAACCTGCTCACCACTTCGCACACCTTGTAGCAGGCGATGCCGCCGCACAGACCGGCCAGAATTCGGCGGCCTTTGAGCGCATCTTCCGCGCTGCTTTGTTGCGGGTTCGAGCGATTCGCACGCCGCTTGGCCATCGGGGTCTTCCCATCAGTGAGGTGGGTGGTCGCCCATGTGACGCGCTGGACGACTCGTTACAGCGAGCCCTCGGCCGCGTCCGCCTTATTTGTGGTAGTTGTCGTGGTCCGCAGATTGGCGCCTTCCGCAAGGGCCAATTGCTCAAGATCGACCTTTCCCTGGCGGATTTCCTCAATGACCAGCTCAAGGTCAGTTCGGCCCTCGCGGGCGATCATGGGGCGAGCGCCGTCCATCAATTGACCCCAGCGTTTCTGCACCAGTGTTGTGAGACGGAATCGTCCGCCGGCCCGCCGAATCAGATCTTCATCCTTGAGTGCTTCAATCATTTTCGCCTAGTTCCTCACAATGCTGCGGTGACTGGGAAACAGGAGTCGAGATGCCCAATATTGGGTGAATCCGGCCGTTTTTGCCTGTCGAGGCCAGCCCAAAGTATAGCCAATCCGCCAAGTAAGGCTCACTGGCCACGACCCCGGCCTGCAATCGTGAAATTGAGTGGTTGAACCGATTGCCTCATCGAGGAAGCGTCGTTAGAGTTATGTTAGGTTATAGGCGCCAATATGCAATCGATTGCCGACATCGTCCGCTCCGCGCGTTTGGCTCAGCGGCTTACTTTGCAGGCCGCCTCAGACCGCGCCGGGTGCAGTCCATCGCTTCTTTCGATGCTGGAAACCGGCCGGCGCGAATTGCGCGATCCTCTGCTGGCGGACGCACTCGAGCGAACGCTTGGGCTTGTCGCCGGAACACTGCGGTCGCTCATGCAGTGGCAGGATACGCCCCCCGAAATCCGTGCCCGCCTTGAGGATGCAGAGGCTCGTAGCGACCGCGCCAGGCGGTTGGCGGCACGGCTGCTTGCTGCGCCGCGCGCGCTGGATGCCATGCTCACCAGTGGAGAGCTTCACCGTCTGGTCGAGGACTCGGCGGGCAATACCGCAGCTCTTGGCAAGGTCGCGCGTCGTCTTCCGCTCATCAACCGCGTGGCCGCCGGCCATCCGCGCGAATTCACCGACCTCGATCAACCTCCTTACGGCGGCGATGAGTATGTCACGGTGCCCGACGGTGAATTGCTGGGGCCGATGACCGATGCATTCGCCACGAGAGTGCTTGGTGACTCGATGGAGCCGGAGTATCACGACGGCGATGTCGTCGTGTTCTCGCCCGACGCTCCGGTTGTCGACGGTTGCGACTGCTTCATTCGATTTGAACGTGATCAGGAGTCGACATTCAAGCGGGTTACATTTGAAGGGCCTGACGCTGCGCAGATCCGGTTGACTCCGCTGAACTCTAAATACCAGAGCCGAGTCGTGGAACGGGAGCGGGTTGCGGCGCTATACGCCGCGATCAGCGTCATTCGGCCGGTGAAGCCTGCAGCCCGTCAGCGTGGTAAATAGGCAGCAAGACCCGATTCCTTGCGACGGCGATTCAGGCGCGTCAGCGCTTCAGGTTCATAGCCGAGCAGCCTGACGAGTTGCGAGGTCGACAGTCCCATGAGAGTGGCAGCCCGGACGACGTCGTCATGCACGCCGGCGAGCAGATCCAGCGCCTCAGCAAGGAGAGTGGGGAAATCGGCGTGATGCGGATTGAGCGCCAGCCTGCCGTTTAGAGTCCGACCCTTGAGCAGTTCAGACGGAACGTAGGAAGCAGGGTCGATCACGGTACGCACATCCAATGCCAGTTGCACTCGAAGCCTTCGTAGCGCGCGGCGACGATTCTCTTCGGCAGAGCGTGACTCCCCGGATTGGGCGGCAATGCCTGTCGGCGTGTGCATCACCTTTACCGCTGTCTCAACCTTGTTGCGCCGCTGTCCACCCGGCCCGCTGCTTCGGCTCCGAGTGATTACGCAGGCACGGGCCAACTCGACTTCGCTCAGCCCTGCAGGATGCGTACGAATCATTCGGACCTCGCGATCAAGCGGATGTCAACGCTTTGGTGAGCAGGCGATGGAAGTGGTGCACGCCCTGTTCGCGCGTCGGGGAGTATCGCCCGCGGGTGTAAGTTCGGGAGCGAACTCCAAGCTGAACCGCTTCGACGACTGACTCATCCTCCCGCTCGACCCGATCCAGACCGGTCCCGGTGCCTTCGTCCAGCCTCGATTCGTCCATGACATACGTCAGGAATGAGACTTTGGTGAGGGACGGACCCATCGGCTTGACGACGTTGACGGAAAGCCCCCATGGATAAAAGTTGAACATCGTGTTTGGGAACAGCCAGTAGTAGTACGCGGCGATGTCGCGGCCGCCGTCTATCGACCCCTTCGGGAGGGCAAAGGTCTGCTCGCCAGATTTGGAAATGCCGACCTGCAAGCTTGCCCACGCGAACAGGTGCGTTTCATACGAGCCGTAGTCCAGAACTGAGTTGAGGCCGGCGTGCACGAAAGGAATGTGAAACCCCTCAAGGTAGTTGTCGCAATAGAGGGCCCAATTGGCCTTGACAAGATAGTCGCGGCTTCGACCGGCATCGAACTTGAATTCCGTGAGCGGGAGCCATTGAAGGCGAGTGTGCATGTCTTCCAGCAAATCCGCGAATGGCATCAAGGGAGAGTCAGCAGCGCAGGCGAAAATGAACTTGCCCCACTGCTCGAAGGAGATGCGCCGCAGGTTATCGCGTTCGGTTGGAAAGCCCTGCGTCTGCTCGAATTCCGGCATGGACCGAAACCGACCGTTCAATTCAAAGCGCCGGCCGTGATAGCGACAGCGCAGGCACGAGTCGCGGTGCACGCCGGGATCCTCCGCAACGATCATTCCACGATGGGTGCAGACGTTGGAGAGGCAATGAACATGATCTGCGTCGTCCCTGGTGAGCACCATCGGTTCGTCCAAACTCCCTGGCAGCATCGTGAAGGGGTACACGTGGCCGGGCACGCGAACGCTGTCCGCGTCGGTCACAAACTGCCAAGAGCGGGCCAGAACGCGTTGACACGTGGCTGCATGGACCGCCTCGCTGCCATAGAACGCGCCAGGAAGCGTCTCAGCTCTTGCGATGTCAGGGTCAATGGCGCACACCAGTAGGTCTTCGTGCATTGGACCAATCATATTCGGCATGACTGAGGTCCTATCGTGACTGAACGTGCAACGGGCAGGTGTCCCATCGTCGTTTGAGATTTCGACGCGATCGCTGTCATGGCTGACGATGTTCGCGTGGTGCTGTGTTTTCGGTACGCTTGTCGCCCGGGCGACCGCGCCCAGCGATCTTCATGATCAGACTCAGCCCAAGACAATTGCGTACACCGTCGACATGGTGCTGCACCCGACGCTGGAACATTGGGTCCTTCCCACGGATCGAGGCATTGAGAAGGCCACCAAACCGCCACTGTACAACTGGCTCGCTGCGCCATGGGTGGCCATGACAGGCGGACGCAGCGAGATCGCGCATCGGATTCCGAGCATCGTTGCATACCTGCTTCTGGCGGGCCTTCTTTGGAGGCTGGGACGCACGTTGGAGCCGAGCGGGTTGCTCGCGGCGCTTTCACTGCTTGCATTTTCATGCCACTACATGTGGTTCAAGTTGTCGTACCTGGCGCGCCCCGATGGGCTGTTGACACTGTGGCTCGTTCTTTCCTGGATTTCAGCGACGGCGCTGGTGGGGGATGGTCGTGGCGCCGCACCAAGGCTCACGCCGGCCGCGCGAGCGATTCATCGCCTCATGCTCTGGACTTCTGGTGCGTTTGCACTCCTTACGAAAGGGCCGCCTGGGCTCGTCATTCCCATCTTTGTTGCAGTCCTAGGGGCGGCGGAGACACCGGCAGCGGGTCTTACCTGGAAAGACCGTGTGCGGGGCGCGGCGGCCGCCCTACGTTCGACCGGGGCAGCGTGGGGAATACTGCTCATGCTCGCGCCGTTCGGCCTATGGCTCTGGCTTGTGCATCAGATCGCGCCTGATCATCTTGTGCAGACACTTTGGCGCGATGAGATCGCAAACCGCATGCTGGGCGCCAATCGCGAAATGGCGGAGGGCGGCCCGCTCGATCTGCTTTCCACAGTGGTCTACATGCCGCTCTATTTCGTTACGCGATTTCTGCCATGGTCGATTCTGCCGACTTTTCTGGCGTTTCAGTGGCTCCGCAAGGGGCCACGCATGCGATGGAGCGAGAAAATCGGACCAGTCGCCACGGATGCGGCATATTGGTTGCGATCCAGTTGCCTATGGATCGTCCTGATCATCGTCGCATTTACGTTCTCGGCTTCGAAGCGAGCCGACTACATTGCGTCTGCATTCATTCCCGGCGCGCTGATCGCGGCGTTTCTGGTGATTCGCCTGGCGCCGCAGGTGACGCGGTTGTGGGTTCCCGCGTCGGCAGCAGTTGCCGCCGCCACCCTCCTGATACTGACGGGGCACGCACACACGCTTGACTACAGCGCACGGTATCCATTGACCGATGTCTTGCACTCCTTTGCCCGGGAAGCGCAGGTGCAGATTGATGCGAATCCCCTTCCGCTCGCCTTCTACCAGATCGGCCCCTCGCCGCTTCAGTCACTCCTCTTTCGATCTCAACCGGATGACGAATCGCAACTTCTGCCACTGTTTGCGGAGGGCAAGTCTTTCTGGCTCGTTTCCCGGCAGCCGTACCTTGCCGAACTGAAGGGGAAGTGGGGGGCATCAGGCGATGCTGGGTGGACATTTACGGCGGTAGTTGAGTCCACTCCCACGAAAGGGTCCGAAAACAGCCCGCCGTTTCAGGCGGTCCTACTTCAGCTCACGCCACCAGTGAGGGACTCCTTGCCCCCCAAGCCTTGACATGGCTTGAATTTTGCAGTTGTTTATGCATGACTACGGGGGCGAAAAACCACCAAATCAGGCGGCGCCATACCTCCGCCCCCAACATTGGACGACTTCGTGGTCAATCTTCATGATCCAGTTTCCACTAGGTCGATGCTAAAGATCGGTGGTCGCCCATCCGCGGTGATCATGAGGAGCAGCAACGTGCGAACAGTCGCGGTCATGAATCCCAAGGGTGGCTCCGGTCGCACGACGACCGCAATCAACCTGGCTTCCGCTTTTGCGAGGCTGGGCCGTCGTGCACTCCTGATTGATCTTGACGCTCGCTCTCAATGTGCTCACGGACTCGCGGTGCCTGCCGCGCAGGCGGGGCGAGGCATGGACGACCTGTTGCTTGCCAACCCGGCTCGGCCGTACCCGCTCGATGAAGTTCTGTGGAACGTCAGTCGTTTGTTTGACTTTCTTCCTGCCGGAGCGGCCCTGCGTGAAGTGCTGGGTTCAGATGGCCCGCTTTCTCGCACAATAAACCCGCGGCATCGTCTCGAGGAGCAGCTGAAATCCTCTCAGCTCCCTCACGACTGGTGTTTCATCGACCTGCCTGCGGAAGGGGCCATGGCACATCAGATCGCATTGCAGGCGGCGGATGAGGTGCTGGTGCCGATCGAAACGGGGTTCATGGCGCACAATCTCATTGGACCATTCATCGCGTCACTTTGCTCCGAGACTTCAGGCAGCTCCCGCACAATCCGACTTCTACCCACGATGCACGTGCCGCGAAGTCCACTGTGCGCCGACATTCTGCGATCGCTGAGGTCAATCACGGGAGTGGATGTATGCCCCACCCCAATCCGATTCTCTCTCAAACTCCGCGAGTGCGCATCACTCGGGCAGTCGATTCATGAATTCGCGCCGGCGTCGAGGTCCAGCAGAGAGTATCTTGCGGCGGCCCATTGGCTCGCAGAAGCGCCGACCTGCGAATCGCCTCGTGCTGCCCGTCGGCTGACAACGGATTCATACGGGGATGGGGCCTCTCTGCCGGCGGTAGGCATCCATCAGGAATGCCGATGCGTGACACATCCTGAGGTCACCATTGTCGGCGGCCGGGCTGCGGAGATTGCCATGCGAACACGGGCGCTTCGCAGGCGCAGTGACGCGGCATCGGCATGTGCCCGGGCGTGAGGGGTTTTCATACCCGACGTAACTTGGTTACGCGTCCGACCTCGACCCATTCCACAACGAAGATGTTCCCGGAGTGGTCGAAGATCGCGCCATGCGGGGCGATGAATTTCCCGGGAATGAATTCCGCTCTCGACTTGTCGCGCAAACCGTAATTCTCGCCGTCTCCTAAATGCGCTATAAGGCGATTGTTCTCGTCAAATATCGTCACGCGTGCCTCGAGGTCGGGAATGACCATCGCTTTTCCGTGAGTATGGAAGTGGCAGGGTGAACGCAGTTCGTCAGTGACAAACCGCAGGAAGCGTCCTTCGAGCGAAAAAATCGAAAGGCGTCGATTGCTGCGGTCTGCAACAACCAGTTCAGGGTCGACTCCACGGAGATCAACCATAAGGCCGTGCGGGCAACTCAATTGTCCACGTTCAGCGCCGGGTCCGCCGAAGGACCCCCGATAAGCGCCTGCGCTTGTGAATCGATGAATCCACGACTTCCCGTATCCATCGCCGACGTACACATCGCCGTTTGGTGCAGTGGCGACATTGGTGGGGCGAAAGTCGTCATCCGACGCATAGAGCCCGGACTCGACTGGATTACTCAACTTCCAGACGACTTCGCCTTTGAGATTCGTCTTCACAACCCAATGATGCGCGAAGTCGCAGAGGTACAGGAACTCCTCAGCGCCTTCCTTTGCAATGTGCAGGCCATGGGCTCCGCCCTTGTACTCAGGTCCCCAGGATCGAATGAATTTGCCCTGCGGATCAAAGACGCAAATTGCGTCATCTGACTGGCTGCCGGCGCCTACCGTGTGCTTGATGTAGATATTGCCACTTGCATCTTCGCAGACGCCGTGGGTATTCCCGAATGTGATGTGTGGCGGCGTCTGAGCCCAGTCATGCTGAACTTCGTACGTGTATTCGCCTGTACCGACGATGAGTGGTCCTGATCCTGACTTGTCTTGTGCAAACACCGCCGGCGGCGTGCGCGTAAGGGCCGCAGCCGCACTGAGTGCACCGATGTGCTTGATGAAGTCTCGTCGTGTACCGTCGTTCGCGTTAGGGGGGGTCATGTGGGCACCTCCAGATGCCTAAGTGTGTGAGAGTCGCACCTGATGCGGTTTGCGCGTGCGGACATCCTACACTCCTTCGTGCCCGCAATCGCTCTCCTTTGGCGTGATCTTGCCGGTCGCAGACGGGGCCTTTCTGAGGCGCCACTTCGCTGGCGACGGCGTGTGGGATTGTCGCTCGTTCGGCTCTTGGTTGTTTTTGGTCTGCTGTTTGTGTCCTGCGAGCTCACTGGTTGCATGGAACGGCTCTTCTTTGTTCCCATGGGAGCGAGGCCCCATCCCCAGCCTGGGGTCGAGGAAATCACATTCCGCACTGCCGACCACCTCAAAATTCATGGATGGTTCATACCTGCGGGGTGGCCGAACCGATTAGCCAACTTATCGCCCGCCGAGTTGACGGCGAGCCCACCTGCGCGCTTTCCGACTATTCTCGTCCTTCACGGCAATGCAGGAAATATCGCCGATCACCTGGCATTCTTCGAGAGTCTCCCAAGGTACGGATTCCATGTTCTGCTGTTCGACTATCGCTCGTACGGGAATTCGGATCGTGGGACCCTGCGGCGCAAGTTCGTAGTGAAGGATGCTGACGCGGCGCTTGATTACCTCCTGACGCGGCAGGATGTGGACGCGACTCAGATCGGCCTCTGGGCGCAATCACTGGGGGGCACGTTCGGCCTCGATCTCATGGCGCGTCGCCCCGAAATCCGTTCTGCGGTTGTCATGGCCACCTTTACAGCCTGGCAGGATATCGCAGCGACGGTAGTCGGGGGCGATCCTCCGGGGCTCTTGAGTCGATGGCTTGCGCGTCGCCTGATTTCAAGCGGGATGGATCCAATCAAGATCCTGCCGAACATCACGGATCGTCCGATCCTGCTCGTGCACGGGACAGAAGACTCAGTAGTTCCCTATACCCATTCTCAACGATTGCTAATCTCGGCTGCGCCCGGGGCACTGGTCTCACTTCGCCCGGTTCATGGCGCCGGTCACAACGACATTATGGAGGTGGACCCGCAGCTCGCATTCGATATTGCCGCCTTTTTTACTCGGACGCTTCATGATGGGAATGAACCCGATGGACGCTAGTACGCGTTGCGCTTGCGGATGCTCGGCGCCTTGAGTCGCAGGGAGTCAATGACCGCTGCGATACGCTCACCTGCCTTCCCATCGCCGTAGGGATGGTTCCACACTCCACGCGTCCGCAGCGACTTCGCCTGATCAATCCCCCGCGCAACGGCCTGTGGGTCGGCGGCCGGAATATCCACTACGCCGCAGCATCGCTCCCGTCCGGCCTGCCTCGGCCCTACATTCACGCAGGGCACGCAGCATGCGGCCGCCTCAATGAGGCCAGCGGATGAGTTTCCCACGATGACTTGGGCGCGCTTGAGCATCGCGACGAAGTCCTGTCGCGGCAAATGAGAGATCAATCGTCGCGCCCCAAGTCCGCGCAGAAGCCCATCCCGGCCAGGGTCATGGTTGGGCGCAAAGAAGATGCATTGCCGTTCTCCAAGGGCCTGCTCAGCACCTCGCACAACTGCATTTCCATAGTCCTCCTCCTCGCGATCACTCAGGCCGCACGGGTGCTGCAGCACGATTGCGAAGCTTTTCGCGTCCTCGACGCCGTACGCCAAGATGGTGTCGTCGTTGGCGGGAGGAATCTCGACCAATCCGTCCACAGCGGGTGAGCCTACCTCGAGAACCCAATCAGGGTCTTCGCCCATGCGGCGGATGCGCGTGGCACTTTGGTTGCTCGCTGCGAGGTGAATGTGCGCCAGCTTGGTGATCGCGTGTCGCATGCTCTCGTCGGCGACACCCTCGGCTCGATCTCCGCCGTGAATGTGCGCCACGATCCTGCCGCCAATTGCTCCAGCGGCCGCGCCTGCAAAGGCCTCCACGCGATCTCCGAGCACGATCACCGCATTACTCTGCAACCGATCCAGCGCCTCACCAATTCCGACGATACCCTTGCCGGCCGCCGTCACGTCTGCGTCGCGACCGGTAATGGCAGCAGTTTGCATGTCGACTCTGGCTGCGATAACGCCGTGCTCTGCGATCTCACCGAGGCTCCTTCCATCCCCGGCCGTGTGCATTCCTGTCACAATCAGGTCTGTGTGAATGCCCTCGCGATTGCGACAAGCGCGGATGACCGGCGCAAGCAGACCGTAGTCGGCGCGTGACCCGGTCACAATCGCCACCCTTACTGGCAAGTTGCGCTCGGTCATGCGGCCAGGTCCTTCCAACTGATCGGTTGGTCCGCCCCCACGTTTCGTGCCATGCGCCGGCCGATGACGACGCCAAGGTGTTTCGGCCCGATACCGGTGCCAGGCCGCTTGATTGTCAGGTCCTCTGCTCTGATGACTCGGCCCGCAGGCAGATCATGAACGGCAACGAGTGACTGCCTGCTCACTGTTCTTACGTTTTCCTCGATCGCCTGTACGACCACCTCGCGCTCGCCCCGCATTCGCCGAGCCCGCTGTGCGAGTCGCACATATTGTGCGAATTCAGATTCATCTACCGATGCGGCGTGGTCCGGACCGCTCGCGCTGCGATCGTAGGTCAAATGTTTCTCCAATATGCACGCGCCGGCCGCTACCGCCAACGCGCCGGTGTCCACCGCGCCGGTGTGATCGCTGTACCCGACTTCGATTGACGAACGACCCATTCGGTCAATCAAGCGACGCAGAGCGTCGATGCCTCCCAATTGAGCTTGTCCCTCCGGCGTCGGATATGCGCTCACGCAATGCAACGCGGCGTGACCGTAGTCGGTAAGCGCGCAGCCGATCTCCTCAGCCGTCGCGGCCCCTGTACTTACGATCAGGGGTCTGCTTGTAGCATGCATGGCCCTGAGCAGCGGGTGATTGACGATGTCTGGAGATGCGGCTTTATATGCGTCCCACTCAAGAGTCTGTGCGCTTCTGACAAGTTCGGTACTGAACACCGTCACAATTGCGGCAAGCCCGCGGTCCCGGGCCAGCGCGGATGCGCTAGCGAGCGCATCCAGCGAGAGTTCCAGTCGCCGCAGCATGTGTTGTGGTTCCGTTTCCCCTGAGTGTCGTTGATAGTCAGCGAGTCGCGATGCGCCGCTCAGAAGTCGACGAGCCTCAAAGTACTGAAATTTCACCGCGCTGGCGCCCGCTCGCGTTGCCGCTTCAACCAAGGCGAGCGCTTGTGCCGGGTTGCCGTCATGGTTTACGCCGATCTCCGCGATGATGAACGGATTCTCGTCCCAGCCAATATTGTGCGGGCCAATTCTCAGCATGCTTGCACTACTTCCTCACGCCGCAGCGCCGATATCTCGCTTCCGTGCGAGCACCGCTTCCGCCACGGTCAGGTCGATCGGGTCGTCAATGTCGATTACCTCGCCGATGCCGTTCACAATTCCCAATCGTCGAGGCCCGAGGAAAGCGTGAGGCGCACCCTCCACTTCCTGCATCAAGAACTCCCGGCGGACTGCAATGACACCGCCGTCGGGTACATACACCGGCGGCAGATCCTGCCGCCGATATACGCAGTTGTCGACATAGGGTGTCACTTCGCCAGCCTCGCTCATTGTGACCTCCCAGTAAGGGTGATACTTACCGACCGGCGCATAACTCTGAACGGAGCTTGCCCGTGAGGAGATCAGTCGCTCCACGGCGCGGTCGACGATCCCGTCGGGTCGAATCGGCACGTTTCCGTAGAGTATGACGACGACCTCCGCATCAGCTTCCGCCACGGCATGTCGCACCGCCGAGTCAACTGTGGCCTTGTCCCCAGCCAGTGATTGAGGTCGCTTCACGAGTGTGCTGCTTTTGCCGGCCGCAAGTGAATGACGATGGGCAGCGATCCATTCCTCGGCCTGTTGGCCCATCGTCGAGCAGTCAGTCGACACCACAATTCGTTCCACACTTTTGGCTTGGGCTGCATCCTCCAGACTGTACCAGACCATCGGGCGGCCGAGGAGCAGTTTGGAGTTCTTGCATGGAAAGCCCTTGCTTCCCGCGCGGCCGATGATCACAACCGTTGCACCAGGCTGACACATGCTCATGCCGCCACCGCCTTCGCATCGAGACTGTCCGTCATATTTCCATCCCACTCAAATCGCACGCGGCGATCGGATGCGTACCGAGCTGCTTCGGCAGGCGTGTCAACTTCCAGCATCCCGCCTGAGGCCAGACCGATCTCCCGAGCGTTGCGAATCGCCACAGCCCCAGCGTGAAAGAGCCAGCGGTCATAGAAGTTCATCAGATCCGCAGAGTTGTCAGCATGCTTGTGCAGCGTCGGAACGATCCACGGTAGACCAAGGTGCTGCACTCCAACCTGAATCTCACGCGCACGCAAAAGTCGCTCAATGTTGCGGATCACTCGGTTCCAGTCGCGGTTTGGCCATATCCTGCGTGAAGTATCCTCGCGATCAGCATCCAGATGCACGCTGATTACGTCAGCGCCGCATGTAAGCAGGGCGTCAACATCCTCCTCATAGACACTCGTCAATTGAGTACGCACATGGACCGCGTCCAAGCCGGCACGTTTTGCGCGCGCCACCGCTTCGATCCACTTCGGGTGGTCCATCGCATCTCCGCGGATGCCGAATGTGAGCGCTCCGCCCTCACGTAGAGCAGGGTGATCGAGCACCTCGTCAATCACACGGTCGCTCGCGCAGCAGAGCGGTCCATCGGCGCGCGTCGCGAGTTCAAACTCGACGAACTCCTGGGCAGCGGTCTCGTCCGCAGCCAACCGCTGCGAGGCTGAAATCGTGTCCCGGGAGGTCCATGTTCGCCAATCGGTCCTTCGCACCATCCGCCGGATCCGACGCTTCTGTTGTCTCGTATCGAAAGTGAATCGGCCCAGATGGCCTCTGATGTCAGCCGGCAGCTTCACGCACATTTCTTTGGTAATCGGATCAAGTTGAGGCAATTGGGGCATGTAGGAAAGTATGGCTCCCAGCGTCCCGCGCCTGAGCCCCAAGGCCATATCGCCAAGCAGAGCAGATGAAACGACGCATCCGCTCAGACCGGGAGGGGCTTGCGAGAACGCCAGCCGCTGCGAGTCGGGCATTTCACGGAAACGCTTGACCACTGCCCCGCAACCGGTTTCGACGCTCGGGTCGACCAAAAGCCAATCGGCGCCGATGATGAGGCCGGCCGCGTATCCTGCGGCGTCAAGAGCCTCCTTCATGACTCGCGCGTGAATGATCTCGTCGAAAATGGACATGCCCCCGATTCCGCCGCGCCAGCACTGGCGACTCCAGCGCCGGGCAACCCGAATTGCATCGTGGATCTCGGCTCTGTTCCCTCCGCCCTCGTGGACGACGACCCGGTGGCGCAAACGCACGTCGCATAGGGCTCGATCAACTCGCGAGCGCATTCCACTGCTCGTGCACACAATGATGGCTTCGATGCCGGGCGTTTTATCAACCCGCTCAATCACATGCGAGAGGACGTTCCTGCCTTCGATCAGGTCCTCCGAATGTGACTCCTCGTCCCACCAGAGGCATGCCGCGACAGTGCGACATTGTCGCGGCATGTGTCCATCCCCCAGAACCTCAAGAACCCGCTGTTCTCCGATGCGCTCGCTGATTCGACCGTCAACACGCGTTCCGCCCATCACCGCCAGACTCTCTTCGAGCATGCGCCCGTACTCGTCTGCGGCTTCTGCAAGCCACTTCACGTTCTCCAAGTCCCGCTCCAGCTGTTTCCTTTGCCGGGCCCTTGGCGTCAGGTCGGTCGCAAGTTCGAGCGCTCGGTCCATTTTCAGTCGATTGAACAGTCCTAACTGATTGATGTGATTGATCTGATCGAGGACATCCAGCATCTGCCCTACTTCCGCCCGTGCGGAGTCAATCTGCTGGTGCAGACGCTCCATCACTTGCGGCTCGTCGTGGGACAGCAGCATGCTTTCGATGAGCGACCTCGTCGTGCGGCTCAGCGCCGCCAAGTGGAGCGCCTGTTGCCGCACTGCCTGGACTCTGGCCTCTGAACCGGCGAGGTTGCCGGGGCGCGCAAGTGACTCGCGTATTGGCAGGGGACGTGCAGGCAGGACAAACCGACGGATGCACTCCTGCAGGTTTATCACCTCGGTGTGTTGCTTCGCGGTTCCACCGTCAGTCGCATCGATGATCCGCTCGTCTGCTTTGGCGAAATCGCGCTCGAATTGCTGCAGATAGGTTGCCATCTGCTCGTCGACGAGAACGTCGCGTCCGTGGTGACCCCGGGCAGTGCGAAGCGTCCTCTTCATGCGCGCAATCCGCTGCCACTCCATCATTTCGATGGTGTTGAATGCATTGATCTCCGGCATCCACTGTTCGTGGATTGCAGCGCCGGACCCGTAGTAGACCCCGTCGGTGAATCCAAGGTCCTGGCCGACAAGCATGATTGGATCGCAACCAAGGTGCTGGGCGAAGTAGAAACTCATATGGCCAACACTGGCCGCCGCGGGGAGTTTCACGATCTTGCGGCCGCATTCACCGAGTATCTGCTCGGCGAAGTGATTGCCGCTAATGAGAATTTCGCCGGGATACGCGTCCGTGACGGCGCGGTTTACTTTGGGATCGATTACCAAGGCTGTTCCCGACACGTCTTGAGCGGTGAGGCCGTCGTAGAACTGACGGCTGACCTCGTGATAGTCGAGGGCGGTCACAAAATGCGGTCGGACGCCGCGGCTCAGCAGAGGCTTGAGCGCAGTCTGAGCGGCAATGATGACTGCCCGTTCCCGAATGCGCTGGTCGCAAAGTAGGGCCACGTTTCGAGACAGGCTGGGGCCGGCAGCCACCAAGATTGCCGGGTGTCCCTTTGCCCAGCCCTTTAGCTTGTTGATGGATCCGCCGGCTGCGTAGTGATCCAGATTCAAGGCGACATTTCTGCAGGATGTCGGCGACTGGACAAGCGTAGTGACCATGGTGGTGCGCGTCGCAGCCACATGCTGCGTCAGGATCTCTTGAAAGTTCCGTGCAGCGGGGCCGAGGCGTGCGGCGCTCGGTCCGTGGATTGCGATGTGCAGGCCCTGAACCAGAATGGCTGAAGCGCCCTCCAGTCGAGCAGACAGAGCAGGGCGGTCGCTTCCTTCATCGAAAAAGACCGTCAGCGACTTCCGCATCCACGCGCTGTGATCAACTTCCTGAAACACCCGCCTGAGAAGCGCAACATCGGGCTCGAAAACGAGAACAATGCCGGTCTTCATCATCCGCTTCGCAACCGCCGCAACATGATGCCCCAGTCCAAAACCGAGTACAGCGACTGCGGCATGCCCCACAACGTCAACGCCGCTTGCAAACCGATCCGCCTCCGCCTGGGGACGCTGGCTGCTCGCGAGCGCCACACCTTGATACGTGCCGGTTGTAAAACCATCAGCGGCGCGTCGGAGAACCACCTCGTCAGCAGGCTGCGTCTCTTCGATCCGGCGGGCCAGCGAGGAATTCCTCACGCGGAGGCAGTCCAGATTGGCATGCAAGATTGAGTTGGACACAGTCGTTTGTCCTCCTGACAAGATAGAGGCCGGCATCCTGCCAACGGCACCCGGCAACCTCGTTAGACTTGGTCGCGAATAGTCTCCGTGTCATCGACTAAAGTGCGATCGGGACATCATTCCTATGGACCTACCCCAGTTACCCCCGAATCCAGCGATCTGGACGCACCTTCTAGAAAGTCCAGTGCCGCTCGCGATGCTCTTGTTGTTCGTCGCGTCCGTGTTGGGTTATTGCGGTGTCCGGGCCGCCCAGAAGCTCTTGCTTCGCGCGGGGTTGGTCAGTTTTTTGGCAGCGGCCGGGGTTCTCGTAATCGCGAGAGTTATTCAGACCCCAGCGGAGAAACTCGTCGGGCGCACTCTTGACCTGGTCAATGCCGCTGTTGGGGGTGACACTGCATCGCTCGCTGACCTGCTGGCCGACGATCTGCAAGTGCTTGTAGCTGACCAGCCTGTCCGTTTCGACCGTGAAGCCCTGCTCGCGGCAGCGGCACTCTTGCCGCGTTATGTGCAGTCAAACTCGGTGCGCGAGACAGCCGCATCGGTGTCTTCCTGGGACGCTTCTACGGCAATGACTTCCTTTGCACAGACAACCACCATGTCGAGCCAACCTACTCCAAACGCATGGATTGTCGAGTGGCGTCGCGACTCAGAAGGAGTCTGGCAGGTGGTGCGTCTGAACTGGGTTCGGATCAACATCACTGCCACGCCGACAGCAGACTTGCTTCGTCCGTTCTAACGAGCGTCGCCAACTGCGTTCTCAGCCTCAATCAGGTCGCGCGCGGCAACAGCAATTTTCCGCAACTCCTCGCCCCCTTCGCGAATGGCTCCTTGAAGGACCGCGTCATCACTTTGTCGGGACCTCGTGACGATCCATGCCGACGTGCTGAGCGGCTCCAAACGACGTGCGGCGACTGCAAGCATGAGGCGCACCTCCTCAGCACCGACCCCATTGGGATTAGCAGGCAGCGTCAGGATCAGCCGTGCCCGCTCCGCATCGCTCTTTTCATCCCAGGCCGCGGTCAGTGCACGGATCAACTCAGCATCTTCTGAGGTACCAATGCCACTGCCAATTCGCTCAGACGCCATGCGACATTGCGAGCGAGACGACTCCGACGCCGCGACCCCGACTGGCGCAGTGATTTGCTGGACACCCAAGGAACCTCTTTGCAATCCGCCCCTGCCATCTCCGACAGCGGCAGAGATGACCTTGATCCGTATGCTTTCGATTCCCTCGGCATCCGAACGCTGCAGGAAGTCATCGAGTGGCAACTCGACGACGTCCTGCATCACTTCGCCGGGCCGCAAGCGCCACTTCGTGCCGACTGTGGTCCACAGTACCCCCAATGAAACTCCGTTGGCTCCGTCGCGCCGTGAGCCCATTACTTCCAAGGCCAAGTCTGTTCGCAATTCGCCGTTTGGGCCCACCCGAAGAACGTCTCGGCCTTGATTCCGCCAGGTCAATCGAAGAAGAGTCGAACCCTCCCGGTGTGCAGCGCCGCCGACGACCTCTAAGTCCAAAGTGAGTGGCGTCTCGACGCCTGCATGCCGCGCCCACACGTCATCGATCACCTTTTCCACACTTGCGGGTACTTTTCCATCCTCGAGCCTTTGCCCGAGCATGCGTTCCAACTGCAGTTTGCACCACATCCGCTCCGCATTCACCGTGCCTTCTCTCCATCCGGCAAGCAGTGAGCGCGCCGCGGCCTGGTTGTTCTTCCGCAACATCTCCACCCGAAATCGCGCAATCGCATACTCAGGGCACTCCGGCGGCAAGTAGGACAACTCCCGGTCGGCCTGGTCCCACTCTTCTTGCCGTGCAGCATTGATTGCCAGCACCGCCCGGTCTTTAGCGCTCTCCCCGTCAACTTTCGTACCAGGAGCAGTTGCGGACTCGAGAGCGGTGGGGGGTGCCTCATGATCAGGTAGAACAGGTTCCACGTCGAGCCACGCGCGCAGCCATCGGGTTTCTTGGCGATCAAGACTCGCCAATGGATTGTCGACACCGGACCCCTCGACGACAGCCAAGCCTGCCGCATGGCCGATTATCATCGCCAGGCGTTGAGTTGCTCCATGAATCTCGTTGTTGTTCTCTGCCTTCGCCTGCAGCACACGCGTCATCGAGAGAGCTGACTGGACTGACGCCGTATCTCCGCGTGCTGCCTCCAGCACTATTCGATCAAGGGCAACTGAGGCGCTCACGCCTTGATTGCGCCCTGCCATCATTGCGCTCGCGGTGTCTATCGCCGCGATGGCGCCCTCGACACATCGCGCCCGCGCCAGTTCCTCGGCGAGCAGGAGCATTGCTTCCGGGTTGACCGCATCCGCGCGTGCTACAGCCTCGGCGCGTTCGATCCGTTGGTCCGCATCGCTACCGGGTGCAAGCATCGTTACGCGAGCCCATGCAGCCTCGGCATTCGTGCTGTCTTCCAAAAGCGCGGTCTGCAGCATGACTTCCGCCTCGTCACGCCGGCCAATCTCAAACATCAGGCCGGCCGCCATCGCCTGTAACCGGCTGCGCAGCGTGTGACTGGTCACGCCGCCCTCGCCCAACATTCGGGCAATTTGTGCCAGGCGCGACTCGATAGTTAGCTCGTTTCGCACCAATGCCGTAAGGAGCATCATTTGATTCCGCTCGTCGTCTGGGCGCAATCTGAGGAGCAACCGTCGGACGTCGATCTCCTCTTCCAACCGTCCCACGGTCATTGCCCAAACTGCGTACCGCTGAAGCAATGCGCTGTCCGCCTGGCTGTTCGGCTGCGCTTTGAGGAGGCGGAGCAACGCACCTTCAGCCGCACTTGCGGCCTCAGTCACTTCTTCGCGGTAGGGATCTGCACCCGCTATTCGCTCATCGAATGCGTGGAGCAACTCGTGAGCAGCCGCGGCGTCGTCGGTCGGAACTTCATTCAAGGCGTCACCGCGCGCAACGCAGCAGATCGCCGCGAGCGTTCCTGCGGCTGCGGCCTGGATCCACTTCCGTTTCGTCATAGCGGCGTCCTCGTCACGCTGGAGTGGCATGCGCGATCTCGTCCACGCTCAACGGTCGGCCGGTCTCCATCATTCGAACAAAGCAGTCAAACAGGTAGGACGCGTCATGCGGCCCGGGCGACGCTTCGGGGTGATACTGGACTGCAAATACGGGGCGAGTACAGTGCCGAAAGCCTGCCAGTGTCCCGTCATTGAGGTTGATGTGCGTCGCCTCAGCTCCGGCGGCGCTGATCGATTCACTATCGACTGCAAAGCCATGGTTCTGGCTGGTGATCTCGACTCTTCCTGTTAGCAGGTTCTTCACCGGTTGATTCGCACCCCGGTGCCCGAACTTGAGTTTGTATGTCTTGCCGCCCATTGCCAGGCATAGAAGCTGATGGCCAAGACAGATCCCGAATGTGGGAATCGCATGTGACGCATTGTCAATTCCAAGCAGATTGCGAAGCGTCGCGATCGTTTGCGCCACCGTTGCAGGGTCTCCCGGTCCGTTGCTTACGAACAGGCCGTCGGGATTCAGCGCCCGAATGTCTGCGACACTCGCATCAAACGGAACGGAAACGACTTCACACCCGCGCTGGGTCAAGTTGCGAAGAATGTTTCGCTTTGCGCCGCAATCGATGGCGGCCACCCGCAGTTTTCTTCCCTGGCCGTGGGCATGCTCTTGAGCCCAGTCTCCCAACCCTTCGCTCCAGGCATACGCCTCGTGAGGGCTCACGTCCTTGACGAGATTTAGTCCCTCCATTGAAGGCGACGCCTTTGCAAGTCGAACCAGTTCCTCATCTGAAATTGACCCGTCAGACGAGAGCACCCCGCGCATTACCCCTTGTGTCCGGAGCCTCCGCGTGAGCGCACGCGTGTCAATGCCCTCGATGCCCGGAACGCCTCCGCTGTTCATCCAAGCTGAGAGGTCGGTGGTCGCCCGATAGTTGCTCGGTACCCTGCTCAATTCCCGAATAGCGAGGCCGGCCGCTTGGATACCTGCCGACTCCATGTCTTCGGGGTTGACTCCATAGTTGCCCATCATCGGTGCCGTCATCACCAGAATCTGGCCAGCGTAACTGGGGTCGGTCATCGCCTCCTGATATCCACACATCGCTGTTGTGAATACGACCTCTCCACAAACCGTTACTGCCCCGCCGTTGCTATGGAGTTGATACCCGAATCCCCGCCCCCGAAAGACCGTCCCATCCTCGAGGGCCAGCCGAGTGACCCTGCCCGCAACTACGCTGTTTTCATGGTGTGCCATGGCGCTGGAATGGTACGCGTATCGGTTAACCGCGGACCCGCGCTCGCGCCAGGTACTCGACATTCCCCTCTACGCCGCGTGTCTTTCCGCCCCGGATCGGCGATCGACACAGTCCCAGCACCTCGACGCCGCCGACGCCCTCCATCCAGTCTCGCACATTTTGCGCGGTCCACTCGGCGACATCCTCGTCTAAGACACCTTGCGTTTTGCCGCCTAGTCCGGGCCACGACCGCCCCAATTCATCAGCTGGGATCTTTGCCAGTTCATAGTGCGGTTTAATGAGCGTCACGATCTCACCCCCCGCGGTTAGCCACTCCTTGGCCTTGGGTATCACCAATCTCTGAGGTGTCCAGCCGGCATCAACAACCACGAGATCCACTCCGCCCGACGGAGGCCCTGTATGTAGCACATTGGTCCTCTCCATGACGAGCACGCGCCCGTCCTTCCGTAATCGGTAGTCCAGAATGCCATAGGCCGTGTCAAGGGCGATGACGCTCAATGCGCCATGCTGGAGAAGGCAGTCGGTGAAGCCTCCAACGTTGCATCCGAAGTCCGCACATCGCTTCCCCGCAGGATCGGCCCCCAGCGTCCGCAGAGCGTGGGCCAGCTTGATTCCTCCCCGGCTGACGTACCGCTTGCTCTCGTCGCCGGGATCCATAACCACCGGCGTCATAGCTCGATTCCAAGGAGCGCCACTCCAAGGCGGTCTGCCTCGCGAACAAGGTCCACCTTGTTGAGCAGGATGACTCGGCCGGCGCCCATTGCCGCCGCCCTGCACCCCGCTGCATGCAGCCTTTGAATGGTTGCAATTCCCACGGTCGGGACATCCGCACGCATGTCGTGGTCTGAGGCGCACGACTTGAGAAGCGCCCACGGTCGCCCCTTGGACAGCTCGCCCGCTCGGGCAATCATCGCGTCCGTCCCCTCCGCCGCTTCCACGGCAAGCACGTCGCGATTCAAGACCGCCATAGCCTGACCGACCTTCAGGCTGAGCAGCTGCTCGAATAGCGGCCAACCGAACGCGATATCGGCATTCAGGGCCGCGCTCGGAGCCAATTGGGTGATGGATCCGGAGTGGGCTAAGTGCTCGCCAATATACGTTCGACTGTCCATAAGCCGGATTCCGCTCCGCTGCATCTCCGCCGCAAGCGCGCTGAGTACGGTCGCCGTCCGGCGGTCTTTTCTCAGAGTGCCGTACCACAACCTGATGGCACGCCAATCCGGCGGATAGCGTAGCCACAAGAAACGCTGGTATTTTGTCTTCTGCGCCACTCGCCCAACCAACACGGAATCACACACTCCGTGGCGCCGCAGAACTCGAATCCACTTTCCCAAACTGGCAATACCGGCTTCCGAGAAGGTGGTGCACAGGGCGGGCAACGCTGGGTCGTACTGGCCGGCCAAACCGATGCAGTGGACGCGTACGCCGGTTTGCTGTGCGCCAAGAGCCACCAGAATGGGCAACCGCCCTTGGCCCGCGATCAGTCCGATCCGGTCCGGTGAATTTGACTTCGTTGGGAGGGCCGTCATGCCAAATGATTGCGCGTCAATTGCATCAAATCTGCGATACAGCCGCATATTCAAAAAGAACGACACCCACCGTGAAAGGCGGGTGTCGTGGAATCGCGAAGGGAATATGGCCGGAGATTAGCGAGCGCGGTAGTTGTCAGACATCTCGAGGTAACCGAAGCCGGTCTTCTCGACGATTGTACGGACATAACTTCCGTCAACAGTGTACTCGAACAGGCCCTTGTTGGTGCTGATCACCAGGTTGCCACTGTCCAGCTGAACGAACCCGCGGGGCGAGCCCTGCTGATTCTTGTTGGCAATGGGAACTCCGGAGGTCACGCGACCATTTCCCAAGTCAATGTACTTCACATTGTAATCGCGAGCCGAAGCAACGCCGCGAGTTACGCGACCATTACCGAGGTCGAGCCAGTTGATCTGGCCAGGACGAGGTACGGAGCCGGCATGGGTCGCCCCAAGCAGGGTCAGGGTCGTATCGATGCCGATTGTCCGGTTGTTCTCATCGTCGGAGAGGTGGCACACCGGATAAAACGGGTCGTGCAGAATGTCCATGAACACTCCGTCGACGGCCTCAGGACGGCGGCTGCCGTCCCGGCGGAAGATCACTTCGCCGGTGTTCGTGGCGACGACGATGGTGTCACCACCCTGGAAGATATCGATGCCGTTCGGCGCATCGATCGGGGCTTGGTTGAACTGGCCAACAAGACCACCGGCCGGATTCAACTTCCAAATTGCGTTCGCGGCTTTATCCGTCATGAGCAGGCCGCGATCGAACGAGTCAATGATGTTGACACCGTTCTGCGAGAACGAAGTGCTGAATGAGCCAGTGATGTCACCGGTGATCGGATCAAGGACGTAGCAAACATCCTCATCCGCGTTGTTCACCAACACCACTTTGGCGCTCGCAGTAGCAGCAACTGCACCAATCACGCTCAAACCGACCAAAGCATTCCGAAACTTCATGATCCTGTTCTCCCTTCGAAAACGATTCATGATTTGGCTGAAGCGCACAGTTCAGACTCGAACTGGCAACTCGTCGTTATACGCATAAACATCCGCAATGGATGCCTTTCATTCAGAAATGCGATAATTCGCTGCTACTTTACAGCAATTTCGCTCACAAGCAATTGAAATTGCTCATTTATCTCACGAAAACCGGCATTTGTTCGCAAAATGTACGGAAAAATCGTATGGTATTGCAGATTCACGACTTTCAATGGGCTAACCGGTCTTCATTGGCCGCAGATTGCGTTCAGGTCTGAAATTTGGACCTAAGCTGCAGCATGACTCCTAGTGATCTGCTCCATTGGGCATCTACTCAAGCAGGATTCAACTCGGTCCCGTCGGACTCTTGTGTCGCGTTCGCCCCAGACAGGCGGGTGACCCGAGTCGCTTCAGCGATCAACGCGACAACTGGCGATCTCCTTTTGGCGCGGCAACTTGGGTGTGACGCCTTCCTGCTCCATCACCCGCTCGCAGGATCCGCCTCGCGGGAGTTTTACAAGGTCTTGGACCGGATGGTCGAACTGCTTCTCCAGCACGGCGTGGAGTACCAGGCCGCCGCCGATGCGGTTCAGCCGCTTCGAACCCGTATTCGTTTTCGCGATCATGCGTCGGACTGGTCAGCCCTGCAGGCCGCGGCAGAACTTATTGACCTTCCGCTTCTAAACATCCACCTGCCGGCCGATGAATTCGGTCGCCTCGCCATGATCGACGTAGTGAAACGCCTGACACCCTCAGACACGCTGACAGATCTGGAGAACGCCCTCCGAATTCTTCCAGAGCTTGCGCACCCCGCTAACGAGTTCATCCGCCTGACTGGAGATGCGAGTCGGCCCATTGGGCGTGTCGCCGTGATGCATGCCGGCGGAACCAACGGCGGCGCATCCGTTGCCAATGCCTTGTTCAGTGCGGGTATTGGCACCGTCATCTACATCCACATCGCCGGCGAGGAAACCCCGAAATTGCTCGAATCGGATCGGGGCCACCTCCTGATCACCGGACACTTCGCGTCCGATGCCCTTGGCATCAACATTCTCATGCGGCGTGCCTCCGAGCACTTTGGCGTGCAGTTCGTGCCGATGGGAGGCCTCCTTCCCTTCTCGTCATCGCGCTCGCACGGCTGCTGAGTGGGATCTATCATTTTGAGTACGATCCGAAGCCTTGGAGTTGACCATGACGCACATTCCTGCCGCCCCGTTGCTTCGCCGCACGTCCGTCTGGCTTGTTTGCGTTTTGGCCCCATGCCTGCTTTGTTCTTGTGAAACCAAGGTCGTCAACGCCCGCGGCATTGGCGCATCCTCCAGCCATCCCGTAACCGAGCGATCTGACCAGTCTAGTTGGAGCGACTTTCTGGGTACGGAAGCCGACAATTCCTCCAATTGACCGATAGATGAATTGAATCCTTGTCCTTTTCTGCAACGATTCACACTTCCATGGGCATCGAAGCCGCACTTCCAACGGATACGTTTCTGACCACCCGACTGCAGGAGGTCATCAATTGGGGCCGCAAGCACTCGATCTGGCCCATGCCGTTTGCGACCGCATGCTGCGGGATCGAGTTGATGGCTACCGCGTCCAGCCGCTATGACCTCGCCCGCTTCGGCGCGGAAGTGATGCGCTTCAGCCCTCGGCAGGCCGATCTGCTGATCGTCGCAGGCCGGGTAGCCGTCAAAATGCTCCCTGTGCTCCAGCGAATCTACCTCCAGATGACCGAGCCCAAGTGGGTCATTTCGATGGGGGCGTGTGCGTCCACGGGCGGAGTATTCGACACCTACGCAGTTGTGCAGGGAATCGACCAGTTTATTCCAGTGGATGTTTATGTGCCCGGATGCCCGCCGCGCCCTGAAGCCCTCATCGAAGGCGTGATGGCGATCCAGCACGTCATCGAAAAAGATGGCATTCCCCCATCGGGTCCAAGCGGTCGTCGAGTGCCGCTCAATCTGGCCCTCAATCCCAACTACAACCCGATGCCGCAGCCAGTCCCATTGACCGTGAGTGGTCGGTGAGTTGGCGGCTCGGCATTTCCTGCGCTGCGCCGCCGCGCCAAACGGCGCAATCCGTCTTCAGCGGCCTTGTGCCCGCATTACTGTCAAGTGTTCCCGCCGAACCGCCGATCCATCCTCATGGCAAATTGGGGACAATGTATCGACACGGAGGGGGCAAGAATGAATTCACCTGGCCAATCAGGGACGCCGGCCGGATCCAATGCCGATATCGCGGCCAAGTCCGTCAAGGCGCCGGTTGAGGCAGCCGCGGACGACTACGCGGGCAAGCGCGTGTTTACGACCGGCGAAGTTGCCCGCATCTGCAAGGTGAGCCAGCAGACAATTATCCGTTGCTTCGATGCAGGCCGTCTCGGCGGCTTCCGTGTCCCCGGCTCCAAGTTCCGCCGCATACCCCGCGCCGAACTCGTTCGCTTCATGCGCGAGAACAACATCCCAGTCGAAAACTTGAGCGAAACGCGCCACCGGATTCTCGTCGTCGACGATGACCCCACCATTGTCGAACTATTCGTTGATGTTCTCTCACGCGATGAGCAGTTCGAACTGAGAACTGCTTCCGGCGGATATGAAGCGGGTATGCTCACGGAGTCTTTCCGCCCGCATCTGATCATCCTTGATTACATGCTCCCCGATATCAACGGCAACGTCGTTTGCGAGCAGATTCGCCGCAAATCGGAACTGGCCGACACCAAGATCATTTTCGTCTCCGGCGTCGTGAATCCCGCCGAGATCGATGCGCTTCTCAAGGCTGGCGCTGATGATTTCATCAAGAAGCCCTTCAATATCGAAAAGCTCCTCGAGCGCATTCATCAGCTGCTGGAAATCAATGTCGCCTAGGTCCCTGGAAGCAGGGTGCCGCGCAGCAGCGCCATAGCGGCCGAAAAGTAAATCACCAAGCCGGTCACATCCACGAGCGTCGCCACCAACGGCGCCGAAAGCGTTGCAGGATCGACCTTCAGCCGCCGGAGCAACAACGGCAGCATCGCGCCCACAATGGTCCCCCATAGGACGACCCCGACGAGCGATACTCCCACCATCACCGCAACCTGCTCATAGTGGTCGGAATAGTCAGCCCATCCCAAGCGATGCCAGAGATTGACCCGAATCAGGCCGATCGTCCCCAGCAGCAGCCCCAGTAGAGCCCCGCAGATCAGCTCGCGCCGCATGACCCGCAGCCAATCGGACAGCTTCACCTCGCCGATCGCCAGCGCTCGGATGATGAGTGTCGAAGCCTGCGACCCGCTGTTCCCGCCGCTGGAGATGATGAGCGGGAGGAACAGCGGCAGGATCTTGCTTGCGTGAACCACGTCTTCGTAACGCGTCATCACCGATGCGGTAAACATTTCGCCCACAAAGAGCACAGCCAGCCACTTCCCGCGCTTCTGGAAGAGATTCCACATGGACGTCGCCATGTACGGATCTTCCAGCGCCTCCATGCCGCCCATTTTCTGAATGTCCTCGGTGGTTTCCTCCTGAGCCACGTCCGCCACATCGTCGAACGTCACGATGCCGACGACGCGACCTTCAGCATTTTGTACGGCAATCACCGGGCGGTCATACCGCTGCATCGCATCAACCGCCTTTTCCCGATCGTCCGTCACGAGCAGGGCCACGAACTGATTATCCATGAGCCCTCGAATAGGGGTGCTTGGGTCAACCAGCAGCAGGTTTCGCAACCGCACGTCGTCCATCAAATGACCCTTTTCGTCCGTCACGTACAACGTTTCCACGCTCTCCGCGTCACGCCCATACTTGCGTACGTGATCCAGAGCCATCTTGACGGTCCAGTCGGGTCGCACGGTCAGGAAATCGGGCGTCATGATGCGCCCGACGCTCTGCTCCGGATATGTGAGCATCACCTTGGTCTGTTCGCGCTCCTCCGGCTTAAGCAGTCCCAGCATTTTCGATGCGAGACGCGCCGGCATGTCCTCAAAGACCTCGGCGCGGTCGTCCGGGTCCATGGTGTTGAAGAGCTCGCCCAGTTGCTCGCTATTCAGCTCCGACAGCAGTTCGTCATGTTGATCCGTAGGTAAGAAGGTGAAAACGTCAGCTTGGCGGTCAGCCGGAAGCAAGCAGAAGGCAATGACCATGCTGCGCGCCGGCAATGCGATCAGTACGTCCGCCACCTCCGGGTCCATTAGATTTGACAATGCAAGGCGCACTTCCTGATTGAGTTTCTGATCGATCAGCTCCTCAATCTCGGGTGCCAGCAGTTCACCCAGTCCTTGTTGGATACCTTGCTCGCTCAGGGGCAGACCTCCATGCCGTTCGCCTCTACTCTAGACCCGACGGTCGAGCGTGATGCGTGCCGGGCGCATTGGATTCATGCGGCAGAATCCAACCTACGCACTTCTTCCGCCAGTGCCATCGCGCGGGCGACGGCCAGCTCGACATCCGCACACACGTTGTCGGGCGTCAGTGTGCCCGGGGGCCCTGCCGCCTCCATACCGCGGAACTGCTCTGCGGTGATCCCCGCCACAACCAGCCTGCGCCCCGTGCGAGCCATCTCCTCCGCAACCCGCTTCAACTCGATCACGTTGTTTGCCGGCATCAGACCTACATCCGACAGATCGAGCACGACCACCCTCTTTTCGGCAGACAGTCGCTCTGCCCACAACAGCAGATTCGGCATCCGGTGTGCCTTGGAGCCTTCTTTGGCAGGCATTTTCAGATGGACAACCGCAACTTCTCGCGGCAAGTCGACTCCGCGCCAGCCTTCCGTCAATGTCGAAACCTCAAGTTCTGCAATCGGCCTGCTCAAATCCTGATAAATGACCCATAGCAGGAAGATCACCGGCGGAAACATCGCCAGGCGACCTGCCGCTTCAAATGCCCATGCACCCAGCGCTGCGCCGGTCATGAAACTGCCGATGATGGACGCCAGCAGCGCCAGTCGCGCTGTGGTTGGGTGCTTACCAAAACGTCGAAACGCCCCGACGACCCGCGGACCGCGCAGCGCGCGTCGATCCCAGAGCCACCACAGCATCTGCCCTGTTTCAAGTCCCAGGTCAGTGACCACGCCGGTTATGTGCGTCGTTCGCACTACACCGCTGGAAATCCGGGTGATCGTGGCATTCTGCAGTCCCATGGCTCCGCTCGCCAGACACGCCATGGCAATCCGCATCACGCCCTCTTGGGCCGCCGGGGATGCAGGCTCGCGCATTTCCACGCCGATCGCGAATGCGCAGAGGAGGGCTGCCTCGATGGTCATCGGGAGTACGTAGATTGACTCCCAGCCCCGTCTGCGTGAGATCTCAGAGCAGACCGAGGAAAGGCCGGCGCCGAGAAAGAAACATACAAAGAGCCCCAGGCCCAGTCCCGCGGTGCCCCACATTCCCGAGATTGCATCGAGGCCGAGCGTGCTTACCGTCCCGCTCAGATGTGACACGGCCAGTCCGCAGGTGGCAATGGCCAGCAGATTGGTGTAACCCGCAACCCAAGCCAGAGTGATTGCCAGTCTTGCCTGTTGCCGAAAGGAATGTGCCTGCGCAACGAACATGTTTCGAAATTCTGCTCCACACCGCAGTCATATCCCCCCTAAGGCGTCCTCATCCACTCATCACCGCTTGCTCATCCTCCGTATTGCTGCCGGACTCACCTGGCGCGCTGCGCGCCTGGTCCCATGTGATCAGGCCCGGGATGATCGGTGTCGGCAAGCGCCCGTCCGAAGGAATGACCCGCACGGAAAAGCCGCGTCGTCCCGATTGATGACTCACTACTCTGCCGACGAACTTGTGGCGACCCTGGCCTGCGGATTCCACATGATTCATGGCAATTATTTCCGCATTCACCAGGTCCCCGGTTGCGTTGACCGAGCCCGTATAGAGCTGCACCGACACCTCTTCCGGGCTGAAATCGCCAAGATGTACCACTGCCTCTACCGCGAGTCCTTGCCGCACAGGAATCGGCGTCGCCGTCTCCGCCTTAACGGATTCAATCCGGATCTGGTGCCAGAACATCCGGTAGCGACCAAGATGATGGGCCAGTCCGCGAGCTTCTGAAAACTCATCGGCAGCCAGCCCGGTCGCTCGCCGATGCGAAGGCACGTAAAGACTCTCCGTGTACTCCTGGACCATGCGATTCGTGTTGAAGAACGGCGCGATGGATTTGATCGACGTCTTCATCCGCGCCACCCATCGGCGGGGTACTCCGGTGGTATCGCGTTCGTAGAACTCAGGCAGGATCGCGTTTTCCAGCAGGTCAAAGAGGTTGTTGGACTCGATCTCGTCCGCCTGCTCTTCGCTCGCATATTGCTCGCGCCGGCCAATCGCGAATCCTGCCTTCGCTTCATATGCCTCATCCCACCAGCCGTCGAGGATGGAACAGTTGACCACGCCGTTGATCGCCGCCTTCATGCCGCTGGTGCCCGACGCCTCCAAGCCGCGGCGTGGCGTATTGAGCCAGAGGTCGCAGCCCGTCACCAGATAGCGCGCGACATTCATGTCATAGTTTTCGAGGAAAACAATGCGGTTCGCCAGCGTCTTCCCTGCTTGCGTGGTGGCAAAGTGCACGATTTGCTTGATGAATTCCTTGCCCGCGCCGTCTGCCGGGTGACTCTTGCCGGAAATCACCATCTGGATGGGACGGTTCGGATTCGAGAGAAGCCGCAGCAGCCGTTCCGGATCGCGCAGCAGGAGTGTCGCCCGCTTGTAGGTCGCAAAACGCCGGGCGAATCCGATAGTGAACGCGTCCGGATCCAATGCGGCCGAAGCCTTGTCCACCTGGTCACTCGTCGCTCCACGCGCCTCGAGTTGCTCCCGTACGCGCTGGCGCACCCACATGATCAGGCGGCGCCTCCGGCGCAGGTGCACGGACCACATCTCCTCATCCGGAATGTCTTCGACCCGCTCCCACACGCTGTAATCCGTCGGATCATGCTGCCATCGGTACCCGAGATAGCGGTTGTACAGCTGGTACATGTCGTTTGACAGCCACGACCGTGAGTGGACGCCGTTCGTCACGTGCGTGATCGGCACTTCCTCCTCCGGCACGCCGGGCCAGATGCTCTTCCACATTCGCCGGCTCACGTTGCCGTGCAATTTCGACACGCCATTGCGGCCATAGCACGTGCGGATCGCCAGCACCGCCATCGAGAAATACTCATCGCTGTTGTGGCCGTTTTCCCGCCCCAGCGAGAGCAAAGTCTGCATGTCGATGTTGAGTTTTCCAACCTTTTCACGGAAATACTGCTCCATCAGGTTCGGATGGAACCGATCAATTCCCGCCGGGACGGGCGTGTGCGTGGTGAAAACATGGCTTGTCTTGCATTGCTCCAAAGCTTCCTCAAAGTTCAGCCCTTTTTCCTGGATGAGCTGCCGCATCCGCTCCAAAGCCAGGAACGCTGCATGCCCCTCGTTGATATGGCACACGCTCGGCCGGATTCCCATGGCCGCCAAGGCGCGAATGCCGCCGATTCCAAGGATGATCTCCTGCTGAATTCGCGTCTCGACGTCACCGCCGTAGAGATTGCGCGTAATTTGCCGATCTTCCGCCCGATTTTCCCGCAAATTAGTGTCTAGAAGGAACAGGCGAACGCGCCCGACCATCATCCGCCACACGCCGACCGCGACGTCCCGGCCCGGCATTCGCACCGAAACCTGAGCAATTCGCCCGGCGTTGTCTCGAACACGCTCCAACGCCTGATTCGGCACATCCAAGTCCGGGTACGTCTCCTGCTGCCAGCCGTCTGTATTGAGATACTGCTGGAAGTACCCGTGTTGGTAAAGCAGACCAACGCCGACCAGCGGTACTCCCAATTCGCTCGCCGATTTCAGGTGATCGCCAGCCAGGACTCCCAGGCCGCCGCTGTAAATCTGGAAACACTCGGTCAGGCCGAACTCTGCGGAAAAATACGCCACCAATGCGTCTTTTGCGTCAGGAAACCGATTGTCAAACCACGACTGCCTGGTCAAGTGGTGGTGCAAACCGCTGTAGACCCGGTAGATCTCGTGTAGGTACGACTCATCACGTGAAAACTGCTCGAGTCGTTCCTGGCTCATATAGCCAAGCATCTTGATCGGGTTGTGATGACACGCCGTCCAAAGTTCGGGGTCGAGCCGCGTGAACAGCGTCACTGCCTCCGGATTCCAGGTCCACCAGACGTTTCGAGCAATCTCGAGGAGCGGCTTGAGAGGCTCGGGAAGGGATGGAACCACCCGAAATGACCTTATGTTCGCCTGGCCTGCGTTGAGCATGACTTTCCTGTTCCGATAAGGAGTGACACGAATCGTCGTCCTGATTCTAGGAATCGGCTGGTTCCCCGCAGGTCGTGAGCGAGTTACACGTCCGCACGCATCATTCCGCGTCGTTGAATGGCAATCGCCAGAGCCGCGGCAGCCGTCAGCACAAGAACAGCCCCAAACGCCTCGGGGCCCTTGCCGGTCACGTAGTCGTTGTAGATCGAAAGTGAAAGTGTCATGGTCCGCCCCGGAATCAGGCCGCACACCATCAATGTTGCTCCAAACTCTCCCAGCGACCGCGCGAACGCCAAGATCGCCCCGGCGGCGATCCCTTGTCGCGCCAGAGGCAGGTGCACATGCCACAAGGTGGCCCACTTTCCATAGCCAAGTGTCGCTGCAATGTCCTCGTAATCGCGATCGATGCTTGCAATGGCTCCCTTGATCGGCAGGATCGCAAGGGGCAAGGCCACTGTCGTCGCCGCAATCACCGCCCCTCGCCACGTGAAGAGCACGGGCAATCCGAAATCGTTCAGAAAGCCGCCGACGATTCCGCGGGCCCCAAATATCACTAGCAGCACATACCCCACGACCGTCGGTGGGAGAAGCAGCGGAAGCAATGCCGCGGTTTCCAAAACGCCTGCGAGCGGGTGCTTCCACTTGGCCAGGATAAAGCCGATGGGCAGCGCAAGAAGGAGTGCGAACGCAGTCGCGCTCGCCGCCACGGCCATCGAGAGCCACAGCGCATCGGTCAGGTCTTTACTCCACAATGCAGCTTGCTCCTTCGGTATCGCGTTTCCCACTGGCCCAGCCACGACTGTAGCAAGCCCCCTTGCCGCAGCATCGTTTTGTTTCTCGACGACAACGGCTACAACCCAGATCCAATGACCTGCTGCGCGAGTTACCTGCGATGTTTCTTCCGGTCTCCTCAGGGATCAGCTTATCGTTGATCAGCTGTTGCATGACCCTGGGTCCCGCGGGCCCGGACACATCCGCCGGGCGCGCCGGCGTCATCTGCGTCGTCATGGGATTTGCGTTCCCGCTGGTGAGTGGTACTGCCACGCCCGCATGCACGTCATCGAATTTTCGCGCTGTGTTCTGTACTGCAATCCGTCACGTTCGTGGCTGTGAGGAAATTCAAAGAACCGGACAGCATTCGCCGTGAAGGCCGCGTCAATCCGGCCGAAGGCGGGTTCGAATCAGAAATGAAGCTTGCGGACTACGCCATGAGCGAAATGCAGGATCAATACTGCCCCCCGGTAGCCCGGCCCTTACATGGACTGCCAGTCTTTTGTCAGGTGCAGGGGCGTACATTGCCCTCGGACTGCCCGCACTCGTATGTCGACGCCTATGTACGCTGGGGTGACGTTGCCGATCACCTTGTATGCGGTGGCGGCAATGATTCGGGCAGGTGCGGCGCAAACGCAGACACTCAACTGCCTGTCATTGCCGGTTCAGCACGGCAATGCAATCAGCCGAGGTAGCGAATTTGCTCGGCCTAGTTGGCGTCAAAACCCATTATTTTTGTGCAATTGCTCTTCAAACAGAATCGTGTATGACGGAGTGACGGGCTTCATTTCGTCGGTGCCCGTCTTTGCCAGCTGCTGCAGCACGGCGTGACCATCAAAGAACGCCATCGCGTGTTGATCCCGAGTCCCGTGATGGGTGTAGGCCGGATCGACCGATACGCGTTTGCCGAGCGAAAAATCCGCCGGATCGTCAAAGAATGAAATGAGCCGACTCGCATACTTCATGCGTGCCAGGCGAATGAGCTTGAGCGCCTCGATGTTGTCGACCGCATCGCCATAATCGAAGTACTCGAAGCCATGCTTCTTCGTGATGGTCCATATGTCGTTGTAGAAGTACGACGTTCCAACTGCCCAGTACGTGCCGAGCGCCGGGTTGACTTCCTCGGTCGTCTCGTAATTTTCTTGCCAGTTGTAAATGTCCTCCGGGCACTGGAAGATCGGGAAATTAAACTTGTCGCGTTTCTCCAATTCCGAAATGGTGCTTCCGAAACCGGTGCCCACGCCAGGCTGGGCGTACGGATTGAGCGGACGCTTGTACGGCGGAGGCGTCTCGGCACGCAGCATCGTGCTCTCCGGGATCGGATACCGGCCGCCGTGGGAGAAGTTCTTCCATAGGTGAAGGCGTGCCTTGGCGACCAGTGGGATCGCTTCATTGTTGTCCTGAGCATATGACTCGTTGGCAATCGCGATCTGATGAAGATTGTTCAAGCACTGAATGGTGCGCGCTGATGCTCGTGCGCGACCCAGCGCCGGCAGCAACAGGCCGATGAGCAGCGCGATAATGGCGATGACGACCAGCAGCTCCACCAGCGTGAACCCGCGGCGTGAGTGACCGGGGCCAACAACGGCGCGCAGGGAGTTAGAGTTCATGCGGCACTTCCTGATCTAGTTTTTGGTTCAGAATGATCAGAACCGTAAAAAACACAACCCGAACGGGTTAGAGACTGGTGGACTATGCCACGGAAACCCGCTCCAGTCAAGAAAAAACCTCTGAAACTGGGATCGATATCCCGAATTTTCCCCTGAAATAAGGTGGGTCAAAGATCCTGTGCCTGCGACCGTGCGCGGGAGCGCCGCCACCAGCGTGAGCGGATTAAAAGAAAAGGCCCATGCCGTTGCATGGGCCTAGGAACTCTACTTCTGGGACGGGCACGTCCAGTTCTCAATTCGTGAGCAGCGCGAAACGGTCAAATTTCGCCTGGTAGTTCAGCGGTGCATTGGTCTGGGTGTAGGTGAGTCGAGTTGTCACAAGCCCCGTTGTTTGATTGATGAAGCGAGTGACGTTGCCCGCCGCGCCCGCCACCGTGACGGCGTCGCTGGTTGCCGCACCGGAACTGTCCAGCAGCTCATACTGGCCTGTTTGAACGTTGAGAACTTCAATTGAACGGACGACTCCGGTCGTCGTGACAGAGTCTTCAATGGAGATCGCAAGGCTCGATGCGTTCAGTTGGGTGGTGGAGGCCTTGACTGTGACTTGGATGGAAGGCTCACCCTGTGCAAGCACGTTTTTCACCGTGACGTAAAGGTTGTCACTCGTCTTGACGTTGTTGAGGTTTCCTGAAACCAGCTGGCCCCTCTGGAGTGAGCCGTTGGAGGGCTGGAACGCATTCATGACATTCACAGTAATCGGATCCGACGCAATGCCATTGGCAACGGCGCGGAGGCCGTAAGACCCGGCAGCGAGGTTTGAGGGAACCGCGAAGTTTGAAGAGGTCACGGTGGCGCCAGTTTGGATAGCGCGGGTACTGGGGTTAAAGGTGCGAAGGTAGGCGACGGCACCCGAATTGCTCGTCACTCGAACAAGCGGGTAGTTCGTCGCAGGATCGTACTCATCGCCGTACGACGCGCCGTTGGAGAGGCCATTGAGCTGCGTGCCGTAGAAGGCGTACGAGGCGCCCTTTTCCAAGAACGTTTCAACATCGGTGATCGTCGGTTTCCATGCGGGGTTGGCGGTACCGCCGTTGGTGTAGACATAGGCGGAAGTGCTGCCGGAGGTCCAGAGAATCTCGCCCGTGGGAAGCAAGGTCAGGCGACTGACATAGGGCGGCCCAGAGGCGCCGGGCGGGTCAGTGATGCGGGCAATTGACGTGCCGTTGTACTCGTGGAAGTACGTCGGGGAGAAGAACTCACCACCGCCTGCCGAAACACGACCGAGCGGGAGAAGCACCTTGCCGTCCGGCGTGAGGGCTCCGGGGCCGTCTTCCTGGCCGATGGTCACGCCGTTAATGTTGGCAGGAGCAGGACCGGCAGCCCAAGTACCGGGTTGGTTCACTACCGGGGGGCAGGTGTATAGACCTGAGCGCGGCGGACCGCCCATGGCGAAGAGCCGTCCGTCAGGCAGAATAATTCCAGCACCAGTCTCGAACGAATTCGGCAGAACCAGGTCACCGACCGTATTGCCGCAACTAATCCACTGGTTTGTCGTGGGAAGGTACCGCTCGCTGCCGGGGTGGCCGAAGCAGTCCCACGTACCAATCGTTCCATCGGCCAGAAGCACCCAAGTCTCTTCGGTTGTCCGCGAGTTGAGTTTGTTGGGTGCGGCGGTCCATGTATTGGTGGCTGGATTGAAGAGAGCCACCCGATTGCTGAAGATATCGCCCATGATCATGCGGCCGTCAGGCAGCGTCGCGCACGGTGCGTCACCGATGTTTCCCCAGCCGGTGGGAGGATTGACCGAGGACCAAGTGTTGTTGATCGGATCGAAAATCTCGCACTTGTTCGTCTCCGACCCGCCCGTGCTGTATTCGCCACCGGCGATGAGCACCCGGCCGTCCGGGGTGATGCAGGATGCGAAGTAAAGGTGAGTCCAAGTCGCATCGCCGACTCGGGCCCAGGTTCCATTCACATATGAACCGGTTGCATCCGGCGTGAGAGTCCACCAACGCACCGTGCTCAGCAGGCTTGCATCGCATTCGTTGCACAGGACTCGACCATCCATCAGCAGCATGTAGCCGTACATACGCGCCGGCGGCTGGTGGCCGGTGTTGAGCGGTGTCCAGCCTGCCCGCGCCGAAGCGGCAGCAAGCGACGACAGTGCCATCATCGACCACAGGGTCATCCTCTGCATGTTCTACTCTCCTCTTTGTGTTTGGAAGCTGCCGATCGGCGCAATTTGTCATGCCGCAAATCGAGCGACAGGGGTGCTGCACCACTGAGAAATCGTAGTGCTGAAGCATTCGAAAGTGTCGTTTATTCCACGCGCAAGCGTAATTGCTGGTTACTGCAATGTGGCCGGGCGTCTGCCAATTGAGAATCAGACGCAATTATCCTCCGTCCGAGAATTCCATTTGGGTCCATTTTCATGGGTGTGCCGTAGGTCGGACGATGCACATCGCAGTCAGGCGTTATGTGTCTCCGCCGCATGGTGGAGGCATTCTGTGTCCGTATCAAGGGATCTCCAATGACTGATACTGCGCGTTTGGACCGAATTGAGAGTTCATTCAACCTTCTCAAGCCGAAGGCGGCGGCGTTAGTCGACACCTTCTACGACCACTTGTTTGCCCAGTACCCCCAAGTCCGCGGCATGTTCCCCGCGGATCTTGATGGCCAGAAGGGCAAGTTGGTGGGCGCACTTGCGTTCGTGGTTGCAAACGTCCGCAATCCTGAAACATTGGCAAAGACACTCAAAGAAATGGGCGCCCGGCACGTGAGATACGGGACGAGGGAAGAGCACTATCCCATCGTGCGAGATGTCATGCTTGAGGCGATGGCGAAGACTGCTGGAAGCCATTGGAACCAGATCCTGGAGCAGGACTGGGCGTGGGCGCTCAATACCGTAGCCGAATTGATGATCGAGGGCGCGCAGGCTGTGGGCAATGCCCGTGGCAAGAACGCAGCCTGAGCGTTCCCACATCGAATTGGCGAATTTCGTCGCAGGGCGTCCAATGCTGCCGAGCGTTATGGCGGGTCGACTTTGCGCGGACGATTTTCCTGGGAATTGAGATGCCGATAACCGGATCGACTGGAGCTATCAGCCAGTTAACGCCTACTGACGGCGCTCGGATGCATCTTCGGCCAGACGGCGGTAATACCGCTCGGTCAGTTCACGGTACAGCGCAGAGGCGTTCTCGCCGCGTCCTTGCAGCAGCATGTCCCGGATCCGCGGCGGCAGCCCGCCCCACTCCGTGCCGGTCTCGTGAATGTCGCCGCTGAGATCGGGCTGTTGCAGTGATGGCCGCGCATCGACCCCCTGATTGTCAGAGTTGGACTGGCTGCTTGCCGATTGCTGTTGTTGCTGCTGGCCGCTCTGGCGTTGCTGGTCTTGTTGTTGCTGCTGCTGTTGCTGCGATTGGCTCCGGTTTCTCTTCGCAAGGGCGATCAAGGCATCGAGATGTCGCAGCGTGTCGGCTTGGGAACGCTGGGCAGCAAGGCCCGGATCGTGCTGCTGCTCAAGAAGTGTCGCCGACGAGCGCATCGAAGCAAGCGCTGCTTGCATAAGCGCTGAGGGATCCTGGGGATCCGGCTCTCCGGGCTGCGAGAGATCGGTCGGAGTCGAGGTTTCTGCAATGGGAGTGGTCGACTCGGGCGACAACCCCAGAAGTTCATCCAGCGCGGGCTGCCGTGGAGGTTCTGAACTCCCCGCCGTCGAATCCTGTGCGCCGCAGTGCATGGCGAGGTGCCCGTGGCACGTCACTACCAATGCCAAGGCCAGTGCGCGCGAAGTGCTCATCGCTGGTGCTCCTGCGGAGATTCGGAAGGCGAACCATCATTCTCCGGCGGCAATGGCATGCCACCATGGTTCTGCTGCTTGCCGACTTCTTCGATCAGCTGGCGTGTGAGGTCGGCCAGACGCGTTTGCGAGCGTCCGAGGGCATCGACTTGCGCTCGGCGTGACTCGGGGGTCAAACCTTGGGCTTCATCCAGGCGGCGAGTGGCGCGGTACAAGGCGTCTTGCATTGAGCGCAGGGCCTTCAGTTGCGTCATTGGGGGAAGAAGCTGGTCATCATGCTGTCCGCCACTTCCCGCACCGCTTCCACCACCCCCGCCTTCACCTGCGCGCTCGAATTCCTCCGCCTGATCCTGCTGCTCCTCCAGCGCATCGATAAATGCAGTCAGGATGTCGACAATTTCCCCCTGACCGCCCCGCACCGTGGAGTCCGCACGTGAATTGCGCAGCGACTGTGCGATTGTCTGTGACAGTTCGTCTATGAGATCATGGCCCGCCTTGAATACCAAGGCGTCGGAAAGGCCAAGGGTGTCGGCCATAAGCGTGTTCGCGTCCGCCCGGATGGCGTCCTGGGCGTCAGCAATTCGACGTGCCGCGGCCTGTTCCCTGCGGTCCAAAGGTCTCCCGGCGTCGAGCGGCCCGGTTTGATCGGCGACGTCAAGTTGGCTCCGTTGGATCGCTCTGTAAGCGGCCAAAAGCTCTGCGCGCTTCTTTTGGGACTCCTGACGTTGCAGGTTTTCCTGAAGCTTTCGCGCCAGATCGAGGGCCTGAGTGAGTCTATCGAAACTGTGGCGCTCGGCATCCGTGGCAGCCACGAGGTCAGGCCGATCAGCCCGCAGAAAACCGATGGCCAACGACTGCGCCTCGGCCGCCTCCCCGACGAGTTTGGCGACCTGCTGCAGTTCGGAACCTGCCGCACTGATCTGGTCGCGAACGGATAGAGAATTGGTGTTGATTCGAATGAGGCTCTCGGCGAGCACCGAGGGCGCGGCCTGAGGCGCACCAACAGACTCAAGGTGTGCGCGCTGTGCGGCGACGAGAACTTCGAGCGACGCAATGATGCTGTCGAGTTGGCGATTGAGCTTCTGCGCCTGGTCACGCTCAACCCGCTCGAGACGGGTGAGCATGTCCTTCAGGGTCTCCTGTGCCGACTGCTGACCCTGGTTCGCTCGTTGCCCGCGGTTCTCCCGCACGTCAGACGCGGCTTCCTGCATTCGAGACGAGAGGCTTTGCTGCTGCGCTTGCCGGGCTGCCTCTTCGAGTGCATCAGAAAGACTGGGATTGGACTGGCGCAGCCGATCGGCTGCATCGCGCATGTCGCGCACCGTATCGTCTGTCTGGCGGGCGATCTCGTCCTGCTCGGCGGCTATGTCATCGAGTCTCTGCCGTTCCGCGGAAGAGAGTTCCTGCACGGTCTTGCCTCTCATGGAATCCGTGGCCGCACGGGTCTCTTGTGCTGTCTTGCTCTGCGTTTCAAGGAGTTTTTCAACCTGTCGCCGGATAACCCATGAATCCTCATCCACGCTCAGCAGCGAAATCAGATCGTCGATCTGGGATCGCACCGCGTCCTGGTTCTGTTGAGCTGCCGTCCGCGCTGCTTCCAGCTGTGCCGGCCCGGCCTCGGGATCAGCCAGTGCATTCGTCAAGTTGAGAAGGGAGTCGATGGAAAAATTGGAGGCGGCTCCCGCCTGATTGATCAGCGACGTACCGCGTCGGACCTTCTCCGTAAGGTTTGAATCATCAAAACCGTTCCGAGCAATCCGCTGGTCGACTCGTGCGAGGGCGTCGCGGATTCGGTCGATGCGCAGCCCTAGGCGTGCTTGTTCGCGCATTGCGCCTTGGAGCGATTCCGGAGCGACGGCTGTGCCCGCAAGCTGCCGCAGCGATCCTTGGTCGGAACTGGCGCGTATAGCCGAATCGCGAATTCCTGCGAGGTCCTTCAACACCGACTCGGCAAACTGGGCTTCGGAAATAATGGTCAGTCGGCGCGCAATTGACGCGACGGGATCATGGCTACGTCCGTTGAGCGCAAAACTGTCCGCGGCCAACGCGCGAACCTCAAGTACATCACCTGGGTGGACTTCAAATGTGTTGAGATCCAGCGAGGTCTCAAGCTTGAATAAGGGGGCGGTGGTAGGCTTCGATACAAGGCTTCGGTCAGCGACGAGATTGAGCGGTGCTGTTGCGCCCGGCCCATCCATCGAGGGACTTGGTGAGAGCGAGGCCGATGTTGGTGAGAAGTGGGATGCCTGGAGAGATAGTTGCGAAAGGGCTACGTCGTCATGGCCCTCGGCTGCGACTTCGACGTGCGCCGTAGGCAGAACCGACTCATCTCCCAGAGGCGACACCATCACCGCCGCCGGTGGTTCGTCGGGGACGATCGTGATGCTGAATGCCGCGTCGTGAGGTGAGGTAAGGCCGTATTGATCAACCAACCGAGGCATGAATTGCGTGGTAGATTTCGCGAGCCACCGAAGGCGGCACGACGCGGACAGAGATTGGCTCGGATTCTCGGCATCGGGTTTGCCGTCGAGCCAGTCAAAGCTGATGTTCGGTGCGGTGGACGGGTCAACAAGTCCGAGCAAGTCAAGTGATTCTGACTGCGACTGCGGGACAGGGAGCGGCTTGTTGAATTTGAAGGTCAGCGCAATCTCCGACCCTTCCAAGATCGGGTCAGTCGACCGTCCGCCTGGACTGGCACCGTCGCCAAGGTCAGCGGTGACCGCTGGAATCGTCGCAGCGGCATAGGTCGGTGGGATCACTGAGACCGATACAGCCGCAATTGACGGTTGGACGGCCAGTCGGATAAGTTGCACTTCAGTCTGGTCGTCAAAGGTCCTGAACGTGACCTCGACAGCTTGGCCCGACGGTTCAATGAGGCGTTCGAACGACGTGTCGGATTGCGCGGTGAGAAAAACGGATTGCCAGGGCCCTGGGACTCCCTCCTCATGGAAGCGGTATCGCGCTTCGACACGCATTGCCGCGTCATACCCGAGCGTGACGCGGGCGCGGAGCGGGAGTGCGGTCCCGATCGGATGGACCGCGCTTGAAGTATCGCTGATGATGTGAGTCAGGCTCGGCCATGCGGCCCCAGTCCATGGAAGGAGAATGCGCTGCAGGCCGATGAGTGTGGTCTCCGGCGCGACGGTGAGAAAGCTTGCAGCAGCGAGCGTAATCAGACCGGCGGAGGTGAACGAAAGGAGCGCGCGCCGTGGCGTCAATGAACCGCGCAGGGGCGACTGATCGAGGCGACGCTGCGTCTCCGCGGCCATGCGAGCTGCCAGCGGAGAGGACTCGGTCTGACCGGTCTGTGCAAATTCAAGAGCAGAAGCGAGGTAACCCGAGAGGATGTCAGCGCGGCGGGGATCGGACTCAATGCGCAAGGCAATGTCCGAAAGGGTTGGCCGGAAACGAAAGGCGGGCACCAGGTAGCGCCATAAGACAATTGCAAGGATAAATATGGCAATTCCCAGCCCGAAGACACGCGGACCGGATGGGAAACGAATGACGTAGTCAAGCCCCGCGCCAACGAGAATAGCCGCGAGCGCAACCGCGAAAATAAGGCTGACGCGCTGGGCAAGCAGCAGTGTGCGTGCCAAGCGCCGGATGGTTTCTAGTTGGCGAACTATCCCGCTCATGAAAACTCAGTCTCCGAACTCACGCTTCCGTACCCATAGTCGCCTTGATCGGTTAATCGACCGGCGGGTAGGGGTACTCTGCAGAAGGTTAGACGCGCAAGCAGGGGCCTGATGGCAGATACCTGATCGGAAAGCGGCTCAATTGGCTGCCTCGGATGTGAATCCGAGATCCGCATCGATGACGAGGGTCAGACTGCAGGAGCCCTTGACAAATGTGATGGAGGGGTCGGTGTCCTGGTCCAACTGGCCAAAGGCATTGAACGAAACTCGGCTGTCGGTTACATTTGAAAGTGCAAAGGTAACTCCTGAGGCCGCATATGCCGCTCCCTCTCCAAGGGTGGTGTCATACGTCTCTTCGCTGTAGGCGTGTTTGAGGGGGATCTCGGGAGCAGATTGGGCGGCGACCCACCACCGGGACATGCCGCCGTCAAAACGGACAACTATGGACTCCTCGGGACTGCTGATGGCGGTAGACTGGGCGAAGTCGACGTCACCAGCGAAGAGTACCGCGGCAGTCTCGACATAGGACGCATCGGTCGTGGACAGCAGGGGCCCGGTGAGCAGGGTTGCGATGGCCAGAATCGTGACAACGACCATGAGTTCGACAAAGGTGAAAGCACGCCTAACTTGGTTTGCGCGCGGTCTCGGGCAGAAAAAGTAGAGGCCTTTGCACATGACTGTCTTTCAGTTGCCCAGGTAATGGGTCGACGCATCATCTGAGTCGAGGGCGAGTTTCATTCCCAAACGTTTTATGGAGCGAACTCTAACTTCTCGGGTCGAGGTGTTGATGGGAGTCAGATTGGCAGTGCTCTTGACGAGAGTCACCGTTGTTGAGTCGAGCGCGGTGACCAAAGAGGTCACCGTGGAGTTCAGCACTCGTAACGCGCTGTACAGGACAGTCTGGGGATTCGTGTAGCCCCGGTTGACGTTGAGGGCCGGGTCGTACAGCAGCGCCGATCGGCCCTGGAATTGGGCTTGGTTGCAAACGAGATTGCCGAACAGACGGGCGTTGGTGTCAAAGCCGACAGCGTTTTGCGGGGCATACACACAGGCCTGGACGACCGAGTTGTTTCGAAATGTCCACGTCGTCGCTGCACCTGCCGGATCACTGTAGAGCATGAACTTGGAGGGGTCGGCGTAGACACCGCCTTGAGCGAGTTCAGAGTCGGTTAGAGCCGCGTAATCCTTGCCGATGCCCAAGCGGCCGCCGTCGACTGTGATGCTGCCTCTGACGTATACGCGGGCGGATGCTCCCGGGGTCAAATAAATGCCGGCGCCGTTCGAGATGGAGAGGTTGCCAAGGATAATGATGTCGGCGATGCCTGTGACTTCAATGCGAGATGCGGTATCGAGGGAGACATTTCCCGTCACCGCGTACCCGCCGGGAGTGCCGCCAATCACAAGAACTGACCGATTCGACATGGTGACCGATGAGGAGCGAAAGGTGCCCATCCGGGTGGTCGTGCCGCCGCCAGTCAGGCTCGGGGCGAGGGGAACGGTGGCGGTGTAGCCCGTGCTGGAAGGGGTGGGGGAGTTTGGAATCGGCAGAGACTGGTTGTTTGTCGCCACATAGGTCGTGAGCCGCAACGATGTGCCGCTGGCGTCGCTTATGAGTGCGGCAGACGCATCGCCCCGACTGACGAATTTCGCGTCACAAACGCGAGCCCCCGCATTCAAGCGTACTGCGGCTGCAGACGTGGAATTGGTTCCGAGGTAAATCGGCAGGTTCATTTCCGAGGTTGGAGCCGCCAACCATGGCTGAATGGTCGAGTCGGCGATCGTAATGCCTGCCGCACCAAAGATGGCGAACTCGCTGAGATCAACATCAACACGAGTGTCGACCACAGGCGCGTACACCTGGGCCTCGGCAACCTGGTCGACGCCATTCGTTGTGCCGGTGGCAGTAATGGTGACGTTTTCGGTCGTGGAAGTGGGGGGCGCCCCATCAGGGCCGGCGACCTTTATGGTGAGCGTTCCGCCCCCGTAGTTGTAGTCCTGGACAAGCACACCAGCCGTGTGTTTCGTGCGCCAGTCGACCGAGGGGAGTTTCATGATGGCGGTGGCAAGTTCGATACCAGTATCGGCGTTGGCGCGCGCGGCGGCGGCGTCAGCAACCTGCTGGGATGCGGCGGGCGCAGCGGCCCGGGCGGCAAGGTAAGCAACAGAGCCCACGGTGATGACCGACACGGCGACAAGTGTGATGAGTGCGGCAAGTCCGCGGCGCGGCACGATACCCAGGGGCGGAAGGCAGCGCGACGACAGTTTGAAATGTGAAGCAGAGCGGTACATCATGAGGTAGGCTCCATGAATTCGTGGACGCTGGCGGAGATGATGACGACTTGGGCGCCGGCAAAGTCGCTCAAGGTCAGGGTGAAGGTCAGGAGTGTGTCGGCATGCTCAGTATCAGGGCCGGCTTCGATGGCAAGGGCGGAGACTTCGTCACAGAGGGGCGTTGCGGTAACGAGATCCAGTTCCACAAACTGTTTGCGCACTGTCCACCAATCCGAGGTCTTGGGATAAGCGGTGTCATAGGCGTCGCGCTTGGCCTGGTCCCACTCGGCAGGAAACTTCACCATCTCAGCAATGAGAGTGCCTGTAGCGGAGTCGAGCGTGATCCAGCGGATCTCGGTGGCGTTGACTGTGGTAGAAGAATTCGGGTCATCGAGCCAGAGAGCACATCCGTCAGTTGCGACATCAAGCGTGCAACGGGCGGGTGAAATGTACGACGCGAGGCGAGCGTTAACTGCCTGCGCCCGAATCAGCGCCTCGCGCCATGACTTATCGGCTTCGGTAGCGCGGATGAACGCAGTGATCATGGCCGAGGTGGCCCCGGCGACGATGGCCGTGATCGAAAGCGCGATCAGAAGTTCAAGCAACGTCAGCGCTCTGCGCGTGGTCAACGCGTGTGAACGAATGGCGGAGGATGGCAAGTGTCGGAGCGACATCGCTGAGCATGTGTCAGGAAGCAGGCACAAAGCGTTTGAGCGTGCAGAGAATCTCACCATCAACGTTGAAGCCAACAACGAGAACGTCGTACCCCTGGATCACCCCGATGTTGGGAATGGATTGGGTGGCGGAGGCAACCTGAGCGCGGCGACCGATACGGTTGTAGGTGGTCGGATACGCAACTCCGGCGGGGGTCGCGAGGGAGCCTGGTGTGTCTTCAAGGTCGTCGTACCCGGGAATGTCGGCATATGGGGCGGCAAGAATTTCGGAGAGAAGCGCATCGGCCGCAAGGGTGGCGTTGACCTGATCCTGGCCGAACAGCGAATACTGCCGGCCCGCATGGATCGCCATGGTGCAGGCCATTACTGCCATTAGAAGGATGACGCAGGCGATGAGCGCCTCGAGGAGAGTGAAGGCGCGGCGGCTCGACGACGGCGTTTGGGTTACAGGTCCGAGATTGGAGTGCGTGAGCCGCATCACTCCAGTACATCGAATATGCGTCAGCGTGAGGTCAGGCGCCAGCTCAGAGAAAGTGGCGCCGCGAATAATGAAATTCGACACATGGCACACATGTTCCACAAAGCCCCACCTGTTACGTGTGATAATGTTTGGCCGGACCGCTGCGATCGGCACAAGCGGTACAGCCGGCGAGGCGGTTGAGCGACACTGGCGAGGAGCATGTCCCGTGGCCGAAACAGACAGCGGCAGCGAGTACGATCTGGAGCGAACGCCCGCAGAAGAATTGCTGCTGCTCATCCGGGCGGGGCACGGCCTGATCCTGGTGGAGACGGCTGAAGAGCGTCGCCTCGGCAAAGCAGTGATCGACATGGCCAAGAACGATGGGCGCGTTTGCTATGCGTGGTCGTCGATGCGGGGGCTCATGGTGGTCGCAAACGAAATGCGTGATCACACCGAGCGGGAGAACACGACTCAGCCTGTTCATGCGCTGTCGCAACTTTTGCTGGCGGGTGAGCACTGGGTCGCAGTGCTGGTCGATCTGCACTCTCGGCTGAAGGAGCCGGAGGTGTGTCGCGCCGTTCGCGAGGCGGCTGAGCAGGCACGGCTGAACGACAGCGCGCTGATTCTTGTCAGTCCTGCGTTTGACATTCCGATGGAGCTTGAGTCGCTCGCGACGCGCTATGAGTTCGCGCTGCCTGACTCGACACACCTCGAACGGGTCGTTCGGCGTGTCTACAAGAATGCAGCCGACGCGAATCCGAAGGTGAGTGCGGACCTGTCGCGAGAAGGGATGGCGCGGATCGTTGGTGCGCTGGCTGGACTCACGGAGGAGCAGGCTGAACGCGCGGTACGGCAGGCGATTTTGAAGGACCAGCGGCTCCATGATGCCGATGCAGAGTCAATTTTGGAATTCAAGCGCAGCGCGGCGGCGACTCTGGGGAAGCTCGAACGGGTCGCAACAGACGAGGACCTGGGGAGCCTCGGCGGTTTGGAGGAACTCAAGAGGTGGCTGCGCCAGCGGCGAAAGTCCTTCTCCGCCAAAGCACAGCAATTCGGCCTTCAGTCACCAAAGGGAGTGTTGTTGCTTGGGGTGCCTGGAACCGGGAAAAGTCTGAGTGCGCGCCTGATCGCAGGGGAGTGGAGGCGTCCGCTCATGAAGCTGGATGCGGGTGCGCTCTACAACAAGTACATCGGGGCAACGGAATCGAATCTTCGTGAATCCCTGAAACAGGCGGATGCCGCAGCGCCGTGCATACTCTGGATTGATGAAATCGAGAAGGCTTTCGCGTCCGCAGGCGCCGATTCGATAGATGGGGGCGTAAGCCAACGGGTCTTTGGAACGATGCTCGGGTGGATGAACGACAGGAAGTCGGAAGTTTTTCTGGTCGCGACGGCGAATGATGTCCAACGGCTGCCGCCAGAACTTCTGCGGAAAGGAAGGTTCGACGAAGTGTTCTTTGTTGATCTTCCAAACGCAGCGGCGCGGCACAGGATCTTTGAAATCCACCTGGAGAAACGGAGGCGGCGCACCCGGGACTTTGCCGTTGATGAGATGGTGATCGCTACCGCAGGCTTCAGCGGAGCTGAAATCGAGCAAGCGGTCGTCGATGGGCTCTATGCGGCCTTCGAGCAGAACGCGCCGTTGGCCACGAGACATATTCTGCAGGCGATTGAGTCGACACGACCACTGAGTGTTGTCATGGCAGAAAGAATTGCTGTTCTTCGGGCGTGGGCGGCGGAGCGTTGTGTGTTTGCGGATCGGTTGGATTCCTAAACGTCAGAACCCCGGGACCGCGTGGGCGGCAAGAGTGCGGGCCATCTGAGCAGCTGTGTCGCCGGTGTGATCGATGAGACCGGTGCGCCAATTGAGTGCTGCGGCGGCGTCGACATTCTCCTGGAGGTCGTCAAAAAAAATGATTTCGGGGCCGGCAAAACCAGTGCGCGCTTCGAAGGCACGGTAGATAGCCGGATCAGGCTTCGCGACACCGAGCAGATGGGAGGCATGCAATGTGCGAATGGACTGAACTGCTGGGAAGCAGACAGGGCCGGCCGGAGCGCCATGGCGATCAGACCCGCGCAACATCAGGTTCCAGTGCCCATCATTGGTGTTGGAGAGGCATGCGGTCTCGACGCCGGCGGCGTGGATGCGGGATATGAGATCCGAAACGCCTGGATACTCGCCGAGAAGCCAGGCTTGATTGATGCGCCAAACCTCCGCAGGGCTGTAGACACTGTGCAGAGCAGAAGCGAGCGATGAGCACCATTCGTCCGTGGTGATTCTGCCCACAGAGTAGAGACGACCGATCTCGCGCCGCGCCGCAAATACGTCTTCCCAATGGAGGTCACCATGGCACGGAAGTCCAGCGGCGGCGCAGCCCTCGGACCAGGAGCGGCAGATACGCACGATGACTCCTCCCAGGTCAAAGCAGATGAGGCGGGGGGGAGACGGCAAGGCTGATTAGATCTCCCCAGCGATTTGACGAGCGACCCGCACGCCGGAGGCCAACGCACCTTCCATGTAGCCGATGAAGGCGTACGAGGTGTACTCGCCTGCGAAGTGGAGGCGATCGAGTCCGTCATACAGAATCGGGCCGGACGTGGTCACTTCGCCAGGCTTGGGAAACGCATAGCCGCATTGCGTCCAAGGATCGCCGGGCCAGTTCAGATAGAGGGACCGGAGGAAGTTGGCGTTCCAGTCGGGGTAGGGGACCTGAAGTTGGGCAGCATAACGGGCATCGCGCTGGTCGGGTGGATAGTTCCGCGTGCGCTCGGATGAATCGGCCCCAGAGAAGCAGGCGAACGCGACGGCCTCGTTGCCCGGCTGGCCATCGGTGCCCTCCCAAGTTTCCTGTATGTCGGCGTTGGCTAGCGCGTATTGAGAGGTATTGGACTCGAGCCAGAATCGCTTCTTCATGAGGGCGAGGTACTTGACATTTGACCCCGTCTGCACGTCGAGTTCAGGCGGGAGCGCCGGCTCAAAGCGGATGCGCGCCCAAGTGCTCGGCGGTGCGGTCAGAACAAGATGGTCCGCGCTGAATTCAGAATGGTCGGACGTCACGACTCGAATTGAGCGTGAGTCCCAGGTGATTGATGCGACGGGTTTGCCGAGAACGACTCGGTCGCGCCCGATCGCCTCGGCCAGCGCATCCGCGAGTCGAGAATTGCCGCCCTTGCAGCGAAAGACCTCCGAGTCAGTCCAGAATCGCTCCAGGCCTCCGCCTTTGATCATGGCGAGATTGCCGAGATAGCTTTGGCGATCGCATCGGACCCCGTTGTCGGCGCTGATCTGGGCGTTTATGGCCTTTTTGGCGTTGACGGAAATTGGAAGGGACGCAAGTCGCAGTGAAGTGGGGAGACGATCAAATTCGCGGGCGCGCTGACTGGTCCAAGGGCGATCGGCGTCGATGTCGACCGCGTCTTCATTGATGATGTATGAAGCCTTTACAGCGTCTTCGTAGACTTGGGCGGCCTGACTGTTGGAGAGCTGGACGCCATCAATGACGACCGGAAAGTTGAGACCCTCGTCCTCGCTCACGTCGAGGAACTCGAGATTGAAGCGACGCGCGTAGGTAAGCCAGGTGGGATGATTCGAGCCGACGAATTCACCGCCGCCTTCAACAATTCGTCCGGGGATGAAGTCGCGGAATGAGCGGACGCGGCCGGAAATGCGGCTTCGCGCCTCCAGAAGTGTGACTTGGAACCCACGCTGGGTGAGTTGGAACGCAGCGGAGAGGCCTGCAAATCCGGCACCAATGATGAGAACGCTGCCGCGATCACGCGCAGACGCTCGAAGCGGCGGGGAAGGAATGAGAGTTGCGGCGGAAGCGGCCACGGCTGCCTGAAGCATTTCGCGCCGCGAAGGGCCGGACGTCTGCCGAGACGCAAAGCGAGCGTGCAAGCGAGCAAAGAGCGATCTGGGCATGGATGGTCTCTCCTCCGGCGTTCATGCGACAGAAAACGGTCGCGTAGGTGATGGTAGATAGATTCGGAGTTGAAATGGATGAGATGCTGAAGGGTTTGGACTTGGGGCACCCGTACAATCCCTGAACGGCACAACGCATGACCCAAAGTGCAATTGACATCCTCGAAGCTGAGGGGGCTGTGGCCCGGCGACTCGCGGGGTTTGAGCCGCGCACCGAGCAGTTGCAGATGGCAGCGGCGGTGGAGGGGGCTATGGAGCATAAGGGTGTGCTGCTGGCGGAGGCGGGGACGGGCGTCGGAAAGTCCTTTGCATATTTGGTGCCAGCAATCCTGCGTGTGGCGCAGAAGGCAGAGCGGGTAGTTGTGGCGACGCACACAATTGCGCTCCAGGAACAGCTCATTGAGAAGGACATTCCGCTCCTGCGGGCTGCGCTTCCGCACGAGTTCAGCGCAGTCCTGGTCAAGGGGCGCGGGAATTACCTCTCGTTGAGGCGCCTGAAAATGGCAAGCGAGCGAGCAGGGCTTCTGTTCCCGGATCCTGATCAGCAACAGACACTGCAAGCAATCGAGGATTGGGCCTATGAAACCGCGGATGGGACAGTGGCGACTCTGCCGCAAATGACGCGGCCAGATGTCTGGGATCGGGTGCAGTCGGATGCGGACAACTGCATGGGTCGGCGTTGTCCGACCTACGACAAGTGTTTCTACCAACAGGCCCGTCGGCGAATGGAGCGCGCAAATATCCTGATTTGCAATCACGCGATTTTCTTCGCGGACCTTGCAATGCGGAGTGGGGATGCGGACGCACGCGGATTCCTCCCGGATTACCAGCATGTCATACTGGACGAAGCGCACAATGTAGAGGACGTCGCGTGCGAGCACTTCGGGCGTAGTCTCCCGGAGGCGCGGGTGCGGCACCTTCTATCCGTGCTCCACGTGATGCGGGGGGGGCGGCGCGGAGGTAAAGCCCGAGGATTTCTCGCGACATACTTCCCGAGGCCTGAGCAGGAAGAGGCGTGCGCCAAGTCGATCCAAGCAGTGGAGTTGGCGCGCGAAGCGTGCGATGAGTTCTTTGTCGGGATGATGGAGTGGGGGGAGGGTCGGTCGCAACGGGCAAGTGAGGTGGGAGGACACGAAGGATTTACCGTGCGTATCCGAAAGCGCGGCGCCTTTGAGAATGCGCTGACGCCGGCGATGGAAGAGTTGGCTCGGCGGCTGGAGGACCTCAAAGAAAGTGCAGCTCGGGAGGAGGACGCGTTTGAGCTCAATGCGTATGCCAAGCGTGCCCGCGAGATTGCGGTGGGTGCAGACGCGCTGGTAGAGCAGCGAAACGGAGAGCACGTGTTCTGGATGGATGTGCAGAGGAGAAGGGGCTCAGGGGGAGGATCATTGAGGGGACAGAGGCACGTGACGCTCGCTTCGGCGCCGGTCGATGTATCCGGGATCCTGCGCGAGAGATTGTTTTCACGAGGTGTGTCCGTCACACTCACAAGTGCGACGCTGACCACTGGACAGAAGAACTTCACGCACATTGCGACTCGGCTCGGGTGCCCTGACCATACGCAGCAACTGACGTTGGGAAGCCCATTCGACTACGAGAAACAAGTTCAGTTCTTTGCGGAGGCCGGTTTGCCTGAGCCCGGAGAATCCGGATATGTCGAACGGTTGGCGGAGCGAGTGCTCCACCATGTCTTGGCGACCAATGGAGGAGCATTCGTGCTCTTTACCTCCTATACGACTCTGCGGGAGTGTGCCAGCCGGCTGAAGGAGATGCTTAATCCCAAGTCAGGGCGAGTGCTGCCATTGATCGTGCACGGACAGGATGGACCCAGGGGGCTGCTGTTGCGGAGGTTTCGAGAGACGCCAAACAGCGTCCTGTTGGGAGTAGCGTCATTCTGGCAAGGGGTGGATGTGCGCGGGGAGGCGCTGCGCAACGTGATCATTACGCGCCTCCCCTTTGATGCGCCGGATCAGCCTCTGACCGAAGCGCGGGGAGAACTGATCAAGGCGGGGGGGGGAAATTCGTTTCGGGATGATGCCCTCCCCAGAGCCGTGATCAGATTCAAGCAGGGATTCGGGCGGTTGATTCGATCCAGAACCGACACGGGCCGCGTGGTGGTCTTGGACAGCCGGATCCAGAACAAGCCCTACGGAAAGGTGTTCCTCAAAGCGCTGCCCGCCGGTCTGCGCCTGGCGGAAGCGGAATAGGAGAGTACCCCGTAGGGGATTCGAACCCCTGTTACCAGGATGAGAACCTGGCGTCCTGGACCGGGCTAGACGAACGGGGCGTCCGGGAAGCCCCGACTGTACGGGGGAGGGGCACGGAATCAAATTGGAGGTGCGCCGGGCCGGACAGCTTGACTGAGAGGGAGCCAGCTCCTCCCATGCAGCTCAAGCATTTGAGGAAGGAGCGTTGCGAATGTCGGAACGAGATCCACTTGGTGCGAGCCGGCGCACTTTTCTAGGCATGGCGGCGGGCGCGACTGCACTCATAGCGGGCAACGCCGGTTCGAAAGCAGGTGCGGGCCAGCCCCAACCTGCTCCAGGTGGAGGCTGGAGCGGCATCAAAGGCACGTTGAAACAGTCGGTGTGCCGATGGTGTTATGGTGGGATTGAATTGGAGGACTTGTGCCGAAATGTGGCGGGCATGGGGTACAAGTCGGTGGAATTGTTGTCGGAGGGCGAGTGGAGTGTGCCGGCAAAGTACGGCATGACGTGTGCAATGGCGAACGGACCGACGCAGATCGGCAACGGCTGGAACCGACTGGAGAACCATGACCGATTCACAGCCGAGTGCGAGCGGATGCTGCCGCTTGTAAAGGCGGCTGGGCTGCCGAGCATGATCGTCTTTTCTGGGAACCGAAGTGGGATGAGCGATGAGGAAGGAGCAAGAAACTGTGTGACAGGTCTGAAACGGGTTGTGGGCTTGGCAGAGAAACTGGGGGTCACCATCTGCATGGAGTTGCTCAACAGCAAGGTGGACCACCACGACTACATGTGCGATAGAACGCCTTGGGGTGTTGGAGTCGTCAAGGGCGTGGGATCGGAACGATTCAAGTTGCTGTACGACATTTACCACATGCAGATCATGGAAGGCGATGTGATCCGTACGATCCGTGACAATCGCAACTACATCGCCCACTACCATACGGGAGGAGTGCCGGGACGGGCAGAAATCGACGAAACGCAGGAATTGAATTACCGCGCAATCTGCGCGGCGATTGTGGAAACGGGCTACACGGGGTACCTGGGGCAGGAATTCATCCCGTCGCGCGACGCCATGACGTCCTTGCGTGATGCGGCCCGGGTCTGCGACGTGTAGGCGTTCCGAACGCCCACTTGGTCCCAGTGCAGGAATACCTCGGAAAAGTTGCCGGAACGAAGGGAACGAACACGTCCGGAGAGAGTCAAGCAATACCTGCGCCGGTCGAGGCGCAGATCACACGAAACGGCTTTGTCATAGGGCCGGAACTACAACGCAACAAAGAAGGAGAATTCTGTGAAGAACTGTCGTCAAACGGGTGGAGCAGTACTGGCACTGGTTCCAGTGACAGGAGCGGTGGTGATGGGGCTGGCAGCGACCCTGCGGCTGGAAGCGAAGGAATTTCCACCCTTTGCCGACATTGCGAAGGACTATCAGCAGGTGATTTCGACAGCGGACGGCAAACCCTCGCTGTACACACTTTACCGAAAGACAGAGGAGAACCAACTGCTGGCGGAACTTCCGCGGAATTTCGAAGGCCAGCGGATTTTTGTGGCCACGTCAATTGCCGGCGGCGGCACGTTTACGGGGTATCAGTGGGGCGATTTCTACTGCTATTGGAAGCGAATCAATGACAATCTCGTGCTCATGCAGCCCGAGCTCATGTACCAAGCGCGAGGCGACGAGTCAGTCAAGGCGTCAGTCAAACGTACGTATACCGATACCGCCATCCTGTCCGTTCCAATTGTGACGATGGGCCCAGGAGGTGGGCCTGTGATCGATCTTGACGCGCTCTTGATCGGCGAGGCAGGTCGGTTCGCGCTGCCCCTGGACCGAGCGCTGACGGTTATCGACAAGGTCAAGGCGTTTCCGGAGAACCTTGAAGTCGCGTTCAGAGGACCGGGCGGTGACGGCCGCATGACCGGGATTCACTACTCAATCAGTATGATCCCGCAGACGGATTACAAACCACGCGAGGCCGACGAGCGGATCGGGTACTTTCTCACAGTGTTTAAGGATTTCACCAAGGACTCGTCGGATGGGAAGCAGTTTGTCCGCTACATCAACCGTTGGAATCTGCAAAAACGTGACCCGCAGTTGGCGATGAGCCCGCCGGTTCAGCCCATCGTGTTCTATGTTGAGCACACCGTGCCCGTGAAGTACCGGCGATACGTTCGCGATGGGATTCTTGAGTGGAACAAGGCATACAACGCGATCGGAATTGACGGCGCGATTGAAGTTCGGCAACAGGATGCACGTTCGGGAGATTTCATGGACCTCGACCCGGAAGACGTGCGCTTTAATTTCTTCCGGTGGATCACCTCGGAGACCGCTTTTGCGATGGGGCCGAGCCGAGTGAATCCTGAGACCGGCCAAATCCTGGACGCGGACATCATCTTTGACGACTCGATGGCACGGTATTATGTACTCGACTACAACGAGCTCATCGCCGACCTGCCCTCGGCCAGTGCGTCACCTGAGTCGCTGCAATGGCTCAAGGACCACCCGCGCTGGGACCCCAAGTCATACCTCACTCCTCCCGCCATTCAAGACAATGTGGCCCGCGCGCTGGGGCTTACGGGTCGCAGCGGCGCGGTCACGCCGACGGGCGTGCCTTTCATGCCGCAGTTGAGCGTGGCGAGCCAGGTTGTGCAGCAGAGTCGGTCCTGCGAGTACGCAGTTGGAATTGCCGACCAGATGAATCTGGCCCGGCTGGCGATCAATATGGAAATAGCAGCCCGGGCGGCAGAAGGTGGAAAGGCAGGCGAGGAGAAGCCCGATCTGTTGGACGGAGTTCCGGAACAGTTCATTGGGCAGATTATCAAAGAGATCGTGATGCATGAAGTGGGCCACACGCTGGGGCTCAGGCATAACTTCAAGGCGTCAACATGGAAAGACCTGGGCGAGATGAACTCCACGATGGGCTCGCCGATGGTTGGCTCGGTAATGGATTACAACCCGATCAACATCGCGCCCAAAGGCACCACGCAGGGAGACTGGATCACGACAGCGCTCGGGCCCTACGACATGTGGGCAATTGAGTATGGATACACAGCCGATGACGCGAAACTAGGCGATATCGCCAAGCGCTCTGCCGAGCCGGGACTGCAGTTTGCGACTGACGAGGATGCGATGGGGTGCGACCCGCTGGTGCGGCGATTTGACGCCGGGTCGGACCCGCTCAAGTACACGCAGCAGACAATTGATCTTGTGAAGCGGCTGCGTGGCGAACTTCTGAACCGAGTCGTCAAAGATGGCCAAGCGTGGTATCCAGCACGTCAGTTCTATATGCAGTTGCTCAGCCAGCAGGCCGGTGCGGTGAACACGGCGGCACGATTTGTAGGCGGGACGTCGGTCAACCGCGATCGAAAGGGAGACCCGAACAGTCGACCGCCGCTGGTGCCAACCGATCCGGCCCAGCAACGCGCTGCCATGAAATTTGTTGTGGACAACGCGTTCGTCGATTCGGCATTTGGGCTGGATCCAGAGCTGCTGCAACATCTGGCCACGGACAAGTTCGTGCACTTTGGCAATTCCGATGGTGTAGGCCAGCCTGAAGTGCCAATTCATAACCAGATCATGCAGGTTCAGCGTGGTGCGCTCTTTGCGATCCTGAATCCCACGACGCTGCGGCGGGTCTTCGATAACGAGGTCATGACACCTTCGGACGCCGATGCGGTCACCCTCCCCGAAGTCGTGAGCACAATCACCAAGGCAGTTTGGACTGAAGTCCTCGATGGAGCTGGCGGTGGATCATTCACGAACCGCAAGCCAATGATTTCGACGCTTCGGGCGAATTTGCAGCGCGAGTACGTTGCTGATCTCATTGACCTTCATGAGTCGGCCAGCGCGACAATGCCAAGACCTATGAAAGCGTTGTCGGCGGAGTGGATGACCACACTACGCGACAAGATCGACGGCGTGCTCAAGAATGAAGGTAAGTTGGATGACTACACGCGTACGCACCTGAAGGAGTGTCGCGGACGGCTTGATGCGGCACTCAAGGCGGTGGACGAGTACACAGGCGATTGAAGTCGGACCCGATCGCGACTTGGCGCGAATATGTGGACGGGGACCGTCGGGTGGCGGTCCCCGTTTCATTTTTCAACTGCGCGCCGCAACGCCAGCTAGAAAACATAGAAAGAGATGCACAGCCAATCGCGCTGTTCGTCCATCAACGTCGTAAGGTGGTGAGAATTCCATGATGTCGAAGTGTCGCACCCGAGGGCAGCGGCCAATGAGTTCGCACATCTGTGCCGCAAGAGTTGAAGAGATGCCGCAGGGATTTGGGGCGCTCACTCCGGGGGCGGACGCGGCATCCAGTGCGTCCAGGTCAAACGAGGCGAAAAGTCGTTCGGAGACAGGGCCGGTGGCAAGGTGATCGGCAAGGGCGGTCAGCAACCCAGCGTCTGGCGTGCGTTCGCGAAAGGTCAGATTAATACCTATCGACCGGGCGTAGCGGAGATGTTCAGCTGAGTTGGCAAAACGCCCCAGGCCGATCTCCGCGAACCGGCCAGGCGGGAACCGGTAAGGGCCCGCAAATTCGAGGATGGAGCGGAATGGCATGCCCGAGCCAGGCGTCTCGCGGAGGTCCAGATGTGCGTCCACGTTGAGTCCAGCCAGCGTTGCGTCAGCGGGAAGCCGCAAGAGGTGCGCGCGGAGAGATGGAAACGTGAGATCGTGGCCTCCCCCGACACACACCGTAATGATGTTCTGCCGGAGCAGATACGTTACCGCGCGCGTAACGCGCGCATGCATCTCCAGCATGTCAGCAAGCAGATCGGAAGTTCGCGTTGGGGGGACAACATCGCCCGCATCGTAGATTCCAAGCGCTCCAAGCGGCTCGTCAAGCAGGCCGTCATTGTCGGCGCCATAACGGGCCAATGCCTCTCGAAAGGACTGAGGGCCAAGGCGTGCGCCGGGCCTTCCGTTATTGAGCAGGACGCCGGCGTCATCGGGAAGTCCGAGTAGAGCGACGCGGCAGTCGTCCACAGACTGACGCAGAGCGCTGGCGAGTCGCCCCGCGGTGGGCCGAAGCGAGGACCAGTCGAACGGGAGTGTGTCGGGAGGGGAGTTGGACATCACTAGTGCCGCACACACTCACTCAGCCGCCGTCTCCATGGGGGTCTTGCGCTGGACTGTCAGACTCGGGGCGCTGCACTGGGGCTGGCTGCGACTCCTGAGATCGCCAGTTCACTCCAGGCACGGTGATCATGGATCGCTGATGCTCGGTCAAGATAGCTCGAATCTTCTCCAGAGTTTCTGAATCTAGCTGCGTCTTCCGGCTGACAGTTTCCCTCTGACGGCTGACAGCTTGCATCCTGTCCGAGGCAGTGCCATCTTCAGATGGTCTCATGGCTCCAAGCCCCGTTTGGGTCTCAATCTCGCGCTTGGTTCGCACCATTTCTTCATTGATCTGAACGAGTTGCGCCTCGTACGCAGATTGGATCGGACTCAGGAGGGCGCGCTGCTCTGCAGTGAGGTCGGCCAGTTTCATCACCCCGTCAAATGTACGTGTTGCCCGTGTTGGCGAAAAGATGTTCGCAAACGCAGTGCGCAAATACAGGTCGTGCAGAAGTCTTCCCTTGTCGGCAGGCAGAGACGACTCAAAGACCTGTTCGTATCGGTCGTTGAGGTCTCTGATGGCAACGCGCTTTTGTTGTGCCTGGGCGAGCATGGCGATCCCCGCCTGAGTGCCGCCGCCAGCGGGGTTTCCTTGACGAGTGCGCTGAGTGGCATGGTCAAGAGCGTCCTGACGCGCCACGAGTGCTACGTCGAGTTCTTCGTGGTATTTCTCAATGGTGGGAGTCAGACTTTCCATCTGTTCCGCAGTAAGGTCCAATCGTGTGATGAGGTCCGCGAGGTCAATTTGTTCGCTGGAAAGGTGATCGGGACGGGGAAGGAGAGTGGCGCGGCGCGCGGCACGCTCATAAGCAGGCCATCGGGCGACTTGGCCCTCATCAAGGACTGACTTCACGTCTTCAAAAAACCTCTGTCGGATCTCGTCGCGGGCGTCGTCGAGCTTCTGCCCCTGTGCCAAAGCAGCGCCGAAATCCAAGCCGTGCCCACCTTGCTCGAGCGACTGGGGTGTGTCGGACAGGGCAGCGAGCGCACCGTTGGCCGCATCCGCAAAAGTGCGGATGACCTTGGCCTGCGCGGTGTCGAGTTGGAGAGTGGTCCGCAGCGCTTCAATCTCGGATTCCGTCAAAGCTTGGGTAGCGCCCCAGGCGAAGTCACTGCCAAGGCGATCTGCCAACTGCTGGCGGGGCTCCTCATTCCGATTCCCTTGCTCACTCTGAGGATGACTGAAGGTGGGCAGAGTGGCGGCCAAGAGTGCCGCTGCTGCAATGTGCGGAGCCAACATGCGATTGCGAGGGCGTGGGAACATAGTGGGAATCATAACGCGATAGTTGCGGTTTTATTGCAGCCACTTATCTGCGGAGCGCGACCGCCAAAATGGTGACATCGGCTGGGTTGACGCCAGCGAGCCGAAGCGCTTGGCCCAACGTCGCAGGCCGAAACCGGGTGAGGACTTGTGTGGCTTCTGCACGGAGCCCCTTGACATGGGTGAAATCAAACTGGGGCGGTATGCGTTTACGGTCGAGTTCTGCAAACCTGCGAACCTCTGCCGACTGACGTTCGAGGTAGGCAGCGTACTTGCAGTCATTCCAAGCAACGCGTGCCAGGCGCATATCGATGTTCGCAGAGGTGAGAAGTTCGACTACCCCGGAGGGCATTTCCTCACCGCCGCGAGCAATCAGCGACAATGGGACATCGCCAAAACGGAATTCATTGATCGCGATGTTCGCCGCAGCCAGGGCACGCGAGCGCCATTGAAAGTTCTCCGTGCGACGCTGCGAGGCGAGCCCCCACGCCTGAGCTTTCGGCGTTAGGCGTTCTGGAGCGTTGTCTGAGCGCAGGTGGAGGCGATGTTCGGCTCGGCTCGTAAACATGCGGTAAGGCTCGCGCGGCGTCTTGGTGGCCAGATCATCGAGCATGACAGCAATGTAGGAACAGTCTCGAGGTAGTCGAATGAGTTCTTCACGGCGAGCGAATCGAGCGGCGTTGAGGCCTGAGATGACACCCTGACCTGCCGCCTCTTCATAGCCGCTTGTACCGTTGATTTGGCCGGCAAGAAACAAGCCTTCAATGCGCTTGGTCATCGTGGTCGAATCGATCTGATGCGGCCAAACCATGTCGTACTCGACGGCGTATCCATGACGAAGGATACGAGCGCTTTCGCAGCCCGGAATAAGGCGGATGATGCGCTCCTGAACGTCTGCTGGAAGGGACGTCGAAATGCCGTTGCAGTAGACTTCATCCGTATCCAGCGACTCTGGCTCGAGGAACACGTGGTGCTCGGTGCGATCAGCAAAGCGAACAACCTTGTCCTCAATGCTGGGACAGTAACGTGGCCCGCTGCTTGCCTCGATCTGGCCACTATACATCGGGGCCAAGTGGAGGTTTGCCCTGATGATGTCGTGCACAGCCTCCGAAGTCGCTGTGGCCCAGCAACACACCTGTGGAAGGGGTGGGATGAATGCGGGTGAATCGTGAGTAACAGAGAGTTCGCTGAAGGGTTGGGGCGGCTGGTCTCCCCATTGCTTCGTCAGGGAGTCAAGATTGAGCGAGGCTCGCGAAAGTCGGGGCGGTGTGCCGGTCTTCAGCCGACCAAGGTCAAATCCGAGGCACCGCAATGAAGCGCTGATCCCCTCGGCAGACGCTTCATTCACGCGCCCGCCGGTGCATGTTGACAGGCCGGTGTGCATCAGGCCTCGCATAAACGTGCCGGTTGTGAGGACGACGGTGCGGCTGCGGATGATCGCGCCGGCGCATATGACCCCTGTGCACTGCCCATGAGAATCGATAAGCAGGTCATCCACGGTTCCGGAAACGATGTCAATGGGGCGAGTAGACAGCAGTCGCTGAATCTCCAGTGCATAGCGATACTTGTCGGCCTGCGCGCGGGGGCCGTGCACGGCAGCGCCCCGGGACGTATTCAGGACATGGAACAGAATACCAGCGGCGTCGATGGCGCGCCCCATCAGTCCGTCCAACGCATCAATCTCGCGAACTATTTGTCCCTTCGCAAGGCCGCCGATGGCCGGATTGCAGGACATAGTGCCGATGCGGGATGGGTCCATTGTGATGAGAGCCACCCTGCAGCCCAACCCTGCTGCTGCCCATGCGGCCTCCACTCCGGCGTGCCCGCCTCCGACGGCGATGACGTCGTAGATGCAGTCAGCAGAGTATCGGAGGAATGAGGACATGGTGGCGGAAAGGGTAGGGAGGGATACCAAAAAAACGCGGATAAACGCGGCGATGCAGACTCAGGGAGTGGTATCATGGGAGGCGGAAACCCGCTTCGGGTCGGCACATGTTCTCCGACACGACGCGATTCCGACGTGTTGCAATCGCCGGGGATTCATCCGGGCGTCGAACGGTGATTGAGAGAGAAATGGTTTTTGCCCGGGGACGGAATGGATTTTTGTGAAGAATATCTATGTTGGTAACCTGCCGTTTGCGACGACCGAAGACGAACTGACCCAGATTTTCTCGCAGCATGGGAAAGTGGACCGTTCGAGCATCATCATTGATCGGCAAACCGGCCGCTCGCGCGGCTTCGGCTTTGTCGAAATGTCGGATGATGGGGAGGCCGATGCGGCGATCGCGGCACTCAATGGCATGGACATGAACGGGCGCGCACTGGTGGTTAATGAGGCTCGTCCGCGTGAGCAAGGCGGCGGTGGCGGTGGCGGGCGCGGGTTTGGCGGTGGCAGGGGCGGATTCGGCGGTGGTGGTGGCGGCCGAGGCGGTTATGGCGGTGGCCGTGATCGTGGCGGCGACCGGTATTGATTGAGTTCCGGCGAGACGACTCGGGGACAGATTACGCATCTGCCGCCGATCGGCTCAGAACATCGACATAATTGAACCATCAGGCAACCGTCCGCACGGTTGCCTTTTTCTTTGCCGAATGCCGAGGATGATTCGAGAATCCGGGACGCGAGACTTCAAGTAGACTGCGCGGCGCATGGATGGCGTGGTGCGAACCACAGCGCCGCCGGAAGAACTCCACGGAGCGAGTATTGTGGCCCAGGCTTCGCCCCAGTACCGAGATTGAATGTGGAGCGGGTCCCAGCCATACCAGCGGGCCGGTAGTGGGATCAGGGGTAGCGAGTGGGATCGGGCGCACGCTCGCGCAACCTGATCGAATTCCTGTGCGATTGTCAGGGCCGCCTTGAGTGTGAGTGAGCAGTTGGGGTAGAAAAGGCGGCGGACAAGTGCGTACTGGGCGGGAGTGATTCTGAGTGCATTTTCGATGGGCAGGCTGGTGAGCAGCGTTCGCGCGCGCGCAGACTGGAGGCGAGTAATGATGTGCGTCAGCCAGAGCGACAAGCTCGCCGATGACTGGTTGTAGAAAATGTCATTCCCAAGGTCGGTGATCAGCGCGTAGGTCGGCAGCGGTGGACGGGCGGAAAGAGCGTCCCAGAGTGCGCTGGGAAGAATGCCAGGAAGCCGCCGAGTCAGAATGCTGCTGTCGACGCCGAACGATCGGCCATGTCCGGCGGCGATCAGAAAATCTACGGGACCGTCATGCTCTCCACGCAGCATGAGGCGAGCGGTCTCCACCACGGTGGAAAGACCACGCATCACATTGCTTGCTCCGAGGATGACCGCACGGGAACGAGGTCGGGCTGGCATCGCTCTCAGGATAGATTGCTTGATTCAGATGAAGCGGAAGGGCCTTCCCAATGCAAGCATGCCCGGGCCCCATCGGACGATCGGAATTGCCATCAGAACAAGCACGACATTTCGGATGATGCTGACGGGGCCGATCTTGGCTTCAAGTATGTCCGCAACAAATCCGAGGCCAATGGGGGAAAGTTTGTCCGCTAGATGGCCGCCAAAACAGGAACAGGTCACATCCAGATGTCGGTATAGCACCGAGCCCATCCCGACCACAAAAACCAACAGCATGACGATCGAGAGCGCAGCAGCCCCACGTGCGCCGACGCCGAGAATCAGGCAGGTTCCACAGATGACTTCGGTCCATGGAATCGCGTATGCGGCAAAGGGTATGAGATCGTCGTGAAGCATCCGGAATGCGTGCACTGCGCCGGCAAAACCCTGTGGGTCTCCCCACCCTTCGAAGACGCCAATTTTGATGAGGCCGCTGAAAAGGAAGAGACTGCCCAGAATGACGCGCACAAGGAGAAGTAGGGTCGCGCAGGTGCCGCTGGAAGGCAGCTGACTGAGGGATCCGGATAAACAGCCGGAATCGGTGTCACGGGTCTGCGAAGGTAGATTTGCGGATCCAGCCATGGAAGAGGCTCCGAAAGTATGCCGGAACGGAGTGACGCGGTATCAGCCGCCAGAATTTGGAGGTGGATCTGTCGACGTGTCATATCCGGCTTCAGCCCAGCCTGGGAATCCGGTGGGCAAGACATAGAGGTTGGTGAATCCAAGGAGGCGCAGCCTCTTCACGACCTCGTGCGACGCGTCGCAATCTCCGCCTCCGCAATAGACGAGGATGGCATCCTCATGGCTCAAGTCGTTGATCGCCGCGGGGATCTTGCCCCCATAAAAGGCGCTGGGGGGCATCAGAAGCGCATCGGGAACATGGCCTTCGGCATACTCCTCTGCCGAGCGGGCATCGATAAACGTGGTGAATCCATCCGCATATGCCTTGAACGCGGCTTCTGCGGTCACTTCGATGTAATCCGCGACCGTCGGAGCAGGCGTCGCCGCAAGCGAATCAGGCCGATTGCCGGAATCAACTGCCGGCGGGACCTTGGCGATGTCCTGCCTCGGGGAAGTGGTGGGGGCCTTCGTCTCATCGGACCCGGCGGTCACGACTTCACCCTGCACGCCGACCACCTCCATTTTGAGGGGCGGACGCCGGCCCAAGTCCACCCAGGCGACTGCCGATGCGAGAACGGCAAGAAAGGCTGCTTGGCAAAGAGCGCACTTCATGCGAGTACATCCTGTGTGAAGTACGGGGTGCTGCAGAGCGTAACGACGGGAATTCGGTTTAGGCGCCCGCACGCCATCGGCGGATCTTACTGGCCGCCGCCACCCGGCTTGGTCGCAGGCTGCGGCTGCCCTTGCGGCTGCGTAGTCGCAGGCGGCGTGACAAGTTTGCGTACCAGCCCGTTCATTGGGATTTCGATGGTGGGAGAGTCGGGATTGTCGGTAGTAACCACGATTGTGCCGCGCAGCTGGCCCAATTCCTCGGGGGCAATGCCCTTGACAACGACCTTGATCACGGGCAGTCCGTCCGCCCCAACTTCGGTAACGGCCTCAGCGGTCATGTCGATGGGCTTCAAAGGCTTGACCTCAACGCCGAGCACCTTGAAGGCCTTACTTGTGCGACTGGTAAGTTGAAACTCCCGGCTGAATTCATCGCCAGGCTGAAGCGCTCCCAACGCAACCCGATTTGGGCGAGCCTGCACGTCGGCCACGATGGTGCCCGCGGCCGCAAACGCAATGCTGTAGTAGTCAGATTTGGCGTCAACAGAAGGGATATTGGTGACGATCGTCACTGTTTGTGCGACAGGGCCAATAGTCTTGGTGTTGAGGATTTCAAGTTCAACCGGATATTCAGTCACTTTGGAACCGTCAGCATCAGTGACTTCAACTGCGGCGCCGATGGTCGCCTTCATCCGATCAGGGCTTTCAAGCTTTAGTTCAGATATCTGGAAGTTTGGTTTGGCGGAACGAACCCTGAAGGTCTGCTTTCCCTGGGTTCCCGCGATAATGTCGCCAAAATTGATGATTGCTGGGTCGGTCTCGACGATTGGCTTGACGACAGCCGAAATCTTCAGTACCAGCGTGGGATTGACGGGGTCATTTGTGTAGACCGTTACTTCGCGCGCTTGCGGCCCCTTCCGCGTAGTGGGGTCATAGGTCACATCAATCGAGCCGCTTTCGCCCGGCAGGTAATCATGAATCTTGACTTCGCCGGCAGTGCAATGGCAAGAACTCTTGACGTGGTCAATCATCAGGAGTCCTGTGCCTGTATTGGCGAACTTGAAGTGAAAAGTGACCGGTTCAGTGTCCGGAATCGTGCCGAAATCGTGGCTCATGATCTCAAATGTGCAGCGCGGGCCGAGATTGGCGACGCTTGAATCCGCACCGTCACCTTCCGGTTGGAAAACCGGCTGTGCGGCTGCCACGCCTGCCAAAGCGAGCGAGAGTGTGGTTGCGGCGAGAATCCCAGACTTAGAGATGAGGGTTTTCATTTCGCGATTCCTTTAGCTGTCTTTTGAAAGTCGAGTTCTGAATTCCTTTGACCAGATCACGTGGGTCGGGGGGCCGGGTCGGAAGTCATCGGCAGAATCAGCCGGATTCTCCGGAAACCAGTCCAATGCTCAAGAATAGGCGGACATCCGTCCCTGCGCCGGCCGGACGGACCTGCGCGACAGCAGAGGTATCGGACGCAACGTACGATGTAGCGTGCCCGAATGGCTGCGGGATATTCTCTGGCTTGCCGCCGCGATCGTCAGTAGTCCAGTGTGGCTGACTTCCATGATCGCAACCGGAAAAGTGCGTACTGATTGGCTGGGAAGACTGGGGGTGCAGGATCGGCTTCTCAAAGGTGCCAAGCCGAGGCTGCTTGTGCATGCCGTGAGTGTCGGCGAAGTCAACTCCATCCGAGAGTTCGTGCGGTTGGCCGATGGCGCATGGGAAGTGACTGTCTCGACGTCGACAAACACAGGATTCGCCCGCGCCCGAGAATTGTTTGCGCCCGCGCACCATGTTCTTCGCTATCCCTTCGACTTTCACTTCGCCGTCCGACGATTCCTCGACGCCGTGTCCCCCGACGTCATCGTGCTTGTAGAACTTGAAACCTGGCCGGCAATGGTCAGACAGTGCTCCAAGCGCGGTATTCCCGTGGTTGTCGTGAATGGCCGAATATCGGCCCGCAGTTTTCGGAGGTATCAGCGGATCCGGTGGGCGGTGAAGAGCATGTTTAGGGCGGTAAGCGCGGTGGCCGCCCAGGATCAGGCGATAGCGGACCGATTCGTTGCGCTGGGGGTTTCGTCCGCCCGGGTGCAGGTGATGGGGTCAATGAAGTGGGACACTGCGCCGGTTGAAGTAGACAGGGCGGGCGCCGCACAATTAGCAGAGAGACTTGGACTAGATCGAGAACGGCAGACAGTGGTCGCAGGCTCAACTGGGCCGGGCGAAGAGGAGCTGATTTTCCGCGCAATGCGAAATTTGTTGGCGCAGGGAATTCAATTGGTGGTCGCGCCGCGAAAGCCTGAGCGATTCGAAGAGGCGGCCAGTTCGCTCCCCGGGTGCGTCCGCTGGAGCACCGCGAATGGTGCTGAGAGGGGCCAGGGGGGGGTCTTTCTTCTCGATACGCTCGGGCAACTGCGAAATGCTTATGGACTGGCGGATGTCATCGTGATCGGGCGCACTTTCAACCGCATGGGGGGCAGTGACATGATTGAAGCGGCGGCCCCCGGAACGGCGACCATTGTTGGACCTGACGTTTCCGCCTTTGAAGCCCCGGCTCGCCTTCTGCTTGAGGCAGGAGGGCTCATTCAGGTTCGGGAGGATGAACTTGGGAGGGAGGTCGAGCGACTATTGCGCGACGGGGCGGCGAGGCGGCATATGCAGACGGCGGCAAGGCGAGTGGCACAGACCCAACGAGGGGTAACGCGAAGTTACGTCGAGCTGGTGGCCAAGTTTTTGCCTGCGAATTCCCAAAAGTGAAACGAGCGCCGCTTGCGGCGCTCGTCAGTGAACGATGTTCTCTCAAACCGACTTCAATTCCGTTCAACCGCTTTGTACTGCGGCGTTTTGGGATCCGAAGGCAACACGTCGACATACCGATTTCGAAACCGGACAGTTCCGTCGCAGAGTGCAAACAGAGTGTCGTCGGTCCCGATTCCCACCATGTATCCGGGCTTCCAGGGAGTGCCGCGCTGTCGCAGGATGATGGCTCCGGCCTGCGCATGTTCGCCGCCGGTCAACTTGATGCCGAGGTACTTGGGGCGGGAATCCCGGCCGTTGCGGGTCGAGCCCTGACCTTTCTTATGTGCCATGGTGATTTCTCCGAGGAATGCATCGGCTACAGGTCTGGCCGAAGCTGCAAAGTGAAAATTCGAGCCACAACGATAGGGGAGAATCAACGCATAATCCAACGTTCGCTCGCCAGGGCGGCTGGCTCGGAGTGGTTGGCCAGGGGGTTACCTGAAACCTTGTACTGCCGTTCCAGCGTCTTTTTGACAATGGAGGACTGCTTGGTGAGAGGGTTGACTGCCAGCTGCGTCTCGCTCGACAGGCCCGAAAAGAACACCGATACCTCATTGACTTCCAACGACCCGGCTTTCCAGATCAGCAGACCGAGCCGAGCATTTTCTCGGCCTTGGAGAATTGTCCCAATAATTTGCGAACTTGTCTCCAGGAGAGGATCGGCAAAGAGCCCCTGAATTTGTTTAATGACCGACGAAGGAACCTCCGACCCCTCTGAAATGATGTCCCCTGCGTCGGTATACAGGACAGCAGACGGCACAAATATCTGATCGGCGCCCGTGCGGTTTGTGACCAGGTATGTCATGTACCAAAAGGGTTGGCTGTCAATGACCACCAGGCGCAGGTCCTGCTCGACCTTGAATCGTAGTTCCCACTTAGCCGGAATACTGCTGGGGACAGGAGCCTGGGCCCAAGCACAATCCGTCTGAAGGGGCGGGAACGCGGCAATAATTCCGGCCAGACCGAGGGTGACAAAGCATCGGGTGGAAACTGGCATAGGCTCACCTTTCCGAGAAGGCAGCATTCTACGATCCTCACTGATGGCAGCAAGGGAGCGGGCTGGAAAAGCGGGTGGAGGAATAGGCATGACCAGCACCACTCACAAACCGGACGTGATCGAGCAAGTGCCGCCTGAGCGACTCGCGGAGGCCGTTAGCCGGGTCATGCTGGGGGGACAGCGGCCTGATGAGGCGCAGGCTGAGATGTTCATCGCATTTGCGCAAGCAAGGCGGATCCCCTTGGATATGTGCTACGGGAAGATGGAGGGGGCCACGTATTGGCCGGTTTGCCTGGTGATCCCGAACCCTGGGCGGACGGCGTTGTATTTCACATCGGCACCAGCCACTGAGGTGGATGTGGCGCAAGTGAGCGACGTGATCGCGTTCGCACACCATGGAATGGACCGGAATCGCGTTGCCTTGGCGCAGGCATTGCTGGCCCGCGAGGAGACTCTGCTCCGAAGGGCGTTCGAACACGCTGGATTTCAAAGACTGGCGGAATTGGCATACCTGGAAAAGCGTGTTTCGGCAGCGGCCCAGATTCCCGCGGTGACGTGGCCGCATGGTGTGCGCGTCCACGCGTACTCACCGGAAAGACATCGTGATTTCAGGCAGGCTTTGGAGGAGTCATACGCCGAAACCATGGACTGCCCGGGATTGTGCGGTCTGCGTGATCTTGATGATGTCATAACCGGGCACCGGGGTCATGGCCATTTTGACGAATCATTATGGACGATCGCTTACCTTGACGAACGACCGGCCGCGGTGCTCTTTCTGAACGCGCTGCCGGAGCATGAGACTCTGGAACTCTCGTACATCGGCATCGGAAGGACTGTCCGTGGCAGGGGACTGGGGCGAGCCCTCGTGCGACATGCGGTGTACGAATGCGCAGCCCGAAGGTTGAAAAAAATCACTCTGGCCGTTGACCTTGACAACGAGCCCGCCTTGAGACTGTATCGCAGCGAGGGGTTTTACCAGGTGGACAGCCGCATAGCGCTTGTGCAGCCGGCGAGGTCTTAGCCGTGCGCGCGGCGCGCGGGGATAATGACAGATACGACATGGGTAACTTCCGACGATTTGCGGTCGAATTGCTGCGATATCGCGCGTGGCTGGTTTTGGCGGCTGGCGGTTTGGCTGTGTCGTCATTGTGCTTTGGCGCCGGCCTGATGTCACTTAAGCCGGTCTTTGAGACCATGCTCAAGCCCGACGCAACCAGCCTCCGCGACCTTGCGGGAGAGGGGAATGCAAAGATCGGCGGAATCGTGCCCGCCGAGTGGATCCAGCAACTTCCTACGGATCGATTCCAGGGAACTGTAGTTGTGCTGCTGACGATACTGGGGTTGACTGTGGTTGGCGCGGTTGGAAAGTACGTGTATGCGCTCAGTTCAATGAGCATCACAACTCGGCACACCGCGCTCATTCGTAAACAGGCGTTCCACCGGATCATCCATCTGCCGATGAAAACGATCGTCGCCGATGGGACGATGGATCGAATCAACCGCGTGATTCGGGATACGAATCAGTTGAAGTCAGGCTTTAACGCGGTGCTTGGCAAGGCCCCGATGCAGGCGCTCAATGGCGTGGCGGCGCTGGCGGTAGCGGTCATATTCGGATTCAAGTTGGCCATCATCGCGGTGATCGGTGTGCCGATTCTGGCGTTGGTGCTGCGGGTTTTTACCCGCAGAATTCGCAAGGCAAGCAAGCGCAGCCTTGTGCAGTCGGCAGGCCTGCTCGCGACGCTGACGCAGGCCATGCAGGGCATTCGTGTCGTCAAAGTGCACGGCGCGGAACGAAAGGAATCGGGGCGGTTCCATCGAGTCAACAAACGACTCATGGACGAGGAGATGGCGGTCCGAAAGGCAAAGGCGATATCGTCTCCGCTCATAGAAGCCCTCACGCTCGCTGGGGTTGTATCCCTGGCGATCATTGCTTCGTGGTTTATTTTTCGGCAGGGGATCTCCGGTACAAACATCATCATGACCCTGGGGGCATTGGCGGCCGCAGGGGCGCAAGCCCGGCCGCTCACCGAGTTGGCCAACGACGTCAGCGAAGCAGCGGCTGCAGCCGACCGGTTGGCGGAACTGCTGGACGAGCAGGTCGAGCCGCATCAGAGTACGGCTCACCTCTCCCCGCACTCCGAGTGCATTGTCTTTGACAATGTGCACCTCAAGTATCCGAAGGCAGAGCACTCAGCACTCCTGGGCGTGAGTCTGAAAATTGCGCATGGTGAAACCATTGCGTTTGTCGGGCCGAACGGTTCGGGAAAGACAACGCTTCTTTCGCTCATTCCGCGGCTGTTCGATCCAGACACTGGGCGCGTCCTGATCGATGGAACGCCGGTCGACAGCGTGTCAATGCGGAGTCTCAGAGCCCAGATTGGCATGGTGACTCAGGAAGTCGTGCTGTTCAACGACACGATCGCAGCGAACATCGCGTACGGGTCACCCGGCGCAACTGAGGCGGAGATCGTCGAGGCTGCTCGGCGCGCGCGCTGTGAAGAATTCATCCTCAGTAAACCTAGCGGGTACGAAACAATCGTGGGTGAGCAGGGTGTGACGCTTTCAGGCGGGCAGAGGCAGCGGCTGGCGATCGCACGTGCCATCCTCCGGAATCCCCGCATACTGATCCTGGATGAAGCGACAAGCATGATCGACGCGGAGTCCGAAGCGCAGATTGTGGCTGTGCTGGACGAGTTTTGCCATGAACGGACGTCGCTGGTCATTGCCCACCGCCTGAGCACGGTGATCAATTCCGACCGGATCGTGGTCATGGATCAGGGATCAGTCGTCGATGTCGGTCGCCACGCGGAACTGCTGCCGCGCTGCGGTCTGTATCAGCAGTTGTGCCGAACCCAGCTCGTCCAAACGGAGGTTGCCTGACAGTCTCGAACTAACGCGGCTGCACATCAACGACGCCAAAGTCGAGATACTGCCCGCCGCCAGTTTGTCGGCAGTGTGCGGCAAGCGTGACGGGTCCGCCGGCCCGAATGATCCGAGCCGCATCCGGTGAGAACTTGACAATTTTGTACGATGTGGTGTAGCCGGTGAGCGAGGCCGCGAGCACGCCGTTGACGTAGATCTCGCAATCCTCGTCGTGGTGTACAAGGAGCTGGGGGTCGCTGAGCGCGATGCGCGGGATGATCGCGTGACGGCGCAGCCACAGGTCACTCGAACTCCATTCAGTGCGCACTATCGCGCCGGGGGTGCCATTTGTCCCGAACCCGGCCGAACCCGACTTCCATGTCGAATCGTCAAATTTGTGATCGCGCCAGCCTTCCGGAGGAGCGGTGGTGGTGTATCGGCAGTCGATGTCGTCACGATCGGCGGCTGTGGGAAGAACGGCTCTGACGACTGGTAACTCCGCAAGCGCGCGCTGATTGACCTCTCGGACCCTGTCGGCATTCAACTTGAGTACTCGGCGGTCATAGGTGAGGAGCCCATTCACCTCAATCTCGACGTCTGACACCTGGGTATAGATCGCTGCACACAGCCCCTGCATTGATCGGAGCATTGGAATTTGGGATATCAGGTTGACGTAGGCCGACGTCAGTTCGTCCCGGTTCTCGTACGACACATATCCCCACGAGCCCTTGTCCTGCCAAGTGTGGCCTTCCACAGGCAGGCCCAGTCCGCCGAACTCTCCGAGTACTGCTGCACGTCTCTTCTCAGTCGGTGGTGCGGACGGGCCGGGGTACACATGAATGTCATGAAAATCGCCAACCTCGGCGGGCGGAATTGTCCAGCCGCTCGCAGGGTCGACGAGTCGCGACGGATCGGTCGAGGTGATCCAATCAGCGGTTGTCGCAGTCTCGAACTGCCCCCAGCCCTCGTTGAATGGAACCCATACCACGATGCTCGGGTGGATGCGCAAGGATTCGATCATGGCCGAAAGTTCCCTGCGGTAGATCGTCGCGGAAGCGTCGCCTCGTACCAAATCAGGGTCATTGGGCCCAATGTACTTGTCGCCGCTTGGCATGTCCTGCCACACAAGCATGCCGAGCTTGTCACACCAGTAGTACCAGCGTTGTGGCTCGACCTTCACGTGTTTGCGGAGAGTGTTGAAGCCGAGATCCTTCATGCGCTCAATGTCCGAACGCAATGCCTCATCGGTAGGGGCGGTGTAGATTCCATCGGGCCAGAATCCTTGATCAAGCAGACCAAGCATGAAGATGGGCTTGCCATTCAGAAGGATGTTGGGGCGATTGCGGTCATCCTTTCCTAGCGTGATTGAGCGGACGGCGAAGTAGGTGGCGACGGAGTCGATCGTGTGGCCGTCTCGGACAATTCGAACTGACGCCGGATACAAGTGGGGTGAGTCAGGCGACCAAAGAGTGGGGGCGCCGGACATCGCAAGCGAGTGTGCGCCTTGTGCACAGAGCATCGGACCCGATGCATCGGTGACATGCGAGTCATTGACCCAGAGTTCGAGTGTGTCGCCCGGTTGCGACCCTGCCGTTTCAGTGTTGACCTTCAGTGACCATTGGTTGGGTGCCGTGGGATCAAAGACCGGCTCCAATCTGACTCTTCGGATCGAAGTTTGTGGCACAGGTTCGAGCCACACGGTCTGCCAGATGCCAGTGGTAGGAGTGTACCAAATCCCATTGGGCTGCAAGATTTGCTTGCCGCGCGGCTGTGTAGACGAGTCGGTTGGATCGGTGACTCGTACGGTCAGCGTTTGCGAGCCCTTGGTGTTGAGGGCATCGGTGATGTCGGCCGAGAATGGGTCGTACCCCCCTTGGTGGTGAGCGACCTCGTGGTCATTGACCCAGACAGTGGCATCCCAGTCGACGGCGCCAAAATGGAGAAGAACTCGGTCACCGCTCCAATCGGCAGGTGTGTCAAACGTGCGTTGATACCAAATCGCCTCGTCGGGACCTACTTGCCGCTGGACGCCCGACAATGCGCTCTCGATCGGATACGGCACCAGGATGTCAGAGGCCCAGAGTTGTGGTTTCGGGTCAGTGCCGGCAGTAACCACGTGTCGCCAAAGGCCGTTGAGGTTCTGCCACTTGGTTCGGACCATTTGCGGGCGCGGATACTCGGGCAGCGCAGCATCCGGCCGGACGTCGCGCGTATATGGCGTCTCGAGCCGAAGCGGATCAGGCCGCCAGCCGTGCACATTGACGTCCATGCAACCGGCGGTCGACGAGATCAACACGAGGTGTACAGCGAAACGAGAAACCAGATTCATGAAGGGACTCGCATTCTGGAAGGTGAAAACAGGCCAATACTGTACTCACCAGTGTGCATGCTTGGGCGGTTCAATTGGACGAAATGAAAGAGGCCCTCGGCGATATGCCGAGGGCCTGTGTGGGGTGTGACGTGGGTTCGCTTTCAGTCGATCACTGAACTGACGACGTTGGTTGTATTGCCGGCTTCCGCAGCCTGCAGCCAAACACGCACGCCACGCGCGTTTGCTGGGACAGTTCGGACAAGAGACGCCGCGCCGGCGGCATTAGCCGCATCCGAGCCGATGAGTTGCGGGTTCCGGAGGGCAAGCGTGACGCCCAAAGGCGGAACCGGCGTCGAGCCCGTTCCTGCGAGGCTGTAGACGAAATAGACGTTCGCGTTCGGAGTCGCTCCGCTGATACTCAGCGTTGCTTGGCTCCCGGCGTTCAGAGTGGTTGTGGTCAACTCCATTGCGGACACAATCTTGTAGACGCGATCGCGTGCGTAATCGCACACGTACATCTCGCCATCCTCATCCTCGCCGTACGACGAGAGAGAGAAAATGCCCCCGCCGGGTGGCGAGATTTCATCGGTGTGATCGCGGAAGTCGATGACCTGATTTCCGTCGTACGCAAACGACCAAGTAGCATTGCCACAGTAGTCGCCGAAGAAGTAACGCCCTTGGTACAGCGGCAGAGCCTGTCCGCGATACACATACCCGCCGGTCACGGAGCATCGAAACGGCGGTGTGTAGCGATGGCGGTACTCGTAGACCGGGTCGATGAGTTCGCCGTTGGGATCGCAGTTGTTGGGCGGATTGAAGCAGTGCGTCGCTTCCTTGATGTTCCACCCGTAGTTCCCACCGCCAAAATTGGCTGGAATGTAGTCCACTTCCTCCCATGTGTTGTAACCCACATCGCCGAGCCAGATGTCACCAGTCAATCGATCAAAGCTGCCGCGCCACGGATTTCGAAAGCCAATAGACCAGATCTCCGGGCGGGTGTTTGGTTCATTGACAAAGGGGTTATCCGCGGGAATCGCGTAGGGAGATCCTGAATCAATGTCTATGCGGATCACCTTGCCAAGCAGGATCGAGCGGTTCTGGCCGTTGCCAAGCGGATCACCCTGCGGACCGGCATCGCCATGCCCGACGTACAGGTATCCGTCCGTGGGAGAAAAGGCCATGAATCCTCCGGCGTGCAGGTCGTCCTGCGGATTTCTCAGGAACTTGATTATCTCCACGGCGCTGTTCGGGTCAGCCAGGTCAGGATTGCCCGAAACTGAATATCTCTTGACGACTCCGTCTCCATTGATGTCGGTGAAATAGACGAAGAAATATCCATTGGACTGATAGTTCGGATGAAACGCCACGCTCAGAAAGCCGCCGTCGACTTCTGCGCGGTACGGACCGATGTTGAGGAAAGGAGTGGGCTGGAGCACGCCGTCCTTGACCAGGTAGACGTTCCCGTTGCTCCGGCCGATGATGAAAAGACGCGAGTGGTCTCCCGGCGCGTGAAACAACCCGACTGGTGAATCGACACCGCGCGCAATCTCGCGCACCGCAAGGCGTTGAGCGGTCGCATCCGTCGTGACCGTCGCAACGGTCCCAAACGCGATGAAAAGTGTGACACTTGATGAAATCAAACTTCGCATTCTACTTCTTCCTTCCTCTTGATTGTCCCAAAAACGGACCAGCGCAAGGAATTGCGCGGCGCCGATGACAGAATGTATGTCGCCGGCAGTCGTAAGTTGTGCAGCTATTGGGACTTTGGCGAAGAATGTCCACTTTTTTCGCATGATCCCTATGATCGAGCTGGTCTGTGCCCGCACCGGGCGCAGGGACATACAGGGCCAGCACATGCTCATACTGAAAGTCATCCAAGGCCCGGAAAAGGGCAAGCGCTTCGAGTGTCCTGAGTGGGAGCCGCAGCTCATCGGACGCTCGAGCGAGGCTCTGCGGCTCGGGGATCAAACCTGTTCACGTCGGCACGCCGAGGTCACTCCCGACGCGGGCGAGTGGTTTATCCGCGACTTGGGCTCGGCGAACGGGACGTATGTCAACGGGACCCGCATTGGTCCTGAGCGCGTTCGGCTTCACGTCGGCGACCAGATTCGGGCGGGTTCAACGGTGCTCCTGGTGGGAAACCAGAAGTTCAGCCGGCGCACCAGCCCTGTGCGCGAGGTGCGTGCCGAGCTCATTGATGCAATTGTCGAGCAGCGCGTGCAGTCAAACGAAGAGTCGATGATCATGGCGGTGCCTGACCCGCTCGCAGCGGCTTCAGAGCATCTGCGCGTCATCTACGAGTTGACGCGAATTACCACAAACGTGCTCGACTCAGACGCGTTACTCGAATTGGTCATGGATCTCGTCTTCGAGGAGTTTCAGCCAGAACGCGGTTTTATCCTACTTTCGGAAAGCGAGGGAGCCCGCCCGGAGCCTGTCGTGGTGCGATATCGAACGCCGCCGCGCTCAAACGATGAGGGGCGGATTCACGTGAGCCGGACGATCATTTCGCACGTTATTTCATCGTCCGAGGGCATCCTTTCCTCCAATGCGATGAAGGACCGGCGATTTTCTGCCGGCGACTCAATCCAGAATTACCACATCCGTTCGGCGATCTGCGTTCCCGTCAAACACCGCGACCGCATTTATGGTGTATTGCATATCGACTCGTCCATCGCCAATTACACCTTCAGCGAAAGCCAGTTGCGGCTCATGACGGCGATTGGCCAGCATACCGGCTTAGCCCTTGCAAACCTGGGGTTGTACCAGCAGCACCTGCAAAGTGAGCGGCTCGCAGCGGTGGGGGAGACCGTCGCCAGCCTCTCCCATTCAATCAAGAACATTATCCAGGGCCTGCGCGGCGGAGCCGACGTGGTGGGGATGGCGCTGAAGAAGCAGGACCTCCAATTAGCGCAAGGTGGATGGGATATTCTCTCCCGCAATCTCGATCGTATTTACGCGCTCACGCTGAACATGCTCGCGTACTCCAAGCAGCGGCGCGTCGAGATTGAACTCATGAAGCTCGGCCCCGTGCTCAACGACCTTGTGCAGCTGGTCCAGCCGACATGCGACCGGCGCGGCGTGGCGCTGATCACTGATTACGACACGGACATGCCGCCCATCCCGCTGGACCCGAACACGATGCATCAGGCCATCATGAACCTGCTCACAAACGCATTGGAAGCCGTAGAGCCCAACCGTGGAGTCATTACGCTCCAAGCGAGTTACGACGAGATCAATGCGTGCGTGCATATCCGCGTCAGCGACAACGGGCCGGGGATTCCACTCGCAGAGCAGCCGAAAGTGTGGCTTCCATTCCACACGACGAAGGGACTGCGCGGAACCGGGTTGGGACTGGCTGTATCAAAGAAAATTGTCGAGGAACACCACGGCGAGATCAGTTTTCAGTCAGGTGAAGGGCGCGGAACGACATTTTCCATCAAGCTCTTGACGGACACTGCCAAAGTGGTGGATCCATCCGAGACCATGGCGCCCCACACCGGTCCGACAGGCAATGGCCAGAGTTCAATGTCGCCGCAGGGTTTAGGAATGCCCGATCGGCCCAAGAGATCGCAGCAAGATCGCGGTTACTCCCCTTACGACCTCGTGTAAGGCGCTGGGTTCTCATCGCTACCATTGCCCCTTCCCATGACCAGCCAAAGCGGTGCCGGGGTATTTGCGGGGCGACTTCGCCTGCGGCCGTTTACAGCGGCCGCAGACAGTGTCGCACGCTATCTACCAAGCAGCGTGGCGGCTTTCGCTCGGCGTAACTATCGCTGGGAATTGTCCGCTCTGACCCTCTGGCCGTTCGCCCAGACCATGGTGGAGGGCGCTGTCACTGCCACGATCGCTACCCGCGCCTTTCCGGACACGCCTGCATGGGTAACAGCGACCTTGAGCGCCGCGCCGAACTTCTCGAATATCACCTCTTTCATGTGGGCGAGGATTGCAAGCGGGCGCGACACCGTCAGGCACTTGAATTGGATCCAGGCCGGAATCGTCTTGCTTGTGGGCCTCATTGCCTGCTTGCCGCTGAACCATGTTGGCATGATCCTGTTCGTCGTCGCCGCCGTATTCGCCCGGCTCCTAATGACGGGTGTGGTGACTTTGCGAGCCATCCTGTGGCGCGCGAACTACGACCGGACCGAACGTGCATCCATAACGGGACAGTTGATCACCGTTCAGACGGTAGTCATCGTCTCGTGTTCACTGATGCTCGGGATGGCGATGGATGCAAACGAACTGGCGTTTCGTGTGATCTACCCACTGGCCGTACTGGCTGGTCTGGGCGGGATTTGGATGTTCAGCAAGGTACGAATGAGGCGACCGTTCCTGAATGATCCCTCTCGGTCAGAGGTTGAATCACATGACGGTGGGTCGGGATTCATCATCGGTGAACTGGCCGCGGAATGGGCTGGCGCCGTGCGCCAGATTGCAGTTGTGCTTCGTGACGACGTGCCCTATCGCGGGTTCATGGTGTGCATGTTCATCATGGGCATCGGGAACCTTGCAATTGACGGACCGCTCATTCGACTGCTTAAAGAGGAATTTCAACTGGGATACCTCGGCGGAATCCTGTTGGTTCAAGCCCTCCCTCTTGCCCTCATGCCTTTGGCGATTCCCTACTGGGCCCGCTTGCTCGACAGGGCCCACATCATTCGCTTTCGCGCGATTCACTCGTGGAGTTTCGTCATAGGTCAAGCGCTGATGTTTGTCGGAGCCCACCTTGGGGTGCTCTGGATCATTGTGCTGGCGCAGGTCTTTCAGGGAATCGGCTATGGGGGCGGGTCTCTTGCATGGAACATTGGCCACAACGACTTCGCGACCCGCGACAAGGCAGGGTTGTACATGACCGTTCACATGACGCTTAATGGAGTTCGGGGTTTCCTCGGCCCATTTATCGGGATGGCGCTGTACACCGGCGTACCCATCGCGGGAATGAGGGTTTTCGACATTGGCTCGTATTGCTTCCTGTTTTGGGCCTTCTTTTGCCTGCTTGGCGCGCTGGGATTTGTCTACCTGGATCGCAAGTACACGTCCATTACGGGCCGCAGACCAGAGAGTGATTGAAGCGAGTGCTGCGTAACCTATCGGCATGAACAGATACTGGGGCCAAGCCCAGGCAATTTCATTGCTGTCTGAGGCCTACGCATCGAATCGCCTGGCGCACGCGTGGATCTTCCACGGTCCTCAGGGTGTCGGAAAGCGCACATGTGCCGAGTTGTTTGCCGCGGCGCTCCTGCACGGGGGCGCTGCAAGACCGGCCAGGGGAAAAACGGTCGGCGTTCTCACGGCTTGGTGGGGAACTGATGCGCATCGAGAGGTGGCTGCTGGAAAGGCAGCGGGTTTCCACCTCATTCGCAAGGAGTTGGCAAAGTTTTCGGATGACCCAGAGATCCGCGCTCGCAAGCAGACCACAATTCCTGTTGACGTTTTGCGTGAATTCCTCATTGAGCCCGCAGCAAGATCAGCAGCTCAGCGTGATGGGTGTGACCTATCCAAAGCAGGCATTCAGAAGGTATTTGTGGTTGATGAGGCTGAGTTGCTTGGCGATTCCGCCCAGAATGTGTTGTTGAAGACGCTGGAGGAACCGGCCCGGGGAATGCTCATCATCCTGATCACAGCGGCAGAGGACCGCCTGCTCCCCACCATTCGAAGTCGATGCCAACGGATTGCGTTTACATCATTGTCCGACCGGGAGATGACAGCGTGGCTCGAGGAAAACCACCCGGAAGTCGGCGCAGACCAACGACAGTGGCTTCTGCACTTTGCCGAAGGCTCACCCGGACAAGCGCTCGCTGCGGTGGAGTACGATCTGCACAGTTGGCATTGTCAGGTTGTATCCATAGTGGACAGCATCAATGGCGGGAGGTTTCCCGCCGGGGCCGGCAGCGCGTTGGAAGCTGTGGTAAAGGAGTTTGCTGAAGCACGAGTGGCAGCTTTGGGCGAAGCGGCGAGCAAGGAAGCGGCAAATAAACTTGGCGCAAAGTACCTGTTTCAGGTTCTTGGATGCCACTTTAAGGCCTTGGTGCGCGCTGGAGTGAGAGACGGACGCCGCGTGGAGCTGGAGCGCGCCTTAGGGTTCATGGATTGCGTTCGCGCTGCCGAATTGGCGATTGCTCGAAACGTCAATCTGGGGCTCGCCCTGTCAGACCTCGTCATTGCAATGAACGAAGTGCAGGGGGGCGCCGCGGAGGGGTTCTTTCGCACCCGAAGCGCCCCAGTCAAGTCGTGACCCGGCTAGCCCTGTATGCTGATAGAGGGTCGATTCGTGTTCTGGCTGAGCGGTGACGCGAGTGCGGCCAGCTTAGCGTTTCGTGGACGTCCCGCGCTTGTGGACTCGGTGGCGACTTTGGTTTCTCTCGGGTGAGAATTGTCAGGTACGTCTTCAAGGCGCACCGCACTGGACCCGCCTCCGCGTTCGGCGGTCAGTTTCGCCATGAGCATGGTCCACGTCTCGACCTCGTACTCGAGCAACTGAATCACCTCATCACAGTGGCTGGCATTGCGTTCGAGGCTCGCGTCCATGAGCCTGCGATAGAGGAATAAGTAGAGCCCGGAGAGTTTGTCGCACAAATCAGGGTTGTGCTCCGGGCGTAAGCTGTTGATGAGCTCGATGAGAATGTTCTGACAGCGGTGAATCCCGTCGTAGGACTGTTCGTAGTTCCTGATGGACAGTCCTTCTCGGCCCTGTCGCGCATACCGGAGCGCTCCCTCAAGCAGCATGAGGCGGAGTTCCTCCGGTGTGGCCGAAAGGACGCGCGTTTTCAGATAGTTCTGGGCCTTGTCGTTCATCATCGTGGAACTCTGTATCGGAGCAATGATGCTCCGACTTTGGCTCGGAGCCGATCAGCCAATCAACGCAATTTGAGAGAGCGACGACTGTTGCGCCTGCAATGACGCCAGGGCTTGCTCCATTTGCGCAAACTGGGTTTCGTATCGGAAGCGCTTTGCCTCCAGCGACTTGTCAAAGGCCGCTATACGCGAGTCCTGAATCGCGATGAGGTCGTCATAATTGCGGTTTGTGATGGTGAGCGTTCCGTCGACCGAGTTGGTCAGATCCTCCGCCAGGCGACCCAGCATCTCGAAAACTCCGAGATCCTCATACTTGGTCTCATCGGAGGGAATCGTGACGCCGGTGTCGTTCCCATCTTCATCAATGAGTGGCTCGTCCTGCGATTCCATCAGCTTTTTCGCGGAAAATACGTTTTCGACCGCCTCCGGATCATCGGCAAATGCCTCGCGCAGCCGTTCTTCGTCGAGCTTCAGCTTGCCGCCTTCGCCAATACTCACGCCGACTTGGGCAAGGCGCGTGTACTGCGTATCGACGCCTTCGGCATCATCCTGAACAGTGCGATAGAGTTGTTGACGAACTCGGCTTAGGGTTGAGTCCCCGAGCAGAATGCCCTTCTGTTCCTTCTCTGCATCGTAAAAGTCGAGCGAGTTGATCTTGTCAATGACCGAGTTGAATGCTGTGAGCACAGCATTGACCTGCTTGACCATCTCGTCAACGTTTGCAGCAATAGTCAGTTCGACCGGACTCGAACTGGTGCCGCTCAAAGTCACACTGACTCCGGAGATCGCGCTGTCCAAGGTGTTTGTGTCGCTGGTCAGAAGAATGGCGCGTGCAGGGTCGGACGAGCCGTAGAAAACTGCTGCATTTCGTGCCTCCGTCAAGGTAGTGAATCCGAAATCAAATCCTTCTGATTCAAGCGACATATCGCCGGTCAGGCCCGAGATCTTGCTGGAGAGGCTCAGGCGGAATGGAGCGCTGCCGACACCGTCGTTGAGTATCGCCGCCCCGACCTGCAGGCCGGCGCCGTTGATTTTGTCCGCAATCTCCTGGAGCGTGTCGGTTGCGTCAAAGGTGACGGTCCGCTCATAAGTTCCGTTGATGATGTTGTCCACGGTGTCAGCGGCCTCACCGAGGATGTTCAGATCCTTGGCGGTTGTGCCGGTCACGGACTCTACCTTGAGTTTTACGGAGCCTGCCACCGTCGATTCAATGACGATGCCATCGCCAGTCTCGTTGATGGACGCCGCAATGTCCAGGCCGCGCGAGTTGATCTCTTGAATCACATCGCCCAGAGTGGTCTCGGTGCCGGAAATGTCGACCACAGCCTGTGCGCCACTCGAGTCGGTGATGCGAAATGAGCCTTTGCCGATCCCCTTGCCGTAATTCAGGTCGGAAAGAAGCGTGGCATCGGTCACATACTGGCGCTGGGCGTTGGCGCCGTTGACGGTTGCGGACGCGACCCCAGCCACATCGGTCGCGATGCCCAAGGCCTCCGCACCTTCGCCGCTGACAATGAAGTTGGAAGTCGATGAACCTGTATTGTCGGTCAGAACCAGTCCATTCCCATTGGACTTAATCGCGGCTGTGACCGCGCCTCCCGTTGCGCTGCTGATCTGTTCAAGTATGTCCGCGATTGAGGATGAGTCGGTCACGGTGAACGAATGCACGTTGCCGGCGCGGTCGGTGATGGAAACGGCGCCGCTGCCCACGCCAAGGCCGCCATTGATGCTGCCGGCAAGCGTGGAGTTGATCGTCGCGATGGTGCGCTGGCCCGTGAGTTGCGCACCGGTAGTTGTCCCAGCAATCCCCAGCGCTCCGGCCGCGGTCGTGTTGGTGACCGTCGCTTCGATGGTGAGAGATCCGCTGCCGCCCGAGTTGTCTGTGACGGTCAGCCCGGTGCCGGACGTGCTCACGCCGATCGCGATTTTGCCCGCTGTCTGCTCATCGACCGCGTCGATGAGCTTTTGCACGGTCGTGACACCCTCAAGTTTGAGATCAAACACAGTGCCGTCCTTGGCGGTAATTCGAATGTCGCCGTTGTTGTTGGCCGTGTTGCCCTTGAATCGAACGCCGTTGCCGTCGTTGAACACCGCGAGTGTCGTATTGGTCGTGACCCGATTGATCTGGTCGCCCGAAAGCACGCCAAGTCCGTTTGAAGTCTTGGCAATGCCCAGCGAAGTGGCCGTCGAGTACCCAGCAATGTCGGTGATCGAAAAGGTCGCTCCCGCATCGTCCGTGACGGTGAGACGGTCCCCGGCGATCGAGGCGGTGACGTTGGCGCTCCCATTGTCGTTTATAGCGCTCACGACGTCGTCGATGGTGACCGCGGTAGACAGGTCCACGATGGCTGTGTTGCCTGCTGAATCAGTGATCTTGATCTTGCCGCGCGCCACGCCTTCCCCGCCGTTCAATTCCGCTAGCGTCATATCACGGGACAGTTTGCCGGCGCCAAACTCAAATGTCATCGAAGTTGCGCCGACGCTTGACGCTGTGGAATCCGAGAATCCTTCCGAGAGTTGCTGGTTGTTGGCGACCAGGCGGCTGACGGTGAACTGGTAGGTGCCGGGAACCGCGGTCGTGGAGGCGCTGGCGGCGAGGACCGATGGGTTACTGCTGGTCGCGGTCTTGATGCGCCATGTCTTATTCGAGGAAAGCGCTTGAGCGGCTGATTTGAGAGAGAGGATAGACGAGTTCAAGCCCAGGAATGCGGCCTGCTCGTTCTTGAGTTCGATCTGGCGATTGATCGCAAAGATCTTCGGCCGCGAGTCAATCGCAATGAGTTGATCGATGATGTTGGCGGTGTCAATGCCGCTGATCAGTCCAGTGGTGGGTGTGATCCCGCTCATGGCCAGTCTCCTGAGTGTGCACGGGCTCCCGGCCGCGCGCGAGTCTCTTTAGATGTATCGGTTCATTACCCCGATCTGTCGATGCTCGCCTGAGTTATTCTGACGTCCGGTCGGGAATTCTGGCTTATGGGACGGCGGTCGCCTGGCATCGCGTGAAAACCATGGCGGTTTCGCCTGTAACGGTGCGACGGTTGTGACGATGGTGGAAGTGACTTGATCCCGGTCTTTCCTGCAATCGGAGACGGCGTGACGCAACGATGACGACTCTTGGAACCATTGCCGCGACCGGGACAAGAACTGTTGCATCCGAGGACCGGATTGAACTGATTCTGCAACAGGTCAACACCTTGCCCACGCTTTCATCAGTGGCCACCCGGTTGCTTCGGCTCACGTCGAACGACGAGGCGGACCTGCGCGAGATCGTGCGAATCATCGAGTCCGATCCGACGTTGACTGCCAGGGTGCTTGCGCTCTGCCGACGGGCCAACGTCGGGACCATGGAGCGTATCCGTACCGTGGATCGAGCGGTCGTCATGCTCGGCTTCGAGGCTATACGTAATGCGGTCCTCTCCGTCGAGGTGTATGACCTGCTGTCCGACGGCGCGGAGACCGTTGAGAGTGAAAACGATGAGGACGCCGGAACATTCGATCGCACCGCATTCTGGAAGCACAGTGTGGCGGTCGCCGCCGCAGCGTATCTTTTGGCCGAACAGGTCGGAAAACCGCACCAGATCACTCCAGATGAGGCGTTTGTGTGCGGCTTGCTTCACGACCTCGGAAAGATCGTACTCGATCGCCTCCTGCCGAAGACTTATCAGCGCATCGCTGAGACGGCGAATCGACAGGCGGCGGATATCGCAGAGGTGGAGCGAAGGATCATCGGGGTGGATCATCACACCGTCGGTCGACGCCTCGCGGAACAATGGCAACTGCCACACATCCTTCAAGATGTCATGTGGTTGCATGGCCAGACCTACGACACCTTACCTGACGTTCCCCACAGGCCGATGATCGCCTTGGTGGGCCTGGCGGACGTGCTCGCTCGTAAGCAGCACGTAGGTTACTCGGGTAATCACGTATTACCGTCGCATTTGGATCGGATTACGGGTCCAATCCGAATCACCCCAAAGATAGAGAAGGAGATTGTCCGAAGCCTGCACGAGGAGGTTTCGTTGCGTGCCCAGGCCTTGGGACTTGGGGAAATCCCGTCCCCGCAGCTGCTGGCCGAGTCCATTGCACGTGCCAATCGATCCCTCGGTCGCGTCAACGAGTCCTTGGCAGTGCAGACGCGTGCTGCAGCGCGTCACGAGCAGGCCCTGCGCGCCATTGCGACCTTTCACGATCGATTCGCGCATGGGCCGACAGTTGCGTCAACCTGCGCCGAGATTGTCAGATCCGCCGCCAACGAAATGGGCACCGGTTTCTATGCGATGCTTACGCCGCTGCGGGATCGAAAACGCTGGCAACTTACCCAGTTTCAGCCGGATGGGCGCATGATTCGTCATCATGTCGTCGAACCTTTGGCCGGACAAGCGGCGATTGAAGCGCTGGCTGACCAGACACAGTGGTCAATGGCCATGGTTGAGTGGTTGCCCTGGCTTACCGATTTGCTTGTCGATGCAGGTGATCTGCGCCGAGTGCGACTTATGCCTTTACGGTGTGGCTTGGGTATGGTCGGAGTGCTGCTCCACGATCACGACCTCCAGGAACTTGGCTTCACACGCTCCGAGACTGTCTCGCTGAGCCAGACCTGGGCTGCCGCCCTCGCGTCGGCAGCGCAGTACGAAGGATCCCAACGGCTCGGTGAGCAACTGGCCGAAGCGAATCGGACGTTGACGGAGACCCAAGCCCGCTTGGCGCGATCCCAAGTCATGGCAGCCCTGGGAGAAATGGCTGCTGGCGCGGCGCACGAGATGAACAATCCCCTCACCGTCATTTCCGGTCGCTCCCAGGTGCTGGCTTCTCAGGTTCGAGATCCCAAGCACAATCAGATGATCAAGCAGATCGTGGAGCAGGCCCATCGATTAAGCGATTTGATTACCAGCCTGCACCTCTTTGCCGAGCCGCCGCGGCCCAGCCGCAAGCGCGTCGTGGTCGAGGACATCGTCCAGTCTGCCGTGAAGCGGGCGCTCGAGCGGCGAAAGTCGCCAGTTCCGATATCTCTCAAGGTCGCAACTTCTGTCTCGCTGTCGTGGCTCGACCCGGAACATGTGACGCTCGCTCTGATTGAACTCATCGTCAATGCATGTGAGGCGGAACCCAAACAGATTGTCGAGGTTCGGGCCGAAGTTGAGAAGGAGTCGGACCGATTGGTTCTCACGGTGCGCGATGATGGGAAGGGAATGACGGCGCATGCGCGGGAGCATGCCTTCGACCCCTTCTACTCGGAAAAGCGCGCCGGTCGGCAGCCCGGTCTCGGATTATCCCGCGCGCAGCGCTTTGTCGAGGGCCTTGGTGGTCGCATCGACCTGCGTTCGGAACCTGGAGTCGGGACAACGGCCCGAATTGAGTTCTCTGACTGGCGAGTGCCGCAAGTTGACTGACTACGGCAGGCCAGACGGAGTTCGTGCAAGTCAAAGTGAAATTGGGGGATGATTGTGAGCGGCAGGGAAAGGCAGGACAAATCTCCAGGACGCCTGTGCAGCACGCCCGATGGTGCGCAGAACGTAGGGCGCGTTCTCATCGTCGAGGGTGATTCGCAGACCGCCGCCACTGTCGATCAGGCGTGCATTGGTCTGGGAATTCCTTGCGACATTGCGCGAAATGTGCAGGAAGCCGTACCCCTGCTGGAGCATGTGTCGTACGACATCATGGTGATCGGGCTGCGCCTGACCGATGGTTCGGGCTATGACCTCAAGGAACGGCTTGCACGCAACGATCCACTCGCGCGCATTATTGTGATTGGAGCCAAGGACAGTTACGAGGACGCGCTGGCGGCTATGCGGAGCGGTGCAGTGGATTTCGTCGCTCGACCTTTACGCGCCGCGGAAATGGCCAATCGTCTTAAGCACGCCTGCGAGTTGGTGGCTCAGGAACGCCTTCGGGATCAGAAGGTGCAGCGGCTGCGCCAAGTCTGTAGGAAACTCAAGGGTGCACGCCACGATGTCACGCACCAGGTCGATTCGTTGTGCAATGAACTCGTGAACGCCTATCAGGAGTTGGCGGACCAGATCACCGAAGTGACCACCGTTACCGAGTTCGCCGCGGTCATTCGTCAGGAATTGGACGTCGAGGAACTGCTTCGCTCGACTCTCGAGTACATGCTCCGGCGTTTCGGAGCCATGAATGCTGCGGTGTACCTGCCCGGGTCCGGATCGGATTTCACCCTCGGTGCCTACATCAACTATGACTGCCCGAAGGGTCGATCAGACGATCTCCTTGATCGCTTGGGAGATCTGGTCGCCTCGGTAATGCTGGAGGAAAATGAACTGCGTGAGTTTGGGCTACGTGAGCCGATTACCGGCGCTCTTGGAGATGAGGCGGGCTGGCTGGGCGACTCGCATGTCCTTATGTTCACCTGCAGGGATGCGAAGGAACCGTTGGCGATCTTTGTGCTGTTCCGGAACGCACAGACTCCCTTCTCGGAAGAGGCGATCAGGCTGCTTGGATCTCTTTCCGAGGTCTTCGGCAGGCAATTGGCTCATGTCATTCATGTGCATCACCGACATCAGCCCGACGTCGACGAGAAGCACGGCTGGGACATCCGTCGAGATGACAGCGATGAAGATGAAGGTGATCGCGCTGATGACAGCGGATTGGCTGCGTGAAACTGGCCCGAAGCGCCCGCCCCGATAGCGTTGCGGGATGCCAGAGTCCCGCTCCCTTGCGTTGTCTTGGTTCCTCCGCGCCGACCCAACCGACATCGGTCTGGTCGATGGCTGGAAGGATGCTGCCTTTGATGCCGACCTCTGGATCGATGCAGGTGAGTGCGCCGCCTGGCAGCAGGTGCTTGGCCAGGACCATTTCGGAATAGCGTGGTACCGTACCCGCGCGACGATTCCCACTGGCTGGAACGCACGTTGCTCCATCCTTCGATTCAACGCAGTCGCAACTCATATTCAAGTATGGGTGAATGGGCACGTCGCCGGCTCGCATACCGGCGACTACGTCCCTTTCGATATCGACATGACGTCATGGGCTGCTCCCGGTGCGCAGCTTGAGATCGTCTGCCGCGTCGATCAACTGATGCCTGTGCCCGCGCCGGCAGAGTGGAACAACGCTGAAGGTAAGTACGAGACGTGGGGCGAGCGCGCCGCAATTGCCAAGCCCGGCGAGATGGGGTACCCGGGCCACATCACCAAGGGCTTTCACGATGTCCTCTCAATCGCCCACGGCGGGATTTGGCAACCTGTGCATCTGCTCGGCTTTGGCGCAATCCGCACCGTCCCCGATGGGATCGCCGTCCGTGCGGATGGAGAAACAGGGAGCGTTGAAGTTATCGCAGAGTTGTCTGAAACAGTGCGTGAGCGCGGATGCCTGCGTGTGACGCTCTGTTCGTCTGATTCCATTGACGTCGCACGTAGTGAAACACTCATCGAAGTCGGTGCTGCTGAGGCGAGGCTTCGCGTCCACGTGGAGAGCCCGCGCCGTTGGTCGCCCAATGATCCGAACTTGTACCGTGCTGTGATCGAGATCGACGATTCCACGGCCGTCTCGCAACACGAGGTGATCCCCTTCGGCTTTCGCACTCTCGCAACCACCGAGAAGCACATCCTTCTCAACGGCTCTCCCATCTTCATCCGTGGCGTGCTGCACTGGGGGCATGAACCCAGACACATGGCCCCCGCGCCTCCGCCCGACCAGGTGCGCAGCGAGTTCGCCGCCCTCAAGGAGCACGGCTTCAACTGCGTGTGCCTGTGCATGTGGTATCCGCCGCGCCATTACTTCGATATTGCGGATGAGATGGGCATGCTCCTCTGGCAGGAGCATCCCGTCTGGCAGTCGCCGATGGCGGATGAGCACCTGCCAGAGTATCAGCGGCTCTATCGCGCATTCATGCGCCGAGACCGCAATCACCCGAGCGTCGTCGTCGTCAGCGGGACCTGCGAGCACCCCAAGTTCCACCCCGAGTTGGCTCGGTGGTGGTGGGCTGAGGCCAAGTCAATACTCCCCGGCAAATTGCATCAGGTGCAGACCTCCTCCTTTGCGTGGTCAGAACCCGACCAGACCGACCTGTACGATGAGCACACCTACGAGAACACCAATCGCTGGCCTCTGTACCTCGAAGACCTTCAGCACACGCTGAAAGCGATGAAAGTACAGAAGCCTTTCGTCATGGGCGAGACGATCGTGTTTTCTGTCTGGCCGGAAATGAGCAGTTTGGACTTGCGAGAGTCGGAGCGCATGACTCGGCGCTTGCCGTGGTGGGCACCCAAATCCATGAAGGCGGCTCAGGAATTTGAAGAGAGTCTCGCACGACGTTATGGGGAACTGGACACGCTTTGGCGATTCAAGGAACAGTCGCTGATTCACGCAATCCTCAACCGCAAGTTTCAGATCGAGCAGCTGCGTTTGTGTTCGAACCATGCGGCGGTCGTGATGAATCACATTCGCGATGTCCCCGGATGCACATGCGGATTCCTAGATGATTGGGACGACTGGCGTTTTGCTGGCAAGAGATGCTCGGCATGGCTCGCGGATCGCGTTTTCCTCCTGCGGACCCCAGGCAACAGAAGGTCATTCGTCAGCGCTGAGAGAATTGATATACAGGTGTGCATCTCGGACTTTGGGCGAATTCAATGCGCTGACCACCTCATCACAGTCATGTTGAGTCGATTATGCGACTCACGAAAATCCCGGGATCGTGACTGCCGTCAAGCGGTGCATTCTCTAACTTCGGCGAGCGGATCAGTGGCTGAGTTGGGATTCTCGGGGCAATTTGACGTCGTTGCTGAACCTGTTGCTGGTGAAATAATCGTCAGGCATCACGACTCCGATGGCCCGCGCAGTAATCAGTGGAACTTGTGGATTTTTCCTGGATCGCGAATTGGTGAACGCGGTATTCATCGTCTCTCCTCCCTCCCCTTCACCCCTGAGGAGTCTTCACCCGACCATCTCGAAAAGGGCTATTCACGCGGCTTCGGCCTGCCCATCCGCCAGTGGCAGCACCGCATGCCCGATCCTTCCATCCTGTGTCCCGATGCGATCGGTCTCTCGCACGACGCTCCCATCCCCGTCGACTGCCGCGTGCTCCTCTCTCATCGCCTGACAAAACGCATCCTCGACTGGCTTTCCGCCGGCGGCCGTCTCATCCACTTCGCCTCGCGCGGGCGCGATGCCCTTCCCAACGTCTACGAGTGGTTCTTCGGACAGTGCCCCCTCGTCATCGAGGAAGGCCCCATCGGCGCAGGCGACAGCCAGTGGATCGTCGAACTCCTCGGCACCGACCTCACCCGCACCTACGCCCGCATGATCCCCAGTGATTGCCTCGGCATCACCGACCTCGTCGATCCCCTCATTCGCTACGTCTATATCCACGACGCCCGCGAGAAACTCCGCTTCTTCGATGGTCTCTTCATGACCCGCGTCGGCAAAGGGCTCCTCATGGTCAGCAGCCTTGACCATCACGACCCGGCTGGGCAGTATCTGCTGGCGCGGATGATTGAATTCCTGCAGAGGCCTGACGCGACGGCACAGCACGAATTGCCTGTCTCCAGGGTGGCGGAGTGGGCGTGCGGTTGATCAGTTGATGTGCTTCAACTACTGACGCGCTGGTCGCCGAAGCAGGTGCCGATCGCCCGTGCTGCGGCGATAAGCGGTTCCTCCAGCGGCACAGTGCGCTGCTTGTCTGCCGCGGTGAGGATGTCGATATCCGTGCATTGATGCTGCCGCATAACGACCAGTCGATTGCGCTTGCCCTGCATGAGCACCTCAACCGCGTGGTGACCAAACCGTGTGGCCAGTAGCCGGTCATTTGGTACCGGCGAACCGCCCCGCTGAATGTGACCCAGGATCGTCGTGCGCGTCTCAATGCCCGTGCGCCGCTCTAGCTCATTGGCGATGACTTTGCCGACACCTCCAAGGCGGATCGGGTCGGGGCTGGTAGGGTCGACTTTGTCGACCACCATCTTGCCGCCGATGGGGCGCGCCCCCTCGCTGACGCAGGCAATGGAGCAGCGTTTGCCCTGTCGCTGGCGCGTCGTGACATAATCACAAATTACGTCGTAGTCGAATGGAATCTCCGGCAGAAGGATCACGTCCGCCCCTGCGGCCACACCCGCATACAGCGCGATCCAGCCTGCGTTGCGACCCATGACCTCGACGCACATGACACGGTGATGGCTCGCCGCGGTTGTGTGAATGCGGTCCAGCGCCCAAGAAGCTACTTCGACAGCAGACTGAAACCCAAAGGTGATGTCGGTGCCGACGAGATCGTTGTCGATCGTCTTCGGTACGCCGATGCAGTTCACGCCCTGTTCGACAAAGTGCTTGGCGCAGGACATGGTGCCGTCGCCGCCGATGACAATCAGCGCATCAAGGTGATGGTGATCGATGTGCTCCAGAACCCGGTCGGTGACGTCTTTGAAAATGGGATTGCCGTCCATGTCGCTGCCGGTCTGATAGCGGCGCGGATCGCACTTGTTGGACGTGCCCAGAATTGTCCCGCCGACTGTCAAAATGCCCGATGTTTGCGCGACCGAAAGTTGATGCACGCGATTCTGGACCAGGCCGAGGAAACCGTCCTCAATGCCGAATACCTCGACCCCATAGTTCAGGATCGCCGTCTTGGTCACCGCACGAATGACCGCATTGAGCCCCGGACAGTCGCCGCCCCCGGTGAGAATGCCCAGTCGTTGGATGACCCCGGGTGAGCGAATGGCACATGCCGGTGCCTTGGAAGTAGCGCCGTCACTTTTGGCCGAAGAGTTCATGGTGGTCGTGTTGGAAGTGCTGGGAGTCATGTGATTTCCGTGAGACGAATGCCGAACTATGCGTTCGCGAGCATCGCTCTTCATCGACAGTCACACGGTCTCGTCCGGAAAATCGGACCAAACGGCCCCTCGACCGTGATTATGAGACATCAAGTGTAGAGGCCTGACAGGGCCGACTGCACCAAGTGCCACGATCCCTACGATTGGAGAGGTCATGACCCCGCCCGCCTTGCCACAACTCGGATACGTGGAGCGTCTGCTGGCGGCTCGCCGGCCTGTCGTTGCCAATCATGAGCTGTTCTCGGCGGTTGTAGCGGGAGTCCTTCTGCTGATCGGGTTCATACGCGGCCGTTTCCTCCTTCCGCCGATTGCCCAGAATGGCGAAGCGGTCGTGACAGGCGAAGTATGGGTTTCACTTGGAATTGGCCTGGTCTATGGCTGTCGCGCTGCGTGGGATGCGGTTCGCGCACGTGAGTTCAATATTGATGTGCTGATGGTCTTGGGGGCTGTCGCTGCGGCTTTCCTCGGGCACGCGGACGAAGGAGCGTTGCTGCTCTTTCTTTTCACGCTGTCGGGTGGCCTGGAGGACCTCGCGATGCGCAAGACGAACTCAGCCGTCGCTGCGCTGACGAGCATGATTCCGACCGAAACACTGGTCCGTCGCGCGACGAGGGATGGGTGGGAGTGGGTGCCCGTTGAGCCTGAGTCCATCGGTGTCGGTGATGTGGTCTTGGTACGGCCGGGGGAGCGCGCCCCTACCGACGGAACCATCAGCACCGGGGCGACTGAGTTCGACCAGGCGTCGCTCACCGGCGAGCCCATGCCGCGCTCAGTTGGACTTGGCGACCCAGTCTACGCTGGGACGATCAACGTATCGCATCCGGTCGAGATGCGCGTCACCAAGGCCGCAAAGGACTCATCCATCCATCGCGTGTTGGAGATGGTCAAGGCTGCCCAGGAGCGCCGCCAACCGGTGCAGCGCTTGATCGACCGCGTATCGACTCCTTACTCCATTACGGTCACTCTCGGCGCAGTCGCTGCGTTCGTAGTCCTTTGGAGAGTCGTTGGATTGCCGATTGATGTGGCCTCGTATCGGGCAATCACGCTGCTGATCGTTGCGAGTCCATGCGCGCTTGTCATCGCCACTCCAACGGCCACCCTATCGGCCATCAGCCGGGCGGCTCGCGGCGGGGTGCTTTTCAAGGGTGGAGACGCGGTCGAGCGCCTCGCGGCCATGCGCGCAGCCGCGCTTGACAAAACCGGCACTCTCACCTTGGGCAAGCCCCGCGTTCAGCAGGTGCACCCAGTCGCGTGGTCCGATCCCAAGCTGCTGCTCGCACTGGCAGCCGGTATCGAGCAGAGTTCCACGCACCCGATCGCTGCAGCGATTCGTGATGAAGCGCAACGCAGAGGAATCGATCCGCTTTTGTGCAACCGCTTGGAGTTCACGCCCGGCAAAGGCGTCTCGGGTGAACATGGCGGCTCGCCTGTGCGTCTGGGGAAATTCCCGCATGTGCGCGACTCGATGCCTGTTTGCCTGCGCGCCCGCGTGCACGAGGTGCTGGAGGCCGTCCATGAGCGTGGGCAGATCGCCGTCGCCATCACCTGGGGTGAGCAGGCGGCAGTCATTATCATGCGCGATGGCCCCCGACCCGGTGCGGACGAACTCGCCCATGAATTGCACACGCTGGGAGTCCGCCCCGTCGTCATGTTGACCGGGGATGTCGGCGGTGTCGCCGGCCGCCTTGCCACCCACATCGGGCTCGATGAGTTCCACGCTGAACTGCTGCCCGAGGACAAATTGAAACACGTCCACAGGATGCGCACCGAATATGGACCCACCGCAGTCATTGGCGATGGTGTCAACGATGCGCCGTCCCTGGCCGCCAGCGACGTCGGGATCGCAGTGGGTGGGATCGGGTCTGATGTGGCGATGGAGAACGCGGATGTCATTCTGCTGAACGATGACCTCCATAGTTTGCCCTGGGCGATTCGCTTGGCCCGCGCTGCACGTCGAACCATCATCACGAATCTCATCGTCGCCATGACCGCAATTGTGTTGCTTGTCATTGGCACTCTCGTCGGCCAGGTCAACTTGTCCCTGGGGGTTGTTGGTCATGAGGGTGGCACGCTCCTGGTCGTCTTCAATGGACTGCGCCTGCTTGTGTTCCCTGCATGGTGCCCGGCTGCGCGCGCAGTCTCTGGCCTGGAGCAGTCCAGCACACTCGCGACACCGGCCGCTGCCTGATTCACTTCTCATTGATTGGACTTTGTCGCCATGACTCAGATTCTCGTTGTCGGCCCACATCCGGATGACCAGGAAATCGGGATGGGCGGCACCATTGCCAAACTAGCCCGTGCGGGCCACGACGTACTGCTGCTGGATGTCACCAACGGAGAACCCACGCCGCTGGGCGACCCTGAGACCCGTGCGTCAGAAGCTGCCGAGGCAGCAAAAATCCTCGGCGTCAAGCGCCGTCTTCTCGGTTTCCCCAACCGCTATCTCGAGAACAATCTCGAACTTCGCCACGCCCTTGCCGGTGCGATTCGCGCTCACAGGGCCGAAGTCCTCTTCACGCCCTTTTTCGAGGATGCGCATCCCGACCACATCGCCGTCGCGCACGCCACCATCGCTGCCCGCTTTGCAGCCAAACTGTCCAAAGTCGATGAGCCGTGGGCCAAAGAAGGTCCCCCCATCTACCCCCGCCGCCTCTTCTTCTACTACGCCATGCATCTGCGCAAAGTCGCCAATCCCTCGTTTGCCGTGGACATCGGGGGCTTCGAGCAGGTCAAGCATGCCTCTATTGCGGCTTATCGCACGCAGTTCGTGCTTCCTGCCCACAACCGCGATGTCCTTGCGGGCGTCGACGCTTCCGTCGTCTATTTTGGCAGCCGCATCGGCACGCAAGCGGCGGAACCCTTTTACTGCCAGGAACTGCTCCGTGTTGAGGATGTCGCTCGAGACGTCTGATCACCATCCCAGCACGTACGCGAAGATCAAGGGCGCCACAATCGTGGCGTCGCTCTCCACGATAAATCTCGGCGTATCCATGGCGAGTTTCCCCCACGTGATCTTTTCGTTGGGAATAGCACCCGAGTAGGACCCATATGACGTGGTCGAATCCGAGATTTGACAGAAATATCCCCATACGGGCACCTGGTCGCGCAGCAGGTCCTGGTGGAGCATCGGCACGACGCAGATCGGGAAGTCGCCGGCGATACCGCCGCCAATCTGGAAAAATCCGACTGACTTCTTCTGCTGTGTCGTCACGCGCGTGTACCAGTCCGCAAGCACCATCATGTACTCGATGCCGCTCCGCACCGTGTGCACGTTCTTGATCTTGCCCTCGATGCATCGAGCAGCGTAAATGTTGCCCAGCGTGCTGTCCTCCCATCCGGGAACGATGATGGGTAGGTTCTTCTCTGCCGCCGCCAGCAGCCAGGAGTGCTTCGGGTCGATCTGGTAGTGCTCCTTGAGTGCGCCCGAGAGCAGTACCTTGTAGAAGAACTCGTGTGGGAAAAATCGCTCGCCGGCCTTATCCGCTTTATCCCAGATCTCCAGGACCGCGCGCTCCAGGCGGCGAATCGCCTCCTCTTCCGGGATGCAAGTGTCTGTAACACGATTGAGGTGCTTGGCCAGCAGCTTCTCCTCATCTTCCGGAGTGAGATCGCGGTAGTTCGGTATTCGCACATAGTGCTCGTGCGCGACCAGATTGAAGATGTCCTCTTCGAGATTTGCCCCTGTGCACACGATCCCGTGCACCTTTCCCTTGCGGATCATCTCGGCAAGCGAAATTCCCAGTTCGGCCGTAGACATCGCGCCGGCCAGCGTCACAAGCATCAGATCGCCTCGTTCGACGTGCCTTTTGTACCCCTCTGCCGCGTCGACGAGCGCCGCGGCGTTGAAGTGCCGGTAATGCGTCTTGATGAAATTGGTCACGTGCATAATGAGCTACTCCTTCTTGTCTGCTGCCCGACCCCGCTCGACGGATCGACGCGAACTTGGTGGTGACTTGACCCGAGCTCTCGGACGGGAGTCCTTGCGGACGGCGAACTTCAGTCCACTCCAGTCCGTGCTCATGGCGCATACCTTGTAATCAACAAGGCCGTGCGCGAGTCCGGCCGCACGGATGTGACTCTCTTTCACATCGGTCGCCAGCATGGAACTTTGCTTGGGCCAGGCGATCCACATCCCGCCAGCGGGGCACTCCCGCGCCATGTCTCGGATACCCCGCTCCAGATCGCGCAGGCGGCGCACAAACCAGATTGTCAGGCCCGGGGCGTGAACCCGCACCGAGAGTTTCGCTCCTGCTGGAAGACCTCCGAGCAGTGCCTCAAATCCTTCCGGAGCATCGTGGGTTCGCACCTTCATTCCCGACTTGATCCCCAGCTTCTTGGGAAGCGGCGTCCCGGAGTAGCCTGCCGGCGCCGGCCTGACGTCAGCAGGTTTCCTTAAGGTTGTATTCGCCGCTCTTGCCATGATGGGGATAAATGTATGCGAGATCGCGGCGAATGAAACTTGTCAAGGAAAAAGCCCGTGACCTTTGTCACGGGCCTGACACTTCACACACTGTGGCAAAGAGCTGCCGCCTGGCTCACTCTTCCTTGCCCTTCTTCTTCTTTCCTTCGCTCTTGGCACCCTTATCGCCCTTGTCAGCCTTGGCGTTCTTTTCAGTCTTGGTTTCCGCTTCAGCGGCGCCTGCGTCGCCGTCTTTGGCCTTCTTACCCTTCTTCTTGCCCTCGCCTTTCTCAGACTTCGACTCGGCTTCACCTGCCCCGGCGCCAACACCCTCCTCGGCCTCATGCGCGCCCTCCGCCTCTACTCCTACATCGCCTTCCTGCGGCAGGTTGAGCGGGCGGTCAGCCACCACCCAAAGCTTGATCTCCGTCTTCAGGTCGGTGTCAAACTGGATGGGAATCTCATAGGTATCGATTCGCTTGATCGCGCTGCCGATGCGTACGTGGCGGTCCTGAACCTGCGGGAAACCCGCCTTGTGAAGAGCCTCTGAGATCTCGCGCTGAGTGACGGACCCGTAGAGCCAGCCGTTGTCATTGCACGACCGCTCGATGGTGACTTCCGCGCCCTTCATCTTCTTGACTACTTCCTCGAGTTGCCGGCGCAGTTCCGCCAACTCGCGCTCGACTTCCGCCCGGCGTTGCGCCAGCGCGGCGATCGCCTTGTCAGTTGGCTTGCGTGCCAGGCTGCGCGGCAGCAGATAGTTGCGGGCGTAGCCGGTTCGAACGCTGACGACGTCACCGACGATCCCAAGGTTGTCGACGTTTTCGGTCAGAAGCAGTTTCACAGACTTGGACATGATTTGGATTCCTTCGATTCGTTGCCGCACAGGCTAAGTCTGTGCGTTGGATAGGTTTGCAGGTTCATAATTCAGAACGGAATGTCGTCTTCGCTCAGACCTCCGTGGTCATGGTCGCCGTGCGCTGGAGAAGAAGCACGCCCCTGTCCCGCCGGTCCCCCGGCTGCGCTGCGCGGCGGGCCGGAGTGTCCGCCTTCGCCCCCTCCGCCTGATCCGCCGGGACGGGAATCGACAAATTGGAAACTCTCCACCACAACCTTGAGCTTGGACTTCTTCTCGCCCTGCTGATCTTGCCAGGTGTCGAGCTTCAATCGTCCTTCGACAAAAATGGGCCGCCCCTTGGCCAGGTAGTTCTTGATTGTCTCCGCAGTTTTGCCCCACGCTTCGCAGTCGACAAACGTCACTTCCTCGCGCCGCTCGCCTTCGGCCGTCGTGTAGCGGCGATTGATGGCAATTCCGAAATTCGCTACCGGCTGATTGCTCGGCGTGTAGCGCAATTCGGGATCGCGTGTCAGATTGCCCATCAGGAGCACTTTGTTGTAGTTGGCCATGAAAAAGCACTCGGAAAGTGGAAGTTCTTGAATGCGCAAGGCGGCAAGGCAATTGGCTGATCAGCCCTGCATACTCGCGGCTTCAGCGGCCGGAGCCGCAGTCGCTGCTGACTCATTGGCCGGTACGCCTCCTGTTGCCCGCAGTTGGATTTCGGTGTGCAGTGCGTCGCGGCCATCAGCGCTGCGCATCTCGTCCTCAGTGAGATGATCGGCCCTGGTGATCAGGAAGCGCAGCATCATTTCAGAGAGGCGGCAGTCTCGCTCGACATTCACCATCTGCGAACCCTTGCACCTGAAATACGCGAGCATGTACACGCCGCGCTTCTGCTTCTTGAGTTCATAGGCCAACGGGCGATCGGCCCACTTGGACAGCGCCAGCACTTCCGCGCCGGCCCGAGCGAAAATCTCGTTCACGTGGTCCACGGCGGCCTTCAGGTCGGATACCTGAGCGCCGGGAAACAGGAACATGCCTTCATATTGATACACGCGATTGTCGTTCATCGTAATGCTTTCCTTTGTCTGCCGGCCGGAATTCGGTTGTTTGCTTTCGGCCGTGTCTTTGGTTCCTATGTTGATCCCTGTCACGTCAGTTGAATCGGTTCATGGCGGCCTGAACTCCTTGGGACACCCAGCACTCCGTCGCCTCGACGCAGCGCACCAATGTGCCCTCCATGACTTTCATCTGTTCTTCCGTGAATCGACCGAGCACATAATCCTTCAGTCTTGCCTGGCCCTGCGCATCCACGCCGATGCGCAGTCGTGGGTACTCGCTGGTTCCCACGCTGCGTTCGATGTCGGCCAGTCCATTGTGGCCGCCAGCCGACCCTGCAGCCCGAATGCGGATATCTCCGCACGGTAGAGCCACATCGTCGACCAGCACGAGCAGGTCCGTCGGCTCCACCTTGTAAAACGTAAGAGCTTCGGCCACCGCAAGTCCGGACCGGTTCATAAAGGTCATCGGCTTCATCAGGAGGCACTTCTCGGAATCGATCGCCGCATCGAGCACCGCGGAGTGGAAGCGTGCGCGTGTGATCGCGCCCGCCGCAAATCGGCTCGCGATGCGATCCACCGCCATGAACCCGGCATTGTGCCGCGTTCGGGCGTATTCCGCTCCAGGATTGCCCAGGCCGACGATCAACTTCACTTGTCCTTGCCTTTCTCTTCCTTGGCCTTGGCGCGTTCTGCCGCCGCCTTCTCGGTAAGGACTTCCGGTTCGGCCGGTGCCGCCGCTGCCGCCGCAGCGCCAGTCGCCGCCTCCGCCGTGGGCGCCTCGACCACGATCTCCGCGACGACGTCGATCTGGCATACCACGTGGTGCGGATCCTCGTCCAGCTTGAACTGGGCCGGCAATTTCACATCGCCGGCGCTGATGCCCTTGTTGGCCTCCAGCCCGCTCACATCGATCACGAACGCCTCCGACGGAATGTCCATGGCCTTGCAGCGGATGTGAAGGCTGTCCATGACCGCACGGAACACAGCGCCCGACGTCTTCATGCCGATCGGCGTGCCGAGGTAGGCCAGCCGCATGCGCACCGAAACCTCTTCGTTGAGGTCAATGCGCGCCAGATCCACGTGGATGATCTCATTGCCCAGATGGTCGTATTGAAGATCCTTGACCAGACAGGTCTCCGATCCGCTGCCGACCTTAACGTCGAAAATGCGGAATCCCTTCTGGAGATGCTTGGAGATGCTGCGCTGATCGATGGTCACCGGCACCGGGGCCGTCTTGTGACCGTAGATCACCGCCGGAATCTGGCCGGTGGCGCGCACGCGCCGGGAATACCGCGTGCCCAGCCTGTCACGGGTCGATGCCTCGATGCTTGGTACTTTCGCTTGCATGATGTCTACCTTGCCTTTCCTTTCTTTCTTCGCTCGCCGGAGCGAGCGCAATCTTGGCTTGCCGTTCTGTCAACGCCTTGTGCCCACGCCATCCTTGAAGAGCGCGGACACCGAGATATTGGAATGAATGCGGTGAATCGCTTCGCCGATGAGCGGGGTCACTGAAAGCTCCACCAATTTGGGTGCCAGTGCCCGGGCACGGTCTCCCAGCGGAATCGAATCCGTCAGCACCACCTTCTCAATCGGGGCATCTACGAGCCGCTGAATCGCCGGCCCTACCAGCACCGCGTGCGTCGCGCTCACGATGACCCGCTTGGCCCCCCGCTCCATCACGAATTTCGCCGCTTCGCAGATCGTTCCCGCGGTCGAAATCATGTCATCGAACATGAGCACCGTCCGGTCCTTCACTTCTCCGATGAGATTCACCGCCGAAACGCTGCGCCCCGAATGACGGCGCTTGTCGATGATCGCTAGGTCGCCCCCCAGAATGTTGGCGTACATGTTCGCCACCTTCACATTCCCGACATCAGGCGACACCAGCGAAATTTCCCCCAGCGACTCGCGAATCGATCGGAAATACTCCACAAACACCGGGGCCGCCGTCAGGTGATCCACCGGGATGTCAAAAAACCCCTGGATCTGCGGCGCATGCAGGTCCAGCGTGAGCACGCGCTGCACGCCCGACTCCACAAGCAGGTTGGCCACCATCTTGGCCGTGATGGGCGTGCGCCCCTCATCCTTGCGGTCCTGCCTGGCGTATCCGAAATACGGAATCACCGCCGTAATGCGCTTGGCGCTGGCCCGGCGCAGGCAGTCCATGTAAATGAAGAGTTCGACGAGGTTGTCATTGACCGGCGCACACGTGGACTGGATGACGTAGCAGTCCCGCCCGCGCACATCCTCGTTGAGTTTGACCAGCAGCTCGCCGTCGGGAAATACCTCGGTCACGCTGTTGCCCAGCGGGATCCGCAGGTGCCGACAGCACAACTCGCCGAAGGCCCGGCTGGCCCGGCCCGCGAAGATGCGCAACGTATCGCTGTCCATCGGAATCGAGTTCATGCCGCCGACTCCTTCCGCAACCGTGCCCGCAGCAGAGTATCCACCTGCGCCAGTTGCTCCTGCGTGTTGATCGACAGCACATCCTCGCTCTCCACCACCGAAACCACCTCCACGGCGTGCCCGGTCTTGAGCAGGATCTCCAGCGCATCGGTGAGGTAATACTCGCCCGATGCATTCTTGTTGGTCAGTTTCCCCAGCGCTGCAAACAGCGACTCAGCCCGGAAGCAGTAGTAGGAGGGATTGATCTCCCGGATCGCGCGCTGCGCTTCGGTCGCATCCTTGTGCTCGACGATCGCCTGGAATCGCCCCTGCCCATCGCGCACGATCCGGCCGTAACCCGCAGGATCATCGACCACCGCGGTCGCCAGCGTCGCCGCCGCGCCGGACGTGCGGTGCGCTTCCAGCAGTTTCCGCAATGTAGCCGCGCGAATGAGCGGCCCATCCCCGGCCAGCACGAAGACATCACCCACAAACTCCGCCAGCGCCTCGCTCGTCTGCATCACCGCGTGCCCCGTGCCCAAACGCTCCAACTGCTCCACGAAGTGCACGCAGCGTTCCTTGCCAAAGGCCGCCCGCACCTTGTCAGCCTGGTGCCCGACAACGAGATACACGCTCTCACAGCCCGCCTGCAGGCACGCATCAATGACCCACGCCACCATCGGCCGGTCCGCCACCGGATGCAGCACCTTCACCAAGTCGGAGGCCATCCGCTTGGACTGACCCGCCGCCAGGATCACCGCCGTCAGCGCCCGCTTGGCAGAAGCAGTGGGGGAGGGGCG
>JBGASM010000007.1:0-179812 GCA_044229655.1 Phycisphaerales bacterium | reverse complement strand
CGGACTTCATCGGCGACGACGGCAAAGCCGCGGCCGTGCTCGCCGGCGCGGGCGGCCTCGATGGCGGCGTTGAGAGCCAGGAGGTTGGTCTGGTCGGCGATGTCGTTGATGACGGCGATGATCTGGCCGATCTGTTCGCCACGTTTACCCAGTTCGGAGACGGAGGCGGCGCCAGCGGAGACGGCCTCGGAAATGGAGCGCATGTCCTTGATGGTGTCGCTGACGACGGCGCCGCCTTTTTCGGCGACCTGTCCTGAGGTGGCGGCCTGCGAGGCGGCCTTTTCGGACTGGTCGGCGACCTGGACCATGGAGGAGGCCATTTCCTCGCTGGCGGCGGCGATCTCGGTGGCGGCGGAAGCGACCTCGGTGGAGGCAGATTTGACGTCGGAGATGATGCCGCGCATGTTGTCCACGAAGGTATTGAACCACTTGGCGAGCTGACCAATTTCGTCGGACCGATTCATGTCAATGCGCTTGGTGAGGTCGCCCTCACCGGTCGCGATGTCCTTCATCATGTTGATCACGCTGTTGATCGGGCGAGTCATCATGGAGCGCAGCAGGACAAAGAAGGTCAGGCTGACGCCGCCCAGAAGTCCGACGGTGACCAGACCCGACTTCCACTCGACGCCGGCAACCTGAGCCTGCATTTTGTCGAGCGGGAAGATGACTTCGTACGCGCCGTGCATGTCGCCGGCTTTCCAGTTCTCCATGGGGAAGCCGAGAACATCCTTGCCGTCGTGCGTGGCGCTGTCCTTGGGATCGCCGTGGCAAAGGAGGCAGGACTGATCGAGGAGGATGGGGCGCATGACGTGAAGGTTGTTGTTGGCTTCATCGATGGCGTGAACGGGAGCGGTATTGCCCGACTTCACATTGGATTCGAGCTCCTTGAGGAGCGAGGTGCGAAACGCGCCGGCCTCGGAGTCACGGCTGGGTTCATTCTCCGGATTGCGCGCGCTAAAGGCGGGGACTTTGAACTCAATGCCTTCTGCTTTGGCAGCATTTGCGGCGGCCGTCCAGCCGGCGACCACGGGGATGGTGCCGAAGATTCGGTCAGTCTTATAGTCGCGGCCCTCTTTTCGACCTTCCTCAACCTCCTTGAGCAAGACCTCTGTGTCGTAAACGCCCTTGGCTTGAAGATCGGACGCATGGTTCTTGGCGGCCTCGGCGACGGCGGAAAAGGCAAGGGCTTTTTCCACGAGTTGCTCGGTGGAGTCTGCCTTGTACGTGCGTACGAACATGACGACGTTGACACAGGCGAGTATGCCCATGGCAACCACGACCGAGGCGATCACTTTCACCGAGAGGCTGAACGACGAGAAGATCTTGAACATATCCGTATGTCCCCGCGCCGCGGCGGCGCTTCCGCCTCGAGATCAGATGACGGCTTGCAGTCGACAACCGATGGCGACGCGAGCCAAAATCATGCACACGAGGCGCGCAGGAAATCGGCCACGGAGTGGATTCGACTCAACGTTGAATCCCTGATGATGAAAAAAAAATAAGATCAGCGGAGGACACCTGCCACCCCGTCCCCACATCAGGGGAAACAGACGTTCAAGTCGGTCGTGCCTGGACGCCACGAGTTTTCAGCGCGAGAACGTGATGCCACGCAGGTTAGAAACGTCGCAGGAGTCCTGATCGAGCGCCTGAACCAAGATGCTGCGGTCTGCGGCGGGGAGGGGGACGAAAAGGCGGATTTCGGCGCGACCAGAGCCGTCCGCGATTGCAGATCCGGCGATTCGTGGCGAGCGGAGCTGACCAAAACGTCCGGAGCACCCGGCCAACTGCGTGGTTCCCTGCTGGTCACCATAGAAGAGTGTGACCAATGACCCAGCAGCCACACCGGTGACCACAAAGGAATTGACCTGCCCAGCGACGCCGGGGATTGGATCGCTTACCTGAACGCGCGGCGTCAGGACGAAGCCGTGATAGGTAGTGTCCTCGAAGATCAACTGGCCGACGATTTGTCCACGGTCGTTGATGTCCGTGACATCGTACAAGCGTGCGCCAGCGGGAAGATCGGGGGCCAGAGCATTGAGGTCGTACATGCGACCAGCCTGCCAGAGGAATGGAGCGGCCTGGAAGCCGGGATCGACGAAGGAGTACCCAACGACCTGGGTCAATTCGTTGACGGCCTGAGCGCAGGACTCGATTCCGTTGGGGAGCACGCCGAGGTTGCGCATCACGCCATTGCGGTAGAGGAACGCGCGCTGACCCTCATTGCTGCTGGAACAGCCGACGATGTCGCCAGCGTTGTTGATCGCCTTGGCTTCGCTTGATCCGTCGAGCCCGATGAGTGATCCAAGGCTCACCATGGAGCCATTTTCCCACCGAAAGGCGAAGCGACGGAACTGGTCATCGGTGGACCAGCCGACGGCGACGGAGGAATCGTTGACATCCCAGACCCAAGTTTCAGGAATGCCGAGCGAGCCGAGGAAGGTGGGAATCTCATCCTGGTTGTCAAAGAGGAACGCAAGAGGGCGGTCGATGGCGATGGAGTTCGCCGCTACATATCCAGACTCGTTGATGGCCTGGGCGTTTGAACCGGAATCGCCGGGAACGCGGCCGAGGTCGATCATGACGCCATTGCGAATGACAAAGGCGTTGGTGGCGCGCTGAGCGGTGTCGGAAGTGCCGACGATTTCGCCGAACTCGTTGACGTCAAAGGCTGAGGAGTTGCGCCCGCCGAGAGTGCCGAGGTCTTCGATGCCGCCATCGCGCCAGAGGACGGCGCGCTGGTTGCCATCCTGATCGAAGGCGTAGCCGACGATGAGGCCTGAGTTGCTGATCGCGTAAGCGAGGGAGAGCCCGCCACCCAGATCGCCGAGGTCGCGAAAGGTGTAGGCGGGTTGCGCGAGGGCAGCGGCGGGAAGCGAAGCGGTGATGAAAGCGGTCAGAAGTGTGCGCATGGAGAAGTATGGACTCTGTTGAGGGGGGGAAGGGGGTGCAAAGGGACTACGGAAGAGATTCGAGAAAACACTGGCGGGGTTGCACAATGGAGCGCGAGTCATGAATACGACAATGATTCATGTTTTTCTGCGATGAGCCGCGATTCATGGCTATGACAGCGACAAGACAATAGCGATAAAGGATTGTGGCGAAGGGTGATGTAGAGCAATTCGAGAATTGCGGCGAGCGAGGGGACGAGTAGTGAATGGGGGCCGAATGGGTGAGAATGGAGACAAAATGAAGAATTGTGTCGAAAAGTGTTGAATTGTGTAGAGAAATGGATTCTCATGTGTTATCTTATTGACGTCACGATGTGGGATCGTGAGAAGGACCTGAGTGTGGGAGTCGAGCGTGCTGTTTACCGGCGAATACGAGCACACGATCGACCCCAAGAACCGACTGGCGATCCCATCGCAGATTCGTGATGAGATGAATGTGGAAGAAGACGGAACGGCCTTTTACCTGACTCTGGGGGCCAATGGGGCCTTGAGGTTGTATCCGGAGAAGGGCTTCAAGAGACTGGCGGCGCAGATTCAGCAGGGCCTGGTGAGTCGGACGGAGATTGCGGAGTTTGAGACGCTGCTGTTTCCGCTGTCAAGCAAGTTGGAGTTGGATTCCGCCGGCCGGGTGAAGATACCGGAACGGATGATGGAGCGGGCGAAACTGGACAAGCACGTGGTGCTGATCGGCGTGCGGGACCACCTGGAGATTCGCGATGCGGGGCAGTGGGAAGCGGAGTTGAAGGAGCGGCTGGCAAAGCAATCGGAGATTTTCCAGCGGTTTGCGGAGGGGCGCTGGAGTGTGGAAGGCAAGTGAAGATGAACACAACTTCGGATGGGCCGCACGGAGACGCCGGCTCATCCATTCGGGGGCGGAGGATGGAAAGCGGAGCGGGAGATTGATGGGCACGGGGCGGGGACGGACTGACAAGTGAAGAGTTGAACGCGAAGACGACGCATCACACTTTCCGGTGCGGGGAAGGACTCAGAGAGTCCGACCGGCACCGCGAATCCGATGGGGTCAACGGCGCGGGGCAAAGTCGCAAGGATGCGGCGGAGCAACGCAGCCGATGTACGCAATCCGACGTTGGAAGGATGTGCGCAGGCGCATCACCGCGAGAGCAATCTCGGCGTCGGGTGGATGGCCGGGGGTCGAGGGCTGTCGGGGCATGGAGAGGTCGGATGGATGGAAGGTGAGATGGGTGGAGCGAAGGGACGCGCGTTCCCTCGCACGGTTCAGGGCGCAGCAGCGCGGCTTCACAGGCCGGCTCTTTCACGGACGAGAGAGAAACCGGCGGCACGGAAGCCGGAAGCGAAGCGGGCTGACGCAACGGAAGAACCGGCGCGAGGGACCACCCATCTCACCAACCGACCTTGGGAATGGACAGACAATCATTCGGTTGATGCGGCGATCTTCGGAGGACCACTTACGAAACCAGAGGGATGAGATCGTTTCGTTGATGAGTCGCTTTGCAATTTGCCACCCTGGTCCAGGGGAGGTGAGGAATATCGGGGGATCTCGGGAAGCGCGAAGGAATCGCCTTTCCGAACCTGAGCATTCGCTTACCGACAACTGAAACAGCCAGGGACGGCAGAGTGCGCAGCATGTGCAGAGGCGAACCCACCACCACACCCACCACCAGCCTTTGCGACAACTGAGCATTCACGCGCGCGGCGACGACCCACCACCACCACAGCAACGAAACTTTCCTTCCTCCTGCCGACCGCTCCCTTTCACCAGAGGGAGCGGTCATTTCGTTTTTGGATCGTGCGACCGGCAGATTGAAGGCACTTTGGAGCAGGGGCGCGCGGATCACGAAATTACGGTCAGGCTCGTCCGCCGAGTGAGTTCGGAAACGGGACGAGCGACGAGGTCGTACCCGTCGGCATCCACCATCACGCAGCGAACAAGTTCGCCGGGGCTGAGATTCTCGCGGGAGTGAACGTAGGTCAGGGAGTCCACTTGCGGAGCCTGGAAGTAGGTGCGCCCGACGTGGACGCGGCCGGCCTCGGAGACTCCGGTGGTGGCCCGGCCTGCGGTGGCCACAGGCTTGTCGATGAGAACATCGAACTGGGGAATCTCATCGAGGAGTTTTTCGCGCGAGGAGCGTGAAAGCGCGCGGCCAGTCTCATCGAAGCGGTCCTTGTAGAAGGACGCGACGTCGGCAGCCTGCGCGAAGGCGATTTCCTGCTGAAGAGCCATGATTTCATCGTGGCGGCGCTGCTTGGTTTCACCGTCAACAAGGAGTTCGGGCGACTGCTCCAGGCGGTAGGCGGTGGTGCCGGGCTCAGGGGAATACTGGAAGACGCCGAGCATGTCGAAGCTGAAGTCCTCGATGAAGGCAAGGAGTTCCTGGTGATGCTCCTCGGTCTCGCCGGGAAAGCCCGTGATGAAGGTGGTGCGGATGGCCAGGCCGGGGATGCGGTCACGGAGCTTGGCAAGGAGGGATTCGATGAGATTGCGCGAAGTGTTGCGCCGCATCGCGGTGAGGATGGGATCAGCGATGTGCTGGAGAGGCATGTCGATGTACTTAAGGACATGCGGGAGCTGAGCAAGGGTGTCGATCATCTCATCGGTGAAGCAGGATGGATAGGCGTACATGAGGCGGAGCCAGCCCCCCCCACTGCTTCCTTCATTGGCAACGAGGGAATCGAGTTCGCGGAGCATGCCGGAGAGGCCCGGGGCGTAGCCGATGTCGTGGCCGAAGGAAGTCGTGTCCTGGCCGATGAGGTTGAGTTCAAACGCGCCATCGCGGAGAAGTTCGGCCGCTTCGGAGAGGATTGCATCCACGGGCTTGGAGCGCATCTTGCCGCGGATGGAGGGGATAGTGCAGAAGGCGCAGTTTTGATTGCAGCCTTCGGAGATGCGGAGATAGGCGTAGTGACGAGGGGTGAGGCGGAGGCGAGCGGAGTCAGATTCGAAATAGCCCAAGCCCTTGCCGTCTTTGCCGTTGACCGTGAGACCGGCGACTGAGCGGCCGCGCTCCTGGGCGGCGATGAGGGCGTTTCCGGAGATCCAATAGGCAGGCCCGTTCTTGTCTGTCAGCGCGGACTCACGAAGGGGGGAGGCAGAACCGCGAACCGCCTCGACGATGTGATCGCGGTCGAAGACGCCGATGAGCGCGTCGATGTCGGGACACCATTCGAGCATTTTGGCACGGTGGCGCTGAACAAGACAACCGGCGACAATGAGGCGCTTGAGCGTGCCGGCGCGCTTTCGCTGCGCGGCTTCCTGAATGACGTCGAGAGATTCCTGCTTGGAGGCTTCCAGAAAACCGCAGGTGTTGACGACGATGGCATCAGCATCCGCATGGTCGCTCACGGGGGTGAGGCCGTCAGAGGCGAGCAGGCCGAGCATTTTTTCGGAGTCAACGAGGTTCTTGGGGCAGCCCAAAGAGACAAAGGCGATGCGGGAGATGGCATCGGGCGCTGCGGACAGAGATGCAGAATCGGGGCTGGACATGGGGAATGGCAATGGTAGTGCGGGAATGGGCCAACCCAATCAGGGGTTCTTGCCCCAGGCAGGCCACTTTCGGGGAAGAACGCATCCACACAAGGGATCACCAATCGCCGTCATCGTCGATAAGGTGAGCCAGACCGGTGCGTTTCTTGAGTTGCTTGAGAGCGCGAATGACGCCTGGGGGGACGATGGGCTTGAGACGGTCAAGATCACCGCCCAGGGCCGCGATCTGCTTGATAAGGCTGCTGCTCGTGTAGGAATACGCCTGGCTGGTCATGATGAAAACGGTCTCGAGGTCGGCAACCTGGCGATTGGTCATGGCGAGTTGGCATTCGTACGTGAGGTCGGAGATGTTGCGAATGCCGCGGAGGATGAAGGGGGCGTCGACCTGCTTGGCAAAATCGACCGTGAGGCCTTCATAGGTCTGAACGCGCACGCGGCCTCCGGCGGGATTGCGGCGGACGATGTCAGCGACGAGCTGCTCCATGAGTTGGCGGCGGTCGTCGAGGGAAAACAGTTCGCGCTTGGAGAGGTTTCGGCCGATGGCGACGATGAGGTCGTCGAACAGAACCCGGCCGCGTTCGATGATGTCCACATGGCCGAGGGTGGGCGGGTCAAAGGAGCCGGTGTAAATCGCACGATGGGAGCGCGGCTGGGGCGTGGGCATGCAGGAATAGGGTAGGTTTGGGGCATGAAAAAGCCCACGACAGGAAGTCGTGGGCCTGGGGATGTCGCGAGCGGTTCGAGGTTCAGGGCTTCATTTTGGTCTTGTTGGGGCGCGCCGGCGGCTGGGGCCTGACGATGGGTTTCTCGGCAAGGCGCTTCTGGATATCGGCGATGGCAGCATCGAGCTGCGGGTCCTGGCCGGCGATTTCCTGATCGGGGAGAATGTCTACGACGACATCGGGATCAACGCCGTGATTCTCGATGACCCAGCCGCCCTTGGGTTCCCAGTACGCGAACTCGGGTTGCGTACTCATGCCGCCGTCAATGAAGGGCTTGTCAGAGCGAATGCCGATGACACCGCCCCAGGTTCGGGTGCCGATGATGGGGCCGATACCGCGCACGCGGAAGGAATTGGGAAAGATGTCGCCGTCAGACCCGGCCGACTCGTTGATGATGCAGGCCTGATAGCCCTGAAACACGCGATATGGGTAGGTTGAGCCCTGACCACGACGGGGCTGGTCAAAGGCCCATACCTTGCGAGCGAGGCGCTCAATGAGCATCTGCGAGACGAAGCCGCCGCCGTTGTAACGGACGTCGATGACGAGGCCGTCCTTGTCGAGTTGGGGGTAAAAGCCCTTGATGAACTGGATGAGACCGTCGGTGCCCATGTCGGGAAGGTGAAAGTAGCCGATCTTGCCGCCGGACTTCTGCGCGACGTATTCACGGTTGCGCCGGCACCAGTCGTAGTAGCGAAGTTTGCCTTCATCACCCAGGGCCTCAATCTGGATGTCGCGGGCGTCGGAGCGGTCGGGCGCGGAACCGACGGTGAGTTGGACCTGAGCGCCGGCAAGGCCAGCCAGACGCTCCCAGACGTTGTCTGAAGCGGAGAGGTCGTGGCCGTTGATGGCCCAGAGATAATCGCCGTCCTTCAGATTGGCGTTCGTCTGCGCGAGGGGGCTGACGACATCGGTCTCCCATGCTTCCGAGCGGAGGATCCGAGTAAAGCGGTGAGCGTTGGTGGCGGGATCGGGCGCGAGGTCGGCGCCGAGCAAGCCGACGGAAACACGGTCGCCGGAGACGGCATCGCCGCCCCAGACATAGGTGTGGCTGGTGGCCAGTTCGCCAATGAGATTTCCGATGATGTCGTTGAGTTCCTGGCGTGTGCCGACGCGCGGGAGGAGGGACGCGTAGGCGTCGCCGACTTTCTTCCAGTCAAGGCCGCCCATGTCCTCGTCCCAGTAGAAGTCGCGCTGGAGACGCCAGGCTTCCCAATAGATCTGGTTCCATTCCGCGGCGGGGTCAAGCCGAAACGTCAGGGCTGAGGGATCAAGTTGCTCCTTGATGGAGGCGAGATCCGGAGGGGCATCGGTGCCTGCGACCATAATGGGCCCACCCTCGGATTGGAACGCAATTCGGGAGCCGTCGTCACTGAGCGCGTACCCGTCAACCGACTCGAGAAAAACGGAGTCCTCACGCTCCGCAAAGTCATAGGCATGAAGCGAAGTGGATGATCCGCCGGCATCACCTTCACGCATGCCTTCTGTGGGCCGGCTGCCATAGAGGATCTTGCCTTTGATGGCGTTGAGGGTGACGTAGTTGTCGGGCGAGACAGGGAACTGCACGACCCGGGACGAAATGCCCTCGAAGTCAATGGTGACCTCGACGGGTTGATCTTCAGACTCTGCTGCATCGTCAGCGTCGCTGTCCTCCGAGGATGATTCGCCTTCTGCTTCATCTGCGGCAGAGTCATCATCCGAAGTTGATGCGGCGTCGGCGGACGACTCATCGTCAGCGTCCGCGTCGCCCTTGTGAAGGACCTCTTCGGGAAGGAAGGGAGAGAGACCATCCGCGGCGAGAATGGCCAGACATGGCACGCGGGTTTTGGTGATGATGTGGTTGAAATCGGGCTCGTCGAGAACGGGATCAATGTACCGGCTTGAAAGGAAGTAGAGGTACTTGCCCTCCGGGTCCCATGCGGGGCTGGAATCATCGGTCCATGCGTTGGTGATGGAAGCCTTCGCGCCACCGGCGGCGTCTGCGATCCAGATGGTGGAGCGGTCGTAGTCACCGGGGAGCGCGTACGCAAGGTATTTGCTGTCCGGGGACCAGACGTACTGGGTGATTTCCCAGCCGGCGGAATCCTCGATGGTTGTGCGTGCGCCGGACTCCACGTCGACGACATAGAGGGCCTGATCGAGATCGGCGTAGGCGATCTGCTTGCCGTCGGGAGACCAGACCGGATCAAAGATCCAGCCCTTGCCTGCGCTGGTGAGCATGCGCGGCTCGCCCTTGCCGTCCGCGGGCCAGAGCGCGATTTCCTGGGAGCCGGATTCATCGGTGATCGCGGCAATCCACTTTCCATCGGGTGAGTACACGGGATTGCGCTCGCGAATGCCGGAGGACTCGGTGAGTTGGATGATTCGGCCGGGCTGCTTGGCGGGCGCATTCCACATCTCGCCGCGCGACGAGACGGCGATGCGGGTTCCGTCCTTGTTGAGCGCAAACCAGTCGAGCGTGTCGGCGGCATCGACGAAGCGTGGGCGAAGTTGCAAGCGATCGGACGGAATGGCCACATCGATCATGGTGTCGGCGCCGGCGGCGATGTCGAAGAGCCAGAGTTCACCGGCGCGGCAATACACAAGGCGGCCGGAGGATGCGTCAAGATCCGGCCAGGCGCAGTCGTAGTCAGCGTGGGTCGTGTGCTGCCGGGCATCCGAGCCATCCGGCTTGGAAGACCAGACATTCATGCGGTTTTCAGGGCCACGATCGCTGAGGAAGTAGACCCGTCCCTGGTACCACATGGGGAAGCGGTCGGAGCCGGGCCAATTCGTCATGCGATTGAACGTGCCGGTCTGCGTGTCGCCGACCCAGATTTCCTGGGCCGTACCGCCGAGGTAGCGTTTCCAGGTTGCGGTCTCGCCCGCCCAACGGTTGAACGCGACGTAACGACCATCGGCAGAAAAGCCCGCCAGCGCGGCGCGCCCGATGTTGACCAACGTGGGAGTCCCGCCCGTGACGGGAACTTCGAAGAGGTTGCGCTCGAAGTTCGGATCGGTCTGGCGGGAACGAAAGACGATGGACGCCCCATCAGGTTTCCAGCAGGCGACCTCCTCAGCGGTTGGGTGGAAGGTCAGGCGAGCAGGCGGGCCGCCATCGGCCGACATGGTGTAGACGTCGACATTTCCACCATACTCAGCCGAGAACGCCAGCGTTTTGCCATCGGGGCTGAGTTTGCAGAAAGCTTCCACGCCTTCGTCGCTGGTGAGACGCTGGGCCGAGCCGCCGGAAGCGGACACTTTCCAGAGGTCACCTTCGGATGAGAAGATGACGGTGTCGCCATGGATCGTGGGGAAGCGGTAGTAGCCTTGTTCGCCGGCCAATGCAGGGATGGCGAAGGCCAGGCCAGTGCAGGACACGAACAGGGCGGACACATTGGGATACCGCATGAGAAACCTCACAAATAGGTGATCTAACGCGTGAAAAAGAAAGGCGTGAAGAGGTTCACGCCTTGGAGGGGTCATCAGTAAAGAGATGCGCAACGAGCGGCCGAGAGGCAAAAAAAGGTTTGCGCAGGTCGCAATGGGGGAGACTGTTCAATTGGCGGCCTCGAGGAGCTCGACGTCGAAAATGAGCATGGCCTTGCCGGGAATTTGGGGCGGCCGGCCGCGCTCACCATAGGCAAGCGCAAAGGGGATGATGAGTTTGCGCTTCCCGCCGACCTTCATGGAGCCGACCCCCTCAGTCCACCCGGCAATGACCTGGTTCAGTGCAAAGGTGGCGGGCTGACCACGAGTGACGGAGGAGTCAAACATCTTTCCGTCGACAGTCCACCCGGTGTAATGGACGGTGACGCGGGTCGTCGGGCCGGAGGGCTGAGCGCCATCGCCGACTTTCAAGTCGTAGTACATGAGCCCGGACGGCGTGGTGACCATGTCGCCCATGATCGGATCACCGGGCATCTTGAAGCCCGCATCGGTCTTGGTGGCCGCACCGGTGGCAGCATTCACGACGACTTTTGTCGTTTCCGTGGCCGACACGGTCATCACGGTATAGGCCGCGGACGAGGCCCCCAGCACCGTCAGGTCTGCAAATGCAGATGTTGCAACTCCACCGGTTTCCTTCTGGGCGATCTCAATCGCCTGCATGAGGTTCACCTTGTTGGCGACGACTTCGTCACGGCACTTGCCGGGTTCAGGTGGAATGCGGGAGTAGTCAGTCGGGGGTTGGTTCATTGTGAAAGCCAGCGCGTTGAGGGTCAATGCAATGAGGACCAGGGTAACGACAAGCCAAGTGGGAAGGGTGATGGTTTTCATCGTGAATTCTCCGTGACAAACAGAGCGAAGCAGCCGGACGGGTGCAAAGCAACAAGCCAGTAGGGTATCTCGGTCAAACGGGCGCGGCAGCGAAGCAGCGGACGTTAGAATCGCCCCGATGGCGACCACCAGCGACCCCAAGGCGATCTTCGCAGACCTTCGATACATCCGGTTCAACCGACGGCGGATGGAGCACGTGGAGTCGCTGGGACTGGAACTGGCAGGACGAAGCGTGCTCGAGGTTGGAGCGGGAATAGGCGACCTGACCGCCTACTTTGCGGATCGAGGCTGCAGCGTGACGACTTCGGATGCGCGCGAGCAGAACCTGGCCATCCTCCGAAAGCGCTTCCGAGGAAATGGACACGTGCGCATCGAGACTCTCGACCTCGACCAGCCCGGTGCGGAATTTCCGGGCCCATTCGACATCACTTTTTGCTTCGGACTGTTGTACCACCTTGTTCATCCTGCGGAAGCAATCGGCTTCCTCGCGGCGCGAACCGCTGATCTCATGCTGCTGGAGACGGTCGTGATGCTCGGCGATCAGGCCGAGATGCGGTTGGTGGACGAAGGAACGGTGCAGGCGAATCTGTCTTTGACCGGGAAAGGCTGCCGACCGACGCGCGCGTGGGTGATGCGGGAGATGGGGCGGCACTTCGAACACGTCTACGTGCCGGTGCGTCAACCCTGGCATGAGGAGTACACGAATCAGTGGCAGAAGCCCCCGCAAACCGACCTGCTGCTCAGTCGGGCGATGTTCATTGCGTCGCGCAGCAAACTCCAGAATGCAGCGCTGACGAGTGACCTTCCCACGATGCAAGAGCGCGGCGAGCACGTCCGACCCTACACGCAGGCGGAACGATGAGTCACCCAATCGATCCCATCACCTTGGATTGTTTCGCCGGAACTGAAGCGCAGCGGCTGGCGGCTCGGCGGCTCGAGCATCTGAGCAGCCTGGGGCTTGGTATCCGCGAGTGCAGAGTGCTTGAGGTCGGAGCAGGAGTAGGCGACCTCACGGCGTACTTTCTGGACCGCAAGTGCAGGGTGCTGGCAACCGACGCCCGGGACTCGTTTGTGGAGTGCATTCGGCGGAGGCATGGCAAGCATCCCGGCGCGGCCGTCAGTACCCTGGACCTGAGCCGACCGGAACTCTCACGCAGCGCGACGTTCGACATTGTCCACTGCTGGAGCCTGCTGCATCTGCTGGCGAATCCCGCCCAAGCGGTCGTCGACCTTGGCCGAGTCTGTGGCGGCCTGCTCCTGTTCGAGGGAATCGTCGATGCAGACGCGGGGGAGCATGTGCGGTTTGTGAAGGCGGATTTGACCGCCGCCGACGGCACACTCGCCGGCAAAGAGTGTCGGTTCACGCGCGGGTGGATCCGCGAGAGAATCCGAGAGGCGATGCAGTACGTGTATGAACCGGCCAAACCCCCATTTCACCCGGACTATACGAGCCAGTCAGCGGCGCGTGCGCCCACACCCGGCATTCGAAGACGCGCGGTGCTCATCGGATCGCGCCGGGAGATTACGACGCCCGGCCTCGTGCGAATCTGATCAGCCTGCGGGATGCTCCGTGCGCGTCTGCTCGGCCCGGCGGCGCTTGAGTTCCGAGTCGATGAAGCCCTGAAGATCTCCATCCAGCACCGACTGGGGGTTCATGATCTCGAAGTTGGTGCGATGGTCCTTGACGCGGTTGTCGTAGATCACATACGAGCGGATCTGCGTGCCCCAACCGCGATCCAGTTTTCCGCCCTTGGCCTGGGCGAGATCGGCCTCGCGCTTCTCTTCCGCAAGTTGCTCCAGTTTCGCGGTGAGAACGGCCAAGGCCGCCTTTTTGTTCTGGGGCTGGTCGCGATAGGCGGAGGAGACGACCATGATGCCGGTGGGCTTGTGGACGATGCGAATCGCGGAGGCGACCTTGTTCACGTTCTGGCCGCCGGGACCGGAGGCGCGAACGAAGGGAGTGATTTCGAGATCGCCGGGCGGGATCTGGATGTCGGTCTCCTCGAACTCAGGGGTGACTTCGACGGAGGCGAAGGAGGTCTGGCGTTTTCCCTGGGCGTTGAAGGGGGAAACGCGTGCGAGGCGATGTGTGCCGCGCTCGCACTTGAGATACCCGAAGGCGAACGGACCCTTCACATGAAGGGTGACGGAATTCAGGCCGACGTCAGCGCCGGGGGTCTTCTCAACTTCCTCCAGTTCAAAACCCATCTTCTCGCAGTAGTTGAGGTACATGCGGAAGAGCATCTCCGCCCAGTCGTGCGCTTCTGTGCCGCCGTCGCCTGCCGAAATGTTCAGGAAGCAATTGCGATGATCGTGCGGGCCGGAGAGCAGGGAGCGAAGTTCGATCGTCTCCATGCGGCTGGAGAGGTCGAAGAGCTTCTCATCCGCCTCGGCCAGGAGATCGACGTCGCTGGATTCCTTGGCCATCTGATAGGCCAGCACAGCCTCTTCCAGGTCGGAAGCGGCCTTGACGACGGGTTCGATCTGCGACTTGATGGTCTTGATTTCGCCGACGACTTTCTGGGCGGCAGAGGGGTTATCCCAGAACGAGGCGTCGTTCATGCGGGCTTCGAGTTCGCGGGCGCGGGATTGCTTGCGATCGACGTCAAAGAGAGTCACGGATGGTTGTGATCCGTGCCTCAAGGTCGTTGATGATGGGCTGATGGGCGTCGTAGTGCATGGGTCGCCTTGGCCGTGGAAGGAGGCGATGATAGCGAGATCTGCGCTTCGTGCGCTGCACTGCGGCCATACACTTGCGGCCTTATGGGCCTTGCACGCAAAATCGGATCAAGCATCCCGAAATCGGGACATTTGTGGTACAGCAACCTGTGGCGGCAGCGGGCGGCGCTGGAACACCTCGTGCTTCCCGAGGCAACCGTCCGGAAGAAACTGGCCGAGACAAACATTTTCTTCCTGCTGGGGTCGGGGCGCTGCGGAACGATGATGCTCTCGAACATGCTCTCACGCTGCCCGGAAACGGCGGCCCTGCATGAACCAAGACGGTTTGAAGATCTGGCGGCTCGGCCCGGTTGCCGGCGCGATCCGGCGTACGCGCGAGACTACGTGCGGAAGTTCCGGCAGTACAAGATCTACCGGGCCATCACGCGGCGCGGAGTGAAAAACTTCGGCGAGGTGTCGAGTCCGCTGCGATGCGTGGGGGGGGCGCTCAAGGAAGTGATTCCGCACGCGAAGATGTTCATCCTGGTGCGCGATCCGCGCGATGGGATCAGGTCGGCGATGAACCGACAGAGCCAGAAGGACAACCCGTTCCGGCGCGATCCTGTGAGTCCGCTGCCGGGGGATCCGTACGCAGAGAAGTGGGAGTCGATGGATGAGTTCGCACGGTACTGCTGGTGGTGGATGGACTCATACCGGACGCTTCTGCGCGACCTGCCGGGGGCGCCGATCGTCCACTTTGAAAAAGTCCTGGGGCGGGACGGCGGGGACGGATACACCTATGTGAATGAACACATCGCCAAACCCATCGGGCTGAATTTGATGCGTGCGGATTACGATGGGACGGTGGAGAAGAAGTCTGACAACGCTGCCAAGGGGTACAGTGTGTCACACTGGAAGGACTGGAACGAGGGACAGCGGCGCGTATTTGATGAACTCTGCGCGGAAACGGCCCGGCGGCTGGGATACCAGATGTGACCAGTTCGTGGGCACCTCATAAGCAACAGAGGGCGTCCGACGTGGACGCCCTCTGCATTGACTGACAATTCAAGTTGATCTGTCCGACCAGTTAGTCAGGAATGATCGGGTCGTAGCATGCGCGCGATTCGGGATCATCTGACTGCTTGCCGGAAACGTTGGCAATTCGCCAGAAGCCAAGGTGGATGTCATCGCCCTTGGTGCGGGGGCTGGTGACGAGGTAGTCGTCAAGTTTGAAGATGTTGTCGGGGACGTTGGCGACAGTCGTCGCGGTCGCGGCCTTGTAGTACACGCCAGCTGGTGCGAAGGACATGTCAACCTGGCCGTCCAGACCCGCGCCGCCCGAGGGATAATCGAAACGCTCGGAGAAGCGGGAGACGTGATTGTCATTGAAGGTGAGGTTGCCCTGCCACTGCTTGTCGTTGCCGTGGATGAGATAGCAGGTGCGGCGTTTGGATTCAACTTTGCCCTTCTTGGGGCCGCGATCGCTCATGACGGCGTAGGTCGCACTGTTCGACGAATCGGTCCATTCCTTCTTGGCGCGGGGGCCGTAGAGCATGGCCATTGAATAGGAGCAGTTCGCCTTGCTGTCTGGAGTCGTGGGATCTTCGGGGAAGGCGCCGGCGAAGGCGGTATCCCAGATCTGGCCGGCTTCCTTGTAATTGTTGCTCAGGCTCTGCTGAATGAAGTCATAGTCCGCATCAGCCTCGACGTTCTGGTTGTTCTCAGAAGGATCGATCGCGAACTCGGGCGTGAAGGCCTTGTTGAAGATCAGGATCGACATGATGTTGCCGATGGAGTCATTCTGGTGAATGAGCCCATTGTCCTGCTCCGGCATGTCGTTGGCAAGAGCGGAGTTGAGCTTGGTGGGGATCGGGTACGAACTCTTGTTGCTCTGCGCGAAGAAAATCATGGCCTTGTGGATGTCGCGCTGACGCGTCCCGCACTCGAGGAACTTGGCGTTCTTGCGCGCGCGGCTCAGGGCGGGGAGCAAGAGGCCGATGAGCAGGGCGATAATGGCGATGACGACGAGGAGTTCGATGAGCGTGAATCCGCGTCTCGATTGCGTAGACCGTTGCATTGGGCAGAACCTCCAAAGGTGAAACCCGGAATCGTGCAGGAGACATATCCCACAAGCCGGTTCGACCACGGTTTGAGCCGTCTTTGTACGCACATCGACGGCGGTTTTCTCGGAAACGCGGGGTTTTTTCACTGATGCAGCCACTGCACGTTCACGTATCCCGCGTCGCGAGGCAACACACCCCGCCAAAACTCAACCCTCCGGCAGCGCGTTCCCGCGCAAGCGGAGAGACCGTGCGGCAGAGCCAGGTCCGAACAACAAGGTTCGAACCAGACGAGCGCCGCGACCGAAGGCCGGGACCGAACCGTGGCCCCCACGAAGAGGCTACACGGTCCGGCCCCGGCCTCCCCCTGACCGCCCGATCCAACCCCCGCGAATTCCACCCCCGAGCACAGCCATCCCCCGGCACAGCCCGATGCGCCACCACGGGCCCGACGTACCGTCCGCTGACCCAAGCCAGGCGGACCTGCATGAACCGAGGGATGCGACGACCATCGACGCGTCCGTCGGGGAATGCCACTTCAATGCGGCTGCGCTCCGAACGCACACGAAAGCCCGCAGAAGCAGGACGCGTACCGAGGGGCGCACCGAAAAGAACACAACTTTTGAAGAAAGAGCCGATTTCTCCAGCCGCTACCGACACGGCATGAGAGCCAAGCAGGTGCAGCGGAGCGATTCAGGATGTCGGCTGAGGAAGGGAGGGGCCGGAGAAATCCGGCGAATGAGGGCGTTGAGTGCAGTATCTATATCGAGATATGAACCCAACCTCTGCCAGTGAACTATTCGGAACAAAGGTAACAGCAGTTGCAGTTTTTGTCAAGTGTTTTTCCGCACCTGGGCAGAAAAACGGGCAATTTTCGCGCGACTTCGAGGAACGGCAGCCTCACTCGCCTGAGGCGGCCAGGGGGTCGAGCCGGTAGAGCTTGGTATCCAAAGCCCAGAGTTTGTCGGTAAAGGCGGTCCCGAAATCACCTGAGTCGGGTCTGCAGGCATCAAGCGCCATCTGAGTCTTGGCGTCAAGCTCGTCAAGGCGAGACACAAGGATGGCTTCGGGCGTGGCGGGAATCTTGGCTGCCCCGTATTCGGGAAGGCTGTGATGAGACAAAATGATGTGATGGAGCACCATCAACGCGTCGGGGGGTATTTCAACCCCGTACTTGATGCGGGCTTCGTCAGATTTGCGCTGAAGCAGGAGCACGCCCATGGCCAGGTGCCCCAGGAGTTGCCCTTCATCGCTATAGGAGAACCCAAGGTCGTACCTCAATTCGAAGCACTTGGCCAAATCGTGAAGAAAGAGGCCCATGAGCACGAGATCGCGGCTGATGCGCGGGTAGAGCGGGCAAATCCGATCGGCCAACCTGCATAGTTGCAAGGTGTGTTCCAACAGGCCACCGATGTAGGCGTGATGCATGGAGACCGCGGCCGGAGCGGTCCGGAATGCCTTCATCAGTTTCTCATCTTCAAGATACGCCTTCGCCAAGCCGACCATGGACGGATGGGCCAGGCTGCCCAAGAGCGTCCGCAACTCGTCGAACATGGCGTCGACGTCGAACTTTGTCCGCGGCAGCAGCGATTCGAGGTCAATTTCGTCCTCGTCCGCGACCCGAATACCTTGGAGGACCAACTGGACCTCTCCTTGGTACGGCTGGGTGTGACCTTCAATCCAAACAAACCCGGCGTTCTGAAGCGAGTTGTAGAGCGGTTCGGTGATCGTCCACATGCGGACGGGGATCTTGCCGGACCGGTCGCCAACAATGGCTTTCAAATACGGCTTGCCGGTCTTGGCCACGCCTTTTTGCGGGTTTTGAAGGGTGTAGACCCCCTCGAGGTATTGTGAGGGCTCCAGTTCATTAATGAACATGTGGGTGCCGGTGCGGCCCATGCGTGTGCCTTCTTTGGTCTTGAGATCTTGTGACAAAACAGACTGGCTGGCAGTGGCCCGCGCAGCAAGCGGGATCGTACGCAGGCGATGGGGCGGAGCGCGAAACTCGTTGACTCGAAGGGGGGATCGGATAGGCTTCAGGCTTTCCCAAATGGTGATTTCTTCGAAGAATTCAGGCAGGACGGTGAGTCGATGGCCAACAAAGTGAAATTCAAGCCGCACAAAGGCCTGCTCAAGCGCGTGCGGGTGAGTCCGAACGGCAAAGTGAAGCACCGCAAGCCCGGGACCCGGCATCGCAAAAGCATGCACAAGGGCTCGCAGAGCCGGCGATTGCGGCGGACGGGCGTGGCCAGCGAGCGCGAGACGATGATCGTGCAAGGTCTGCTGCGATTCAAGATCCGCAACAAGCCGGAGTCATGCACCGATTGCACCTGTGCCGACAAGGCCGGCGCGGAGTCAGGCGCTCCAGTCGCGGCAGCCGCGCCCGAGAAGAAGCCATCGGGCAAGAAGGCAAAGACGAGCGCCTAAGGGCGTTCTGAAGGGGATGCGGGAGGCGGACCGAGGCACAAGACCAAGGTGTGCATCGGTTCATCTGTGCGTGTCGGGATGCGAAGTGTCCGTAATTGGTGCGGGCCCCCGCCGACGCCGGTGGTTTTTGAGCGATGAAGGACGATTGACATGGCACGCGTACGCAAAGGATCGGCACGAACGCAGGCACGGAAGCGAAAACTGCGCCTGACGAAAGGGTACGAGAATTCCAAGCGCAAGCTTGAAGTACAGGCAAAACTCCAGATTGTGCGCTCGGGCGTTTATGCCCATCGCGATCGGCGGGCGCGGAAGCGGGACTACCGCCGACTCTGGATCACACGACTGAATGCGGCGTGCCGGATGCGCGGCATGCGCTACAGCCAGTTCATCAACGGGGCGCAGCTGGCGGGCGTGCTGCTGAACCGAAAGATGCTCAGCCAGGTGGCGATTGAGGACCCGAAGGCCTTCGATCAAATCGTGGAAATGGCCCGCAAGTCAACGACTGCGCTACCGGCCAAGAAGAGCGCGTAACGCCTTACATCCAGTTAAGAACTCATGCAACGCCGATCCGGATTCAAGGTCGGCGTTGCTCGTTTTTGGACTTCTCGAAGCGCAGAAGTGTGCTGCCGGTCATCGTGGTGAAAACGCTCGGCGCCAGGAAGCCAAGTCTTTGCGCAAGGTCGCCGACGGCCGCAAGTTCTGCGGTTGCTTTGGCTCCTTTGACAGCCAGGAGATGCCCCCCCGGGCGCACCAACGGGGCGCAAATCGGCAGGAGGCGATCCAACGGCGCCAGCGCGCGGGCCGTGACGAGATCGAAGCAGGCGTGTGCTGCGACGGCCGCCTCAGCCCGCTCTGAACGCACCTGTACATTTGCAAGTGGGAGCGCACGCGTGCAGTCACGGAGGAATGCCGATTTCTTGGCAATGGATTCAATGAGGGTCACGCGGATGCCAGGAAGCGCGATCGCCAGCGGTATTCCGGGCAATCCGCCCCCTGATCCGACATCCGCAAGCGTTGCGGGGCGAAGCGGCATGACCACGGGAACCAGCATGACGCTGTCGAGGATGTGACGAACCCAGACCTGAGCGGGCTCGCGCACGGCCGTGAGATTGAAACGCTCGTTGGCCTCCAGCAGAAGTTGCACGTAGTGAGCAAGCAGCCTGTGCTGCCCATCAGCAAGCACGACGCCGGCTTCCACAAGACGGGCACGGAAATCTGCAGGCGGAGTGACAGGGGGCATTGAAGAAGCGATCTCTATGATGCGGTCATGAGCAACGAAACGCACACACGCACGCCGGAGCGATCGTACCACATGGATGCGGAGACGTTCCGATCGGCGGGACATGCGATTGTGGATTTCATCGCTGAGTATCTCACCAATGACGGGTTGACGCAGCCGGTCCTGGCTCAAGTGAAGCCCGGTGAAATCGGTGCTCTGCTCCGCACCACGCAAAGCAGTGCGCCGGAGCACGGCGAGTCGTGGGATGTGATCTCCAGGGACTTTGAGCGGATCATCATGCCCGGCATCACCCATTGGCAGTCCCCCCACTTCTATGCGTATTTCCCATCCAACAACTCATTTCCCTCCATCCTGGGCGAATTGCTTTCGGCGGGCCTGGGCGTGAATGGAATGCTGTGGGCGACCAGTCCGGCGATGACGGAACTGGAAATCCATGTGCTCAACTGGCTCGTCGAGGCGATGGGCCTGCCCAAGCACTTCGTGAATGCGGGCGTGATTCAGGACACCGCCTCGAGCGCGACGCTCTGTGCCATTCTGTGCGCCCGGGAACAAGCGCTGGGATGGAAGGGCAATGAAGATGGACTGCGCGGATCAGGCGCCCAGGTGGTCTACACCTCGGATCAGGCGCACTCATCAGTAGAGAAGGGTGCGACGGTTGCGGGTATTGGCAGGCGAAATGTGCGCCTGGTCGAAAGCGATGCCCAGACTCTGCGGATGAAGCCGGAGGCGCTGGCCAACGCCATCGCGACGGACCGCAGCGCCGGACGCATTCCGGCCATCGTGTGCGCAACCATGGGCACGACTTCGTCAATGGCCTTTGATCCTCTGCGGGAGATCGGCACGATCTGCGCACGCGAGCGGGTGTGGCTCCATGTGGACGGCGCGATGGCGGGCAGCGCGCTCATGTGCCCGGAATTTCGCGGCATGGCAGAAGGACTGGAACTGGCGGATTCATTCTGCTTCAACCCGCACAAGTGGCTACTCACGAATTTCGATCTCGATGCATTCTGGGTGCGTGACCCGAATCGACTGACGCGGACCATGAGCATCCTGCCCGAGTACCTCAAGACCCGCACCGGCGCGGAGACGGTGAACTTCCGCGACTGGCACATCCCGCTGGGGCGGCGGTTTCGCGCATTGAAACTGTGGTTCGTCATGCGGCACTATGGACTGGAAGGACTGCGGCATCACATCCGGTCGCACGTGGACCTTGCGCGCGAGTTTGAAGCCTGGGTGCGCGCGGACGATCGATTCGAACTTGCGGCGCCGCGCGGCCTGAATCTGGTGTGTTTCCGATTGCGGGCAGGAGATGACGCCAATGAGCGCCTGCGCGAACAGGTGAACGGGCGCGGCCTCATGTATCTGACGCATACCAAGATCAACGGGCGGATCGCGCTGCGCATGTGCATCGGTCAGACGCGCACGCTGCGGACTCACATTGAACAGGCATGGGCGGAACTCAGCGCCTGCGCTGACGAGGTCATCAGGGCGCGAGGTCCGCGCTGATCACTTCGGCAGAGTGGCCTACTTCACGACCCGGGCAATGGTCATGATGGGCATGAGCAGACTGATGGCCACGAAGCCGATGATCGCGCCCATGCTCACGATCATGATCGGCTCGATGTACTGCGTCGTCTGCGCGACTGCTTCGTCGAGTTCCTCCTCCGCAACGTCGCCGACACGCTCAAACACCGGCCCGAGCCGGCCGGATTGCTCCCCAGCGCTGATCATCTGGATGACGTTGGTGGGGAAGATGCGGGAGTCTCGACAGGCTTCGCTCAGACGCTTGCCCTGCTCCAGGTCATGTAGAACGCGCTCCCACATGGCCTGGTGGTAGCAGTTGCCGCTGATGTTGCGGGTGACCCTGATGGCCTCCGTGAGTTCAACGCCAGCGGCCAGCAGCGTGGAGAGCGTGCGGGCAGAGCGGGTCAGGAAGAGCTTGCTGAACATGACGCGAATGACCGGCGTGTTGAGTTTGAGCCAGTCGCGGCAACGGCGGGCCGGCGCTGTATGCCTCGTGGCGAGAAATGCGGCCACAAGGGCGCCGACGGTGATCAGAATGACGAGCCAGTGATGCGTCGCAAAGTCGCTCAGGGCCATCATGATCTTCGTGGGGGCGGGCAGCGCTGCGGACCGGGAGGCGTAGATGCGCGCAAAGCGCGGCAGAACGAAGGTGAGCAGGAATGCGGTGATGCAGAGAGCAAACAGCATCATGACGCAGGGGTATGTGAGCGCCCCTTTGATCTGGCGGGCGGTCTTGTGTTCCTTGCCGAGGTACTTGGCGATGCGCTGGAGCATGAGCGCGAGCGTGCCGGAGACTTCCGCGGCCTGAATGAGCGCGATCATGAGGGGCGGGAAGACACGGGGCCAGCGGGAGAGCGAGCTCGACAAACTTGAGCCATTCTCGACTTCGTCGGCGATGGAACGAACCACCCGGCGGATGCCTGCGTCACGCGTGTTCTCGAGATAGGTATCCAAGGCGGGTTTGAGGGCCACGCCCGTATCGAGCATGAGCGAGAGTTGGTGGCAGAGGTCGATGACCTGACGGCGCGTCACCTGGCCGGCGGCCTGGGAGGCGCGAATCTCCTCAAGCTCGGGATCACCGGCGTTGTCGACGCCGGCGCGCAAGTCGATGACGTATTTCCCTTCGGCCCGCAGGGCCCGGCCGGCGAGCGCAATGTCGTCGGCATTAATGGTTCCGCGGGTCATTTCGCCGCGTCGATCCCGAGCCTCGTAGGTGAACACTGTCATGGGAAAAGCGTTCCGTGAGCGGGAATCAGGCCGCGGTGGCGAAGAACACCTCTTCTACAGTGGTCAGTCCTTCGAGCGCCTTCACAAGCCCGTCATACCGAAGCGTCTGGAAGGCGGACTTGGCGAGAATGGCTCGCAGTTCGTGGAGCGTCTTGTTGTTGGTGACCGCCTCGAGAATCTCATCGTTGGGTGCGAAGATCTCAAAGATGCCGACGCGCCCCGAAAAGCCGGTGCCACGGCACTTGGAGCAGCCCCGGCCGTGGTAGAGCGTGCCGCTGTGTCCCAGCACGGCCTCAACCTGCTGGTGCGTGCGCGCATCGACTTCGGCGACTTCTTTGCAATGGACGCAGATCTTGCGTACCAGCCGCTGTGCCAGCACGGCGCGAAGAATGGCGGCGACCAGATACGGCTCGATGCCGAGGTTGATCAGGCGCGTCACGGCAGATATGGCGTCGTTGGTGTGCAGGGTGGAAAGGACGAGGTGGCCGGTGAGGGCTGCCTGAGTGGCGATGCGCGCGGTCTCGGAATCGCGAATCTCTCCGACCATGATGACGTCGGGATCTTGGCGGAGCAGGGCGCGCAGAGCACCGGCAAAGGTGAATCCGGCCTTGTCATTGACCTGGAACTGGTTGACGCCGAGTATGCCCGCCTCCACGGGGTCCTCCACAGTGGAGATGTTGATGTCGGGCGCATTGAGTTCGGAGATGACCGAATAGAGCGTGGTGGACTTGCCGCTGCCGGTGGGGCCTGTCACGAGGACGACGCCGTTTGGCTGGCTGACCGCATTCCGCCAGGGCAGCATCGTCTGCGGCCGGAAGCCGAGCTTTTCGATCCCCACGACCACATTGCCGCTGTCGATGATTCGAATGACGACCTTCTCGCCCTGCTTGCCGGGCATGGTGGAAACCCGAAGGTCGACCGCCCGGCCGTCCAGCATGACGTGGATGTCGCCATCCTGCGGGACGCGCCGCTCAGAAATGTCCAGTCCGGACATGATCTTGATGCGGCTCACGATGGCGGGCTGCATGGCTGGCGGCGGAGAAATTTTTTCGAAGAGCGCTCCGTCGATGCGATACCGGACGCGCAGCCGTCCCTCGTCGGGTTCGATATGAATGTCGCTCGCGCCGTCTTGAACCGCAGAATAGACCAGAAAATTCACAAGCTTCACGACGGGCGAGTGGCCGGCGACTTCCTCAAGATTCGCCAGATCGGTGATCTGACGCTCGACAACGGTGAACTCGTCAGGCTTCAGATCCTTGTAAATGTCATCAATGACGAAGACGTTGGCCTTGGGCAGATACTGGCGCAGCGTGTTGCGGATCGCAGTGGCCGTTCCCGCGACGACCTGCACCGGCTTGCCGGCCAGACGCTGGATCTCCTCCACGAGATAAAGGTTGGCGGGCTCCGTGACGGCGACCGTCAGTCGACCGCGGACTAGAAAGAGCGGCAGAACACATTGGGTTTCGAGAAAGTCGCGCGGCAGAGATTCGATCACGCGCGGATCGGCCAGGCGCGGATTGATCTGCGCGTACGGAACTCCGTAAACCTCCGCAAGAATTTCGAGCACGGACTCAGCGGATGCGAATCCGAGTTCGACCAGCACTTCGCCGAGAAGTCGCTTGTGTCCGCTGCTTTTCTGCAGTTCGAGGGCACGCTGCAACTGCTCGGGGGTGAGCAGTCCGCGCTCCACAAGAATCTCGCCGATCTGTTTTCGTGAGATGTCGGAAACCATGTGCTGCACCTTCGGTCGAATCGAATGAGGAATCAGCGGAGGCTCTTCACCGCAGCGGGTATGTCGGCCTGGGCTTCAAAGTAATGATCCAAACGCGTCATCTCGAGAATCTTGCGCAGATTGGCGGATGGATCGACGAGACGAATCTGCCCCAGGAGTTCGGCAGAGGACTCCTGCAGCCAGAGCAATGTTTCGAGCGCGAGGCTGTCAATGAACTGAACTTCGTTCAGCTGCAGCACGAAGTCGCGCACGCCGCGGCTCAGCCGTTCGGACATGGCACGGCGAAAGGCATCGACATACTCGTGCGAGAAGTCGCCGGACATCTGAACAATCGTCATGTGGTCGTGGTCATCGCAGTTGAATTTCATGCGGCCTCCCGGGGTGCGCTGTTGGGGAACTGCGCCTTGTGCTCCGCCAGCATGCGGTCGTACTCACTCAGATCGAGGCTTAGAAACGCACGAGCCAGTTCAGGATCGAACTGGGTTCCGGCACATCGCTCAATCTCAGAGCGGACTTTCTCACGCGGCAGCGCGGGCCGGTAGGCCCGGTTCGAGGACATGGCGTCGAAGGAGTCCGCGACGGCCAGAATGCGCCCAAAGAGCGGAATGTCGACCCCGGAACGGCCTTCGGGATAGCCCTTGCCGTCGAACCTCTCGTGGTGATAAAGCACGCCGGGGATCACATCTTCGAAGTGGGGTACGCCGCGAACAATGCGGGCGCCGATATCCGGATGGCGCTTGATGAACGCGAATTCCTCTTCCGAGAGGCGACCGGGCTTGCAGAGGACGGCCTCCGGGACACCGATTTTGCCCACATCGTGAATGAGCCCGGCGACGTGCACACGCTCGACTGTCGCTGGCTCAAGTCCGACCTGACGCGCAATCAGGCTTCCGATGAGCGCAACGCGCAGAGAGTGGCCGCAGGTGTAGGCGTCCTTGGCGTCGATAGCGGCGGTCAGAGCCTCCAGTGTCCCGATGAACATGCGATGCAACTTGTGGTAGAGCAATCCGTTGTTCAGGAACACCTGCAATTGTGCGAGCGACGCAGAGATGAGTTTCAGATCGATCGTGGTCAACTGCGTTTCGCGCGCTCTCTTGTCCGCGGCGACAAACAGCCCGGCGCCGCGGCCATCAATCTGAAGGGGTGCGAACAGCAGGCTGGATCCCAACACCTCTAGCTCAGGATCAGGCAGATCCGATCTACTTTCGTATGTCAGCACACGGTCGGTCAGGTGCCTGGTGCGCACGCGTGACAGGAGCGACATGACCTCATCATGACTTGCCGGCAGTTCCCCATCAAAGAGAAAGCAGGGGTCAGCGGCGCCGAATGGCTCAACAACGCCAGCGTCAAGGAACAATCCGGTGTACCGAAAGCCAAGGACTGACCGCAAATCAGCGCACAGGGTCAAGCACAGTTCCCGGGCCGACTCATTGACGGACATGCGCTGCCCGACCTTGTAAAGCAGGCTGAGTTCCTCGTAGGCCTCACTGAGTTGGAACCCCATCGACTCGACCGATGCCTTGCCCTCTTCCATGGCCGCCAGATCCCGCTCCCAGCGGCGAAGTGTGAGCACCGTTTGGCGTGCCCGGGCGGCCCCGTCGATCGGCGTGGAGTCCGAACCCTGATTCGTCAGGGAGGGATCAAGACGTTCCACGGACGCCAGTGCAACGACAAACCCGCCCTCGCCGCGTTCATCGATGAACCCGATCGGGAGCATCCACAATCCCGGCCATAGTTCAACCTCGCGCCCCGCCTCAAGCGCCTTGGCCATGCGCGTGGAGGAATCGGGCAGGCGCTGCAGCACGGTGCACATGGCGCGCGCGCTGATGCCGTCGAGCAGCGGCTCAGCGGGTTCGCTGATCGAGCGATGCAGAAAGAGCGTGACGCCGAGCGGTTCGCAGCGTTCCGCAAGCATGCGGGCTCGAGTCAGGGAGGTTGTGGCGTGTCGGATCAGCATGGCGATGAGATCAGCCGGCTTTGCGCGCCCGGCTTGCGGAGTCGAGGACTTCAGTGACCTTCTGGAGCAGCTCGCGCGGACTGAATGGCTTCCCCAGCGAGGTCACAATTCCGACAGCGGCCATTTCCGCTGGTGCGATGAACTGCTCGCGGCCACTGAGCAGAATGACGGGGATCGGGCCGATGTCTGCATGCTGCCGCAGGGCTCGGCACATCTCCAGGCCGTTCATACGCGGCATCTGGTAATCCGTGATGATGAGATCAGGCTTGTGGACAAGTGCGGTCTCCTGGCCATCGGCTCCATTTGACGCCTGAATGACCTCGTGGCCGGCGCTGGAGAGCTTCAAGCTCACAACCTGCCGGATATGGACCTCATCGTCGATGACAAGTATTCGTGCCACTTCTTGGCGCTCCCCTCAGTGAGCCTGTTTCATTTCTTACGCCGGCAGGGAATTGTGACCCAGAACCGGCTGCCTTTGCCGACGGCGCTGGTGACGCCCACTTCCCCGTTGTGCATGACTTCCACAACCTGCTTGACGAGATTCAGCCCCAGCCCCGTGCCCTTGGCGAAGTTCTGGTGCTGCTCCACGCGATAAAACTTCTGGAACATCTTGGGCAGCGCTTCGGGTGGAATCCCCAGGCCGGTGTCGTCCACAAACACCGTGACGGCCTCATTGTCATTCGACACCTCAGTGGTCGCAGTGACGTGGCCGCCTTCAGGTGTGTACTTCACTGCGTTGGAGACGAGATTGATGAGGACCTGCAGCATCATTTCTCGGTCCGCCATCGCCGTGTAACTGAGCGATCCCGCCCGCGACTCGATCGTGATGCGCTTGTCCTGAGCCTGCGACCGGACCACGTCTACGGCCTGCTGCGCCAGCGCAGCCAGGTCAACTTCCTCCCACTTGGCCTGCGTGATGCCCGCCTCAATGCGCGAAATATTGAGCATCTGATCGACGAGCTGCCCCAGACGCAACGTTTCACTCTGAATGACCGCGTAGAACTCGGCACGCATCCCCTCGTCCTGCACGTCGCCGTCGGCGAGCATCTCGATCCGCGCGCGAATGTTGGCCAACGGCGTGCGCAGTTCGTGGCTCGCCTTGGCGACAAAGTCCGTCTTCGCCTTGCTGATCTCCCTCTCGCGCGTCACGTCGCGAAACACGCCCATCAGTCCGCGTTCGTCCTTGGACTCGCTGAGGGCGACTCCGGAAAAAGCGACCTCGAAATCCACGGGCCGATCCATGACCTTGAACGACTGTTCGAACACCTTGCGCCCGGCCTCCGACCGCGCCGGCTGCGTCTCGCGGAACAGCCGCGCGATGGATGGATCGGTGATGACCTTGTCTACCCGCTGATGAATCGACTTCTCGGGGTCCAGTCCGAATAGGCGTGCGGCCGCACTGTTGATGAACACGAGATCGCCGAATCGATCGGTCGCCACAACCGCCTCGCGCAGTGCGTCAAGCAGTTCGCGGCTGTGCCTGGCTTCCAGTTCCGCAACGCGCAGGCGCACGTCGGCTGCCCGGAGACTTGACTCGAGGCTCTCCTGAATGCGCAGGCGATTGAGGACCGCAGAATAGAGTTCCGCGACGATCCATCGCTGCAGCGCGGGCCATGCCGCCCCCGGCGCAGATGCATCGCCTCCGGGTACCGGCTGGCTGAGCTGTGCGGCGGACCGTTCCGCCGCGCCGCCGTACGCCATGAGCAGAACCGCAGCAAGCGTCGTCGACCCGATCGAGGGCGCGAGGACGGACCACAGCGAGAGATCGGCAAGGCCGACGAGCGCCGTCCCAAGGGCGCAGCCCCCGGCCGCGATGCCGACCCCAATGGCCAGACCGCATGCTCTGATCACGCTCTTAGACAACTGCCCACCTCATGCAGAGGTGAATCGACCCATCACCGCACCTACTTTGCGCCGCGGGTAAACGACCCTTAAAGTACAAGACCGACTCTGCGGGTGCTGACGATCACACCCGAAGAATCGGCCCTGTCAAAGTGTCCAGCCCCGCATGCCTGTGGTAAGAAGCAGGTTATTGCCCGTCGGGTGCGCTCGTGAGCTTGGTCAGTGAGTCGCGCAGAGACTGGGCCTGCTGGTTCCCCGGTTCACGGGTCAGCAAGGTCTCAAGGAGCTCCTGGGCCCGATCATGCTCGCCCTGACTCATGAGATTTCGCGCGAGCAGCACAACTGCATCGGACGAGTTGGCGCTGAGCCGGCAGGCCGCGGTATAGGACTGCTCAGCGGTCTGATAGTCGTTGCGCGCCTCGAAGAGCATTCCCTGCAGGACATAGCCTTCATAGCGCTGCGGCCAGCGTGAGGTGGTCGTGTTGACGACTTCCGCGAAGCGGCGGGTATCCCCAAGTTGATAGGCCACGATCCCCAGTTCGTACCAGGCTTCCACGTTTGATGGATCCGCCTGCGTCAGATCGAGATACGCAAATCGCGCCTCGACCAGGCGATTCGTAGCTGAGAGGCAGCGCGCCTTGATGTGCAGCAGATCCAACCGCAGGTCGCCCGTGGCGTTCTGCAGCAGGCGATCCACAGCCTGCTCGGCCTTGTCGTACTGGCGCGCCTGCAGGCAGGCGTTTGCCAGATTGAATCCGATGTTCGGATCGTCCGGAGAGAGGATCAGGGCCCTGCGGAACTGCTCCACTGCGACGTCAGACTTGCCCTGCAGCAGCGCGACATGACCCATGGCCTGATGCAGCTGCGAATCGTTTTCGAAACGCGCCAGGGAAGCTTGCGCTGTCGACCAAGCTTCCTCAAGTTGTCGCAGTGAGATCTGGGTTTCAATCACCGCCAGCAAGTAGGACAGATTTGAATCATCCGACTTGTAGGCCGCCTGATAGCGGGCCAGGGCATCCTCAAAGTTCGACCAGCGCTGATGAACCACGCCGCTGTAGTAATTTGCATCGCCGTGGTCGGCCTTGAGCGCAAGCGCGCCGGTGAACGCCTCCTCGGCTTCGCCCAGCCGCTGCATCTCGATGAGAATGCGTCCGCGCATCACGAGATGATCCGGACTTTCAGGTTGCAGCATGACGGCGCCGTCAATCTGCGCCAACGCCTCTTTGAGATTGCCGACGTCAAACGCCTGGCGTGCCTGCTGCGCTGCCAGGTTTGCCCTGGGCGCATTGAATCGCTCGTTGGTTTCCTTGCGGGCGTCAAGGCCGGACTTGGTCGGCCCGGAGCACGCGCAGAAACCCAGAGGAAATGTGGACACAAGGGCAAACAGAGCAATCGAACGAAGTTTGCGGATCATGGGATCAGAGACCTTTCATGGGTAGAGCGTGTGCGTGAATCAACGGAGTGAGTGAATCTCCCCGTCTTCCCCTGCTCCCCGATTCCCCGAGATCCCCCTGCGAATCCTGTTCCTTTCAACGTCGTTTCCGTGAAGGAACTCAACGGGCACACGAGCGTTGGGCGTGCGAAACAAATTCGATCAACCGTTGGCCGTCTCTTCGGAGACGTTGACCCCAAGCCAGTTCTGGAAACTGCGCCACATGAGCACGAGCTTGCTGGGATCCTCGGATGAGGATTCCTCGCTGGACTCGGGTGTGGCCGGTGCAGGCTCGGAAGTCGGCTGGTCCTGTTCATTCTGGTCATCGAAGATCGGCTCAGAGCCCTCTTCTTCACCAGCAGGGAACGCGGGGTCCGAGAACTCGGCTTCGCTCGCCGGATTCGCCTCCGCCTCGCCCGGCTCGGCTGCGGGCTCCACGGTCGCAGGCGTGGCAGCCCCCGCCTCTGTCCCTGCCGCATCGAGCACAGTGTCGGTGGAACTTTCCGTCACGGGCTCGGACGCTTCAGCGATGGGTGAGGTCTCTGCGGGAGACTCACTGAGTTCAGCAGTCGGAACCTCGCTGGTGAACTCGCTTGCAGTGTCGTCGGCGCCGGCAACTTCAGTTGTGGGCAGCGGTACGGGGCCAAAGGCGGTGTAGCCGTTGCCCTTCAGCGCGGCATTCACGATGGACTCGTTGAACCAGCGCGTGCTCTGTCCGGTCAGCTGATCGCGCATCCGGAGCACAAGCGGCTGATCCGGATTGAGGCGCAGTGACTGATCAATCTCGTAGAGCGCCATCTGGGTGTCGCCGGTGGACATCGCCTCCTGGGCGCGCAGATTGTGCTGAGAGACCATCTTGTCCCGGCTCCACCAGAGCACTCCGCTGCGCGCGGCCATGCGGGCATCTTCGACCATGTCGGCCGCGTCGCGACCGGCGGCGTATGCGAACTCATCTTGCAGGATGGTCGGAGTGATCAGGAACATGATCTCGCTGCGCTCGGTCGCGTCGTCCCTGCCGCGGAAGGCCGCGCCGATGAGCGGGATGTCGCCCAGCAGCGGCACCTGGCGACGGCTCAGCGAGGTCTCTTCCTTGAAGAGGCCGCCGAGAATGATCGTCTCGCCGTCACGAACCACGACATTGGTCGTGAGTTCCTGCGTAATTTCGTCGGGGATGGTGACCGGATCTCCCGACGAGCCGGTGACGGTGCGGATGATGCCTTCCGACACGCTGGGCTTGAGTTCCATGCGGACGAAACCGTCGTTGGACACGAACGGGCGGAACATCAGTTGCGTGCCGGTGTCCAGGAACTCGACCGTCTGGGTCGTGCTCGTCTCGGTGGACGTCGTGGAGAGATAGCCGATCTTGCGGCCCACGAGAATCTCGCCGCGGTTCCGGTTGAGCGCGAGCACCTTGGGCCGGGAAATCACGGTTGTGTCAGTGGTCTCATCAAGCACGCGCAGGAAGATCGAGATGTCATTCGAGATGATGCCGATCTTCAAGCCGCCTGCTTCGCCCGTGCGGCCGACGGTGGACTGGCCGGCATTCGCATTGTTGTCCGTGGGGACAAACCCGCCGGTGCCGCTGCCCTTGATGAGACTGTCCACCGGAGAGCCGGGAGAGGACAGGTCGGAGAAGTCGAGGTCGCCCAGAAGACTGAAATCGACGCCCCACGCGTTGTCTTCCGTAAGCGCGGTCTGGAGGACGGTGGCGTCCAGCATGACTGACTTGGGCCGGGTGTCGAGCTCACTAAGAACGTTCTCAATCTCCTTGACGTTGTCCTCGTAGTCGCTGACAACCAGAGTCGCAGCAAATGCGAAAGAATCCGCCCCACCGTCATTGACGTCGGACTGGAAACCGGGCTGCGCCTCGCCATTGATCGCGATCGAGCCCTTGTCCGAGAGGAACGGCTGCAGGAACACCGATGCGTCCGCAGAGTTGAGGTAATTCAGTTGGAAGACCCGGTGGACCAGTTTGCGCTCGGAATCCTCGATGGTCTTCAGTTCATCGAGCGTGTACACGTAGATGAAATTGCCCTTCTCGCGGTAGCCGTAGCCGTTGGAGTGCAGGATGGAATCCAGCGCCTCATAGAAGGTCACGTCGTACAGATCCGCGCTCACCGACCCGGTGACGTTCTTGGACGCGATGATGTTCTTCTGGCTCTGGATCGAGAGCATCTTGAGGACCTGACCCAGGTCCGTGTCCTGAACGTGCAGGTCGACGGTCAGAAAGTTCGACACCTGGACTTGGCCGTTGATTCCCGAGGCGTCTGGCGTCGCGGATCCATCCTGAGCGCAGACGCTGCGCATCGGGGCCAGGGCGGCGGCCAGCGCAGCGCCAGCCGTGAGCCAGGAGGGGAACGAAGCGGTGGAGTCAATCGAACGGCGAGCGGTAAACATCAGACGTGTCTCCTGTTGTGGGTTTCGGTCACGAACGGCGCTTGTGCGTGGGCGTCGATGACGACCTGATCTGGATCTCGAACTGCTCGTCCTCCTTGGCGACGAGCACAGAGCGCTCTCTCACTTCAAGCAGTGTGAACCCGTTGACTTCCTCTCCGACGGTCAGGAACTGGCCGTTGAGGATGGCTGCGGGTCTCTGCCCCAGCATCAGGCTGTCGAGCCGCAATGACTGCGCCTCCAACCTGATCTGCTCCCGACGCACGAGCACCGGGTCTTCCGTGTTTTCGGAAGATTCCGCCTGCGACTTGGGTACGTTCTGATTGGTTTTTTCGGATTCGGCTGGCAGGGCTGGACGCAGCACATCGGATACCTGGAACAGGTCGCGCCCGGTCCAGGGGGCAGCCGTCAGGACCAGCGCAGGAAGTTCCTTGGGCTTGGTTGGTTGCGCCGCATCCGCGCTCTTTTTCGACTTGTCGGCGCTGGCCGACGACTTCGCAGGATCCGCATAACCCGTCCGCGGGATGTGCTGGATAATCACCAGGCGGCCCCACAGAAGCATGCCCACGACCATCAGGCCGCACATGGCGCCGAATTTCTTCTTGTCGGCCGTCAGTTTGATCCACATGGCTTTGAACAGGCGATCCACATTTCCCCCCTTGCGTGCGCGCTGCGCGTTGCCTCTATTGACGGCCCGCACCTTCAGGGTGGGACGCCATCGCGCCATGTCCGGACGACTGCGCTTCTGAAGTCTCTTTCTGCGGTGTCTGGTACAAGACGTCCACTGCCAGATGCGCGGTCACCGTGCCCGGCTGTTTCAAGTCGGACTGCTCGATGCTGATCTCGCGGATGCGCAGTGTGCGCATCTGCCGCTCCAGGTCTCGAACCAGCTCATAGACTCCGGTAAACGACCCGGTCGTCTCAATCGTGAGCGTGGTGTAGAGATAGGGACCCGCGGCCAGCTCCTTTTCCGCGGCGGAAATGCGCTGTTCGCCCAGCGGCAACGTGTCCGAAACCAGCGTAATGTGCCGCATGAGGTCCGCGAGCATGCTTCGCTCAGGAATATCGCGGATCTCCTCTGCCACGCGCCGGCGCAGCGTTTCCAGGCGGAGTTTGCCGTCGGCGACACGCTGCGAATTCACCTTCGCGTCGTTCAATTTGGCGCGCATGGCCGTCACCGCCGTGTCCGCCTGGGCCCGTCGTTCCAGCGTGGGCTTGATAAACAGCAGCGCAAACGCCGCCACCAGCACGATGAGCACCGCTCCATACTTGATTTTGAACACCAGTTCGTTCACTGCGACACCTCCGCCGACTCGGCCGCCGCTTCCGCGAAGAGGTAGCGCGTCTCCAGATCAATCTGGAACGACAGCGTGAAGTGACTGATGCCCGGCCCGTCGGACGGCTGCGCGTCTGTCAGCACCTGCTGAAACAACGAGTGCTCCTCGAGCCGCTGCGAGAAATCAAACACGTCGTGATCCGAAGGCGCCAGCCCCTCCATGGTGCACGTCAGGACCCGACGCTGCGGCTTGGCCGCCGGTGTCTTGCCCCGTGATTTGCTCACCTTTTCCTTGAGGTCCTCCATCACCGATTTGCTCACCGACACCTGTTCGACCTTCAGGTCCAGCTTGAGCAGCGACATGCCCTCAGGGAGCAGCGCTGCAATCTCGGAGAGCACGCGGTGAGTCTCAATCGGCAATGCGGTAGCCTGGTATTGCGCCAGGCGACCGACAAGCACGTCCGCCTGAATGTCCAGTTGCGCAGCCTGCTGCTCAGCGTTGAGCACTGTTTCGGCCTTGGTACGCAGCGTATCCGCGACCGCCTGCCGGCGCAGCGTCTGAGTTTCCAGCGCGCCCCACGCGCCCCCCAGGCACACCACGCATACCGCATACAGCAACATGAAACGACGTCTGACCGTCGACCGCAGCAGCCGACTGCGATGTCGCGGCGTCAGTAGATTCAGTTCGCGCATCACGCAGCCTCCTTGCGCGGCGACGCCGGGCCGCCGGGTGTGGCCGCGCTGCCGCTCGGGCCTGCCTGTTTGCTCGCCGCTCCCTCGTCCCGCAGACTGAGCCCCAGCGCCGCCGTCCAACGGTTCCAATCTGTCGTTCGCCGGTCCAGCGCCGACGCGGCCGTGGAAATGTCCACCTGCTCCAGCGGGTTCGCAATCACGACCTCCGCCTTCAGCGCCTCAGATAGAGCCTGGGTCAGGTGTGGCTCATTTGCATTTCCACCCGTCAGCAGCACACTCTCCGGTCGGCCCGCCCGAAATGTCACGCCGTGATACCGCTGGCACAATGCGGCTTCATTTGCCAAGTCATGCAGGAGAGGCCGCTGCGCCTCGAAGACCGCCTGCTCAACGCGCCGGTCGACGACCTCGCCGCCGCTGTCCACACCGCGCAGCCGAGCCTGGCGCAGATGGGCCGCAGCATCAGGCGCCAACTTGAGCGCCGTCGCCACAGCCTCCTGCAGTTTCGCACCGCCCAGCGCGATGTGCTTGACAAAAGTCAGCCCGCGCCCCTGTGTGAACATGACGCTTGTTCCGTCTGTCCCTACGTCAATGAGCATGCGCACCATCGAGGTGTCGGTTTGCCGGCGCAGTGAACGGGTCAGCGCTCGCGCAACCGCAGCGAATGAGGCATCGCACGCCAGCGGACGCAGCCCCGCACGCATCACCGCATCCACGCACATCTCGGAAACCGTGCGCGGAACCGCCACCAGCACAATCTCTTCACGCACCTCGTCCGCCTGGGTCACGGTTCCCGCACGAATCCAGTCCACCTGCAATTGTTCGGGCGGTATCCCGAATCGGTCCGACGCCTCCCAAACCGCCGCCTTGTCCAGCTCCTCATCCGCCATGCTCGGCAGACGCACCGCTCTGAGCATGAGCGACGAGGGGGGCAGCGAGCAGACGCACTCACGCCCGCGGAATGCACCGGCCTTGAGCACGAGACGGATGGCCTGCTCGATTGCGCCTTGTTCGGGGAGCGTCCCGGTCGCGCTGCGCTCAATTGGCGCTGCCGACGCAGCAACCACTTCATATCCCCTCGGACTGCGGCGCAACTGCAGAGCCTTGACCCCCGAAGCGCCAATGTCCAGCCCGATGGGCAGCGTGCATTTGTTTGAGAGTTTCCAACCCAACGGCGGCATCCCCCTCCAGCAGGCGCAGACTCTGCGTCCCAACGCCTCACTTCTCATTCAGATCGGTCACAATGACCCGGCCCGTGAATGCTGCGATCTCGATCTTGAAGGATTCTGTTTTGCTTTTCAAGGTGAGCGAACCGCCTGCGCTGGGTGAGTTGTCCGAGTCGATCGGACCGCCCAATTCGTCATACGTGATGTACGGATTGCCGTCAAAAATCGGCTCTTCGATCGTGATGCCCGGGAAGCGCGACTCAGGACCGAAACGCACGACATACTCATTGCTGCCGTTGGCGCCGATCGGGTCATAGATGACGTCGTCCACTGGGTCAAAAGGGGACTGCAGGAGGCGATAGCCCAGGCCGTCCTCATCGAAATAGACGCGCCGACTCGCCTGCCGCGACATCGCATCGGACTGAGCGAAGGTCAGGTCCGCGACGACCTGCCGTACGACGCTCTCCGTGCTGAAATCAGCGGTGTGACCCATCGACGGAATGAGCATCGCCGCGGCGATTCCCAGGATCATCACCACGACGAGGATCTCAATCAGCGTAAAGCCCCGGCGCGACATCCCCGGGCGTGCGGCCTCTGTTAATGCGCTCATCGCCAACTCCTCCCCATCCCCCGAAAAGTGTCGCGCCCCGCTCACATGCGGCGTGATTCACTTGCTCTTGTCGTCGGTCCGGGGCTCGGACCCTGCCGGCATGCTCATCACATTGACACGGAATTCCATGTCCTTGAGTTCGGTGCGCATGGCCTTGATCTGCTCATTGAGTTCGCGCAACTGTTTGATCTGTTCATTGCGCTGCTCGCCCGGATCAGGAATGCCCGACGGCTGGCGCGGCGGTTCTGCCTGCGCGGTAGCCACCAGGGTGAAGCGACCAGCAAGCACCGCGCCCAGGACAAGGGTCATCAGCACGGCGTTGGTAACAAGGACGGTGTTGAGGAATCGAGATCGGCGCATGCATGTCTCCTGAGTTCTGCGACTCCTCCCTCTTCAGAGCGGAGGGGACGCATCAGTGCTATCGGCGGTTTTGCGTCGCCTCGTCAGTCCGTCGCCCATAACACTTCACGTTGGCCGCTTTGGAGTTGCACGCAAGCCCAATAACAAAACGACCCGCCCGAGGCATGCTCGTGCGGGTCGCTCCATGTCTCATGTAGCTGCGGACTTATCCGCCGTCGTCCTCTGCGTCGGGCGCCTCGTTCTCGTCGTCGGCGTCCATGCCCTCGCCTTCATCGTCGCCATCTTCAATCCACTGCTCATCCTGCCAGGCGTTCGGGTCCATTCCGCCTGAACGATGATGACGCTCCGCCGCCGCAATGCCTGTGGCGACCCCGGCCGCTGCCACCAACGGCATCGCATTCGTCGCGCCGCTCCAGCCGGCGAGGTTCGTCATCCACGATGCGTCCGCCATCATCACACTGATGCGTTCGCCGTTGACGGATCGGGTCACCCACGTTGTCGGGCGCGCTCCCTTGGCGATCATCGCGAACGAAGGCGTGACCAGCCCCGGGTCGCGCGTCTCATCCGCAGGCGAGCGCACCAGATTCTGCAGCGCCGTCCCCAGGATCTGACACAGCGGATAGCCTCGGTCAAGCGTGCGCGGCGTATCGATGAACCCGATCGCGTGGAGATTGTCCAGCCGGCCGGTGGCGTCCTTCGCAAATGTCGAGTTGTCAAGCAGTGACGGCGTACCCGAAGACGCCTGCGCCAATGCCGCCTCGAGCGCTTGCGTCGTCAACCCCGCAACCAGGCGATCCTGCTGAAGCGCCAAGTTGACCTCGACCGGCACTGGAACTCCAGGGAACGTCACGCGGTACCAATGGGTTTCCGCGCCGCCCACCGGAGCGTCAATGGTCCGCACCCGGACGTACGGCACCTGGGCAGCTGCGGAGCCCAGCAGAGTCGTCACGCGGTCAAGCGTCGCCTGGAGCGCCTCACGTTTGACGCCGCTGTTGACGCACACGGTGGAGAGAATTCCCCCGCCGCCGGTTGTGTCGGAGGTGTACGTCAGCCAGAGCGGCCCGAAATTCTGAATGAGATCGGTCAGCGGGTTGAAGCCGGTGGCCTGCTGCACCTGCACAAAACCCACGTTGGACATGCCCATCGTCATCTGTGCAAGATGGCCGAAGAACCCGCCGACGTCAAAGGCGTAGGCGGATGCGTAGCGCGCGTCTTCAGGAATCATCCGCAGCAGGTCCATCGGAATGGTGGGCTCCGCCGCGCCGTTCGCGCCCGGCATACCCATGCCCCTCGAGCGAGTGACTGCGATCATTCGATCATCGATGAATGCGATGGAGGCATGGGCTCGCACCGGCTCCGTGCCCAGGTACTGAGATCGCGCCTGCTGGAACCCCGCGGTGCCTTGGGCCCCGCCGAACATGGTCACAAATCGCTCTGCGATGTCCGCCAGGGCTTGCGCATCAACATACGCGTCCGCCGCGGACGGGTGCCCGCCCAGTTCCGCCAAGCCGTCCAGCGCGACCATATCAGTCTTCAACCCATCACCGCCGAAATCCAGGCCCAGCGTGAACACTGTGGTGTTCTTGGGCACTCCGAACATCACCAGGCCAACCGGAGTCTGCACCTGCAGCATCCCGGGGTCGTCCTGCCGCACGGTCAGTGGAATCCGCCCGCCCCCTTGCTTGATGGCCCCGGAAATCGCATCCCGGTAGGAGGCGGCACGCCCCGCATCGCCGGCGTGAACCACCAGCCGAACATCCACGTCCGGCACGCCCAGGTCGTTGATTCCCTGGTCGATCACGGCAAACTCTGTCGGATATTCCGCCAATGAAGCGAACATCGGAAGCAGACGCTGGGCGAGCTCCACCTCGCCGTTGTTCATCCCGCCTCCTTGCAGGCGCGCAATCTCGCCGGGTACTTCCGCAAGTCGGAGGCTCAGCATGTGCATCGCCGCACGCAGCTGCGCGTCATTCGCATCCGGCATCAACTGATCGATGCCGCCATGCCGCAGCACGAGCGCAGCCCGCGGCCCTTCCGCGGACGCGGGAATCGCGATCCATCCGGCCGCGCACACCACGCCAATGTGCGCCAATGTCTGGTTCAAACCTAAACGACCAAGGGTCATGCCACTTCTCCTTCAGGTGAAATTGCGGCGGAACTCTCAACGGAATCCTCGCCACATGGGGATAAACAAAATACATTTGCCGCTCGAATGCGTTGCACCGAATCGGCCAATCCGCGCATCCTCGTGATCCGTCCCAGCGCGTTGGGCGACGTCTGTCGCACCGTTCCGGTTCTCGCCAGCCTTCGCGCCGCCTTCCCCAATGCTCAGATCGACTGGATGGTGCAGGACTCTTTCGCAGACGCAGTGGCCTGCCACCCCGCGCTGAGCAACGTCATTTCCTTTCCGCGGAAGGGCTTCAGCGACTGGTGGCGCAACATCCACACCCTCACCGCCCTGCGCGCCTGGCTGCGCGATCTCAAGGCCCAACGGTATGACGTCGTGTACGACTGTCAGGGACTCTTCCGCAGCGCATTCTTCGCGCTGATGTCCGGAGCCCCGCGCCGGATCGGCTTCGCCGACGCCCGTGAACTCGGCTTCCTCGGCTGCAATGTCCGCCGACGTGTCGACCCGGCCCTGCACACCGTCGAACGCATGCTCGCGCTCCTCCCACCCGAGGGCGTCACTCCGCAGCGCGACATGCGCCTCTATACCGCTCAGTCCCACGAAACCTGGTGGCAAACCCACACGCACGCGCTCGGCTGGGATTCTGCCGCACCCTATGTCATCCTCGCCCCGACCAGTCGCTGGCCCTCGAAGCGCTGGCCCCAATCCCGCTTCATCGAACTCATCGGCCTCCTGCAGCAGCGCAACCTCACCCGCATCGCCGTCGTCGGCTCGCCCGGCGAAGCGTCTCAGTGCGCCGACCTCATCCGACTTTGCGATGGCGCTCACGTCATCAACCTCATCGGCGCCACCTCGGTCGGCCAACTCATGACCGTGGTCCGAAACTCGCGCCTCGTCATCGCCAACGACTCCGCAGTCCTGCACATGGCCGTCGGTTTCAGCCGGCCCTACGTCGGCCTCTACGGGCCGACCGATGTCGCCCGTGTCGGTCCGTACGTTCCGCCCCCTCCCCAACGCGCCGCGCCGGGGATCGTCCTTCAGCATGTTGAGCCGAACGAGTCCCTTCATCACAAGAATCCACAACTCGCAGACGGCCGCATCATGGCCCGCATCTCCGCACAGGAAGTTATTGGGGCCGTGGATCAACTGATTTCATGACCACGTTGACGCCTCCCAACCTTCTTCCCCAGCCGACTTGCCTTTTCCGTTCGGTCTCTGTTAGATTACCCCATGCTGGCCCGCGTCCAATCCTTTCTACTGCAAGGCATCGATGACGCCCCCTGCGAAATCGAAGTCGACATCAATGACCGCGGCATGCCCAAGACCACCGTCGTCGGCCTTGTTGACACCGCCGTAAAGGAGTCCATGGAGCGCGTAGGCAGCGCCGTTTCCAATTGCGGGTACTCCTTTCCCGATGCCCGCCTCCTGGTGAACCTCGCGCCCGCCGATGTCCGAAAGGAGGGCAATCACTACGACCTTCCCATCGCCCTCGGCTTGCTCATGGCCAACGGCACCATCAAGCCCCCGACCCGCGAGACCGAGTTCGACCACCGCAACTTTCTCTTCGCCGGCGAACTCGCCCTCGACGGCCGACTCCGCCCCATCTCGGGCGCAATCTCCCTCGCGCTCCACGCCCGGAAACGCGGCATGCGCGGCATCGTCCTGCCCAAGGACAACGCTCGCGAGGCCGCCGCTGTCGACGGCGTCGAGGTCTACGGCGCGGCCACCCTCACTGCCGTCGTCGCCATGCTCAACGGCGCCGCTCCCGCCCTCGAGCCTGAGCCGCCGGTGGACTTCCAGGCTTTGGTGGAGTCCGCCACGCCGCCCATCGACTTTGCCGACATCCGGGGGCAGGAAGGTGCCAAGCGCGCTCTTCTCATCGCCGTCTCCGGGGCCCACAACATCCTGATGATCGGCCCCGCCGGCACCGGTAAAACCATGCTCGCCAAGGCCCTCCCCGGCATTCTCCCTCCGCTCACGCGCGATGAAGCCCTTGAAGTGACCCGCATCTACTCCGCTGTCGGACTCGTCGGCCGCAACGAGGGCCTCCGCACGCTCCGCCCCGTCCGCGCTCCGCACCACACCGCCTCATCCGCGGCCGTCATCGGCGGCGGCAGCATCCCCCGCCCCGGCGAGGTCACGCTCGCGCATCATGGCGTTCTCTTCCTCGATGAGATGCCCGAGTTCCCGCGTTTTGTGCTCGAAACTCTCCGCCAGCCCCTGGAAGACCGCGTCGTCACCATTTCTCGCTCACACTCGACCGTGAAGTTCCCCGCCGACTTCATCATGGTCGCAGCCCTCAACCCCACACCCAAGGGCGACATGCCCGACGATGTCTTCGCCCAGCGCGAGATGGAACGCTACCTCTCGCGCATCTCCGGCCCGCTCGTTGACCGCATCGATATCCATGTCGAAGTCCCTGCCCTCCCCTTCGAGCAACTTCGCGCCCGGCCCGACGGTAAAGCCTCTCGCTCGTTGCGCGAGCAGGTGCTTTCGTCACGCAAAACCCAGTTCGCCCGCAACGGCGCCGGCAAACTCAACAGCCATCTCTCGGGCAAGGAACTGGATATCCACGCTGTGCTTGACGATGCTTCCACTTCGCTCCTCGCCCAGGCCGTCAAGGAACTTGGCCTTTCCGCCCGGGCCTACGACAAGATTCGCAGGGTCAGCCGGACCATCGCCGACCTCGAAGGCGCGGAGCGCATTCAATCACACCACGTCGCCGAGGCGATTCAGTATCGGTTGCTGGACAGGATGCTCTGATGCGACGTCTCTTCTCCCAAACTGTGCCAAGTCAAGGATGCGTCTTACACGTCCTTGGGCGTGACTTCGATGTTGATCGTTTTGTCGCCACTTCGCGCCTTCCCACATACCACGTGAGACACAAAGGCGAACTAAGGTACCCTACCAGAAAACGCAACAAGGAGAGGCACTCACACAATTCTTTCAGGGCCATCGCTTCCAATGCAAGAACCCTCGGTCGTGCAATTTCCGGCACGATTCGTTTCCTTCGTGTCCATCGCACCGAACTGGCGCGTCTCAGGAGAACACCTGGAGTCACGTATGTCTACTTGGACTTCGGAGTGAATGTGTACCACAAGCACTATGCATACCAAGAATTCGCTTTTCCGCCTGAGCTTACCACCCGAGCCGGAGAACTTGGCATTATTGTTTTTCTTACGTGCTACCAAGCCGAGGCTATGGCTAAAGCGTTTTCTGCTATAGAACGCCGAAGGTCCAAATCTTGACCATCACCGTAATCATCCTCGCCTCACTCCTCGGGCTCCTCGGCCTGATTGTTCTCATCGGCCTTCTCCTCCCCAAGGGACACACCGTCTCGCGCTCGCTCATGTGCGAGCATTGCGGGCCGGACCAGATCTGGGACATCATCACCGATTACGCCAACCAATCCGCCTGGCGCACCGGCTGGACGAAATTCGAACGTGTCAGCGACCCCAGCGGCGCGGGCAAGGAAGTCTGGCGCGAATACGACCAGCGCGGCCAGCCCCTCACTCTTGAAACCACGCTCGCCAAGAAACCCCTCCGCCTCGTGCGCACCATCGCGGACCCCAAACTCCCCTTCTCAGGTCGTTGGGAATATGACCTGCACCCGATGACCGGCGGCACGAAAGTCACCATCACGGAAATCGGTGAGGTGTCCAACCCCCTCTTCCGTTTCATCTCCCACTTCTTCATGAATCAGGCTGGGAGTATCGAGACATACCTCGCACATCTGGCCGCTAAGCTCAATCTGCGCAACCCCCGCATCACGGAAGGGTGATTCTCCATGTTCGAACCGCACTTCGATTTCGAAAAGCAACCCCCCAAGCCGCCGACCCAGTGCGCTAGGTGCGGCAACCCGATGGAAGAGGGATACACCGCCGATCGCGGGGAATCCAACTGGACCTTCGTCGATGCGTGGTATCCCGGCAAACCGAAAAAGAACTGGATTGGCGCCCTCAAACTGCGCCGGGCCGAAGCCCGTCGTATCGTTTCCTATCGCTGTAGCCATTGCGGGCTGATCGAGCAGTATGCGATCTGATTTCGGTGCGCTGTTCCTTTCCAATCCCGGAGGAGTCCGCCATGTTCATCGTCGCCGCACTCGTCGGAATCGCCATCGGCGTCCTCATCCAGGCGTTTGTCCTGAAACTCGCGATCAAGATTGTTGCCAAGACCGAGGCAGATTGGTCGGACGCCTGCATCATCGTCGTCACCGCCGTCGCGGTTTCCATTGGATTGAACTTCCTGCTTGCGGTGGTCAGCGTCGACTTTCCCGGCGCCGATCTTCTGGTACAACTCCTCGCCTTTGCCATTGCCATGAAACTGCTTGTAGACCTGGAATGGGCCTACGGATTCCTGATTGCCGTGGTGATGACGGCCATCTGGTGGGTCCTGGCGTTTGTGTTCACGGTCATCGCCGTCGCCCTGGGCCTCGCGGCTGGCGCTGCGGGAACTCCCTGATCAATCTCCAGAGAACGAAGCATTCGGCGTACCCTCTGGCGCATGCAGGCCAAAATCTCACGCCCGCTCCGCATCGCCATGTGGTCCGGGCCGCGCAATATCTCCACCGCCATGCTCCGCTCCTTCGGCAACCGCCCCGACACTGCCGTCGTCGATGAGCCCCTGTACGCGCACTACCTGAAAGCCACCAACCTGTCCCATCCGGGCGCGGCCGAAGTCATCTTTTCCCACGAATCCGATTGGCGCCGGGTGGTCGATTTCCTCACCGGGCCCGTTCCAGAGGGCAAACCGATCTTCTACCAGAAGCACATGGCTCATCATTTGCTCCCCGACATCGACCGGCAGTGGATCTTCGGCAGTGAGTTCGTGAGCGCGTTCCTGATCCGCGATCCGCGCGAAATGCTCACGAGCCTGATCAGGGTGACTCCCGAGCCCACGCTGGCGGACACCGGCCTCCCCCAGCAACTCGAACTCTTTGATGAAGTCAGCCGCCGCACCGGCGCCACGCCCGTGGTGCTCGATTCAAAGGATGTCCTGACCAACCCGCGCGGGCTGCTTTCCGCTGCATGCGCTCGCTTCGGCATTCCCTTCTCCGACGCCATGCTCCATTGGCCTGCCGGCCGCCGCGCCACCGACGGCGTCTGGGCCAATCACTGGTACGCCGCAGTCGAGCAGTCCACCGGGTTTGAAACCTACAAGCCCAAGGAAGAGCAAGTCCCGTCGCACTTGCTCGCCTTGTTGAACGATTGCCGCGAAATTTACTCCCGGCTACATGCCCACCGCATCACGGTTTAACGATGCGAGGATGAATCACCATGCTCCAGAAATTCAACGAAAAGAATCGCGACCTCCTCGTCAACATCAACGGCGCGTTGATTCACCGCGACCAGGCGGGGATCTCGCCATTCGACTCCGCGGTCCAGGGAGGCGATGCGGTCTGGGAAGGGCTTCGCCTCTACGACGGACGCATTTTCAAACTCCGCGAGCATCTCGACCGCTTGGCCTCCTCCGCCAAGGCGCTCGCCTTCGCCCAAATCCCGACCCACGACCACATCACAGCGGAAATCAGGAGAACCCTTGCCGCCAATTCCATGCGCGACGCGGTGCACATCCGCCTCACCCTGACCCGAGGCGTCAAGATCACCTCCGGCATGGATCCGCGTCTGAATCAGTCCGGCCCCACGCTCATCATCCTCGCGGAACACAAAGCCCCGGTATACGACAAGGGGGGCATCACGCTCATCACCAGCGCGATCAGGCGTTTCTCTCCTGACACGATGGACCCCAAGATTCACCACTGCAATCTCATTCAGTCCATCCTCGCAAAGATCCAGGCCACCCAGGCCGGCGCCGACGACGCCCTCATGCTCGATACCCGCGGCTTCGTGGCCGAAACCAATGCGACCCACATCTTCATTGTCGAGCGCGGCGTCATCCGCACGCCCCGCTGCGTCGCCTGCCCCGAGGGAATTACCCGCGCCACCGTACTGGGTCTCTGCGCGAGGCACACCCTCGCACACGAGGAATGCGATCTCTCGCTCACGGAAATCTACCGGGCTGACGAGATGTTCTGCACCGGAACCATGGGCGAACTGGCCCCGGTCGTCAGTGTTGACGGTCGGCCCATAGGCGGACCCGCGCCCGGCCCCATGACCCGGCGCCTTTCAGATTTCTTCCGCGAACTCACGAAAGCCGAGGGCGAGGCTGTGGCCTAGGTTCAGCCCGCCGCACGGACAATTCCGCGCACCACGTCTTCCAGACGCGCAAATGCCGTGGGCAGGTCCCACGTCTGATTCGCGCGCTCGCCGCATGTGTTGCTGATCACCCGCACCTCCGCAACCCGCACACCCATGCGCGTAGCCGCCAAAACGACCGCTGCCCCTTCCATTGCCTCCGCAATCGCGCCCGTTCTCCGCTTCACCTCCGCGGCCGCCGCATCAGTCCCCGAGCAGCACGCCACCGTCGCAACAGCCCCCCCCACTGCTCCCGCGCCGCAACTGCTCAGAATCGCCTCGCGCAGCGCAGCATTCGTCGGGACCGAATTGTGATTGCGCGACCTCTGGTCCTTCCCGATCCGTCCGCCCATCAGCGAAAATCCCAACGCTTCCATCCCGCGCCATCCGCTCCCCTCCGAAGTGGCCATCCCCTCCTCAACAAACACACACTCCGTCGCCACCACGCATTGCCCGATGGCAAGACCGCTCCCCGGCAGGCAGCCAGCGATCCCTACGTTGATCACCGCTGCAAACTCTCCGCGTGCCAGCGCTGCCGCCGTCGCCCCCGCGGCGTTCGCCCGGCCCACTCCGGAAACCGTCGCCCACACATTGCCGCTCACCTCGACGAGCGGCCAGGTCGATCCCGCCTGTTCGAGCTTTTCCAACGACTCCGCCTGCGCTGTCCCACGCAGTTCCGCCGGCACAGCCGCCACCAGCAGCACCGGGCCCGGGATTGAAAACCGCTCGCCCACGCAACCGCTCCGTTACAGCGCTGCGATCCGCAGCGCCAGGTCCTGACGCACCAAACCAGCCACGACTCTTTCCAAGCCCCCTGCCAAAACCTCGCTCAGGTTGTACGACTCACCCGTGCGATGATCCACCACCACATTCTCTTTGTACCGGTACGTCCGGATCTTCTCCGCCCGCCCGCCCGACCCGATCATCGCCAGCCGCTTCGCCGACCGCTCCCGCTCCGCCTCCTCACGCCGTTTCTCATACAGCCGCGCCCGCAGCAACTTCCACGCCTTCTCCCGATTCTGGTGCTGGCTCTTGCTCTCCTGCATCCGCACTTCGATCCCCGTGGGAATGTGCAGCAGCCGCACCGCCGTCGCCACCTTGTTCACGTTCTGACCCCCCGGCCCCTGCGCCGTCGTCACGGTCTCCTGCACCTCGCTCGCATCCACGCGCATCTGGATCTCCGCCGGCTCGGGCATCACCGCTACCGTCGCCGTCGATGTGTGCGCGCCCCCTGCGCCTCCGTCGCCGGCACGCGGCTCACCTTGTGTGTGTCCCACCCTCATACTCCAGCGCGCTCCACACGTCCGCCCCCGCACGTTCATGAGCACCGACCTGACCCCCCCCGCATCTCCCGGCGTGAAATCCATCTCCTCAATGCCACCCCTTCGCCGCCGCGAATCGTCGATACATCTCCGCCAGATCCCCGACCCACAGCCCCGCCTCGTCCCCCCCCACGCCCGCGCGAATCTCAAGAATCACCGATCCCGCCGCCCCCACCGCCCGATCCTCTCCCGTCACGATCTCCGCGATCATCTCATCCAGCAGCCCGTCGCTTCGCCGCTTCAGCTCCCCCAACTCCTCCTCCGCCAGCGCGCGGTATTCCGCCTCCGTCTCATCCCCACCCGTCATCGTGATCGTGGCTCGCAGCGCGCTGGCCTCGTCCTCGATTTTCCGATACTCCAGATACCGCTCGCTCACTCCCGTCAATCCTGCCCGCTCCACCGACAACGCCCGCACCCGCGCTGAATCCGCCAGGACCTGCCCATCCGCCAGCATCGCCTCAATGCTCGCCGCCCGCTCTGCCGCCGCCTGTGCCCGCGCCAGCAGGCGCCCGCGCGCCTCCTGCGTCAGTCCCGCCCCATGTGCTTGTTGTGCGGTTTCACCTGCCATGCCGCTTCACCATCGCAACCTCTCTCACCACCCTCCAATCCGCTGCGCTCTCCGCCTGCCGCCTAGCGCTGAAAGTAGGCCGCATTCAACTCGATGTACTTCCGCCATTCCTTGGGCACATCCTCTTCCCGGTAAATCGCATGCACGGGGCACGCCTCGATGCACAGCCCGCAATCGATGCATGTCGCCGGATCGATGTACAACTGCCCCTCCGACTCGTATTCCGTCTCATCCTTGGTGGGGTGAATGCAATCCACCGGGCACACGCCGACGCACGCCGTGTCCTTCGTTCCGATGCAGGGCTCTGTGATCACATGCGCCATCGCGACCCGCTTCCCATGCTCCCGCCTTGCCGCCCGATCGTAGAGCGCGCTGACCGCAAAACGACAGGGACGCCCGACAATCGGGCGTCCCAAGGGCGACTCGTGTGTTGTCTGTCAACTCAATCCAAACCAAATCAACTCAATCGATTCGTCGCGCTTGGGATTTCGGATCGGCTGTCGCCTGATCCGCCCGCCGTACATCCGCACGACGAGGATGACGTGCGGCGGGCATTCACATCAAACCGTCAGTTACTTCTTGGACTTCTTCTTTGAAGCCTTCTTCTTGCCGGCTTTCTTCGCGGTCTTCTTCTTGGCCATGGTGTTTCTCCTTAAGAGAAGTCGGAGCCCTGGTTGACGAATCGCCTGTCGAACGACGCTCACGTGTAGCGCCGTCGCATGACTATTCCTATCGGACGCGCTCAAGGCAAGTCTTGAACGAAAACCTTTTCACACTTCCACTTTCTCATCTCACGCGCTCTCAGCGCGCTTCCTCGCGCTTTGGCGCGTTGATTCACGCGCTGCGCGGCTGAATGATCTCGTGCGTGCGCTCCGCAGAACACGACATGATCCCCATCGACGTCGCCATTCTCGGCGGTGGAATCGCCGGCCTCTGGACGCTCGCGCACCTCCGCGCTCGCGACTGCGATGCGTACTTGTTCGAACGCTTCGCTCTCGGCGCATCCCAGACCGTCGCCTCCCAGGGCATCATTCACGGCGGCGCCAAGTACGCGCTTCTCGGAAAAATCACCCACGCATCCGAGTCCGTCCGCGATATGCCTCAGCGCTGGCGCGCCGCACTCCACGGCCAGGATTCCGTCGACCTTGCCGCCGCACGCATCTCTTCCGATGCCCATTACCTGTTTTCCACCCGCGCGCTCGCCTCCGGCATCTCCACTTTCTTCGCCAGCAAGCTCATGTCCGCCCGTTCCCAGCCCCTGCGGCGCGAAGATGCCCCGCAGATTTTCTGGAATCCGAATTTCGCGGGGTCCGTGTACCGTCTCGACGAAGTCGTCCTGGATGTGCCCTCGGTCGTTGCTGCCCTCGCTAAGCCCCATCTGGACCGCTGTGTCCACGTTCCGCGTATTGCGGATCTCCGCATGGAGCCAAGCACGAACTCCGTCACGCTGACCCTGGCCCTGGGAGACCGCACCCTCAAGCTCAGCGCGCGGCACGTCGTGCTCGCCGGCGGAGCCGGCAACGCCGATCTCCTCGCAGCGCTGGGACGAACCCAACCCGCCATGCAGCGCCGCCCGCTCCACATGGTCATGGTCAGGAGCCCCTCCCTTCCTCCGCTCTACGCCCACGCTTTGGGTCTCTCCGCAACTCCACGTCTCACCATCACCACCCATCAGCACTCGGATGGCTCGGCCATCTGGTACATCGGCGGCGAGATCGCCGAGTCTGGCGTGGCCAGATCAGAGACTGAACAGATCGCCTGCGCTCGGCGCGAACTGTCCGAGGTCTTTCCCTGGATCGACTTCTCGTCCGCCGCATACTCAACCGTCCGCATCGATCGCGCGGAAATAAGCCGCCCCGGAGGCGCACGCCCCGACGACGTCTCCATGCACATCGATGGCCCGCTCATCACCCTTTGGCCGACGAAACTCGCACTCGCGCCTCGCGCTGCAGATCTCGTCACCGACGCTCTTCATTGCCTGCCGAATCCTCTTGCCGATAAAGCCACGACCTCGAATCGTGCTGTCGATGCGCTCCGTCCCTTCCCCCGTCCGAAGATTGCGCTTCCGCCTTGGGAATCCGTGACTTCGTGGTACACCCAGTGACTTCCCCGCCGCTCCAGCCTCGTCCGCTCGGTTCCACAGGCCTCACGGTCAGCCCTGTGGGCTTGGGCACGGTGAAATTCGGCCGCAACACCGGCGTCAAGTATCCAGCCCCTTTTGACCTCCCTTCCGATGACGTTGCCCGAGCGCTTCTCCAGACCGCTCAGACTCTCGGAGTTACTCTGATCGACACCGCACCCGCGTACGGGACCAGTGAAGTGCGGCTGGGTGAGTTGCTGCCCCAAGTCGCGCCGCGCGATCACTGGACCATCTGCACGAAGGCGGGTGAGGAGTTCGATGGCACGCATTCACGTTTCGACTTCTCTCCCGCCGCATTGGCCGCCAGTGTGCAGCGCAGCCTCAGTCGATTGCGAATTTCGACCATCGACCTGTTGCTTGTGCATTGCGGTGATGATGATGTCCAGTGCCTCCGCCAGGCGTCGACGGCCGACTGGCGCTCGCCGCTCGTTGCCGCTGGTCAGGTGCGCTGCTTCGGTGCGTCAGTGAAGACCGTCGCAGGCGCCCGCCTTGCCCTTGACCAGGGATACCAGGCGCTCATGGTCAGCCTCAACCAGTCCGACACGTCCATGCGCCCGGTGATCGAATACACCGCCGCTCGCGGCGCAGGCATCCTCATCAAGAAGGGGCTCGGCGCTGGTCGCTCGGCGCTCGATGGCCCCGCAGGCATCCGCGCCGCCGTGCAGTTTGCCCTGCGCGAGTCCGGCGTCTCATTGCTCATCGTGGGAACGCTCAGCCCCCTCCACCTTCGCGAGATTGTGGAAGCCGCCGCCGGCCTTTGACCTGGTTGTGCCGCGTTACTGGTCCGAATTGGCAGTCGGGCGGTTCACCGTCGCGGTGATGCTTCCGTCCATACGAACTCGGTTGTGGCCCGTGGGATACCTACGGGCCCAATTCACGAACGCCTCGCCGCGATTGCGGTCGAGGATGAACGAGGCTTCCAACACCGCTGCAGTATCGTCCTGCCCCATGCGATGGAATGCCCGCATGTCCGCCAGCAGCGGCATTTCCAGAAATTTTGACGCGAGCATGTCATACTGCAGTCGAGCGCTGCTCATCATCCGGGACGCCGGATAAATGTAACTGCTGGCCATCAGGTTCACGTCGCGCGTCAAAGCCGGATTACTCCGATCCGCTGGGCACAGCCAGAGTTCTTTCATCTCCCCACCGTAGGGCGCAAGCGTTTCATCCAGGCGCGGCGCATAACGCTGGAGGCTATCCGCGTCCGGTTCCCAGATCGGGTAGTACTGCCCGTTGGGCAGGATGCCGCGATTGTCATTCACGTACATCGTCATCGCTTGATGCAGACTGTGCAGGTTCCGCCCGCATCGCATGAGCGGACCCGTGACTCCCGTGACCTGCGCCAGCGCAGGGGCAAGCATTCCGATCAGAATCGCCAGAACGGCGATGGAAACGAGCAACTCCAGGAGTGTGAACGCGCCGCTGCGCCGCGGCCGTCCCCTCGTGACTAATCCACCAGCCTCCATACCAATGTCCCTCTCCGGCGTCTCATCCGGATGTGTCTGAGTTCCATGCCCCAACGCCTGCCACAGGACAGCGCTGAGCCAATTCAAGCAAAATTTCCGTGAATCCCAATAGTGGTCAGAACGACCAGACTTCTTTCCAACCGTCGTGTTGTTTCACGAACGGCTCATTCCTCCACCTGTAAGTTTAGCGTGGATTGAACTTCGGTGCCGGGAATCGTGGCGATTTCACACCAAAACACAGCATTTTTCCGTCCCATAATGATTTACATCGCTGCGATTGCCCTCTGCATGGCATTCACAGTCGCCTGCACGCCTCCGCGCTCACTTGCCACCACGACATCAGCAAGCCGTGCATAAACCGGCTCCCGCATTCGCAGCACCTCGGCCACTTCCTCCACCGTCCCCATGCCCGTGAGCGACGGGCGATCAAGCGCAGCACTTCCCTCCCGCAGTCTGCTTTGAAGGTCTGCCACGCCGCTGCGCAGATAAATCACGCGCGCCTCACCCATACTCCGCCGGTGCTGGATAGCTCGCTCGATCCCCTGAACTGTCGGCGCTCCGCCACCCAGTGCGAGGACGATTGGCTTTGTCCTCGTCGTAAACAGGGCCTCAAAACACCTTTCCTCCATCCCTCGCCACCACCCCTCTCCTGCCTCGCGCCAGATTTCCGCCACGGTCGAGGCACGCCCTGTCGCACCTTGCCATGCCTCGCGCACCAGGTCGTCAAGGTCGAGAAACTCGCGGCCGACGGCCTCCGCCAGCGCTCGCCCCACGCTCGTCTTTCCCGTGGCACGCGGTCCGATGAGAATAATGTGCGCTGCTCCAGCCATATCGCTCCACGTGCCTAGCGAGCCTGTTCAACAAACCGTCCCGGCCGCACCAGCGCTTGCCGTATCGCTCCACGATACCAGTCCCCTCCCCGTGCGCTAGCGCCCGTCTCCGTTACTCCGGGCTTCGCGGCCTCTGCAGTTCCCTCACTCCACTGCTTTACCTTCTCCTCGGCCCGCAACCGCCAAGCCGTCGCACAAAGCGTAATTGCCCTCACGTCGCCGTCCGCTATTCCGAGTCCCATCCGCTCCGCATTGGTCGCATGCAGTTGCGCCCGCGCCAAGACTGCCCGCACTGCATCCAGACTTGCAGGATCTGGATGCCCCGACTGGATCGCCGCTCCGAACTTCACATCTCGCACTCCCTGCGCGGCGAGCGTCTCCAGAGGGACCCACAACGCCCCGCCCATCCAGTCACCGGCCAGGTTGAAAATCCGCGCGTGCCATTGCATGCTCAAGCCAATTGCGCGGATCGCCTCCGATTCGGCGCTGAGGTTCCCACCCGCAGTCAGGATCTTGGTCCAGGCTGCAACCAGCCCGCCCAATAGGGCCTCCCCGGACGCAAAAGTCGCGACTCGTTGTACCTGACTTGCCTGGGCCAGTGCGTTGATGAGATCAGACCAATCGTCCTCGCTCCATCCCGCATCGCCGCAGACCGCCGCAAACGCCTCCATCTCAACGCGCCCGATTGGTCCGCTGCCGACGTCATGAAACAGGAAGTCCACAACGTTTCGAGCGATCTGCACCCGCGAATCGAGCGAGTCTCCCCCACAGCCGCAACTTGTCGCATCAGCCACTTTGCCCTCACCTGCCCGCTCGTCCAGTGCGCTCCCGTCGATGATTGATGCAAAAATGCGCCCAAGTCCAACCGCAGCCAGCAGATGCACGCCTCGCCGCGCCCCCAGAAACCGGCTCGCCGCCACCAGCGCCGGATCCACGCCGCCAACCACTCTCCGCAACTCGACCCGCGCCGCCGTTGTCAGCGTCGGCCGGCCAACTGGTTGGTTGGGGCTGATCGGAGTCACGGCGCGACCTCAGAAAACCACAGCCGTGGAGAGACGGCTGGATGGAACCCGAAAGGAGAGAAAGAGCAGGAAAACATGACCCGATTACCACAACTTTTCAACTTTTTCACGATTCTGAGCCTTTTTTGCTTGCTCAGCCGAAAACGATTTGCCATACTGTATCGAGTACAACTGCCATCCACCCGCCGCCGACTTGGAGTTTCTCCGGTCGGCGGTTTTCGTTTTCAGGACAATTGTTTCCAAAGTAAGGCAAAACGCCCAAAAACACCGCGCCCCGCGGGTGAAACCCTGCGCGGGGCGCGACGACTTTTTGGCTGTTTTTCCCGAAAAAGACGAGTTTTTCAGAGTTCTGTCCCGGCCGACTTTTCCGACTCCGGCGCGCTCTGCGTCGAGGCCAGTTCGGTCTGCGCTGTCTCTGAATGCACCGACGTGATCACGACGTGGGTCGGGCTGGTGCGGACGGCCTGGAGACGGGCATCTTCCGAGGGAACGACCTGACCGTTGTCCTGGCGATGAATCTCAAGGATCGCGCGGGGCTTGGGGAGGGCGGCCTGGGTCTTGTCGCATTTCCCGCACATGTCGGCGCACTGCTCGTGCTGGCGGTCTGCGCGAACCACGCGACGGGCCGCGCCCACGTAGCCATTCTCAATCAGCCAGATGCGGCGTGCGCTGTGGAACTCGGCGGGCAGTTCTTCGCGATAGTTCTGAAATCCGCTGAACAGGATCGGAAGCTGGCCGATGCGAACGTGCGCGTATCCCCAATCATCACCAGCGGCGCCGAACTGGGTCGGGCCGGGGTTCAGCCAGCCGTTGCGCCAGCCGGGGGTGCGGGTGAAGGGCATGGTTTCCGAAATCACGAAATCCGGAGTCGCTGAGACCGAGGCGGTCACAATGCGGGCCCGGCCGAAGGGATAGGGCGTCGGCTCGACAAGCACGTTGCGGTTCGAGAGGTGCTCGGGCAGATTGAAGTCTCCGCCGGCCAGCGTGTTGGACACCAAAGCGGTTGAGGTCACAAGCAGGGCTGCGATCATGTCATCTTTCTCCATGTTTTTCCGGCATTATCCGTGACATTCCGCCTCACTCGAAGCGGGACGTCACGCGTCGGGGGTGCATCAGGTTGCAAGAGGGCGGGAGATTCACGGCTGTGAAACGGGGCGATCTGTGCCAACCGCGCTGCGCAACATGATGAGTGTGCCGCATATGACGCTGGCACGCCAGCAAACTTGAGTGGGCGGGCGAAAATGATGCAAAAAGGGTTCGCTTTATCCGACATGCGCCGCCTATAACGGCCCAGCATTCCGCTCTGTCCCGGTCGGCCCTCGATTTGCCGGGGTCGACTAGGGACGAAGCAGCGGGGAAAATGACTCAGGGGACGCTATCTTTGGGGCCTTTCGAAACGCAGAACCACACGTGCAGCATCACCGCGATCCCATCAAGAACAGCGCCGAACCGGCAGCCCCAGAGGCTGGGCTGAACGGCGGCAACGGGCAGGGGCCGATTCCCGGTCCCGCGGTGAAGCGGCTGTGCCTGTACCTGCGCGAACTGGAAGCGCAGCAGGAGTCGGGCGTCACGACACTGTCGTCGAAGCAGTTGGGCTCGATGCTCGGACTCTCGGATGCCCAAGTGCGAAAGGACCTGGCCTATTTCGGGCAGTTCGGGCAGCCGGGCATCGGCTACTCAGTCGCGGAACTGGTGGCGCAGTTGCGGCGTGTGCTGGGAACCGACAAGCCTTGGAACTCGGTGATCGTGGGGGCTGGGAATCTCGGGCGCGCCCTCATGGCGCACGCGGGATTTGAGCGGAAGGGATTTCGCATCGTGGGCGCGTTCGACAACGACCAGGCCTTGGCCGGCGCGACGATTCACAACCGCCCCATCCTCCCGCTTTCCGATCTACCCGCGTTCGTGCATACCAATCAAGTGCGCATCGGGATCATCGCGGTCCCGGCGGGCGCTGCGCAAGCGGTATGTGATCAACTTGTGGGGGCAGGTGTGCTGGGAATCCTGAACTTCGCGCCCAAGAGGCTGGAGATCGTCGGCAAGCCGGTGCCCATCATTTCAGTGGACCTGGCGGTGCAGCTGGAGCAACTGGCCTTCCAGGTCTCCTTCGGCGGACGGTGAAATGGATACATCCGAGCATCCGCCGACCATCACACCTGCACTCAAACCACCTGACATTGTCGCCATTGACTGCACGCACATCCACTCGCCGTGGCAGTGGCTCAGTATCGGATTCGTATTCGCCGTCGTCATGCCGCTGTTTGTCGTCGGGTCACATTATTTTGCGCCATTCAAGAACACGGGGATTCTGACGGGCACGCTTGTCGTGTGCGCCATGTTTGTCGCAGTGCCGTGGAGCCTCGGGCTCGTCAGCCTGTTGCGCTGGCGGCGCGCCAGAGACGCCGCACTGGAGCGGCAAACGAAACTTGATTCCCAGGACACGCACGCGCGCATCCAAACGGCCCTGGAGATCAGCGGCGGGCCAAAGGGCCCACGACCACACCTGGACACTGCGTTTCGTCCTGCTCCGCTCGTTCTTCGCCAAGTGATCGACGATGCCGGGCTATCCGGCGGACTCATCATTGTGGACCGGAGGCTCGCCGACAGGCTCCAGCAGATTCCACTTGACGATTCACTCATCGAGCCGGACTGGGTGGAGTCCGCGCCGAGAAAGTGGTCCGGCACCTACTGGTTCATGGTCATCGTCGGCACGTTCTACTTTTTGACCAACGTGGTCCCAGCCGCGTTTCGAGGCAGTGCGGGCAGCCTGAATCTCGTGGGCTCGCTGGCGGTCTTTCTCATGTTTGCCATTCCCGTCGCTCGGGCCATGGGATTCCGCTTTGGCGCGGCGATGAACCCCATCGTCGGGATGGGCACGCTCACCGACCGAAAGGGCCGCCGCTGGACAATTCAGGACACTGTCATTTTCATCACGCGCATCAGAGTGTTCCAGGAACAACTCTTGGTCCATATCGACGGCCCCGTGGGCTCAATCACTTTGCACTACAGCGGCGGACTTCAGGATGAAGGGTTCCAGCGTCTTTGGCGCGGGTGGATGCATCCGCATCCGCGTCCCGACCTTGGGTAGCGACGGCGCGCTTCAGCCTTCGTCATCGCCCCCGCGGCCGTTACCTCCCCAGCGTCGCTCTCGCACGACCGGCAGGGGTGCGCCGCCACGGACCACGACACCCTCCGGCCCGACCCAATCGCGCAAATGAGAGAGCAGGTCTTCCGTGGGCGTGACCCGCACACGGCCGGCCTCCACCACGACGTCCTGCGGGCCGGTGCGGAGGCGGAGGCGGACGGGCACCATGCGGCCGCCGGTGGTGAGCCGGGCGTGCTGACCGAGCAGACCTGCCACAGTGGCAAGCGTCCCCGTCGCACCTTCTCCATCGGTGATCGAAATCTCAAGTGCGCCGGCCAACTCAGCGGATGCTCGCTCGACGGGAATCACCTTGTTCACCCGGACGTTGACTGCTCCGCGCGAACGATCGACCTCGCCGATGAGGAAGACCACCGCCTCGGTCTGCAGCAGTTCCCCACACTTGGCATAGGTGTCGGAAAAGAGAACGCCATCGATCGTGCCGCGCTGATCTTCAAGCGTGATCATCGCCATTTTCTGTCCTGCGGAGCGGCCGTTCTTCACAAAGGTGGGCCGGACCCGGGTCAAGACCCCCCCGATGACGATCATGGCGTTGTCGGAGGCTTCGTTGATGCGCTGGGTGTCGGTGGTGGCGAATTCGGAGAGATAGGCCTTCCAGCGATCAAGCGGGTGGCTGGAGACATAAAACCCGAGGACTTCCTTCTCGTAAGTGAGGGTCGTGTGCACGTCCCAGGGGGAAACCTTGGGCAGCGGCGGATCTGCGGGTGAGGGGCTGGACCCATTGGAAGACCCATTGCGATGACCACTGCCGGAGTGGGCGGAGGGCGTTTCCTCACCTGCGGCGCTTCCCCCGCCGCCAAAGAGCACGGTCTGACCAGCAGCGCGGTCGGCAGCCAGAGCGGCCCCGGCGGACATGGCGCCTTCAACGGCATCGACCATGGCGGCGCGGGATGAGACGCCGTGGATGATGTCAAAGGCGCCGGCCTTGATGAGCGACTCGACGGTCGCCTTGTTGACCGCGGTGCCGGGGACGCGCTCGCAGAAGTCGAAGAGGGAGCGATACGGCCCGCGTTTGTGGCGCTCGGCGATGATGGCGGCGATGGCCTTTTCGCCGGCGCCCTTGATGGCGCGCAGGCCGAAACGAACGTGTCCGTGGTTGTGATCGCGCGGCTCGTCGGATGCGTACACGACGCTGAAGTCCGCATCGGACAGGTTGATTTCGGGAGGTTTGACTTCGACGCCGACGTGACCATCGGGGAAAAAGGTCTTGCGGCAGTCCTCGAGGTAGGCGCTCCAGTCGCTGACCTTTTGAGCCTGGGACTCGAAGGTGAGCATGGCGGCCATGTACTGGTTTGGAAAGTACGTCTTGAGCCAGGCCGTCTGGTAGGCGACGATGGCGTAGCCGGTCGAGTGGCTCTTGTTGAAGCCGTAGCCTGCAAACTTCAGAATGAGTTCGAAAAGTTCCTCGGCCTTGACCTTGTCGAGGCCCTTGCCCACAGCGCCCTGCACGAAGACGGGGCGCTGCTCGTTGATGGTCTTTTCCTTTTTCTTGGAAATGGCCTTGATGAGCGTGTAGGCGGAGCGGAGCGGGATGCCGCCTAATTCGTGGCAGATCTGCATGACCTGCTCCTGGTACACCATCACGCCGTAGGTCTCGGCCGTGAAGCGATCGACGATCTCGTGAACCGCGGGCACGGGCTCCTGCCGGTGTTTTCTGCGGTTGTAATGAGGGATGAGATCCATCGGGCCGGGGCGGTAGAGCGCGTTGGCGGCGATGAGGTCTTCCAGCCGATCGGGCTTCATCTCCATGAGCAGGCGGCGCATGCCGCCGGACTCAAACTGAAAGACGCCGGCGGTATCCCCGCGCGCGAAGAGTTCAAAGACGATGGGATCGTCAAAGGCGAGGCGGTCGAGATCGAGCGGGTCACGATCCGCGTCAGTGATTCCGGCGGCGGCGCGAATCGCCTCGGGGGCGAGTGATTCGCGGACGAGTTTCTTGCAGCGCTCGATGATGGAAAGGGTGCGCAGGCCCAGGAAGTCCATCTTGAGCAGGCCGATTTTCTCGACGGTGGGACCGTCCCACTGGGTCACGGTCTCGGCGTTGTCGTCCTCGCCGGACGCTTTGCACAACGGAACGATGGTGTCCAGGGGCTGGGTGGCGATGACGACGCCGGCGGCGTGGACTCCGCTGTTGCGGGTGTGGCCTTCGAGTTCGCGCGCGATGTCGAGGAGTCGGCGGACTTCCTGTTTGCCTTCGTACTCCTCCTTGAGTTCAGGTTCGCGGGCGATGGCTTCTTCGAGGGTGATATTGAGCTGCTCAGGGACGAGGTTGCAGAGGCGCTGGGTTTCGGCGGGGGTGAAGCCCAGCACACGGCCGACGTCCTTGATGGCGGCGCGGGCTTTGAGGGTGCCGAAGGTGATGATCTGAGCCACGTGACCGTATTTGCGACGGACGTAATCGAGCACGGCGGCGCGGCCGTCCTGGCAGATGTCGATGTCGATATCGGGGTATTCGCTGCGGTCGGGGTCGGTGAAGCGTTCGAAGAGGAGGCCGTAACGGACGGGGCAGGCGTTGGAGAGGCCCAGGACGTAGCCGACCATCGTGCCGACACCGGAACCACGAGCTAGGGCGGGAATGCCCTGCTGACGAGCCCAGTTCACGAAGTCCCAGACGATGAGGAAGTAGGCGGAGATTTTCTTGTCGGAGAGGATCTTGAGTTCGCGGTCGAGGCGTGCGCGGATTTCCGGGGTGATGCCTTTTGTGCCGTAGCGCCAGATGAGGCCGGCTTCGGAGAGTTGTCGGAGGGCTTCGTCGCAGCCCTTCTGAAGGGCTTCGGGGCTCAGAGCCTTGTCCGCGGTCTGGTCGAAGGGTTCGAGGCGATAGCGGGCGCAATACTCCTTGTACCACGCGGTGCGGTCGCCGCCTTGGTAGGCGAGCGCGGTGTCCTTCTTCTTGGCGGCCTCGGGCAGGATGGGTTTGACGACCGGGGCATAGCTGCGGCTGAAATCCAGACCCACATCGCACAGCGCGGCGATGGAGACGGATTGGGCGCAGGCGTCTTTCCAGCGCGGGAGATCACTGGCGGCGAGCATCTCCTCGGGAGACTTGATGTACAACTGGGTCGGGTATTTGAGCCGGCTTTCCTCGCTGAGCAGCCGGCCGGTGGAGATGCAGCAGAGGCAGTCGTGCATCGCGTGGTCGGAGGAGCGGAGGAAGTGGGCGTCGTTGGTGGCGACGACGCCGATGCCCATGCGGTCGGCCAAGTCGATCAGTTCCGGATTGACGGCGTCCTGCTCGGGGATGTGCTTTTGAATTTCGATGAAGAAGCGCTCGGGCCCGAAGACGGAGAGGTACCACTCGGCAATCTCGCGTGCTTTCTTGCGGTCGGATTTGAAGAGGGCGGAGGGAATCTCCCCGGCAAGGCACGCGGACGTGCAGATCAACCCTTCGCTATGGGCCTTGAGCGATTCCTTGTCAATGCGCGGCTTGTAGTAAAAGCCCTCGAGATACGCAAGTGAGGAAAGTCTGAGGAGATTGGCAAAGCCGGTGCGGTTCTGAGCAAGCAGCAGCAGGTGGTAGCCGCCATCCTTGACGGCCGACTCGCCCTTGCCGCCCGTGTAGGTGCGGTCGCGGCGATCCCCAGGGGCCATGTAGGCCTCGATGCCCACGATGGGGCGCACACCGGCGTCCTTGGCCGCGCTGTAGAATTCGATGGCACCGAAGAGGTTGCCGTGGTCGGTGACGGCCACGGAATCCATGCCGAGTTCCTTGACGCGTTTGACGAGCTTGTCGACGCGATTACCGCCGTCGAGCAGGCTGTACTCGGTGTGGACGTGCAGGTGGACGAACCTGGGCGCAGCGGCGGACTGATCGGCGGAGGCGGGCATCGCGCGATTGTACAGTGGTGGGGAATGGAAGTCGGGATTCCGCGCGGCGTTGCTCAATCAGGCGCGCTGGTCGATGGGGACGTAGGGCGCATCCTTGGGGCCGGTGTAGTCCGATGAGGGGCGGATGAGGCGATTGTGGGATCGCTGCTCGATGACGTGGCCGGCCCAGCCGCCCACGCGGGCGATCGCGAACATGGGGGTGAACAGATCGAGGTCGAGGCCGATGCAGTGATAGGTGGTGGCTGAGTAGAAATCGACGTTGGGATAGATGCCGCGTGCGGCGACGGCGTCGGCCATCACCTGCTCAATCTTCGCGGACATCTCGTAGTACTTCATGTTGCCGGTTTGCTGGGCCAGGTCCTTCGAGAACGCCTTCAGGAAGCGCGCCCGCGGGTCGTAGGCCTTGTAGACGCGGTGACCGAAGCCCATCACCTTGTCCTTCTTCTCGAGTTTGGCCTTGATGTACACCTCGACCTTGTCGATGGAGCCGATCTCGTTGAGCATGTGCATGACGACTTCATTGGCGCCGCCATGGAGCGGTCCCTTGAGGGCGCCGATGGCGCCGGTGATGCACGAATACATGTCGGAGAGGGTGGAGGCGATGACGCGGGCGGTGAAGGTTGAGGCGTTGAGGCCGTGGTCGGTGTGCAGGATGAGGCAGACGTCCAGGGCCCGGTTCATGGTTTCGGTGGGCTTCTGGCCATTGAGCATGTAGAGGAAGTTGCCGGCGACGTTGAGGCTGGTGTCCGGAGCGACAAACGGCCTTCCCTTGCGGAAGCGGTCGAAGTACGCGAGGAGGGCCGGCACTTTGGCCATGATGTTGAGGCCGCGCGCCCGGAGACCCTCGACCGACGTGTCATCGGGCTTGGGGTCAAAAGAGGCCATGGAGCTGACCAACGTGCGCAGCACGTGAATGGGCGGCGCGTTCTTGGGCATCTGCTGGATCAGGGAGATGAGCGGTGCGGGCAGGGCGTAGGCTGCGCGGATCTCGGCCGTGAACTGGTCGAGCTCGCGGCGGTTGGGCAAGCGCCGGTTCCACAGAAGATACACAGTCTCTTCAAACGTGGAGTGGGTGGCCAGTTCGCCGATAGGAATGCCCACGTACAGCAAAACGCCGTTGGCCCCATCGACCCAGGACATTTCGGTTTCGGCAGCAGAGACCCCTTCGAGACCTCTGGCTGCGGTAGAGAGAGTTGTTCCAGCGGCGGTAGTGGACATGTGTGCTCCGGTTGCAAGTCGCGAAGGAAGCGTTTGAACATCCCACGAGCGCCTCCATATCCAAGCTGCCATGGTAGGCTAAAACGCGCAGATCGCCAGCAGAGTCGCCTACGATGGAGTCGCGCTGCCATGATTCCCATTTCCACTGATCGCCCCATTCGCCGCACGCCGTTGGTGAATTACACGTTGATTGCGATTAATGTCGCCATCGCCGTATCAGCGTCGGCATCCACATCTTTGCGCGAGTGGCTGATTCTGCATTGGGTTCTGCAGCCGGATACCCACTTTGGGGGTCTCCTGCAGGGACAGGCCCTTCCGGCTGACGTCATCTCGTCTCTGCAGTCATCCCATCGCGTTTGGCAGTTTGTTACCCACCAATTCATTCACTCGGACCTGTTCGGCGAAGGTCCCTGGCACCTGGCAGGCAACATGGTGTTTCTCTGGGTGTTCGGGAATGCGGTGGAAGACCGCCTCGGACGTTGGGGTTACCTTCTGTTCTACCTCACTGCGGGAATTCTGGCGGGTCTGGCGCAGCTGGTCATTTCTCCCGCACCCTCGCTGGGAGCGAGCGGCGCGATCGCGGGCGTCACCGGGGCATTTCTGGCGTTCTTCCCATTAACCAGGGTGCGATTGCTGTTTTGGTTCCTGATCATCACCACCTACGAACTCCCCGCCCTGTGGGTCATCCTGTTCTCGTTCGCATGCGATGTCTTCTTCCAGCTTCGGGGCTACGAGCAGGTCGCCTACTTCGCGCACATCGGGGGCACGATTTTCGGGTTCCTGTTCGCCATGAGCCTGCTGTGGATCCGCGTTCTGCCGCGCGAGCCGTACGACATGATGACGATGTATAGTCAGTGGCGGCGACGGCAGGAATTTGCCGCGATGGCTGACCGCGGTTTTGACCCATGGCGGGCGCAACGCGGGGCGCCTAATCAAAAGACCCCCCTCATGAAGCCTGCCGCCAGCGCGCTCCCTGACGCGGCCCTGGCGCTGCGCACGCAGGTCAGCGAGGCATTGAGCCGGCAGGACCGTCCGGCAGCCCTTAAGGCATACAGGGCTCTGACCGCACAACACGAGGAGGCAGCGGTCTTCAATCGGGACCAGCAGGTGGAAATCGGGAACGCGCTATTTGCCGAAGAAGACTACGCACAGGCGGCCATGGCCTATCGCGCGTATTTGGCGCGCTATCCCACGGCGCCGCGGATCGAGCAGGTGCAGCTGATCCTTGGCCTCATCCTGACCCGATACCTGCGGCGCGCTGAGGAAGCCCGCGTGTTGCTCACACAGGCGGCGGGGAAACTGCGCAGCGCCGACGACAAGGCCTTGGCGCAGACCCTGCTGGCGGAACTGGGCGCGCCCGGGCCAGCCGAGGACCAAACCCGCATTCAGGGCTGAATGAGACGCTGGGCCGCGCGGCGGGCCCACTGGATAGGCTCGGGCGACTCACTCAGGGCGGCGCACAGCAAGGCGCCATTGATCAAAAGAAGGATTTCGCGTGCGGTCGGTTCCGCGGGGCGTTCGCCTTCGGCACGGATCGCGGCCTCCAGGCGCATGACGAGCGCCTCGACGTGCGCAACCCCGACGGCGTGTCCCGGGTGGTCGGGGTCGGCGAGTTCGGTGCAGGTATTTGCAAAGGGGCAGCCCCGAAATCCGGGCATGCTCACCCACTCTTCCAGAGCATCAAAAATTGCGGATAGAGCGCCGGCTCCTTCCGCACGATTGTGCTCAACTCGTTCGGTGAACCACTCGTGCCATTGCTGCCGCCGATGCTCAAGGACGGCTACCAGCAAATCGTCCTTGGAGGGAAAGTGGCGGTAAAAGGTCATCTTGGCCACGCCAGATTCCGCGACAATGCGATCCACGCCGACAGCGCGAAATCCCTCCCGGTAAAAGAGATCGCCTGCGACGGCAAGGATGCGAGCGCGGGCTTCGGAGTTGGATGACAGCTGGGGCATAAGAGGGAGACTGAACGGGATTATTGCCGCGGTTGCGGCACACCCTGCACGACGTCAACTTGAAAAATACCCCGACCCCATGTCCGGGCTACCAAGCTCGCCGGAGGGAGAAACCGGATGCAAGCAGGTCCCGAATCCATGGGTATCAGGGCAATGGATGATCGTCTTGGATCATCCAGAGCGGGAAAGGAGTGCAACCTTGGGAAAATCAGTCTCGACACCTGCGACATCGTTGAAGTAGTTGGTGAGAATGTTCAGGGCGACATTCGCGACGATCTCCGCGATCTGGCCGTCCGAAAAGCCGGCGGCTTTTACGGCGGCGAAGTCCGCATCGGAGATCCGACCGCGCTTCTCATTGATGGCCAGGGCGAACCGGGCCGCGGCCTGCACCTGCGGGTCAGAGGAGTTTCCCTGGCGTACCGACACCGTCTCATCCTGCGAAAGGCCGTGCATCTTGCCCAGCACTGTGTGCGCGGAGACGCAATACTCACAGCGATTCGCATCACCAACCGCCAGCGCGATGGCTTCGCGCACCTTGCCGTTTAGTGAGCCGTGCCCCAGGGCTTCCGAAGTGCTCAGATAGGCCTTGAGCGTGGCTGGCGCATGCGCCATCGTCCGCATCATGTTGGGGACTTTTCCCATTTTCTGATGGACTGCGTCAAGAAGGTCCTTGGCAGGACCTGAGGCTTTGGCAGGGTCAAGAGCGGCAATCCGGGGCATGGGAATCTCCTTCAAGAACAATTGAGCCTGATCAACGGCTAGGCACATCGCCCAGCTTCGCCATGAAGGACTATAGACAGACAGGTCTGTCTATGTTCGACCGATCACACTTAATTTCTCTTGTTCGCACGTAACCATATATTTTGCATACTTTTACGGACAGACTTGGCGACCGTTCGCGAACGACGCCATGGCCGCACTGGTCACGCAGCATGAACCCAAGTCGTCTCTGCTTTGGCGGTACCCCAAGAGCATGCATGTCGCCTCTGGCAGTTGTCTCCAATAAGCACTCATCCCGCCCAACGTGCACCACTTCGTCGGGTTTGAAAGGCGGGTCATCGAATCGAGAAACGGATCGATCAAATTGCGTTCCAGCATGGCCAAATGGGCTCGGTCGTGATGCTCGACGCCCGCGAGCGACTCGGGCGTATTCGGCTCAGTATCGCCGAACTCCGTGCCCACGTGCGAGAGATCCGCGGAGGCAACCAGAAGCGACGTCCCGCCCACTGAGTGAAGCGCATCGTCGAGCGCTGCGATGAACGAATCCAGCGCGACGCCGCGTCCGTCATAGGACGCGCCTGCCTTCACGGTCGGGTCGTGCACCAGAAACCCAAGCGCAGGCACCGGACCAAGCAGGTGCATGATGAAAGGCATCTGGAGCTCAAGAGAGTGCTCGCGGAGGTGATCCAGCCTGCCCTCGGTCAACGTCGGGCCGATGCGATCGGTCATCGCCTGCGCGAGCGCGGCATCGAGCGGAACCTGGCCGTGGGTGGTGCTCCATGGCTTAGGGCACATCGCGACGCCAGTGGATGACCCGAAGTGATTCGTGCCCAGGACGATCACGCGATCCCAGCGCTGCCCGACTGCGGCGGCGCGCTCCACTGCCAGCCAGCCGAGTCCGTAGTTCTCCTGGCCGCGCTCGAGGTCAAGATGCGGCACGACAATGCCGGACAACGGGCCCGAGGAATCCACAAGGGCGCAGACATCCTGGCCGCGCGAACTGGACCGTGCCGAGTTCAAGACTCGTTGAAGCGCAGCGGGGGTGAAGTCGTCGGCCGCGCGTATGGGCAGTGCATCCAGCGCGTCGAAGCGGGCGCGCATCTCAGCGAGTCGCGCCAGAGCAGCGGGCCCTTCGAGGAGACCTGCTTCGTCAAGCCTTCGAACAAACTCGAGTAAGACATCGATGGGCACGCCGGTGTGTGCAGACAACTCAATCAGAGTGCGCGTGCCATCGAACCGGGCGAGGAGGTCAAGGGCTGCGGCGGAGACCACAACCACTCCTTCCGCCACGCTGGTTCGATCGCGCAGACCGACACGGCCGGCGTAGCGGCCGCTGCCCAGCGGAACAGCCTCGACCGGGCGCAGGCTGGGCTTCTCAAGATGGGGCGCGATGCCCGGCGACATGGCCGGACTGTAGCGGCGGTTCGCCGAGACCGAAGCGGGCGCCCCATACCATCCCCTGCGTCATGCAGAAGCAATCATCAGCAGCGCCTGTTGCAAACGGTCCGGTGGTCGTCGCGGAGTCGTCTTTGCGCGCGCTGAGCGCCATCCGGCACGAATGGCTGCTGGAGAACATGTTCGGCGAGGCGACGATCTGCGCCAGCGTCGATCAGGCATGTGCAGGTCTCTGGATCGCTTCCGCGCGACCCGGATTTCTGCGAATCCACGCAGATGCCGCGGACATGCCGCTGCCGGCCCGGCTTGCGCAGGTGCAGGGGTCGGATCGGGCGTCGATTCAGCTGGCGATTCACCTGCGTTCGCGCCTTCTCATCATCGAAGGCAAGGCCCTGCTGGAGAAAGTAAAACTTTCTTTCATCAAGTCCATGGGAGTTATTCCGCTGTTGGTGCAGGCATACCAGGAGGAGCGGATCAAATCGGTCAAACCCCTGCTGATCGCGTTGGAGCGCAAGGGGCATGAAATGCCTCCGGCGAACCAGATGACGGCGCTGCTGGCGGCGTTGGAAGACATGGGCTAACGCAGCAAGGCCTGGGGACGACCCCGGCCCTACCCGACTAGGATTCGCTCAACCTGTTTTCCCGCCCGATTCGGCCTGCTGGGGAGCGCGGACCGCATCTGAACTGCTCGATGCCGGCGGAAAGACTGGAACAGAAGCTGTCGACCTCCGTCGTCATCCTTAGAGGATTGTCCTCAAGCGGATCTGACGCTCACCGGGAGACTTTCCATGATGTCCAGCCCGTCGAATAGTCCATGCCGGCTTGTGTCCGTTGTTGCGTTGACTCTCACCTGGACCCTGAGCCCAGTGGCGGTGTACGCGCGACAGGGTGACCCCGCCAACGGCGGACAGTCGCAAGCGGGTGCGCCTCCGTCCAGCGCGCAGGAACTGGAGGAGATGCTGAACCAATTGATCAGCGAGCGCAGCGCCCTGCAGCAGGAAGTCGCGAAGGCCCAATTGGACCTGAGCGCGGCCCTGCGCAGGATCACGGAACTGGAGCAATTCATCAAGGACCATGACCAGTACGGCGTGGACTTCGAGAAGTACCTGTTCTACCGCGAGCGCATCGAGAAAGAAGAGCGCGCCAAGCGCGCGGCCGACGCGAGGGCCAAGCGCGAGGATGCCGAGCGCAAGGCTCGGGAAGCGCGTGAGCAGAAAAAGGCGCAGCGCGACGTCGGCAAGGCGCGCGATGCGGATCTGCAGGCGCGCGTGGATGCGATTGAAAAGGCCGGCTTCACGATCATCGGCGACGCGGTGGGCATCGGTCAACTCACCACGTTCTACCAGACGACCAGCAAGGAGGAGATCCAGTACATCCCTTCCATCGACTTCTGGTACGTCGATCGCGACAAGGTGGTCGACTACACCCACCTGCGCATCTCCGGCTCGATCATCCAGGCCGAACGCGACACGCGCGACATGTCGGTCGCCGTCGTCTTTTACAACCGGCGTGGCGGCCAGATCGGCCAGACCACCGTCCGCATTGACGGAGCCCGGCCCGGCGTGCCGTATCCGTTCACAGCCAACATTGACATGGCCGACAATGCCCCTTTCGCCACCTTCACCTCATATGTGATGTACTTCGAGCCGTCGCTGCCTAACACGCCTGACCCGCTCCTGGCTCCGCCGCCCTATCCGGCCCCGCAGACCAACCCTCCGGTCTCCCCTGCGCCTGAAAACACCGATCCAAACAGCCCGGAGACGACGCCGGCAACCGAGCCCGCCGCACCGGCCGAAACGACCCCGGAATCCACACCCGCTGCGGAACCCGCCACTCCCGATCCCGATGAGGACCCGGATGGACCGTGATCCCGCAAGTCAGCTCAGGTTCATACGATCCCGCGATGAAGATCTATACGCGCACTGGCGATGACGGCACAACAGGGCTCCACGGCGGTGCGCGGCTGTCGAAGAGCGCCGCGCGAGTCGAGGCCTACGGTGATCTGGATGAGCTCAATGCAGCGCTTGGCGCCGTGTTGTCATTGCCCGGACTGACTCCCTTTATCGGCGCCGTGCTGTCCGCTCTCCAGATCGAACTCTTCGAGGTCGGGGCCGACCTGGCGACGCCGATGGATTCGCCCCACCGGCGCAAGATCAGTCCGGTGGGCGCGACCGAAATCTCTCGCCTCGAACAGTGGATCGATGAAGCAACCGCCCAACTGCCCGAACAGAGAACATTCATTCTGCCGGGCGGGAGCGAGTGCGCTGCCCGGTTGCATGTGGCACGCACCATCTGCCGACGGGCCGAACGCGCTCTGGTCCGCCTCACCGAGGCAGAGCGTCCCGGCGCGGTGCGCAGCGAGGTAATGGCCTGGGTCAACCGCGTCTCAGACCTGCTCTTCGTTCTGGCGCGGCTGGCCAATCACCAGGCCGGCATACCGGATGTGCCCTGGATCCCCCGCGCTCGCGGCGACTCCTGATCATGCCTCGCTCTCGAGGGCGATTTCGCCCAAGCCGTCGATCAAGGGCCCAAGGTGTTTCTCAAATCGCTTCCAGCGCGCCACAGAACTGGCGTACACCGGCCTGCTGGCCTGATGCATGCTCGCGGTGCGCACGACGCGCCTTGATTCATGGTGCGCCAGACAGGCATCGTTCCAGGGCAAACCCGCCGCATCCACAAGTTGACGTGTCCAGGTTTGGCGGTCCGCCACCAGCGATTCATAGCGAATGTCCGCGATCGGCGTCGGAAGAACTTCGCGCCAGTGCGACATGAGCCGGCGATATTGGCGATAGGCAACGGCCAAGTCTGCCAGGTCGTTGGTGAAGTCGTAGTGCGCTGACAAAGAGGTTGCGTAGCAGGAGAAACAGGTGTCCAGGGGACTGCGCACGGAGTGAATGATGCGCCCGCGCGGAAAAAGCATCGTAAAGAGGCCCAGGAACAGATAGTTCTGAGGCATCTTGTCGGTCACGCGTTCGATCGCTCGATGCGCCTCGGGCCCAGCCGCTTCACGAAGCCGGTCCAGATACTGATCCGCCAGAACGCGCAGAGATGCAGGCGTCAGCCCTGCAGCCGATTCGGGAAACCCTGTCCCCGGCGCGAAACGCTTCCCCGCACCCGATGCCAGTGCGCCCAAATCCGTGAGTTCTCCCGCTCCGAACGCATTCGGATGACTCGCCAGAATCTGCTCAAGCAGACTCGTGCCCGAGCGCGGCATGCCGACAACCAGGACCGGCAATTCCGAGCTCTCCTCCAGGCCATGGCCCGCATCGGTCAACATCGCCCGGCTAAAGGTTGCGATGATGCGGTCCGTGAGTTCGATGCACTTTGCAGGACGAAATGTCCGCGGCGCAAGCGAATTGCTCTCGCGATAGGCGGCAAAGGCTTCGTCATATCGCCCGACTTTCTCCAGCAGAGAACCCAGCGTGCTCCAGAGCAGGGATCGGCCGAAGCCGGATGACCCGGGCGATTCGAGCGCAGTGCGCAGCAGCGGCACCCCCTCCTCCGCGCGGCCCGCTCTTTCGAGCAGGCCGGCGTACGCGATGACAAGGTCGGGGGCGTGGCGACCCGAGCGGATGAGAGGTTCAATGAGCGCCTGCGCCCGCGCCTGATCTCCTTCCTCTTCGTACACCTTTGATAATCCGACCAACGCGCCTGACAGACCGGGGCGAAGCGCCAGCGCCTTCTCAAACGCCTCTTTTGCGCCCGCGGTATCGCCCAAAATGCGTCGACATGTGCCCACCCCTGCCCACACATCCGCTGCACCCGGGCGGGTGCGGCTGATGTGCTCGTAGTGCGGGAGCGCCTGTCCGGGGTTTCCGTTTGTGAGATACGCATAGGCCAGGGCCTGCGTCAGGTCCTCATGGTTGGGCGCACGCTCAAGCCCCTCGCGAAGGATGCGAATGGCGGCGTCGGGCTGATACTTGTCCAGCAATGCCCGTCCCAATTGCAGGCGGATTGGAATAGAAGTGGGGTCCAATTGCAGCGCCCTGCGATAGGCTTCGATGGCCTCATCCAGTCGGCCCGCCGCGTGAAATGTGAGCCCTGCCTCGGCCACGGCAGCAGCGTCCTGCGGAACCTTGCGCAATCCCGGTTCAAGTGCGGCCAGCGCTTCAGGGAATCGACGCATGCTCCGCAGGGTGGTTGCCAGGGCCAGCATCGCCGGACGGTCATGAGGATTCACCGCCAACTTCTGGCGCAACAGCCGTTCCGCTTCCGCAAGCCGTCCCGCGCGCAGCAGCCCATCGATCTGGGCCGCTAGATCTGCTCCCGCAGTTGAGGGGTCCGTGCGCGACTTTGCAGCGCCGGGTCGCTGCAGGAATTTGTCCTTTCCGTTCTTGGCCATGATGAGTCTTCCTGGCAGGTCGCGCGCCAAAGCTATTTCACGGGCCGCTCAGGTCTCCACTTGCGCCTGCATCGCTACAGAAAGTGGGAGCAGCACCAACAGGGGAATCAGGAAGACACCCGTCGCCGCCGGCAGCGCCCCCATGGGGATGAGCACGCCCACAGCGCCCAGAATCTGCGCAGACAAGCCGACCGCAGCGCACTTGACCGTCTGCACCACAAGATTTCTCGGCTCGCGCAGCAGGAAGAAGGGAAGCGTGATGAGCAGGGCCAGGATGTTCACGATGAACTGCGCGAAGCGGCCGAAACGGATCCGCGCCAGATCGCTCGCGTCATACACCCCCGGTTTGTCCATCAGGGCCCCGATCTGGGTGAGGCTGAGCATCTGCCGATACTCCGCATACCGGTGGAGCAGGATGGTTGTGGGATCAAGGTCGGAGGCGATCAGCGGCACCGGCTCTCCCCGGGCCGGCTCATTGGCTCCGCGCAGGATGGGCGTGCCCACCCCGTTGACCAGATCCCAGTGTCCGCCTGCAACCCCGCCGTCCGGGCCCGCTTGCGCCCGCCAGACCGCCGAATCTGCGATAATGCGCCGGGTCAGTTCGTGATCGGCGCCAAACTCCCAGATCACCACCTGCCGCATCGTTTCATCATCGGGGTTGTAACGGTTCGCGAAGATGCGCCGGCCCTGCGAATCGGTGAGCAGGTTGACCCGAAACTCCTTCACGCTGCGCTGACCCATGTCGTCCTGATCCATGAGCAGCACGGGAGCCAGCGTCGGAAGGACTGCCTCGCGATTGATGAACTGCAGCACATTGAGCGCGACCGTCGCCAGAATGATGGGCATCGCCACCCGGTGCAGGCTCACGCCCGCCGCCAGGATCGCCGTGAGCTCGCGGTTGCGGTGCATCTGCACGAGCGTGAAGCCCATCGCCGAGATGGTGGCCATCCCCAGGAAAAAGACGAAGAAGCGGAAGACCTGGGGCCCGTAAAACATGAAGACATACACGGCGGTCTGCAGCGGCCGGGCCAGCGCTCCGCCTTCCCCCGCGCCTGACTGCGCGCTCACCGTCCGATCGGCCGCCTCGATGAAATTGTCGAGGTTGATGAAGAGATCGATCATGCACGTGAACAGGAAGAGCGCGGCAAACACGAGCACAAAGTTTGTGAAGAACTGGCGGAGGATGTAACGGTCAAGGTGCGACATGACTCAGCGCAGCGCTAGTGCTTTACCACACGCGAAAGAACAAACCCGGTGAGCAGGGCCATCGCCGCATTGCCCGACCAGAGCAGCATGAGCCCCCACACATCCGGCAGCGCGGGGTTCTTGGTCAGATCAACTCCCGCGCTGATGACCACCAGCCCGACGATGGCGGGCACGAACGCACAGAAGTACACCGTCAGGGGCAGGGAGTTGCGCATAAAGATCGCCAAACAAGAACCCAGCAGCATCATGATGAGACAGGACACTGACAGGGCCGCCCGGTCATTGCGTCGGCTGAGAATCTCGTTGCGGACCTTGGCGATCTCCTGCGTCACGGCGGTGGTGTACCTGTCCAAGGTCTGGGAGTCGTTCATCTCCCGGGCCGTGGCGCATAACTGCTCATAATTCTGGTCCGCCAGGTTCGCCGCCAGCCGCGAATTGAGCATGAGGCCTGACAACTGCACCTCGGAGCGCTGCGTCTGGGGCGAATCAGGCAGCCCCACATCCCGCGCCACCGTATCAATCGAAGCGACCTCGAACGTCGGCTCCGCGCCCGATCGGATCGGGTTGGGCTCAATAGTCACGCTGGCCGCGGAATACTCGCGGATGATCTTGCCCCCTTCGTACACCAGAATCCTGCATCCCCCGCCAGCGCCAGCGCCGCTCTCGCGTCCGCCCTCGGGCGGAGCAACCTTCCACACCGAGTTCACATCTCCGGACAATCCCCCGGCCGACAGCACATACCGCCGGAAGGCCTCATCGCCTGCGTTCAGCCTTCGCTTGCTGATGAACTCGATGGTGCCCGTGCGTCTGATCTGCGCTTCCATCTCTTCGCGAGCCTGCTGGCGGATGATCCAGCTGCGCAGATCGCTGATGCGCTGAGCGATGCGCCAGTACGTTTCGGGCCTCTTCTCCACCGCCCGCATGCGGCCGGCATCCATGAACTTGGGCGTGTCGCGGAAGGATTCGGGCACCGCGATGTTGCCCCGGTAGAACTCATCCTGCCACCACAGCGAACTGGTGCGGGCATCGTAAACCACCGCATCCCCCAGCCAGGCATCGATGTAGGTAAAGCCGCCCCCCGCGGCCGAATCCCTGGCCAGGTCCAGGGTCGCCTGCCGCGCCGTCGCATCCCACTGTGCCTCCCCCTTGGTCAGGCTCACGACGATCACTTCCTCCATCCACAGCGAGGCGTAGGAATTCTGGTCCATGGGACGCTCGTAGCGCCCGATCCGCCGGGCATCGATGAGCGTGTCTCCCGCCACCACCGGCTCACCCTTCTGGATCGAGGTGATGAGATAGTCCGCCGCATCCACGCGCACCGCGCGGTCCATCGCCGCCCAGAAGAAAGGACTGATGTAATTGGCCACCACTAAGAGCCCCACCGTGAGCACCCCGCCCAAGAGCGCGGCCGGCGCCAGCAGCATGCCGTAGGAGACGCCCCCCGCAGCGCAGGCCGTGATCTCGTTGTCCGCCGTCATGCGGTGATACACCAGCGTCGCCGAGAGCGCAGCCGCAAAGGGCAGGGCGAACTGCAGCATCGCCGGCAGTGAGAGCAGGATGAACCGCGCCAACTGAATGGGCGAGAGCACCCCATCCGACAATGGCTTGATCGCCACACCAAAGGCCAGGAACGTGAGAATCACTCCCGTCGACAAGGCGAGGATCTTCAGGAGGTCGCGGAGAATGTACCAGAGGAGTCGCAGAGGCATCGCGAGGCTTCCGTGCGCGGGCATTGTAGGAAAACCCTTCCCCTGTGCGCTGCTGCCAGCAGGGGAATCCTACCTCCCGGCTCTGCGCTTCTGTTCGCGTTCCCACCACATCTCATAGGCTGCCAGCAGAATCAGGCAGCGGATGCGCTCGCCGCGCACCATCAAGGTGAAGTCCGAATCGTCAGAAAGCGGAATCCCAGCGCCATACCCCTCGATGAATCCCTGCACATGAGCGCATGCGGCTGCGATAAAGACCTCTTTCTCCTTTGGGGCAGCGGGAAAGTTCATCTGCAAAGGGATCAGTCCCGTGAAGAAGGCCTGCACCGCTGGCCAGAAGTCCGCGGCGTCCGCACACAGGGCGTGGGCCAGGTGAATCAGGGGCGTATCTCCCGAGGCGTCACGCATTCGCGGATCAGCGCCGGCCCTGAGCAGTGCCTCCGTCTTCACATACCGATGGACTCCCACCCCATTGGCTGCGTGAAAGAGCAACGGCCGGTCGATGCGCGTGCAACTCCCCCCGCTGCAGTCGTGCATGGGGCAGACCGCGTTGGGATCGGCCCCCAGTTCGCAAAGCACCCGCACCTCCGTCCCGGTGCCATCCTGAATCGCCCGCGCCAGCGGTGTGTGCCCGCCCCCGTTGCGATGCTCGATGTCCACCCCGAGTTCCTTCAGGTACCCCAGCGTGGAGCGCACCGATTCCTCTGCGTTGTCCTCTCCGTTCACATCGATGGCGGCGTGAAAGGCGTTGTAGCCCAGATCGCTCACGGCGTGGGGATTCGCGCCCGAGGCGATGAGCAGGCGCAGCACCGCCGGATCGCGATCGCTGCCTACCGCCGACATGAAGACCGTGTACCCCCGGTCGTGGGTGCCGTTGACATCCGCTCCCGCTTCGATGAGCGCTGTGATGCGCGGCAATTCACGCGCTCCGCCACCGACCGCATCGACCAACGGCGACCATCCGAATTGATTGGCATCCTCCAGCGGTAGTCCCACCGCCTGGAGCGCCTTGATCATCGCCACCGAGCGCGCCGAATACATGGCGGTTTCCTTCCCGTGGTCCCGCACCATCGGATCAGCGCCCGCATCCAACAGCAGCCGGACACACTCAAGTGAGTCCGATTTAACCGCGTAAAACAATGGAATCTCATATGGCGATGACGCAGAAGCGTATCGAAGTATCTCCTCCTCCTCCCGTTTCCGGCTCTGCTCCAAGTACGATTCAGTTGGCTGCCGAGTGGGTGAAGTGATCTTCTGCTCGAAGGCCACTCGATAAGAAGCCAACCTGGCATGCATCTCCCTGCTTTGGGCCAGCGCGCGCTCCGGGTCGAAATACCCGGAAGGGTTGAGCCCTTTCTCGAGCAAAATGCGTGCGCATTCTGAATCGCCCGCCTCGAGCACTCCGCACAATATCTGATGAGCCATCTGCGGATCGGGAGGAATGGGACTGCCCGCCTCCAATAGAAATCGCAGTCGGGCCGCATCGCCTCCGGGCCGGTAGTTCCATCCCAGTCCGACGCACGCCTTGGACGCCGCTGTTTCACCATCCACCACCAGCGTGGGATCAGCGCCCAGTTCAATGAGCAGCCGCAGTGTTTCCACCGAACCTCCATCACCCATTCCCGCCGCGACCATGAGCGGCGTCATCGGATGCGGCGGCCCGCCGGGATCTAGCCCCATGCAAAAGACTTGATTCAGGTCCGCCCCCTCCGCCGCCAGTTTCCGGATCATCGCCTCATCGCCCATTCGCGCAGCCCGGTGCAGGGGCGGCTCACCCGCCTTGGGCGGTGGATGGTCCTTGTTGGGCGGATTCCACGCTTCCATGTCCGAGTCTATGGCACACGCATCGCCGTGCGGATGACCAGATCGAGTCTCTCACACCTTGAGCACCGCGCGCACGAGGTCGGGGTTCTTCAGCCGACTCCTCCCGCCGAGTGCGGTGAGTTCCATGAGCACGGAAATCCCCACCAACTCGCCCTGCAGTTTCTCCACCAGGTCGCAGCAGGCCCGCAGCGTGCCCCCCGTCGCCACGACATCATCCACCAGGAGCACCTTTTGCCCCGGCATCACGGCATCCACGTGCATGGCGATGGTGTCCTCCCCATACTCGAGGTGGTAGGAGATCTCGTGCACCTTGCGCGGCAACTTGCCCGCCTTGCGGATGGGCGCAAAGCCGCACCTCAGCGCAAGCGCGATGGCGGTGCCGAAGATAAACCCCCGCGACTCCGCCCCGGCCACGATCTCCACCCCCCGGCCGCGGTAGGGCTCGGCCATCAACTCCACCGCCCGCAGCAGCGCCTCCGCATCCCCCAGCAGCGGTGTGATGTCCTTGAACAGAACCCCCCGCCTGGGATAGTCCGGCACATCGCGGATAAACGAAAGAAGGTCGTGCATGTGTAACGACAGTCTAGACAACGGGGAGGATGCAGGGACCCAGATGCAGGGGAGGCTCCTGCGGAGGGCATTCCGAAACACCGTCTCCCCGCCCGCTTCCTCACGTCACGGCCAAGCCCCGACGTCTTCACGGGAAATCTCTTCTCCTGCTTCTTCCTGTTGACGTCAGCGCGCCGCACGCACACGCCGGGCACGTGCCATGCTTCCGCAGATCAGGAACAGCACCGCCGGCAGTGAGAACAGAGCGAAGTACGGTCCGCCCGGCAGAGCCCCGGACATGAACAGGTAATACACATAAAACCCCGCCAGCGCGGCCAGCGCGACGCCCGCGCCCGCGATCTCCTTTTTCCACGCCAGCAGCATCCCCACCTGCACCCCGATGGGAAAGAAGGCCAGCGCCCCCCACTCCTTCAGCGTCGGCATTCCCCCCGCTTCCTCACCGCCGAAGGCAAACATGAGAATGAGCCCGAGACTGGCCAGGCTCAGCAGCCGCGCTGCCCAGCGCAGCCCCGTCTCTCCCGCCCCCGCGCCCGCTGCTCCACTCGCACGACCCGACGATTGCACCGCTGATTCCATCACGCACCGGCCTTCTGGAAAGGGATCTGCATCCATCTCACTTCATTGTTGGCTGGGTGAAGGGCCGGATTTCACATCCGCGGGTTTCCCCACCGCCCGGGCCGCCGGGTGGAGCGGGATTCAGCGCTTCTCCATCGCGCTCAGGTCCGCAGCGCCTGCGCGCGCGCGGATTCGGGGGCGAGCGGAGGCAGGACGGGGGGGTTACTGCATGAGCAGCAGGCTCAGGGACATCACGGCCATGCCCGCCACCACGCCATACACCGCCTCGTGTCCGCGTGCGTAGGCGCGGGCGGTGGGAAAGAGTTCATCCAGCGAGATGAAGACCATGATGCCCGCCACCGCCGCAAAGAGCACGCCCATGACCGCCGGCGTCAGAAAGGGCGCGAGCAGAAAATACCCCAGGGCTGCGCCCACCGGCTCGGCCAGCCCCGAGAGCGCAGCGTACCAGAACGCCTTGGCCCTGCTCCCCGTCGCGTAGTAGATCGGCACCGCGACCGACAGCCCCTCGGGAATGTTGTGCAGCGCGATGGCCACGGCGATGGCCACCCCCAGACGCGGATCATCCAGGGCCGCGATGAAGGTCGCCAGCCCCTCGGGAAAGTTGTGCAGGCCGATGGCCAGCGCCGTAAACATCCCCATGCGCAGCAGCGCGTGCGAGTGAACCACCCCTCCCCCCCCCGGCGAATCGCCTGCCCCCCCGGGCGCAGCTCCTCCGGCAGGCGCTGGCCCATCCGCTCCCTGCGCATGAGGTGGGGCCTTGAGGTCGCTGATTTCCTCTGCGCCGCGCGGCTCATGCGGATTGGTGGAATCCGGCAGCATGCGGTCGATGATGGCGATGAAGAAGATTCCGCCGAAGAACCCCGCGAAGGTGAGCCACGAAGCGTGCTGCGGATTCACCTGCGAAATCCCGGCGTGCGCCTTGGTGAGGATCTCAGTAAAGGAGACATAGAGCATGACCCCGGCGGAAAAGGCCAGCCCCATGGCCAGCGGACGGCGGCTGTCCCGGCGCACAAACAGGGCCAGCACCGCCCCGAGCACAGTGGCCGCTCCGGCTCCGATGGTGAGCAAGATCGCAGGGATGAAGTGTTCCATGCCGTGGTCCGCGCCCGGTGAGACTCCCGGGGCGCAGATCGACAAGTGTAGCCAGTGCTACACCGCGGGCTCATCCGGTTTCACCCCACATGCGGTCCAAGGTCGGAATCCGCCTGCGAACCATCTCTCCACCTACGGCCTCACATCCACCGACACGGGCGGGGAGAACTCGCTGTGTCTGCCGCTGCCTGCGGAACGCACCCGCGCTGCAAACTTCCACACCCCCGCGGAGTCGGCTGTGAAGTCCGCGGATCGCGTCCGCACGCCTGACTGCCAGACCTTGGGCTGCGTCGAGCCGGGCGCAAGGGAGACCACATCGACCACAAAGCCCGGCGGAATGGGCGCCAGAGCCCAGGTTACGGTAAAAGGTGTCCCCACCCGTCCCTGCGCACTGGCCAGGGGAGCAGCGCTGAAGGAGCCGCGATGACTGCGCGCGCCCGGATCGCCGTATTCAAAGGTCCCCGCGAGAAGCACTCTGAGGTTGAAGTAATCGACGCTCCTCCGAGGTCCCGAATCAAACAGGCGCATTCCCGAGGCATCCGCAATTCGCGCTGCGAACGTTCCCAGGAAAGTCCACTGCATCGTCTCACCCAATTTGAGAACGCTCGTGCCGGGGGAGAAACCCGCATCCAGAGCCAGCGCGTACTGCCGGTCGCTCTGGGCAATGTTCAGGCGGCCAATCATGTTTCCATCCGCCATCGTGAACCAGATGTTGCCATCCCGGCCGCTGGTGATGGCAAGCGGCCGCTCGCCCGGAGTGGGCACACGATTGAGCACCTCCCCCCCGGTCGTCATCACGCCGATGCGGTGCGTGTCGTTCTCGGTGAAATACATCCGCCCATCGGGGCCCGCGCAGATGCCCGCCACCCCGCCGAAGTCACCGCCTCCGACCGGAAACTCCGTAATCTCCCCATGCATGGTGATCCGCGCCACCGCCCTGCCCGCCAGTTCCGTGATCCACAGCGCCCCATCGGGTCCGGGGTTGATATCCCAGGGGAGCACCTGCACGCGATCCATCTGGAAGACCGTCGTGTTGCCCGGCGTGCCGCCGTTGGCCCCCGTCTCCATGCGCACGATCTGGTCGCCGATTTCGAGCGTGAACCAGATGTTGCCATCGGGGCCGGCGCAGATAAAGGTTGGGAAGCAGCAGGACCCGGTGGGAAACTCGGTGATCTCCCCCTCGGGCGTCATCATGCCGATCTGGTTGGCTTCCTCCTCCGTGAACCAGTAGTTCCCATCCGCCCCCAGCGTGATGTCCCAGGGCTGGCAGAAGGGCGTGGGGATGTCATATTCATCCACCGTGCCGTCCGGATGCAGGATGCCGATGCGGTCCGCAAAACGTTCCGTAAAGACCACCTCGCCATGAGGCCCAGCGCAGATGCCGTAAATGCCCAGATCGCCCACCCCCGTTCCGATGAGTTTTTCGGTGATCTGCCCGCCGGCGGTGATGCGTCCGATGCGGTTGCCCTTGGATTCGGTGAACCAGATGCCCCCATCGACCGCGGGGACCAGTGTGTACGGGCGGGAGTTGGGCGTGGGAATGGGAAAAGAGTCAATGGTCTGCGCGACGGCGTGACCCGACACTGCGCCAAAACTCAGCGGCGGAATCAGGGCAATGAGCCCGGCGCTGCGATTCCAACGAAACGGCATGGTCTCTCTCCTCAGGTAGAGTCCTCTTCCAAATTGCATTGACCCGCCCGCAGAGCCCCCAATCACCGACCGGGCGTCTCGGACCATACGGTCCGCGACCCGACCGGGCCACCAATTTGCAAGCCCCGGTCGGTCCGCCCCTGACCGCGCCTGCATCTGCCGGCGGCATTGAACATTTCCCGTCCCCCTCCGCCTGCCTCCCGCCCGGCTTCGGCTAACATGCTTCTTCGCCTTCGGGTGAAAAGAAAACGGTTTGGGGAAGGAATCATCGCGGGGTGGAGGAGGCTGCCGGGGGAGAGGAGATACCGGCCGCCACATGGGACGCCCGCACCTGCGTGCGCGCATCATGTGTCGGTTCTGTGCCGCCCCGGCGCTGACATGTCGGACCAACCCCGCAGGAACGCCGCCCCATGCCCTTGCTCGACTCCTCGCCCACCTCTGTGCCGCTCATGCTGCTGCTGGCCGATTCGCCGCAGTTCCTCGTCAACCCCATCACCCCGCTCGTCGCCCTGGTCTTTGTGTGCGCGTGGGGCTGGCTGGTGTCCACCAAACTCGACAAGGACTCAGTCTACTTCCACCTTCCGCGCGAGCCCTGGAACCTGGCTCACCTCATCGCCGGCATTCTCGGCTTTGCCATCATGATCCTGCCCGTGGGCGGTTGGTGGTGGCCCTTCGTCGGATTCACCGCCGGTCCGCTGGTGATGCTCTCGACCATCTTGGCGTACTGGCGCTACCGAAACCTCCGTGTCCCCGAGGATCAGCGCTACTCCCTGACTCTTGACTCCTTTCGCGCCGGGGCCGCTGCCCGCCGTTCCGCCCGCGCCGCCAAGGCCGCTTCCATCACCCTTTCGGATTCCCGCGGCGCGGCCCTGCCCGTGCCCAACAAGGAGGACCCGGCCTTCCTCACCCATATCGCGATGGAGGAACTCATCGGCCCGGCCATTGTCGGTCGCGCGACCACCATCGAGATCAATCCCGCGCAGGGCGGTCAGTACCAGATCACCCAGACGGTCGACGGCATGAAGTTTCGCCGCGACCCCATCGAGGCGGCCCAGGGCGCAGCCATCATCGACTACCTGAAGGCCCCTGCCGGGCTGGACATCGCCGACAAGCGCCGCAAGCAGATGGGCGATTTCGCGCTCAAGTACGGCATGGAAGGCCGCGATGTCCGTCTGCGCACTGCCGGGTCCACCACCGGCCAGCAGGCCGTCATCGAGTTTGACGTCCGCAAGCGCGTCAAGATCAAGTTCGAGGACATGGGTCTGCATTCCCGCCAGGTCGAAGCCCTCACCGGCATGACCTCGGAACTGCACGGCGTCATTCTCGTGGCCGCGCCCGCCGACAACGGCCGCACCACCACCATGTACGCCCTGCTCAAGCGGCACGACTCCTACACCAACAACATCCGCACCCTCGAACTCGAGCAACTCCTCACACTCGATGGCGTGGGACACAGCGAGTACAAGGCGGGCGAAGCGGACTTCCCCACCACGCTCCGCTCCATGCTGCGGCGCGATCCCAATGTCATGATGGTCGCCGAACTCATGGATGCTCGCACCGCGCAGGAATGCGCCGGCCCCGGTCCCGCCGGTCCCCTCATTTACGCCGGCCTGCGCGCCGACGATGCCATGACCGCCCTGGCCATGTGGTGCAAGAGCGTCGGCGACCTCAAGAAAGCCTCCGCACCCCTCAAGGGTGTCATCGCCCAGCGCCTCATCCGCAAACTTTGCGAAAACTGCCGCGTCGCCTACCAGCCCCCGGCCGACCAACTCAAGAAACTCGGCCTGCCCGCCGATCAGGTCAAGCAACTCTTCAAGCCCGGCGGCAAGATCATCGACCGCAACCGGGAAGTCCCCTGCCCCCAATGCGGCGGCTTGTGTTACTTCGGCCAGACCGCTGTCTTTGAGATCTTTGCATTTGACGATGAGGCCCGCGCCCTGATCGCCAAGGGAGACCTCAACAGCGTCAAGACCCTTATGCGCCGCAACAAGATGATGACGCTGCAGGAAGCGGCCCTCAAGAAAGCCATCGACGGCGTCACCAGCATCGAAGAAGTCATCCGCGTCACCAAGTCCACCGGCGCATCACCCCCCTCGATCTCCTCATCCGCGGCCCCTGCAGCCGCCCCCGCCGAAAGCGCCTGATTTCTCCCGCCACTACTTCCCTTCACGGATCCCGCCATGATTCTCAACGGCATTCTCCTCATCATCTTCCTTGTCATCGCCTACGTCCTCGGCGGTCAGGGGTTCTTCTCCAGTTTCCTCCACATGGTCTGCGTGATTGCCGCCGGCGCGATCGCTTTCGCCTGCTGGGAGCCCGCCGTCTATTTCCTGATTCCCAAGATCAGCAGTGCCACCTTGAGCGACATGCTCTGGGGCTTCCTGCTCATCGCCATCTTCACGCTCTCACTCCTCATCCTCCGCCTCATCACTGAAAAAGTCTGCCCCGCCAACATTCACTTCTCCACCACCACCAACACTATGGGCGGCTGGGCCTGCGGTTTCGTTTCCGCGCTCATCAGCACCGGCATCGTGGTCATCGGCACGCAGATGATTCCCGGCCCCGCAGACAAGAATGCCTTCGGCGGCTACCAGGGCTGGGCCCTTTCCTCACAAGGCGGCCAGGGCGGCGCGATCATCCGCCAGACCAAGCTCTGGATTCCCTCTGACACGCTCACCGCACGCTTCTACTCGATGGCCTCCACCACCTCCATGCCTGTGGGCGCCGACAATGCACTGTCCACCTGGCACCCCAACCTCGACCGCCAGGCCAGTCTCCTCCGCCTTTCCCTCGACAACGGCAAGAGCAGGCAAATAGCCAAGCCCGGCGATGTCACCGTCAGCCGGATCATCAAACTGGGGTTCGACACACCGGATGCCAAGTCCGCGGAAATCCGCACGCTCTCGGGAGCGGCCGATCCTGACACAGGTGCCGTTGCCACCGATGGCGACATCCTCATCGTGCAGACCAGCGTCAAGTCCTCCGCGTTTGATAGCACCGGCGAACTGCGCCTGGGCAAGGGCCAAGTGTGGCTCGTGGTTGAGACCTATGCAGGCAGCGGCATCTATAAGTCCATCTACCCCCACGCCTTTTATCAGCGATTCCTCACCGACGCCGCCACTGAGCACCGCTTCCCGTTCGCCGACTCCGACACGTGGGCCGTTTCCGTCGGCGGCGCATCCGAAACCAAGTTCGGCTTCGAGTTCTTGGTTCCGCTCAACGCCGTGCCCCATCATCTCTCAGTTCGCCTCGCACGTGCCGATCTGCCCGCCGTCGACGCCGCGACGTTGACCCGCAAGCAGATGGATGCCATGGCCGCCAAGGGCAATTGGTGATCTGCGACTCCGCGTACGCCTGCGGGCCGACTTCATTTCCCGGGGCCGCTCGGCATCCCGCGATCCCCTGATCAATTTTCCTTCGGGGTATAGGTCACCTTGACTACTTCCTGATAGTCCGCCGCCCCGGGCATCTGCACCTGGATCGTCTGTTCGACCGCGCCTTTGTCCAGCGACTTCAGGACCCACTTGAACGGCAACGCCCCCATGCCTGCTACCGCGCGTTTACCGGTGAACGTGAACGTCTTGGTTGATGCGTCGTAATCCCCCGTCGCTGTCGCCGCTGTGGGATTCGACGTTTCTACCTGCCACATCGTGTAATTCTTCGCCGTCGGGTCATACCCATACATCACGATGCGCTCCCCTTTCAGGTCCTCCCCCGGCGCCGAGACGCTTTCCATCTCCAGGAACCGCCCACCCACCACCCAGTGGCTGTTGGTCGTGGCGTTCACCGTAATCGCTTCCCCATTTCCGAGGTGCATTTCCGTGTGCGCATCAAATTCCCCCGCGAGCAGGTTGAGCGCCTCGTGCTGCTCGACGGGCATCCTCGAGTTCTCATTCATCGCGTTCATCTGCTTCTTGATGTCCGATGGTGTGGGCTGCGCGCTGGGCGCTGGCTGCTGCGGCTGACCGTACAGTGCGATGCCGCCCAGTGAAACCGTGGAAACCGTCAGTACGAATGCGCCTGCGGAACGGGTCAACATTGGCGTCTCCTTGAGTGCAGGATGGGTCATGTCCTTCTGTACAATAGCGTCCCGCCACATCCCCCGGCGGCCTGCGAGACCGCGAGTGCACCACTCCCTGGACGAATCCCGGTTGGCTCCCGCCGCTGCCCTTCTCAACGCTGGCGGTGTGGTCGCCATACCTACCGAAACCGTCTACGGTCTCGCGGCCGACGCCCTCAATCCCGTCGCCGTCGCCCGCATCTTCGAAATCAAGCGCCGGCCGCACTTCGACCCGCTCATCATTCATCTCGCGTCCGCCCATGATCTCATTCACCACCCGCGCGGTTCGTTCCTGAAGTCTGCCTCCTTGCCGTCTTCTGCCCAGCGGCTCATTGACTCCTTCTGGGAGCCTGCCGGCGGCCCGCTCACCCTCATCTTCCCGAAGTCTTCCCTCATCCCCGACCTCGTCACCGCTGGACTGCCTTCTGCAGCCTTCCGCGTCCCCGCCCATCCTCTGACGCGCCGCCTCATCCAACTCGTCGGCTCTCCCCTCGCCGCGCCCAGCGCAAATCCCTTCGGCGCCGTGAGCCCGACCACTGCCCAGCATGTCCGCGATTCGCTCGGTTCAGCGCCCGACCTCATTCTCGACGGCGGCCCCTGCGCTTCCGGCGTGGAGTCCACTGTCCTTTCCTTTGCCGACCCCTCAGACCTCTCTCGCTGCGTCGACATCCCCACACTGCTTCGCCCCGGCGCACTCCCCGTTGAAGACATCGAGCGCGTCGTCGGCCCCGTGGGCCGCCCCACTCCTTCTCACGCCTCGCGCGCACTGCCCCAATCCTCGCCAGGTCTCCTCGCTTCCCACTACGCCACGCGCGCTCCCATCCGCACGCTCACCGCAGGCGCACCCATCCCGACCTCCTTTCCCCCCGACGTCCGCCGACCCGCGCTGCTCGCCTTTCAGGCATCGCCAGCCGCACCGCATCCCTACATCGCGGTCGAGGTACTTTCTCCGCACGCCGATCTTCGCGACGCCGCCGCCAACCTCTTCGCCGCACTTCGTCGCCTCGACGCCGTAAACCCCGACCTCATCCTCGCCCAACTCCTCCCCGATCACGGCCTCGGTCTGGCTGTCAATGACCGCCTCTCCCGCGCCGCCGCACCCCGACATCGTCTCCCATGAACTTTGGTCAATATTCCTTCCGCCTGATCTTCGGAAAAGCCTGCGCAGGTTGGATTGCCGTGATCCTCTTTTGGCTCGCGTCCGTGTGCTTTCCAACCCACTACTTCGGGACTATTTTCACGATGCGCTACGGAAGTGGACGGTTTGGTCTCTTCTGGGGTGGCGACGCCGATTTGCGCAACTCCTATGTATTCAATGGCGCGCACTGGCCACCCGCGGAGACAGATCACTTTGGTGGTGAAGATTGGTTCCAATACGCCGGCTGGGGTTTTCAGTTCTACGGCTACCTCTGTCCGTGGCAATCCTGCGCTGAACCATTCACATTTCGTCTATTCGCTTGCCGATTGGGGATTCAACTCCCGACAATTCGCCTGAATTCAGAAGGCTCAGGTATAGATGTGCCTTTGGGGTCAATTCTGGCGACGCTGGGAGCGGGAGGACTTGTCTACCGATTGTGTTATCGCCGTCACAGCGCGGGGTCTTGTTCAAAGTGCGGATACTGCTTGACGGGTCTGCAAAGCCATTGTTGCCCGGAGTGCGGTTCAGAAATCCAACGCCGTGAACTTGATGCTCGCTGCAGTCGCTACAAAGAGCCTGTCCGCCTCGCCCCCGACAGTTGACCTGCCCTCCCAACCCATCCACACTACACCCATGAAACTCGCCACACTCCCTCCTTTCACGCTCTGCCTCTCCCTCGTCGCGCTTCCCGCCTGCGCCCGCAAAGATCGCGCCGCTGAACCCGCCACCGCCGCTCCCGCGGAAACGGCCGCACCCGCCACCCCCCCTGGCCCGCCTGCTCCGCCGCCGCCCGTCATCCTTCCGCATGACGCGGTGCTGCACTACAGCATCTTCAACGGGATGACCGGTCAGGGCATGACCCTCGACCAGGTGATGCAGGCCTTCAACGAAGCCAACGTCGTACTCATCGGCGAACTTCACGATCATCCCGTCGGCCGCGAACTCACCCGCCGCATGTGGGAACAGGCGTCCAATCAGAATCCCAGCGCCGCCCTCGCTTTCGAGTTCCTCGAACGCGATCAGCAAACCGCGGTCGATGACTACCTCGCCGGCATCGTTGATGAAAAGACCATGCGCGACATCGGCCGCATTTCCGCCGGCTCCTTCCCTCCTCCTTTCCAGGACATGCTCGACCGGGCCAAAACCAACGGCCAGCCGGTTGTCGCGGCAAATATCCCTCGCCGTTACGCGCGCGAGGCTCGCCTCAAGGGCTACGACGTGTTCAAGACCTACACGCCCGAGCAGGCCCGGTTTGTCGTGATTCCCGAGTCAATCCCCGACAACCGCTACTGGACCGACTTCCAGGCCATGCTTCCCCACCAGGATGCAAATCCCGCCCCCGGCATGTCCATCGCCGAGTTCTTCCGCGCCCAGTGGATCAAGGATGTCACGATGGCGGACTCGGTCCTCCGGCTCGCCCGCCAGCCGCGCAAGCCGGTCGTTCTCATTGTCGGCGCGTTCCACACCGACTTCACCGGCGGCACCGCCATGCGCCTCGCCTCACTCGATCCGAATCTCTTTACCTTCACGATCTCCTTTGTCGATGCCTATTCCGACACCCTCCGCTCCGAGGATCAGTACCGCGCCGATGCGGTGATCTATGTAGGCGAACCCAGCGCCTACGACGAACCGGCCAAACCTTGACCTGCGGAATACCTCGCCTCGCGCCCGTCCGCGCCTTCTTCCACCACACACCATCCTCTCACCGCCTCTACACTCTCGTACTCCCGCAGCGCACTGCCAAGCGTCTCAAGCAACCCCGCATCCGTCACTTGTCCCTCCGCCTTGAGCCGCGCCCGGATCTGCCGCAGCGTGACGCCCTCTTGTCCAGCCTGCTCCACGATTCGCCGCACCCGGGTCATCATCTCCCGGTACGGGCTCCATCTCTGCCCCTCCGCACTTCCCGCGGGCGCGCTGCGCTGATGCCCTTCATTCAAACTCTCGCGGATCTTTGTTGCCTGCCTGCGAAATGACCTCTGCAGCGGCGCTTTCACCGTCTCATACACCCGCCCGCCGCGCCCGACCTCGATCACGCCGATTCCGAACTTCCCGCACACTTCCAACCCGAACTTCTGCACCCGTTCCGCACTCCCCCGCGCCGTTCGCGCCCCGTGTCTACCCAGGCTCGCATACGGAACCGCGACACTCCGTCGCGTCGCTGGCCAGTAAGCCGCCTGCGCCAGCACCGCCAGCGTGAGTCCCATCTTGCACTCGATCACCCACACCTCGCGCCCGCGCGTCGCAACCAGATCAGCCACCGGCCCCCACTTTACCCACGGTCTGACCTCCTCAAAAACCGCCCACCCACCGTCACCGAGCCACGCCTTCACCGCGCCGGCCAACGCGATTTCCGGCTTTTGCCGCATCGTGCTCTTGCCAGCTTCAACCGGAGCCGAATTCGCCGCTTCTTTCACAATCCATTCTCCCTGCCGCACGTCGATAATTACGCAAATCTATTTTTCACAACGACTTGCATGAGACACTTGCCCGATTGCTTTTCGGGAGCGCAGCCGCTGACGCACACCTGCCTCGATTGCCGCAAACCCCGACCACCGCAAGGAAATGTGCATAATCGGTGCAAATCCACCGCCATTGCTTCATTCCTCCTTCGACCTTTTGGCCGAACCCTCCTTTAATAGCAGTCTGCCTGCGTATTTGTTGCGGGCCCACCCGCCCGTTCATTTTTCACGCCTTCCCGGGCGCTTTCTTCCTCGTGCCTCCATCCCCTACTTCCCCTTATCGAGACACACACATCATGCTTCGATTCAAGCCCTTCCGGGCAGTTCGGCCGCGTCCGCCCGTCGCTTCCCAGATCGCCTCCGTCCCCTACGACGTGGTGAACCGCGCCGAAGCCGCCAAACTCGCGCAGGGCAATTCCCTCTCCTTCCTCCGCGTCGTCCGTTCCGAGATCGAACTTCCCGAGTCAGTCGATGCGTACGACGCCAAGGTCTACGCCAAGGCGAAGGAGACTTTTGACAAGTTCATGACCAACGGCACGCTCCTGCGCGAAGAGCAGCCCGCCCTCTACCTCTACCGCCAGGTCATGGACGGCAAGTCCCAGATCGGCGTCGTCGGCTGCGTCCACATTGATGACTACGAAAAGGATGTCATCAAGAAGCACGAGAAGACGCGCAAGGAAAAAGAGGATGACCGCACCCGCTGCGTCGACACCCTCGATGCCAACGCCGAGCCCGTCTTCCTGACCTATCGCGACAAACCCGAAATCGACGCCCTCGTCAACGTGGTCATCCGTCAGCGCCCGCTCTACGACTTCAAGGCCGTCGATGGCATTCGCCACACCGTCTGGCGGGTTGCCAATCCCCAGCCCTACGTCGAAATCTTCAAGACCGTCGACTGCGCCTACGTCGCCGACGGCCATCACCGCTGTGCCAGCGCATGGCGCGCAGGCGTCACGCGCCGCGCCGCCAATCCGAAGCACACGGGTGAGGAGGAATATAACTGGTTCCTCGCTGTTCTGTTTCCATCCAGCCAGCTCCGCATCCTCCCCTACAACCGGCTCGTCAAGGACCTCAATGGCAAAACTCCCGAGCAGTTCCTGGCCGAAGTGAAGAAAATTGCCAAGGTTCACCCTACCGCAGACCTCTTCCCATCCAAGCCCGGCACAGTCTGCATGTACCTCTCGGGATCGTGGTACGCCGTCGAGTTCCCTGCCTCGACCATTCCCCGCAATAACCCCGTCGCCGCCTTGGACGTCTCCCTGCTGCAGGATCGGATCCTCAAGTCGATCCTCGACATCGGCGATGTGCGCACCGACAAGCGCATCGATTTTGTCGGCGGCATCCGCGGTCCTGGCGAACTTCAGACCCGCGTCGACTCGGGCGAAATGGCCGTCGGCTTCTCAATGTATCCCACCACCATTCAGCAACTGCTCTCCGTCGCCGATGCCGATGAGATCATGCCTCCCAAGAGCACCTGGTTTGAGCCCAAACTCCGCTCAGGTCTCATCATCCACACCCTCGATTCGCCGGCCGACCTCCACACCGCTGCCCTGAAGGCGTGGAAAAATGGTTCCGCCGCCAAGTCAGCCCCCGCCGCTCGCACCTCCAAGAGCCGTTCGGTCGTGGAGAAAAAACCCGCCGCACGCAAGTCCACCCGTGGCCGCTCATCTGTCGCCAAGCCCGCCAAGGGCAAGCAGACCTCCGCCAAGTCCTGGTCCAAGAAAATGACCGCCCAGGCAGGCCGCGCTTCCAAGTCCGGCCGCTCCCAGACCAAGCGCGGTCGCTGATCTCCATCTCCTTTTTTCTTCAGCGTGATCCCATGAAAGTCTTCATCGGTGAAAAGTTCGAGAAGTCAGGCATCGAGGCACTCACCAAACTCGGCTGCGAGATCATCAACCAGCCCGATGTGAAGGCCGAGGACCTCCCCGCCGCCCTCCAGGCTGCCAAGCCTGCAGTCCTTGTCGTGCGCGGCAAGAAAGTCAGCGGCGACGCCATCAAGGCCTCCGATTCCCTGCGCATGGTCATCCGCGCCGGCGCCGGCTACGACACCATCGACACCAAGACCGCTGAGTCCGTCGGCGTCTACGTCACCAATTGCCCCGGCAAGAACGCAGTCGCCGTCGCCGAACTCACCATGGGCCTGCTCCTCAACCTTGACCGGCGCATTCACGATCAGGCCGGCGAACTTCGCATCGGCAAGTGGTCCAAGAAAGAGTACTCCAAGGCTCGCGGCCTCCACGGTTCCACGCTGGGCATCGTCGGCATGGGAACCATCGGCAAGGAGGTTGCCTCCCGCGCCAAGGCCTTCGGCATGAACATCGTCGCCTGGTCGCGCAGCCTCACCCCCCAGCAGGCCAAAGACCTCGGGTTCACCTACGCAGCCTCTCCCGTTGAGGTCGCCAAGGTGTCCGACGCTGTCACTGTTCACGTCGCCTCCACCGCCGACACCAAAAAACTCTGCGGCGCTGACTTCTTCGCCGCCATGAAGCCCAACGCCTACTTCATCAACACTTCCCGCGGTTCCGTGGTCGATGAAGCGGCCCTGTGCAAGGCCATGGCTGAGAAGGGTGTCCGTGCCGGCCTCGATGTCTTTGAGAACGAGCCCGCCGCAGATGGCGAGTTCGCCAACCCCATCGGCAAAGAGAAAAACGTCTGCGGCACCCACCACATCGGCGCTTCCACCGACCAGGCCCAACTCGCCATCGCCAATGAAGTCGTCCGCATCATCGCCGCCTACAAAAAGGACGGCTCCATCCTCAACGCCGTCAACAAGCCCGCCACTCCCCGCAAGTAGTGCGCTGCGCCCGGCACAGCCGTAGCATGGTGCATGTTTCGCCCCATCGCTCCGTGTGCTGTATCCCTGTGCCTGAGTCTGGTTTCCCCCTGCGCCCGCGCTTCCGACCTGACACTCTTTGTCGGCCCCTCCGGCTCAGGCTCTGCCGATGGCTCATCCCCTGCCTCCGCGCTCAATTCAATTGACGGCTTGATGCCGCGCCTTCGGGCGCTGCGCAACACCGCCCCCGCTCCCGACCGCGTCACCGTCAACTTCGCCCCCGGCACCTACCCCCTCTCTGCTCCCTGGTCGATCACCCCCGCCGATCTGCCTTCTCCAGCCATTCCCATCACTTTCCAGCGCGACCCTTCCGCCCCGGCCGATTCTCCACCCTTGACCTTCTCCGGCGGAACGCAACTCGCCCCCTGGCGACTCGATCACTTCGGCTCTCTTCCACTCGTCTGGTCCGCAGCATTTCCCGACGACTTTCACTCACCCGGCCCCATCCGCGATCTCTGGGTCGGCCCGCATCGTGCTCTCTGGGCCCGTTCGCCCAACAACGGCGAGTTTCTGCGCATCGACTCCCTCCCCGCCGATGAGCCTTCAGGTGACTGGACCAGGGGTCAGCGCTCTTTCCACTTCACCCCCGCCGATGCCGATCTCTGGCGCACCATCGAACCCGGCGCCGAGGTCACCACCTTCGTCCGCTGGATCGACTCCCACCTTCGCGTCGCATCCGTTGACCCCGACTCCCGCATCGTTCATTTCGCCACCCGCAACGTCAGCGCTCTGGGCCCCGGCGATCTCTATTGCATCCAGGGCGATCCCGATCTCCTCGATGCCCCCGGCGAGTTCTTCGCCGATCTGTCTTCCCGTCGCGTCTACTACATCCCGACCGCCGACGAGGCCTTCCTCGATCCCGCCTCCGCCCCATGCGGCGTCATTCCTCGCCTCTCCTCTCTGCTCTCCATCACCGGCGACCCATCCTCTCCCGATCACCTCATCTCCTCCCTGACCTTTCGCAACCTCTCCTTCGCTCACACGCGCTGGTGGTTTGACGATCTCCCCTCTGCCCCCTCCATCTGGCAGGATGATTCCATCGGCTTCGCACAGGCGGCCTCCGGCGTTCCCGGCGCACTCCGTCTCGAAGGTGTCACCGGCGTCAATTTCGAAAACTGCGAAATCGCCCACGTCGCCTCATACGGCATTGAGTTCTCCCGCGCCTGCTCCGACTCCTCTCTTTCTCATTGCATCATCCACGACCTCGGGGCCGGCGGCGTCAGGATCGGCGAGACCGCCATTCGCGAAAACGCCGCTGACCGCACCGGCCGCATCACGGTCGAAGATTGCTCCATCACCGACGGCGGCCTTCATCACCATCAGGCCGTCGGCCTCTGGATCGGCCAGAGTGCGGACAACATCATCCGCCACAACCGCATCGCTGAGTTTGACTACACCGGAATCTCCATTGGCTGGACCTGGGGATACGGCCCCGCCCTCGCCGGCGGCAACCTCGTCGAGTTCAACGAAATCTCATCACTCGGCGCTCGTCCCGGAAACTCCCAGCCCCCTCTGGGCGACATGGCCGGCATCTACACACTGGGCGCTCAGCCCGGCGCCATCATCCGCAACAACTTCTTCCACGACATCGCCGGTCGCACCATCGCCTGGGGCATCTACTTCGATGAAGGCTCCGCCGGCATCCGCGCCGAAAACAACGTCGTCCTGCGCACCACCCACGGCGGCTTCCACCAGCACTACGGCGAGGGCAACACGCTCCGCAACAACATCTTCGCTTTCGGCCGCGATGCCCAGCTCTGGCGCACCCGCCGCGAAGATCACCTCTCCTTCACCTTCGATCACAACGTCGTCGTGTACGACACCGGCGTCCTCCAGAACGGCAACTGGACCGACAACTTCTTCTCCTCCTCCAATCTCTACTTCCGCACCGGCGCGCAGCCAGTCTCTTTCTTCGGAAACGCCGATCTTCCCACCTGGCAATCCCAGGGAAACGATGCTGATTCCCTGATCGCAGACCCTCTCTTCGTGGACGGCGACCCCGCGACGGGCCGATTTCTCCCCGATTCTCCTGCCCTCAAACTGGGCATCCGCCCCATCGACATCTCCACCGTCGGCCCGCGCCCCTGATCACATGACTTCGCGCCCCATCATCGCCGTCACAATCGACCCCGGCTGCATCCTCTGCGCCTGGTGCGTCTCCATCTGCCCCGAAGTGTTCGAGTTCCCTCCCTACCGCCAAAACGCCTCCATCGCCGACCGCTCCGCGCGCCTGACTCCCTCCGCGTCTTCCTTCTTTGCCTCCCACGCCTCCGCCATCGAGCGCTCCGCAGCCGGCTGCGCACCCGACGTGATCCGCATCATCTATGCCGATGCTCCCGTGCCGTGAACTCCGGCCGCTTTCGCGTGCTCACTCACCTCCATCTCCACCCATCGACCTGTCCCCCACTCCATCACCTCGTGCGGACGGTACGCGTTCTTGTATCCCATCGTCTTCGATCCTCTGACCCAGTACCCCAGGTACACCTTCGCCCTCTCACCCGCCGGGCACATCTCGCGACACAGCCGCACCGTCTGCAGCACGTTGAACACCCCCAATGATCGCTTCGGCATCTCCGGATCAAAATAGCAGTACACCGCCGACCATCCCATCGGCGTGACGTCCGTCACCCCCACGCCCACCAGCCTTCCATCCAATCGATACCTGATCTCCTGCGTTTCCACCGGCGACACGCCTAAGAACTGCACAAGTTCCCGCTCGGAACCCGACATCATCCCGTCGTGCCGCGTCGTGATGTACCTCTTGTACAGCGCGGCATGCTCCGCATCCGTGGCCACCGGCCCCATGCTCACTTCGATGTCCGCGTTGATCCGCTGCACGCGTCGCTGCGTGCGCCCGGGGCTGAACTTGCTCACGTCGATTCTCAGCGGCCTGCACTCCGCGCAGAATGCGCACGCGGGCTGGTAGATCATCGCCCCAGCACGCCGGTATCCCTGCGCCAAATACTCGTGCCACATCGCCCCCGAAAGTGAAGTCACTGCAAATCCCCGGTCCGCCGCCTGCCGCTGGGGGAGATACGCACACGGATGCCCTGGCTGCTTGGGCAGCACGCGCAGAACATTCATCACCGCCCGGGCGCCCTGAACGCCCCCGCCTCGCTCTTCGATCTCGTCACCCATCACTGGCAATTCTCCCCGCGATCCGGCCGCCCACCAGTGGCAACTCACCTCTCATCATAAATATATCCGCTTATCCGTCCAGCCTGCCTAACATTCGCCGCATGTTCTCCAGCACTGCCGAATACGCGCTTCGCATCATGGTCATTCTGACCAAACTCCAGGGTTATTGGGTCACCGGCGAGCAGATCTCCCAGCAAACCAAGGTCCCCAGCGACTACGCCGTCAAAATCCTCCATACCCTCGGCCGCGCCCGCATGGTTGAAGGCCTCCGCGGCCGTGGCGGCGGCTTCCGCCTCGCATGTGACCCTGCCCGTACCACGCTCCTCGACGTCGTCAATGTGGTTGACCCCATCGAGCACATCAGCACCTGCCCCCTCGGATACAGCGAGCACACCACCCTCTGCCCGATGCACACTCGAATAGAGGAAGTCATCAGTTTCACCGAACGCACGTTCTCCCAGACCACTCTGCGCGACGTCGTGGACTCTGCGCACGGTCGCGTGCTCTGTTCTGATGTCCCTTTCCCCACCACCCTTACAGTCAATGGCGCATCCCTAACCTCGCCGTCCGCCGGCCCAACGCCAGGCGCACCGCCTCGTCGCCGCGCCGCCCCTGCGGCACGCTCCTCGCCCTCGCGCAAGCGCGCTCGCAGGTGATTGCGGCTTCGCGCCCCATTGCTACCTCACGGGAACCAGCATGCCGATGCGCTGCGCTGGCCCGCGCTCTGTTTGCACCTGCACACGCACCGCAATGCGCCCCTGATCGTCAATCGCCTTGGCGTCCGCGATGTGGTCGTATTCTCCATTGGCCTCCGCCACCAGGTCATTCAGATCGAGCATCACACCCTCGAACCAGATGAATCCGCGCGCTGCGCCGAACTCAACCTCATTTGAGAATCCCACCACCTGACCCACTTTGTTCACGTCATTGGCGATGGCGTATGTTCCTCCCAACGTCCCGACATCCACCACACTCTGCGTCGCTTCCAGATACAGCATCGCCCGCACTGAATTGTCCGCGAAACTCGACCTCCCGGCCGCATCGCCCACTTCGTTAAGCGCCAGCGCTTCGCTGTTCACCGCGCCCGGCAGGGCGCCCAGAACCTTCGGACGCTCCACCGGATTGTCCCAGCGCACCGCACCGAAATTCAGTCCGCCGAGATTGAGCAGCACCCCCGCGATCTGATTCTGTTCATTCACCGCGAATGCAGCGCCTTGTTTTGCATCACCGATGCCCGGCAGGATGCGCCCCACCGCATCCGCATCGCGCCACACGACCGGCCACTGCCTCCCCGTGAAATCCTGGTACACCTCGCCGCAAATCACGCCCGCGCGGTTAGCGTCGTACGCCGCACCATTCGGGAATCCGTTCGCGGGCTTCAGGATTCTCGGCCGTCCCCGCACCCACGCCGCTGGGAGGTTTGAGGATGCGCCCACAATCGTCTCCGGGCTGCCCACACCAAGGAGAAAGTTCAGTGAATCCGTCGGGATCGGAAGAAGTCTCTGCCTCGCGCCCAGAAGAATGAGCGGCTGCGCCAGCGGGTCGTACTCATCGCTCCCCGTCTGACCCACAATCAATCCGCCTTCGGTCATGTCGCCGGGAAACACCGATTCAGCCCCCGCCGGCGCCTCATAAATCTCCAGCCGATATCTCGTCTCCTGCGCAGGGCATCGCTCAGCGCCCGCGCAAACGACTGCCCCGGCCATCAATCCGACGCACATGAACTGCCCGCTCTGCATGGTGTACTTCCTCCATCCCCACGGCACTTGACCGGCCAACATTTCGGCCTCAAACCTAAACGCTCGATGACGCGACAGGCCCCGCATACCACAGCACCGCAAAGTAATGGCACACCGTTCCTGTCAGAACAAAAAGGTGCCAGATTGCATGGCCATAACGGATGCGCGAGTCCAGCGCGAAAAAGATCACGCCCGCCGAATAGGCAACTCCGCCTCCCGCCAGCCACAGCACCCCCGCCAGCGGCATGTTCACTGCAAGCGGGTAAGCCGCGATCAGGATCAGCCAGCCCATGACGAGGTACAGCCCAGTTGAGATCGGGTGCGCAATCCGATCCGCCGCCTTCAGGATGATCCCCGTCAGCGCCAATGCCCAGATCAGCCCGAACAACGTCCAGCCCCACCCGCCCCACAGCACTCCAAGCGTAAACGGCGTATACGTCCCCGCGATGAGCAGATAAATGGCGGCATGATCCAGCTTCTGCAGAATGTCCTTCGCTCTGCTTCTGGGCATGGCATGGTAAATCGCCGAAGTGAAATACAGCACGATCGCGCTGGCGCCGAAAATGATCGACCCCACGACCATCGCCGCGCTCCCCTGCCGCAGCGCTGCCAGGATCAGCACCGGGAGCCCCGCTAATGCGGCGGCACCCCCCAGTCCATGTCCGACCGCGTTGGCCAGCTCTTCTCCAAATGTCTGATGCCGAGCGGACCTCGCAGCCGCCCCCCTGCTGCGAATCCCCCCCATCCCGCTCTCTCCCGCTGATGTGCTCATGCGGCGATCCTAGCCCGGAACTCGGATCCACCCTACCCCCCACCGTCCCATTCCGCCCGCCCAGCAAAAAAGCCGGAAACTGTGCGTCTCCGGCCTTCTTTGACTTGCTGAGTTGAAACGAGGCGGACGGGACTCGAACCCGCAACCACTGGATCGACAGTCCAGTACTCTAACCAATTGAGCTACCGCCCCAGACCCCCTGCAAACAAGTCGGGAGAATAGTCAGTCGCCGCATTTGGTCAAGCCCGCGTGGAATTCAAGACGGTCCCTGCGCATCATGTGGTGTCGTCAACTTTGCTCCGCTATGCGCCGACTCACCACCCTTTTCCGCCCTCTCTTTGCCGGCCTGTGCGTCACCGTCGCGCTCGCGTGGGTCTTCGCCCTTTGGCCCCTCCACACCATCGACCTCTACGCGCCCCCCTCCCTGCGCGGTCAATCTTCACTCGGCCCCAACGCCTGGATGTTCGTCCGTACCTCCTCCCTCGGGTCAACCGACTTCGCATCCTCCGTCCAAGGCTACAGCGACTCCTGGACCTTCCCCCCCTCCCCTGAATTGATTCCTGCGTGGAGCATCATCTCCCGCCGCAACCCACGCGACGCTGCAACGCGCCTGAACTCATGGGACGCAAGTCAGGTCGAATTGGCCCGCGGCTTCCCTTTTCGCGCTCTGTATGCAGTGCGCAGCGCCGATGCGTCCGGCGGCCTCGACTGGCTCTGCCTTCACCCGTACGTGACCGACCCGTGGCGCGGCGCGTTTGTCTTCCCCGGCTGGACTTCATCACACCTCTGGACCCACGACGGTCGCATCCTTCCGCTCTCTCCGTTGTGGCCCGGCCTGATCGCTGATACGCTCTTTTGGGGAGGCATCATCCATTACGCTCCGCCGCTTCTTGGTTCGGTACGCCGACGCTGGCGCGTGCGCCGGAGCCTCTGCCCACACTGCGCCTACGACCTCCGCGCTCGACCCAGCGTGAATGCGCCCTGCCCGGAATGCGGAAAAATTTCCGCCTGAGGTGACGCGGCACATGGCGCTTCGACACGCCCGCCCTCATGAAAGTCCCCAAAAAAGAAACAGGCCCGCGGGGATTAACCCAACGGGCCTGATGAAGAAATATGGTAAACAGTCGGGGCAAGCGCCTGCCCTCGGCGTCGCCGCCGGAGCAGGGCTGACCTTGCGGTCAGACGAGAGTGCGCTGATGTCAACGGGGGAGATTGCTCTCCGATCTCTGCAGGAACCTGGCCATGATGCCGTCGTTTGACGGCGCAGAGGGCCGGGCATGTTGCAGAGCCCGTGTCTAAGAAATCCCTTAGAAAGGAGGTGATCCAGCCGCAGGTTCTCCTACGGCTACCTTGTTACGACTTAGTCCCAGTCACCAGTCTTACCGTGGACACCCCTGAATCGAGGCGGCTTCAGGTCCTACCGGCTCCCATGACTTGACGGGCGGTGTGTACAAGGCTCAGGAACACATTCACCGCGGCGTAGCTGATCCGCGATTACTAGCGATTCCGGCTTCATGCAGTCGAATTGCAGACTGCAATCTGAACTGGGGCATGCTTTTTGCGATTTGCTCCACCTCGCGGTCTCGCGTCGCTTTGTTCATGCCATTGTAGCACGTGTGCAGCCCTGGACATAAAGGCCATGAGGACTTGACGTCATCCCCACCTTCCTCCGGTTTGACACCGGCAGTCTCGCTAGAGTACCCGACATTACTCGCTGGCAACTAGCGACAGGGGTTTCGCTCGTTAAGGGACTTAACCCGACACTTCACAGCACGAGCTGACGACAGCCATGCAGCACCTGTGCACGTTCCACCCTTGCGGGTGTCATCGAACTTTCATCCGACTAATCCGTGCATGTCAAGCCCAGGATAAGGTTCTTCGCGTTGCTTCGAATTGAGCCACATGCTCCACCGCTTGTGTGAGCCCCCGTCAATTCCTTTGAGTTTTAGCCTTGCGACCGTACTCCCCAGGCGGCATACTTATCGCTTTCGTTTCGATCCGGAGGGTATCAGAACCTCCCTGATCTAGTATGCATCGTTTAGGGCGTGGACTACCGGGGTATCTAATCCCGTTTGCTCCCCACGCTTTCGTACCTGAGCGTCAGCAATGGCCCAGCGGCCTGTTTACACCTTCGGCGTTCCGATCGATATCTACGCATTTCACCGCTCCACCGATCGTTCCGACCGCCTCTACCATGCTCAAGGCCTGCAGTATACCGAGCGGTTCCTCGGTTGAGCCGAGGGATTTCACAGGGTACTTGCAGGTCCGCCTACGTACGCTTTAAGCCCAGTGATTCCGATTAATGCTCGAGACCTCTGTATTACCGCGACTGCTGGCACAGAGTTAGTCGTCTCTTCCTTTGGGGCGCCTCATTGAGTTGGCTACCCCTGACAGCAGTTTACACCCCGAAGGGCTTCATCCTGCACGCGGCATTGCTCCATCACGCTTGCGCGCATTGTGGAATATTCGTTACTGCAGCCTCCCGTAGGAGTCCGGGCAGTGTCTCAGTCCCGATGCGGCCGGCCGTGCTCTCACACCGGCTACCCGTCTAAGGCTTGGTGGGCCGTTACCCCGCCAACTACCTGATAGGACATTTCCCGCTCCCAAGACGACTTGCGCCTTTCAGCGCCGGGATATTGCTCCCAGCGATCTCATCCGGTATTACTCCCAGTTTCCCAGGGCTATTCCGAATCTCGGGGTACGTTAGAAATGTATTACTCGCCCTTCCGCCACTAGGTCACCTTGCGATAACCTCGTTCGACTTGCATGTTTTAGCCATGCCGCCAGCATTCAATCTGAGCCAGGATCAAACTCTTCACTTGATTTTTGTTGCATGCAGACGCCCGAAGACGCCTGCTTCGCTTCAAAAGAGGAAGGTCTTTCCTGTTCCCACGTCACCCTGCTGGCAGGATGCCGTGAGCGGTCTGTGCTCCGCAAACTTCCGCTTGCGAAGTCACCCGCCGGTGGCTACACCGACGGTTTGGAAAACACTCGCTTCATCAACATAAGAAAAGGAATTCACAAGAGAATTCACCTTGCAATTGTGATGCGTCACGACGAATGCTCCCAGACACCGGCTGTGAACCGGCATCGTGGTGATCTTGATGTATCCCGCACGTCCCGTGACGGACCGTGCAGGAAACCTCGCATTCTCGCGGCGCTCACCCGACTGTTCACTTTTCAAAGATCGTGTGCCCTGAAACCATTGGCAACAGGACAGCAAGCGGTTGATCGTGGTTCCAGACCAATCGCTTGCAAGCCCAAGTCTAGCGATCACCCCTCGCCTGTCAAGCCGTCCGCCTCTCCCTTTCATCCCCTTTTTCAAACCCGCCTCTATCCACCCGTCTGTTTCCTGCATAACGCTCTGCAAAACCAAGCGTTACACCAACACGCCGCCGCGCCAATTCCACCACAAAATTCCACCGCCCATCCCGCTCACTTGGGAGCGCCCACCTTCGGCTCCGTCCCCGCCCTCATCCGTCCCAGATTACTCCTGTGTCGCCACGTCACCACCAGCCCCAGCGCCAGCGTGACTCCCCAAAACGGCCAGCCCCGCCCCAGATTCTCTGCAAAACTCCTCTCGGGCCCGCCCCCGCTTGTCCCCACCTCCTTCGGCACGCACATCGCCGCAAACCAAACCGGAATCGACAACGCCGCCACAATGCTCGCCAGCGCGATGTACCGCCACACCTTCAGCACCAGACACCACGTCACCAGCCCCGCCAGCGCGGGCCAGGTCAGATGCGGATAAATCGCCAGCGTCACTCCCAGTCCCGTCGCCACCCCCTTGCCTCCTCGAAACTTCAAGTACACCGGCAGCATGTGACCCAGGATCGCGCACACGCCCACTCCCATCCACGCGAACATCTGACCCGCTGACAAGGCGCCCATCTCCTTCCCCATCACCCCTGTCCACCAGCCCGCTGCCGCCGTCGGCCCCGCCCCCTTCAGCACATCCAGGACAAAACACAGCATCCCCCACTTTCGACCCAGTTGCCTCCCCACATTGGACGCCCCCACATTCCCCGATCCCACCGTACGGATATCCACCCCGTGCATGCGCGCAATCAGAAAAGCGAACGGAATCGCCCCCAGCAGGTACGCGGCCCCGCTCATCACAATCCATTTCATCGTCTCGCTCATGCAGCCACAGGGTATCACCCTGCGTCCTCGCGCTCACCTGCCCTCTGCACTCCGCCAGTCCTTCAACTCCCCCTCCACACTGCTGATGCCTCGGAATGTGTTCACCTTCGGTTGCACCGCAATGTCGATCACCTGCCCCACTCCGAATTCCTCCGCCGACTCCCCCCTGTTCCATGCCATGAGTCGAAACGGCCGCGCCATCACTCCGTTCGCCCGCGCATCACACACGTTGATCTCCAGATGCTTGGCCGCTGCTCCCAGTCGTCTGGGCTTCTGCATCACCCGCACCCGCCGCACCAGCACCGTCGGCTCCGGATTGCCTCGTCCGAACGGCGCCAGTTCTCCCAGTTCACGCATGAATCCTGCCTCAAATTCCGCAAGCCCGGCGCTCGCATCCAGTCGCAGTCTCGGCGTCAACTGCTCCTCCGTGATGTTCGCATTCGCGTGCGCGGTCAGCGCATCCACAAACGCCTCGAACTTCTCCGGACGCACCGCTGCTCCCGCCGCCATTTCGTGCCCCCCCCACTTCTCAAGATGCTCCGCCGCCGCCGCCAGTCCCGCATGAATCGAGTACCCCTCAATGGACCGCGCTGATCCCTTGTATGCCTCGCCCGTCGCCTGCATGAGCACCACCGGCCGGCCATATTTCTCCACGAGGCGTGAACACACGATTCCCACCACGCCCGCGTGCCACTCCGGATGCGCCAGCACAATGGCCCTGCGGTCGCTCCGATGCATCCCTGCGGCCTCCGTCATGGCGCACGCCTGCTCCAGGATTGCCGCCTCCGTCGCCTGCCGCTCTGTATTCAGTCGGTTCAGTCTGGCCGCGATGTCCCGCGCCTGCCGCACGTCCTCCGTGATGAATAACTCAAGCGCTTCCGCCGCGTGCCCCATGCGCCCGCAGGCATTCAGCCTCGGCCCCAGTCTGAATCCCACGGACTGCGTGTCAATTTTCTCGTCCGCCAGTCCCGCCGCCTCAATCAGCGCATTCAGCCCGACAAACGAGGTCTTCCGCATGAGCCGCAACCCCGTCCGCGCAATCACCCGATTCTCCCCGATGAGCGGAACCACGTCCGCAATCGTCCCCAGCGCCGCCAACGCTGTGCACTCCACGAGCAGGTTTCGCAGTTTCTCGGAAACACGCTCCGACTGGCACCACATCGTGGCCAGTCGCCACGCCAACTTGAACGCCACGCCTGCTCCGCACAATTCCCCGAACGGATACGCCTCCCCGTCGCCTACCCGCAGTTTCGGATGCACAAGCGCCTCCGCCTCCGGCAGATCCTCCGCCCGCTCCGGCACATGATGATGGTCCGTGATGATGAGCGGCAGCCCCAGTTCCTTGGCTCGCTTCGCTTCTCCCCGCGCGCTGATGCCGCAGTCAACCGTCACCACCAGACCGGCCCCGCCCGCGTGAATCTGCTCAATCGCCTCGCGATTGAGTCCATATCCCTCGGTGATTCGATGCGGAATGTACGTCTCCACCCGCGCTTCGGGCTCAATCGCTCGAATCGTCCGGTACAGCATCGCCGCCGCACTCACCCCATCCACGTCGTAGTCCCCGTAGATGACGATCTTCTCCCTGCCCGCAACCGCCTCCAGGATTCGCGCTGCCGCCCGCTCCACTCCCGGCAGTCTCTCCGCCGGCGCCAGGTCCAGCAGATTCGCCGCCAGGAACTTCTTCGCCTCCTCCGCGCTCGCCAGTCCCCGCGCCGTGAGGATCCGCTGCATCAGCGTCGCGCCGCTTGCGCTCTCCTCCGGCATGCACCACCGAAATCTCTCGCCTCGTTCCACGCGTTCATTCATGCCGCACGACGGTAGCCGCGCGCACTGGCCGATCCCAAATCACGCATACCTATCATCTCGACTCATGCCCAAGGCCCGCACCACCTTCGTCTGTCGCTCCTGCGGTGGTATGCAGCCCAAGTGGATGGGCAAATGCCCCGACTGCGGTGCCTGGGACTCCCTCGACGAAGTCTCTCAATCCGTCGAAGTGTCCGCCGACGCCCAGCGCGGCCTGGCCGCCGGCCTCGTCGCCAACCTCGATGATTCCTCCTCCGAACTCGATTCCGCCCCCGCCGCCATCGCCGTCCCCCTCTCCCACATCCCGCCCGATGATGTCTCGCGCCAGCCCACAGGCATCAGCGAGTTTGACCGCGTCCTGGGCGGCGGACTCGTCCCCGGCTCCGTCGTTCTCCTCGGCGGTGAGCCCGGCATCGGAAAATCCACGCTCCTCCTCCAGGCCGCCGGCCGCCTCGCCGCTTCCGCGGTCCCCGTCCTCTACGTCACCAGCGAGGAGTCCGCCCGCCAGGTCCAACTCCGCGCCCGCAGACTCGACAACCTTTCCGCCGATGATCATCTCTACGTCCTCGCCGATACCAACCTCGCCCGCATCTTCGAGCAGGTCCGCCGCGTCAAACCCGCGGTCCTCCTCATCGACTCCATCCAGATGGTCTACAAGTCCAGCGTCGATGCGGCCCCCGGCAGCGTCACGCAACTCCGCCGCTGCGCCACCGACCTCGTCTTCCTCGCCAAGGCCTCCGGAATTTGCGTCATCCTCGTCGGCCACGTCACCAAGGAGGGCACCGTCGCCGGCCCGCGCCTCCTTGAGCACCTCGTCGATGCCGTCCTTTATTTCGAGGGCGATACCTATCACGCCCATCGCCTCGTCCGTGCGGTCAAGAACCGTTTCGGCGCCACCCTCGAAATCGGCCTCTTCGAGATGACCGGCTCAGGCCTGCGCCCTATCGAAGACGGTGGCGGCGTCCTCGCCGAGCAAACCGTCGAGCAGCGCCCCGGCTCAGCCGTCTGCCCCGTGATGCAAGGCTCCCGCTGCTTCCACGTGGAAATCCAGGCCCTCACCGCCACCGGGATTCTCGGCGCCGCCAAACGCAAGGTCTCAGGCCTCGATGCCAGCCGCCTCGCTCTTCTGATCGCCGTTCTCGAGAAGCACGCCGACCTCCGCCTCGCCGATCAGGATGTCTTCGCCCAGGCCGCCGGAGGTCTCAAGGTCGTCGAACCCGCCGCTGATCTCGCCACTCTCGCCTCCGTCGCCTCCGCGTACCTCCGCCGCACACTCCCTCCCCACACAATCCTCGCAGGCGAAGTCGGCCTCGGCGGTCAGGTCCGCCGCGTCAGCCAACTCGAACACCGCCTACGCGAGGCCGCCCGCCTCGGCTTCCGCCACGCCATTCTCTCTCACGATTCCGCCGCCTCGCTCCGCCGCGCCGACTCCCTCGAACTCACGCTTCACCCCGTCGCCCACGTCGGTCAGGTCATCGAACTTCTCCGCAAGGCATGAGTGCTCGTGCCCTCCACCTCGCCCCCATCTTCTCCCTTCAAGCCGCCCACCGGGCCCGCTCCGTCCGCGCCCGCAGATGACCCCGCCCTGATCACCCGCGACTTCGCCCACGAGTACGAATCCGAGATCGAGTCCCTGACCCGCGGCCAGATGCTCGTCTGGCTCACTCTCTGGCTCGGCCTCTGGACACTCTGGCTCACCATCCATGCCGCCGCCGTCGCGTTCCGCGATGGTGATCCGCTCACGCAGTGGCTGCGGTCCGCCGAAGACCCCACCGGCATGCGTGGCGGTTTCGCCGGCGCGGTTCAGGTCCTCATCCAATCCATGCAGTGGGGCGTGCCCGAGGTCCTCCACGCCACATTCTGCATCGCCCTACTCTCTGCGGCCCGCTTTCTCATCGATGGCAACTCCTGGTCGCGCCGCCGCCTCATGCGCACCGCCTTCTGGGTCCTCCTTGCTCATGCCGCCGCAACCGTCGCCCTCGCTCGCCTCCACAATTCATCCCAAACCGGCACTGGCGACGCATTCCGCATCGCTTCCACCTTCTGGATTCCTGCACTCATCCTCCCCTGGTCCGTCGCCGAAGCCGCTACCGTCGCTCTCGGCCTCATCATTGTCTGGGAGGTCGGCCGCCTCTGGCTCGCTTCCGACTCCCTCGGCTGGGTCACGCTCTTCCAGGCCCAGGGCCTCGTCCTCCTCATGACCCCCGGCGTGCTGATCGCCTGGTTCCGCCAGTCCCGCCTCATGCGCAACTTCGAGTCGCGCATGCTCCGCCGCTCCCACGAGTGGTTCTCCCGTGAACTCTTCGACGCCGAGCGCATCCACGATGCCATGTTCCCCGCGCCTCAGTCTGCCGGCCCCGTCCGCTTCGCCTTTGCCGACCGCACCGCAGAGGGCATTGGCGGCGCGCTGCTTCATGCCCATCCCCACGCCGACGGTGACTGGTCGCTCATCCTCCTCCAGGCAGGCGGACACGGCATCGCCGCCGCGATGACCGTTAATCGGCTCCACGGCGAACTCGAACGCCTCTTTGCGCAGCGCCCTGACGCCGCCCCGGTCGACGTGCTCGACGCGGTGGGCCACTACGCCTCTCTCATGCTCACGCCTTACAACATCACCGCCTACGCCGCCGCTTTCCGGCTCGGCCCAGATGGTCAACTCGCATGGGCCATCCGCGGCCATCCCGGCGCTGCCATCCGCAACGCCCGCGGTGAAGTCCTCTTCCTCAACCCGGATCACGACTCGCCCGTCGCCCTGCTCGAGTCTCGCCATCAGGGCTCCCGCACCCTCGTTCCTGATGAAACCCTCATCGCCTGGACCTGCGAGGAACTCGACCCCCGCACCCAGCTCCTCAGCGCCCCTGCCGAAACCCTCATGCACCGCATTCGTGCCGCCATCGCATCCCCTGCGGAATCTCGACTTGATCTCCTGCCCGCGGCCATCGTCTCCCGCATCAATGACACCGAAACCCCTCCCTCCCGCCCGCGCGATGTCCTGATCCTCGCCGCCGCCCTGGCTTCCTCCGACACCGATTCACAACCGCTCGTTTGACTGCACCCCTGCTCCTTCGTTCGATTGCTCCACCATCATGCCCAACACCATCAAGCAATGGATCTTCGTCGCCGCCGCTCTCGCCCTCTCCTGGCCGCTCTCTTCCTGGATCCTCTTTCATCTGCGCGCCTATGACGGCTCCATGGGCGTCCCCCTCGCGCGCGGCTTCGCTCTCTCCGATGTGCTGCTCCCGCTTGCCGCCTCGTTGGTCGCTTTCGCCATCCTCGCGTGGGTCGCGGCACGTACGACCCATCGATATGTCGGCTCGCTCATCTTCGGCCTCTGTTGGCTCGTGCTCGCGCACCGCTTCACTCCCGTCGACACGCTCCTCCGCATGGCCGTTTCCGATCCCGCCGTCGGCCCTTCAGGTTTGAAATCCCTCTATGTCAAGTTCGCTTTCGAGGCCCTCGCGTGGGCGCTGCCGGCTGTGCTCCTTGTCCTCGCCTTCGCACGCTCCACTCCCTCCCGCTACCCCACCGAGCACGGCTGGAAATCCCCCGACTCCCTGACTGCTGCCGCCCTCTCCCTCCTCGGCACCCTCGCCCTCTCCTGGCTCTTTGTGCGCACCGAGGAGCGTGACCAATCCGTCGGCGGCCTCGTGGCTGCCTCCGCCCTCTCCGTGATGATCGCCCGCATGATCTGGTCCAACGCCAACGGATCTCTGCTCATCATTGCCCTCACCGCAGGTGCTGGCCTGTTGGGCACCCTCTGCAGCGCATTCATGATGTCACCTGACGTCCTCGACTCCATGGCGCGCTCCACGCTCTGGCCCCTGGTCCGTGTCCTGCCCCTCGATTGGGTCGCCGGATGCCTCTTCGGCAGCGCGCTGGGCATCGGCTTGGCCCGCACCTTCAGCGAAGTGGATCAGCCTGAGCCCCGCCCAGTGGCATCCCTGAAGACTTGAGTTCTCAATTATCCCTCACCGCGCCAGTTCGCCGCGCACCAGCGTCGCGCGCGCTTCCGCCCGGTCCGCCTGCGTCAGCGTCTTGCCCGCGACCCGTTGCAGGTGCGCAGGTTGGCACATGAGCATCAGCCGATTAATCCTCTCCACCGGCACATTCGTGACACGCCCCGCTTCCACGCCCAGGCGCAGGTGGCTCAGCATTCGCATCGCCTCATCCGTCTTCAGCAGCCGCGCGTTCTGCAGCGTCCCCAGCGCCCGAAACACTCGGTCATCCAGCACCGCCGACCGCTTCTCGACAAGCAGCCGCCGTGCCTGCCGCTCATACTCGATCACCTGCGGAATGACCCGCGCATCAAACTCATCCAGGATTTCCTCTTCCGACTTCCCCAGCGTCGTCTGGTTCGACACCTGAAACAGGTCCCCCGTCGTGTCCGAACCCTCCCCGTAGAACCCGCGCACCGCCAGCTGCATGTCCCGCGTCGCCCGCCGCACACGCTCAATCTCGTTCGTCAGCGTGAGCGCGGGCAGGTGCAGCATCACGCTCACGCGGATCCCCGTTCCCATGTTCGTCGGACATGCGGTCAGATACCCGAAACGCTCGTGAAACGCAAATGGAATCGACTGCTCCAGCCGGTCGTCAATTTCATTGGCCTCCCGCCAGGCGTCGCGTAGCTGCAGCCCGCTGCGTATCACCTGGATGCGCAGGTGATCCTCCTCGTTGACCATGATCGACAGTGACTCGTCCGAGCTCACCGCCGCGCCGCGCGGCTGATCAAGCCCGCTCGCTCCCGTGTTCCCCGCTCCCTTGGCCAGTTGCTGCGAAATCAGGTGCCGCTCCACCAGGATTGACCGCTCCTGCTCTGCGATCCCGGGCAGGTCAAACCAGATCATCGACCCCGCGTCTCGCGCCTTCATGACCTGCGCCCGCGCCTTCACCACCAGGTCTTCCCGCTCCGGCCGGTCCGCCTTCGACATGAACCGGAAACCCCGGATGTTTCGCGCCAGCCGCACCCGGCTCGATATCACCACGTCGCGCTCCGGCCCCGTGTTCCGCAGCCATTCACCCGACGACCCGTAATCCAGCCCCTGCGCGTTCGGATTGATCACGGCCTGCCTCCCGTCTCGCCTGCCGTGCTCTCTCTCTTGGAGATCGCCGCGCCCATCGCGTTCAAACGGTCCCGGATCTCCGCCGCACGCTCGTACTGCTCCAGCGCCAGCGCTTCGGTCAGTTGCTGTCGCAGTTTCTGCGCCCTCAGTTCCATGCCTCCGTCGCCCGGCCCCGCGCTGGCGCCCTGCGGCCGCTTGCCCATGTGCTGCGTGCCGCCTTCATGCATCCGCTCCGCAAGTTGCGTTATCTGTGCCTCAAACGCTTCATAACACGCAGCGCACCCCAATTGCCCTTTCTCTCGAAATTCGCTCCACCCCATTCCGCACGCGCTGCAGGCCTGCCCCTTCTGCCCTGCTGCCTCACCGCCCGCGCCTTTCGCGCCCGCGCCGGGCCCGGCCAGCGCTGCCGCGGCCTCCATCAACTCCTCCATCGTCTTGAAACCCTTGCTCTCCACCCCCATCTTGTTGGCGCAGGTTTCACACAGGTGGATCTGGCTCGCGATTCCACCCTTCATCAGCTTGAAATCATGAACGGTCGCTTCCGCGCCGCATTTCTGGCACTTATGCATGTCGTCCGATCATATGGGCCATCTCGCGCCCTCGGCTTCTGGCCTTCCGACTCCGCTCACTCCAGCGGCGTCTTCCCCGGCGTGGGCACCGGCGGCGTCGGCAGGCTGCCGAATTCGTACTTCGGCGGGCTCAAATCCAGCTTCGAATTGAGCGCCTGCTCCCACGTCACATCCTTGCCCGTATATGCGGACATCCGCGCCATGATCGCCGACAGCGTCGACTCCGCCACCTGCCGCCCCTCGTTGATGTACTCCGCCTTGCCCGTCATCGCGCTGTACAAGTCGACGTGCTCGATGACGTAAGGATTCCCGTTGTCCTCGCTGAACCGCCACGCGTTCTTCCCCGCGCACTCCGCGCTTCCCGACGACAGCGACATCACCCCGTTCGTCCCGTGAATGTACTCCGCCACTCGCCCATCCGTCCCGTCCGTCTGCCGGCACATTGACAGCGCAAATCGCCCTTCCGGATACTCGAAACTCACGCCGAAATGGTCGAAGATGTGCCCATACGCCGCTTCCGTTCGCACCTGCCGCCCTCCCACCGCAATCGCCCGCGTCGGATGCGCACCAAACGCCCAGTTCACCACATCGATGTTGTGCACGTGCTGCTCCACGATGTGATCGCCCGACAGCCACGTGAAATACAGCCAGTTCCGCAGTTGCCATTCCATGTCGCTCCAGTTCGGCTGCCGCGGATTCATCCACAGGCTCCCCATGTTCCAGAAACACCGCGCCGCCACCACCTGCCCGATCGCCCCCTCCGCCATCTTCTTCATCGCAGCCCGATAGCACGGCTCATGCCGCCGCTGCGTCCCCGCCACCACGCACAACTTCCTCTTCGTCGCCTCCTCCGCCGCCGCCAGCACCTTCCGGATGCCCGTCGGGTCCACCGCCACAGGCTTTTCCATGAACACGTGCTTGCCCGCCGCGATCGCCGCCGCAAAGTGGATCGGCCGGAAATGTGGCGGCGTCGCCAAAATCACCGAATCCACTTCCTTCGATGCCAGCAATTTCTGATACGCATCCCACCCTGTGAAGCACATTCCATCCGCCACCTTCCCCCGCGCCGCCATCGATGCATCTTCATTCCCCGCAAGTCCGCTCTTGGCGCTCTCCACCCGCTCCGCAAACACATCCGCCAGCGCAACGATTCTCGCCTGCGGCCAGGCCTCCAGCGCATTGCCCGCCGCACCCGTCCCGCGCCCGCCGCACCCGATCACGCCGATGCGCACTTCCTCCTTCCCAGCCACGTTCGCCCCCCGCGCCACCGCCGCTGTCGCCTGGCTCACCCCTGCACCCATCGCACCCGCCGCCAATGGAATCACCGCCGACGCCGCCGCCGTCCGCACGAAATCCCGCCGTGAGAATCCCATTCCCTCGTTCGCCGCGCCGTGATGTTCCATGTTCGCTCGCTTTCACGCTCAGGTGTTGATCGCCAAAGGACCTGCACTGCCTGAGCGTACCCCCGCCCGCCCGCGCAGTGAAGAACTCCGCGCATTCCTTTCGCGCATTTCCTGTGGCCCTGCCCGGTGGGAGTCCACTTCGCTGCCGCGCTACTTCGTCTCCGCCTCGCACATGATCCGGAATCCCACGAACGGCCCATCCGACAGCCACCACGGGCTCTTGGGCGTCTGCGGGTCCGTCGCGTTCCACGACTTCTCCTGCTTCGCCTTCGCCGTGATCGCCAGATCCGGCGCCATCGACCGGTACGACCCGCCCTTCGTCACCGGCTTGCCGTCCATGCTCGTCACCCACTCCACCACGTTCCCGTGCACATCATGCAGCCCCCACGCGTTCGCCTTCAGCTCCCCCACCGGGTGCGGCTTGTTCTGCGAGTTCCCCGCATACCACGCGTAATCCATCAACTCGCCGGCATCCGACCCGAAGCAGTACGTCCCCTCGCTCCCCCCCTTCGCCGCCCATTCCCATTCCGCCTCCGTCGGCAGCCGGTACTTCCGCCCCGTCTTCGCGCTCAGCCACACGCAGAACTGATCCGCGTTCTTGTACGTCAGGCTGATCGCCGCATACCCCTCGTGCCCCAATCCCCGATCAGGCGGCAGATACGGCTTCGTCGGCCGCGTGATCGCATCCGGCGCATTCGGGTCCGCATCCGCCGGCAGGTCCATCCGGTACGCCCAGATGTCAAACATCTCCCACGTGACTTCCGTCGTCATCATGTAGAACGGCGCAATCTCCACGCTCTCCGCCGCCGGCCCCGCATCCTTCCCCACCCCGGCCGGCGCGGGCTTCTGCGTCCCGCCCGGAATCGGCGCCATCCGAAAACTCACCGTCGTGCCCGGTATCGTTTCCACAAATGACTCAAGCCCCGGAACCGTCGCCATCGTCGTGACCGCAGGAGGCTCCGCCCCCGACCACGCCGCAGTCCCAAGCCCCAGCACTCCCGCAACGCCCATCACCATGCCGCGCATCACTGTCATCCTCTCTGCTCGTTCACTCGTCCGATTCATCTTCTCGACCCTGCTCACCGCAGCCTCGATCGTAGCCTGCACCGCCCCTTCCACGACACCCAAGACGCCTCCAGACCCTCCTCATTCCCCTTCCTCCTCCCTCCAGCGCTTCGAATATCGCCGCATCCTTATGGGCGTCGAAGCCCGCCTCGTCCTCTACTCCCCCGATGAATCCACCGCCCTCGTCGCCGCCTCCGCAGCCTTCGCCCGCATCAACGCCCTCGACCGCATCCTCTCCGATTACAACCCCGACTCCGAATCCATGCGCCTCTGCGCCGCCGCCGGCTCTCCCGACTTCTTCCCCGTCTCCCCCGAACTCGCCTTCTGCATCCGCACCGCCCTCGATCTCTCCCGCGCCTCCGACGGCGCATTCGACATCACCGTCGGCCCCCTCTCTCACCTCTGGCGCGCCGCCCGCAAAACCCAAACCGCTCCTGACCCTGCCTCCCTCGCCGCCGCTCGCACCCTCGTGAATTACAACACCATCGATCTCCGCACCTCCTCCGGCGACCAAACCCTTATCCGCCTCACCCAGCCCGGCGCCCTCCTCGACTTCGGCGGCATCGCCAAGGGGTACGCCGCCGATCAGGCCCTCGCCGTCCTCCGCGCCCACGGCATCACCCGCGCCCTCGCAAGCCTCGCCGGGGACATCGCCCTCGGTGATCCGCCTCCGAACAAGCCCGGCTGGGACATCGCCATCGACTGGGAAAATCACCCCGACATCCCCCGCCGCACCCTCTCACTCTCCAACTGCGGCATCTCCACCAGCGGCGACTCGCAGCAGTTCGTCATCTTGAGTGGCGTCCGCTACTCCCACATCCTCGACCCCCGCACCGGCTGCCCGCTCACCGACCACCGCGCCGTCACGCTCGTCGCCCCCTCTGCCATCCTCTCCGATGCCCTCGCCACCACCCTCTGCATCCTCGACAAACCCTCCGGCCTCTCCCTCGCCCGCACCTTCGGCGTCACCCGCGTCTACGCCTCTGACGACTGACGGCTTAATGAATCAATCGCTCCAGCCGATTCGAGGCGCATGGTTCTGGACACGTCCCCCTCCCGACGACTTGAAAGTAAACTGATCGCCCCACCGGCGCTTCACTCGGGATCGTCACCGTCTTCGTGAACGTCCCATCCGAATCACTGACCTGCCATACCAGGTGCGCCTCAGGCTTCGCCGGCAGATTGATCATCAGTTCAGCGCAGATTCCGTGGTAATCCTCGTACGTCTCCGTCCCCCTGGAAAACGAGTACAGGCAGAAGTACTGCCGATATCCGCTTGGCCCGCCCGCGACCGAAAATGTCGCTTCCCTGCCTGCGACAATCGGCGTCACCGCCACCACGCAGCAGGCCGGCGTCACGTCGCCGTAGGATGCGTAAGCCGCTCCCAATGGATCAGGACACACCCCCAACGAAAACGTGTGGCACTCCCCCGGCGCTGTGTGATCTCCATCCTGTGGGTCATCATCATCCCACTGGACCGTCCCTTGTGACCCCGCCAGGGTGTCCCCGACGTTGTTCCCCCAGAGCATCATTTGCGAGCCGCCTTCGTCCGATAGAATGAACTCATCGCCGTCATACAGACCGAGGAGATGTATGTTGGCGCCTTCACTATCTGATGGATTAGCCATGTTCAGACCATCCGGGGTCAGATCTACTGGGGTATAATAGTAATAACTACTGGAACTAACAACCCCGAATGAATAGAGCACGCCCTCGTAAGTACCCCCAGAGTCCGGACCGGTGCAAGTATCATCGAAGTCCTCAGCGTGGAAGACTGCGATATTGCATGTCCCTCCTCCCCATCGCCACGCATGCTGAGTGGCGTTATTCCAATCTGCAGATCCCGCTTCCAGCGTCATGTCATTGGTCACGAAGGGATTGTTGTACGTGCTGCCGAAGAACCAACGCAGGCTGCCATACCCGCACGGGCTCTCATCCTCCGGAAGGCCCTCGCTATCCGCATCGAAGCAGTCGTACTGCGCGGTGAATCCATCTGGCACCTCCGCCGTTCCCTGATCCTTCACCTCATACCAAGGCGTCGTCAGTTGCATGTCCGGGCCGATCCCCGCGATCCGCTTGGGAACGAGCCGCGTCGGCCGCGCCGCCAGTTGCAGGTGCGCCGCCCCTTCCGGCGGTCCCCCCGCACCCGCAAGGCTCGCTATGCCGCACATCCCCAGTCCCGCTGAGATCACGATGAAACGAGTCCCGTTCATGGACGCTCCTCTCGGGTGATGCCGGACTCTAGTTGCCCAGCCCGATCGCGACCATTGCGTCTCCCGTATCCCCTGAGCCCCACTGTCCTCTCGCCTAACCTTCTCGTGCTGGCAAACCATGCTCCTCCCCGCATGCTATTACGACTTCATCTACGGCCACATCCTCGGTCCCTCCCGCCCAAATCTCACTGCAGCACAATGGCGCGCGATCCTGCTTCATGCCTGCGCTCCGGAATCCGCTTTCTACAGAGTCGGCATCGGTAAGGCTAGTGTCTGGTTCCTTGTTGCAGTGGTGCCGGGAATCGTGATTGCATACCTGATCCTCATTTTCCAGGGTGAGTTCCTGCGCAACATCCTGACATGGAACGATATCGCGCTCTTGGCCCTTGTGATGATCGCTGGCCCCCTTCTTCTGATGGCCTTGTGGACTTGCCTCACCCTCTGCTTCAAACGCAAGACCATCCTCCGCGCCGCCAACGAACTCGGCTACACCCACATCTGCACCACCTGCGGCTACGACTGCCGCAGTCTCGCGCAGGATTCCGTTGAATGTCCGGAGTGTGGCAACGTCTGGTTCAACAATCGCTCTCGCGAATCGTGATTTGTCTCCGCACCCAGCCCTTCCCGCTTCCCGGCCAACAACTCCCCGCACTCCGGACACACCCCACTTGCATTCCCTCGGAGGTCATACCCGCACTGCTCGCACTGCCCGCGCGCTCGCCGCCTGATCCTCCTTCCCCACCCGATCGCAGTCACCGGCCCGAACCAAACTGCCGACCAGAACATCGCACAGATGAGAAACCCGATGCCCGCCGGTTGCAGCGGCATCACCTTCACACTTCGCTCATCCACTGCCTGTGTCTCCCCGAGAACCATCGCTGGCGATCCCATGTATCTGTACGACTGGCCGCTCCCCAACGTCCACATGCATGCTCGCCAGACCGACGGGATGGGCCAGCCGACGACTTCTTCTTCCAGGGCGATCACCGGGCCACCTTGGGCTGCCGAGAGCACAAGACTCGATGTATATCCCGCGCTGGTCGGAACCTTGACGATGCGCGGGAGATTCCCGGTCGTCGAGTTCGTCGCTGCCGCCTGATTGGCCAGCAATGAGATGATCTCATCGCCGATTCGAGCGCAGTGCGACCACCGCGGAAACTGTGCACTCTGCTCTGTGAGTTCATCCATGCTGATCGATTGCCCTTGACCGCCGGACGACTCGACAAAAAACCCGTATCCTCCTCCCCGCCAGGCGCCGGCATCATCAAAAGTCGCGCTCAGCCAGAGCGGCTCACCATTCCCCGGATCAACCTGCACGCTTGCTGAATATGAGCCCAGAAAAGTGCTCGGCGTTCCCCACCGCACAATCCCCCACGCCACCGCATGAGTCGTCACGACCCCCAGCCCAAGACTCCATGCCATCGCATTCTTCCATTTCACACCGCCCTTTGCCGCGTGCCGCTTCATGACTCCCTCTTTCATGCAGGCCCCTCCCTCGCCCCTCTTCAAACAGCGCCAAGCAGGACTCCGTCTCCGGTGATTCATCACCGTGACGCCTCCATCTGTTCATCACCTCGTCGAACGCGCTCCCCGAAAACCTCGGATCGCCAGTTCTCAGTAGATGATCTTTTCGACGGGATTCGACGTGCAGGACTGTGGGCAGGTTCCTCGCGCCGCCACCTGGAAGTACACCGTCTGCCCGACCGGCGCAAACGTGGGCACCCGGATAGACGTTGCAAAGGTGCCGTTCTCATCATTGACCTGCCATACGACGTAGTTTCTCGGATTCCCGATCAGGTCAAGATTCAAGTCAGCACAGTATCCATTCACGTTACGGAACGAGTCGTTGCCCGGCAGGAACGAGAACACACAGATGTAGTCCCGATTGCCGTTCGGTCCGTTCGAGACGAAAAACTGCGTGATGTTTCCCGCAATCACCGGCGTGCACGTCATGAAAAAGCAGTATCGCTCCACATCACCGTAGGAAGCGTACATCGCGCCCAGTGGATCAGGACATACCCCCATCGTGTAGGTATGGCACTCGCCCGGCGCGACATGCTCGCCGTCGATCGGATTGTCGTCATCCCACTGGATCGTCCCCTGCGACCCCGAGAGTTCATCGCCGATGTTGTTCCCCCACAACATCATCTGCCCCGAGCCGAGATAAAACGTGTCATCGAGGTACTCACCCAGGGCATGAATGTTCGCTCCCACGCCATCCGTCGGATTGTCGATGTTCAGGCCGTACGGCGTGAGGTCGACCGGGTCATAGTAATACATGCCGGCTCCGACACTGCCGAAACTGTAGATCACGCCGTTGAACGTTCCGCTCGACGCCGGCCCGGCACATGTGTCGTCGAAGTCCTCTGCATGGAACACCACGACGTCGCAGTTCCCGCCTCCCCACCACCAACTCTGTTGAGTGGCATTGTTTTGCGCACCCGCACCCAGGTTGAGCGTCATGTCGTTCGTGACAAACGGATTGACATACGTGCTGCCGAAATACCACCTCAAACTGGCGTATCCGCACTCGCTCTCATCTTCCGGAAACCCTGTGCTGTTCGCATCGAAGCAGTCGTACTGCGCGGTGAATCCGATTGGCACCTCCGCCGTTCCCTGATCCTTCACCTCATACCAGGGCGTCGTCAGTTGCATGTCCGGGCCGATCCCCGCGATCCGCTTGGGAACGAGCCGCGTCGGCCGCGCCGCCAGTTGCAGGTGCGCCGCCCCTTCCGGCGGTCCCTCCGCACCTGCAAGGCTCGCTATGCCGCACATCCCCAGTCCCGCTGAGATCACGATGAAACGAGTCCCGTTCATGTACGCTCCTCTCAGACTCCCCCGGACTCTAGTTTCCGCGTGCGTGTGCGTCCATCGCCTCTTGAGTTTCGCCCTCAGTCCCCGGCGAGTCACCGAGGGCTATGCACATCCGACTTGCGAGCATCTCCTTCCACAACTTTCGGCCATCCGACCTCCCCCGCACCTCACTCCCTCGCGCCCCCAACGGGGGCGCAGGAATGTAGCCACGGGTGGAGCGGGCGAGTCTTCGAGCCCACGCAACCCGTGGAGCAATGTCCCAGCCCCGTCCCGCCCCGGTAGGGGCGGAGGAAGCGCCCTCTGAGCAGACAAACGCTCACACGCAACGTGATTTGTCCCTGCGCCCGACTCTTCCTCTTCCCCCTTCGACGCGCTTTCGCGGCGAATCCTCTCACGCCCCCTGCGCCTTCAACTTCTCCTCGATCTTCTTATCCGAGTGCGCCGTCCCCACTTCGAAGTCCGCCGCAATCCACCGCTCCAGCGCCTTCTCATCCACCCCCTTGAGCGGAAACGCCGTCAGCTCCTTCTTCATCATCTTCTCCGCCGCCCGCTTGCCCGACAAGATCGAGTGATCCATGTTCAGGTACTCGAAATCGCCGAAGCGCCCGCACGCGTAAATGTCCTGGCTCTCCATCCACTCGTGGATCACCTTCGTTGCCGGCTTGTGATCCCACGTGTACAGCACATACGCGGGCTCCAGGCGCACCACCCCGCAATGCTCGCGCTTGATCTTGCCCGCCTGCTTCTTCGTAATCAGCCCGATGCGGATCAACCCCTCAATTGTCTTCCTGAGCAGCGTCTCCGCATCCGTCGGCCCCACATCCTTCCACTGGCTCACCGATATCTCCGCCGCCACCGATGAACAGCCGGGAGGAGCCATGCTCGCCGCGAAGTTCTTGGGCCAACTCAGCCGATGGAAAATCAGGCTGGGGTCCGGGTAATACGCCCAGTGCATCGGCGTGAGATTCGGAATCTCCAGCCCGATGTTCACCGTGTACACCGTGTTCCACTTGAGTTTCCCCACCGCCGCGCGCACCTCCGCCGGAATTTCATCACACAGGTACGCCAGTTTGCTGATGGGCGCAGTGGAAACCAGGTGCTCGTACCCGCAACGCCTTCCATCCGCGAACTCCACCTCGTGTGCCTTGACGTGAATCTTCCTGATCTTCGTGTGCGTGTGCACCGACCCCTTGTTGAGCTGCGCCCCCATCGACTTGGGCAGCGTCTCCATCCCTCCCGTCTTGGGATACCAGAACCTCGCGTTGGGGCCGAACTCCCCTTTGCTCGGCTGGATCGCGCCCTCAATGGCCGTCTGTATCGGCGGCGTGAGCACGCGGTTGGCGATCCAGTCGTAACTCATCTGGTCCTGCGGAATCGCCCACACCTTCCAGTTGAAAGGCAGGAAAAACTCCTCAGTGATCCCCGCGCCGAACGTCGCGTACGCCCACTCTTTGAAGTTCGCCGGCTCCCTCTCAGGCTTCTTGTACGTCGCTTCGATCAGCCCCATCAGGTTCCGCACCACCACCTCCGGCGGCAGTCCGAAAGTGTTCGACTGATACGGATAGGCGGTGTAGGTCTTGTGTGAGTAGATGTAGGAGTACTTCGGCCGCAGGTCGAAATTCTTCCCCAGGATGCCCGTGATGAACTTCTTGGCATACGGCTGCGCGGTGTACAGGATGTGGATCGAGCGGTCGAACAGGAACCCGCCGAAGTTCTCCGTGCAGCACAGCCCGCCGATGCGCTCCGCCTGCTCGAAGATCTGGTAATCCTCCTTGATGTGCAGCGCGGCCGACATCCCCGCGATCCCCGCCCCCAGCACCGCCACCCGGGTCCTCGTCGGCAACTCGCGCCCGAGGAGTTCTCCCGTCGTCGCCACCGTCCCGCGCGACTCCCCCAGCACCCGCGTGCCCGGCGCGGGGTCGGCGATGCGCCCCGCCGGCGTCTCCATCGTCAGGTCCGGCGACTTCCACGCCGCCGCCGCCGCGCCCTTCCCCTGCCGCGCACTTCCCCTCCGTGCGGTGCTCGCCCGCGTCTGAACATCAGCGCGCGTTCGCGTTGCCGTCGCCTTCTTCTTAACACTCTTCGCGTTCTTGGCCATCGCTTCTCTCATTCACCCGTAGTGCTCGAATATAACTTAACATTGCCGCCCGCGCTCGTCCCGGCCCGCCCCACTGGTTCCCGAAATGGCCCAAAGGCTAGCCGGGCCGCACTTGATTCCCACCCCACGGTGTGGCGTAGAGTCCCTCATGATTCCCAGATCAATCGCCGCGACACTGGCCGGGGCCTTTTCCTTCCTCTTCATCGTCAACGCAACTCCCTACGCTGCAGCAATTTGCATGGGCACGCAGCCGGTTGTCCTCAGCGCCGTCGACCAGGCGCGCCTCGCGGACAACTGCCCGTTCGGGATGCCCATCAGGAAGGGTGAACTGGTGGCCACCGCCACCACGCATCTGGTCTGCCGCGATGGCTATGTCCTTGAACACCATGATGTTGACCGCATTCCGCTGTGGGTCAGCGAGCATGTGACAAGCGCGGAAGTCGGAGGCGATGTGCGGCGCGACCGCGAGCCCTTCGCGGCCGACCCGCTGTTGCCGCAGATCGCCCGGTCGGAACTAAGCGACTACAGGAACTCGGGTTACGACAGGGGCCACATGGCGCCGGCTGGGAACCAGAACAGCGATGTCCGGCTCAAGGAGGAGACGTTTTTCCTCTCCAACATGTGTCCGCAGATCGGAATCGGCTTCAATCGCGCGATTTGGAGCGATCTGGAGGAAAAAACCCGGCAGTGGACCCAGAACGCGGCCGACAACGGGGAAATCTGGATCATCACCGGCCCGGTCTTCTATGACCCGAAGGAAGAGGATCCGGCCACGGCGGATGGACTCATCGAATACGATGTGATCGGCGCCAATGAAGTCGCGGTTCCGACGCATTTTTACAAGATTGTCGTGGGAAAAACGGGAGGAACGCTGCGGGCGACGGCTTTTGTGCTGGAAAACCGCAAGCACCCGCGCGGGGAAGACCTGGCCCAATTCGTAAAGCCCATCGACTGGATCGAGTTCCAGACAGGGCTGGATTTTCTGCCGCAGCTGGAGGACAGCCAGGAGGAGGGGCTGGAGCGCGTGCCGGGAACCATGTGGTAGATGTGGGCGGCGATGTGGGAACGCAGAAAAGTTCGACAATGAATACCAAGAGATTATAAAGTAACACCCAGAATCGTGCGATGAAGGCGGAGTGCGGCCAGATGTGGCCGAAATGGACTCCGAGAGAATCGGAGTTTTTCCGAGTTTTCGCGCGTTTTGGCGCTGCGGGAGTTCGGCGGCACAATGTTCCACGTGGAACACCGAGCGCGCCCGTGCGCGCGCCGGCACATCGGACAATCGGACATTGTGCGCACGGAGGAGGACTTGACAAAGTCGAGACCAGTGTTTTGCGTGACACTCCCGTGCGCACAGAAGAGTCGTGGGGCGCGGGGAAGGGGGAAGGGTTATTCCCACTCGATGGTGGCGGGGGGCTTGCTGGAGATGTCGTAGACGACACGGTTGACGCCGCGGACTTCGTTGATGATGCGGCTGGAGATCGTGGCGAGGACTTCAAAGGGGATGCGCGCCCAATCCGCGGTCATGAAGTCCTGCGTCTCGACAGCGCGGATGGCGACGACGGATTCGTAGGTCCGGCCATCGCCCATGACGCCGACGGACTGAATGGGGAGAAGCACGGCGAAGACCTGGCTGGTGGAGCGATAGAGGTTTGCGGCGACAATCTCCTCGAGGAGGATTTCATCGCAATCGCGGAGCAGATCGAGGCGCGGCCGAGTGACTTCGCCCAAGACTCGGACAGAGAGCCCGGGGCCGGGGAAGGGGTGACGCCAGACGATCTGCTCGGGCAGCCCGAGGACGGTGCCGAGTTTGCGTACTTCGTCCTTGAAGAGATCGCGAAGGGGTTCGATGAGTTCGAATCCGAGTTCGTGGGCCGGGGGGAGACCTCCCACGTTGTGGTGGAGCTTGATATTGGCGGCGGCGCCGGAGTGCCCGTGGCCGGACTCGATGACATCGGGGTAGAGGGTTCCCTGAGCCAGGAAGCGTGGTGCAGGGGTAATGGAGCGGGCGGAATCGCGGAATACGGAGATGAAGCGGCGACCTATGCGGCGGCGTTTTTCCTGGGGGTCTGTAATGCCGGCGAGGTCTCCAAGGAACTGTTCGGAGGCATCGACGACGCGGAGGTCGATAGCGAAGTGATCGCGAAAGGTCGATTCAACCATTTCGCGTTCGGCCTTGCGGAGCAGGCCGTTGTCGACGAAGACGCAGGTGAGTTGATCGCCCACGGCTTTGTGGAGCATGGCCGCGAGCACGGAGGAATCGACCCCGCCCGAGAGACCGCAGAGGACGCGCTCCGAGCCGACACGGGCGCGAATCGTATTGCACTCGGCCTGGAGGAAATCGGCCATGCGCCACGTGCCGGAGCACCTGCAGATGTCATAGAGGAAATTGCGGAGGATGTCGATGCCGTGCGGCGTGTGGGTGACTTCGGGGTGGAACTGCACGCCGAAGAAGTTGCGCGACTTATGACGAACCGCCGCGACAGGGCAGGTTTCAGTGGAGGCGAGGATTTCGAAGACACTGCCGGGGTCGGTGATCTGGTCGCCATGGCTCATCCAGACAGCGGTGGCGGCGGGGAGATTCTTGAGGAGCAGCGCGCCGGCAGGAGCGACGGATGCGCCAGAGACATTGAGATGGGCGCGACCAAACTCGCGTTTCGCGCCCGGAATGACCTTGCCGCCGAGGAAGTGGGCGGCGAGTTGCAGGCCGTAGCAGATGCCGAGGACCGGGACGCCGAGGTCAAAGATGGCAGGATCGCAATGGGGCGCGCCCTTTTCGTAGACGCTCATGGGCCCGCCGGAGAGGATGATTCCCTTGAGGGGAAGGGCCTTGAGTTCGGCGGGGGTGATGGTGGGCGCGACGAGTCGAGAGAAGACGCCGGCCTCGCGCACGCGGCGCGCGATGAGCTGGGCAAACTGGGAGCCGAAGTCGAGGATGGCGATGGTTTCCTCGGCGGCGGCGGGGGAGGAAAGCGGGGGCGCGGCCGAGTTGGTTAACGGTTGCATCTTCGACTCGCTGTGGTGCGGGGCGGCGGCAGAGGGCATGGGACGGGCCTCAGGTTGAAATGGGGCGGTGTGCCAAAGCGGATGATAACGGGCGGAACGAGGCGGGCCAACCTCAGAAGTCCGACACGCGGCTTGGAGTGGTGCACCAGAAGGCGCGCGAACCATCATTCGAGTGCAAAGTTCACAGTATGACTCACATTGCATGAATCCGATGAAACGGCCTGCATGCGATACTGAAGGCCTGCCGCCCATGAGGGAATCATGGCGGAGACAACCGCCACACCAGCGGCATCCGCGCGCACGCCGGGGGACACATAACGCACCTCTCGGAGAAGCAACGTGGCGCCGGGGCAATCGGGTCGAGTCGGCTGCGCACCCGCGCCAAGACCGACGTCGCCGACCGACCCAATGACGAGCACCACGCGCTCACCGGGTTCGAGACCAGTGACGGTTACATGATTAACCTGACCCGCGAGGCCCGGGTCGGGCGCTGTGAGGGAAAACTGGAATGGATTCAGGAGATAGGAACCGACGACATTTCCGAATTCGATGTTGATGTCACTGGCGCCCATCTGGCCAGCCGTATTCACATCTGAGAGAAAGTCGAGTCGACGCCCCTGGGGCATGCCGCGCACGCGCGTGTTGATGTCTATGGCAGCATACTGGTAAGGTTCGCCCGGCAACGGCTCCCAAATGACCGGGTATGGAGCCCAACACTCGCCATCACAATCCGCCCAGCAACAGGTGTTCCAGTACCACTGCTCGCCAATGACGATGCGATCTTCGCTGATATCGTGCGGAGTGGCATACTCAAAACGGGACGAGAGCATAGGAAGGTCGACGATTCGACCCTGGATTACGGCAAAGGGAAGTGGAGACAAGGTGTTCCGCGTTCCAACCAGATCCATGCGGTCGTTGATCCCGACGAGTGACCCGGGAACTCCATCGCCGACCATGTACGGCGAATCGGGCGACGGCCACACGACTGGAACAGGATCGCCAGAGCCCTCGAGACGCGCGCTGCCAACGACTACGCGGTCGCGATTGACATCGAAGGCAAACGCAGGCTCTCCGCGAAGAGGCAGGAGCGTACCGTTATTCCACAGAAAGGCATGGGTTCCGTCGTAGGTGTTGCCCACGACCCAGAAATCGCTGTTAATGGCGCGGGCGTAAGTATCGCCGTATATATGACAGATATTGAAATTCGAGAAGTTTCCCCATTCCGGCCAGATGAAGGGGTCATGACACCGGGAGTCATAGTCAGAGTATCCGATCATGATGCCGCCAGAGGGAGAAACGCCGGTAAAAACGAGTTCGGCTTCAGAATTCCGGCGCGAGGCGACGATTGCAGCGTTTTCCCACATGCCGCCCCAACGCCAATACCAGTAGTTTTCCTCGTCGGTGATTTGAGCTGCAATGCGACCCCGGTCGTCAATGGCCTGTCCGGTGACGTACAGCTCGTCCACATCCAGAAGCACTACTTCATAAGTATCGCCTACGTCGGCCAGAAGCAAAGAGGGAGTCTGGCAGGAGAGAAAAAAGAAACAGAACGAAAACGCCGCAGAGTGAACTTGTGGACACATAGGCAGCACCTCCATCCGTCACGAGTGTTGTCATTGTCGAGTCGGGCCAAAGTCAATTCCCTGGTGTCGTGGGAACTCACGCAGATCAGTTGAGCATAGCAACTGTGAGCACTGGCGTTCACTGACCATCTGACGACCTGTGAAATCGCGGCAGCAGCCGTGTGGTTACACAACCACTGGTTGGATGTGGGAATGGGCTGGAAAACGGGCAGTCTGATCGGCAATCAAGAGCGCGAAGAGATTCGCTGCAAGCACATGCGACGACATGGTGCAGGAGGGGTGTGGGCGGCGGCCAAACCGCGCATCGAGACCCAAGCCACACTCGTCATCATAAGAGTGAGAACGCGCTTTGGTTGGAAATCTGTCTCGCGAAGCACTTGCGTGCAAGTCACGGCGCCAGCCCGAATGTCAGTCGTCTTTCTTCTTGAAGATGTCGGTGACACCCTTGCCGATGTCTTCGACGGCGTCCTTGGCCTTGTCGCCAATTTCCTCAGCGGCCTTGCCGATGTTCTTGCCAATCTCGGTGGCGGCTTCGCCGGCCTTGCCGACGACCTGGATGCCCATGTCACCCAAGGGGGCGAGTTGCTGAAGGGCGTCGTTGAGGTCACCGGTGATGTCGGCGGGCAGGATCGAACCACCCTTGGCGATGGCGGCCTGGAGGGTGGCCTTGAGGATCTGGCCGATCACATCGGAGAGGAGGGCAGCGTTGGATGAATCGGAGCCGACGTTGGTGAGGCGAATCTCGGCGATGGGGACATCGACGCGGGTGGCGGCGCCGCCGACGGGCAACACATCCGCGTGGACGTTGATGTCCTTGAGGACGATTTCCTTGATGAGGAACTTCTTGGCGGGCTGGGTCGAGGTGGAGGAGCCGGATCCCTTCTCTGATTTGGAGAGGTTGTCGAGGATGACCTTGTAGTTGGACTTGCCCTCGGCTTTCTCGAGGTTGAGATCGAGGCCGGAGAGTTCGAGGGAGGGAAGTTCGATGGTGTCCTTCATGAGGGAGGGCAGGGAGAGGGCGACGGAACCATCGGAGAGCGCGAAGAAGTGATCGGTCTTGAAGCCGGTGGGGTTGGCGATGGTGAGGTCGGACATGGAGAAACTCCCGGTGAGGAGTCCGACATCTGCGGAGGAGAGGGTGGTGGGGACGCCGAGGGCATACGACCCGCCGGCCTCGATGCCTTTGCGGGCGAGGGAATCGACAAAGAAGCCGAGCGCGAGGAAGGCGAGAAGGAAGATGACGATGACGCCGATGACGAGTTTGCGGACTTTGCGAGCAGCAGCCATGGTGCATCCTTTCGAGGTGAAGGGGTCGTCAGCGCGGGATTGTAGAGCGGGGTCAATCGGGATCGCGCCGCTCACGACGCCGGCGGCGTCTGCGTTCACGATCCGCGCCGCCGAAGCAACCCAGGTCGCAGAGGACGGCGAGAATGAGGACCAGGAGGCCGAAGCCCTGGATGGATCCGTTGCCTTGATGCCAGGCGAAGGCGTATCCAATGGTGGTGTAGGGCATCACGAAGAAGCCGAGCACGGGCCAGAACGTGGTGGTGTAGGCGGTCCCGAGATAGTCGGAAAAGATGGCGAGCAAGACCATGGCCACGCGCGGGGCGGACCAGGCGATCAAGGCGACCAGACAACCCATGGAGTTCTCCTTTGGAGAAGGGAGGCGGTGCGCACTACAGTAGCGGCGACGTACGCGTGTGTGCTTCCAAGGTTTCTCGGAGAAAGTGCGAGGCGGTTTCAGTGCGGAAGGACGTGGCGATGCAGTTTGTGATCGGGGAGGCAGGGACGGCGAGCGCGTACTGGCCGCTGGCGCTCATGTTGGGGCTGGCGATGTCGTTCGGCGTGGTCACGCTGATCGCGACGCACCTGCTGGGGCCGGGGCGCAAGGGCACGATCAAGGGGAGCCCGTATGAGTCCGGGGTGAACCCGATCGAGACTGCGCGAAAGCGATTCAACGTGCGCTATTACCTGCTCGCGATGACGTTTCTCGTGTTTGACGTGGAAATCATCTTCCTGTACCCGTGGGCAGCGACATTCCGGCAGATTGATGCGCAGGGCGAGGTCGGGGACCTTTTCGTCGGGCGCATTGTGTTCTTCCTCATCACGTCCGTGATCGCGTACGTGTATGCATGGAAGAAGGGTGTGCTGCGGTTTGATTGAGCCGAGACAGTCAGCGAGAGCGTCGGGGTGCGGGGCGGCGAGCGCGGGCTGAGGAGGCGCGGGGTTTTCGCGCTGCGGGAGCGAGCGGGCGGGAGTTGACCGTCGGAGGGGGCGGCGCTTCGTGGGCCCGATCAAGCAGTTCGGAGGCCTGCGCCAGGGCGGTGGGGGTCACTTTGGCGCCGGCGAGCATTTCGGCGAGTTCGCGAATCACATCGGAGCGTACGTCGAGGCGGCGAAGCGCGGTGGAGGTGCGCCCCAGGGTGACGGACTTTTCGATCTTGAAATGCGCATCGGCGTAGGCCGCGATCTGCGGCAGGTGGGTGATGCAAAGGACCTGGTGACTGCGGGCAAGGGCGCGGAGCTTGGAACCGATGACATCGCCGAGGCGGCCGCCGATCTTGGCGTCGATCTCATCGAAGATGAGGACGCTGACGCCTTGAGCGTCGGCCAGCAAGGTCTTGAGGGCGAGCATCACGCGCGAGAGTTCGCCGCCGGAAGCAACGAGACGAAGCGGGCGCAGAGGGGAACCGGGATTGGCGGAGAGCATGAACTCGACGCGGTCCAAACCCGTGGAGGAAGGGTCGGCCAGGGGCGCCAGGTCGACATCGAAGGAGGCCTGGGGCATCGCGAGCAGGGCGAGTTCGCTTTCCACGAGGGGTTTGAGTCGCTTCACGGCGGCGAGGCGTTTGGCGTGAAGGTCCTGAGCACATTGAAGGAAGGATGCGTACGCCGCATCGATGCGCAGGGAGAGGTCCTGCACGCCTGCATCGCCCTGCTCAAGGGCGGAAATGCGGGCTGCGAGGTCGGCACGGAAGGCGAGGACATCGGCCAGAGAGCCGTTGACGGCGTACTTTGAGATGAGGCGGTTCAGGGCGTTCAGGCGGTCAGTAACTTCGCCGAGTTCGGCGGGGTTGAGATCCTGACGAGAGAGATAGCGGGAGAGGGTGAAGAGGGCTTCGGAGAGTTCATCGCCGGCGGACTGAGTGAGTTGGCAGGCCTCGGCAAGCGCGGGATCGATTTCGGCCAGTTCACGGAGGAGGGCGAGCGCGTAGCGGATGCGACTGACGGGGGATTCATCGCCGTCCTCCAAGGCGCGCTGGACGTGGGCCCCCTGACGGAGGATTTTTTCGAGCGCCGACAGGATGCGGAAACGGGCGGAGAGTTCCTCGAACTCGCCTTCGGTGGGCGCGACAGCGTCGATTTCGGCGATTTGGAAGCGATAGAGATCGAGTTGCTCGGAGCGCAGCGCGCTGCCGCGCAGGATTGCATCGCGCTGCGAGACCAGGGTGCGCCAATCGGCGAAGGCTGAGAGGCAGCGGTCGCGCAACGGAAGAAGGGCGGCGAACTGGTCGAGCAGATCGAGTTGATGGGCGGGGCGCAGGAGGCGCTGGGAATCCGCGCTGCCGGAGGCTGCGGAGGCAGGGGCATCGTCGGCGGTATGCATGTCGATGAGCAGATCGCCGACGCGGCGAAGGGTGTCAAGAGTGACGGGCTGGCCGGCGATGGCGGCGGAGGAACGGCCGGTGTCGGCGATGCGACGCTGAAGGAGAAGGCCTTCGCCGTCGGGCCAGGCAGAGGGATCGAGATCGGAGGCGGCGAGGAGCGAGGATCGGAGCGAGGGGGTTCCAACGTCAAAGATGCCGGTGACCCGGCCCTCGGCAGCGCCGGGGCGGAGCATGTCAGCGCTGGCGCGTTTGCCCAGGAGGAGTTCGAAGGCGCCGAGAACGAGAGATTTGCCAGCGCCGGTTTGGCCGGTGAATACATTGAGTCCGGGCGATAACTCGACGCGGAGTTCCTCAATCAGAGCCAGATTGCGGATGTGGAGTTCGCGGAGCATGGGGGTATCGCGCGGGAAAGCGAAATGTACCGCGAGGGAGGAGGAGAAGCAATGCCGAGGCGGGGCAAGCGAGCGGAAAGGAGATCACTAGAATCTGCGGAAATGACGGCGCCAGTGACGAATTCAACAGGGGCAAGGAGGCGGAGCGTGATGCGATCGGCCGGATGGATGCGGACGGCGGCGGCAATCGTGGCGGCTGCGCTCCTGTGTCTGGCGGGTCCGGCGAAGGGCCAGGAGGAGCAGGGACAAGCCCAAGCACAGCCGAAGCAGCCTGCCTCCGCGGGGCCGAAGGCGGTGCCGCTGTATCGAAAGGCGAACACCATCGCGGTGATTCCGATCGAGGGGCAGATCGACACGGTCACGGTGTGGTCGCTGGAGAGGCGGCTGAAGTCGGCGCAGGAGATGGGGGCAGATGCCGTCATCATTGAGTTGAACACGTTCGGCGGGGACGTGGTGGCGACGATGAACCTGTGCGAGATGCTGCGACAAAGCCCGATACCGCTGACGGTGGCGTGGGTGCAGCCCAAGGCCTATTCGGCGGGCACGTACATGGCGCTGGCGTGCAAGGAGATCGTCATGGGTCCGCAGTCGGTGCTGGGAGATGCAGCACCGATCCTGCCGATGCAGAACATGGCGCCGACGGAGCGGGCCAAGATGGAGAGTCCGCTGCTGGCGGAAGTCGTGGACAGCGCGCGGCGGCGGGGTTATGACGAGAACCTGGTACAGGCGTTCGTGCGCAGCGAGGTGGAAGTCTGGCTGGTGCAGAACAAGGAGACTGGCGATCGGATTTTCGTGGATCGTTCGGAATACGAGTTGCTGTTCGGAGACGCTCCGCCGGAGACGATTTCGGGGCGGACAGACCTGGCCCAACCGAGGCAGGTCCGGTCTTTTTGGATTGGCGAGTTCGGGGAGCGGATCAACACACGCGAGCGGGGAATGACGGAGGAGGAGCGAAAGGACGCTGTCGAGGCGCAGCAGGCATTGGAGCCGAGCCGGGCGCCAATCACGGGAGCGGACAAGGGAAAGTACGTTCTCGTGAAGCCGGTAGATGGCAAGAACACGCTGCTCACGCTGCACACCGAGGAGGCAATCGACTACGGGATTGCGAAGGCGCAGATCGACAACGATGAAGAACTGCGCGCATATTTCGGGGCGACGAAGGTCGTGCGCATCAATGCGACCTGGTCGGAAGGCCTGGTGCGGTTCCTGACGAGCATACCTGTCCGCGGGCTGCTGCTGGTGCTGTGCATTGTGGGCTTCATCTGGGAGATGGCGGCGCCAGGAACGGTGGCTCCGGGGGCGGTGGGATTGGTGGCGCTTGTGCTGCTGCTGGGCGCGCCGTTCCTGACGGGGCTGGCGGGCTGGTGGGACATTGTGTTTGTCGTGCTGGGAATTGTGCTGCTAGGCGTCGAGATGTTCGTGCTGCCGGGATTCGGATTGGCGGGGGTCGCAGGGTTCTTCATGCTGACCATCGGGTTTGTGGGGACATTTGTGGCTCCCGATCCCGGAGGCGGAGTGCTGCCTACGAGTCCGGAGGGGGTGCGGTCGATGCTGACGGGGATTTACACGCTGCTGGTGGGCGGAGGGATCGCGGGGGCGTGCGCGTTCATGATCGTGAGGCACTTCGGGACGATTCCGGGCTTGAGTCGGCTGGTGCATACGGGACGTTTGGGAGAGCAAAGCGGCCGGGCTGACGCGGCGGCGGTGTCGGTGCTGGGCGCGATGGAAATGGAGCGGGCTGAGTTGAACCTGAAGGTTGGGGCCATTGGAAAGTCGCTGACACCGCTGCGGCCGGTCGGGAAGGCGGACTTTGAAGGACACATCCACGAGGTGAATGCGGGGCGCGGCGCGATTGAGAGCAACCGAATGGTGCGGGTGACGTCAATTTCGCCGCTTAGAATCGTGGTCGAGGAGGAAGGAACATGACGGAGGCGTGCCGGCGATGATGGAGCGGATTTTCTTACTGGCGCAGGATGCGACGAACACGGCGGCGCAGGCGGCCGGCACGGCGGAGCAAGGGAGCGCGTTCGCATGGTGCGTCGGGCTGCTCCTGGCGGCGGTGGCGCTGGGAATCCTGGAGATGTTTGTGCCATCGTTCGGAACGATCGGCCTGGGGGCGCTGGTGTGCGCGATTGCGGGGGTGGTCGCGGGGTGGACGCACGATCCGCTGACGGGGCTTGCGGCGACGGGATTCGTCGCGGCGGCGGGGCCGACGATGCTGTGGGTGTGGGTGAAGGTGCTGCCGCATACGCCGGTGGGGAAACGCGTGATCCTGTCTCAGGGCGACCGGGAAGAGGATCAGGCGCGGCGAGAGGTAGAGCGGAGGCAGGAGGAGGAAGCGCTGCTGTCGCTCGTGGGAGCGAGGGGGACAGCGCTGACGGAATTGCGGCCCGGGGGCACGGTGCGCATCGAAGGAGAGGATGTGGAGGCGTTTGCGGAGATCGGAATGATCTCGGCGGGGAGCACGGTGGAAATCGTGAGCGTGGCGGGGCGGCAGATCAAGGTGCGCGCGGCCAAGCAGGCGTAACGGGGAAAGTGAAACTCAGGCGACGCCGAGATAGCGCTTGCGGACTTCATCACTGCGCGCGAGGTCGGAGGCATTGCCTTCCATCCCGATTTCGCCGACCTCAATGACGTAGGCCTTATGCGCGGTCTGGAGGGCCATGTGGGCGTTCTGCTCCACGAGGAGGATGGTGGTGCCGGTTTCGTTGATCTCGCGAATGATCTTGAAGATGGTCTGGACGATCTGGGGCGCGAGGCCGAGGGAGGGCTCGTCGAGCAGGAGAAGTTTGGGGCGGGCCAAAAGGGCGCGGGCCATGGCGAGCATCTGCTGCTCACCGCCGGAGAGGGTGCCGGCGCGCTGCTTGAGGCGTTCTTCGAGGCGAGGGAAGAGCACGAGCGCGCGGGCGCGGTCGGCCCTGATCTCGGCGTGATCGCTGCGGGCGTAGGCGCCCATGGCGAGGTTCTCTTCAACGGAGAGGTTGGCGAAGATGCCCCGGCCCTCGGGACTGTGGGCCAGACCAAGGCGGAGGATTTCGTGCGGGGGGCGGCCGTGGATGGGGGAGCCGGCGAAACGAATCTGGCCGCGGGTGGGGCGAATGAGGCCGGAAATAGCGCGAAGCGTGGTGCTCTTGCCGGCGCCATTGCAGCCGATGAGGGTGACGATGGAGCGTTCCTCGACGCGGAGGGATACGTTGCGGAGGGCGTGGATCGCTCCGTAATGAACGTCGAGGTTGTCAATCTCCAGCAGGGCCATAGGGGTTAAGGAAGAGGTTAGTGGACGGACTCCGCGGGTGCGCCGAGGTAAGCCTCGATCACCTTGGGATTGGATTGGATTTCGGTGGGGACGCCACAGGCGATGGTCTCGCCGTGGTCGAGGACGGTGATGCGTTCGCAGATGTCCATGACGACGCCCATGTCGTGCTCGATGAGAAGGATGGTGAGGCGGAACTCATCACGGACGAAGCGGATGAGGTCGCGGAGGTCCTTTTTCTCCTGCGGGTTCATACCGGCAGCGGGCTCATCGAGGAGAAGCACCTTGGGGTCGGTGGCGATGGCGCGGGCGATTTCGAGGCGGCGCTGGTCGCCGTAGGGGAGATTGCGGGCCTGCTCGTCAAGGCGGTCGGAGAGTTTGAGAATCGAGAGGAGGCGAACGGCCTTGTCGGCCTGAGCGCGTTCTTCGGCGCGCTGAAAGGGAGAGCGGAGAATCGCGCCGGCGGTGGTCTGGCGGGCACGGAGGTGGCAGGCAATGCGCACGTTGTCGAGGACAGAGAGATCGGGGAAGAGGCGGATGTTCTGAAAGGTGCGGGCGATGCCGGCGGCGGTGATCTGGTAGGTCTTGAGGCCATTGAGGCGTCGGCCGGCGAGGACAATTTCGCCTTCATCGGGCTGGTAGATGCCGGTGAGGAGATTGAAGACGGTGGTTTTGCCCGCTCCGTTGGGTCCGATGAGGCCCTGCAGGTCGCCGTCGCGCAGGTCGATGGCGAATGAGGAGACTGCTTTGAGGCCGCCGAAAGACAGGGAGACGCGGGAGGCGGTGAGAACTGAGGGGCGGGCGGGCGCGGAGGTCATGACGCACCTCCGGCGGCGGATTTTCGAGAGAAGAAGCGGCGGACGGGGGAAAGTTCCCAGATCTCGTGAATGCCAAAGAGACCCTGGGGGCGAACCAGCATAATGAGGATCAGGCTGGCTGCATAAATGATCATGCGGTAGTCTTCAAAGGCGCGAAGTTTCTCGGGGAGGTAGGTGAGGATGCCGGCGGCGAAGACTGCGCCGGAGATGGAGCCCATGCCGCCGAGGACGACCATGATGATGACGTCGAAGGACTTCTGGAAGCCGAGTTCGCGGGGGTTGAGGCCGATCTTGTGGGCGAAGAGGGCGCCGGCGACACCGGCGAAGAAGGAGGAGATGACGAAGGCGCGAACCTTGTACTTGGCGACGTTGATGCCCATGGCTTCGGCGGCGATTTCATCCTCGCGGATGGAAATGAAGGCGCGGCCGAAGGAAGAGTACTTGAGGCGGAGGGCGACAAAGAGCATGAGGCCGACAAAGAGGATGGTGGAGAAGAGGGTGGTGTAGGTGGGGATGCCGGTGAACCCGAGCGCGCCGCCGAGGTGGGTGAACTGCTTGAGGAGCGGAGTGTCGGCGAGGTCGGCGGGGTCGTAGAGCACATCGCCGGAGCGCTGGAGGAAGACGCGGACGATTTCCCCAAAGCCGAGGGTGACGATGGCGAGGTAGTCGCCGCGCAGGCGCAGCGACGGGAGGCCGACGAGGTAACCGAGGAGAGCGCCGGCAAGGCCGCCGGCGAGGCAGGCTGCGAAGAAGAGGGTCTGGCCGCCGACACCCGGGTGGACGCCGAAGGCCCCCCAGAAGCGATAGGAGAGGTAGTAGGTGAGGGCCGCAGAGACGTAGCCGCCGACGGCCATAAAGCCTGCGTGGCCCATGGAGAACTGGCCGGTGAACCCGTTCACCATGGTGAGGGAAACGGCGAGGATGACGTTGATGCCGAAGTCGGTGAAGAGTTTGTTGGCGTAGCCGGTCTGAATGTCGTCCTTGATGAAGTAATTGAGCGCGGTGGCGCAGGCGAGAGTGAGGACGAAGAAGAGCGCGTTGGAGCCGAGGCAGCGCATCAGGCTGCCGGAGGAAGAAGAGGATGGCGTCGGCGGCGGGGACATGGGGGAGGCGGCTCAGACTTTTTCGATGAGGCGTTTGCCGAGGATGCCGGTGGGCTTGAAGAGGAGGACGGCGATGAGGATGGAGAAGACATAGACGTCGGCGTAGGCAGGCTCGATGTAGGCCTTGCCGAAGAACTCGATGAGGCCGATGGCGAGGCCGCCGAGCATGGCGCCGCGGATGTTGCCGATTCCGCCGACCACGGCGGCGACGAAGGCCTTGAGGCCCAGGAGGACCCAGGTGGCGTCGGCGGGCTGGCCGAGCTTGTGGTACTTGGCGGCGTAGAGGAAGCCGGCGGCGGCGGCGAGGGAGGACCCGAGGACGAAGGTGAAGGAGATGACGCGGTCGACATTCACGCCCATGAGTGAGGCGACGCGGGTGTCGTAGGAGACGGCGCGCATGGCCATGCCGAGCTTGGTGCGATGGACGAGCCACTCGAGGGCGAGCATGAGGGCCATGGTGCCGAAGATGACGATGACATCGACGACATGGACCTGGACGCCGGCGACTGTGAAAAGAGTCGTATCGGGCAGGACATCGGGGAAGCCGCGCGGCTGGGTGCCAAAGAGCCAGGGGAGTTGGCCGACGTTCTGGAGGAAGAGGGAGACGCCGATGGCGGTGATGAGGACGTTGAGCCGAGGAGCCTTGCGGAGGGGGCGGTACGCGCCGCGCTCGACGAAAAAGCCGATCAGGCCGCAGGCGGCCATCGCACCGAGGATGGTGAGGAGCGGGAGGAGAATGTAGAAGAGGGGGCCTTCGGGAATCTGGCCGTCGGCCCCGGCGAGGCGCGAAATCGTGAAGGAGGAAATCGTGTACGAAATCCACGCGCCGAGCATGAAGATGTCGCTATGCGCGAAATTGATGAACTGCAGAATGCCATAGACCATGGTGTAGCCAAGGGCGATGAGCCCGTAGAGGCTTCCCACGGCGATTCCGTCGAGTAACGTCTGCAGGAAGATGGTCACGATCGATAGTCCGAGGCTCTGCGTTGAGGAGAGAAGGAGTCGAAGGACTCAGTTCTTCTCTGGCTGGATCGTCGCGACATAGGAGTACTTGCCGTCTTTCACTTGGAGGACAACGGCGGGCTTCTGCGCGTTGCGCTGGGCGTCCATGGAGATGCGGCCGGTCACGCCGGGGAACTCCTTGGTTGCGGCCAGTGCGGCGGCGATGTCCTTGCCGGAGATCGAGGGTGCGCGACCCATCGCATCGGCCAGGAGCCGGGCGGCGTCATAGCCCATCGCGGCCAGGCCGTCGGGGACGACGTTGTACCTGGCCTGGAATTTGGAGACGAAGTCCTGCACCTCGGGGCGCTGCTCCTCATGGGAGTAGTGATTGGAGAAGTAGGCACCCTCAATCGCTGCGCCGCCGATGGCGGAGAGTTGAGGCGAATCCCAGCCGTCGCCACCCATGAGGACGGCGGTGATTCCGAGCTTGCGAGCCTGAAGGGCGATGGCCGCGACATCGGTGTAGTAACCGGGGATGAAGATGGCCTGGGGATTGGCGGAGCGGATGGCGGTGAGTTGAGCGCCGAAGTCGGAGTCGCCGCCGGTGTAGGCCTGCTCGGTGACGATCTTGCCGCCCAACTTGGTGAAATGCTTGGTGAAGTCGGTCTTGAGGCCGCTGGAGTACGCCTGGCCCTGGTCATAGAGGATGCCGACGTTATCGAACTTGAGATTCTCTCTGGCGAACTTGGCCATGACAAATCCCTGGAAGGGATCGATGAAGCAGACGCGGAAGATCATGTCACCGACCTGGGTGACGCGGGGGTTGGTCGAGGAGGGGGTCACCATGGGGACGCCGTACTTCTGGGCGACTTCGCCGCCTGCGATCGAGAGAGAGGATGCGACTTCGCCGAGAACGGCGACGACCTTGTCATCAGTGATGAGGCGCGTGACTGCGGTCTTGGCTTCGGCCTGCTTGCCCTGATCGTCGTAGGTCTTGAGAGCGAGTTTCTTGCCCTTGACGCCGCCGGCGGCGTTGATCTCATCGATGGCGAGTTGGATGCCGTTGTGGGTGGACTGGCCGAAAGTGGCTTCGGAGCCGGTCATGGAGCCATATTCGCCGATGAGGATGGTGTCGGCGGAGGCGGGGCCGGACTCGGATGCAGAGTCAGAGGAAGCGGGATCACCGGACGCGTTGGCATCGGGGTTCTGGGATGGGGCGCTGGTGCTGGAGCCAGCGGGTGCGGAAGGCGTCGCGGGCGCATCAGACTTCTTTTCGCATGCGGCCATCGTGAGCAGGCCAGCGGTGAGAGAAAGAGCCAGAAGGCTGCGGAGGCTGTGGAAATGCCAATTCATCGAAGGATCTCCCGAGCGGGTGGAGGGACGCAAATACGGCGCGCCGGTGCGAAGCGGCGCAGGTGGACAAAGGTGAATCATACCGTCATTATGGGCGGAAGAAGCAGGCGACCCGTGACGAAGGGGCGGTGATTGTCAGTGCGGATGTGGTCGATATACTCAGGGTCTGCCATGCGGGTGTAGCTCAGTGGTAGAGCGTCACGTTGCCAACGTGAATGTCGAGGGTTCAAGTCCCTTCACCCGCTTTCGCGACCGCCAGGAAGGAAAAAACCCCGTTTGTGGAACGGGGTTTTGGTGTTTTTGGGGATGGACTGGGGCGGGGTCTACTTCCGCGGAGCGGTGAGCATGGGCCAGTCATCGGTACGGAACGAGGAGGCGGGGAGACCGGCGCCATTGGCAAGGTTGGGGAAATCGGCAGGTCCCCATGCGAAGCGAACGGCGACGGGATTGGGGACGGCGGCGGCAGAGACGAGGATGGTGTCGCCATCGATGCGTGCCAGAGCAGGGACGAATTTGCGATCATCCCCGGCGATCGTGAAGTTGGCCAGTTCCTTGCCGTCGGAGGCCATCAAACCTGAAGCGTACTCAAAGGAGAGGCGGACTGAGCCGCCTTCGATCTTCATGCCGGCGTAGATGGGGCCGGAGGGAATGACGTCGATCTTGCCGTAGGTCTTATTCAAGGCCCAACGCGCCAAGCGAAGGCCAACGTTTTTCTTGTCCTGAGGGTGAATGTCGAAGACGGCACCGATGTCCATGGTAACGGCCATACCTGTGTTGGGGAGATTCCTCATCGTGAGGAACTGGGCTTCGCGGAGTTCCGCGGCTTCGCCCGTGTCGTTGAGGTAGGCGAAGGGCGCGATCTGGACAAAGTAGAACGGGAAGTCGCCCTGTTTCCACTGAGCGCGCCAGTCGGAGATCATCGCGGGGAAGAGGGTGCGGTACTGGAAGGCGCGGTCGCGATTCGACTCACCCTGATACCAGATGGCGCCGCGAATGGTGTAATTGACAAGCGGAGCGATCATGCCGTTGTAAATGGCGGTCGGAGTCCACGGGCCGTTGAGACTGGCAGGAGTCCAGGGGCGCGGGGGAAGTGATTGCAGGGGGATGGACGCTTGCAGTTTCCATTCGCCAGCCAGGGGAATGGACTTGCCGTCGGAGGCGAGCAAGCGGAGTTGGTCCGGCTGGCCCCAGATTCCACCGTGAGCGCCGGTGTCGTACACGCGGACCGCGATGGTGTTGCGGCCCGTCTTGAGGACGGACTTGGGAACAGCATACTGACGCGGGGACAGCCACTGTCCATCGTTCATGGTGTGGCCGAGGAGCGTGCCGTTCAGCCAGGTCATATCGGAGTCGTCGATGGGGCCGAGTTCAAGGGTCACATCTGTGGCGGCCCAATCCTTCGGGAGGTTGAAGGAGTATCGGCACCACGCGAAGCCATCGAAGTTCTCGAGATCACCGGTCCAACGGGCGGGGACGGGGGTGGAGGCCCATTGGGAGTCGTCGAACGCGGGATCGTTCCAGCGGACGGCGCCGTTCATGCCCGGGTCAGCAGCATCGAGCGCGGTGAGCCAGCGGCTGAGGATTTCCTTGCTGGCGCGCTCGACGTAGGCGGGATCGGCGAATGCCTCGCGGATCATGTTGAGTTGGGGATCGAAATCATGGAGAGGCGCGAGGCCGGCGGCGCTGGTCCAGGATTCGGCGGGCGTACCGCCCCAGTCAGATTCAATGAGCCCGATGGGGACATTGAGGCGTTGCTGAAGGTCCTTGGCAAAATGGAATGCGACGGCGCTGAAGGGGGCAGCGGTAGTTGGGGTGCAGGTGGTCCAAGCAGCCTTCACGTCGGATTCGGGTGTGAGGGAAGTGACGTTGGGGACCATAAAGAGGCGGATGTTGGGAAGGTCGGCGGCTGCGGCCTCGGCGGCGCCGTTGGCGACCTGCTGGAGCTGCATCTCCATGTTGGACTGGCCGGAGCAGACCCACACCTCACCGATGAGCAAATCCGACACGGTGCGGGTGGTGGACCCATCGGAGATTTCGAGGCTGCGCGACTCGAAGGATGCGGAGGGGGTGCGCACCTTGACGCTCCAAGAACCATCCGGGCTGACGGAGACGGAAAGCGGATCCTTGATCCAGGAGGGACGGAGCGTGATGGTTGAACCCGGCGCCGCCCACCCCCAGAGATTTACATCGGCGGACTGCTGGAGGACCATGTGGTCAGAGAACAGGGCGGGAAGGCGGAGCGGGGCGGGGGCCTCGTTGTCGGAGAAGGCGAGAAGCGTGGTCGGCAGACAGAGGAACGGAATGGCCATCAGCGCGGTGCGGTATCGCATGGGGTACTCCAGATGGGGATGAGCATCATGGTAGATGCGGGCGGGGAGTGGAACTTGGTTCAGGCGGGCGAAGCGGGAATGCGGGGTGGGGAGCTTGCGGAGCGCACAGAAAATCGCCCCGGGTCTCCTGAGGAAACCCGGGGCGAATGCGTGTGAGTCCAACGAATCAGGTGACCGTGTTCGAATCGGTCGCTGTGAGGTGATTCTCTCAGGGAGAGATACGGGCGACGTTGGACGTTTCGCAGGAGGAGAGATCGACCACCTGGAGGAAGCGGTTGCAGGCGCTGGCGTTGGCGGGACCGCTGAAGGTCACGGAACCGTTGGAGGCGGCGCGTTTGGTCTGTATCAACTGGATGGAACTGGAGCCGAGACCGAGCGTGGTTCCCGCACAGGGGTTGCCGCTGGGAATCACGAAGGACCCCTGATTGGCGGCGAAAATGAGAGCCACATTGCCGCTGGGGGTCGCGTTGGCAGCGGTCACAGAGACCGGGCCGGGGCAGACGGGGCCGTTGTAGGTAAGGGTAAGGGCGGTGGAGAAGCAGTCACCTTCCTGTCCCTGATTGGCCTGACAGATCGCGAGATCGGCGGCGTTCACGATGCCATCGCCGTTGAAGTCACCCTGAGACCATCCGCCGGCAAGACCTTGGTTGGCCTGGCAGATCGCCAAGTCGGCGGCATCGCAGATTCCCGAGAGATTGGCATCGCCCGCGACGGTGCAGAGGATGGTGTTGATGATCTCATCGACGTCGGCCTGATCGACCTTGAGGTCGCCGTTCATATCGCAGGAGAGGTCAATGGCGGCGGCGTCATTGAGATCAGACCAGATGCCGAAATTGGCGTAGACATAGGAGATGTCCGCGCCGTCCACGATGCCGTCGAAGCCGGCTGGATCAGCCCCCTTGGAGGGTTCGCCGCTGCCGGCCACATCGCCGCGGGAATCGCCTGCGGAGTAGGGCTTACCGGAGGCGAGCACGGTGTCGAAGAAATTGGTGTCTCCGGTCAGAGAAGCCCACTGCTGATCGATCTGAGTGAAGCCCTTCTTGCGGTCGAGTTTCTGGGAGCCGGTATCGATGGCGAGGCCGTCGGCAAAGTAGCGTGCATCGCCCGCATCGAAGTTGCCGTCACCATTGAAGTCGCCGATGACGTTGACGATGACGACGTTGGCGGACTGATCGCCGGGGTCGCCTGGCCACACGGATCCGCTCTCATAGTTGAGGGGGTCGGTGAGGGCGAGCATCAGGCCGGCGGCGTCATTGAGATTGCGCGTGCCGTCGAAGTTGAAGTCGCCCTGAATGCGATTGCGCTCGGCGAGTTTCTTGCCACCGGCAATGGGCGTCTGGGGCACACCGTTGACGTTGTAGAGGTAGGCTGCGGTGCCGCCATCGGAATAGGAGCCGGCATTGCGCACCGGAACAAGACCTGCCTTGTTGATGGAGCCGTAGGCGGGGGTGTCGCGATTCACCGAGTCGATCAAGGTGATGTTGGCGCGGATGAAATTCTGCAGTCCCTGGTTGAAGTCGGGAGACTGGACCCACACCGTGGGATCATTGAGCGTGGGGGCGCGATCGCAGCCCTGCTCAAGGAAGAAGCGAGTCGCCAGGAACTGGGCGGGTGAGTAGTTGTCGGGATTGCCGGGGAGGTTGGGATCGAACTGGGCGATGCTGAACATGATGTTCTTGATGTAGTCGGCGGCGGCACGATTCTGGACATACCAGTCCGCGTTCGAATCGGTCTCGAAAGGATCGCCACGGCTGACAAGCGTCTGCGAGGCGCCGATGCGGTAGCCGGTGTTCGGATCCGCATTGTCAATGACGGTGTTGATGGTGGGGCGCACGAAGAGCGTCCCGCCGACGTGATCGTTCATGGTGTTGACGATCTCATATCGCCCCACGAACGCGTCGTTGGCGGCCCGGCTGGGACCGGCAAGCCCGGTGTAGCCGACGGCGAGGCGGTGCTGCTGGACGGCATTCTCGATGATGCTGGAGCTGCCGCAGTTGTTCACCTGCGTGCAGGGCCCGACGTTGGTGGGTGTGGTGGTATTGATGAAGATGCCCTTGTGGTCCCCGACGCCCCAAGAGGGGTCGATGCCGGAGGGATTCATGCTGGCGTTGCGCGTGCCGGAGCCGGCATCGCGGGTGGCGGCGCGCAGGTTTTCACCATTGGGCATGCGGCCTGCCACAAAGAGATACTGCATGTCGGTGACGCGAACATTCTGGAGGCCCGTGCCGCGGTTGACAATGTACGCGACCGGAGACAGAGCGACGGTGGTGTCATAGACGGTGTTGCGGTCGGGATTATCGGTGTTGGTGTTGAGGGAGCGGCCGCCGGCAAACGGGGCGCAGTTGCGCTCAAGGGAGACGAGTTCATTAGGCTCGCCCTCGATGGTGCAGAGATTGTTGGAGCGGTCGGGATTCAGCCCGTACCCGGAGGCACCGGGCTTGAGATTCCACGCTGGGTTGCCCTGATCACCGACAGTCGCCCACTTGGTGGGGACATCGATGGACGCCAAGTCGATGGAGGAAGGGCAATAGGGAGTTCCGGTGGGGCCGCAACGGTATTCGAGGGGGGTCTGAATGACGCCCACATTCGCCCAGGTGTAGCGGTTGAGGAAACCGACCTCGGAGGGGATAGAGACGGGAAGTTCGCGGCAGAGTTGCCAATCAACGAATTCATCGAGGCCATTGAGGGAGCCCACGGAGCGATATTGGACGAGCCACCAGGTGTTAAGCGATCCCTGGCCGGGGGTGTAGTCGGCGGCCAACTGGTCCACGTTGGGATATTTGACGCCGTCGTTATCGAAGTCGTTCCAATCGTTGGTTGAGGCCTTACCGGCGAAGAAATCGCGAAACAGCGTCGCGCCGCTGATGTTCACTTCACCCCCGTTGATGTTGAAGGTGTCACCCGCGAGGGCGCGACCTGCTCCCAGGCCGGCGACCAGCGGCGACGCCGCACCGAGGGCTTTGAGCACTTGATTCCGACGGGTCCATTGCTTTCTGCTTGCCATAGTTCCACTCCTTCATCTGCTTGCTGCGGATAGTTCTCCGGTACGACAGGCCGGAGACGAGAGGCGCGGCGTGACAGGCGCCGCGCATGAGATGCCATCATGCCGTGCCATTCATAACACTGCAAGTGTGTCGGGCTGAATTACTTCATTGCTCACCAGACTTTCTCGCAGCCCACACATGAGTCACGGCGCGGCAACCCGCGCGCTTTGCGAAGAGCAGGCCCAACTCATGTGATCAGGCTGTGCGGAGAGTGCATGGGAGTCCTCACAATGTCAGGGGCGCGCTCAGTTATGGTGAATTCGACGGCGCAGAATTGACAACGTTTCTGCGGCGCGCATTACTTTGGGTGACACGACTGCGAGGCGCCGCCTGGCAGGCGCGTCCACCCTACCGCAATCGAATGGAGCCACTCATGCCGTCACTTCTGCCCCGTGCCGCACGAAGCGCGTTCACTCTCGTGGAGCTGCTGGTGGTCATCGCGATCATTGCGCTTCTAATCGGACTTCTGCTGCCGGCGCTCAGTGCAGCGCGCGAAGCGGGGAAAGCGGGAACATGCGGGTCGAATCTGAAGCAAATCGTCACGGGACTGACCTTGTATGCGAGCGACAATCGGGACTTCATTCCGCGTGAAGGCTCGGACGAACTGAACGGCAAGTTCTTCTATCCATGGCCCAGGGCATTGTGGAAGTACGTCATGGACAAGGATCCGGTGCGTGACGACAACAAGGCGCCGTTTCCGGCCTCTGATCTCAAGAACCGCGGGTGGGAGCACCAGACGTTTGCGGATGTGCGCATCTACAAGTGCCCTTCGCATCCCAATACCAAGCATCAGGTGCAGTATATTAATAACGGCATCAAACTGGATCGGGATAACAAGATCGTGGGCACGGGACGGCAGGAGACATCCTTGATCGACCGTTTCCGCAGGCCGGCCTCGGGGCTGTATATGACGGATTTCACCGACGACGTGGATAACTCGATTGCGGACGCGGTGAAGGACTGGGACCAGGATGATCACTTCTACGACCTGTACCAGGAAGTGCACATTGACGGACCGGAGGGGCCGTCGAACTTCTACGGGGGAAATGTCGCGCGTCTGTCGGCACGGCGACACTATGGACAGCGATCGTCCAATGCACTGTTCATTGACGGGCATGTGGAGGCGAAGGATCCGGCATTCCTGAAGGTCGTCGCGAACTGGAATGATGCGGGGAACTGAGAGGAACAGGGCTCCACGCAACGGCCGGTCACATCGATCGGAACAGGGCGACGCTGGCGGTGTGTCCGTGCAGGAAGGCCTGATGGCCTACGGAGCCGATCTCGCCGGCGGCGAAGAATCCTCCAATGGGTGCGCCCGGAAGGGCTCGCTGTATGGCTGCGGCGTCGTGGCTTTCGGCACCAAAAAAGCGGCGACCCCGACCATTGCAGGTAAAGAGCAGGGCGCCGGCGGGCGGGTCGTCAAACTGCTGGGCGGAGAGCAGAAGCTCCAAGTCTTCTTCGGCGGTGCGGGAGTCGCGGACGTGGAACTGGATGGTCTGACCAACGCGCATGAGATCGCCGACGGCGATGGATCCGGCGTTGCGTTCGATGTCGACGACGGGGCGAATCAGGAAGTCGCCGCGCCCGAAGCGGGGCTGGTATTCATTGACGACGCGGCCGATGAACAGGCCGTCGTGCTGGAGCCGGTTGCGGTCCGCCTCGGCGACCTCGGCGACCACGTCCTGAAGGACTTCGAGGGCGGGACGACCCGCAAGGGCCTCGATCATGTTGTGGCGTGCGGCGGTCACGACGAGGGGGCGACCAATGGGGCGGCATCCCTGGCTGACGAGGGCGTCGATGCGCAACGAGCCGGAGAAGGAGGCGCCGACGATGCCGCCGACGCGGACCTCATCCTGATAGATGAAGCGGTTCTCACCGTGGCGGCGGCCGAGGGAGGCGATGCCGCCGAAGATGGGAGTGAACGCGTGATCGGGGTTGGCGGCCAGCGCGGATGAAAGCGACGGCAGGAAACGCGTCAGAGGGGTAAATGGATCAGCCAGGAGGAGGAGGCCGCGAGGCTGGTTCTCGATTCCAAGGGCGGAGCGGAGGCGCTCCGGTTCGTGCTCGGTGGCGGGCCAGTCGAGATCACGGTCGGTAAAGCCGTGGACCTGGGCGCCGGGAAAGCGGCCGGCAAAGAGAGAAATCGCGGGGCCGGACTCCACCTCTTTGGCCCCGTCCTTGGCGGTGCCGACGACGCCGCCAGCCGAGACGCCCAGCAAGAGTCCGGGCGCCAGCGCATCGTGAACCATGCTCACCAAGCGGCCGGCGTGAGCGGCGTGGGCGCCTGTGAAGAAGAGGATGGCCAAGTCGGTGGCCCCTTCCATTTCAGGGGCAACGGACTCGATGATGGACTGGAGCGCACGGTCGGCGCTTTCGTCCTGCGAGAGGGCGCAGGCGATGCGGGGAGCAGTCTGGCGGGCCGTGGAGGACATGACCAGATTTTAGGGGGCTCAGATGCCATTGCCGCCTGCTTATCGAGCAGGATCACAAGTTCTGCGCGGCAGGAGCGGAGTCGGAAATGAGTTTGCGAAGCGGGCCGGTGGAGGGGGCTTCGTACCAAACCGCATAGCGCGAAATCTGGCGGAGGTGTTCGAAATCGTGACAGATCCACTTGTGCATCAGTTCGCTCAGGGTGATGAGCCCGGCCTGGGCGTGAACTGCGACCCGAGTCATGTCAGTTTCAGTGGCATTGTGAAGGAGTTCGAGGGATTCAGCACGCTCGACACGCCAGATTTCGAGCAACAGCTCAGGGTCATCTGGGAAGTCCGATCCGTGGTCGCGCAGGAGCGAGTCGGGATCGACCGCAGGGAGGACGGGGCGGCTGCCATTGAGCAGCGCCAAGGCGCGGGGACGGAAGACGTGCAGTTCGCAGAGCAGCAGGTGCTTGAGAATCTCCTGCAAGCTCCAGCGATCGTCACTGGGGCGCCAGTCGGCGAAATCACCCGGAAGCGCATCGAGCATGACGGCGAAGACTTCCGGCGTCTGCAGGAGGCGGGAGCGGATTTGATTGAGAGAGTCGAGCGCTGCGCGGGTGGTGATCACGGTCAATTCCTCAGTAGAGCAGGACCATCCAAGATCACCCACGAGACACGCCGAGCGTGCTGATGACTTATACGAGCGGGGGCTGCGCGCGGTTGAGAAAAGGCGGCTTTTTTTTCTTTTTCAATCTCGGGAAGAAAATGGAGGGAACGGCGATTGCAGGGCCGAACCAGAGGGCTACGCTGGCGGACGTACTTTCGAAGGAGTCGGCGACATGAAGGAACTTATGGATCGCGCGCGCATGGTAAGGTTCGCCATGCACAGGGGCTTGCTGGCGGGACTGCTGGCATGCTCGGCGGCCCACGCGCAGGAGCAGTCAGAAGCGGAAGAGCCCGGAAGCAGCGCGGAGATCGGAGAATTTGCGGTGCGAGCGGATGTGTGGTTCGCCTCGCTGTCGGGAGATGCGGATTTCGGGGGCGGGGGCGCAACGACCCTGAATGTCGATGACGACCTCGGGTTGGATGATGGTGAAGCGTCATTCCTGGGTGAAATCGACTGGCGCAAAGACCGATGGCTCGTGTTCGTGAATCTGTTCGACACGAACGCGGAGGCGGACACGACGCTGAGCGGGCCCATCACACTCAACGGGACTGTGGTCGGATCGGGCACGGACGTGCACAGCGAATTCGGCGCGACGAACCTGGCTGCCTATGTGGGCTACGACCTGTTCGAGAACCTGCTGACCGAATCGGAGCGCACCGATCTGCGTCTTCATGCATTCGTGGGCGGGCGGGGCCTGAATATCGACCACACTGTGCTGCCGTCGGGGGGCAGCCTGGCGGAATACGACGAGTGGAGTGCGGCGCTGGAAGGCGGGGTGCGGTTGTCCGTGGTCACGGACGCGGGCGAGCCAGGCGGCACGATGTGGGACGTGGGGCTCACGGTAACGGGCGGGTTCCCGATCGCAGGAGACGGCGATCTGTCCACGGTGGGCGTGGACTTCACGATCAACTGGTTTTTGAACCCGAATGTGGGATTGACCTTCGGCTACCACCAGCTCGACTTCTCGGTGGATGACGATTCGGCGGCGAGTGCGTACGAGTTCGACGGGCGGCTGGCGGGGCTGATGCTCGGTGCGCAGATCAAGTTCTGAGGACAGCGGCATGGGCGGACTGTGCGTGCGGGCAGAAGAGGTCGCGGTCCTGGTGCTGGCGGGCGGGAGGTCGCGCCGAATGGGGACTGCCAAGATGCTGCTTGCGTGGCGCGCGGACGGAACGAGCGTGATCCGCTGCGCGGCGGAGAGCCTGATGGCGGCGGCGCGAGGCGGCGTCCACGTGACGGTGGACGAGGAGTCGGCAGGCGTGGCGAATGCGTTGGCGGGGATTGCGTACCACGAGATCCGGGTGGATGGCAGGGCGGAACAGATGGATTCCCTGCGCGCGGGACTGGAGTCGCTCACTCGCGGAGCAGGACACATCTCGCACGCGCTTGTCCATCCCGGAGATCACCCGGTGGTGCATGCAGGGACGGTGCAGGCGGTTCTCGACGGGGCCAGGGAAGACGCTGCAGTCATGCCAGTGTACCACGGCAAAGGGGGACACCCCGTGCTGATCCCAAGGTCATTGTGGGAAGAGATTGCGGGCTGGCGGGGAGAGGGCGGGCTGGCACAATACTGGCGAGAGAACCCCCACAAGCGGGTCCGACTGCCGGTGGAGGATGAGGGCACAGTGCTGACGATGAACACTCCCGAAGAGTACACACGTGCGCGCCGGCGCTGGGCGGGAGTCGATGCGTGAGACAGGTGTACAGTTGCGACGTTGACCGCACCTGCCGGCACCTGAAGTTCTCATCGCCGCGGGAACGACATTAATTTTTGTCCAGGCTGGACCGTTCGATTCATGCCGATGATCCGCGACGAGGCTGTGTGCATCCGCCACTGGGATTTCTCGGAAACGAGTCAGACGGTGTGGCTGTTCATGCGGGAACACGGGCTGATCCGCGGCCTGGCGAAAGGCGCGCGGCGCGAGAAGGGGAGTTTCTCGGGGGGTATCGAGCTGCTGACGCGCGGGGAAATCGGAGCATCGCTCAAGAGCGGCAGGGACCTGGCGACGCTGACGGACTGGAATCTGCTGGAGATTTTTCCCGCGACAGCGCGATCGCTGCGCGGGTTCAACGCGGCGATGTACTTTGCCGATCTGACGGGTTCGTTGCTGCAAGAGCAGGATCCGCATCCCGCGCTGTACGATGCGCTGGTGGAGTGCCTGCGAGGGCTGCAGAGCGGTGACCAGGCAATGGGCAGGGTCGTGCTGCGGCTGCAGTGGGCTGCGCTGCGGGAGAGCGGATTCCAGCCGATCGTGGACCGGGATGCGCGAACTGGGAAGGCGATCGGGATGGCGGGCACACTGCACTTTTCAGCCAGCGCGGGCGGGCTGGTGGATGACACGGAGGCAAACTCGCGGCTGTCGGACATCTGGCGAGTGCGGGCTGAGACAGTGGCAGCGCTGAGGGAAGCAGAGCAATGTACCGGGGGCGAAGCCACGGCAATGAACGCTGATGCAACCTCAGTAGAGCGAGCGAATCGACTGCTGGCCGCGTATGTGAGGACGGTGCTGCACAGGGAACTGCCGACGATGCGGCCGCTGCTGGGAGCGCTGGAGGTTTGAACAGGACCGAGGGGGAGAGTCAGTCGCCGGACTTCTCGCGCAGTTTGCGTGAGCGTTGCTCATCGCGAGCGGCCTTGGCCTTGTACAGTCGCTGCTGGCCGGCCTCGGCGGACAGGTGACCCAGAGAGGTGTAGTAGGTGTGACCGCGCTGCAGGTTCCAGTGGGAACCGACCAGCCCGAGGTCACCCATGCCGGGCGCGAGCTGCTTGATGGAGAGGCACTGGGGCGTGGGGCGGACCTGGAGCCCGCGATCCGCCAGGGCCTTCCCCAGGGGAGCATCGGGGCGGGTCCAGCAACTGACCTGATCGCATTTGCGCTGGGTGAGGGTGGCCAACGCGAAATCACTAAGAAGCGTGATGACGTCTTGACGGCCCGGAAGGGCCCAGAGGGCGTCGATGTAGCCGATGCGCACGTCGAGGCGAGTCACATTCAAGACGAGATACCCGATGACCTTGCCGCCCTCGAAATATGCGAACGGTTCGAAAGCGACGACCTCATCGCCGAAGAACTTGTAATTGAGCCAGCGCGAGTCCTGCCAGGGGAAGACGCGGCCGAACTCGTCGCCGGGCCGATTCGCGTGTTTCCAGAACTCATCGAACTCGGGACCAAATCGAGAGACAGGCCGAACCTCACCGGACATGGAGGCGGGGGCCTTGAAGGAGCGCCCCAGGGGGCCAGGCATCAGGCGCGTGAGTGCGGCGGAGCGGGTGGCCTTGCTCACGTAGCCGCGCAGCGAGAGGAGTTTCACCATCTTGAGGTTTTCCCAGACGACGGTGTACTTCATGCGCTTGGTGACAAGTTCGCGCATGTGCGGCGTGGTGATTGAATAGGTCAAGCGAACGGACCCGTCTTCGCCCTGGAGTGCTTCGGCGGCCTTGGTCATCCCGCGAAGCAGGGCCAGGGAACGGGCATCTTCCGCGATGGCGGTGTCCTGGTGCTGATAGACCATGGAGAGTTCGCCATCGAGCGAAAAAGGGACTGGGTTGGCGCCGATGAAGCCGACCAGGCGATCGCCGTGATACGCGACGATGAAGCCGAGCATCCCGCCAAAGGGGTTCTCGAAGAACTTCCAGCGGAGCCACGAGGCGGGTTCGTCTCTGCCGAGGCAATCGCGAAGCAGCGCGGGAAGGGCATCGAGGTCTTCGACACCAAAAGGCTTGAGCCGAATGTCCTTGAAAGCGATTTTGGAGGCGGCGGCTGCGCCGGTTTCCGAGGGCAAAGAGGGCTCTGTTGAAGCAGGCTGAGGGGCAGGCATGCGATTCTCCGAGACTCCGAGCGCCACGAGCCTCAATCATAGGTAAAGAGGCGATCCGTCGCTTGCCATTGCGACACGTTCAGCGCCATCCGGAGATCACATTTCATCGTCGGCGATGAGCTTGGCAAGGTCGCTGTCGGGCGCTTTGGGGCTCGGGGATGCCAGAACCGGGCTGCCGCCGGTGTTGTCTTCACCGTCGTCGCTGACCAGTTGCGTTTTGCAAAGCTGTTGATACAGGACGCAGCGATCCAGAAGCTCGGAGTGCGTTCCCTGATCGACGATCTGGCCGAAGTTCATGACGACAATCTGGTCAGCGTTGACAACCGTGCTGAGGCGGTGGGCAATGACCAGCGAGGTGCGCCCCTTGCAGAATCCGTCGAGGGCCTTGGTGATCAGCGCCTCGGTCTCGGCGTCGATCATGCTCGTGGCTTCGTCGAGGATGAGGATGGCAGGATCGCGAAGCATGGCGCGGGCGATGGCCAGGCGCTGGCGCTGGCCGCCGGAAAGGCCGAGTCCCTGTTCTCCGAGGACGGTGTCGTAGCCCTGGGGCTTGTCGAGGATGAACTGGTCCGCGTATGCGCGGCGGGCGACCTCTTCAACCTGGCTGCGAGGGATGTTGGAAAGTCCGTAGGTGACGTTGTTGGCGATGGTGTCGTTGAAGAGGACGGTTTCCTGAGTGACGACGGCAATCTGCTTGCGGAGGCTGCGCAGGTTGAATTTCTCGATGTCATTGCCGTCAATGAGCACGTGCCCCTTGGTCGTGGGGTAGAGGTGGGGAAGGAGCGCGAGGAGGGTGGTCTTGCCGCATCCGTTCGGGCCGACAAAGGCGAAGGTCTGGCCCGCGCCGATACGGAGGTTGATGCCGCGCAGCGCAGGCTTCTCGGCGCCGGGATAGGTGAACCAGATGTCCTTGAAGGTAATGTCAGAAACGCAGCGGTTGAGGTGGGGCTTCATCTCGCCGTGCGGACGCTCGGGGGTGAGGTTGTAGGACTCCTGGAGGCGTTCGGCAGCGGCGGCCGACTCATGGACTTCGGTGTACATGAAGGTGAACTGACGCAGGGACATGATGCCAACGCCGAGCGCCAGGAGCGTGTTGAGGACAACGGCGGGGTCCATGGTTCCCTGCACGACGCGCCAATAGGCCCAGGCGGAGACGCCGCAGAATGTCGTAAAAGCCATGATCTCAATCATGGGGGAGGCAGTGGATTTCGCCCAGCGGAGGGGGAGGTCAGCGGCCATCACATCTTCGGTGACGCGCCGGAGGCGGCCCACTTCAAAGCGTTCGGCGGCGTGGACTTTGACGACGCGGACGCCCTGAAGCGACTGGGTGATTGTGGACAGCATGCGTGCAGACTGGGCAAGGACGGCCCGGGCGGCGCGACGGAGGCGTTTGCCATGCCAGCGGTAAAACCCGACGAGGAAGGGGGCCGCCAGCAGAGCGATCACGGAGAGCTGCCAATTGTAAAGGACGGCGACGGTGACAGCGCCGATGCCTTTGAGGGCTTCGGCCAGGGTTTTGCCGGAGAGGGCGAGCATGCCGCGCTGGAGCTGATTGGTATCACGAATCAGGCGGCTGACCTTTTCGGTCACAGGCATGGTGGAGGATTGGAGGCTGCTGATGGGAAGGCGCATCATGCGGCCGAAGATCGTGACGCGGATGTCGTTGATCGTCTGAATCGTGATCCACATTACGACGTAGTACTGCACGATGCGCATGAGCGCACCAAAGATCGAAATCGAGAGGACCAGGGCCAGGAGCATGAGAAAGCCCTGGTAACGATCGACGGGAATCGCGTTAATGAACCAATCCGGAATCCAGCCGTGGGCCTTGCCGGCATCGAGGTTGGCGACGAAGTCGTGAAAGGTCGTCTTGGATTCTGTCGCGAAGAGGACCTTGAGGATGGGCATGAAGGCGGCGAGCCCGAGGGCACCGCAGGCCGCACTGAGGAGGGCGGCAGTAAAGCCAAGGAGGATGCGCCACCGGTACTTGAGGGCCCGGCGGCAAAGTTCCCAGAATTCACGCATGATACAACGCTGCTACTTTCGTTCACCCCCGACGCGAGGACACCAGAAACGCGAACAATAGGACAATGTCCGCATCCAAACACAGATCGGCGAGGCGGCGGTTCACGTTGACGAGCCCGGGGAGCACGGATGAGGAAATGACGCGGGATCGGTTATTGAGTCGTGCAGAACTTGCGCAGGAATCGTGAGGAGCGGGGCCATTTCATTCCGACGTGCACTTCGTCGATGGAGAGAGGCGGGGCGGGCGCGGACGAATAATTCGGCGCGATGCGCTATTGTCATGGTCCCGGGAGGCGAACCGGGCGGAGAGTCACTGCGTGCGATTGCAAGATGCAAAAGGTCGAAATCGGGTTGTGGTCACGGGCTACGGCCTGGTGACGTGCATCGGCCTGAACGCGGCGGAGACGTGGACCAGCCTTGCGAATGGGCAATCCGGCGTGCGGCGCATCTCCATATTCGGTGATCTGGACTACCCAATCAAGGTGGCGGGCCAGGTGGTGGGATTGGACGCGGAATCGATCCTCGGCAAACTGGTCGCAGGAAAGAACGCGCGATTCGCAAACCTCGGCCTGGTCGCGGGAACGGAGGCGGTGCTTCATGCCGGTCTTCGGCCGCGGGATCCGATGCTGCGCGACGCGGCGGTGTCGATGGCCAATGCGCACGGCGACTGGTGCCTGACGGAATGGATCTTCCCGGTGGTGTGGAAGGACGATCCACGGGCGGTCAATCCCCAAGACACGATGGAGCGGCTGCGGTACGACGCGTTGTCGCGCGTGATGGGACATTACTTCGGCGCGCACGGCCCACGGTCGACGATTTCAACGGCGTGCTGCTCGGGCACGAAGGCGATCGAGCGCGCCTTCCGCTGGCTGGCGCGGGGGCACGCCCAAGTGGCGATTGCCGGCGGCGCGGAAGGAATTGTCGATCACTATTGCATCCGATTCCTGCACGCGATGCGGGCGTTGACAACGCATCACACGGATCCGCACCACGCGAGCAAGCCTTTTGACAAGAACCGGTCAGGCTTCGTCATCGGCGAAGGCGCAGGCGTGTTCGTTCTCGAGACGCTTGAGCACGCGCTTCAGCGCGGCGCACCGATCCGGGCCGAGGTGATCGGGGTGGGAGGCTCGGGAAACGCGACGAGCCTTTACACACCGGATCCTGAAGGCGACGGTTCGGCGGTCGCGATGCAGGCGGCGATTCGGAACGCAGGGATCGCCCCGACTGAAATCGACACGATTTTCGCACATGCCACGGCGACGGACACCGGCGACCCTGCGGAAGCGATCGCCATTCGTGCCGTGTTCGGCGAGCACGCTCCGAAGATCGCGATCACGGCTCCAAAGTCGATGATGGGACACCCCATCGGCGCCTCGGGGGCGATCGCCAGCGTCAACTCGGTGCAGGCAATCATTCACAATACGGTTCCGCCGGTGATCAACCTGGATGACCCGGACCCCTGCATTGAGGGGCTGCATGTGGTGCGGGGACGTGCGGAGTCGCGGCCAGTGAACTGCGTGCTTTCCAATGCGTTCGGGTTCGGCGGCGTGAACGGCTGCAACATTTTCCGTCGCTTTATGCCGTAGAACCTCAGAGGCCGACATTGGCCTACCCTCCTGCCCAAGGGCGACCCGCAGGCCAAATTCATCCGGATTGACGGATGATCCGAGAGGGAAATTCATCACATGTGCGCCAGTTCCGCAGCACCAGCAGCAACCGCTCCCATGCCAAAAAAGACGAAAACAACGCTGAAGTCACAGGCTCAGGGCCGAGCCGCGAACGGAAAACGGAACGCGACGGGCCGGCTCTTTACTTCGGAATCGGTCTCGTGCGGCCATCCGGACAAGATCGCGGACCAGATTTCCGATGCGGTGCTGGATGCGATCCTGGCGCAGGATGCCACGGCGCGTGTAGCGTGCGAGACCTTGGTAGCCACAGGAATGGCCGTCGTGGCGGGGGAAATCACGACGAACGCGTATGTCGAGATTCCCGCGATAGTGCGCAAGACGGTCGAGGGAATCGGCTACACCGATCCGGAAACGGGATTTGCGGCCAAGACGTGCGCTGTGCTGGTGGCGATCGGGCAGCAGTCAGCAGATATCTCAATGGGTGTGGACACGGGCGGTGCGGGCGACCAGGGCATGATGTTCGGATTCGCCTGCCGGGAGACGGACGCGCTGATGCCGCTGCCCATTGATCTGGCGCACCGGCTGACAGAGCGTCAGGCGGAAGTCCGGCGGAAAGGGATCATTCCCAATCTGCGTCCGGACGCGAAGAGCCAAGTCACTGTTGAATATGACGATCGCGGGGTGCCGGTGCGAGTGGATGCGGTGGTGCTGTCTACGCAGCACGGTCCGCAATGGTCGCCTGGCAAGGCGCAGCCGGAGCTGCGCGACCTGGTGATGCAGCACATCATCAAGCCGGTGCTGGGTACGAAGTGGTGGAACAGCGACATTGTGTGCCACGTCAACCCGACGGGGCGATTTGAGATCGGCGGGCCGACGGGAGACACCGGGCTGACGGGGCGGAAGATCATCGTGGACACGTACGGAGGCCGCGGGCGACACGGGGGCGGCGCATTTTCGGGCAAAGACCCATCCAAAGTGGATCGCTCCGCGTGCTACATGTGCCGGTACATCGCCAAGAACATCGTGGCGGCGGGCCTGGCCGACCAATGCGAGGTCCAGGTGTCCTATGCGATCGGAGTGGCCGAGCCGGTGAGCGTGTATGTGGACACATTCAACACGGCAGAGGTGGAAGACGCGAAGATCGCGGCAGCGGTGCGCGACATATTCCCGCTGACACCACGCGGGATCATTGACCACCTGAAGCTGCGCCAGCCGATCTACCTGCGCACTGCGACCGGCGGCCACTTCGGGCGCACGCCTGAGCGGGACGGCGGTTTTTCGTGGGAGCGGACCGACCGGGCCGATGCGCTGCGCAAAGCATTGAAGTAAGGGATTCGGGGCGACGGGTGCGACTACTGCCGGGCGCGGAGGGCGGTGGCGCGGCGTGCGGCCTCCTGACGGAGCAGCGCGAAGAGTTCATCCCAGGAGCGTCCCCATACGGCGCGAACCGTGGTTTCCACGTCGTTGCCGGAATCGACCAGTGCGATCCAATCGGGGGCGCGCAGTCCATCAAGATTGACCCCCGCGATGATTGTCACCAGCGCGTTGTCGCGAGGAGCGAGGGGCCACTTTTCAAGCGCAGCCTGAAACGCGGCCGGGGCAGGTATGAGGCCGGGCGCCTCCGCGGCGGCCACCGGGGAGCCGGCAGCATCGGTCAGAAGCACTCGCCACGCATCATTCACGATTTCGGGCATGACCGCAACGGCGGCCATCTCCGAACCGATTTCACGGTACCAAATTGGCACATAGCGATATCGCTCACCGAGGTATTGCTCCATGACGGCCGAGCCGAAGCAGTGTGCGACATCGGCGATCTGGCGGGGTGTAATCTGCCGTGCGCCTTCAGCGCCCTCCAGGCCGACGTAGTACAAAAAGAACCGATCCCGACCGATGGCCACCTGGCCGGGAGCGCGATCATCACGGCCAAAGATCTGCGTCCATGCCTGACGGAAATCATCCTCCTGGTCAAAGAGCACGCCTTCGACGGGAACATAGGAGCGGCCCCGAGGGGGGCGCGCCCCGTAGGAGCGCTCAATTGCTGAGGCGTATGCGGGCAGCGTTGCCGCAACGGCGTCCCGCCAGGGTGTCGAACCGGCGTAGAGCGTGATGACTTCGGTGCGTGAGGCCTCCGGGGGAAGGAGTTCGCGGGCGGTGCGATTGAGTTCCGGGGCAGGAGTGACGAGGAGACGCAGGGTCACCGGTACGGCCATCAGGGCCGCAACGATGATTGCGATGATGAAGATAGTGCGGCGGTTGGCGGCGCGCTGCTGCGGGTCCCTGATCATGGAAGAGGGAGGTTAGCGCGGCATGCCGGGGGGCGGGTCAGCGTATCACACCGGATTGCGGTACCAGGCCAGGGTGCGGGAGAGGCCCTCGCGCAGGCCGACTGTGGGCGCGTAGCCCAGCCACTGGCGGGCGCGGGTGATGTCCGCATGGCTGTGCAGGACATCGCCGGCCCGAGGCGGTCCGAACTCGATGGGCGTGCGGACGCCGGTTTCCTGCGCCATGACCTGAGCCAGTTCACGGACGGTCACCTGAGTGCCGCAGCCGATGTTGAGTGCGCCGCCCTTGAGCAGCGAAACGTGAGCGTCGGGATCATCCCAGCCGCGAAGTGCGGCGAGGAGATTGGCCTGCACGACGTTGTCGATGTAGGTGAAGTCGCGCGATGCGGAGCCGTCCCCAAAGATGCGGCAATGCTCACCCTTGAGGAGGCGAGCGGCGAATGCGGCAACAACGGCGGCGTAGGCGGAATCGGCGCGTTGGCGCGGGCCGAAGATATTGAAATAGCGCAGGCTGACGCACTCCATGGCGTAGCACAGGGCGTAGACGCGGAGCATGTGCTCAACGGCGAGTTTCTGCTGGGCGTAAGGGCTGAGAGGGTCGGGCAGCTGCGACTCGTGCTTGGGAAGCTGCGGCTGATCGCCGTACACCGAGGAGGACGAGGCGAAGACGATGCGGCGCACGCGCGATGCGCGGGCGGCTTCAAGGAGCGTCAGGGTGCCGTTGATGTTCACTTCGTGAAAGCGTCGCGGCTCGGCGACGGAGTGGGGAACAGACGCGAGGGCAGCCTCATGAAAAATGATGTGGATGTCCCGGCAGGCGGAGGTCACACTGGCTTGATCCAGGAGTGAGGCGCGGACCAGTTCGATGCGGCCCGAAGACGAGTCCAAGTTGGACTCCAATCCGGATGAGAGGTCGTCGAGAACGCGCACGCGGGCGCCGAGGGCAGCCAGTTGATTGGCCAGGTGCGAGCCGATGAAGCCTGCGCCGCCTGTGATGAGAATGCGCTTGGTTTGGAAAAAGGGCGAGTGCTGAGGGAAGAGCATGGAAGCCCATTGTATCGACCGCATCCCCCCCACTGCTGCAGCGGTGAGGTTCCGAGGTCACTTCCCGTTGCGCTGCGCATCGGCCGCGTTGATGGCGTCGATGGACTGCTCGATTTCCTGAAGGGCGGCGGGGTAGTACATTTCCGTGCGGAAGAACAGCGTCGCCACGTCACCGTCGACAACAAGGGTCTGGCCCGGAGCAAGTTCGGGGATGAGCAGCTGCTTGCCGACATTGAAATTGCGGACGCGGGCCTCGGACTCGCCGCCGTTGAGCGTGAGGAGGCGCTTAAGGAAGGCGGCACGGCGGAGACGGACCATGTCGGACTCGTTCTGGAGGATTACGGTGGACTGCTGCAGGCCGTCGGCGGACGGCTGATTCAAGTCCCAGAGCAGTTTGGACCACTGGGAACGGTCGGCGCATTCCAAAACGCGCACCTGAGGGATGGGCTCCTGACCCAGGGGGAGCGGGGTTGCGGTGTCGCCGCGCCCTGAACGACTGAAGGTGATCGCGAGGGCCTTGCCCGGATTGCGGGCAAAGAAGTCGGCGTAGGTTGCTCCGCCGCCCTGCTTCTTCATCAGATCTTCGAGAAACTCGACCTCATAGCCAGCGGTCTGATGCGCCATGAGCAGGATGAGGCGGCTGGGATCGATCTTCTCCTCGAGATTGAGGCGCTTGATGACTTCGTACATCATGCGCTGGACGAGGATGGCCTCGCCGGGTGTGCGGTTGTCGGCGTAGGCGCGCCAGGGACGCTGGAACGCCAGGCGGTAATCGTCGGCAATGGCGGCCTCGGCCTTGCGCCGGGCCTCAACCAGACGGGGATCGCGGAACAAGAAGGCCAGGTCGAACACATCCGCGGACGTGAGGCGGTAACTGTCGTGGAAAAGTTCGTTGTCGGCGGAGTCGAAGCGGGCTTCCGTGTCCTTGGGGAGCAGGCGCGTGGCGCGGCCTTCGTCGGGCAGGACGTAGGGCGTAAGGACGATGATGACTTCCTGCTTGTGAGTCTCGGTTTTCTCGGCACGGAACGCCGGGCCGACGATAGGAAGGTCGCCGAGGAGGGGAACTTTCTCCTTGGTGACGGTCTGGTCGCGACTGACAAGCCCGCCGATGATGAAGGGCGTGTTGTTCTGTATGCGGCCGTAGGTCTGAACCCGGCGAGTCGAAATCGTCGGGGCGCTGGCGAGAATTTCATCGTCAGATGAGCGGATCTCGAGGTCCTGGCCAGGGACAGTGGCGGAGACGGTGGTGTCGATCAGCATCGTCACATCGTTGCCATTTTCGCTGATGCGCGGGCGCACGTTGAGGATGATGCCGGTGGGAATGTAACGGAAGGCAAACGCGACGCGATTGGAATTGGCGGCGGTGCCCTCGGTGCTGGTGGCGATGGGAATGTCCTGGCCGACGCGGATGGAGGCCTGACGGTTGTTGAGCGTGAGCACGCTGGGGCGGGAGAGCACCTGGGCCTTGCCGTCACGAATCAACGCCCTGATCTTGCCGGTCCAGCCTGCGGAGAGATTGTCTGAGTCGTCGTAATCGCCGGTGAGCGTGTCGCCCAGCGCGTCGGCATTGAGTTTGCCGAGCACGAACGAAACGGTGCCGTCCTGGAACTGCCACTCGACTCCGAGGTCCTTGAGTCCCTGCTCGCTGATTTCGATGACCAGACCTTCGACGAGGATCTGACGGGCGGGCTTATCGATCACCTCGGTAAGAAGTTCGCGAACGCGCGCGTATTGATCAACGTGGGCTGGGTGAAAGACGATCAAAAGCTCTGAGGTCGGGGAGCCAATGACATCCGGCTGCAGGGGTCCGACGGCGGGAAGCATGGCCAGCCCGGTCTGATCGCGGACATTGTCGCTTCCACCCACCAGCCCTGTCTGTTCAGGCTTGGGACCTGGCATGGCGGCGACGAGGGGGAGTTGATTGAACTCGAGTGTGGGCGGCACCTGCGTGGCGTCGGCCAGGGCATTGACGCCGAGCGCTTTGAGGGCCGCGACGGCAGTCGCGGTGTCGACGTAACTGAGTTCGATGATCTCGCGAGAGAGTTCGCCCGGAAGCAGGCCGGTGCGCATCGCAGCCATGCCCGCAGTGGTGGAATCAAGAGAAGCCTGCAAGGATGCGAGATCCGGGTTCGGGACCGGTGCAGCGCCATCGCCGGGGAAAGTGACACCGTATGCCCAAAGCTGGGGCGTCTGAGAAAGGTAGCGGACATAGCCCAGGCGGAGCACACTTTGCCCCTCCGGGACCGTACGCTGAATTGTCTCACGCAAGGTGACGCCTGTGGGCGGCGCAGGGAGTCGCTGAGCCCACTGGGAGTCGGAGACGGCCGCGTAGCTGAGTTCGGTTTGCAGGCGAAGGGCCACTCCGGTAACGATCTCTTCGATCTCCGGCTTGCTGAGTTTGGGGAGATTCAAAATGACGCCGGCGCTGGCAGGAAACTGACCGGGATCGGGGCCGGAGGTCGTCGCGTCCGCTGCAACGTCCGCAGTAGACTGAGGCGACTCGGGAAGATCGGTGGACTCGGGAAGGGATCCGAGTGCGGCCGTGGCGGCGGCGATAGCGGCGGATTGCTCGCGTTCCGCCAGTGACCGAGCCAGCTGCGCGAAACCGTCATCGGTCGCGTCCTCGGTAAGGTAGCCTGCGCTGGCCTTGGGCTGCTCCAGTGCGATCTGCGAGGAAGAACGCGACTCGGACACGCACCCGAACTGACTGACAAGAGAAATAGCCAGAAGGATTACGCCAGCGGCGGCGGGCTTGATCTTCAGGGTCTTGGGTTCCGGAGCCGGATCTTGCGGCGGCGTGGTCAGATCGCGCTCTTCCACGATCGCCCCTTCACTGACCCTGGCCAGGGGAGCGGTGTCGTCATTGCCCGCGGGTTCGTGATCGCCGGCGCTGCTCACGAGCACCTCGATCTCTGGCGAGGCCGATTCGGAGTCGTCAAAGAGGGGCAACGTCGCGGTAGCGTGCTTCACCTCAAGGTCGCGATCGCGGGCTTCCTCGCGAACATGCCGGAGGTATTCACGGGAAGTCACGTCCAAGTCGATGCGGCCGTCCGCCAGCCGGATGACGCGGTCGCACAGGGGAATGAGTTCGGCCTTGTGGGTCACGAGCAGGACAGTGCGTCCCTTCATTCGCCTGAGCATCTCGCGAACGATTCGAACAGCGGATACGACGTCAAGCGATGAGGTCGCCTCATCGAGAACGAGCATGGAGGGATTCTTGAGCAGGCAGCGAGCCAGCGCAAGCCGCTGTTTCTCGCCGCGCGAGAGTTGAACACCTTCGGCCCCGACCTGAGTCTGGTATCCCTCGGGCATACGGCGGATGAACTCATCGGCGCCGGTGATCTGGCAGGACTCCTCGACCTCGGCGAGCGTGGCATCCGGACGGGCGTAGAGCAGATTGTCCAGGATGGAAGCATTGAAGAAAAAGACTTCCTGGAAAGCGACGCCCATGCCACGGCGCAGCGTTTCGCTGGGAATTTCCTTGAGGTTGTATCCGTCGATCTGGATGCGGCCCTGAGTGGGTTCGATAAACCGGGGCAAGAGGCTCAGCAGCGTGCTCTTGCCCGACCCGCTATGACCAACCAGCGCGACGTGCTGTCCGGGGCGGATCGAGAACGAGAGATCGGTGAGGATTTCGCGTGAGCCGGGCTCATCGCCGCAGCGGAAGGAGACGTGCTCAAACTGAACCCAGCCGGCCCACACGGAAGGTTCCTTGAACTCGCCTTCGGCCAACGTGGCGACGCGGGCATCAGAGGCAGGCTCGTCGAGAACGGTGAATACGCGTTCGAAGGAGGCGGTCGCCTTGGACAGGTGACCGGTTCCGGTCATGACTTCGATGACGGCCGGATACAGCATGACGACGTATCCGTAGAACATCACGAACACGCCGGGGCGAATGTACTGCTCGATGGCGAGCCATGCCCCGTATGAAAAGAGGACAATGGTGCCGGCGCCGACGAGCAGGTCTGCCGCGACTTTCTGAGTGAACTCGAACTTCTGGGTACGTATCTGGTTCAGGCGACTGGCATGGATGGCTTCACGGAATACATCCGTCTCGCGCTTCTCGGCGGTGAAGCCCTTGACAATCTCCATGCCGAGCAGTTTCTCGATGAGATGGCCGTACGCGCCGGAAAGGCGCTCCTGGGCCTCGGAATACGAGCGCTTGATGGGCTGCTTGAAGTAGCGATAGGTCCAGACCTGGAGGGGAAGGATGATCGTGCTTGCGACGGCCAGCCCCGGATGAACGGAGTAGAGCACTCCGATCAGCACGATGCACATCAGCAGATTCACCACGAGGGTGGGAAGTTTGTCCTGAATGAACTGCTGGATCTTCACCGTGTCGTCCAAGACGCGCGAGCCGAGCTTGCCGGGCTGGCTGCTGCGATGGAACGGCAGACCCAGGGCCTGCAGATGTTCAAAGAGCCGCTTGCGCAGATCGAAGCAGAGGTCTTCCCCGATGGCGACCGAAATCATTCGGCTGTAGTAGAAGAGGACGTTGCGAGCGACAAAAGCGAGTGCGACGCCGGGAAGGATGAGCGCCAGCAGCGTGAATTTGCGGTCCTGGATGACATCGTCGACGAGCAGCTTGAAGAACCACGGCATGGCGAGGTTCACTGGCGTGAGCAGGAAAAGCAGCAGCAGAACGACACCCAACCGCCCCGCAGAGGGCAGAAAGAGACTGACCAGCCGGCCAGCCTGTCGGGTGCGCGTCTCGAACTGATGCTCCGCCATGCGCTGTCGGCTCTCCTTCCGGACAGAGTCTGATGAGTTGTCCGACGGGCTGGAAGTGCACGTCGAAGGGATTGCGGTTGCGGGACTTCCCGCTTGCTTGGACGCCTTATTTGAGGCGCGTGTTCCGAGTGCAGCGCGGAAAAAAACCCGAACCGAGGAAAAAAGGCCAAAGTTGGATGAATCACGCCACAAACATGGACATATCGCCCGCCGAGACGCGGATGCGTGAAAAGAATGCGGACTTTTTTGATGCCCTGCGGCCGCAACTGCGACCCGGGCAAATCTGCCGACCCATCCCCGTCAACGCAGGTGGCAGGACTCGAACCTGCAACCCTCTGATCCGTAGTCAGAAGCTCTATCCAATTGAGCTACACCTGCACGGCTGATTGCCGAAACGCAACGATATCGCGTCGCCGCGCGCTGTCCACAATTTCTGGGCCGCCTCTCACCGGATGAAACGCATCGCGCCGAATCCCGGCACGAAGCGCATCCCCTGATCGGTGATTCCCTCAGGTGATGGGAAGTAAACAAAGAATGCCTTACCGAGCAGAAGATCGCGATTCACAATCCCCCGAGTGGGGTCCACCTCATAGGCAACCCAGGGAACGGGGGGGTCCCACAGGCGTCCGTCGGAGCTGGCGGCGCTGTTGTCTCCGCAGCAGAAGAACTGATCAGCCTTGAGCACCGCAAGGTTGTCCGGGTGCGTAGCCAGTCCCGGTCCGCCGCCGATTCGCGTGTACTCGGCCGGCTGGTAATACAGATCCCGATCGACATTGACGCGATGAAGCGACACGGGACCGGCGGAGAAGTGCAGGCTGAGCGCGGTTCGAGAGGGATGGTGATCGGGATTACGCCACGGCTGACGGGCGCCAAGCGCGCGTGCCCCAGCGGTATCCAACCCAGTCGCGAGGCGGAGACGTTCATCCGGCTCCCACTCGTATGCTGCGGAAACGATCTGTTCGCCGTCGACCCAGACCGTCATGGCCTGATCAACATGCCAGAACTCAACATTGCTGACACTTCCGACCGGGAGAGACACGGGCGCTGTCGCCAGATCGCTCCATGGCGCTTGGTCCGCACCAGACGGCCGCATGCGCAGTGTGCATGACCCGGAGGCAAAACGAGCCTCAAATTCGTGCTGCCGAGCCTCCAGCAGGATGCTGAACTCCTGACTCTCGGAGGTGACCTCCACTCCGGCGGAAAAGCGCAGGTCTGCGGTCGGATACCAGAATGCCGGGTTCTGGTATTGCCTGCCGGCCTCGTTGTAGGGATTGCGGTCTGTCACGGGCTTGGTATCCCGCGCGAACGAAAGGACGCTGGGGCTGGCGCTTGCATGCGAATAGGAACGGCCGGTGGTGTCCCACCCATCGCCCTGCCAAGGTGACTTCCACGCGGGGATGATGCGCTCGGGATGAAGCGGGATGTATTCGCTGTGATAGACGGGCTGCCAGACGGCGCGCTGAATGTACTCGGGCTTGCGTTGAATCCTGAAAGCGCCGGTGGGGCCGCTGGTGGAGGCGAAGACGTCGCCGTCAGCCAGCCAGATGGTTTCACCGGGCAGGCCGATGAGGCGCTTGATGAAGTTCACAGAGGGGTCGGTCGGATTCTTGAAGACGACGACGTCAAAGCGCTTCGGCTCAAAGAACGTGTACAGATATTTGAGGACGAGAATGCGGTCGCCCATGCGTGTGCGCGCATCCTGAAAACGGATTGAGGACAGCCGATCCGAAGCGCGACCATCGACGGTATCGAGCATCGGGTCTGGCACGATGATCGCCGTATTGCCCCCCTGGATGGGCAGGGCCTCTGACCCGCGCCCCGGAGCGACATCAATTGCCCCGACATCAAACTTGTACCCCGAATCCGGGCTTGACGCCAGGACATGCGCGCCGTTGAGCGTGGGGGCCATGGAACCGGTGGGAATGACGAACGCCTCCGCCACAAATGCCCGAAAGATGAAGGCAAAGGCGAATGCGATGATGAGCGATTGCAGGGTTTCGATAATCGATCCGCTCGGTGATGCGTGCTGTTCTGCCGACCGAACCTGATCGCTGACGTAACTCACGCAATCACTCCTTTTCGCGCCCATGCATCCTGATGCCGCGGATCGTAGCATCCGACGGGGATTTGAATGAAAAGACGGCGGACCCGGGTGGGGGCCCGCCGTCAGGGGGGATTACGGCTCGATCACTGCACGACGAATCACTTGTCCGTCAGCGCAGACTCCACGCCCGGGACGTCGCCGGCGCCGGCCTGAACATCCAGGGATGAGCCCTTGAAGTCCTCGCCGATGGGTTCAACTCGTCCGCCGACGTGCTGACCGAGGAAGGCCTCGGTGATGGCAAAGAAACTCAGCTTGTTTTCGGGGCGGACAAAGCCGTGGCCCTCGTCGGGATAGACGACGTAGGTGACGGGGAGCTTCTTCTCCTTCATCGCCGCAACGATCTGTTCGGACTCGGAGACTTTAACGCGCGGGTCGTTGGCGCCTTGGCCGATGAGCAGCGGCTTCTTGATATTGGCCACGTGAGTGAGCGGCGAGCGCTCCTCGAGGAACTTGCGGCCCTCGTCCGTCCTGTGGTCGCCCACACGGGTGGTGAACATCTCAATCATGGGCTGCCAGTAGGGCGGAATGGTGTTGAGCAGGGTTACGATGCTGGAGGGGCCCACAATGTCGACGCCGCAAGCGAACTTGTCGGGCGTCATGGTCACACCCACAAGAGTCGCATATCCGCCGTAACTGCCGCCCATGATGGCGACTTTGCTGGGATCAGCGATCTTGCGCCCAACGGCCCAGTCGACCGCGTCGAGCAGGTCGTTGTGCATCTTCGCGCCCCACTCCATGTTGCTCGCGTTGATGAAGTCCTTGCCAAAGCCGGTGGAGCCGCGGAAATTGACGGACAGAACCGCGTAGCCGCGATTAGCCAGCCACTGATGCAGGCCGTTGTATCCCCATTCATCGCGCGCCCAGGGGCCGCCGTGAACCAGCAGCACCATCGGCAACGGCTGATTGGGTGTCGCATCATTGTCAGAGTCGGTCTGAGGCGGGAGGCTCAAATAACTCACCAGGTCGAGGCCGTCTCGAGACTTGATCACCACAGGGTGCATCTTGGCCAGCGTCAGATCCTCCAGTGCGGGGCGGTTGGTGAAGAGAAACGTCGTCTTCTTGGCGGGCCGGTCGTAGAGGTAGAAGCGCACGGGCCCATCGTCCATCACATAGGAAACGATCCACTTCGAGTCGTCATAGGTTCGGCTGGCAATCTGGAAATCACCGTCCGTGACCTGCTTGAGCGCTGCGAAGTCAGCCTCAATCGACTTGTCGAGTACGACCCATTCCGTGCGGAGGTAGTTGAAGGAAACCGCCTGGAGCGCCTTTGTCGTCGGCTGAATCAGGACTCCATCGACGTCGGCCTTGGGGTTTTCGGCAATCAGTTTCGATGCGCCGGTTTCGAGGTTGACCAGCGTGAGGGCGGCGGTGTTCCGCCCGCGGCTGTCAATCATGTAGATGTTTTGGCCGGTCGCATCCAACGATGTGGGACCCGTGGTCAGCGAGTCCTCCATGCTGATTTTGGCGAAATTGGCCCATGCGCCGTCCGAAGCGGATTTCTGCACGCTCATGCCGCCGTCGGGCGTCATGGCCAGTGCGAGCCGTGCGTTGTAGTCATCATCGGTGACGAAGCCCGCAAATCCGGGATTCTCCGCGACGAGTTTCCTCTCGCCGGTGGAGATGTTGATGCGCCACAGATCATGCAACTGCGGGTTGCGATCGTTGACGCCCACAAGGATTTCATTGGGGATCTTGGCGCTCACGCCCGAAATCTGGGCTGCCACGTTGGGCATCGGCGTAAGGTTCGTCGTCTTGCCATCCGTCAGGCTCACGCTGAACACACTCCAGTTCTCGTTCCCGCCCTGATCCTGCAGGTACAGAATGTGTGAGTTGTCGTAGGCCCAGAAGTACTGGGTGATGCCGCGGCCCTTGTCGGCGGTGACCGGCTTGGCGTTCTTGATATCGGTCGCGTTGCCGACCCAAAGATTCATCACACCATCGACCGGTGCGATATAGGCGATCTGCTTGCCGTCCGGGCTGATCTGTGGACCGGTTCGCTCCGGGTTGCCGAAGATCACATCGCGCGCGATGAGCGGCACTTCCATCTTGGGTTCCTCAGCCGCCAGCAGAAGAGTTCCGCAAGCAAGGGTCGTCAGCACACCTGCGGACAGGGTGACTTGGAGCGCACGTCGATCACGAATCAGGTTCATTCTCTGGATTCCTTTGAAAAATGGAGGGGTATTCCCATGAGGTTGCGACTGGCCGGCCGGATGGCCGCAGCGCAGAAAGCGATGCCAAGGCTCAGACGGCCCGGAAAGCTCAAATTCTACGCGGTCGGCCTGTTGACCCCGGGGACGCCTGGGAGCCAGCTGCACGGTCCGTTATAGGGGATGCGCCACGTGCGGTTTCAAGGTGAAAAGAGCCCTCAGCAGACAGCCGAGGGCTCCACAATGCACTTCATACCGAACAAATCCCTATGGTCCCGCAGGATCAGGCGGTTTCCTTGTGGCGGCGCGTTTCCAGATCCGCCAGCCGAGCCTTCCGGACAACCGCCTCGCGGTCGAGAATGTACGTCACCCCTTGCGAATTTGCATCCGGAAGGTCGTACATCAGGTCGAGCATGAGTTCTTCCATGACCTGGCGCAACGCCCGGGCGCCGGTCTTGCGGGAAAGTGCCTCTTCCGCAATGGCGTGCAGCGCATCGTCGGTGTATTCGATGCGGGCGCCTTCGAGTGAGAAGAGATGCTGATACTGCTTGATGAGCGCGTTCTTGGGCTCGGTGAGGACATGGATGAGGTCGGCCTCGGCCAAGGGCATGAGCGGCGCGGCGACGGGGAAGCGCCCCACGAGTTCAGGAATCATGCCGTACTCGATGAGGTCGTCGGACTCGATGGCGCGCAACAGGTCGGCCCGCTCCTGGGCATCGGACTTCACGATGTTCTGGCCGTCGGTGGCAAAGCCGATGCGGCGCTTGCCCAGGCGCTTCTTGATGATCTCTTCGATGCCGACGAAAGTCCCGCCGGCGATGAAGAGGATGTTGGTCGTGTCCATCTGGATGTACTGCTGCTCGGGGTGCTTGCGGCCTCCCTGCGGCGGGACGTTGGAGATGGTGCCTTCGAGCATCTTGAGCAGGCTTTGCTGCACACCTTCGCCCGAGACATCGCGGGTAATGGAGACGTTGTGGCTGGTCTTGCCGATCTTGTCGATCTCGTCGATGTAGATGATGCCGCGCTGCGCGGTGTCCAGATCGAAATCGGCGTTCTGCAGCAATTTGAGCAGCAGGTTCTCGACGTCCTCGCCCACGTAGCCCGCTTCGGTCAGCGTCGTCGCATCACCGATGGCGAAGGGCACGTTGAGCATGCGGGCCAGCGTGCGAGCCAGCAGGGTTTTACCCGAGCCGGTGGGGCCGATGAGCAGCACGTTGCTCTTGTCAAGTTCCACCCCGCCGGTGGTCTGCTTCTCCATGTTCATGAGGCGCTTGTAGTGATTGTGGACTGCAACGGAGAGCGCCTTCTTGGCCTCGATTTGGCCGATGACGTACTGATCCAGTGATTCGCGGATCTGCCGCGGACTGGGAATGGTCGAGATGATGTTGCGACCTGCCGAAACGCGACGCTTTTCCTGGCGGAAAATATTCTGGCAGAGGTCCGTGCAGGATGAGCAGATAAAGACATCGCTGGGTCCTTCGACCATCGGCCCGACGTCTTTGGAGGTCTTGCCGCAGAAGGAGCAAGTCGTGACCTTGCGCCCGCGAAAGCCGCCATTTCCGTTTCCGCCAGCCCCGCCCGCGCCACCGCCGCCGCCGGCCCCGGAGCCTCCTCCCGACGACCCTTGTCCCTGCCCAGCGCCTGTGCCTGCTCCGCCGGCCGCACTCATCGGCACGGGGGTCGGAGAGGTCCGCTGCGGATTCGTCGAGCCCATGCCATCACGATTCTTGGCCATGCATCACCTTTGTTTGTCAACGAGTTGCGCCCCCGTGTGGGGACGCCTCCCGTGTGAGTCCTGTTCCTGTCTGCTTATCGACGAGCGGAGCGCAAAACTTGACTGGCGCACCTACGTCCGTTTCGCAGACTGAGAGTCACTGGATTTCATCATATCGGCCTGTTCGCTTTTGATTCTTCGCAGGACAACGGTCCGGGCTGCCTCATATTCCACTCGAGATATCGAACCCCGTTCGTGGAGACTCTTCAGGTCCTCCAGCGAGAGGTCATCGATATCAGCCCCGCGCCCCCCGGCCATGCCGCGCACATGCAGAATCGCCCACACCCCTGCCGCCAGCGCCGCCACAATCATCGCGACCCACAGCCAGAATCGCCAGTCGAACACCTCAGTCTGCGCCTGCAGCAGGAGAAAAACGATCCCGTCCGGCATCGCTGAAGTGTACCCCTACAGGGATGACCTGCGCGTGATTTTGCAGTCCAGGCGCGCAATAACCTCGATGCGACCTTGCCGCCCGTCTTCAGCCGCCGATTCGTGTGAATTCATCCCGTTCCAGGGCCGGGCATCGCCTCGCTCAATCCTCGGCCTCATCCTTTGCGAGACCTTCCTTCTTCATGGTCTCGTTCCACACCTCGGCCGTGATGTCCGTGATCTTGCCCAGGCTGACCACGTGGTCCGCGGCCTTCTCGTGGCGGATCTGCAGCGCGAGCGGCGCCAACTGGCTGGACTCCACCAATTCCGCGCGCACCTTGTCAGGACGCATGCCTCGGGCGCGGGCGATCTGGAAAATCCGACCGTTGAGTTCCTGCTCATTCACCGTCACGCCATACTGCTCGGCGATGCGCTCGAGAATGAAGAAAATCTTCAGTTCCCGCTTGCCGCGTTCCGCCGACGCATCGCGCATCTCCGCGAGATTCTTTTCAATGGCGTAGTCCGGCACACCACGCTGCAGCAGGCGCAGGCGCATGCCTTCAAGAGCGCGCTGGGCCTGTGCGGCTGAGGCCCGTTCAGGCAGGGGAACTTCTGTCTTTTCCATGAGATAGCGAATGACCTGTCGACGCATCACTTCGCGCTTCTCACCTTCAATGACCTCACCCAGGGCGGTCTCAAGGCGCTTGCGCAGGTCCTCTTCGCTGGCCATGCCGGCGCTGGCGAGTATCTCCTCCATCGATGCCGGCTGGAGCCGGCCGATGTGCTCGACATTCTGGCGGACGGTGATCTTCTGCCCGCGGATTTCCTCGATTTCGTGATTCGCCGGGCCGGTCAGTTCGATCTCAATCACCTCGCTCTTGTTCTTGCCTTCGAGGTGCTTGGCCAGATTCTCCACGCGGATGCCGCCGATGGCGCCGCTCCCATCATCTTCAATCGGCCAGCGCGTGACGCCCTGCTGCAGGGCTGCCACTTCCTTGCCTTCGCCATTGGTCGCCCAGATGCGGCCAATGAAGAAGTCGCCCTTCTGAGCTGATCCTTCGACCGGCTGCAACTGACCGCGACGCTCGCGCTGCAGGTTGATTTCCTTGTCGATCATCTCGGTCGTCACGGGCTGATTCGGCCGCTTGACCTCCACTCCCTCGAGCGGCGGAAGGGTGAAATCCGGCATGACCTCGACTTCGAAGGCGAATTTGAGCCCTTTGCCAGGGGCGACGTCGAGCGTCTCGATCTCCTTGACCATCGCGTTGCCCAGGACTTTCAGGTTGTTCTCGCGAATGGCCTTGCTGCATGCGTCGCGCACCAGACCGTTGCGCGTCTCCTCACGCACGCCCTTGCCGAACCGCTTCTCAAGCAGTCCCTTGGGCACCTTGCCCGGGCGGAAGCCGGGCAGTGAGGCCTGCGTCGTGAGCGCATCCATCTGCTCGCGCAGTCGGCTATCCACAACCTCAGCCGGGATGTCGATCGTCACCTTCTTGTTGGCAACGCCGGCGTCCTCAATGTTCACCGCTGAGAAATACAGTTCCGTGGCCATGCTGGTCATTTCGCTGTCCTGTCTTCGAAGAAGTGCATGCAATTCCCCCAGCGCGAATGTGCAGGATAGGAATCAGGCCTGAATTGAGCAACCGCCAACCCCCCCGCCCGCCGCGGGTTTTCCGACCGGCCGGGACCCGTGAGGACGCCGCTGCAGCGCTGCTTTCGTCAACTCGACCGCAATTACCGTCCGCTTATTGGCGTGACGGCTTCTTCTGCTTAACCTTGCGGGTTCCGGATCGCGTAGCTCAGTTGGTAGAGCAACGGACTTTTAATCCGTTGGTCCTGGGTTCGAGTCCCAGCGCGATCATTGGCCGCAGGGCGCGGCCGCCGCGCGGGGCGAGGTTAGCACGACCACATGCACGTACTCCATGCCACATGGTCTCACGGACGATTGCACCTTTGGGCAGAGCGCATCGAACCGCGCGGACGCCTGGCGCCTGAGCACCTGGCCGACCTGCTCGGAATCGCTTTGGACGGGACAGCGCCGGGCCGCCTCAGCGCGCCTGTTCCATCGCACTTGACACTCCTGCTTCCCACACGCGACAACGTCGCGCTGCCCAGCGCGGAAGCGGATGAGATGTCCGCCGAATCGAGCGCTGACCTCGGTCCGGAGGGGGAGGAACCTGACGAGGCAGGGGCCAGCCCGGCGGCGGCTGAGGCGCCGTCTGCGCCCGCACCGATCCTGGCCCCGCATGACATAGCCACGCTGGCTATCCCGCCCGAGGATGTGCTTCCCACGCTGGCGCGCCTCGAAGCCCGCACGGATGCCCATCGGTTCATATTCGGACAGTCTGTGCGCTACTTCTGCGCTGCCGCTCGACTGGTGGCGTCCATGCTGGTAGGCCAGCGGCTTGTCCCCGCCGTCGCCCTCGAATCCAGCGGCGATCTGCGCGGCTCGTGGCGGCTTTGGCTTCAGACCGATGAATCTCGCCACCGCCTCAGCCTGCTCATCCGGGCCATGCCCCCCGTCGTTCGCGCCGCCACCGATGAGTTTCGCCATGACGGCGCGGCCATGCTCACGGACTTTCTTTCCGCGGTTGCGGATGCGGCGGTGCGCCGGGCCCTGCTGCAGCATGACATGAAGAGCGCGGTTGAGATGTGGGACCGCGGCCCGGATGAGCACGTCGCCTGGCTGGCCGCGCTGCTGGGAGCAGAGCACCGCATCAGCGCCGGCACCGGCCTGACCGTCGAACTCACGCGCGGCGCGCGCGAGTGGGTCGGCCGCCTGCGCGACCCCAGTCCGCAGCAGCAATACCGGCTCCATCTGCACCTGGCCGAACCGGCCGCGCCCGCCGGCGGCCCCTGGCCCGACCTTTTCAATCCCGAAGCGCATGGCGACCTCCCGTGGACGATCTCGTTCTACCTGCAGGCGTTTGATGATCCGAATCACCTCGTCGAGGCGTCGCGCATCTGGAAGTCTCCCGGCGATGTTCATTTCTTTGAGGGCCGGCGCATCGAGCACCCCCAGGAACTCCTGCTCAAGGAACTCAAGCGCGCTAGCCGCGTTTTCTCCCTGCTGGACACGGTACTGGCGGGCGCGACACCTTCAGTAATCGAACTGACAACCCGCCAGGCGTACCTCTTCATGCGCGACGTGCGCCCGCTGCTGCAGGAGTCGGGCTTCTCGGTCGACATTCCCTCCTGGTGGGACAACCCCGAGCGCGGCATCAGCCTGCGCCTCAAGGTGGACAGCGAAGAACTGCCCAGTGAGGGCGTGCGCTCCATGGGGTTCAGCCCAGCCGGCCGGGCCACCCTGGGGCTCGACTCGCTCGTCGACTTTTCTTGGCAGATCGCACTGGGCGACCAAGCCCTCACTTTTGAGGAGTTTCGCAGGCTGGCCCGCGAGCGCGGACCGCTGATCCGCTGGAAGAACCGCTGGATTGAATTGCGTGCTGAGGACCTTGCCGCCGCAGAGGACTTTCTGCGCAAGCAGATCCGCGGGCAGATCACCGTGCGCGAAGCCCTGCAGATGGCCTACGGGCCCGCCGCTGGGCGCCTCGGCCTGCCTGTCTCCGGTCTTGATGCCACCGGCTGGGTTTCCTACCTCCTGACCCCCCAGACCAGCGGCACGCGTATGCCGATGGTGCCACAGCCCGCGCAGTTCCTGGGCACGCTCAGACCCTACCAGGTCAAGGGCTTGTCGTGGCTGGCATTCCTGGACCAGTACGGACTCGGAGCGTGCCTGGCCGACGACATGGGTCTGGGCAAGACCATTCAGTTCATCTCTCTCCTGCTTGCCGAACGGCAGGCTCCGGACGGGGCCACCGAAGCGCCGGTCATCGGGCCAACACTGCTCGTGGTTCCGACTTCGGTCATTGCCAACTGGGTGCGCGAGTTCCATCGCTTCTCACCCAACCTGCGCGTGCGTGTCCATCATGGCCCCATGCGCGAAAGCGGGCCGCGCCTTATTGAGAACGCAGCGAGCGCGGACATCATCATCACCACGTACGCGCTTGCCTATCGCGACCGGGAATGGATGAGCCAGGTGAACTGGTGGCGCGTGTGCCTCGATGAGGCGCAGAACATCAAGAATCCCACAGCCAAGCAGGCGGTCGCCATCCGCGCGATCCAGGCTCCGCGCCGCATCGCTCTAACCGGCACGCCGGTGGAGAACCGTCTCTCCGAATTGTGGTCCATTATGGAGTTCTGCAATCCGGGCTACCTCGGCACGCCCGGAGAGTTCCGCCGCGAATACGCGGTGCCCGTCGAGCGCTTGCGCGACCGCTCGCGCGCGGCCCAGTTGCGCGGCATGGTGCAGCCCTTTGTTCTGCGCCGTTTGAAAACCGACCCCTCCGTCATCGCCGACCTGCCCGAGAAACTCGAGACCAAGGTCTACTGCCCCCTCACCTCCGAGCAGGCCCGCCTGTATGAGGCCGTGGTCAACCAATTGATCGAAACCGCTGACCAGGCAGAGGGCATCCGGCGGCGCGGCCTGGTGCTTGCGTCTCTGATCAAACTCAAACAGATTTGCAACCATCCGGCGCACTACTGGGGGCAGGGCGAGGACCCGCAGGGCGGCACCGGTACCGACCTCACCGGCCGCTCGGGCAAGACGCGCCGCCTGCTGGAAATGCTCGATGAAGTCATCGCGGAGGGAGATTCGGCCCTCATCTTCACGCAGTTCCGGGAGATGGGTCATCTGCTCACCCGCCTGATCCGCGCCGAACTCAACATTGATGCGCTGTTCATGCACGGCGGCACGCCGCCCGGAAAGCGTCAGCAACTCATCGACCGCTTCCAGAAGCGCGACGGAACCTGCCCCCTCTTCGTTCTCTCGCTCAAAGTCGGCGGCGTCGGGCTCAACCTCACCGCAGCCAATCACGTTTTCCACTTCGACCGCTGGTGGAATCCGGCCGTGGAAAATCAGGCCACCGACCGGGCCTTCCGAATCGGTCAGCATCGCGCCGTGCAGGTTCACAAGTTCATCTGCGCCGGGACCCTGGAGGAGCGCATCGACGAGATGATCGAGCAGAAGACCGAGCTGGCCCAGAAGATCATCGGCTCGGGCGAAGCCTGGCTCACCGAGCTCTCCACTTCCCAGCTGCATGAAATCCTCAAGCTCCGCTATGACGCGGTGGAGACTGACGACGACACCTCCATCCGCGAGTCCGCCTGACCATGTGCGCCGACCCCAATCAACTTCCACCTTCAGGGCCCCCCGGCGACCCCGCCGCTCCGCCGACACCCCCAAGCCCTGCGCCGGTGACGGGCCGTCCTGCATTTCAGCGCTACACCCGCCGTCCCTCAGCCAAGCCGCGCCGCGTCACAGGAGGTCTGCGCCTCAAACTCAAGGAGGGCGAGGCGTTCCGCAGCCCGGCCGCCCGCGCATTCCTGGGACTCTTCACCGGGCACTCCATGGTCGGCGCCGAGGCTGAGGGTCTTGAGTACGCCCGTCTCGGGCAAACCACCAATCTCCTCTTCGTTCCCGGTTCCGCGTCAGCCACGGTGCAGGGCCGGATGCCCCGGGCGTATCAGGTGCGAATCGACTTCACTCCGTTTGACGATGCACGCTGGGATGCGCTGGTCGCTTTCGCGTGCTCGGAGGCCGGCATGGCCGCCTCGCTGCTGGCCGGCGAGCTGACCGACGAAGGCAGAGCTCGCCTTGCAGCCCAGGACTTCGCGCTCGTGCCTGAAACATGGGAGCAGACCCGCCCGTCGTGCACCTGCGCTTATTTTCGCGCCGACGACCCGCGTTGCTGCAAGCACATCATCGCGGTCGCATGGCTTCTGGCTGAGCGCATCGACCAACAGTCGGCGCTCTCTTTCAAACTGCGGGGCCTCGACGCGGCCGACGTCGTCGAACGCGTGCGCATCCGCCGCACCCTCGACTCGGGCCTGGCGCGCAACGCGCAGGGCCTGTCCGCATCTGAAGTCCCCGACCTTGACGACCAACTGCCGGCCCTCAAGGACTCCGTCGCAGACTTCTGGCACGCCGGCCCCGAATTGGCGGAGATTGAATCCCTCCCGCTTGTGCCGCCTGAGATTCCCCATGCGCTCCTGCGCCGTCTGGGTCCCTCGCCGTTTGTGACGAGCCGGTTTCCCATCGTTGGGTTGCTGGCCACCTGCTACGACATCATCAGCCAGTCGATTCTGCAGACGCACACCGACGCGGTCGATTCGCCCGAACTCGGCGACGACGCCCAAGGGTCCCCCGACGCGGACCAGGACTCTCTTCCGCAAGACTGAGAACCGAGCTGATTAAGCAGCAGCCCCGACATTGGTCGGCAGCGTCTCCAGCATGTTCTTGAGGATGGCGTCCGTGTTGAGCCCTTCCGCCTCAGCCTCGAAGTTGACCAGGCAGCGGTGACGCATCGCCGGGAGGGCCGCCCGCTTGATGTCCTCGATGGCCACATTGGCCCGGCCTTCCAGCAGCGCACTGACCTTGCCTGCCAGCACCAGCGCCTGGGCCGCACGCGGTGAAGCCCCGAAGCGCAGGTACTTGTTCACCATAGGCGTGGCGTACTGGCCGTCCGGATGTGTGGAGAGAACGCAGCGCACCGCGTAATCCTGCACGTGCTGCGCGATGATCACTTTGCGCACCAGCGCCTGGATCTCATTGATCCGGGCTGCATCCATGACCGGCTCGATGACCGGATCCTCGCCGCGCGTCGTGCGATTGAGAATCTCCGCCAGCTCCTCGCGCTTTGAGTAACCCACGTTGAGTTTGAAGAAGAAGCGGTCCAGTTGCGCCTCGGGCAACGGGTATGTGCCTTCCTGCTCGATGGGGTTCTGCGTGGCCATCACGAAAAACGGCTTGTCAAGCACGTGGGTCTCCCCGCCCACCGTGACCGACTTTTCCTGCATCGCCTCCAGCAATGCCGACTGGGTCTTGGGGGTGGCGCGGTTGATTTCGTCCGCCAGCACCATCTGCGAGAAAATCGGCCCCTTCTGGAACCGGAACTCGCGCCCCCGCTCGCCCTCCACGACGATGGTCGTTCCCGTCACATCCGCAGGCATGAGGTCGGGCGTGAACTGAATTCGCGAAAACTTCAGCGTGAGCGCCTGCGAAAGCGAACGGATCAGCAGCGTTTTGCCCAGGCCCGGTACGCCTTCAAGCAGACAGTGCCCGCCGACGAACAGGCACGTCAGGACGCCGTCGATGATCTCCTCGTGCCCGACGATCATCTTCTGGACCTGCTTCTTGACCTTGACGTAGTCCTGGCGGAAGCGCTCCGCCGCCTGTTCCACCGACGCCGCCGTCATGTCGTTCACCGCTGCGCTGCCCAGTGCCATGCTTACTCGCTCCTTGGTGAAGTGTCGTCGCATCCCTTGTTGGGAACCCGCCCGGAAGTTTACGCCTCTGCGCTCCGCCACGCCGCCGCCTACTGGTCCTCGCTACCATGCCGCCGCCATGATCTCCTCCATCCGCGGGACCATCTCATCCATTTCTGAAGGGCGCCTGCGCCTGGCCGTCGGCCCCCTCATCCTTGATCTCATGGTCCCCGCCTCTGACGTGGGACATTGGTCCGTTCTGGCGGAAAAGCCTGCCGAACTGCACACGCTGCTCATTCTCGACTCACAGAATCAGGGAGCCTCATTCTCAGCGCGGCTGCTGGGCTTTCGCTCTCCGCAGGATCGGGCATTCTTCGAACTCTTCACCACCGTGAAGGGCATAGGTCCGCGCAAGGCCCTCAAGTCCTTCGCCCTGCCGTCGGCCCGCATCGCCCGGGCCATCGCCGACCGCGACCTGCGCACGCTGCAATCACTGCCAGAAATCGGCAAGCGCCTCGCGGAGACCATCATCGCCGAACTGCACGGGAAGGTGGACGCCTTCGCTGCCGCTCAACCCGCTGCCGCGAGCGATTCGGCCGGCTCCAGCCTCGCCTCGGTTCCCTCGTCCCTGGCGCAGGAAGCCGTCGCGGTGCTCATGACGCTTGGCGAGCAACGATTCGAAGCGGTTCAACTGGTCGATCGCGCCTTGTCTCTTGAGCCTGCGCCGGCGGATGTTGAGTCCCTTGTGACCACGGTATACCGCATCCGTGGCACTTAACCACTGGCTCCGGAACGTCCGCCTTTGCTCCCACTCGCCGTACGCTCGCCGGCCATCGCGAAAATCTGAAAACGGTGCCCCACCGGCGTCACTCCATGGGCTGCGGCGATCCGGTCGCGCAGCGCCATGACCTCCGGATCCGCAAACTCAATCACCTTTCCGACATCCACGCACACGATCTGATCGTTGGGCGCACGCCCGAATGCCAGCCGGTAATGCCCCTGCTTCTCGTCTCGATATACATGCTCGATGATCCCTGCCTCCTGGATCAGTTTCAGCGTGCGGTACACGGTCGCCTTGGACACATCCATCCCGCCGCGCCGCAGTTCCATGAACAGCTCCTCCGCTTCGAAGACCCGGTCCATGCGGATGATCGTTTCCAGAACCTGGGCCCGCTCCGAGGTGAACTTCTGTCCGACGTCGCGCAGATGGCGTCGCAGGACCGCGCAGAGCGGCACGATGAACTCTTCATCGCCGGGCCGAGGCATGGGCGGAAGCGCGCGTGGCTTGGGCTGCATGCGTGATCATATCTTCATCCCCCTCGCCTCCGCTTGGGTCCGGCAACTCTGCATCCTACCTTTCCACCACACTCCGCATGCGAACCCTCCTGGCCATCCCTGTCTATAACGAGGAAAAGTACGTCGAGCGCGTTCTCTCCCTGGTTCGCGCGTACGCCTCCGACATCCTCGTCATCGACGACGGCTCGACTGACCGCACCCCCAGCCTCCTGGCTCAGCAGCCCGTGGCGGTCATTCGCCATGCACGAAACCGCGGCTACGGCCGCTCCATGCAGCACGCGTTCCGCTGGGCCAGCATCGACCACTTCGATTGGCTCATCACCATGGATTGCGATGAGCAGCATGAACCGGCGGCCATTCCGCTTTTCCTCGAACGCATCGCCGCTGCGGATGCGGACGTCATCTCCGGCTCACGCTACCTGGCTCCGCACGCGCTGGACGATCGCCCGCCGCTTGACCGTCGCGCCATCAACCAGACCATCACCGCGGAACTCAATTGCCGCCTCAACCTCCATCTGACCGACGCCTTTTGCGGCTTCAAGGCGTACCGCGTTTCCGCGCTGTCATCCCTCTCGCTTGACATCGACGGCTACGACTTTCCCATGCAGTTCTGGGTCCAGGCCGTCGCCCATCGCCTCCGCATCGTCGAATTGCCCATCCGACTGATCTACAACGACCCGAATCGCACCTTTGGCGGTCCACTCAACGACCCGCGTGAGCGCATCGCACATTATCGCGCCACCCTGCACCGGGAACTGCTCCGCTGTGCGAATCTGCTGCCTCCGTCCGCTCTCGCCGGCCTGACGCCCCTGACGCAACCTGCATCACCCGCCGGCGCTGAGTGCCACACCTGCTGCTGCCCCGCCCATGAGAACGCCGCCGCCGATTGCGGCTTCGACGCATAAACTGATCGACCGCGCGCCCCCCGCCAGCCATGCTTCGCTCCCTCACCATTGAGCCCGCCGGCGATCGCTGGGCTGATCTCATCACACGCTCGCAGAAAGAGCGCGCCGCACTCACACTCCTTGAGCGGCCTCTGGCAGATTGGATCTCGCTCTCGCGCCGCGAACTGCTCGCCTCTTCCGCCCCGTGCATCATCGCCACGGGCCACCAGTCCGCGTTCTGGCACCCGGGCATCCTTGCCAAGTACTTCGCGCTGGATGCCTCCGCCGCGTCGCTTACTCCGCACGCCGCCTGCCTTGAACTGGTAGTGGATCAGGACGACAACGATCCCCTGGCGCTGACGCTGCCGGTGAGTCCGCTGGCCGCCCCCGACTCGCTCAAACTCCACAATCTCGCTTTGGCTCCGTCAGTCGTTCCAGACCCGGCAGACATCCCCACCGGCCTGCGTCCTCCTTCCGACCCTTTCGATCCGCTTCCCTTGCCGCCCGATGCGCAGCCAGCCGGCTCATCAGTTTCTGAGGGTCTCCGCGCGATGCGCGCTGCGCTGTACGCACGACGTCTGGCTCCCTCCCTCGCCTTGCAGGTGGCCCTGGCCGCCGCGCACCTCCGCGGCCATGCCTACCTCGCAGCTCAGCCCAGCGCATCGCTCCTCTTCGCGTCATCCTCGCAGCCGCCGCGCTTCATCATCCCCTCCTCGCATCTCACCTCTTCCTCACTCTGGACTGCGCTCATCCTGGCCGCCCGTAGAGACCCGCTTCGCCTCCACACTCTCTACAACCACGCCGTCGCAGCCCACCCCGACGGAGGCGTCGCGCCGCTTGCCCGCGTGAACGGCGACCTCGAACTCCCATTCTGGTTCATCGATGAATCCGCCGCACTCGACGTCCCCCCCCGTCGAGTCCGCGCCACCGCTTCACATCTGTCATCTTCGCCGCACGCGCTCTGGCCGCGCGGAATCTTCCTCACCGGCGTGATGCGTCTCGTGCTCTGCGACCTCTTCATTCATGGCACTGGCGGAGCTCGCTATGACCTCGTGACCGAGCGGCTCTTCCGCGACTGGCTCGGCGTCACACTCGCGCCCGCGGCCCTGGTCACGGCGACCCTCACGTTGGATCTCGGCGAGTCCTCCGCGACGGCAGCCGACCTCACCCGCGCCATCTGGCTGGCCCACCAGGTTCGCTTCGACTGCGGCGCAGTGCGGGCGCCCGGTTTGCCCGCTCCTGCTGCCAACGACCTTGCGGCCCTCCAAAAAAGACGCGCCGAACTGCTGGAGCACATCGCCTCTCTGCCGCGGCGCTCCGCGCAGCGCAGCGCAACCTTTCACGAACTTCACGAACTTCGGCGCACGGCCAATGCCGGCCCGCTTGCTCCCCGCATCCAGGCTGCTGACGCGCTGGTCACCTCGGTGCGGGCGCGCCTGGCGCGCCGCGCTATTCTCGAGGCCCGTGACTGGGCTTTCCCTCTCTATCCCGCTTCCGAAATCTCCGCGCTCAAACTGGCCGTCGCAAGCGCCTTTCGCCCTCGATGACACCCCATGCTCAGCCCCGCGCATACCATCGCGCGCCGCGGCTGTTCGGCGGGACCCCGCCGACGGCCGTTCCTCCAGCACCCGTAGCTCAATTGGATAGAGCATCGGACTTCGGATCCGACGGTTGGGGGTTCGACTCCCTCCGGGTGCGTTTGCTTCGTTTGACCTCCGCCCTGGGACTCCTCCGCGCACGGAATGGCCCCATCTTCGAGGGGAGGAGGAATATCTGCCACTTTTTTCTGATTGTCCGATCCGCCGCCGAGGCCCCACCCGGGTGACGCCGCCCGCCGGCTTCAAAGAGATATCGGGCGCAGCCGACGGCCTTTCTGACACGGATGAGACAACTCGCATTCGCGCGTGGCGATTTCTGCAACCGAATGCGTCCGTGCTGCATAACTTCCCGGAGCACTCGTGTCGGCCGAGAGGAGAGGAGTAGAGATGATCGGACGATCCCGCCGTAAGAACCGCTGCGCGCCGGCTCTGTTGCTGGGCGTCGGCTCCCTCCTCCACGCCGAGCCGCCTCTTTATACCGCCGTCGACCTTGGCTCGCTCCCGGGCGGCTCCACAACCCCCACAGCCATAAGCAGCGGCGGGATCGTCGTGGGCACCTCCGGCTACCTCAATTCTCCTCCCGGAGTCTCGCAGGCCTTCGCTTACGACGATCGCATCGGCCTCATCGATATCAGCAACGGCGAGTTCTACGCCACCACCGCCCAGTTCATTAACGAAGTTGGACAGATCGCCGGTTTCGGCTGCAAGTACTTCGATCAGGATGCTGTTTGTCGCGGTACGGTCTTCATCTACACCCTCGACCTGGGCATGGTCGAGATTGAGGCCGAAAGCGCCACTTTCTCCGCCGTCGTCAACGGATTCAACAACAGCGGCGTTATCTGCGGGACAAGTCGGATCGACGCACTCGCAACCAGGGCCATCCGAACGCTGGCGGGCGTCATCAACGATCTGGGCACACTCGCCGACGACCGTACCGGATCCGCAGCATGTCGCGGCATCAACGATGCGGGCCAGATTGTCGGTTACGCCTGGACCGGCTCGCGCTTTCATGCATTTCGCTACACCGGTTTCACCATGGATGACCTCGGAACACTGACCGGTCCGACGGGTCAGAGCGCGGCCGCCGGCATCAATCAGGCTGGCGATGTCTGCGGCTGGAGCCAGGCCGCAGGGGGTCAGATCCACGCCTTTCGCTTCAATGACGACGCCGGTCTTGAAGATCTCCACACCATCCCAGGCTCCACCACCAGCGCCGCCCAGGCGGTCAACGACGCCGGCGACGTCATAGGGAGTTTCGTCGACCCATCGGGCAGCACGCGGGCGTTCCTCGCGAACGACGCGACGGGCATGCGTGATCTTGGATCCCTGGGTGGTGCGGCCGTGTACCTCTCCGCCCTGAACGACTCCGATGAAGTGGTCGGCTCCGCGCTTGATGCGACTTTTCATCCCCGCGCCGTCATCTGGACACCCAACGACGGCCTTGTCGACCTCAACCGACTCACTGAACTCGACCCCGGCGTCGTCCTCCAGGAAGCCGTTGCCATCAACCCCTCCGGCCAGGTCGTGGCCCGATCGATGATCGATGGAGTTTCCCACGCGTTCCTCCTCACGCCCCAGGCTCAATACCGCCTCAGCGCTTCGCCTCTGCTTGCCGGCGCGGCCGCCGTTTTCACAGTCTCTGGCGCAACGCCCGCAGCCCGCCAGTACCTCGTCCTCAGTACCGCCGGACTCGGCCGGACGACCGTCAACGCTCTCGGGGTCACTCTGGCCCTCGCGCAACCTGTGGTCGCAGGCCAGGCCACTGCTTCAGCCGAAGGCCGCGCCTCCTGGCGGTTTGTCACGCCCGCAAACGCATTGGGCAAGGCGGTCTGGTTCCAGGTCGTTGAGTCCGCGCACGTTTCCAATGTCGTCGGCCGCCGGGTTCGTCAGCAGTGAAAGGAACAGCCAACCAACCGCCGGAGCGGCATCGCTCCTCAAGCTCTTGTGACACGACGCACAATCTGGCCATCGAGAACACCCGTCATGCTCCCCGTTTCCAAACTCAACCCCGTCTGCCTTTCTTCCATCCTCGTGATGGCTCTCCTGCCCACGCAAGGCCATGCTCAGTCGCTCGATCCCATCAGCATTCCCAAGTATGTCGAGCCTGTACGCGTGCTTCCCGCCTTGCCCCTCTCCCGCACGATTCGTCGGCCCGGCGGCATTGAAGTTGACTATTACGAGATCGCGGCCCGCCCCTTCACCCAGCACATCCTCCCGCAATCCATGGGCCTCGCGCCCACCAGCGTGTTCGCGTACGGCTCGCTCGCTGACCCGTCCTCCTTCGCCTATCCCGCCGGAACCATCGAAGCCCGTGCCGATCGGCCGGTGAGTGTGAAGTGGGTCAACGATCTCAAGGACCCGCTCACGGGTGAGTTTGTCCCTTCGCTGGTGCCCATCGACCAGACCGTCCATTGGGCCAATCCCCCCGGCGGCCTTGCCGAGCGCGACCACCATGGCATGGATCAGGCTCCCTACACCGGCCCGGTTCCGCTCGTAACCCACCTGCACGGCGCCCACACCTTCGAAGAGAGCGATGGGTACCCCGAAGCATGGTACTTGCCGAACGCAACCAACATTCCGGACGGATACGCCCGCGTGGGCTCGTTCTACGACCGGTTCAACGAAGAATTCCAGTCTCACTATGGCGCACCTGCCTGGGCGTCAGGGTCGGCCACCTTCGCCTACGCGAACGATCAGCCGGCTACCACGCTCTGGTACCACGACCACACGCTCGGCGTCACGCGCGCCAACATGTACTGCGGGCTGACCGGGTTCTATCTCATTCGTGGCGGCGCTGGCGACATCGTCCGCGATCGCCGCACCAGCCTCCCTGCCACGCTTCCCTTTCCTGCCCCGGCGCGCGGCGACGCTCCCGGAATCGACTATCACGAAATCCCCCTCGTCCTGCAGGATCGCTCGTTCAACGATGACGGCTCACTCTTTTACCCCGACAATCGCGCGTATTTCGAAGGCCTCAACCAACCCCCTGTCGTCCCCTATCTCGACATTCCCTTCCAGCCCGACGAGGCCTGCGACGGCCTGCCCAGCGACGTTCCCCCCATTTGGAATTCTGAAGTCTTCGGCAATGCCATCGTCGTCAACGGCAGAACCTGGCCCTACCTCAATGTCGAGCCGCGCCGCTACCGCTTCCGATTCCTCAACGCGGCCCAGTCCCGCTCCTTCATCCTCCACCTCTCCAACAACCTCTCCATGTGGCAGATCGGCTCCGATCAAGGCTTCCTGCCCGCGCCCTTGCTGCAGCAGAACGTCATCATCGCTCCCGGCGAGCGCGCGGATGTCATCATCGACTTCACCGGTCTTCTCGAAGGCAGCGACCTCACGCTCCAGAACCTTGGCCCCGATGAACCATTCCGTGGCGGCATACCGGGCCAGGACTTCAGCCCCTCCGACCCGGCGACAACTGGGCAGGTCATGCGCTTCAACATCGTGCCGCTCCGCAGCCCTGACCGCACCACGCCCCCCCAGTACCTTGACTTCCCCGATGTCCCATCTCCCGTCCGCACGCCGCTGCGCAAACTCTCCCTCAACGAGAAGACCTCGCAAACGGTCCGCACGATCTCTCGCCTCAACGGCAACGTGGTGATGCGCTGCGATGACCCCAACGCAGATCCCTTCACCCCCGTGGCCAGTCTGCTGGGCGTCATGACCCCTGAGAAACTGGCCTTCCCGCTCATGTGGGAGCAGCAGGTCACCGAAGACCCCGCCGTCGGCGACACCGAAACCTGGGAGTTCTTCAACTTCACCGAGGACGGCCACCCCATTCATATCCACCAGGTGCGCTTCCGCGTGGTCAGTCGCCAGGCCCTTGCGACCAACGATGAGGGCATCGCCTTGCAGCCCTACGTCCTCCTGCCAGGCACCAACCGCGGCCCTGAAGCCTGGGAACAGGGCTTCAAGGACACCGTCATCGCACTCCCCGGCGAGGTGACGCGCGTCCAGATGAAATTCGACATCCCCGGCATCTTCGTCTGGCACTGTCACATCCTCGAGCATGAGGACAACGACATGATGCGCCCCATTTTCGTCCGCGCTCAGGGCGCACAGCGTCTCTCCGATCTCAACACCCTGCTGCGCACCGGGCGCGTCCGCCAAGACCAGATCTGCTGGTCCTTCACCACTCCCCGCCCCGCGCGCCAACCGCTTTCGGGAAACGATTGACAAACCGCTGCTCGTTGAGACGTCGGTCCCGCCTGTTCAGCGTCCCTGACCTCTCCCGGTCTCGCTCCCGCACTCTGGACACACACCGCTCTGATTGCTGGTCAGGTTGTAGCCGCAGGATGCACACATTCCAAAGGCTGGTTTTCGATTGGCGTAGAAGAGGATCGCGGTCGGCAGGAGAAAAAAAGCAGGAAAGACCCACAACGGAATCTCGATGGTCTTGATGGTTCCCCACTGTCTCTGGCGCACCCAACCGCTTCCCTGGAAACTTGAGAACCCTGGAAAACCAATTGGAAACCCCACATCCGTTGGTTGTGTACACCCAAACTCCAGACTGCGAGTCAATGGTAAACTGGAATCAGTAGGGTCAGTCTGAATACTGATTCTGCCTCCGACGATTCCTACGGCCAACGGTACGCCAACGATGTTTGATCGGAGCGACTGGAGCGACAGGATGGTGCTCGGTCTGTCTACGAGCCAAACCGTCCACCAGCCACTGGCGATCCATGCGGTCGTAAACACCAACGTCAACGCTGTGCATCCCCACTGCAGGAAAGACTGCCACAACTGCGTCCATGGCCGGGCGCTGATTGCTGGTTCTTCTCGTTCCACCCCCAACCCTAGCCCGTCACCTCCCCTCCCCCCCCCGCCACCATTCTCGGTCGTTGCCTCTCCGCCAATCCCTGTTACTCTTCCTCATGCCCCCCTGGATCGGCGGCAAGGCCGCTTCCAACCTCCCCCCCAAAGACATCCCACGGAATGGATTCCCCCATGTCGCATGACACCACCAACGGTGACAAGGCTGTCCGTCTGTCCCTGCTTGAGCAGTTCGGCGCCCCCCGCGAAACCACCGAGTTCTACTCCCCCGTTCCCGAGGGGTACCAACCCGGCCGCCACAAGTACGTCGCCGTCTTCGGCACCGTGATGTCCGGCCTGGGCAAGGGCATCTTCTCCTCCTCCATCGCCAAACTCCTCAAGGACAAGTCGCTGGCCGTCGCGCCCGTCAAACTCGAAGGCTACCTCAACGTGGATGCGGGCACGCTCAACCCCTACCGCCACGGCGAAGTCTTCGTGCTCGATGACGGCACCGAATGCGACATGGACCTGGGCACCTACGAGCGCATGCTCGATCAGAACCTCACCCGCCAGAACTTCACCACCGCAGGCCGCATCTTCTCCACCATCCTTGAGCGCGAACGCAAGGGTGGATACCTCGGGCGCGACGTCCAGATGATCCCCCACGTCACCGGCGAGGTGAAACGCCTGCTGCGCACCCTCGCCATGAGCGGCTGCGAAGGTCAGCCCGCCGACGTCGTCTTCGTCGAAGTGGGCGGAACCGCCGGCGACTACGAAAACGGCTTCTACATCGAAGCCCTCCGCGAACTGGCCTTCGAGGAAGGCCCCGGTTCCTGCTGTTTCGTCGCCCTCACCTATGTCATCGAGCCCGAAATCCTCGGCGAGCAGAAGAGCAAGGCCGCCCAGCTGGGCATCAAGCGCCTCATGGAAGCGGGCATTCAGCCCCACATCGTCGCCTGCCGGGCCAAGAACATCGTCACCGACACCGTGCGCCAGAAGATCGCGATGTTCTCCAACGTCCCTCTCAATCGCACCTTCTCGATGCACGACCGCTCCTCGATCTACGTCATCCCCGACGCCCTCCGCGAGCAGGGCCTCGACCGCCAGGTCCTCTCCATCCTCGGCCTGCATGACCGCGTGAACCAACTCAATGAAGACCGCGCCCGCGAGAAATGGTCCGTCTTCGTCAACCGCCTCACCGGCCCCAAGGCCCACAAGGTCTCCATCGGCATCACCGGCAAATATGCCGCCCTCCGCGATGCCTACGCATCCATCGACAAGGCCCTGGAGCATTGCGCTGCCGAACTGCTCACCGAGATCGATGTGAAGTGGATCGACACCACCTCCATCACCCCCGAAACCATCCGCCACGAACTCTCCGATGTCCACGGCGTCATCGTCCCCGGCGGCTTCGGCGCCCGCGGCGTCGAAGGCAAGATCGAATGCGTCCGCTTCTGCCGCGAACGCAAGATCCCCTACATGGGCATCTGCCTCGGCTTCCAGGTCGCCGTCATCGAATACGCCCGCAACGTCCTGGGCCTGCCCGACGCCAACTCCGCTGAGTTCGATCCCGACTGCGGCGATCCCGTCATCAGCGAACTGCCCGAGCAGAAGAAGATCGAAGGCCTGGGCGGTTCCATGCGCCTCGGCGGGCAGGCCATGCGCCTCACCGAAAACTCCCTGGCCCACTTCCTCTACCGCTCGCTGTCGCCGCGCGAGCGCTTCCGCCACCGCTTCGAAGTCGAGCCCTCCTACATCGACCGCTTCGAGAAAGCCGGCCTCCTCTTCACCGGCCGCCATCCCCAGCAGCCCATCATGCAGATCCTCGAACTCCCCCGCGACACCCATCCCTATTTCATCGCGGGCCAGTTCCATCCCGAACTCACCAGCCGACCCGCCGGCCCCAATCCCCTCTTTGCCGGCCTCATCGCCGCGGCCATCCGTCAGACCATGACCGGCCTCTTTGACGGCAAGGAGCCTTCCCCCGCTTCCGAAGCCATGAAACGCTGGTCCCCCGGCTTCGTCGCGCCCGCGTACGTCGAGCCTCCCCGCTCCGCCGCTTCCGATTCCGCCGCACCCGCCAAATCCGCCGCCAAGCCCACCGCCTCCCTCACCGAGGTGAAAACCCCCGTCGTCACGGTCCGCACCGTCGTCGGCAGATGAGCACGCGCGGAAAATCCTCGTGATCCGCGATCACCTCCGCGCCCTCCATGTCCCCCGCGCTGCGCGCCAGTTGAAGCGCTGATTCCTTCTGCGATGCGGCGATCTCCACCGCCAGCGCCCCACCGGGCTTGAGCCACTGCCCCGCCCCCGCAATCACCCGGCGCACCACATCCAATCCATCCTTCCCGCCGCGCAGCGCGCTGTGCGGTTCATACCCCTTCACATTCTCCTCCACCGCCTCCCACTCCTGATCACTGATGTACGGCGGGTTGCTCACCACAAAATCCACCGCGCCCGCCAACTCCCCCGGCAGCGCTTCGTACACATCCCCTCGGAAAAACTCGATCCGCTCCGCTACCCCGTGCTTCTGCGCATTCTCCCGCGCTGCCGCCAGCGCGCCTTCCGAGATATCCACCGCCGCCACCCGCGCCCCCTTCATCTGCTTTGCCAGCGCAATGGCAATCGCTCCCGACCCCGTCCCGATATCCACCACCATCATCTCCCCCGCTTCTCTCCCGCGCGCCTCCTGGAGCACCCGCTGCACCAGCGTCTCCGTCGCCGGCCGGGGGATCAGCGTGTCCCGCGTCACCTTCAGTTCCATTCCGAAGAACCACGCGCTGCCCGTGAGATACGCGATGGGCTCGTGCCTGCCCGCCCGCTGCACCATCTCCCGCAGCCGGGCCAGTTCCTCGCTGCTCGCCGGCCGGTCCGCATCCATGTACAGCCGCAGCCGCTCGCACCCTGCGACATGCGCCAGCAGCAACTCGCCGCACAGCCTCGGAAACTCAATCCCCCGCTCCTCGAAGTGCTTCGTCATCCACGCGAGCAGCCTCCGCGTCGTCCAGACTTCGCTCATGTGCCGTGTTTCCGTCAAAGTCGCCGATTCTACCGACCCTGGCCTCTGATCCACTTCGCACCTTCCCTAACATCGTGGTCCACACCATGACGCCACACGATTTCCTCCACGCTCTTCTTCTCCGCGCCGCCGCCGCCAACGTCTTCGGCCCCCTGTCCCACTCCGCATCCCGCCTCACCGCCAAGGCCAAGGACTGCGAGGCGGATGCCGAGTACCGCCTCGATGTCACGCCCGACGGGACACTCTGGGTCTCCTTTGTGACTCCCGACCGCTGGCTCTCCGAATCCATCGAAGCCGATCTCATGCACACCGGCGATCACATCGAAGAACTCATCGCCGAGGAACTCATCGAGCACGACC
>JBGASM010000006.1:0-179733 GCA_044229655.1 Phycisphaerales bacterium | reverse complement strand
GGTGGAGCGGGGGGAGGATCGGGGGGGGGATTTGCGGGGCATAGCGCGATGAGGGTAGGGTGGAGGGGCATGGCGGGAGCAAGGTTGAACCTTGGCAGGCAGCGGCGAAGATGGTGGGATGCGTGTGCTGCATGTGGCCGATCTCGGTTCGGATTCGCTGGGTGCGTGCGGCGCTGCGCTCCTGGCCGATGCGCTTGATCCCGCGCACGCGGATCAGGTGAGCGTGCTGCTCCTGGGCAATGCGGATGGCGAGCGGCTGCTCGAATCGCTGGGCGTCATGACACGGGACCGCATTGCGACTTCCGGGGGGGGGAGGGCGATGTTTGCGGTGCGGCGGTATCTGCGGGCCATGAGACCTTTCGATGTGATTCATGCCTGGTCGGTGAGCAGCCTGACGCCGGTGGTGCTGGCCCAGTTGGGCTCGGCTCGGCGGATGCCGATGGCGGTGACGCTGACGATGGGACCGGCGTGCGTGGAGGAGGGGCACTGGCTGGCGATGCTCATGGCGCATGCCGGCGCAGTGCACGCGCTGGCGGTGAGTAACGCGGTCAAGAAGGCGTGGGTGGAGGCGGGTGTGCGGCCCGAGGCTGTGGAGGTGGTCCGGCCGGGCATCGACCTGGGGCGCATCGAGCACGGGCGGCGCGCAGAGATTCGCAGGTCATGGGGGATTGAGGATGAGACGGTGACGGTGGTGGGCTTCATGGGCGCGCCGGAAGGGTGGATGGATGCGGGTCGGGCAGCGCACATCGTCGTGCTCGCCGCGCTGGCGGGCGGTTGGGGCGGGCGGATGAAGTTGATCGCGGGGCCAGGCTGCGTGCGGCTCAGTGCGGGGGTGCGCATGATGGATGCGCTGCTTCGGCAGGGCGCGATGGTCGTGGATGAACGGATGCAGCGGCCCTGGGAAATAGTGCCCGGGCTGGATGCGGCCCTCGTGCTGGGTGATGACACGAAGAAGGCGGATGAGGACGAGAGAAGGAAGGGAGGGAATGGAGGGAGGGGAGGGAGGGGAGGAGGTTTGGCGGCGGTGTGGAACCTGCTGCAGCGCAGGCCGTGGAGCGGGTCGGCCCCCCCGGGGGGGGGCGGAGGGCAGTCGGCGTGGACCGGTGCGGTCTGCGTGCCCGATGAAGTGCGACGCGGGCGCAGCGGGCCGGGCATGCTGCCCGTGCTGTATGCCGCCGCGGCCGGGAAGATCATCGCGGGAGAGGCCTCCTACGCGCTGAGCGAAGTGGTCGAGCATCGGCATTCGGGAGTGCTCTCCAAGCCGGGTGAGGATCATGATCTGGCCCTCAAGCTCAAGCAGGCCCTTGAGGACCGGCAACTGGCCTGGAAGATCAAGGATGCAGCGCGGTCGGAGGCGTTCTCCTACTTTGCGCGCAGCCGGTATCGCGCCGATCTGCACACCGTGCTCGGCCAGATGGCGCGTGGGGAGAAGGTGGCCGCGCCGGCAATGCCGATGACGGGCGGACTGAGATTCGCAGGGATCGGGTAAGCAGGAGAGAAGATGCGCATGGCACGCACGCGGCCGCAAAGGCACATCGTGGTCCTTGGAGGCGGAGGGTTTTCGTATGAGCAGCCGGAGGATGCCCGGCTGGATGACTACACGCTTGCGCTGACAGGCAAACGGAAACCCAGGGTCTGCTTCCTGCCCACGGCCAGCGGTGACAGCGTGGTGTACATCGAACGCTTCCTGCGCCGCTTCCCCGCGCAACGGGCGGAGGCGGATGTGCTGCGGCTGTTCACGCGCGACGGTCGCGATCTGGAGGAGTTCATTCTCAATCAGGATGTGATCTATGTCGGCGGTGGCAATACAGCCAATGCCTTGGCGGTGTGGCGCGTGCACGGCGTGGATCGCCTTCTGCGCAAGGCTTGGATGAACGGGACGGTGATGACCGGCGTTTCCGCGGGAATGCTCTGCTGGTTCGAGGGAGGCGTGACGGATTCCTTTGGTCCGTTGGCCGCGCTGCCCGATGGGCTTGGGGTGCTGCGCGGATCGGCCTGTCCGCATTACGATGCGGAGTCCCGAAGGCGGCCGACCTATCACGATCTGGTGGGCCAAGGAGTTCTGCCGGGCGGATATGCCGCCGATGACTGGGCAGCCCTGCACTTTGCCGGTCGCAGTTTGCACGCGGTTGTGGCGAGCATGGCAGGCAAGTGCGGGTATCGCGTGGAGCGGGTGGGCGGCAAAGCAATCGAACGCCGGATCGAGGCCCGAGTACTGCGTTCGTGAATTCGCCGGCCAGTCAGAGGGGGCGGGGAAGTCGGGAGATGCGGGGAATTGAACAGGATCGTGCGCACGCGCTGCAATGAAACCCGGGTTCGGCACACATCTTGCATTGCCGGCTGCTGTCTGTGCGCCACGTTCGTGTTGCGCGACCGGTCACGATGCATTCAGTATTGGGAGCGATCCATGAGGAGCGGAGTATTGTTGTGCGTGCGGGTGTTTCGCCGACTCTTGAGCGCGATGGCGCTGGGAGGCGCGCTGGTTGCAATTTCCGCCGCCCATGGCCAAAGTTCGCCAAATGTGGTCGTCATTGTCACCGATGACCAGGGAATCGAGGCCATTGCGGGTGCGAACTGGCCCAACGATTTGAACTGCCGCACACCCAACCTCGCCGCCCTCGCGTCGCGCGGGCGCGTGTTCATCAACGCCCGATCCTGCCCCGTGTGCTCCCCGACACGCGCTTCCATGCTCAGCGGCAGGTCCACTTTCCGCACCGGCGTCGTGGGCGTTCTCTGGGAGGAAACCGCTCAGCCCGATAGCAATCGACTCGCGCTGCAGACCCACGAGAAGACCATTGCCGAGGTGCTCAAGGATCGCGGCTACTTCACCATGCTCTCTGATAAGTGGCATGTCGGCTGGGACAAGAATGCGGGTCTGATGCCCGACCGCCAGGGATTTGATGTGTATCTGGACTACCACGACTCCATCGATCGCGACCGGTCGGACGAGGTCGGCGATGAACACATGTCCTACATCATCGATCAGACGGTTGACCGCATCCTCCGCCGCAGCAACCCAAACCAGCCCTATGCGCTCTTCTTCTGGTCCATTGATCCGCACCAGCGCGTGGATGATCGTGAAAAAGACCCCATGAAGTGGTGGCGCGTCTCCAACTCCCTCCTTCCCAGCGGCGAGAATTACTACGCGGACGACACCAACCGCAATCGCTACCGGGCCGTGGTCGAAGCCCTGGACACCGAACTGGCGCGCATGCTCCGGCAGCTCGGCGTCATCAACGCTTCGAATCAGTACATCGAGTCATCAAACACCGTGGTGTTCTTCACCTCGGACAACGGATCGCCGCCGGCCGCTTCCGTGGACCCTGTCCATGCCAAGAGCACGGTGTATGAGCGTGGCACGCGCGTGCCCATGTTTGTGTTCGGCGAGAACGTCCCCGCCGATGGCGCATTTGATACCCGCCTGACGATGCCGGAGGACTTCTTCGAGACCATCGCGGATGTCGTCGGGGCGACCCCGACTCAGCGTGGAACTCTGCCGCGCACGTCCTTCTCCTTCGCCGATGCGATCGGATACTCCACCAATACCCTGCCTCGGCGTCCGTACGCCTTCGCAACTCAGAGCCACGAGGATGTGCCCACCCTGGCCCGAACCGGAGTCACGGATGGCACATGGAAACTGATCGTTCGCGCGGGCGGCGCCAACCTCGCCCCGCTTTCAGGCGATGAGTTCTATGACCTGCGCACCGACCCGACCGAGCGCCAGAATCTCGTCGCCCTGGGCATGAACTCCGCCCAACGTGTGGAGTACCTGCGCCTGCGCGATGCCGTCACCGATGCCTGGCCCACGGCCATCGGCGCCAAGACGGAGAAACAGATCGATGTCCCGATCACCAACATCCTCTCGCTCAACTCGGCAAATCAGCGCTCCACCACCACCATGACCCAGGGGCACCTGAATCCCGGCCGCACCGGCGCTTCGGAGTCGCGCATCTTCATCCGCTTCAACACCGACCGCATTGACCAGTTGCTCCCACCCGGCAAGACCATAAACGATGTGACCGGCGCCCAGGTGTTGGTGGCGTTCCGCAATGACACGCTGCCCGGCTCCGATTCCGGGGCCATCACCCTCCGGGCAATGACCACAAACTGGTGGACCGGCACCCCATCATGGACCTCCCTGCTGAGCGCCTTCGACGGGTCGACAACCCTGGGCTTTGCTGATCTGGCGCCCAACATCGTCCCCAATCCCGCAGGCAGCCAGCAGATGGGAATGCCCATGCCCACCGGAACTCCCGTCTCATTTGGCCACAGCGCAGACCTGCTCACGCTCGTGAGACAGTGGCACGACAGCCCGACGAGCAATAACGGAGTCGTCCTTATCGCAGCTCCGCTGACCGATCTGACCGGCGATCAGCGCATCACGTTCCTGGCCAATGCGGGGCTCCGCTTGACGTTCAATTGATCGCCAGCAGTCGGATCGGCTGAGGTCATGCTCACGGTGCCTGGGATGCGAGAGCCGCATGCCAGCGCGGAGGATGCAGTACTTGCACGCGGGCGCGGTGACGGCTCGCTGCCTGACGTACACTTGTGCATATGGCTGAACAGCCGCTGACCAATCCGGTTGAAGAGCAGGAACAGACTCGAACCCGCGGGCTGCTGGTCATCCGCGGTGTATTTGTGGTGCTGCTCATCACCGTGGTGATGGTGACGCTCCTCGAACTGCCCAGCAGTCAGGGCGGCACGACGGCGGACCAGATATTCGCGAATTACTGGTGGATCGGCCTGGTCGCGGGCGGCGCAATGGGCGGGCTGGCGGTTCTTCTCGATGCCCTGACGCCGCGCAAGAAGCTCTCCAGTATGACGGGAATCGTCTTTGGCCTGATAGCAGGCCTGCTGGCGACCGTGGCAATTTCCTACATCATTGACTTGCTCGTCCAGACCCACGGGATCAAACTGGACGACGCGTGGAACCGAATCATCCTTTCCATCAAGGCTGCGTTCGCGATGACCCTCTGCTACCTCGGCGTCGCAACGGTCTATTCAACTCAGGATGAGTTCCGGCTCATCATCCCTTACGTCGAGTTCTCTAAACAGATGCGCGGCACGCGTCCTCTGGTCCTGGACACCTCGGTCATCATCGACGGACGCATCAATGACATCGGTATGACGGGCTTCGTCCATGCCCCGGTGGTCATTCCCCGCTTCGTGATCGACGAACTGCAGCGGCTGTCAGATTCCAATGACCGCCTGAAACGCAACCGCGGCCGCCGCGGCTTGGATATCGTGCGCAAAATGCAGGGCAACCCGCACATCGACGTCACCATCGCCGACGTGCAGTCTTCGGGGCCGGGTGTCGGAGTGGACCAGATGCTGGTCGAACTGGCCCGCGAACATCGGGCCGACCTGGTGACGACCGACTTCAACCTGAACAAAGTCGCCGCGATCCACGGCGTGACTGTCCTCAACGTCAACGACCTGGCCAACGCTCTGAAACCCGTCGCGATTCCCGGCGAGCGCATGCGCGTCGACATCATCAAGCGCGGCGAGGGAGAATCGCAGGGGGTGGGGTATCTCGACGATGGGACTATGGTCGTCGTCGACCATGCGGCCGACCGCATCGGCTCGCGCGTGGAGCTCTCCGTCACCAGCACGATTCAGACCTCCGCCGGCAGGATGATCTTCGGTGAAGCGTACCGGCCGGACGGGGAGGTGGATTCACCCGCATCCACCCAATCAGACGACGCGATGACCGCGCCGCCGCCGGACGGCGCTGCTGAAGCCCAGCGGTCCGTCTCAGGCAGTGGTCTGGATGAGCGGGCGTCCCGCGAGTCCAGTGCGGGGCCGACGCCGCCATACCGTGGCGAGCCGAGTCGCGGGGCGTCGCGCAGAAATCCCCGTCGATTTTGAGAATTTTCCGGATCAAGAAACGGGCTGATGCGTCCAACGAGATGGACAGGCGTGAACCGCCTATTATTCGTTATCGCCGCGGCGGGCATCGGACCTGCCGCACTTGAGCGATAGATCTCAAATCAGTGGCCGAGTTGCAATGCAGATATGTGGGCGGTATCCGTCCAGCCATTCTGCCTCTCGAGCTTGATCACTGAGGAGCGGGGTTGCCGAGAACGATGGGTTTGGATGAAGGAGCGCGGGCGCCAGCGCCAACGCTCGGGGGAAAAGTGACATTTCATGATTGCAGGTTCGCAGAACAGGACGTTCAAATACGGAGACAGCGTGATTCACACCGGCCGCCCGGAGTGGGGCACGGGTGTGGTTGTGCGTGCCGAAGCCACGATGCACGATGGCCAGCCCTCCCAGCGGTTGCAGATCCGCTTCATGCACGCCGGACTCAAAATCCTCGAAACCGCCGTGGCTGCCGTGGTCCTCGCCGACGGTGTCGTCCCCGCCGCCCAGGCAGCGGATAGCGCCCCCAAGGGCTGGATTGCCGCCCTCGAACGCAAGCGGCCGGAAGACTTCATGACCGCGGTGCCCGAGAGCGCGCGCGATCCCTTCCGCTCCGCTTTGCAGCGGCTGGACACTACCATCGAGTTGTATCGCTTCACCCGTGAGCCAAAGTCACTCACCCAGTGGGCTATCGCCCAGTCCGGGCTGGCCGACCCTCTGAGCCGTTTCAGCCGCCAGGAACTCGAGCTCCTCTTCGACCGCTGGTGCAGAAATCGCGACAGTCACCTGGCCGAGGTGTATCAGGAGGCCCAGCGCGAGGATGCGCCCGGCGCTCGGCAGCGGTTGCACAGGGTTCCCGCGTCCGCGCGCGACCTGGCCCTGCGTGGTGTTCTGCGCCGCTAGCCCAGAGTCCCGACATTCCTTCGGCTTGGCCGCCGCGCGCACCCATACCTACCCTTGCCCCCAATGTCCGGAGGGACCGTGATTTCCATCGGCTCGTTTGACGCGGTGCACCTGGGTCACCAGATGCTCATCGCCCGCGCTCGCGCGCTGGCAGGCTCCGATGGCGCAGTCCTCATCTACGCGTTTGATCCCCACCCGTCTGCACTGTTGCGTCCCGGTTCAGAGCCCCCGCGCCTGACGACATTCGAAGATCGCATGCAACTGCTGCGCCAAGCAGGCGTTACTGAGGTGCGCCGGCTGGAGCCCACCCCCTCCCTCCTGAACCAGGAACCTCGGGAGTTCATCCAACACCTCGTAATGCAACACCACCCCACTGCTTTCGTGGAGGGCTGCGACTTCCGCTTTGGCCGGCAGAAGTCAGGGACGATCTCCACGATGCGCGATCTGGGCTCCGAGTTCGGATTCAAGGTCGACTGCCCGGAAGCGCGCGAGGCCGCGCTGTGCGACCTGTCGCTCGTGCGCGTCTCCAGCACGCTCATCCGCAGACTGCTGACACTCGGACGGGTCGCGGATGCGGCGCTGCTTCTCGGCCGGCCCTATCACCTCAGCGGTCGCGTCACACGGGGGGATCAGCGCGGCCGAACCATCGGCATCCCCACGGCAAACCTCGAAACGGCCACGATGCTCCCGGGGGACGGCGTGTACGCCGGGGTTGCGTGGACGCCAGATGGCCAGCGCTTCCCGGCCGCCATCAACATCGGGGTGCGCCCCACATTTGCCGCGCGCGGCCGCACCTGTGAAGTGCACTTGGTCGGCTGGCAGGGCCCAATCGGTGCGTACGGATGGAACCTGCGTGTCGAGTTTCACGCCTTCGTGCGAGAGGAAATGCGCTTCAGCGGGCCCGCCACCGCCGCGGCGCAGATCAAACGGGACATACACCGCATACAAGAACTCATGAACCCGGGGATGGAGCAGCGCTGCGCATGACTCAAGGCAACGGATATGTTTCCAACGCGACCACGCTCGAAGTCGCGGCTCGGCTCAAGGCAGCCCGCAGGGCAGTCGTGACCACGCATCAAAAGCCGGACGGCGACGCCATCGGCTCTGCCCTCGCGGTGGTCTTGGCTTTGCAGGCCTCCGGCGTCGATGCGCAACTGTGGCTCATCGGTCCCGTAGGCGACGCATTCTTGAGCGTGCTGGGCTCCACTGCCCACGTAATTGCAAGTCCGGTCCGGCAACCTCCTGAGGATGTCGACACCATCGTGATCACCGATACCGGCGCACGCTCGCAGTTGTCCGAGCTCGAGCACTATCTGCAGGGCAAGGCTGAGCGGATTGTGATCCTCGATCATCACATCCAAGGGGACCCTGCGCTTGCGCATATGCGCATCGTTCGACCCCAGGCATCCGCAGCCTGCGAGGTCGTCGCCGATGTCGTCGCGTCGATGGGCGTCGCCCTCACCGCACCGCTCGCTACGGCGCTCTATCTAGGCGTTGCGACCGATACCGGCTGGTTTCGCTTTTCCAACTCCAGCCCAAGCGCGTTTCGCACCGCGGCGCGCATGCTGGAGGCCGGCGCAGATCATCCCGCTTTGTATCGGCTCATTGAGCAGACCGACAGGCCCGAGCGGCTTCGGCTGCTGGCACGCGCCCTCGGCTCCATGGAGCTGCTCGCGGACGGAAAAGTCGCCGTCCTTTCGCTTACGCTGGCGGACTTTGCCCAGACCGGTGCCGAGGCGGACGACACGCATGGGTTTTCAGATGCGCCGCACTGTGTGGGGTCGGTCGAGGTCGTTGCCCTGCTTTCGGAAACCCAGAACGGGATGATCAAGATCAGCCTGCGCTCGAAGCAGAGCGCCCGGCCGGTGGATGTTAATGCCATTGCAGGACGTTTTGGCGGTGGCGGCCACGCACGCGCATCGGGCGCGAAAATGAAGGGATCTCTGCCGGAGGTGAAGGCGGCGGTGATATCGGCGATCAATTCCGCCACGGGTTTTTAGGCGGACTCCCCGGACGTTCCATCGGCCTTCAGTCGCGGACCGCCGCGCGGGTTGAACGGCAGCCCCTTGATGCGGGCTTGAAATAGCAGCCGGTCGCTGGCATATCCCTGCATGTCGCAGATCGTCCCTTTGACGTTAAAGCGATGCATGCGGGCCACAATGACGAGGTCCTCCCCGACCTTGGGAACTCCCAGGAGAATGGTGTCATCCAGCGATGCAAATCCTGTGAACTTGTACGCCGGCACTCCTGGCGCGAGCAGGAACATCACCGACGCCAGTTGTGCGGCGCATTCGATCATGAGGGCGGGCGGGTAGCTGCCTTTTCCCTCTGCATGGCCCACCTGCCACCACTCGCCCGCGCGGATCGGCGCGACGGCAATGGCCCGCTGCCGGTCCTCGCTCAGGTACACAATGCGGTCCAGCAGCAAGGATGCCCCGCGATGCAGATTCACCGCCATGATCGCTGCCCGGTCCATCTGAACAGTCGCCAGATTGTGGGCTCGCCAATCCCACAGCGGCTCGAGAAAATGCCCTTCATCAGCCCGTGAGTCAGCCTTTGGCTCCACGTGCATGTCTCCGGATGTTGAATGGGCCAATGCCATGGGAGGGCGATAAGCAGATAAGACGATGAACGGCTGCAGGGGCGAAACAGTACGTCGCGTGACCCTACTGGGAAGGGACTTCCGATATTGCCCCGCCCTTCGGACTGAAAGGCATGCCGGTAATGCGGGCTTCAAACGAGATTCTCCCGTCGACGTATCCCTGCACATCGCACACCATGCGGCGGATGTTGAACTTGACATCCTTCGCAAGCATCACGAGGCTGTCGCCGGGCTTCGGCAGGAAAAAGATTCTCGTGTTGTCGAGGGCGGTGAAGCCGACGAACTCGTATTCCGGGACGTCTTTCACCTGGAACAGGAGCGAAGCCAATTGGGCTGCCGCTTCGACCATGAGCGCGGCAGGATACAGCGGCTTCTGTGGCAAATGCCCAGCCGCCCACCATTCATTATGGCCAATCTCCTTGACCGCTACCGCTCGCGAACGGTCGGAATTCAACCAGACAATTCGGTCCAATTGAAGAGCGTCCCCGCGGTGCGAATTGATCGCCATGATGCCCGCGCGATCCACCAGCGTCGCAGACAGGTCAAAGTGGAGAAAGTCGAACAACGGGGGGGGAAGCGGCGCATCCGGCGGGGGGTGTTCCGTCATCATCGGGATCCTGGCGGGTAATCGATGGAAAAAGGCTAACGAATCGTCAAGAAACCGGCAGAGACCCCACAAGCCATTGTACCAGCAAATTGAATAATGGCCGCGTCTGGCCAGTCATTCCCGAATTCTGGACAATTCACCTCAAGATTCGCGGACATCGGGGCTTGCAAGTGGATCTGAAGCCGTAATTCACTCCAGCCGCGCCGGATTCCCGCTCTTGGACTTGATTTTTTCCGGAGGTCTGCGATCCTATCGCCCTTGCTCCAGACGCACCGCCAACCCGTGGGCGTTCGTCACCTTACCCCCGATTACCCGAAATGCCGACGCACCGACCGAACGCTTGCGCGTTGCGGTTCCGTCCCCGGTCTCCATACACCCCCGCAGCAGGAAGGATTCCTCGCATGACTTTCGGTACCGCACGCCATGATGCAGTCCTTGCCGTCGTCCGCTGGAAGCCTGACGGTGAAGGACTCGACTACCAGAAAAAACTCCCCGACCAGATCTTCGGTGAAAACGTCTTCAATGAAGACCAGATGCGCCAGCGCCTCCCCAAGCGCGTCTTTCAATCATTCCAACGCACCATCGCCGCTGGCGCCCCCCTGGACATGGACATTGCCGATGCGGTCGCGCTGGCCATGAAAGAATGGGCCCTCTCGCGCGGAGCCACCCACTACACCCACTGGTTCCAGCCCCTCACCGGCCTCACCGCCGAGAAACACGACTCCTTCCTCTCGCCCGACGGCCACGGCAAGGCGCTCTCCGAATTCTCCGGCAGCGCGCTCATTCAGGGCGAGCCGGATGCGTCCTCCTTCCCCTCCGGCGGGATTCGCGCCACCTTCGAAGCACGCGGATACACCGCGTGGGACGCCACCAGTCCCGCGTTCCTCTACGAAAATCCCAACGGCCTCGTCCTCTGCATCCCGACCGCCTTTGCGGCTTGGACCGGCGAAGCGCTCGATGCCAAGACACCCCTGCTCCGCTCGATGGATGCCGTCGGCAAGTCAGCCCTCCGCATGCTCCGCCTCTTCGGCGCCGGCCCGGAAGTAACCCGCGTCACCGCCACGCTCGGGGCCGAGCAGGAGTACTTCCTCATCGACTCCCACTTCTTCTTCGCCCGCCCCGACCTCATCACCTGCGGCCGGACGCTGGTTGGCTCCCGCCCCCCCAAGGGCCAGGAACTCGAAGATCACTACTTCGGCGCGATTCCCGACCGTGTGCTCGCCTGCATGCTCGAAGTCGAGCGCGAACTCTACCGCCTCGGCGTTCCTGTCAAGACCCGCCACAACGAAGTCGCCCCAGCCCAATACGAGATCGCGCCGGTCTTCGAAAACGCCAACGTGGCCCTCGACCACCAGATGCTCACGATGTCGACCCTGCAGCGCGTGGCCCGCAAATACGGCATGCACTGCCTGCTCCATGAGAAGCCCTTCGCAGGCATCAACGGCTCCGGCAAGCACTGCAACTGGTCCCTCTCAACCAACACAGGAAGCAACCTCCTCGAGCCCGGCGAGACTCCGCATGAGAACATGCAGTTCCTCATCTTCCTCAGCGCGGTCATCCAGGCTGTCGACACCCACGCCAAACTTCTGCGTGCCTCCATCGCCAGCCCCGGCAATGATCACCGCCTCGGGGCCAACGAGGCTCCCCCGGCCATCATCTCCATCTTCCTCGGCGATCTGCTCTCCGGTATTCTGGCCCAACTGGCCTCCGGCGCCGGCGCCAAGGCCCGCAAGCAGGAACATCTCGAACTGGGCGTGACCACGCTCCCCCGCCTGCCGCGCCACTTCGGGGACCGGAACCGCACCTCGCCCTTTGCCTTCACCGGCAACAAGTTCGAGTTCCGCGCCGTCGGCTCTTCCGCCTCCGTCGGCTGGCCCGTGACCGTGCTCAGCGCGATTGTCGCCCAGTCGCTTGACCAGATCGCTGATGAAATCGAGAAGTCCGCTGGCAAGGAGCCCACCGAGGCGAAACTCCGCAGCGCCGTCGAAAAGGTCATCAAGCGCGTCTGGAAGGAGCATGGCCGGGTGGTGTTCAACGGCGACGGCTATTCGCAGGCTTGGCAGGATGAGGCTGCCCAGCGCGGCCTGCCCAACATCCGCAACACCGTCAGCGCCCTGCATCACCTGAGCGACAAGGAATCATTCAAGGTCCTTGAAGACTACAAGGTTCTCAAGAAACGCGAACTGGAGTCCCGCTCGCACATCTACATCGAGCGCTACAACACCACGCTTTCCATCGAGGCCGAAACTTTGAGCGCTATGGCCCGCACCATCATCCTGCCCGCCGCGCTCCGCTACCAGAGCGAAACGGCCGAAGCCGTCGCCGCAACCCAGGCCGCCGGCAAGAGTGCTCCGCAGTTGAGCGCCTTCCTCGACGAGATCATTGACAAGGTCGGAGAATTGCGCCGCGAATCCGGCGAACTCGACGCCCTGCTCGCCCGCCGCCCCACCGACCACGAAGAGCGGGCTGAGTACATCCGCGATCAGATCGTGCCTGCGATGAGCCGGGTCCGCAATACCTGCGACTCCCTTGAGCGCATCGTCGCCGATGATCTCTGGCCGCTGCCCACCTATCGCGAAATGCTGTTCATCAAGTGATAGTGAACAACCTGCCGACTCACACTCCCTGAAACCCGCGGCACCTTGCCCCGGGTTTCTTTCGTTTTTCCGGGGCGTTACGATTCGCATCATGCAACGCTCTCGCACGCTCATTGTCCTCCTGCTCGCTCTTGCGCCGCTCTTCCATCTCGGCTGCACATCAGCGCCCAAGGACAATCCGGAACTGGCTGCGCTGTACCAGGCTGACCAGGCCGACCGCATGCCGGAGACGTCATCCGGTGACTGGGAGCAGATCAGCCGCAACGACGAGGCCCGCCAGGCCCGCGCCCGGCAGATGCTTGATGAAGGCCTCGTTCTGACGGGTGCAGACTACTTCCACGCCGCCATGATCTACCAGCACGCCTCTACCGTGGAGGGCATCCAACTCGCCCACGAATTGGCCATGATTTCCGCCTGCCTCGGCCACGAGCCGGCCCGCTGGCTCGCCGCAGCGTCCTATGACCGCATGCTCATGAATCTGGACCGACCCCAACGCTTCGGCACCCAGTACCGCTCAGATGACGATGGACGCATGAAACTCTGGAAAATGTCCGAAGGCACGACCGACTCAATGCGCGCCGCGCTCAATGTACCTTCTCTCGAGCAAGCCATCGCGCGTGAAGCGGAAATGCAGAAAATGATCGAGGAACTCAGCAACGCCGGCAAGCGCCAGGAATCGCCGCCTGCCGCTGATCCAAAGTGAGTCCGCTCCTATGCCGGCCTGAGCAGGCTCTCCCCCGTCATCGCCGCAGGCTTGGCGATGCCCATCATCTCCAGAGCCGTGGGCATGACATCCGCCAGTCTCCCGCCCGTACGCAGTGTCCGCCCCTTGAATTCGCGACCCACCACGATGATCGGCACGTCATACGCCGTATGTGCGGTGTGCGGTCCGTTGGTCGCCTCATCCCACATCTGCTCCGCATTCCCATGGTCAGCGGTCACGATCAGGCTCCCCCCCTTGGCCAACGCCGCCTCGACGATCTGCCCGACGCACCCATCCACGAACTCCGCCGCTTTGATCGCCGCCGGCAAAGACCCCGTGTGACCCACCATGTCCGTATTGGCGAAGTTGACGATGAATACCTGCTCGCAGTCTGAGGCCCCAAATCGCGCCAGCACTGCCTCCGTCACGCCCGCCGCACTCATCTCCGGTTGCAGGTCATAGGTCGCCACCCTCGGGCTTTGGATGATCTGACGCTTCTCTCCTGGGAACGGCTCATCTCGATAATCGTTGAAGAAGAAAGTCACGTGCGGATATTTCTCCGTCTCGGCGCACCGAAACTGGGTCAGCCCGAGCCGCGATAGATAGTCCCCCGCGATGTCCGGCATCTTGGCCTGACGCGGAAACGCGACCCGGACGTGCGGGTTCAGGTCCGTCTCGTACTCGCACATCGTGACGAACGTGAGCGCAAGTTTCGCCCCTCGATCAAACCCCTTCACACCCGAATCCGGCGACGCTGGAACCGCTCCCTCGAACGGATCGAGCACAAACGCCTTCACCAGTTCCCGCGGCCGGTCGCCCCGATAGTTATAGAAAACCACCGTGTCACCGTCAGCGATGCGCGAACTTCGCCCTTCTTCCGCCGAACCTGCGATCACCGTCGGCTCGACAAACTCATCGCCCGCCAGCTTCGGTGACGCCGGCATTTTGTAGTGACGATCCGCCGCCTCAGGCGCGCTCGTGAGCGTGGCGAATTCCCCCCGCCCCGTCAAGCATCCATACGCCCGCGCCACTCGCTCCCACCGGTTGTCCCGGTCCATCGCCCAGTAGCGCCCGATCACGCTGGCAATCCGCCCGACACCTAGCTCTCCGCACTTCGCCTCCACCTGCCTCACATACCCCGCTCCCGTGAATGGACCCGTGTCGCGCCCATCCGTGAACAGATGCAGAAAAACCCTCTTCGCGCTGAGTTTCCTGCACAACTCCAGGCAGGCATACAGATGCTCGAGTCGACCATGCACGCCTGCGTCCGAGCAGATGCCCATCAAGTGCACCGCCTTGCCCGCGGCGGCAGCCTTCTTTACAGCGCTCGTAAGCGCTTCATTTTCAAAGAACGACTGATCCCGGATTGCCCGGCTAATCCGCACCGAATCCTGGAACACAATTCTCCCAGCCCCCAGGTTCTGATGTCCCACTTCGCTGTTGCCCGTCGTTCCGGCCGGCACACCCACATCCTCCCCCGACGTGTGGATCAGCGTGCACGGCCATTGCGCCATGAGCTGGTCCGCCACGGGCGTGCGGGCCTGCTCAATCGCATTGAATGCTCGATGATGGAAATTGGGGTTGTACCCCCAGCCATCCCGGATGATCAGCAGAAACGGAGTATTGCGGGCAGTGGTGGGTGCGGCCATGGACGAAAAGCGTAGTCACCGCGTGCGCCCGCACCGCTTCAGGCTTCTTCGCTCCGCCTCAGCCACTCCTCCTCCAGCGGCGCGAGTTCCTCAGCCCTCTTCCCCCGCTCATCCACCAGTTCCTTCACCTTGCGCCCGTCGCGCAGCACCTGCGGATCAGCCATCCGCGCATCAATTTCCGTGATACGCCTCTGCAACTGCTCCATCTGCGCCTCGAGCTTCTCCTGGCTCAGCTTCGTGATCGCTCCCGACGGCTTCGGGCGCGGTTGGCTCGGCGCTGCCATGCGGGGCGCCGGCTCAGGCTTGGCTGCGGCCTTCGGCGCTGCAGGCTTCGCCGCCGACTTGCTCGCCGAAGTTCCGGCTGCTTGGCGCTCCTTCTGCAACTTGGACCACGCCGCATAGTTGCCCGCGAAATCAGTGACCCCGCCCTTGCCGTCCAGCACCAGCAGCCGCGTCACGCACGCATCCAGAAAAGCGCGGTCGTGGCTGATGAGAATCAGCGTCCCCCCGAATCCGCCCTCCTCCATGGTGAGCACCTGCTCCAGACGTTCACTGGAAGGAATGTCGAAGTGATTCGTGGGCTCGTCGAGCACGAGCAGGTTGTGACCCCCCGCCACCAGCCCCGCCAGGACCACCCTGCTTCGCTCGCCGCCCGAAAGCAGTCCCAATGACTTGTCCTGGTCGCCTCCCGAAAAGAGAAATGCACCCGCAAGGTCACGCGCCTGCTGCTCGCTGGCGTTCATCGATCCGTTGTAGCCGAGGATCACGCTCTGCAATTGCTCCCACACCGTCTTGCCCAGGTCCAGGTGCTCATGACTCTGGCGGTAATACCCGATGGAGAGTGCAGACCCGATCTTCACCTTGCCCTTGTCGACCGCCGTCTCCCCCAGCAGGCAGCGCACCAGCGTCGACTTTCCCGCACCGTTGGGGCCGATGATGCCGATGCGCTCCCCGCGCTTGATCGTGCACGAAAAGTCCCGAAACAGCGGCTTGTGGTCATACTCCTTGGAGATGTCGATGGCCTCCAGCACGATGTCGCCGCTTCGCTGCGCTTTGGGCAGCTGCAGGTTCATCACCTCCATCTCGATGGGTTTGTCCATCGAGTTGTCGATGAATCGTTCCAGCCGCGACAGCCTCCCCTGCGCTTGCCGCGCCCGTTGCCCCGCCCGATACCGGTCGATGAACTTCTGCTCCGAGGCGATGCGCTCCTGCTGCTTCTCAAAAACCCTTTGCTCCGTGAGTTTCCGCTCCGCCCGCAATGCTCGAAACTGGTCGTAATTCCCCGGATACGTCGAAATCGTCCCCGTGACCTCCAGCTCCAGAATCCGGTTCACCGCGCGATTGAGCAGATACCGGTCGTGGCTCACCACCAGCACCGCTCCGTGATACTCCTGCGCCAGAAAACTCTCGAGCCAGAGCCTGCCTTCGATGTCAAGGTGATTCGTCGGCTCGTCCAGCAGCAGCAGGTCAGGCTCCTCAAGGAGAAGCTTGGCCAGCGCGAGGCGCCCCTTCTGCCCGCCCGAAAGCGCACGCACCGGCAGCGTGAACTGCGCCGTCGAGAACCCCAGGCCGTGCAGCGTCTCCTCCACCTTGTGCTCCAGCGCGTATCCGTCCAGATGAGTCAGTTGCTCCTCTGCCTTCGCGTACTGCTTCATCAGCCGGTCCAGCGCGTCTCCCTGGGCCTCGGCCATCTCATGCGACAGCCGGTTCATCTCCTCGTGCAGCCGGTGCACCTCCGCGAACGCTGACTCCGCAATCCCATAGAGCGTTTCCTCAGGGTCAAACTCCGGGTCCTGCGTGAGGTACCCCACCCGCGCCCCGCGCGACAGGCTCACCACTCCGGAGTCAGGCCGGATACGTCCCGTGATGCACTTGAGAAGGGTGGTCTTCCCCGTCCCGTTGCGCCCCACCAGCCCGATGCGTTCGTCCGCCTCAATGGAAAGCGTGACATCCGTCAGAATGTGCCGGGTGCCATGCGCGTGGGCGAGGTTGGTCAGCGTCAGCAGGGGCATTTAAAGAACAACGAGGATAGGGATTTCCCGCCCGCTAGCGTACCTATTGTCTGCTCTTTGCATCGCGGGCTGGGGAGCCCCCACGGGTGGTTGCAAGCGGGTGTATCAGGCAATCCTCACACGTCGGTACCTGGTCGGCAAGGTCATTCCCTTGCTCGCCATGCTTTCCGTCGCCCTCTGCACGGCCATGGTCATCATCGTCCTCTCCGTGATGGGCGGCTTTCTGCGCATGGTCCGCGACTCCCAGAAGAAACTGCTCGGCGATGTGGCCATCAACGCTCCCCTCACCGGCTTCGGGCACTACGAAGAAGTCGCCGACGAGATCGCATCACTTCCGGAAACACTGGCCGTCACACCCGTGGTCGAAGCCTTCGGCCTGCTCAAACTCCCCGACGATCAGGTCGACGGCATCCAGATTCTGGGCATTGAGCCCGCGAGCTTCGACGCGGTCACCGGCTGGGCCGGCACCATGTTCTGGCGGCCCGTATCTGAGGCCGAGGCCCGCGAACTCGACATCGGCGACTACCGCCATCCCCGCAACGACGACCTGCCGATTTCTCAGGAAACCAAGGAATCCCTGCTCACCAAAATGCTCGAGGAGGGCAAGTCACTCTCACACACCGAGACCCTGCCCGACGGCTCCACGCGCACTTCGCCCGCCGCCGTCGTGGGCATTGAGATCAGCCCCTACAACCACCGCCAGCGGATGAACACCTACACGGTCAGTTACACCGACATGTGGCTGCCGCTCAATGAAGTGACCATCAGCGTCATCCCCATCAGCGAAGGCGGCAGCGTTCTCGACGCTGAATCGCGCCGCCTCCATGTCGCCAACGAGTTCACTGCCGGCCGCTACGACGCGGATTCGAATTTCGTCTTCGTGCCCTTCGACCTGCTCCAGAAAATGCTCAAACTGCACCCCAAGATGCGCATCACCGATCGCCCGCAACTGGATGCCGACGGCCAGCCCGTGCACGACGAGTTCGGCAATCCCGTCATGCAGACCGAGCCGGTCTCCGGCCGGGCCACGCGCATGCTCATCAAGGGCAAGCCGGGCGTGGAGCCCGCCGCCCTGCGCGATGCGGTGAAAACGATCTACGCCAAATACCGCCAGCAATACCCAGGCGATTTGCCTCCCATGAACGACAACCGTGTCCTGACCTGGAACGAACAGATTCGCGAGTTCATCGCCCAGGTCGAAAAGGAAACCGCCCTCGTCACAACCCTGTTCTCCATCATCAGTCTGGTCTCAGTCTTCCTCGTCCTCGCGATTTTCTGGACCATCGTGCAGCAGAAAACTCGCGATGTGGGCATACTGCGTGCCGTCGGCGCATCCCGCCCCGGAATTGCCTGGCTCTTCCTTCGCTATGCGGCAATCCTCGGTGTGGTCGGGGCTTTGATCGGCGGTGCGATTGCTTGGCTCATCGTGACCAACATCAATCCGATCCACGAGTTCATCGGCGCCAAGACCGGCACCTACATCTGGGACCCCAAGGCGTACTACTTCAACACCCTTCCCAACACCATCGACCCTTTCCAGGCCTGCGTCATCATGGCCAGCGGCGTCGTTTTCGCAGTCATCGGCGGTTTGATCCCCGCGCTGCGGGCCGCGTTCATCGATCCCGTCAAGGCCCTTCGTTTCGAGTAAACCTGTCCCAATGCCCGCCTCGTCCGATTCAATTCTCATCGCCGCGCACGACGTGCACAAAACCTACCGGCTTGGAAAGGTTGACGTGCCCGTGCTGCGCGGCGCAAGTCTTGAAGTTCGTCAGGGTGAGTGGGTCGCTGTGCTCGGCGCTTCCGGGTCAGGCAAAAGCACCCTCCTCCACATCCTCGCCGCCTTGGATCGACCTGACTCTCACCGCACCACACTGACCGCCCAGCCGCAGAAGTCTGCAAAGAGCAACTCGAACGAACATGTCCGCAGCGATGGCAGAGTTCTGTTCCGTGGACAGGACCTGGCCGCCATGTCCTCCTCCCAACGCGATCAGTATCGCAACCTTTCCGTAGGCTTCGTGTTCCAGTTCTATCACCTCCTTCCCGAGATGAACGTACTCGAGAACGCCGCCCTCGCGGCCATGGTTCGCTATGGCCGCTTTGGATTCATGAAAAATCGCGCAGCCGTTAACGCCGGTGCCCAGAAAATTCTCACCGCTTTCGGTCTCGCAGAGCGTCTGCATCACAAACCCGCTGAACTCTCCGGCGGCGAGCGCCAGCGTGTCGCAATCGCTCGCGCGCTCATGAATCAGCCCGCGCTCCTGCTGGCCGATGAGCCCACCGGCAACCTCGACACCGCAACCGGATCACAGATTCTCGATGCCATCGCCCTGACCCACAAAGCGGGGCAGACCATCGTGATGGTCACCCATGATCAGGACGTTGCCCGCCGCGCTGACCGCATAGTCCGCCTCGTCGGCGGGCGCGTGGAAACCAAGGGCGCCTGATCCGTCCGCACGGTGCGCCGCCGCTCCGCTCAAACCGCGCCTTCGATCTCTACGCCGACCCCCTCGTTGCCCCGATCCTTGGCCTCATCGCCCCGCGGGCGCAGCCGCATCACCATGGGCACCTTGAGCACTTTCTCGTGATAGAACCCGTGCGCCCATAGCCCGTCCTCACCGTGGCAGTCGCCGTGGTCAGCACAGCACATGATCGATGAGCCCGCCTGCTGGAACACGTCAATGACCTTCCCCAAGTGCGGATCAACGAACTCCAGGCACGCCTTCTGCCGCGTCTGGCACGCTTCGCGATCGTTGTTCTTGCCCAGGGGAACGCAGGGGTTGGCCTTGGGCCACGGCGCGTTCTTGTGGTAATACGGAACGTGCGTCTCTCCCACATTCATGAACACGAAGAGCTTCCGTCCCGGGTTGGCTGCGATCCGGCTGAGCACATACGCAACCTGCGCTTCGATGTCGGTCCCGGTGTACTGAAAGTCGTTGAAGTCCTGCGTCAGATAGATCCCCGTCGTCACCTGCGGATCGAACCAGCGCATCGCCCCCACCCCGATGGTGTGATACCCGAGATTCTTGAAGCCCTCGATCACCGTGCGCCCTGACAACTGGATGTAGTCGTCATGCACACCGCCCGCAACCGAATTGACGAGCCGGAATATGCGCCCGGCCTTGGGATTCATGTACTTCTCACGTGACTTGGCCACCCCCGGCGTCATGCCCACCCACATCGCGCAGTGGCTGGCGAATGTAAACGTCGCGGACGATTCCGCTTCGATCATGGGTCCTATCGACTTGATCTTCGGTGCCCGCGCGTTCTGAAAAGTGTCCACCCGACATGAATCCAGCGTGACGAAGAGGAACGACTCGGGATGAATCCCCGACTTCTGGATCTGCGCCAGCGCAGCCTCAACATCCATCTCAGCCAATTGTTTGGTCTTGATCCGCCGCGCCGCTTCCTGCGGATTCGTCAATGCCTGAAATGCCCGCTTGATTTTCCAACGCAAACCCATGAAACCACCATGCCATGTCGCGGCAATGACCGGTCATTTCGTTCCAAGTGTGCCGCATCCTCGGTTCGAAGGTGAAGCGTGAAGGGTAGGAGTTCGAGCCCGACCCGTTGGCGTCTCCGCCCAATGAAAAACGCCCCGGCATCTGTGCGCCGAGGCGTTTCGAAATTCCAATCACTCTGACTTGGCGCTCGTTATTTGTCCTTCTTCTCTTCCGGTCCGCCGCCCAGTGGCGCGAACGTGCCCTCGCCCTCTTCCACCGGCAGGAACAGCGGCTCCTCCTGCCGCACCAACTCCACCTCCCAGATTACCGGCGAACCCGCCGGCACACCCAGGCCAGGCGCGCCCTTGTCGCCATACGCCAACGCCGCAGGCACGACCAGTTTCCGTTTCCCGCCGATCTTCATCCCCTTGATCCCCTCGACAAAGCCCCGCGGCATCATCTCGTCAGAAACGAACACAACATCACGGCCCGGCCGGTGAGTTGAGTCCACCAGCGTTCCGTCCGGCAGCCACCCGTTGTAATGCACCACCGGGATGTGGTTCTTCTTCATCTCCTCTTTGCCTTCAACCAGATCCGCGTACTTGACCCCGCTGTCAAGCGTCACTTCCTTGGACGGATCCGTCACCGGCATCACGATCGGCGCCTGTACATTGCGAATCTCGATCAGAACGCGCCACCGGTCCTTGGTCTTCTCGTCCGCCGATGCCTGTGGATTGTCCAGCTCAATCACCCGCTGCCCGCCGGACTTCATCCCGATGAGGAACTCAGTCCAGTACCGGCCGTCCGATGACGACACGGGTTGCGGGCGCCCCGCCTGCCGCGTCGACCCGATGCACTTGCCCGACCCATCCCAAAGCGACAGGTAGGCCTCCGCATATGACCCCTCGGCAAATGCGTCGCCCCCGCCCGCCATCACATCTTGCCACAACGCGCCCGAGTCGGTCTTCGTCGCCTTCGCAGCGTCAAAGGCTGGCGGATTCACCACGTCCAGCACATCCACCACCCAGATGAGCGTGCTGTTGGGCGGCACGCGCTTCGTCCCCTTTTCACCGTACGCCATCGATGGCGGAATGATCATCTTCCGCTGCCCCCCCACTTTCATGCCGATCACTGCCTTCGCAAATCCGGGCAGCAGGTTGTCCGCCGGCACCGGCGTGCCCCACGGCATTCGGTTCCGGTTCGTGTCCACCAGCGAGTTTTCGCCCGACACCCAGGCCGTGTAATTGATGACGACGAATGAATTTGCGGTCACCTCCGCGCCACGGCCCGGCTTCATGTCCGCGATGATCAGCCCATCACCAAGATTGACCTCCTGCGCAGGGTCGTGTGCCGGAATCGGCTGCGCGCCGCGCGGCTGCGGCTGACCCGGCTGCCCACCCGGCTGGGGTTGCGCAGGCTGCAATTCGTTCGGTCGAACGGTCGGGATCTGATTCTGGGCCAGACTGGCAAACGACAGGCCCAGCACACCCACACCGACACACAGGGACAGGACTGAGACACGGGTCGAAGACTTCGAGGCAACGGAGGCCATGGGGCTCTTTCTCCTCAAGAGGTATCAGGTTCCTTCGCGGACAACCAAAGTGGTAAGGATACGCAGGGATGCTGCGCGTGACGGGAGACGTGCGTTCCGCCCCCCAATTCCCGTGTCCATCGGTTGATTCGGCCTTTTCGCCCCAATTTGACATTCTCGGACGCGGAATTCACGAACGCAGCCCGGCCGCCAGCCGCTGAACGACCGCTTCCGTCTCCTCGACCAGCCGCTCCCTGCTGGTCGACTCCTTCAGCAGACCCTGCATGTGCCGAATGATCGCCGAACCCACGATGGCCCCCTCCGCGTGCTTCGTCACCTCGCGCACGGCCTCAGCCGTCCCGATTCCAAACCCGCAGGCGATCGGAAGTGCGGTGACCTGTCGCAATTCAGCCACACGCTTCGAGACGTCCGGCGTGTCGCTGCGCACGCCCGTAATCCCCGTCCGCGCAAGCAGATAAACGAATCCCGTGCTCGCACGCGCCAGTTCGGCCGCGCGCAGCGGCCCTGTCGTCGGCGCGATGAGCATGATGCACGCCATCCCTGCCTCTCGACACAAATCTCTGATCTCACCCGACTCTTCCAACGGCAGGTCCGGCACGATGAGCCCGTCGATCCCGGACTCGGCTGCCTGCCGCACAAACTCACGCGGCCCGACTCGCTCGACAATCGAGCATGAAACCATCGCCACCAACCCCGCCGTCACGTTCGGGCGCACTCCCTTGACCTGGCTGAAGATGTCCGCGACGCTGCACCCCTTCTGCAGCGCTTCGTGCATTGACTCTGCGATGACCGGCCCGTCCGCAATCGGGTCGGAAAACGGAAAGCCGATCTCGATGATCGCCCCACCCGCCCGCGCCAAACCCGGAAGCAAGTCAAATGATGTCTTGAGATCCGGATACCCCGCCGTCACAAACGGCAGCAGCGCGCGCCGATTGGACTTCCGCAGCGCAGTGAAGATCCCCTCGATCCGCGCAAGCCCTGACCCGCTCGCTCCGCTCACGACTTCGTCCCTTCCGGCCCCTTGCCCACCGTGTACTTGGCCAGCGCTTCCGTTAGATCAACGTCGTTGATGTTCGCCAGCGTGCACAGCCACGCAATCACATCGGCAAACTCCTCGCGCAGGTTCGCTCGATCTTCCCGCCCGCGCTGCTTCTCCCATAGCGCCGTCGATAACTCCCCCACTTCCTCAATAAACAGCATCCACGTTTCAGGCGTCCCGCGCGCCTTGTCCGTGGCGTAATACTTGGCGCGGATCAGCGCCTGCAACTGGGCAATCGAAAGGTCGGGCGGTGTCGAAGGTGCGGACATGAGGCGTCATGGTATCAGCATCCTCCGGCACACCTGACCCCGCAGGTGGTCCGTCTGCCCAGCCCCCGTACTGTTGCTGCTCTAATCACCCCCGCCCCCCATACTGCTGAGAGGTCGCGATGAGCGATTCCAACGTCGAGAAGATCATCATCATCGGTTCCGGCCCCGCCGGCTGGACCGCCGCCATCTACGCCGCCCGCGCCAATCTCAACCCCCTCTGCTACATCGGCGTCCCCAAGCAGGATCCCGCGCCCATCCTCCCCGGCGGCCAGCTCATGCTGACCACCGAGGTCGAAAACTACCCCGGCTTCCCCCACGGCATCCAGGGGCCGGAAATGATGGCCAAGTTCCAGGAGCAGGCCGAACGCTTCGGCACCCGCGTGATCATGGAGGACATCGAGCAATGTGACTTCTCCGCACGCCCCTTCTCGCTCCGCACCTCAGGCGGGGCATGGGTCATGGCCCACAGCGTCATCCTCGCAACCGGGGCGACCGCCAACTGGATCGGCCTTCCCAACGAGATGCGCCTCGCCCGCTCCGGCGGCGGCGTCTCCGCCTGCGCCGTCTGCGACGGCGCCCTCCCCATTTTCCGCGATCAGCCCCTGGCCGTCGTCGGCGGCGGCGATTCCGCCATGGAGGAGGCCTCCTACCTCACCAAGTTCGCCAGCATGGTCTACGTCATTCACAGGCGCGACTCCTTCCGCGCCTCCAAGACCATGCAGGCCCGCATCCTCGACAATCCCAAGGCCAAGGTGCTCTGGAACACCGCCGTTGTCGACTGCCTCGGCGATGATCGCCTCACCGGCCTGCTGCTCGAGGACACCAACACCCGCAAACGAACCACCCTCGAGGTCAAGGGCCTCTTCGTCGCCATCGGGCACACCCCGGCCACATCCTTCCTCAAGGGCTCCGGCATCGCGCTCGATGAGAAAGGCTACGTGCAGCGGCCCGTTCCCCATCGCTCGCACACCAATATCGATGGCGTCTTCACCTCAGGCGACGTTGCCGACTCCGTCTACCGCCAGGCCGTCACCGCCGCAGGCATGGGCTGCATGTCCGCCATCGACGCCGAACGCTGGCTCGCAGATCACGGCGTGCATTGACGATGACCTGAAGGGTTCCCGGAAGTGTCCCAGATCCTTAAGAATGAGAACGCCCGCGAACTGGAGGCATTCGGGATCGGTCCCCGTGAACGCGCCTACATACTTCGAGAAGCGATCAGGCGCGAACCCGTGGCACGCAAGCGCAGTTTCACCCTGATCATCATTGTCGCTTGTGCCCTGTTGTCGATCGTGTCGGGCCTCCTGCGCGTCGCATCGAACGCGTGGGCCATCGCAGTCCACGGCATCCTGTTCGCGTGGGTGAGCAGATGGATCTCCGATCGTCGTCAGGAAGCCTCGTTGCCGATTCAGCGTGCCGTCATGCGCGAGCGCGGCTATGCGGTGTGCACCGGATGCGGGTACAACCTTCATGCACTGCCAATCGATACACCACGCTGTCCCGAATGCGCAGCGATCCTCTCATCGATGCCGCCGCTGGGGACTGACCGCCGCCCAATCCCCCAACTTCCTGACTCCACAAACGCATTGGTCATCGCGCTTGTGGCGATCTCGGGAGTCGGAACTTTCGAATTGCTCAGCGCGATGAATTCTTGGGGCGCGTGGACGACCGCCCGCAGAACTGGATCCTGCATCGTGCTCCTGGGCGCGATCACCCTGGTCGGCATGATCCTCTTCCAGCTCGACCGTGGTCGCCGTGAAAAGACGTAATTCCGACCCATCGCCCGAGTTGCTTACGCCTGCCCCGCCAGTTTCCGCACTGACATATCAAAGTTCTTTCCATTCGGCCCGAGCATCGTCTTGTACATGCCGTACACGATGAACGCATACGCCGCCGCCGCGATGAACGAACCGATCACCATCGCCACTCGCGCCGCCCGGAATTCCGCCGCCCCCGCATTCAGCGATTTCTGAATTGCCTGCTCCGGGAAAACACCCGCCCACACCGCTGTCACTGGCGAGAGCGATGACAGCACCCCCCCCACAACCTGGATGTTCGTGCCCCCTTGAAATGTGCACAGGCTCAGCACGCCCGTCACCGCCAGCACAAAACCCACCGCCGCAGATACGGACCCGATGGTCCCTTTGCTCTTGAGGCTCCAGTTCAGCCCCACGATCACGCAGAATGCGATGAAAGGCGTGAGCACGAACGGCAGCACCAGCGCCGCTTCCGGCAGCACGAATGGAATTGTCTTGTTCGACACCAGGTTCGTCGTCGTCACCATGACGCTGTTGGCGTTCCCCAGCCCATCCAGCAGGCAGTACCCGGAGAACAGCAGCAGCGTCACCACCGGCAGCGCAATCATCGGCAGCAGAAACGAAATGATCCCGCGCAGTTTGCCCGACAGGTACAGGTCGGGCGTCAGCGGCGTCGTCGTCAGCAGGTCCAGCGTGCCGTCCTCCCGCTCCCGGCTGATGGCCGTCGCGCTGATGTTGAGCGCCGTCAGCCCGATGATCGCCACCTCCGTGGCCAGCAGCGTCAGCAGGACCCGCCGCAGCGCCGCCGTCGTCCCGATCAAGACGTTGAAGTGGAACATGAGCAGGATCGCGACCCCCGCCGCCAGCCCCACCGCGATGAACCCCCACCGCGCGATTAACTGCCCCAGCGTCGTTCGCCGCGCCGCTGCCTCACGCCAGGCCACAGGATTCTTCCACACCTCGCGCGCTTTCCGCGTCGCGGAACGCATCCCCAACTTCTGGAGAAACTGGAATCGCTGCCCCTTCACTCCCCCGCGCGTCCCGATGATTCGCAGCGTCACCGTCGACCACGCCGCCAGCACCACCGACAACACACCACATAGACTGCAATACGTCCCCACCGGCGCCCCCAACCACCATCGAACCGCCCAGCTCCTGCCCGCCAGCGCTGCATCGCTGTAGGCCCCGTAATTCTGGCTGTTCAGCAGCGACTCCAACGCCAGGATTGGATTCAGCGCCGTCATCCACGTCACCAGCCCACCCCCGCCCACACGCAGGCTCCGGTCAATCGACCATGTGATGCCTACATACAGCACGACGGTGATGTAAAACAGGAACACCGCGCGCCGCCCCGCCTGCCGGCTCACCGACAGCGTGATCGCCACCGCCCCCACCAGCAGCGCCGTTGCCGCCGCAATCGCGTACGACAGGAAAATCGATTGACCCGGCACCCCGCCGAAGAACTGCGTCACCGCAAACAGCGGCAGCGTCGAAACCAGCAGCGCGATCACGAAAAACAGCCTGCCAAACAGGTTCCCCAGCACGATCTGCAGCGATGAGAGAGGCGTCGTGAGCAGGATGTCCCATGTGCGCGGATTCGCCTCCTGCGCAATCGCGCCCGCCATGAAAATCGGCGTCAGGAAACAGATCAGAATCAGCTGCAGGTACGAGGTGGTCGCAAACGACTGCGCCCCCGCGCTGGCAAGGTCCTGCAGTGATGCCCCGCCGCCCGAGCCCGCGCCTGACGTAAGCAGGTTGAGCACCAGCACGATGATCATCACCGCGAGGTAGCCGCTGCGCACCCACAGGTGCCGCGATCGGCGCGAGCCGCCCCACACCAGCCGCATGCAGATGGGGTTGGTCGGTCCAAGGCGCAGCAACCAGTTCAGGAATCTCGGCATTCTGAAGCCGATGGTACGGCGCACACGCGCGCCGCGTCATCCCGCTCCGCCTCCGCACCGCCTCAATCGTCAGGCGTCTGGGCCGCCTTCGCCTCCAGCGCGCCCAGCGCCTCCAGCCGCTGTTTGTGAATCAGCCGGTCCGGCTCCAGCGCTGTCAGCGCCGTGATGTGCCTCCGCGCCTCGGCATAGTCCTTCGCCTGGATTGCGATCGCTGCCGCCAACTCCCGGAACGTGGCGTTGAACGGGTCAATTCCCAGGGCCCGTCGCATCTTCGCCAGCGCCTCCCCGTACTTCCCCTGCGCCCGGTACTGGTTTGCAAGCTCGACCGCAAACAGCGGTCGGTACTGCTCTCGCTTGTCCAACTCCTCAAGATGAGCAATCGCCGCCGCACCCTGCCCTTCATTGAGGAGCAGTTGCGCCTGCAACTCATGCGGCACCATCGCCGCAGGACGCGCAGCGCTGTATCGCTGAAGCCACGGAACCAGCCCCTCCGTCAGGCCCTCTCCAGCCTGCAGCATCTCGATCTTCGCTTCCAGCAGGTCCGGATGGCTCGGATACCGCTCCAGCAGTCCGTCCACATCCTCCGCAGACAGGCTGGGCGGAATCTGCTCACCGTGGATCTCCGCCAGCATGGCCTCCATCGTCGGCGCTGTGTGATATCCCCACCCAGCGCTGCCGGCAGCGCTGCCGCTTCCGCCTGACCCTTCGCGTACTCGCCCATCAGCGCCCGCATCCGGTCCAGCCCAAAAGTTTCCACCATGTACTCAAACATCCAGTGCCCCTGCGCATACGCCAGCCCCCGGTCCCCCGCGCGCTTGGGCCGCACGAACGCCCAGTTGATCTCGTCAAGGTCAAAAAGCCGGTCCGTCTCATATGCCTGGACCAGCATGAGACACGTTCGCTCATCACGCGGCGCGCTCTCCTGCCACACCGCCGCCGCCTCGGTCAGCCAGTGCGGAATCCGGTTATTCGTATGCGAGAGATTCACGGTGTGCACATACTCATGCCGCACCACCCGCGCCCAGTCGAACAATCCGAAGTGCCCCGCCCCCGCCCTCGGCGACTCCACCGCAATCAGCGGCCCCGTCGACGCCGCGATCGTGTGCAGCTCCGGCATCCCCGTGATCCGCACCGCGAATCGCGCGTGGTTCGGCTGCAACTCAATTACCGTCTTCTGGGCCGGCTCATGCCCGAAAACACCCGTGATGTCCGCGTAGATCTTCTCCAGCGGAGCCTTCATCTCCTCCGCCAAAAGTCCATCCGTGGTCTGCGGGTCGTAGCGGATGACAAAGTGCGGCGTCTCAATTACCGCGTACGCCGAGATGTCGTTGAGCAGTTTCAGGCTGAACCGCGCCGCCTCGTTGAACGGGTCGAGTTCCGCCACCCGCCCCAGCACCTGCCGCGCCTCATCATCTCTGGCCGCCTGCACAAGCATCAACCCGAGATCGATCTGCGGCGTCGCCCATCCGCTCTCACGTCGTATCGCCTCCCTCAACGTGGTCGCCGCTAGGTCATATTGACGGTTCCCCGCCAGGAAATGCCCAGCCGTCGCATGACCATATCCGCTGCCCGGCGAGATCGCCTCCATATCCGCAAGCGCCTGCGCCATCCCCGCCTGGTCGTACCTCGTGGCGGCGATCGCTGCCGTGAGCGCCATCGCTTCGCGCATCGCCGGATACTTCTCCCGCATCGGCCCCAGCGTTTTCGCCGCCTCATCAGGCATGTTCTGCACCAGCGCCGCCCGCACCGCCAGCAGTGTCGCCAGCGGATGGTCGCGGTTGACCGCGCGGAGCGCGGCGATCGCGTCATCCGCCGACCCGAAGTCGTACGTGTCCAGCGCAATCAGCCCGAGTTGATACCACGCCTGCGACAGTCGCGGGTTCAGCCCCAGCGCTTCATGCAGGGCCGTCACCGCTTCCTCGGTATTGTCCTTCTCGTACAACAATTGTCCTTCGGCCAGTTTCGCGCCCGGATGCATGCGGTCCAGCCGCTGCGACACCTCCCCAAGCATCCCCATCGTCGCCTGATACGTGCTTCCGCCCTCGCCGCGCAGCCGCGCCCGCAGCGCAAGACAGCGTGCCGCCTCCGTCAGTTCATCCGCCGACTTGATGTCCCCGTGACCCGCCGCCTGAAGCGTTGCGGTGAGCGCTTCGTCCGCCTCTGCAAACTTCCCGAGCAGCAGCAGCGCCTCACACCTGATCCGCGCCGCTCGCGCTGAGCCGCTCGTACTCGCCGTCGCCGCCGCTTCCTCGAGATTCCCCCTCTGCAACATCGCCTCGGCCCGCAGTTCCGCAGGAATCGCCGGATCAGACAGCGCCTCCGCGCCCAGGTCCCAAATCTGCAATGCCGCTGCCGCCCGCCGCGCTGCGGTGTCAAGATCCGCATCCGTCCACACTCCGTGCGCGATTCGCAGATCCCGCTTCTCTTCCTCCGACAGAAACTCCGCGTTGATCGCCGCCTGCGCCGCCGCCGAGAGTTCCACCGCCTTCGGTACCAGCGCGTCCGACCCCTCTTCCGCCTGCGCCCTTGCGCGGGGCGCACTCATCATGCACGCGACCGCCATCGCCCAGGCCAGCGCGAGTCGAACCAGTGTCTGCCGGATTTTCGCTTGCCGCTTCATGCGCATCTCCTCAAAAGGCTGCGTCCTCAGTCACTTCTATCGGCTCTGCTGTCCTCTCTGCTCGCATCGGCGCGCTGACACACACCGGCCTGCACTCCTCAAGCCCCGAATCTCCTGATCGCCGCCATGAGCCCCTCAACTTGCCTGCAGTTCAGATCAGTCCGCACGCTCAGTCGGATTCTGCACGCCCCCGGCCCCACCGTCGGCGGCCGGATGGCCGGACAGTAGAACCCCGCGTTCCGCAGATGCTCCGACAGCGCGTTGGTCCTCTCAAGCGTTCCCGTCCGCAGCGGGATGATGGGCGTCCGGTCCGTCCCCACCTCCCACCCCATCGCACGGAGTCCCTCGCGCAGCGCCTGCCCGATCCCCGCAAGTCGCTCCCGCCGTTCCGGTTCATCGGCAATGACATCCAGCCCCGCCTCGATGGCCGCAGCCTGCGTTGGCGGCGGAGCGGTGGTGTAGATAAAGGCCCTCGCTGCCGTCACCAGGTACTCAATCACTTCCTTCTTGGCCGTGACCACGCCCCCCAATGACCCCAGCGCCTTCGACGCCGTCGAAATCGTGATGTCCGCCGCGTGCTCCTCATCGAGTCCCGCGCCCGTCCGTCCCAACACGCCCGTCCCATGCGCTTCATCCAGAATAAGCCCGGCCCCGAAGCGATCTCGCAGCCGTGCAAGTCCCCCCAGGTCCGCTACGTCGCCGTCCATCGAAAAAACCGAATCCGTGACGATCCATCGACCGCACTCCGGCTGTTCTTGCTCATGCCGCGTAAGCAACTCCTCCAGCCTGCCCAGATCTCCGTGCGCATAAACCCGCATGCAGCACCCGTTCACGCCCGCCGCATAACGCGCTCCATCAATCAGGCTTGCATGAGCCAGCTTGTCGATCGCGATCAGGTCGCCCGCCTGTGGCAGCGTGCTCAGTACCGCGAAATTGGCCATGAATCCCGTGGGAAAAAGCAGCGCGCCTTCCGCACACTTGAATTCAGCGAATCGCGCTTCCAGCCTGGTCATCAGGTGCGATTCGCCGCGTAGCAGCCGGCTCGCGCCGCTCCCCACGCCTTCGCGCGCCGCCCCCGACGTCACCGCCTCAATCAGCTTCGGATGCCGCGCCAGCCCCAGGTAGTCGTTGCTCGCAAACCCGTAGTCGAGTCCCGCGCGCGCCATCGTTCCGCCCGAGAGCACCCGCCTGAGCCCCGCATTCTGTAATTCTTCGGTGCGCGCGCGGACTCGCCCCAGCCACCGCGGCACGACTGCTCGCGCCTCGGCCACGGCCGGCTCACTGTTCCTCACGACCTGCTCACGCGGCGCGCTCATCAGCGCGAGGATAGCCCTTCCCCTTCCCCGCACTCCTCAATTTCGTCGGACCGAATCACATCCGCTCGTTCGGCCGGGCCGCGTCCGCTGAAGGCTTGGGCTCCACATTTACATTCGCCCGCGCCGCATCCAGCGCCGCCGTGTTCCGCGAGACGCCTTCTTGCATCATCCGGCCCGCCTTGAACTTCACCGAGTAATGCGGCGGCACTTCCACCTTCTCCAGCGTCTTCGGATTCTGGGCAGTGCGCGCTTCACGCCGCTTCACTTCAAAAACGCCGAAGTCTCGCAACTCGATTCGGCGTCCCGATTTCAGTTCGTCGATGATCACGTCCAGAAACGTCTGGATCACGTCGCGAACCTGCGCCCGGGTCAGTCCCGACTCGGGCGCCGCCGCACGATCACACACCTGCTGGATCAGATCCTTCTTCGTCACGTTCCCTGACATAATGCCCCCATCTAGGTTTGGGCGTTCCGACATCGTTCTCTCCATTGCTCCAGTCACGCGCGGGAGCCAGCCCTCGTCTCACGCCGCTCATCTTCCATCAACCCTCTCTCGTCGCCCAGCCATTCTTCATCTTGGCCACATTCCGCCACAGGTCAATGCCCTACTTTCCGGGTTTCCGAATACCTACCAAACGCGGATTTATCGCTGCTTATTTCCAGTTGACACCGTTCGAATCACCGTTCTGCTCTGTGTATAGGGCCTGCCGTTCGTCTGGTACAACCGTTCTTCCTGCCATATCACCGAGTCCGAGTCGTCACGCCACTCAAGGCCGCGACCCGCTCCAACGCTGCCGTCGTTTCGCGAATACTCCCAATCACCAAGAAAAAACCCGGCGTCCAACCCTCGACTCCCAAGTCCTTCCCGAGTTTCCGCACTGGCGAAAATCAATGCCGAATTGTTGCGACTGAATCGCTCATTTTGAAGCTCTTGCGCATCCCACGTCAATCCGGCGCGAGTGCCCGACCTCTCCCCGCACCCCCATGCGGCAGTCACAATCAGCCCCAACACGCCTCCCAAAATGGCCTTATTCTTCAAATGTGCCATGTCTAACTCTTTCTACCCCAACCTATTATACTTCATTTTTCCCAGTTTGACGACGTTTTTGCGCCTTTTTCGATGCAAAAATTCGCGACATTAGAGTTGAATACCACATCACTCTCGGACAAGGCTCCTCCAGATACCTCGACCGCGCTCCACCTTCTACCCTTCCGCCCCCCATGCGCCTGCCCGTCCTTTCAACCCCTCACACCTCCCATCTCAACCACGAGGCATTTACCCGCGCCGTCAAAAAAGCCCGCCTCGACCTCTTTTCCACTTTCGCTGACCGCTCCGAACTCGACGGCGCAGTAACGCTCATCAACGTCACCCGCCCGCTCGTTTGGGATGCCCGCTGCATCTTCGATTTTGATCCGGCGTCCGCATCAGCCTCACCCTCCGACCTCATCGCCTCCGCCCTCTCCGGGTTCACATCCCTCAACCTCACCTGCGCACAAATCACCTGTTCTGCCCACTCCGCGTCCCCCGACGTCATCGCTGCGCTTGCCCACCACCACTATCTCCCCAAGGAACAACTCGTGATGGCCATGGACGTCTACGTTCCTCCATCCACCATCCGCACCGACCTGCAGATCCTCCCCGCCCGTTCTCTGCTATCCGATTACGCTGCCTTTCGTGAAGCAACCCTGCTTCCCACCCACTCACCCGACGCTGCCCGCCAGGTCGCCCAGTGCTTCCTCGACCAACTCGACGACCCGCGCCTCGATATGCTCGTCGCTCGTCTTCACCAGCAGATCGTCGCCGCGGCAGGCGTCTTCTCCGCCGGCGAGATCGGCATCGTCTGGGACGTCCACACCCACCCGGGTTTCCGCCGCGCCGGTCTTATGCGCACCCTGCTCCATCACCTCCTGGAACTCTGCCAGCGCAGCCAGTACAAGGCCGTGATACTCGACACCGAGCCCTCCAACACGCCCGCCATCACCCTCTACGAATCCCTTGGTTTCCGCCCCACCGGCATATTCGCCGAATACTGGCACGAATCTCTGCTCAGCCGCTGATCCGCTCAATCGCCATGCGCCGCACCCGCATCAAGATCTGTGGCCTCCGGTCTCAGGAAGAAGTCGACGCCGCTGTCCGTGCCGGCGCCGACGCCGTTGGCTTCGTATTTGCCCCGCGTTCGCCCCGCCGCATCGAACCCGAGGCCGCCGCCCAACTCGTCATGTCGCTCCCCCCCTTCGTGCGCGCCGTCGCCGTCTTCAAAGACCAGCCCCCCGCTGATGTCTCCCGCATCGCCGATCAGGCCTGCATCGACATGGTGCAACTCCATGGCACACTGAGCGCCTCTCAACTGTCCAAGATCGCCGAGCAACTCACCGTTGTTCGCGCCCTCCGTACTCCGGGCGAACTCCTTGCCTGGTCTGCCAATCCCGATGTCGACCTCCTCATGATCGACGCCTCCGAAGGCACCGGCGCTCGTGCGGACACCGCGCCGGATTCCGCGCCGGCCCAATCCAGCGACATCTCCCCCGCGTGGGCCCAGCTCGCCGACCTCCGCGCCGACTCCGACGACCTGGGCATCATCCTCGCCGGCGGCCTGACACCCTCAAATGTCGCCGATGCGATCCGCACCGTCCGCCCCTTCGCCGTCGATGTCTCCTCCGGCGTCGAAGACTCCCCCGGCCTCAAGAACCCCGCCAGGATCGCCGCCTTCTGCGCCGCCGTCCGCGCCGCCGATGCGAGCCTGGCCTGATCGCCAGCCTGCCCAAAAAAGAAAATCTCCGACTTCCATTCCTCACGGAATAGCCGGAAGCGGGGCGCATCCTCTCTTGTTTCAGCCGCGCTGATGTGCCCCCTGTGCGTTCTACCCCTTCCCCAAGGAGACGTGAAACATGACATCTCATTCCCAGCGGATCTCATCTTCCGTCCGACAGCTGTCCGTCTTATGCTCCAGTCTCATCCTGATGTCTTCGCTCGTCTCCTGTCAATCCGGCTACTCCACCCACCGTTCAACAGTCCCACTGGCCGAAAGCCTGCAACACTCCGGCCTCGTCGGCATGCCCGTCTTCGACGCGAATTATCGCTGCACGCCCCCCGCCCAGCCTGAAAACAGAGAGCGCTACGCAGGCCTGCCTGAGAATCCCTTCCTTTTCCCCTCGCAGGATCCCCTTTCTACATTCAGCATCGACATCGACACCGGCTCCTACGCCAACATCCGCCGCTTTCTCACCGATGGCGATGCCGTCGCGTTGAGTCTTGAATCCGCATCCTGCCCTTGGGCTCCAGATCACCATCTCCTTCGCATCGGTTTGCGCGGCGCAGTCCCCGAAGCGCACACTCCCCGTCCCCCCTGCAATCTCGTATTTCTTATCGATGTGTCCGGCTCAATGGACTCGGACGACAAGCTTCCCCTCCTTAAGCGCTGTATGACTCAACTCGTCCGTCACCTCGACGTCGGCGACCATGTCGGCATTGTCACCTACTCAAACGACGCCCGCATCGCGCTCTACCCGACGCCCATTAAGGAGGAGGACCGCATCCTCCGCGCCATCTCAGGCCTCCGCGCTGCCGGTTCCACCAACGGCGCAGATGGCATCCAGAAGGCCTACGCGTTGGCTCGAAAACATGCCCTTGCCGACAGCGTAAGCCGCGTCATCCTCGCCACCGATGGCGACTTCAACGTCGGCGTTACCAGCGATGATGAACTCGTCAGTCTCGTCAGCGACCAGGCTAGCACCGGCGTCTACCTCACTGTCCTCGGCTTTGGCACCGGCAACCTCAACGAAGCCATGCTCGAACAACTCGCCGACAAGGGAAACGGCCAGTACGCCTACGTCGACTCCTTCCCGGAAGGCCGCCGTGTCCTCGTTCAGCAGTCGCAGCAGACGCTTGTGCCCGTGGCCCGCGATGTGAAGGCCCAGGTTGAGTTCAACCCCGCGCGTGTTGCAGCCTATCGCCTCTTGGGCTACGAAAATCGCCTCCTCGGCGCCGCCGACTTCAACGACGACCGCAAGGACGCCGGCGAATTGGGTGCAGGTCAGGAAGTCACTGCCCTATACGAAATCGTTCCTATCGGCGTCCCACTTCCTTTCCCCGCCGTCGACTCCCTCCGCTATCAGCAAGCCGACGCAGGTGCCGCCGGGCGTGCGCAACCGGCCGAAACCGTTCACACCGATGAGCTCGCGTTCGTGAAAGTGCGCTATCAGGACCCCTTCCTTTCCGGCTCCAGCCGACTCGTCACCCGATCTGTGCACGCTTCCCAGAACACACTCTGGCGAGCCGCCTCCCCCTCATTCCGACTTGCCGCGTCCGTGGCTGGCTTGGGTCTCATGCTGCGCGATTCGCGCTACGCTCCCGGCCTCTCCTTCTCGCTTGTGGCTGAGCTGGCCTCTCCCGCGCTCAGCGCTGACCCCGACGGCGTGCGCCAGGAGTTCATGCAACTCGCCCGCCTCGCTTCCGATCTTGAACCACGGCGGTTTGGCCGGCAGTCGGAATTCGCACGCACTCGATGACCAGCTCGGCGCATGTGCGCAGGGAAACCACCTGCTACCGCCTTTGGTCCTGGCCGCCTGTCCCCGCGTTCTCTTCAGTCTTGATCCCTTCATACACCCAGTCTTGCCCCCGGGCTGGAGCCTGCTCTTCAAACACCGGCTGTCCGAGCGGAGAGACCTTCTCCAACCACGACAACTGGCGGTTGAAGGTCGGGTACAGATACGTCGTGCCACCGGCAAAAGGCTCGGCCGTCCCCGCCAGATACCCCCGCCACGCCTTCGCGTCAATCCCGAAATCCTGCCCGGTCATGATCCGCAGCGACCGCAGCGCCCGAATGTTCACCGTCAGCGATGGATCATTCAGCGCTCCCGCCAGTGCCTCCGCCACGTCCTGCCTCGCATACTGCCCCAACCCCAGCGCCAGTCCCGCCCGGATGCGCTCATCCGAATCACCCTTCATCCCCGCGATCATCGCCTCGATCGCACCCTCGTCATGGAGTCGTTGCAGCGCGAATGCCGCCTCAATGCGCACGATCTCACTCTCCGCGGGACTCAGCAGCGGCGCCACCAGCAATGCATCCGCCCCCTTGCCATGCAATGCCAATGCCCTGGCCGCCGCCGCGCGCACCATCGCATCCGAATCCGTCACCGCCTTCTGATACACCTCCACGTAGATGGGCTCGCCACCGAAATATGAATTCGCAATCAGGCTGATCCCCCGCCGCCGCCGCTCCGGGTCCTCGTGAAACATGTCGGTCGCGGCCTGCGATGGCGAAGGCAGATTGAACTTGAAAAGATCCGCCAGGTCCTGCGACGCCGTCTCGCAGCCCGACAGCCATACCAGCGCCGCCGCCGACCATCCCAGGCTTCGCTTCACTCTTCCGCTTCGCGCGTGACTCACGTGCATGGCCCCATTTCTTGTCCGTGCTGCATCATCGCAGCAGCCGCATAGTCTATCGTGCCCTGCGCCCGTTCGCCCCTGTCTCAGGTCCGGCGTCCTTTCCCTCCCATGCACATCGCCCTCGCCGTCGATCACGATCGCCTCCGCGTTGAGCACGACTGGTTCAGCCGCACCGTCGTCGGCCTCCTTGCCGGCGGAAATCAGGTCGTCCGCCTCCTCCCCCGCGCCGCGCCCGATGACCCGCGCCTCAGCCTTGCTCCCGCGCTCCGCCTGCCCGGCCGCGTCGTTCCCTGGCTCGGCACCTCCGCGTGGGATCGCGCCGCTGATGCCCTTCTTGAACGCAGCATCGACGTCATCCACGTCTTTGGCTCCTCGCTCTGGAGCACCGCTTTCCAGATCGCCTCCCGCAATCGCACGCCGCTCCTTCTCGATGTGAGGTCGCCGCGCGAAGCCCATGCCCTCGCCCACTGGAAACACCGCGGCGATACCCGCACCCCCATTGCCTTCACAACCGCCACCCCAGCCCTGGCCCGCTACCTCTCCGGACTCATCCATCGCCCCCAGGCCACTGACTCCGCCGCCGGCGCAGGCTTCATTCACCACGTCCCTGTCGGCGTGCACCTCCCCGATTCACCCGAACCGATCCTCACCCGCCTTCCCGACCATGCCGCCGCCCTCATTGCCGCACGCGGCGCCTCTTGGAACCGCCTCAAGCCCGCGCTCGAAGGCGCAGCCGATGCCCTTCACCGCTTCTCGATGCTCCTGCTCTTCCTCGACTGCGACGATGCCCTCTCATCGTCCGCTTGGAAACTCGCCCGCACCTTCTCCCTCCTCGACCACCTCACGCTCATTCCCAGCATCGAGCAGCATCGTCGCGGCCTGCTTTCCGCCGACCTTGTGCTTCTGCCCGATCCCCTCGGGCGCGCCTCCACCTTTCCCCTCGAAGTCATGGCCGCCGGAATCCCCCTCCTCGCCCTGGCCAACGAATTCACCGATTTTTCCGTCTCCCTCGAACCAGGCCACCGCCCCATCCCCCCGCCCTCTCGCGCGACCGACTCCCGCCGAGCCTGGGCCGATGCCATCACCGAAGTCCTTGCCATGCCTGAGCAAGCGCGCCTGCGCGGCGCCGCCACCCGCCGCTGGGTCCACACCGCCCACTCCATGACTGCCCAGTTGAATGGACTTTTTTCCGTCTATTCGCGTTTGACGGGTGGTCTTTTGTTGGATTCAGTGGTAAGATAGCGAAATTTGAATTATTCGCGAGTTTTTTGTTCGTCGTGAGTATTCTCTTCCCGTGTGGCCCTTGGCATTCTTTCGCCACCTTCCATTGAAATTTCATCCCATTTCGATCATCTGATCGATAGTTCCGCACATTCACAAGCATCTTTCTCCCCTCCGCCCCGTTGCCGTTTATTCGGCAACGGGGTTTTTTTACCCCTTCTCCGCCCCGCCGCCCACCCTCCACGCCCCCCCGCACTCCGGACACACACAGCAACCATCACTTGAATCCACCGGGAGTTCTCGCAGGTCATATTCACACGCAGTACATCTTCGGCCGCGAACCCTTCCATGTCGCGGTCTGCGCCCGATCGGTCTCAACATCACCATGAGTGACAACACGAGTGCGGGGACGCTGAGGACCAGGATTCTCCAAGATAAGTCACCGGCGCGATAGGCAAGTGCGATCAGCCACCCAATGCAGACCATGGCTAGGAATGAAAAGATAAAATGGCCATACGGCAGCGGCTCGAGCAATCGTGGAGGCCGCTTCTTGGGCGAATGCACCAGTCTCCCACGCTGATCTTCAATCCTCATGCGCGCCGCCGGCCTTCCCGCGCGCCTCAGCACAGCCCCTTGAGCGCCTGCTCCGCCATCCCTGCCTCACATGTCAGGCTGAACGCGCCATCATGGAAAATCTCCAGGAGCAGCGGCCGCGAATCGCACGTGATGATGATGTCATGCCTCGGCGTCGTCCCGCCCTTGAGCAGCGCCTGCACCATCTTGCCCAGGATCGGCGTCTCCGCCTTCGCAAAGACCAGCGGGTTTCGCGTCTGCTGATGCATCGCCGCCAGCGCATCCACTTCGCGCCAATGCTCATCATTCGCCAGCTCAAATGCCACGCAATCCAGCACGTCCCGCCACGCGCCCACCGGGATCACGCTCACCTCATTGAGGTTCATCTTCGCCACCACTTGCCGGATCATCTCCGGGAGGGCGTCCTTCGCCTTCTCTTTGACCGTCGCATCCGGATATGGTGGAAACGTGCTGCCCGGATCCTTGAAGTGTGTGCACTTCAGACGCGGGTTCGGATCAAATTCCAGACGAATCAGCCCCGCGTCATCCTCGGCCTCCGCAAGCCCCTGCCGCGTCAACGCCGGCAGAACCTCACGGTACTCCAGAAACTCCACAGCAACGCTCTCCGCGCTTGACTCCGGCCGTACGTCTGCGCCATACACCGGCCCAGTCGCCGAACCGTCCCATGAGTATACCTCCACTCCCCCCTCACACCCGCCTCCGGTCTCGCCGCTTCCTCACTTCAACATCAATACACTTCCAGACTCATTCCCTTCCGCACACCACCGCGTGCCTTCCAACGCTTCATCCTCCGCCCCTCCTTCCGCCGCAGTCATTCTCTTTGTCTGCACCGGCAACACCTGCCGCTCACCCATGGCTGCCGCCATTGCGCGCAGCCTCATCAAGGACGACGCCCTGGGACCCTCTGCATCAAAGTGGATCGCCCGATCCGCCGGCGTCGGCGCTGCCAATGGCTCCCCCGCCACTCCCGAAGCTGTCCGTGCCGCCCGCCGTCTCGGCGCGTCGCTCTCAGATCACCGGTCCCAACGCCTCACGGCCGACCTGATCCGCAAGGCCGACCTCGTCCTGACCATGTCCCCCTGGCACTCCCACGCCGCGCGTCAGATCGATCCCTCCGCCGATCAGCGCATCATCCCCCTTTCCCCTTTCGGCGAAATCCCCGATCCCATCGGTCAGGGCCAGGACACCTACGACCGCACTGCCGATGAACTCAAGTGGCTCATCGAGTGGCGCCTCAAACAGTTCCGCGATGGTTCCATCTTCTCAGGCGATGCGCCGCCGCCCGATTCCCCGCCGCCGCGCGCGCGCTGAGCGCCGTACCCAGCATCGCGCCTGAACTCCTCTAGACTTCCTCGAGAGCCATGTCCTCCCTGCGCACGCTCATCTCCCGCACCCGTCGCCGTCTCCTCTTGGTCCAGGCCGCGCGCCTCTTTCCCTTCACCCTCTGCTTCGCTGCATCCGCTTCGCTTCTCATCCTCTTGGCGTCGCGCCTGTGGGGCTTCCCCGCTTCCCCGTTCCTGCTCGCCGTTCCTTTCGCCTGCGCCCTATTCCTCTCCATCGCCATCCTCCTCATTCGCCTCCCGCGCGCCTTCGACCTCGCCCGCTTGCTCGATGAACGCCTCGCCCTTCGTGATCGCCTCTCCACCGCACTCACCCTCGACTCGGATACGTCCCTCACCGGCAACATCTTCTCCGATGTCGTTCGCCTCGATGCGCACCGCGTGTCCGCTGCGCCGCATGACCTCCGTCGCGCGTTCCCCATCCGCTGGCCGCGCTCCGCAGTCCTGCTTCCCCTGCTGCTTCTCGCCTTCATGGCCGCCGATCGCTATGTCCCCCAACTGCACCTGGGCGATCGTTTCTTTCCTGATCACACCGCCCAGCGCGCTGCCGCATCCGAGGCCATCAGTTCCACCGCCGACGAACTCCGCGACCTTCTGACCCCGCCGGCCGACCCCATCCCCACAAGTCCCGATGCTCCTGCGCCCTCCTCCGCCTCACCCGTCGACCAGAGGACACGCTCAACGCTCGAAACTCTCGACCGCATCGCCTCACAACTCAATCCGGACTCTCCTGCCTCCGCTCCGGACTCTGCCCTGACTCAGGCCGCTGAAGAACTCGATTCCCTGGCGGACACACTCGATCAGGACGCTGCCGCTCGCGAGCGCGCCGCCCACCAGACCGCTGAGCAACTCTCCAGTCTGGCTCCCCCCGCGCCCGCCGACCCCGCCGCCGCGCGCGCTCCGTCCGACTCGTTCCGCCAGGCCCTTGAACAACTCGATGACTTCACGCAAGCCCTCTCCCGCAGCGACTTCGACAAGGCCGAGCAGGCCCTTCGCGATGCTGCCTCATCCTTTGACCGCCTCTCTCCTGACGAGCGCAAAGCCCCCCCTGCCCAACCTCTCCCGGATATCGAGGAACTCACCCGCTCGTTCGAAGATCAGGGCCTGCCCGCTCCCGATGCCCGTGAACTGGCTGAGCAACTCAAGGCCCACGAGCAGCAGCAGCAGGCCCATGAGCAATCCGCCCGTGACCTCGAGCAACTCGCGCGCGATCTCAATGAACTCGCCCGCGAAATGGACCCCTCGCAATCCACCCCTCCCGCCGAATCCCAACCCCAGAGTGATTCAGCGACCCGCCCTGATTCCTCCTCCCAGCCCCCGTCCTCTTCTCCGCCCGACACCTCCTCACCCTCTCAATCCGAGTCCTCGCCGTCCTCAGAGTCACAGTCCCAGCCGGAAAGCAACCCGGATTCTGATGCGCCGAATCAGTCGAACTCGCAAACAGATCCTCAGACTGACCCAGCCCAGCCTCCCGCCGACACCTCTCAGCCAACTCGCGATCCCGGGCAGCAGGATCAACCTCCGCAAGGTCAGCAGCAACCGCAACAACAGGACCAACCGCAGCAGGAAGGCGCATCCCCCGACCCATCGTCAACCCCCGACCCTTCCAGCCAACCTCAGCCTGTCCCTTCCCCGACCGACCCTTCGCAAAACCCCAACTCCCCAGCAGTCGATCGCATCACGCGCACACTCCGTAACCTGTCCGAGGCTCCCTCTCAGGCTCAGCGCCAGCGCGAAATCAGCCAGACCGCACGCGAAGAAGCCCAGCGCCTGCTCGATCAACTTTCCCCCGAAGATCGCCAGCAACTCGAGCGCTGGGCTCGCGACAATCCCGATTCGCTGCCGCAAGGACCATCGCAGCCTTCCCCTTCGTCGACAGGTGATTCCAACTCATCGCAGCCAGGCTCTCAGCCCGGCTCCTCCACTCCCTCCTCATCGCCTCCTCCCGTCTCCGGCTACGAGCGCATCGAAAACCTCGATGCTTCCCGCCCCGATGCGACGCCCGCCGATGACCAGGTCCTTGCCGAATGGTTCCGCGATCCCCAGGCCTCCGACCGCGCTGCCGATTCCTCCCCTCTAGCGCAATCCGCCGATCGCCTGCGCACCGCATCCCAGGCCCTCGAACGCGCCGCCGATGACCAGTCCATCCCCGCCCGGTACCGCGATCTCATCCGCCGTTGGGCCCAGCGCCTCCCGCAATCCCCCGACTCCCCCGCCGCCCCCGCCTGCCCAGCCCCCGCGCAATTGAGCCCTTCCTGCATGCCTCCGCCCCTCCCCCTCCCTTGGGTCATCCTCGCTGCCTTCCTCCCCTCGTTCGGCTTGGCCGCCACCCTCTGTGGCGCGTGCACGGTGGCTGCGTTGGCTGTCGACAAAATCGTCAATCGCGAAGTCTCCCGCACCGTTCCCCGCTGGGCCCAGCGCTCAGGCCACCTGGCTCAGTTCGCCTCCGCGTCCATCGCTTTCTTCGGCTCCCTTCTCTTCCTCATCCTCCTCAAGACCTCCCACGCCATCGACCCCCCGCACGCCTTCTGGTTTGTCCTCATCATGTTTCTCTCCGGCTCCTTGGCTTCCCGCGCACTCGTAGGTCTCGGCTATGACCGGGCTTGGGCCTGGGTGATCCGCGGCGAGGACCGCATCCGCGCTTTTTGTCATCGCGCTCATCTCACCCTCTGCGCGCTGGCAACCCTTTACGCCCTCTTCGCCTAGCCGCTGGTCCGCATCCCACCCACCCATCTACGATCCCCCGCGGTCTCCGCTTTTTTGCCCGCCGCACGCTTCGTGGCAGTCTCATCTTTCTCTCAGCGTGCTGGTATAAGACATCTGAAAAGACTTGCGCTCGTCGCATCGCTCGGAAGGAAAGCCCCTTTCTCCCTCGGGCCCGCGCATGATTGACGCCGGAGCAGGACCGGCCTCCCTCGTGCCCCGCCCACCGGAGGTGCTCGGCCATGCGTGCCCGCGAAATTCGCAACGCCCTTCTCGTCATCCTCCTTGTCGCCTGCCTCGGCCTCGCCGTCTACGCCCTCGAATGGGGCGGCGAAGACCGCGCCTCCCTGCTCATCGCCGCCGCCGTCGGCCTCGTCGCTTGCAGTGTCGCCCTCGTCTGGTCGCTCCTCTTCCAGGACAAACTCCCCGACACGCTCGCGGAACTCACCGGCGGCCTCTACTACGAACGCGATGGCGTCTGTTTCATGCCCGTCGTGCGCAAAAAAGCCAACCAGGCGTACGTCTGCATCTTCTACGAAAACCGCTACGGCAACACCGCCAACGCCATCGTCCACCTCCGCCCTCCGCCCGATTCCATCCAGCACCGCCCCGACGCCCGCGATATCCATTTCGCCTTCGCGGTCCCCGGCGGCGCGGTCGGCGTCATCCGCCAGCCCGTCGCGGTCCATCCCCGCCTCCAGGGCCAGACCGTCCAGGTCCAACTCGCCGCCGCCGTCAACTTCCCCCACAACAAGGGCGACAAACTCCGCTCCCACACCGGCATGCCCTGCGGCACCTTCAACGTCGACTGGGGTGAGAACTTCCGCACCGGGCTCCATGAACTCTCCGGCGAAATCGAACTCCTAAGCCCCGTCAGCCTCAATCTCCCCATCCCCACCGACGTCACCAATCGCATCCGCCGTGGCATGCAGTGGGAGCAGCAGACCTTGAGCGCTGCCGACCACGGCTGATCATCTTCCCCGCTTCGCTACACTTGTGCCCTATGCCACGATCCGCCCCCCCCGCTCTCGCTGCGCGCCTTTCCCGCCTCCGCAAGCGCCTTTCCGCCCTCCATCTCGACTCCCTCCTCATCACCTACCCCGCTGACATCCGCTACCTCACCGGCGTCTCCGGCGACGATTCCTGGGCCCTCGTCACCCCACGCCAACTCATCATCATTTCTGACTTTCGCTACCAGGAAGAACTCGCGGCCATCCGCTCCTTCGCCCGCATCGTCATCCGCAGCGGCGCGATCGCCGACGCCGCCGGTGCGCTCATCGCCGACCTCAAACTCAAGTCCATCGCCTTCCAGGCCGAGCACCTCACCCACCGCGCCCACGCCGCCATCGCAGCCATCACCGGCGCCAAACGCCTCCGCCCCACCTCCGAACTCATGACCCGCCTCCGCGCCGTCAAGGATGATTCCGAGGTCCAGTGCATCCGCACCGCCGCCCGCATCCAGCAGAAGGCCCTCCGCGCCACTCTCTCGGCCATGAAACCCAATTGGTCCGAGGCCGATTTCGCCGCTCACCTCGAATACACCATGAAGTCCCTCGGCGCTGAAGGCACCGGCTTCACTTCCATCATCGCCGCGCAAACCAACAGCTCCAAACCCCACTACCGCCCCGACGCCCGCGTGAAAATCCGCCGCAACCAGCCCCTCCTTATCGACTGGGGCGCGCGCTTTGGCGGCTACACCGCCGACATGACCCGCACCTTCGCCCTCGGCCGCTTCCCCAAGCCCATCGCCGAAATCTACCCCATCGTCCTCGAAGCCCAACTCCTCGCCATACAGGCCGCCAAACCCGGCGCACGCCTCGTCGATGTCGACCGCGCCGCCCGCGCTCACATTTCCAACCACGGCTACGGCAAGCAGTTCGGCCACGGTCTGGGCCACGGCATCGGCCTGGACATCCACGAACTTCCCTCCCTCTCGCCGCGCTCTCCGGAAAAAGAAACCCTCGTGCCCGGCAACGTCGTCACCATCGAACCGGGCATTTACCTCCCCGGCGTAGGCGGCGTCCGCATTGAAGATGATGTCCTCATCACGAAAACCGGCTGCACCCTCCTCACCGACTTTCCCAAGAGCCTTTCCAGCGCAATACTCTGAGTTCTGCGCGGCCCCGGTCGCGCCTCCTCATTCTCTTCGTCACACTTCCCTCACCCCTCACACGATTGGCCCCCACCGATGATCGACCGCAAACTCATCGAAGATCTCATCAAGCTCTCCGTCGACAACAACCTCGCGGAACTCGACTTCGCCGATGGCGATCAGTCTCTCTCCATCCGCCGCTCCTTGCCCCCCTCCTTCATAGCCTCCGCGCCCGCAGCCATGCCTGCCGCGCCCTCTTCCGCCGCTGCCTCCGCCCCAGCCGCTTCCGCCGCGCCTCCCGCCGCCGCCGACTCCGGAGCCCCCGGCCTCCTCGTCAAGTCCCCCATGGTCGGCACCTTCTACTCCAAGGCCAGCCCCGACGCCCCGCCCTTTACCTCCGTGGGCACCAAGGTCACCGATTCCACCGTCGTCTGCCTCGTCGAAGCCATGAAAGTCTTCAACGAGATCAAGGCCGGCTGCAAGGGCACCATCGTGGAAATGCTCGTCAAGGACGGCGACGCCGTCGAGTACAACCAGCCTCTCTTCCGCGTCAAACCTTGATCCTCGTTTCAATTCGCCTCACCCGCGCTGCGCCCGCGCCACACCCTCCCTATGCCCCACAAGAAACGCTCCATGTTCTCCCGCATCCTCGTCGCCAACCGCGGCGAAATCGCCGTCCGCATCATTCGCGCCGCCCGCGAACTGGGAATCCAGACCGTCTGCGTCTTCTCCGAGGCCGATCGCGGCGCACCCTACCTCGACCTCGCTGATGACCGCGTCTGCATCGGCCCCCCCGCCCCCGCCGATTCCTACCTCAACATCCCCCGCATCATCTCCGCCGCCGAAGTCGCCAACGTCGACGCCATCCACCCGGGCTACGGCTTCCTTTCCGAAAACGCCCACTTCGCCGATGTCTGTCGCTCCTGCCAGATCGAGTTCATCGGCCCTTCGCCCGAAGCCATGAGCAAACTCGGCGACAAGATCAACTGCAAGAAACTCGCCCGCGCCAACAAGGTCCCCACCTTCCCCGGCACCGAGGACGCCATCGAGGACATCGATGAAGCCGCCAAGGTCGCCGGCAAGATCGGCTACCCCGTCATCATCAAGGCCTCCGCAGGCGGCGGCGGTCGCGGCATGCGCGTCTGCAACAACGAGGTCGCCCTCCGCGCCGGCGTCGCAGCCGCCAAGGCCGAAGCCGAAAAAGCCTTCGGCAACGGCGCGGTCTACATCGAGAAGTTCCTCGAGAAGGCCCGCCACATCGAGGTTCAGGTGCTCGGCGATAAGCATGGCAACGCCATCCACCTCTGGACCCGCGACTGCACCACCCAGCGCCGCCATCAGAAACTCATCGAGGAGGCCCCCGCTCCCAACGTCGACCTGGCCAAACAGGAAGCCCTCTGCAAGTCCGCCGCCAAACTCCTCCAAGCCGCGCAGTACGCCGGCGCCGCCACCGTCGAGTTCCTCATGGACGCCAAGCAGAACTTCTACATGCTCGAGGTCAACACCCGCGTGCAGGTCGAGCATCCGGTTTCTGAGATGATCACCGGCGTCGATGTCGTCCAGACCCAGATTCGCATCGCCGCCGGCGAGGAACTTCCCTACAAACAGAAGGACATCAAGATTCGCGGCCACGCCATCGAGTGCCGCATCAACGCCGAGGACCCCGACGCCAATTTCGCCCCGCGCCCCGGCACCCTCACCCGCTTTGATCCTCCCGGCGGCCCCGGCGTGCGCATGGATACCCACTGCGTCGCCGGCTATCGCGTCCCGCCCAACTACGACTCCATGATCGCCAAACTCATCGTCCACGCCGATGATCGCGATCAGGCCATCGCCCGCACCGCCCGCGCTCTGCGCGAGTTCAAGATTGAGGGCATCCCCACCACCATCCCCCTCCATCAGCGCCTCATGAAATACTCCGGCTTCCAGAAGGCCGACATGGACATCCACTACTTGGAGCGCCTCCTCGCCAAGTAATTCACGCAGCAATCAGTCCGCTTTGTTCCCGCGTCAATCCTGCGACTCTTTCGCAAATCCACATTCCCGCGCATCGCCCTTCCAACATAACAAACTGACGGTAGAATGCCGTCGATGTCGCCTCCGCGCTCCATCACCCTCAAGTCCGCAGGCGTGTCCGGTCTCGTCGCTACCGCATTGCTCGGCGCCTTGGTGGGTATCTTCGGCGGGTCCATCGGCTACACCGCCCATTACGCCAAGGCCACTTCATACCTCTCCGACGACCCGCGCGCCTGCATCAATTGCCACATCATGAACGAGCAGTACAACGCGTGGTCCAGTTCTTCTCACCACGCCCGCGCCACCTGCAACGATTGCCATGTTCCCCACGACTCACTCTTCAGCAAGTACCTCGTCAAGGCTGAGCATGGCTATCGCCATTCCAAGGGCTTCACTTTTCAGGACTTTCACGAGCCCATCCAGATGACGCCCGCCAGCCGCGCCGTCGTCATCGACAACTGCGTTCGCTGCCACGAGGCAATCACCCACGACATCCGCAACTCTGTCGCCTCCACCATGATCCAGTCCGTCGCCTCCTCCGGCGGTCTTGATTGCCTCCATTGCCACTCCAGTGTCGCCCACGGCTCCACTCGCTGACCTCACCTTGGGACTTCCAGCCATGCACCCCTCCACCACCCGCCGCACATCCCTCGCTCATCCCCGGCATCGCCGCGCCCTGGCGACCCGCACCGCCGTCTTTCTCGTCGCCGTGCTCGCCTTCGGCGGCGGCGCGGTCCTCTCCATGATGCTTTATGCCAACATCGTCACCCGCAAGACCGAAGCCTCCCGCACCTTTCTGAACATCGCCCAGATCACTGAAGAGACCATCGACCCCGCCGAGTGGGGCAAAAACTTTCCCCGTCAGTATGACGGCTATATCCGCACCACCGACAATGCCCGCGCTCATTTCAAGTGGAGCGAAGGTCGCCCCCCTGAAGCAGACGACGCTGCTCCCTCCGCATTCTCCGAACCCGGCACCAAGGCCGACTCCAAACTTGAAGGCGACCCGCATCTTCGCACCATCTTCGCAGGCTACGCCTTTGCCATCGACTACCGCGAGCGCCGCGGCCACGCATTCATGCTCCTTGATCAGCGCGAAACCGAACGCGTCCGCCAGAAGCCCCAGCCCGGCGCCTGCCTCAACTGCCACGCCTCTAATGTCGTGGCCTATCGCCAGGCCGGCATCGCCCAAGGCGCCCCCGGCTCACTGACCGATCCGCTCACCTCCGAGAACGGCCAGAAGCAACTCTTCACCGGCTGGGAGCACACCAATCCGCTCCCCTATGCCGACGCCACCAAACTCGTGTCCCATCCCGTCACGTGTCTCGACTGCCATAACCCCGAGACCATGGCCCTGCGCATCACGCGACCAGCATTCCTCGAGGGAATTGCCGCCCTCGCCGCCTCCGCCGACCCCCTGCCCCACATGCCCAGCGTCGAGAAGTGGCGCGCCGGTGACCGCAAGACTCCCTACAACCCCAACGACCTTGCCAGCCGCCAGGAAATGCGCTCGATGTCCTGCGCCCAGTGCCACGTCGAGTATTACTTCAAGGGCGACCAGAAGCGCCTCACATTCCCCTGGGCCAACGGTCTCAAGGTTGAGCAGATGGAGAAGTATTACAACGACTCCAACTGGAACGACTTCACGCACGCGGTCAGCGGCGCCAAGGTCATCAAGGCTCAGCATCCTGAATTCGAACTCTGGAGCCAGGGCGTCCACGCCCGCTCCGGCGTCTCCTGCGCCGACTGCCACATGCCCTACAAGCGCGAAGGGGCGATGAAGTACACCGACCATCAGGTCCAGACCCCGCTCGCTCACGTCAACCTCTCCTGCCAGACCTGCCACCAGTACGCCGAGTCCGAGATCATCGCGCGCGTCGACCAGATCCAGGGCCGCACCAAGGCCCAGCTCGACCGCGCTGAGATCGCCCTCGTTGAACTCATTCACGCGATCAAGGCGGCCGCTGATGCCGGAGCCACCGAGGCTCAGCTCGCCCGCGCCCGCTCCCTCCAGCGTCAGGCCCAGTGGCGCGCCGACTTCATCAACGCCGAGAACTCCATGGGTTTCCACGCCCCCGCTGAAACCCTGCGCATCATCGGTGAAGCCATCGACTACGCCCGCCAGGGTGTCACCGAGGTCGCGCGCCTCGGCTTCCTGCCCCCTGACAAGTCCGAGTGAGCGCGTGACCAGGCCCTGCGGCGCGCGCACGCCAGAGCGTGCTGAAACACTGGTTGCGAATTTGTCAAGACCTCGTTCGTGCGCACAATGTCCGATTGCCCGATGTGCCGGTGCGCGCCCAGGCGCGCTCTGTGTTCCACGTGGAACACTTTGCCCGTTGCGCTCGGAGCGCATCAAAACGCGCGAAAACTCGGAAAAACTCCGATTCTCTCGCAGTCACTTCCGGCCATATCTGGCCGCACTCCACCCTCATCACACGATTCTACGTGTTACTTATGATCTCTTGGTATTAATTGTCGTACTTTTCTGTGATCCCACGACCTGCATCCACACCGCTAGCCTCGCAATCCGCGCACCGCAGCGGCGTAGTCGTTCGACTTGAAGATCGCCGAGGCTGCGGCGAGGATGTCGCATCCTGCCTCGCGGCATCCCTTGGCGGTCTCGGCCGTGATCCCTCCATCCATCTCCAGACGCTGGTTTTCACGCAGTTTTCCGGCAATTGTCCGCGTTTTCGTGAGAACTTCTCCAATAAACGCCTGGCCGGAGTACCCCGGATTCACGCTCATCACCAGGATCATGTCAAACGCTTCGATGTGCGGCAGGATTCTGTCGACCGGCGTGGGCGGATTGATCGCCAGCCCCGCGGTCATCCCCGCTTTTCTGATTTCCTCGGCAATTTTCGCGCTTTCGCGCGGGCTTTCGCATGTTTCGACGTGAAATGTGTAATGATCCGCCCCGGCCTTGGCAAAGGGCGCAACGAAGTTGCCCGGCTCCGCGATCATCAGGTGCACATCCAGGAACGCATCCGGCAGATGCCGGCGCATGGCGGCGCATAAATCCGGCCCCATCGTGAGATTCGGGACGAAATGCCCATCCATCACGTCCAAATGCAGCATTTCCGCGCCGGAATCGATCGCTTTGCGGCCATCCTCGGCCAATCTGCCGAAATCCGCCGAGAGAATCGAGGCGGACACCAGCGGACGCAACGGCTTGGAGTGGATCAACTTGCGGCGATCGGCGGCCGATGGCGCGCGCGCGGCTGAGGACGGAACCGGTTTTGTCTCGGTCATCATGGGCAATCGTACGCGCCTGAAAATCCCGCGCTGGCTGGGCATTCTCTCGTAGAATGGGCCTTATGGCCCTCATTTCCCCCAAAATCACGCCTTTTCTCTGGTTTGACCGCAATGCCGAGGAGGCGGTCAACTTCTACATCTCCATTTTCCCGAACTCGCGCATCACCGCGATCACGCATTACGGCGCGGGCGCCCCGATGGCCGCCGGCACTGTGATGACGGTGTCGTTTGAACTTGCGGGCGTTCCCTTCACCGCGCTCAACGGCGGGCCGGTGTTCACATTCAACGAGGCGGTGTCGTTTGTGATACACTGCGACTCGCAGGCGGAGGTGGATCGGTATTGGGATGTGTTAACATCGAACGGCGGGGCGCCGGTACAGTGCGGATGGTTAAGAGACCGGTTCGGACTGTCGTGGCAGGTGGTGCCTACGGCATTCTGGGATCTTATTAGGAATCCGGCGACGGCGGATCGGGTGATGCAGGCGCTGATGCAGATGGTGAAGATCGACCTGGCGACGCTGCAGCAGGCGGCGCAGGGCGCAGCATGAAACCTGAGAGGCAGGGAGGAAGTAGAACGTGTCATGAGTGAAGAGAACGACCGCACATCAATGCAGGGGAAGCGGTGCCTGATTACAGGTGGCACTGGGGGGATCGGGGCGGCGGCGGCGCGGGAACTTGCGAAGCGGAGCGCGCGCGTCACCATTGTGGGACGGAGCGCGGCCAAGGCGGATCGGGTGATCGCGGCGATCAAGGGCGAGCGGGCAGACGCGGATGTGGAGTTTGTGCAGGGGGATCTCGCGCTGCAGCGCGAGATCCGCAGAGTGGCGGAGGAGGTGCAGCGGCGGTACGCGCGGGTGGATGTTCTCATCAACAACGCGGGGGCGATGTATGCGCTGCGGCGGGAGAGCCAGGAGGGGATGGAGATGACGCTCGCGCTCAATCACATCGGTCCGTTCCTGCTCACGACGCTGCTGCTGGAAACGCTCACGAGGAGCGGGCCGGCGAGGATCATCAATGTCTCTTCCGAGGCGCACCGGGATGTGAAAGGAATGGACTTCGATGATCCGGAGGCGCGCGAGGGGAAGCGGGCGCGGAGGTATGGAACATCGGAACTCAAGAGTCTGGGATACTCAGTCTTTGTGCCATGGAAGCACCCGGGGTTTGAGCAGTACGCGATGACGAAACTGGCGAACCTGCTGTTCACGCAAGAACTGGCGCGGCGAGTGGCGGGCAGCGGGGTCACGGTCAATGCGCTGCATCCGGGATTCGTCAAGTCGGACTTCATGGCGGGCAATGGGTCGCTGGGCTGGTTCCTGCGGCTGTGGTCCAACTTGTTTGGGATTTCAGCGGAGGAGGGGGCGAAGACGGTGGTGTACCTGGCCAGTTCGGCTGAGGTGGAGGGAGTGAGCGGGAAGTACTTTGTGAAGCAGAAGGAGAGGGAGTCTTCGAAAGCGGCGCAGGATGACGGCGCAGCGCGGAGGCTGTGGGAGATGAGTGAGGAGTGGTGCTCACTGGGACGGCGTGCCACGACGCGGGGGTGAGGAGATCCAACTGCTGCATGTCATATCGAATCCTGAAAGAGGGTTTTCGCAGGACCGTTGGGGTTTGGACCTGCGGTCGGCAGTGCAGAGGAGGATTGCATCCTCCCCTGCAACCCCTCCTGCCTAAGACAAGAAGAGGAAAGCGCGGAGGGTCGGAAGGCGGCGAATAATCAGGATGTGAAACGCTGGGATATTCTCATCCTCGTGTGTCTGCTGCTGGGGGTGGTGACGACGGTGGCGGTGGCGTGGGGTTTCGCACTGCGCGACAATCTGTCCCAGGCGACAAACTCATCGAGCAGCAAGATCATGGACGCTGCGGGGGTGTCGATCGGATGCTGGATTTCCGAAAAGCGCATGGCGGGGAGCAGGCTCCTTGCGATCCGAGACTATCCGGTGTCGTTTGGGGCCAATCGCCAAGGGAACATTCATCAGATCGCAGCATCCACCATTGCATGTGATGCGCTCCCCGATATTTCGCTTCTGCGCCTAACCGCCGATGATCCGCGCTGGCTTGCGTATGCCAATTACAGGGGGCTCGAAATCGAGGCACGCGGCTGGCCTGTACCCGCGATGTGGTGTGATGTTTCGGACAAGGAGATGCTCCGGCAGTGGGCCGGCCTGAAGCGGCCGCAAATCTTGTGGGCGGAGGGGATCGTCATGCCGTGGCGAAGACATGACGCTGTTGGCTCAACCATCCGCCTTCCCCTCAGACCGATCCCGGTTGGATTCGCCATTGACGCCGGGCTGTGGTCGCTCGTGTGGGGGATGCTCTTTGGGACGCTCGTCGGTGGACGGCGCGGATGGGATCGCTGGCGCAGATTGAGCATTGGCTGTTGTGCGAAGTGCGGCTACTCCCTGACCGGCAACACGTCGGGAGCGTGTCCGGAGTGTGGCGCGACAACCGTAGTGAAGGCCGCATCATCATGAAGACGAAGTGGCGACAACGCCTGCGCAGCACATGCAAGTGGGGCGGAGTTGGTGCATGCGCACTAATTGTGTTCCTGTGGGCCGTGAGCCGGTTCTGGGAGATCGGTTACGAGTTTCACTCCCGTGCCCATAATGTATATTTTGTAGTTAGTATCGGGAACGGTTTCGCGTACACCACACTACAAATCGGGCGCAACTTACCAGGTGAAGTCGACTGGCCCGATGAGAATGACTGGATTCTGGATGCAAAGCCGCCGAGCGAACAACGGTGGTTCTGGTGGACTGATTGGGACCAAATGTGGGTATGGCAGGGCTACGGATACATTGCAACGTTTCCTCTGTGGCCTCCTCTCCTCCTCATCGCGCTGCCGGCGGGCTGGCTCTTCTGGTCCGACCACACGCACAGGAAACCGGGACTCTGTGCGCAGTGCGGGTACGACCTGACGGGGAACACGACGGGGAGGTGTTCGGAGTGTGGGGTTGAGTCGGACGTTGTGAAGAAGAGTTAGAAGATAAGAAGAGGAACGAAGAGGACTCGGGTGAAGACCGTTGGGGCTTGGACCTGCGGTCGGCAGTGCAGAGGAGGATTGCATCCTACCCAGCAACCCCTCCAGCATAAGAGGTCAGAGAACGGGGAGTGCGGACGACCCATGCCGCGACGGTCTCAATGGGGAAGTGAGGAGGGAAGAAGGAGTGAGCCCCTAACCCGCGAAGCGCACCCTCTCCCCAACCCCCAGCCGGCGCCCCCTCGACACAGACGCTTCGTAGCAGGAGAGCAGGTGAGATAAGACCCCCTCCCGGCGAAGCGCCACCCTCCCCCACACCGACGAAGCGTCGGAGCGAGAGAGGGTGAAGAGGCTGCAGGCGGGGCGCGTGGGGGTGCGGAGGGCTGGTTAGGTGAATGAATGAGCGCGAGCGCACCGACGGGGAAGGGGGGCGGGGTCGGCCTAGGGTTGAGCAATGCGTAAGAGTTTCGGGTCTGAACGATGCGAGTGGTTTCCGTGGCTGCTCGCGCTTTTTCACCTTTTTTTCGGAATCACGATGGGGGCGGCCTCGATCTACTGCGAACACCTTGGAACTCAGGAAACAACGATTGGAGTACGACCTGAAGCCACGATCGCCGCCATCATCGGCGGAGTCATTGCCACTGTGTCGCTGCCGATTGCGGTTGGTGCAATGGGGCGCAAGAAACCGCTCGTGGTCTTGAGCTTGGTGTATGGTCCGACCATGGCCATGATTCTTGTTGTGTCCCATCACCAAGGGGCGATCCTCGCGGCAGAGGCGGGAGTGGCCATGCTGCTTGTGTTGTCTGTCATATGCCACCAGTATGCGCTTCCGCACGATCGAGTGAACCGGGAGCGGCGCTGCTCAGAGTGCCGGTACGACCTCAGGGGGAATACGACGGGGAGGTGTCCGGAGTGTGGGGTTGAGTCGGACGTTGTGAAGAAGAGTTAGAAGAGGAGAAGAAGGAAGAGGTTCTGGGTGAAGAACGTTGGGGCTTGGCTGGGAAGGCAGGGAGTCGGCGCTGCGCGGTGAGTGTGTACGGCTGGTTACGTGAATGAATGAGCGCGATCGCCCCAACGGAGGCGTGAGGAGGGAGGAAGGAGTAAGCGCCTCTCCCTGTACGAAGCGTGAGAGGAGAGGGATGACGTAAGACCCCCTCCCGGCGAAGCGCCACCCTCCCCCACACCGACGAAGCGTCGGAGCGAGAGAGGGGGGGAAGAGGCGGCAGGCAGGGCGCGCGGGGGTGCGGAGGGCTGGTTACGTGAGTGAATGAGCGCGACCGCCCCAACGGGGAAGGTGGACAAAGAGGACAGCGCGGAGGGTTGGAATGCGGCGAATAATCAGGATGTGAAGCGCTGGGGAATTCTCATCCTCGTGTGTCTGCTGCTGGGGGTGGTGACGACGGTCGCGGTGGCGTGGTACTGTGCTCGGGCGGTTGCCATTGGGAAGGCCCAACGGGTTTCCCTGAGCCTGAACGGTTCGGAGCCGACTCTCAAGTGGTACACCTGTGCCGGCGCTGCAGCCTTTGAAATGCAGGATGGGTGGTATCGTTCTTCCACAGATGCGCTGGAATGGGCAGCGTCGCAACGCGAACAGAAGAGTCTGGAGGTTCTTCCCGACTGGGGGCGAGACTGGTATCCCACCGCCTTTGAAGAATATGCCGAGGGGTTCTGCCCCCGCATCCGCGACGGCCGCGGATGGCCCTTTATCGCGTTCTATTCCGATTCGATTTATGATCCGACGCAACGCGATGCGAGCAGACATTTTTTTGTGCACAACGGACAAGTTATCCCCTCGACTCCTGTGTTCAAGGAATTCAAGTGGGGAATACCAATCAATGGAGGTTCAGCCCGTCTCGATGGGCCTGCCTGCCTTCCGTTCCATCCTGCGTGGCATGGCTTCCTCGCGGATACATTCAGTTACGCGGCGCTGATCTTTATCTCGATTTGCACTTTCCGAATACTTAAGAAGCGGCGACGCCTGCGACTGGGACACTGTTCTTCCTGCGGCTATTCCCTCACCGGCAATATGACGGGCAGATGTCCGGAATGCGGCAGTGTGACAACCGCAGTGAGGGCCGCATCATCATGAAGCCAAAGTGGCGACGATGCCTGCGGGGGACCTGCAAGTGGGGCGGAGTCATGCTGTGCGTGTTGATCCTTGCTCTGTGGGTGGCGAATGCATTCCACTCCCACATCCTGATTGTGGGACCGATGAAATCGCCGTGGTGCGCGGTGGCGATTGGGGACGGGTCGGCTGTGCTGTGTGTCGGCTTCGCTAGTGTTCTCCTCTTCAGTGCTGAAGGCGACACGCCACGGTGGCGGGTAACGGCAACGGAGGCGCACCGGATGATCTCAATGCAGGCGTATCTCCACGGGTTGTGGATGACGGCCGTTCCTATTTGGGCCATCTTTGCTCTATGTACGATTGCCACGTGCTTGTTGTTCTTTTTTGAACGCACACGCACGCATCCCGGCCACTGCGCCCACTGCGGCTACTCGCTGACCGGCAACACCTCGGGGAAGTGTCCGGAGTGTGGGGCGGCGACAACCGTAGCGAAGGCCGCATCATGAAGTATGCGAAGCGACGACAGCGCCTGCGCGGCACATGCAAGTGGGGCGGAGTCACGCTGGCCGTGAGCCTGATGACTTTGCTTCTCATTAGCGGCAGATATGCGTTCATGCTGCGGAGGCATGCCGCGAGCGGCAACTGCATCGAAGTGGGCTGCGATCATGGACACTTCTTCGTTCGATGTGCAGAGGTCGAGGATCCGCCGCTGTCCTACTCCCCAATGTGGACCTTTCGCACAATGGAGTCAGCCGACTTCGTGCTCCTCTGGGGCGAATTTGAGAAGTGGCAGTATGACAATCGCAACTGGTCCTTGGGAGCTCCGCTCTGGATTCCGGTGGTTCTCATCGCCCTTCCCACCGGCTTTCTCTTCTGGTCCGACCATCGCAAGTGCATGCGGCCCAACGCTTGCGCGTCGTGCGGCTATGACCTCACGGGGAACACGACGGGGAGGTGTTCGGAGTGTGGGGTTGAGTCGGACGTTGTGAAGAAGAGTGCGTTGAAGTGAAGAGAAGAGTGAAGAGGTTTTGGGTGAGGAGCGTTGGGGCTTGGCGGGGAAGTCAGGAAGATGATCCTGCCGGAGAGTGCGGAGGGCCGTTTGCGTGAGTGAATGAGCGCGACCGCCCCAACGGGGAGGAAGGCGGGCAGGAGGATCATGCCCCTCACCCCGCACTTCGTGCCCCCCTCTCCCCATACGAGGTGCATGGGGCGAGGGGAAGAAGTGAAGCGGCCCTCACCCGGCGAAGCGCCGACCACTCCCACGGGGAGAGGAGAAGAAATGAAGCGGCCCCCTCCCGGCACTTCGTGCCACCCTCCCCCACACCGACGAAGCGTCGGAGCGAGAAAGGGTGAAGAGGCTGCAGGCGGGTCGCGTGGGGGTGCGGAGGGCTGGTTACGTGAATGAATGAGCGCGAGCGTACCGACGGGGAAGGGAGGAAGAGGAAAGCGCGGAGGGTTGGAATGCGGCGAATAATCAGGATGTGAGGCGCTGGGTCACTCTCATCCTCGTGTGTCTGCTGCTGGGGGCGGTGACGATGTGCGGGCTGCATTGGTCAGTTGACCTGTGGAGCGATGAGTTCCCCGTCGATGATCAGGCACCGTCTTTGTTCGGAGCAGTTTTGTTCGGAACGGTGGTCCTCGCTTGGCTGTGGTTGTGCCTGATTCTGGGTTTTCGTGACGTGTGGTACACCGGCATTGTGGCTTTTCGTGCGCGACGTTTTCGATCCCGGCTACATCGCGGAGCGTGCCAATCCTGCGGCTACGACTTGAGGAGTAATCAGAGCGGAAAGTGTCCGGAGTGTGGGGCTATGTCGATCGTTGTGAAATAGAGTGAGTAGAGGAGGAGAGTGAGGAGGGAGGAAGGAAGGAGTGAGCCCCCCCTCGCGCAGTCCACGCTCTCCCCAACCCCCAGCCGGCGCCCCCTCAACACAGACGCTTTCTAGCAGGAGAGGAGGTGAGATACGACCCCCTCTAGGCGAAGCGCCACCCTCCCCCACACCGACGAAGCGTCGGAGTGAGAGAGGGAGAAGGGGTGGCAGGCGGCCACATTAGAAGAGGCCGAGCTGGCCGGGAGGCTGAGGGGGCTGGAAGTGGGCGGAGGAGAGGGGGCGGAGGTCGCGATTGAGGCTGAAGCGGCGGGTGAAGACGTCGAAATTCTGTTTGATCTGTGAGACGAGGGGCCCCTGGCCGCGATGACGATTGCGGGAGGCGTCGTACAACTTGCCGTCACGGGCCTGGCGGATGAGGGATTCGACTTTGCGGGCGCGATCGGGATGGACGCTGCGCTGCAGCCAGTCGAGGAAGAGGTCCTTGATCTGATACGGCAGGCGAAGGAGGGCCCAGGCAGCGGTGAGGGCGCCGGCTTTGGCGACGGCTTCGAGGATGGCAGGGAGTTCGACGTCGGTGAGGCCTGGGATGATGGGCGCGACGTTGACGGAGACGGGGATGCCTGCGGCGGTGAGTTGCTCGATGACGCGGAGTCGGGCGGCAGGGGAGGAGGCGCGGGGCTCGAGTTTCTGGGCGAGGTCGGCATCGAGGGTGACGAGGGTGATGGTGACGCGGCCTGCGTGTTTGGACGCGAGGCGGGCCCAGAGGTCGGCATCGCGAAGGACGAGGGCGCTTTTGGTCATGGTGGAGACGGGCTGCATGCAATCGGCGAGGACCTCGAGGCACTGGCGCGCGATCTGCATCTTGTGCTCGATGGGCTGATAGATGTCGGTGCTGGCGGACATGACGATGGGCTCGGCCTTCCAGGAGGGGGAAGCGAGTTCGGCGCGAAGGAGGCGAGTGGCATCGGGCTTGGCCATGAGTTTGGTTTCGAAGTCGAGACCGCAGGAGAAGCCGAGGTATTCGTGGTAGGGGCGGGCGAAGCAGTAGATGCAGCCATGCTCGCAGCCTCGGTAGGGATTGAGGGTCCAGTCGAAAGGCATGTCGGAGGCGCGGTCGACGCGGTTGATGATCTTGTGGGTGTGATCTAGGAAGACTGTGCGCTCGATGCGCTGGAGGCGGCCTGAGGAATCGGCGTGCTCAACGAGTTGGCGGTCGAGTTCCTCGCCGAGGACGTGAAGGCGTACGGTCTCGAAGCGATTGCCGGGATTGAGGGCGGCGCCGCGCCGGTGGGCAGGGCCGTGAGCCAGCGCATCGCGATACTCGAACTCCGCCTCACCCATACCAAACATTCTACGAACACTGATTGAGGGCGTCAAGGAGGTGGGAGGGTGAGACGCTCCGAGGCAGGAGGCTGGAGAGGGAGAAGTTCGCTCGCGCGGCAAGGGAGGCCTACGCTTGGGGGTTGGGCACCGACCGGGGTGTAGCTCAGCTTGGTAGAGCGCTTGGTTCGGGACCAAGAGGCCGCAGGTTCAAATCCTGTCACCCCGATTCAGCAACCTTGATGGCCTCGGCAGATGCCGGGGCCATCGTTCTTTCCCCGTGCGCCGTCCATCGTCGTCACGCGCCAGTAGACAGAGCCCACGGCACCCGCCACGTTACTTCTTCTTGATGAGGTCGGACGGCCAGCCGATCCGCACCAAGAGCCCATCCGGTCCGGCGATGCCGACTTCGTATAGACCCCACTCGCGGTGGCGAAGTATTCCGCCGGGACGGATGATCAAGTCATCGACCCGGGCCGCGATTTCGTCGACCTGTGGAGTGCGGATGAACACGCCGAACGGGTTGTTTTCCGCCGGCACGCGCCAAGGGCCTTTCCCCGCTTGAGTGAGATGCACCTCACACCCCCAGCCCGACATGATGATGTACTGTTCATCGCCGCCCACGCGAGCAAACCCGAGCCGCTCCCAGAACGGCACGGCGGCCGGCAGGTCATTGCTGGGCACAATCGCAAAGGCGCCGACGGTCGTGGGTTTAGCCATTTCAGTACTCTGTGATTGCTGCGCTGAGGGTGAAGGTTGCGAGACATCATATCGAAAATGCGGCATGGAATCGTCCGAATTTTACATAGGCGCAAGCGCGTTTCAGCAACATCGGCGGAGGCGTCCGCGGGCATCGTTCTGACGGTGGCGAGGGGCCGGAGCGCCAATGACTCCCGGATACTGACGAGCGCTCAGGCGTAGAGTTCAAGATGAGCATGCAGGAGTCCCATGGGACGATCGGCGCGATTCTTGACATCCACACGATGATTCACAAGTTTCTCTTCGAAGCCGTCGCGGACATTCCGGAGTCACGAATGACCGAGCAGCCGGGCGGCATTGTCAACCACCCGGCGTGGACGCTGTCGCATCTCAATGCGTATGCGGGAACTTTGCTCTCGATTCTCGACGATCGGAGCGTCGGGGGGCCCACGGCCGATGCTGAGATGGAGCGGTACGGGTATGGCACCAAGCCGACAGCGGATCGCGCCGCGTATGCGACGAAGAGAGAACTCCTTGATCGTTTCCGCGAGCGGAACGCACGGCTCACCGAGGTTGTCGCCGAAAAGCATGCCGAGTACTTTCCGCGGGCCTCGCCGGAAAAGTTCCACCCCTACTCGCCGACGATCGGGCACATCGCGATCACACTGCTCGTGGCGCACCCGCCGCATCACCTCGGCCAGCTCAGGCAATGGCGCCGGGCTGCAGGAATTGCGTCATAAGTGGAGCCGGGGCGATTGCGACGGCACCGGCACACCGGAGCGGGTCAGGTGATCTCCACTTCCGCCAAGACGAGAGGTGCTCGGTGAGCCCGTGGCCAGTCTCACCGAGGCCGCCCAGGTAGGTTAACCTCAGCAAGCGCACCGGCGATCAGCACGGGGGGCGCGCTGAACTATGGCGTGGGATCGAGGGGGTAGAACATGCCTGACGTAGTGGGAAAATCCCACGTCTTGTCGGCGCACCTGACTTGACAGGGCAGGCCCGCGCGCGAGTGGATCACAGCGCCGGTCAGGCGGCCGCTGTTCCATTCCAAATCGACTTCGAAGCCGCCCCGAGCGCGAAGGCCTGTGACCTTGCCGCTGGGCCAGGCGGCGGGCAATGCCGGCAACAGGTGAATTTCGCCCCCATGGCTCTGGATGAGCATTTCGCAGATGCCGGCGACAGCGCCAAAGTTACCGTCGATCTGGAAGGGCGGATGCGACACGAACAGGTTGGAATAGACCCCGCCGCCGGCGTCGCCGTAGATGGTGCCGGTTTCGCTCACCAGGTTCAAGAGGCTGCGGAGCATGGTGTAGGCGTGGTCGCCGTCCCAGAGCCTGGCCCAGAAATTGAGTTTCCAGGCCCGGCTCCAGCCGGTGCTCGCATCGCCGCGGGCCGTGAGGGAAACGCGGGCCGCCTCCGCCAGGGCAGGCGTAGCCGAGCGAGTGATCTGGCGACCGGGATGCAGACCGAAGAGATGGGAGACGTGGCGATGCGTGTCGGCGGGGTCATCGCGATCGGTTTCCCATTCCTGGAGTTGTCCCCAGCGTCCGACCTTGGGGGCCAGGAGCCGGGCGCGAAGGTCGGCGATGTGCGTGCGGTAGTCGGCATCAACGCCCAAGATGTCGGCGGCCTCGACGGTGTTGGTGAAGAGGTCGTAGATGATCATCTGGTCATAGGTGACGCCCTCCTCCTCCGGCCCGTGTTCGGGGGACCAGCCGTCAGGGGCGACGAGTGTGCCGTCGGGGCGCTCTTTGAGCCTGTCTTCCCAGAAGTGGCAAACTTCCTTGAGCACCGGGTAGGCAGTGTCGCGGAGGAAGGCTTTATCCTGCCCGAAGGCGAAGTGTTCCCACAGATGCTGCGCATACCACGCGCTGCCGGGCGGGTTCCACTTCCAGTAGGAGACGCCAAATGGGTTGTTCATGGTCTGCACAGTCCAGCCCCGGACCGGTCCATACTTCCGGCGGGTGTTGAGTGCGCTGGCTTCGCGGATGCTCGACACGTAGGCGATGAAGGGGAGGTGGCACTCGGCCAGATTGGCGGGCTCGGCGGGCCAGTAGTTCATTTCGACGTTGATGTTGGAGTGGTAGTCTCCGGCCCAAGGCGGCTCGTTGCTGTCATTCCACACTCCCTGGAGATTGGCCGGCAACGAACCGGGGCGAGAGGAACTGATCAGGAGATAGCGGCCGAACTGGCAGAACAATTCTTCGAGGTCTGGATCAACGGCGTGGTCACGGGAGTAGGCCTCCAGTCGAGCCTCCGTGGTGCGGGCGCGAAGATCCGGGGCCGTTGTCCCCAGGTCAATGGAGAAGCGGCGGAACAGGCGTTGGTAGTCGGCCACATGGCGAGGAAGCAACTCCTGCACGCCTCGCGCGGCTGCGGCGTCGATGCGCTGCGTGACCTCGGAGTGAGGATGGGCACCAAGCCACTGGCGGGTGTGGTCCTGCACCACGTTGGTGCCGGCGCTGAGCACGAGGGTCAGACTGTCACAGCGCTCGAAGGTGAGGCCATCAGCGGGGGCCGGGACATTCCACGCATTCGGGACACCGTCTGGGTGCCGGCTGGGGGCGACCACGCCACTGGGAGTGAGCACGAGGAGCTGGGCTTCGTACTCAACTCCGTTGGAGAGGCTTCCTGCCGACGTGAGCCTGTTGCCATCAGCGCTGATGCGCGCGTTGTGCATGTCGGCGAGATGAACACTGCCGCTGTACGCGCCGGGCCGGCTGGCGGTCAGATGGATAACCACGACACCGTCGGGATGGCTGGCAAAGGCCGTGCGCTCGTAGCGGACGCCCTCGTAGACATAGGTGACGCGGTGAACGGCCTGGTCGATGTTCAGTTCTCGTCGAAATTCCGTCACCCTGGAGAAGTCATGGCCGAGGCGGATGAGCACGTCGCCGAAGGCCTGATAGGCCCCAAGGTCCTGCCCTTCATCACCGACGCCGTCGGCGGCCACGCGAGCGCCGGTCCAAAGACTGATCTCATTGAACTGAATGCGCTCGACCTCGGTGGCGCCAAAGAGCATCGCACCCATCGGTCCGTTGCCGATGGGCAGCGCCTGGGTCATCCAGGAAACTGCGGGGCGGTCGAACCACAGGCAGAGATCACCGGGTTGGGCAGATACGGGAGCAATCTCCTGCCGGGCAGCGACCATGGCCACCGGTACAAACAGACACAAGGCGACGACGGCACAACGGAGTGCAGACACAGCGTGATGCATGGGCGCCTGATATTCCTTTGTGGGCGGGATGAGTCGGATCAATACTCCCGGTCGATGAGGATGCCGGGTTGAGGCACGGGATAGCGACCATCGGGAGCGGCGAGAATGGGCGCGGGCCCGTCGGTGGTGAGATCGGCCACGCCGGGGGCGAATTCGTGAGCGCATTCGAGCATCGCCTTGAACGTGACTTCGCGGCCGGTGTGGGCGGCCATGCGACCCATGTTGCAGACGAGGCTGGCTTCGATGCCGCGCTGGGCTTCGTTGTACGGTTGGTTGTCGCGAATGGCATTGACGAAGTCGTTCCATTCGTTTTGATATGGATTGGTCTGATCGGAGGGGACATCGGAAGTCCAGAGCATGCCGTCAGAACTGAAGTCGCGGCGGCTGGAGATGCGCGCGGGCAGGCCGCAATCGCCGGTGCTGGAGACGATGGCGGACGCCTTGGTGCCGTGCATGAAACTCGAGAAGACCTCCTGGCAGCCGTCCATGTTGCGGCCGTCGAAGAGGAACATGGTGCCGTCGGGGTAGGTGTATTCAACGGCGTAGGAGTCGAGGTTCTGATCGATGTAGGGCACACCGTCGGCGCGGCTGCGGTAGTGCCGGCCTCCCAGCGCACGGGCCTTGACGGGCCAAGCTCCCTTCATCCAGCACATCTGATCGATGATGTGGATGAAGAAGTCATTGAATGCCCCACCGCTGGTCCACAGGAAACTATGGAAGCGGCGGATCTGATATTCCAGTTCGCTGACGCCTGCGGGCTTGGGGAGCGAGCGGAACGTCACGATGGGCCCCTGCATGCGGTAGCCATGCTGGGAGATGATCTCGCCGAGTTCGCCGTCACGGACGCGCTGGGCCAGTTCCTGAAGCGCGCGGCTGTGGCGGGACATGAGACCCACGGCGACCTTGAGGTTCTTGGCGCGAGCCTGCTCGTTGAGCTCGAGCATGCGTCGACTCGTGGGGCCATCGACGGTCACGGGTTTTTCCATGAAGACGTTGAGGCCGCGCTCGATGGCGTAACGGAAGTGCACCCAGCGGAAGGCGGGAGGCGTGGCGAGGATGACCACGTCGCCGGGTTTGAGGCAGTCCATGGCGTGGCGATAGCCGTCGAAGCCGATGAAGCGGCGCTCGGGGGGCACATCGACTCCCTGCTCCACAGAGTCGGTAATAGCCTGGTAACTTGCGTTCATGCGGTCCGCAAAGACGTCCGCCATGGCGACGAGTTGCATGGGCCCGCGCTTGACAGAGAGCGCATCGACAGCGGCTCCGGACCCGCGACCGCCGCAGCCGACGACAGCGAGGCGGATGGTCTCATCACCAGCGACGTGAACGCCGGGGAACGCGCGCGACGCAAGCAGGGAAGCGGCGGTAAAACCTGCGGCGTCGTTGAGAAACTGGCGCCGGGAGCGGTGAAGAGTCATGGGCAGTACCTCGGGTGTGGACAGGTGTGAGCGGCAATTGATGACAGGCAAAGCGGCCACCGGCGTAAATCTTCCAGGGCGCGCCGGGAGAGTTTATGCATTACACGCTGGGCGCAGGCGCCAGGGAGAACGGGTTCGACTCACCCGGAGTTTTGTCCGGGCGAGGGGGGAATAGGCAGGAGAAATGAGGGTCGAAGTGCGGTGCAGGCCGGGTTTTGAGACGTGTCAGGCCCTGGCAGCGGCTGCGGTATCCGAAACGGCGCCACACAAGGCGGTCGTACCATGCATTCAAGAAGGAGATGACCTCTCATGTCACCGAGCATTGCGATCACCTCACTGAAGATGCAGCAGGTGTTCATCGTGGGGGCGCTTGCATGCGCTTCGTGCGGCTGCAGCGGCACCGGGAGGTCCGGGGAAGTCCATCAAGGACCTAACGAAGTGGCACCTGCGGAACCCGCGACCGAATCGCTACAAGGCTGGGCTGCTGAGACCTTTGAATTGCCGCCAGGTTTTGCGCCAGAGTTGCCGACTGGAGTGGAGTCGCTGCGGTTCGCGCCGGGGTGGCGCGACCCGAAGGCGGAGGGATTCTGGTCGTATGCGTTTGTGATGTGGATTGATGAGCCGGCCCCCGACGAAGCGCGATTGGGGGAGATACTTCAGAAGTACTACACGGGGTTGATGAAGGCCTTTGCTGAGGGAGCGGGAAGGCAGATCGATGCAGAATCGGTCCAGGTCGAGGTGCTCAGGCTTTCTGCGGGCCGATATGAGGTGTCTATGCGGCTGATCGATGCGTTTGCGACGTTTGAGCCGATTCGGCTGCGAATCCTGATCGACACGAGCGAAGCGGAAGATGGGCACGGTATGGTCCGAATCCGAATCAGCCCCCAGCCTGAGGATCACATGATCTGGAGTGCGCTGGAGGCGGCCAGCCGAGAGATCGCAGGGGCCGGGCCTGGAGAGAAGTGAGCGAGGTTCGGCAATCACTCAGCGAGGTCAACGCGGGGGGTCTCCGCAGAGCGGACCAAACAAGGTGGAGGGGAAGTGAGGGCCGGGGCTACTCTTGGCACCATGCGCATTGTCAGCCTGCTGCCTTCAGCCACCGAACTTCTCTTTGCCATCGGCGCGGGCGATCTACTGGTGGGCCGCAGCCATGAGTGTGACTTTCCAGCCGGGCGGCTGGAGACTCTTCCGATCCTCACGCGCCCGCGCATTTCCGCGGATGACGACAGTGCACGCATTGACCGGGCGGTGCGGGCTGCAGTCGGAGCCGGGCAATCGCTGTATGCGCTGGACATTCCGCTCCTGCGCAGCCTGGCGCCGGATGTCATCCTCACGCAGGATCTCTGCGCGGTGTGTTCCATCGATCTTGGCGCTGTCCGATCCGCAGCAGCGGCCATGAGTCCTGCACCCAGGATTGTGAGCCTCAACCCCGGAAGCATCTCCGAGGTGTTTGATGACATGCTCACGATCGGCGAGGCCGTCAACCGTGCTCGGGAAGCGCGGGACGCGATGGTCAGCCTGCGTGATCGTTACTACCGCATTCTTGACCACGTGAATGCATTTATTGAGGGGCCAGAGGTTCTGTTCATGGAATGGACCGAACCCATGTTCGTGGGCGGTCATTGGACTCCTGAACTCATCACCCGGGCCGGCGGACGCCACAGCCTGAACCCGGCGGGGGCTCCAAGCCGGACCGTTACGCCCGAAGAGGTCAGGGCCGCGCACCCTGAGGCTGTGATCATCTGCCCGTGCGGTCTCTCGCTTGAGCGCACCGGCCGTGAATCGGAGGCGCTGCAGAGGGCAGACTGGTTCCGCGGCCTGCCGGCGGCGCGGGAAAATCGCATTGCGCTGGTGGATGGGAATCAGTATTTCAACAGGCCCGGCCCGCGCCTGATTGACGCACTGGCGTTTCTCGTGGGATGGCTCAACGGAATCGACCACCTGATTCCGGCTGACTTTGCGTGGTCACAGCCCTGACGAATGCGCTTAGCCGCCCAACTGGCTCATGGCACGATTCCCGTGGGCTGAATGCACCTGAGGCTTCAGGACGACGCAGGCTTCGAACAGCTCCACCAGCCGGGCGACATCGGCGCGCGGGCGCAGGGCGGGCATGAGGTCCACCTCGCCCCCATCAAAGAGGCAGGAGCGCAGTTCGCCGATGGCGGTCAGACGCAGACGGTTGCAGGTCTCGCAGAAGGGCTTGCTCATCGCGCTGATGAACCCGATTCTGCCCTTTGCGTTGGGAAGTTGGAACACGTTGGCGGGGCCGACGCCCACTTCCGTTTTTCGCTCGACCGGCGTGAGTTCCCCCAGGGCCGCTGAGATGCGCGCCTTGATGATCTCGTTGTCGACGATGTGGTCCAAAGGATCATCGCGCATCAGCGTCGAATCTCCCAAGGGCATGTACTCAATAAAGCGCACGGTCCAGGGTTTGTCCATCGTCAGCGCGGCGAAGTCGGCCACCTCATCGTCATTGATGCCGCGCATGACAACCACGTTGACTTTCAAGCGCGTGAATCCGGCTTCCTGTGCAGCGGTCACACCGTCGAGGTATTCGGCCAGATTCCCGCCATGGGTGATCTTCGTGTAGCGTTCAGGCTGCAAGGAATCGCAGGAGACGGTCAGCCGGTCCAGTCCCGCAGCGCGCAGCGGATGGGCGAGGCGAGCCAGCTTTAGCCCGTTGGTGGTCAGCGAGAGGTCTTCGGGCCCAAGGGCCTTGAGGCGGGCCACGATTTCCAGAATGTCGGGGCGAATGGTCGGCTCACCGCCAGTGACTTTGAGACTGCGCACGCCGATGGTGAGCGCCGCCTGCGCGACTGCTTCGAAGTCGGCGGGGGTGAGGAGATCGCTCTGGCGCCCCATCCAACCCACTCCCTCATCGGGCATGCAGTAGATGCAGCGCAGATTGCAGCGATCAGTCACGCTCAAGCGCAGGAGTTTGATGGACGCCAGCGACCGCGGTCCCTGGGCGTAGACCGGCCGCTGCGGCGCGAGATCCAGTATGGGAAGCGAAAGCGTGCTCATGTGGAAGTCCGGCAGTCCACGCCCCCCCCGCTGCTTCCTGCCGGCTTTCCAAGCATAGGAGCCGCCGCCCTGTGCCAGCTTGGCGCCTGGGCTACCTACTTTGCCTGTTCCAAGAACAGGATCGTCAGGTCCGTGCGGTAGGGGTCATCGGGGCGATACGCCACCTGGGCGGCATGCGAATCCAGGAATGCGAAGGAGTGCGTGCCTTTCACGCCGTGATGGGAGAGTTCCGGCACCGCGCTTTTGAAGATGTCAAAGTCCGCGCAGTCATCCCAATAGGCGACAAAACGGCTGGGATAAATCTGCAGCGCGCGCTCAAAGTACTTCTGCCCTTCTTCGAACGTGATCCCCTTGGCGAACTGGCTGAAGGGGAACCCATCATCGCTGGCGTCACCCTCCCAGGCGATGTTGAAGAGGTAGGAGGTCCCGCAGGCGAAGTACGCGCTCATTCCGAAGGTGATCTGATCCTCGAACCAACCCTTCTGGTAGTTGAACGACTTGTCCGAGGGGCACTCAAACACGGGGAAGTTGTATTTATTGGGGTCCTTGAACTCGGACACCGGCACACCCTTGCCGGTGGGCCGGTCGGGCTGGGCGTAGGGGTTCAGCGGCTTCATCCACGGCCAGATGGACCAGGGCCCCATGCCGCCTTCGATGGGGTAGCGCCCGCCGTGGTTGTAATTGCTTCCGCGCGATCCCTGAGTAATGGGCATGGCCCCGTTCCAGTCGTTGTGATACATCGCGGTCGCGGTGGTGATCTGCTTGAGATTGCTCATGCACCCACTGGTCCGGGCCGCTTCGCGAGCCTTTTGCAGCGCAGGCAGCAGCAGACCGATGAGGAGAGCGATGATCGCGATGACGACGAGCAGCTCGACGAGCGTAAAGCCCGCGATCCGACTCCTACTTGTTTCCTGCTGATGGGCGACCATGACACATCCTTTCCCATGCAGATGCCTGCATGATCGAAGCGGAAGACGACGACCACACTGCGTTCACGACCACACGGCGAGATCACGCCGCTGCGTAAGTCTAGGCAATTCCTACACCTGCACCTGATTCACACTTGCTTCGCTTCCCATCTACCCTTGCCCGCCTTCCCGCCACTCTCACCGTTACTTCCTGCGTTCACATGTCCCCCTTCGACACCACCCTCCGTTTCCCCGCCGGCAAGCCCATCGCCGTCATTTCCTTTCCGCGCTCGGGGACGCACCTCACCATCGACGGGCTCCGTCACTTCTTCCGCGAGACCTATCGCAAGCAGCGATTCAACCAGCCTGTCCACGATCTCTACATCAACCTCGACCGCTTGAACCTCGAGCATCCGTACGACCAGATTCCCCGGCAGATCCTTGAGCATTTCGCCGCCGCACGGGCGCGGGTCATCATCAAGACGCACTGTTCCACCTCTCTCGAACAGGTGGGCCCGGAGTATCGTGACTTTGCCCGCCAGATCCTTGACGAGTCCGATCTGGTTTACGTCGTCCGCGATCCGCGACCGGTCATCGCGTCGTACATGGCCCTGCGGCCGCTCAAGTATCCTGATTCGCCGATCAACCTGCACGACTTTCTGCGCACGAAGATCGATGGCTTCGGGACGCCCGCCGAGAACTGGGCGATGCACGTCTCGGGCTGGATCGACCGCCCCGGCGTCCGCATCATCCGCTTTGAGGACATGATGAAGGATTACGCCGGCGCGATCGAAAAACTCGGCGCTGCGCTCAACCTCACGCGCACCAACTCCCCGATCATCCGCTACGACAAGCCTGAGAGCATCCGCGCCAACAAGATCCGCCGCTACCTGGGCCGGCAACTTTCATCGTCCATCGACAACCTACGCATGAAGTTCAAGTCCCCCGACTGGAAGACTGCCATGACTCCCGAGGACCTTGCGCTCATTGAGTCGCACGCGGGGCCCATCATGCGCCGTTTGGGGTACCTCCCCGACGTGAAGTGAATTCGGGCGGACCGCATTGCGCTGGCGCCGGGTTGGTGGAATGCGGGCGCGGTCGCACGGCAATAATGCCTGTGCATGTCAAACCGCCACCATCGCTCAGACTGCACTTGCCGTTCTCGACACCTGCGCCGGCCTTGCGTTGTGTGGGAAGTGATTTTGACCGCGACCGTCACTGGCCCCATGGCGGGAGCGGACTTCACTCCCAATCCCGCCCTGCTGCGCTTCCCGGACATCAGCGCGAGCCACATTGCATTTGTCTACGCCGGCGACATCTACATCGCCCCGCGCAGCGGTGAGAACCCCCTGCGCGCGTATCCGCTGACCACCATTCCCGGAGTCGAAGGCACACCCATCGGCCCGCGCTTCAGCCCGGATGGGACCATGCTGGCGTACTCGGCCAACTATGACGGCAACCGCGATCTCTACACGATCGCTGTGAGCGGAGGGGCGCCTACGCGGTGCACCTTCCACCCGGACAGTGAGGCCCTTTGGGACTGGACGCCTGACGGACGCCTGCTGTTTTCCTCAAGCGCATTCTGCGGCATCGGCAGGCAGTCCCAGATTTTCACTCTCAAACCCGGTGAAGCGCTGCCGGTGCGCCTGCCCGTGCCTTACGGCGCGGAGGCCGCCATCAGTCCCGATGGGAAGACGCTGGCGTATGCGCCGCTGACCAGTTCCGCGGGCCGGACGTGGAAGCGCTACCAAGGTGGTCAGGCCACTGATCTCTGGCTGTTTGACCTCGACACTCGGGCGGCACGCAAGGCGACCAATTGGCCCGGCGACGACGGCTTGCCCATGTGGCACGGCTCCATGCTTTACTACCTATCCAGCCAAGGGGAGAGCAATACGCTGAACATCTGGTCCTGTGATTCAACCGCGGATGCACACGCGCAGAACACGCACCTGTCCGAGTACGACGTGAAGTACCCGGCCATCGGGCCCGGCGATCACGGGCAGGGCGAGATCATCTATCAGGCAGGCGCCGGCTTGGTCATCCTCGAGCTGGCAACGCAGGTTTCCACACCCGTTGTGATCAGCATCCCCGGCGACCGGCCCGCGATTCGATCGCGCAGCGTCAATGCGGCGGCGAACATCGTGACGTCCCGGCCGGCGCCGACTGCCAAACGCATTGTCATCGAAGCGCGCGGCGATGTCTGGACCGCGCCCGCCGAGAAGGGTTCGCCGCGAAACCTGACGCGCAGCAACGGTGCAGCGGAGCGCGACCCGGCGTGGTCGCCTGACGGCCGGTGGATCGCGTGCTTCTCGGATGCGCGCGGGGAGTACCAACTGACGCTGATTCCCAGCGATGCGACCGGCCAAGACTCGGGCGCGACGCAGATCCCCGTCACTCAGAGCAATGACCGATTTCTGGTGAGTCCCGTCTGGGCGCCTGATTCGAAGCACATCGCGTACTCGGACAACGCGGGCGCGATCTGGATCGCATCGGCAGGAGAGGGAGGGTGGGCAGGCAGTGAACCGCAACTGGTCGACCAGGACACATGGGGCGAAGGGCCGCAGTATGAGTTCTCTCCCGATTCGCGCTACCTTGTTTACACCAAGCAGGGGGTCAACCACCTGGCCGCCCTGCATCTCTGGAATCTTGAACTCAAGACCAGCACACAACTGACTTCCGGGCGGTTCTTTGACTCGGCCCCCACGTTTTCGCTGAATGGCGACTGGCTCGCGTTCGCCTCGCAGCGCGACTTCTCAGCGCCGCAGTATGAGAACATCCACGGCCTGGACTTTGTGTATTCCGACACCCAGTCTTTGTACGTAGTTCCTCTGCGCTCCGATGTGAAGAACCCGTTTGCCCCGACCTCGGATGAGGAGGCGGGGGACAAGTCCGCAGATGAAGCGAAAGAGAAGGATGCAGAGAAAGAGGCGGGCGCGGGGCGGATGACCATCGAGACCGAGGGATTCGAATCGCGCGCCATCCGCCTGCCGGTGCCCTCGGGCCAGTTCTCCTCAGTCGCGTTCACGCACGATCACAAAGTCGTCTACGCGCGTGTGCAGGGCGGGGGAATTGATGAAGCGGCCGTCCAGATCTTCGATCCTGCGGATGACAAGCGCGAGCAGAAGATGGTGATCGCGGGGGTTTCTTCCTTCAGCATCACGCCTGACGGGAAGAAACTCCTTGTCGCAAAGGGGTCGTCAACCGGTTACATCGACCCTGCCCCGGACCAGAAACTCGAAAAGACGATCAACCTTGCGGACCTGCCGATGGAACTGGCTCCGCAGGCGGAGTGGAACCAGATCTTCACCGATGCATGGCGGATGGTGCGGCAGTTTTTCTATGACCCATCGATCCACCACCTCGACTGGAATGCTGTCCGGACGCGCTACAGCGCAATGGCCGCGGAGTGCGCTTCGCGCGAGGATCTGGCATTTGTGCTGGGCGAGATGATCGGCGAACTCAACACCTCGCACGCCTACATCGGCGCTCCCGGCGACGTCACGCAGCCGGCATCCCGCTCCGTGGGGCTATTAGGCTGCGACTTCGCGCTGGAGAACGGCGCATTTCGCATCGCGCGGATCATCCGCGGAGCTCCCTGGGATGCGGATGCGCGCAGCCCGCTGCTGGACCTGGGAGTGAATGTGAAGGAAGGCCAGTATCTTCTGGCGGTCAACGGCGTGCCGGTGGATATCTCGCGCTCGCCCTACAGCGCTTTTCAGGGCCTGGCGGGCAAGACGACGTCGATCACCATCAGCGACAGTCCGACGCTTGACGACTCGGCCCGCGAGGCGCTTGTGACGCCCATTGGCTCAGAGGCCGGCCTGCGTTACCGGGACTGGATCGAGCGCAATCGCGCATACGTCGCCGAGCGCACCGGCAATCGGGTCGGATATATCCACGTACCCAACACCGGGATCAACGGCCAGAATGAACTGCACAGGCAGTACTTCGGCCAGGTCGATCTGCCCGCGCTCATCATCGATGAACGCTGGAACGGCGGCGGCCAGACCTCGGACCGCTTCATCGACCTGATGCACCGACCGATCCTCAATTACCGCGTGCGGCGTTACGGGCTGGACATCGCCTGGCCGCCTGATGCGCACCAGGGTCCCAAGTGCATGCTGATCAACGGCGCCGCAGGCTCGGGCGGTGATCTCTTCCCCTACTACTTCCGCAAGCGCGGCGTGGGCCCGCTCATCGGCATGCGCACGTGGGGAGGCATCGTGGGGCTCACGGGAAATCCTGCGTTCATCGACGGGGGATCGATCACCATCCCGACGCGCGCGTTCTTTGAGACCGACGGGACGTGGGGCATTGAGGGACATGGCGTCGCGCCCGACATCGAAGTCGTGGATGACCCCGCACTCATGGCTTCTGACGATCCCTATGAGATTCGCGACCCGCAGCTCGACGCGGCCATTGCAGAGATGCTGCGCCAACTTGAAGTGAATCCTTACGTTCCGGCCAAACGGCCCGCGTATCCAAACCGCTCGGGCGCGGGACTGCCAGAGGATGAGCACTGATGGTTTTGCGACCCGACAGGCAAGCGGCCTTACTGGCCTGCCGGGGAATACAGCCCGAAATCCGCGGGCAATTCGGGCAAAACACCGCTTTTGGCGAACAACTGGATATGTTACTCCGTATATCAATATACCACACCGGCTGTCGCATCGGGCGCTGAAACCTACTTGTCGCAGGGCGCCGAGGCGCACAAACCGTCCACAGCCACACGAAGGAGTTCACCCATGAGAAATGTTTTCGCCGTCATCTGCCTTGGAGTTTCGGCCGTCGCGCTTGGTCTGGGTACGAGGGAAGCCCGCGCGCAATCAGTCCTCTTCACTTTTGACGATGCACGACTGCATTCGCCTCTGCCCATTCAGGTGACCGCCGGCGGAGTCACCGCCACTCTGAGCGGGACGGGCCAGAACTTTTCCGTTCAGACCGCTGATGTCCTGGGGTTCACACCCGTCGGGTTCTCCGGCTACTGCATCTACCCCAACAGCGTTTTCGCGGCGGATCTCCTTGTGGACTTTTCTCAATCCGTCACTGATTTCTCGATCCTCTATGCACCTGAGGAGTATGCATGCGATTCGTCGGCGCGGATGCGCGTTACCGCGTATCTCGACGGGACCTACGTGGGCACAGCCACCAAGACCGCTTATCCCCCCGGCACCTGGCCTACCGCAACGCTCCGCTTCACCTCCAATGAGTCCGCCCCCTTCAACAGCGTCGTCGTGCATTACGATGCGCCGCCCCCCACCGGAGGCGACTGGGGGCCCATCTTCATGGCAGACAACATGCGCATCACTCCCGCGGGCGCTTCTGTGTTCTCTCTGGGCCTCTCGGGCACCTGCCCCGGCCGCATCACCGCCTCCGTCACCCACGCGACGCCGGGCGGCCAGATCGCCCTCGTCTACAGCCTGCGAGCCGGCTCCACGGGTGTCCCCGGCTGCCCGGGCGTGAGCGTCGATCTCAACCGTCCGGTGATCGCCGGCTCACTCTTCGCTGATGCCTTCGGCAACGGCTCCTTCGCGGGCAATGTCCCCTCCTCCGCCTGCGGCCGCGTACTCATCCAGGCTGTCGACCGCACCGGCTGCCAGGTCAGCAATATCGTCACGCCGTGAACCGCTTCGATCTCTGACCGGAACGGTCCAGCAATACAAAGACCCTCAACGACGATTCGTTGGGGGTCTCTTTCTTGTGAGCAACATTACTCTCGGCTTCGGCCCTTCTCTTACCACTCCGGCCCGCCGCTGTACCGTCCGTAGACATCCGCGAGGGCCTGCACCATTTCGCCCAGCGTGGCCTTGGCTGCAGCGCCTTCGACGAGGGCCGGCATGACGTTCTCATCGTTTCGAGCCGACTCGCGAATGCGATCCAAAGCAGCCTTGGTCCTGGCCTGATCCCGAGCGGCCTTGAAACGCTTGAGTCGATCGCATTGCTCCACTTCCACCTGGTGCGTGATCTGCAGGATGTCGACGTTCCGCTCTTCATCCTCGTCCGTATACGCGTTTACGCCCACGATGAGACGGTCGCCCGCCTCCATCTCCTGCCCGAAGCGGTAACTGGCTTCCGCGATCCCACGCCGGAAATATCCGTTGGCGATGCCGGGCAGCACGCCGCCCATTTCGTCGATCTCCTTGATGATCGCCAGGGCGTCGGCCTCCATCTTGTCCGTGAGCGCCTCCACGAAGTATGACCCGCCCAGGGGGTCGGCCGTCCGCGTCACGCCGGTCTCATGCGCGAGGATCTGCTGTGTCCGCAGCGCGATGGTCACGGCTTCTTCGGTCGGAAGACCCAGCGTTTCGTCCATAGAGTCCGTGTGCAGCGACTGGCACCCGCCCAGCACGCCTGCCATCGCCTGATAGGCGACGCGCACGATGTTGTTGTAGGGCTGCTGCTCCGTGAGCGAGCATCCGGCCGTCTGCACGTGGCAGCGCATGAGCCAGGAGCGCGGGTTCTTGGCCTTATACCGGTCGCGCATCATGTGGGCCCAGATCCGCCGGGCGGCGCGCAACTTGCACACTTCCTCGAAGAACTCATTGTGCGAGTTGAAGAAGTAGGAGAGCCGGGGGGCGAAGGAATCCACATCCATTCCCCGCTTGATGCACCACTCCACGTACTCCATGCCGTCGCGGAGCGTGAAGGCCAGTTCCTGCGTCGCGGTCGAGCCGGCTTCGCGGATGTGATAGCCCGAGATGGAGACGCTGTTCCACTTCGGGCAGAACCGGCTCTGAAACTCGATGGTGTCGATGACGAGTTTCATCGAGGCCTCAGGCGGGTAAATGAACTCGTTCTGCGCGTGGAACTCCTTGAGAATGTCGTTCTGCAGCGTTCCACCCAGCGTGTCCCAGGCGATTCCCCGCTCGCGCGCCATCGCCAGGTACATGGCCCAGATGATTGCGGCGGGGCCGTTGATCGTCTGGCTCACCGTCACCTCGCCCACGGGGATGTCCGCGTAGAGGCGGTGCATGTCCTCGATCGTGCAGATCGCCACGCCGCAGCGGCCCACTTCGCCGGTGGAGAGCGGATCGTCCGAGTCGCGACCCATGAGCGTGGGCAGGTCAAAGGCCGTCGACAGCCCGGTGTTGGCGTGCGTCCCCTTCGCCTGCTCGAGCAGGTACTTGAAGCGTTTGTTGGTGTCATCCGCCGAGCCAAAGCCGGCGAACTGCCGCATGGTCCACAGCCGCTTGCGATACATCTCGGCATGCACGCCGCGGGTAAAGGGGAACTTTCCGGGCTCGCCGATGCGTCCCTTGGCGTCCATCACGTCCGCCGCTTTCGGGCCGTATACCGGGTCGATGAGGTACCCCGAAATTGACACGGCATGCGGATCAACACCGCTGCCGGCCTGTCCGCCGACGGCGGGCTTGGGGGACAAACCGGGCCGAACGCCGCTTTCCGATTGATTCATCGTGCTCATGCGACTTCTTCCGCTTCCTCTGGATTAGATCAGGACCCGGCGTCGAAAATTCGACCACGCGTCGCTGATTTCGGGCTGGAATTCAGCCGTTCGGATCGTATTCACCGCCCCCGCTACCATCCTTCATCTGGTCATGAAACTCATTGCCTTCCACAAAGTCCTGATTGCGTGCGCCGTGGCCTTTTGCCTCTGTTACGGCGTTTGGGAGCTTTATCAGTACTTCCTCCCCGTCGACGACACCGCCGCCACGACTGTTTCGGCGGGTGATTCTTCACTCCTGGGCCTTACCGACTCGCCGGCGGACTCGCTGTGGACGGGCGTGGCCATGCTCGCGGGAGCGGCTGCAATGGGGGCCTACCTCGTCTGGGTTTTCCGTTTCTACGCACAGCGTAATCAGACGGCCTGAGAGCAGGCATGGGTCAAAGGGCCGGGCCGCCGGAAGGCATGACCTTGACCCGCATTCCGGATTACTTGCTGGCCGCCTTTTCGGCCAACTTGACCGCCCCGCCAGCCGCTTCAGTCTGCAGCTTCAGGTGAATGACCTGCAGTTTGTTCCGCACCGATTCCATGGAGGGCCGGCTTTCGGGCTCCGGCTCGACGCAGTGCATCACCAAGTCGCTCCAGGACAAGGGAACGTGCGGAACCAACTCGACGGGCGGAGTGGGGCGCTGAATCTGATGATCATCCTTGGCGACGCCCAAGGCGGTTCGATCGGAAATTGCCGTGGGAATGTGCTTGCCGGTCAGGCACCAGTACATCGTCGCGCCGAGGTTGTACACATCCGTCGCGCCGGTGATCTGACGACGATGCGCCTGCTCGGGCGCGATGTAGTCCGGCGTGCCCTGGATGCGCTCCTTCACCGTGCCGATCCTGCATGACTGACCGAGATCGATCACCTTGGCGCGACGCTCATCGGTGACGATGACGTTGTTGGGCTTCATATCCGCATGCACGTATCCCTCGATGTGCATGTGCAGCAAGCCTTCGGCCACCTGCTGGAAAATGTCCGCGAGGACTTCGAGGCTTTCGGGGACCTTGCGCTCGAGAGGAATTCCATCCACCAGCTCCATGAGCAGCATGATCTCAGACACGCGGAGCAGTTTACGGTTCTTGATCAGTCTCTCGACGTGCCGGATGGACTGGTGCTGAATTTTCGAGCCGACTTCGTATTCAGTTTCGGTCTGGTCGAGGAAGCGCTGGTCCTTCTCTGACTCCTTGACCACACGCTTGAGGACCCAGACCTGCTTGGTTTTGGTGTCTTGGACCGCGTATATGCGCGAGGCGGCGCCCTGCCCGATCTCTTTGAGAACTCGGTAGCCTGCCAGGTCGGAACCCGGCAAGATCGCCGCTTCGGATTGTGGCGCTGCTCTGCTCACGCCCGCTGTGCCCCTGCGATTGTCGGCCTGGCCCATAACCAGCGCTGACCCGAACTGCAAAAATGTGACGTCATCTTCAGGGAATCGTCCCTCGCCCCCGCCAGCTCAAGCCCGCCGAAAACGATAGCCCTGTATTCCCTGCGCTTCGGGAGTATAACCGGCTTATTCGTCGTTTTCTTGCAACGGTTCCGTGGTTATGGCTGACGAATTCGCGCCCGGAACGATTCCCATGGGAAACGTCCCCCGGTCTGGAGCGACCGGTCCAAAACCACATTTGCGGCCTGGATTCCCAGAGCTTCGGGGCCCTGCAGCCCGCGCACCAGTTCCACGAGGCGGTCGATCTGCGCTTCGGTGAAATCTGCCTTGCCGCCGTTGCCGACGAGGCAAATACCTATGGAATGCTTGTTACGCTCGACTTCGTTCGGGCCGGAGAAGTGTGCACCGGGTAACTGATCGTTCCAGCGGTACCCCACGTGCAACTGCCCGTTGCCCATTCCGTTGCCGTTGCCGATGACGAAGTGGTACCCGAGCCCTTCCAGCCCAGCAGCCTGGTGCTTCTTGGAAAGCGATTCGGAAGTGCCGTAGGGGCTTCCCGAGTCGTAGATGATGATCTCGGTCCAAGTCCCGTCGCGCTTGACGGGCGTGGCGGTGTTCAAGATTGAGGGGGCGAAGGTGCTTGAAGCGACTGCGGGCGTTCCTACCCAACCCGTGCCGAGGCGCGGCGCCGGAGCGGAGTCAGTGACCAAAAGCGTCCCGCCGACAAGCGTCATGGCCGCAAGGAAAGCGCCACACACGATGACCGCGCGCGGAATCTGCGGACTTCGACGACGGATGGCGGCACTAGCTCGGCGACGGGCCATTGACTTCCTTCACACAACGTCCACTGGAGAATATCGGCGCAACTTTGGTATGAACTTTCGCACTTTCACGGATTTTTCTTAACAGTTTTCTTCATCGAACCGAAAAATGCGAGTTTCGTTTCACTCCAACCCTTACCCAATCTTCGGCGGATCAGCTGCGTTCCACCCATTGTACTACGCGATCCGCCCTCCACTATTCCTAGAGTGTCCGAATACCCCGAATGCCCCTGATGTCTACTTGGGGCTGAGCCTGGCCCGAAGCGCGGGCACCTTTGACCCGTAGGCGTCAATCTCGGTACTCGACACGTACTGCCCCCTCAGTCGGTCATACTGGTCAAATTGGGTGCGATCGTACTTGGCTGAAAACAGGGCCTTCTGACAGCCCGTCGCGCAGAGCGCAGCGGCCAGAAGCAGCGCTGCCCCTCCCAACCGACACGTAATTCTTGATGCCTTGCTCATCTGATCAGCAAGTGTATCACCCCTGCGCTTGGAACTGAACTCCGGCCGGAATCGCTAGGCGCGCTTGTTCTTGAGCCACTCGTGCAGTTTTTTCGCGCTCCACGTGTTGAGGCACGATGCGGGCTCCATACCGGCGCGCCGCGCCACCGTCACCCCGTACACCAGTTGCTCAAAGTCCGCCTTCCCGTGCGCATCGGTGTCGATCGCAAAGACACATCCGCGTTCGAGTCCCATCCGGACGTGCGTATCACGCAGGTCCAGCCTGCGGTAGTTGGCGTTGATCTCCAGCGCGGTGTTGTGCCGAGCCGCCGCTTCCGTGAGCGCGACGATGTCGGGCCTGAGCCCCTCCCGACTGCCGATCAGCCGACCCGTCGGGTGTCCGAGGATGTGCACCAGCGGATGCGCGATGGCCTTGAGCAAGCGCTGCGTGGCTTTATCCGGATCCTGGGCCAGCGAAGAGTGGGGAGAGGCCACCACGAGATCGAGTTTCTCCAACAACGAGTCCTCGTAGTCCAGCGATCCGTCCGGCAGGATGTCAACTTCAGATCCCGCGAGGATTATGATGTCATCGGTCTTGTCGCGGACGCGGTGCACGGCCTCGATGTGCTTACGCAGCCGAGCAGGGTCCAAGCCGCGTGCGAGCCCCTGAGATACCGAGTGATCGGTCACTGCAATGGTGTGGAACCCGTGGGCGGCGGCGCAGCGCGCCAGTTCCTCAATGGTCAGTTTTCCGTCGCTGGCCGTCGTGTGGGCGTGCAGCTCAGCCTTGATGTCGGACTTGCGGATCAGGCTTGGCAGCGCGGCTTCGGGGTCGCGCCAGTCCTCGCGCAGTTCCGGAGGAATCGCAGGCAGGCCAAGGGCGGCGAGCACCTGCTCTTCGGTCGCGGAGGCAAAAGCCTGCGCCCCTTTTTCCTGCGGCTTTTCCTCCAATCCCCGAAACAGCCCATACTCGTTGAGCCGCATGCCGGCTGCAATCGCACGCTGCCGAAGCATGACGTTGAACTCTTTGGACCCGGTGAAATACAGCAGCGCAGCGCCAAAACACTCATGATCCACGATTCGCAGGTCAGCCTGGAACTTTCGCTTCTCCACCTCCATGCGAACAGCGCACTTGGTGGGCCCGCTGGCGATCACCTCAAGGACGCCGGGCATGGTGGTGAACTTCTCGCGCAGGCGCGCGCCGGCTTCAGGACTTTCCGCCGCAGCCACAAAATCCAGGTCGCCGATCGTCTCCTTGCCGCGCCGCAGACTACCCGCCGGCGCGATCTTCACAATCCCCGGAATCCGGGCCAGCGGGCGCAGGATGTGCGTCGAAAGGGGGGCCGCCACCCCCAGCGGCAGGCGGTCCCCCGCGTTGGCGGCGAACTCCATGCTCGCCTTGATCTTGGCGATAGTTTTCGCGCCCATGCGCGGCAGCGCGGCCAGCTCCGGCGAATCAAGTTTGGCTTTGAGTTCGTCGACGCTGGTGATTCCCAGGTTCTTCCAGAACACACGCACTGTCTTGGGACCCAGCCCCGGAATCGCCAGGACACCGAACAACCCGGGGGGAATCTGGGCCATCAGCTCATCATGCTCAGCGATCCTGCCGGTCCGGAGATATTCCAAGATCTTGCCTGCGCTGGCCGCGCCGATCACAGGCAGGGCCTCAAGGCGCTTCTCCGCCGTCGCCTCATCCCGCCTGACGAACTCGTTCACATCCTCGGCAAATTCGAGCATGAAGCGGGCGACGCGCCCATGCGCAATGGCCTTGAACTGATTTTCTCCCAGGAGATCCAGCGCCACCGACATCTCTTCGAAGAGCTCGGCCAGGGATTCATTCGTCTTGGACGCTGCGTGGGGCATTTGAGCCGCACAGTGTAGTGCGCCACGATTCGACACGGCGCGCAGCAAAAAACCGGATGCGCCCTGTGGCACACCCGGTTCATCGGAATGTCAACCTCCGTCAACCTTGGGCAGCGTCACTTGTCAGACTTCGTGTCGCTTGCCACCGGCTCGGCCTTTTTCTCCTCTTCCTTCACCGGTTTGAGCTTGGCGTTGTACAGAGCCAACTCCAGGTTGTCGTCTTCGTCAATCCGCAGCACGGAGACCACCTTGCCGCTGGCATCCCTGACCTCGACTGTGCCGCCCTTGAGCAGCGCATCATTGGGAATCAGGTCCGCAGGAGGTTGGGCGCTGTCCGCCGGGAGGAAAGAGCGCAGACCCTCGATTTGCTTCTCCATTTCCTCGAGTTGGTCGGTCAGGAAATCGCGGCGCAGTTCCAGGGCCGAAAGCTCCTTCGAGGCTTCGTCGTTGGCGGGCATGTCTCCGGCGGGGGCTTTCCACTCGCCGGTGTCCACACGTCCCTGGAGCGCCTGGAGGGCGGCGGAGAGTTGCGGGTCCTTGAGCCGTTCCTGAATCCAGGCGGGATTGGCCCAATCGCCTTCTTCGTTCCCTGACTTGATCACGTCCAGTTCCTGCTGAATCTGGATCATCTGACGGTACTCAGAAGTGGTCATCGACAGGAAGAACCCCGGATCGGGATCGACGCCCCACTCCGCAGAGTCCGGTCGGCGCTGCAGCAGGCGCCCGGAGGGGAGGTAGTAGTAAGCTGTTGTGATCTTCAGGTTTCCCACTCCGCTGGGCAGTTCCTTGACGTCCTGTACCTTTCCTTTGCCAAAGGTCCGTGTGCCCAGGACCTTGGCGCGTCCATTGTCTTTGAGAGCTCCGCTGACGATCTCGCTCGCGCTGGCTGACTCACCGTTGACGAGCAAGATCATCGGGAAGTCCGGCAAGGTGCCGGGGGCGTTGGCTTCGATCGTCTGCTCTGGGACGGAGGGTCCCTTGAATGAAAGGATCCGCCCCTTGGCCAGGAAGAGATCGCTTACGGCGATGGCGGCCCCCAGCGACCCGCCGGGGTTGAAGCGCAGGTCCAGCACGAGCCCATTGAGCCCGTTGTCCAGCATTTCAGCAGCCGCCTGCACAAGGTCTCGGGGCGTCGTCTGGGTGAACTGCGTCAGTCGGACATAGCCAATCTTTCGGCCAGGGTCGATGAAATAGTCATATCCGGTCCCCTGCCGGTGCACCCCTTCCACCGTGCGCACGTTGATGTGCCGGCGGGTGATGGTCAGCTCTTCCACCTGGTCTTCCGGGGTGTCAGCCCGGTGGACCGAGACTTTCACGTCAGTTCCCTCTTCGCCCATGAGCCGGTTGATTGAGTCGTTGATCGGCTCATCCTGCGTGGTGGTCCCGTCAATAGCCCGGATCTGATCCCCTGCGCGGATGCCAGCCTCGATCGCCGGCGAACCGGCCATCGGCGACATAATCGTGAGCCAGCCGTTCACGACGCGCACTTCCGCGCCGATTCCGACATATGAGCCCTGCATGGCCTTCTCGAAATCCCGCAGGTTCTGCGTGGGAATGAACTCGGTGTAGGGGTCGTCCAGAACCTTGAGCATGCCCTCGATCGCGCCCTGCTGGAGGGCCTTCATCTTGGCTTCGTCCACCCCGTCAACGAAGTCGTCAGCCACAAGTTTGCGGATGTCCTGAATCGGCTCGAACCAGGTGTACGTATCGGCGCGGTCATCAGCCATCCCGACCACTTCAACGGCGATTAGGCCGGTGAGCCCCAGCGTAAGTACAGGGGCCAGAAACGACTTCGACAATATGTTCATTCGTAAGACTCCATTGCCCTTCCGGTGTGGGCCCGCCCCGGCGCTTCCTCGCACCGCAGGCTTCCCCAGACACCCACGATCATAGTGATCGACTGTTTCCCCGGTACGAGCCCACCGAACCCCACGGTTCGCGCTCCCCATTCTTTGGGACGGCCCGCACAGACCCTTCCGGCCTCTTTCCCTTCTTTTCCTCATTCTCCGCGGGCCTACCCTCGCTGTTCGTGCCGCCTGTCGGCACAGACCGACCAGTTTCACTTTCCAGGAGCACACCGGCGATGGCCGAACGCACCACTCCAGGCATGAAAGCGGCTCTCTCCATCGGCGGAAGCGATTCCTCCGGGGGCGCGGGCGTTCAGGCTGACATCAAGACCTGGTCCGCCATGGGCCTTTTTGCCTGCAGCGCCCTGACCGCCATCACCGCCCAAAACACCAAGGGCGTTCGGAAGGTGCATGCGCTTCCGGCTGACCTGATCGAAGCCCAGATCGAATCAGTAGGCGGCGATATCGATTCCGCGGCGGTCAAAATCGGCATGATCCCGACTGTGGAGGCCGCGCAGGCTGTTGCCCGCTGCGTGAAGCGGTTCTCGCTCCAACCACTGGTTCTTGACCCGGTGATGGTCGCCAAATCGGGCGACCGCCTTGTCGATGATGCCACCGCCCAGGCTGTGGCCCGGCTCCTCTTTCCCTTTGCCGCAGTTGTCACTCCGAACCGCTTCGAGGCGGCGCGCCTGCTGGGCGGGCAGTCGTGTGAAAATGTCGCTCAGGGCGTGGCTGCCGCACGGCAGATCGCGAAACAGTTCAAGTGTCACGCAGTCATCGTCACCGGCTTTGCCACGGACGGCCAGGGGGACAACCCTCCGCAAAGCGTCGATGTCTTTTGGACGGGGGAGGAAATCGTCGAACTCTCCGGTGAGCGCCGCCAGACCACCAACCTCCACGGCGCGGGCTGCACTTTCTCCGCCGCGATCGCCGGCGGTCTCGCGCAGGGCCTGCCCCTGAATGACGCTGCGCAGCAGGCCAAGCGCCTCATCGGCGAGGCCATCCGTCAGAACATCAACATCGGCGGCGGGAAAGGTCCCGTCAATCACCTCGCGTGGCTGAATGTGAAGAAATGAAGGTGATGAAGAACATCCCGCGCATCCGGCTCCTGCAACTGGTGCGGAACATCTGCATCCTCCTGTTTTTCGTATCGCTTGTCGATGGGTGTCGATCTGACGAACCATCCGCCGACGTCGATCATCGTTTTCCAATCTGCGCCAGAATCCATACTTTGCAAAGAGAAGGCAGATACCACGAAGCGTTGTTGGAGCTACCTGAACTATGGCAAGAAATGAAGGACGTGGAGGAGGATGCTCTTGGATTCGAAGTAGATTGGCTGGTCAATCAGGTGGCTATGAATGGGCAGGATCAGTGGGAAGACATTTTTGTCGATCCAAAAGTGTCTTATGAAGTCAAGTCAATGATCATCTATTTGATCGACGTTGAGTGTCGATCAGAACAAAATACCTACGAGAAGAAGTGACATGGACAAAACCTACCCCAACGTCATCATCGAAACCGACCGCGGCTCCTTCACCGTCGAACTCTGGGACGATGTCGCGCCCAATCACGCCGCCAACTTCCTGAAACTCACCGACTCCGGCTTCTACAACGGAACCACCTTCCACCGCATCATCCCCAACTTCGTCATTCAGGGCGGCTGCCCCACCGGCGACGGCACCGGCGGCCCCGGATGGAAGGTCAAGGCCGAGTTCAACGACCGGAAACACGAAAAAGGCGTGCTTTCGATGGCCCGCAGCAGCCATCCTGATTCCGCAGGCTCGCAGTTTTTCGTCTGCCTTGGGCGTGACCATTGCCAGCATCTCGACGGCCAGTACACCGCCTTCGGCAAGGTGACTTCCGGCCTTGAAGTTGTTGACTCCATCGCGTCCGCGCCGCTGGCGGATCGCAATCAGGGCCGCCCCGCAAAGCCTCCGAAGATGCTTTCCGTGAAGCGCGCCTGATCAGTTCCGGGAGGCGAGGCGGCGGCGCAGTTCTTCCAGCCCCACGTGCTCAATCGGCTTGCGCGTGAACAGGTCGACACCTGCCAATTCGCGCTGATGCTCTCCACATCGCGTCACGATGACCTCGCGCCCCTCATCGACGAATCGCAGACGCTCAAAGCGCCCGTAGGCCGTTTCCGCAATGTCAAACTCCCCTTGCTCGCAGCCAAAGTCCTCCAGGCGCTGCGCGGCATCGCCGATCCTCCGCTTTGTGAAGATCTTGATGTGCAATGTCACCCCCGCGTCGATCAGCCCCTTGGCCGCGCGCCCGTTGAGCACCGGACTCCAGTCTTCAAGAATCGTCATGAGCTCTTCCGCCTGCCGGGCCACCTCCCGCACTTCCTCCGCATACGCCTCCGCGCCCATGCTCTGCATCGCCATTCCCTGAACATGCCGCCGGACGTGCCCGTGGGTGGGCAGCCTGACCGCGCCCAACTTCAACACGTCCGCCGCCTTGCGAATCGCCTCGTCGAGCCGGGCGATCTTGCCGGCTTCCAGCAGTCGCGCTGCCTCCTGCGCGATCCGGTCTGTCGCTTCGCTGCGTGCCATGTTCGCCGATCCTACGCGAAAGGGCGATCGCAGCTCACCCATTGGCTTTCCACCCCCCTTTGAGCCGATAATTCAGGGATACGGGGCGCGTGCCGGCCGTCTTGCCCCTCATTCCGGACCGTTTGGGGAATAGACGGCCTCTGAGCGCATCCTACTGGAGTCATGGCTGTGGCAATGACCGAAGCGGAACTTGGCCGGCTCATGCAGACCCTTGGTCCGCGTCTGCTTTCCTTGTCCCGTGGAATCTGCCGCAGCACCGACGCCGCTGAGGATGTCGTTCAGGAAGCCTTCGTCAAACTGTGGCGCACGCCTCCCGACGGCCCCCCGGAGGTGATTCCTTCCTGGCTCCGGCGCGTGGTGGTCAATCTTTCCATCAACCACCTTCGCCGCGCCCGCCGGACGGAGTCGATGCCTGAGTTCAGTTTCGACCCGGCCCTGCGCAAGGAGGACCGGGTGGATGAGCAGATGGATACGGATGAACGCCTGCGCCGGGTCGAACACGCCTTGTGCCAGTTACCCACCGACAAACAGGCCATTCTCGTGATGCGCCTGCAGGAGCAGATGAGTTATGAGGAAATTGCGCATGCTCTTGAAGTGCCAATCGGGACGGTCATGAGCCGCCTGAATCGAGCACGGGCTGCTCTGCTGGAACTCGTCGAGTCCGTCGATACGGCCGTCGCAGGGCAGTCTGATCCGATCAAGTTCCCGGCCCGCAAAGTCAACGGTTGACCCTGTATGAAGGGGAGAGGGAGGTGTGATATGAAGGCAGTTGAGCACATGGAACAGTTCGAATGTCAAGACCTTGGCGCGCTTCTCTCGGGGCTGCTGGATGGGCAGGTCGACGAGGAAACCCGTCATCAGGCCGAACGCCACCTCTCAGGGTGCGCCAGATGCCGCACTCATCTCTCGCGAGCTGAGGAACTCGATTTCCTGACGCGTGCGACTCTGGCCCCGACCGATGATCTTCTCGCTTCGTCCCTGACGCGCATGCAGGACGCGGTCTGGACCAGGATCGGGTCGGCGCAAGCGCCTGCCATCCGCACTGAAGCCCGCCGTCTGCGCCTGTCGGCCTGGACCGGCTGGGGCGCTGCGCTGGCCGCGACGGTCACGCTGGCCTTCTTTGTGTCACGCCCTCAGCCATCATCTCTTGATCCATCCCGTCTTCAGGCTTCCGAATCTCCCAAGACTGCCGACCCGCTGGCGACTGACCCCGGCGCTGATCTCATCGCGCTTAACGACTCCGGCTCCAAGCCTTCCGGCGACACACTGGACAACCCCGGTTCGCGCCCGTCGCCCCAGAATCAGCAGGGCATGCCGAAGGCTCGTCAGGTCAGCGCGGGTGCGCTTCCGCCTGGTTTTCTCCCTTCTCGCGCTATCGGCCGGCCTCCCTTTGTCGTTGTTCAATTGAACCGCGCGCCGGCGCAGCAGCGCCCGATGCCCATTGATCTGGGGCGATTTGCCGCGATGGATCAGCCCGCGCGCATCCCGCAGTGGTTCCCGGTGTACCGGGACACCAGCACCTCCGTGACCGCGGATTCCAGGGCCCAGGCACCGCTCGCGGGAGATCACCTCGACACCCGTCCCCTGCTCGCACCTGCCGGGGCCGATGATGTGATCTACCAGGCCACGGTGATTCTCCGCATTGTCCGTGCGCCCGATTCCACCCTCGAAACCGACTTGCCTCAGATTCAGGCCGCGATTGCGCTGGACGATCTGCCGGAACGCATCGCCTCCATGCGCGATCAACTGGCGAATCCGGAAGATCGCCGGATCGTGTCAGAGCTTTGGTCTCTGCTCGAGTGGGTCAGCGCGACGCGCGACGATGCCGACCTCTCCGCCATTCGTCAGCGCTTGCTCGATTCCAGCCTTGTCCATCGCGCCCAGGACCTCAGCGATCGGGTGGCCCACCAATGACCATTCCTTCGCTCCATCCTCATGCCCTCCGGTGCGCAGCCCTCGCACTTGTTCTCGCCTGCTCTGCCGGCTGCACGGTTCGCGACTCACATGGCCAGGTCTACAAGCCCGGCTTGGCGAACACGCTCACTCCTACCGCCACCGAACCGGCCAACCCCAACCCGCCGGCCCCTGAGCCGCGCACATTGGCCCCAAGTCCCGAAGATGAGGTCCGTCTCAGCGATCTCATCACCCGCGCGCGCCAGTCCATCCTCGACGGCGCGCCTGCGGACGCCGTCGACAACCTCACCGAGGCGCAAACCCTCAGCGGCTGGGCACTCACTCCGCGCGCCTCTGAGGTAACCTTCTGGCTCGGGCACGCCTACGAGCAACTTGGGGAACGCACCGCGGCCATATCGGCCTACCGCCGCACCGCGACGCTGTACCCGAATACTCCGCTTGGAGCTCGTGCACGCGTCCGTCTTGCACAACTGCGCGATGAACCCCAACCGGCTCCCGCCGCGGATGACTCGGACGCTCACTGAGGTCCGCGCTCAGCGCACCAGCGACATTCCCGCGCCGCCGCCCAACTCGGCTTCAGCCGCACCGCCGCCCATCGCTTCGGCGGTCAGCGCGCTCACCTGCCGGGCGATCGAGACGAATCGCATGCGCAGTTCATAGAGCAGCGTGGACAGTCGGCGACCCTCGTCTTCGGTGAGGTTGCCTTTCGTCTTTGCCTCCAGCACCCCGAGCAGATCGATCTGGAGTTTGGCGACATCGAGATCGACCATCGGCTGTCCGGTGCGCGGGTCGCGCGCCCCGCCCAGGTAGATGATCGCCTGCGTCGCCAGCGTCCCCATGAGAGACTCGAAAGACGCTTCCGGCAATTCGTTCCCGCCGCGCTGCCCCGCAGCGCCCATCTGTCCCCCGGTCATCCCCACTGCTCCCGCTCCCATTGTGCCCGCACCTGCCGGCGGGGTCGATGCCCTCTTCTCCTGTTCAATTTTGACGAGGCGTTCCTTCTCAGCCTGCGCCTGTGATTTCCAGTCTGAATCGATATGCAGTTTGGGCGTTTCGCCCGGTGTGTTGCTCATGAGTCGTCCTTTCCGTGTCTCGTTGTTTCCGCGCTTCAGCCCCCCGCGCCGGCCAGCGCGGTATTTTGTGTGATGATCGCGCTGGAGCCGATTCGTGCCCGCGCCTGCTGCGCGGTTTCCAGGTTTGCGAAGTAGCCCACCTGCACGAGGTAAAGCGTCTTTCCAAATCGATCCCTGCTCTGCACTATCCGCGCGGCCCCCCAACCTGCGCCTTTGCCTGATTTATCAAACGCGTCCGCCGATACCTTGGCATTGGCCAGGCTGCCATACGCCCCGATCTGCAACGCGTATCCGGCCTTGTCGAGTTCTTCATTGGCGCGGGCGCGCAAATCCGGGTTGGTCGCGAGCCGCCGGGCCAGGGTGAAATGCGCTCGCGCGTTCGTCGTATCCCCGCTGAGTTGATACGCCTTGCCCAGGTGGTATTCCGCTTCCGCCAGGTCCTCTCCCTGCAGGGCGGTGATCGCCTTTTTCAGATTGGGGACGGCGTCCTTGGGGCGGTTCTGCTCAATCCGCACCATCCCAAGCGTCGCCGCCGCCCGCCCCGCCAGCGCAGCGTCCTTTGATGACGTGACGGCATTCAGCGCGCTGGCGGCCGCGTCATAGCGTTTGAGTTGATAGGCGCTCAGACCAGCCAGATAGGACGCCTGCTCGCTTGTGACCCCGCTGGCAGACCGGGCCAGTTTCGTTCCGTCCGTGTACGACTCTTCATAGCGGCCCGCGTCGTATGCCGCCTTGACCTCGGTCAGTGATCTGGCACTGGCTCCACGCCCTCCTGCGCACCCGAACAGCCCGAGGGTCATCATGACCGCGGCACCGATGCTCAGGATCCTTCCGGCTCGCTGGGTCCCAATCTTCATGTCATCACACTCCTGCGTGATCTTGCGTCCGGCAATGGTATCTGCCTCCTCCTCTCGCCTTGCCTTCACTTCCGCCCCGCCCGCCCAACCGACTAAAATCGGCGACCCACTTACCCCACCCAAGCCGCCGCCCCATGTCACCCACACACGCCCCTGCTGCTCATCCTGTGCATCGTATTGAGATTCGCCCCGCCCCCGGCCAGCCGGACCCCCGAGCCGCCGCGCTGATCCGTGATGCGCGTTCCGCCCTGGGAATTGAGATCAAGGACGCATCTTCGGCGGATGTGTACCTCGTCGAGGGCGCGTTGTCTCCCGACGAGCTGCGCGCACTGGCCAGCGAACTCATGGCTGACGCCGTCGCCCAGCGAGCGGTCATCGGTGCCCAAAGCACCGGATCACAGCCTTCTGCTCATACCCGCACCGTTGAGGTTCATCCGCTCCCCGGTGTCATGGACCCGGCTGGTCAGTCCCTCGAACTCGTCGTTGACGCCCTGCTTGGCAGAACCGTTTCCGCACGCTCGGGTGTCCGCTACGACTTTTCGGGCCCGTCGTCCGATCAGGCGCAACAGCTTGCCGCCAAGCTGCTGGCCAACCCCCTGATCCAGGCCATCCACCACGCTCCGTATCTGCCCGCATCATTCCCGCATGGGCATGCGTCGCCCTTTGCCATCCGGGAAATCCCGCTCTGCACTCTCTCGGATGCGGAACTCGAGTCGCTCAGCCGCTCAGCCCACCTGTTCCTCTCTCTGGAGGAAATGCAGGCGATCCAGACTGAGTATCGCAAACTCGGCCGCGAACCGCGCGACATCGAACTCGAAACGCTTGCCCAGACCTGGTCCGAGCACTGCGTGCACAAGACACTCAAGTCCACCATCCGGTACCGCGAAATCGGCCCTTCGGGCAGCATCACGATGCCCCGGCTGCGGGATGAAGCCGACCACGAGTCCGGCTTGAGCGGACTGCTCTCCTTTTTCACCGGCGATGTGGGCATGCGCCCCGGGCATGAGGTCAACCCGGACGGCAGCATCACCATTCGCAATCTCCTCAAGTCGACCATCGGCGCCGCGACGCGAGAACTCACCGACCCCGACACTCCCGATTCCATCGACTGGGCCCTGTCCGTCTTCGTCGACAATTCGGGCGTCATCGCGTTCGACGATGAGTGGGGCGTGTGCTTCAAGGTCGAAACCCACAACCATCCCAGCGCCCTCGAGCCCTACGGCGGCGCGGCCACGGGCATCGGCGGCTGCATTCGCGACGTCATCGGCACCGGCCTTTCCGCCAAGCCCGTCGCTTCCACCGACATCTTCTGCGTTGCCCGCCCCGACATCGTCTCCGTTCCTGCCGGCTGTCTGCATCCCCGCCGAATCCTCACCCAGGTCGTCGCCGGCGTCCGCGACTACGGCAACCGCATGGGCATCCCCACCGTCAACGGGTCCGTCTGGTTCGACAACCGCTACATCGGCAACCCGCTCGTCTTCTGCGGTTGCATCGGCCTGATCCCACGCGACAAGATTCGCGGCCAGGTCCACCCCGGCGACCACATCATCGCCCTCGGCGGACGCACCGGCCGCGACGGAATCCACGGCGCCACCTTCTCCTCCGCCGAACTCACCGACTCCCACGCCGATGAATTCAGTCATGCCGTGCAAATCGGCAATGCCATCACGGAGAAGAAGGTGCTCGACGTGATCCTACAGGCGCGCGATCATGCGGACGGCTGCCTGTTCAATGCCATCACCGACTGCGGCGCCGGCGGGTTCTCCTCCGCTGTGGGCGAAATGGGCAAGGACATCGGCGCCGAAGTCCACCTCGACCGCGCTCCGCTCAAGTACGCCGGCCTCACCTACACCGAAATCTGGATTTCCGAAGCGCAGGAGCGCATGGTCCTGGCCGTGCCCCAACGCGCGCTGGAAACCCTGCGCAACCTCTGCGCCGTCGAGGATGTCGAGTTCTGCGACCTGGGCCGATTCGGCACACCTGACCGCGATCTCGCGCTGTATTACCAGGGCACGGAAGTCGGCCGCCTGCCCATGGAGTTCCTCCACGAAGGCATTCCCACTCCCCAGCGCGAAGCCATCTGGAACCCGCAGCGCCCCGCGGCCGCGGCGACTCCTCCGGCTTCAACGGGTTCCTCTCCAGCGCCCGGAAAGGCCGGGCCCGCGCTGACAGACTTGCTTCTGCAAACTCTCGCCCATCCGAACATCGCCTCCAAGCACTGGATCATCCGCCAATATGACCACGAAGTACAGGGCGCCACCATCGTCAAGCCGCTGTGCGGTCCAAATCACGTCGGCCCTTCAGACGCCGCAGTCATCACGCCGCGCCTCGATTCCCCGCGTGCTCTTGCCGTCGCCAATGGCTTGGCGACCGGCCTGTCCGCCGATCCTTATTGGATGGCCCTCGCCGCGGTTGATGAATGCGTCCGCAACCTCGTCTGCAGCGGGGCTGATCCCACGCGCATTGCCATTCTTGACAACTTCTGCTGGCCCTCCTGCAACAAGCCTGAGAACCTCGGCTCCCTCGTCCGTGCCGCGGAAGGCTGTTACGACGCTGCGAAGGCGTTCCGGACACCCTTTATTTCCGGCAAAGATTCGCTCAACAACCAGTTCACCACTGAGAAGGGCGAGACCATCGAAATCCCGCCCACGTTGCTCATTTCCGGGTTCGGCATCGTCCCCGAGGCCTCCAAGGCGCTCACCATGGACGCCAAACGCCCCGGCTCGCTTCTCATCGTCGTCGGCCTCACCGGCCACGAACTTGCCGGGTCCCAGATTGCGTCCTTGGCCGCCGCTCGTCCCGAGGTCGCCGCCGCCCTCGCCCGCGCCGGGTCCGATCTGCCCCGAGTCGACCTGGATCTTGCACCGCGCCTGGCCGCCGCAGTCGCCGGGCTCATCGGCGAGGGGCTGATCCGCTCCGCGCACGATTGTTCCGAAGGCGGACTCCTCGTCGCTGCCGCTGAAATGGCTTTCGCCGGCAAGACCGGCCTGGCGCTCGACTTCACGAACCTTCCCGTCACCGCAAGCGATCGACATGGCGACCCCGCGATTCTGACCCGCTGCTTCGCTGAGTCACCCAGTCGCTACCTGCTTGAGGCTGACCGATGGGACCTGGACCGCATCAGCGCTGTCCTTGACGGTCTTCCATGGGGAATCATCGGCGAGTTCAACGACTCTGACTCCCTGACGCTTGACGAAGCCAGCCTCGGTGTCTCTCTGGACCGTCTTTGCAGCGCCTGGCGCGGGACACTCGACTGGTGATCCCGTCGCGCTAGCGCTTGGTCACCCGCGCATCGGCGACCTTGAAGCCCTTTTTCTTGGCTTCCTCTTCAAGTTCCAGCGCCGTCACATGCGCCCGGATGTACTTGCTCTCAAAGATGCCGATGAGCGTTGAGGTCATGATGTACAGCGTCAGGCCCGAGGGCGACGTGTAGAGCATCAGCGGAAACAGCACCACCGACATCACCTTCATGATCCGCTGCTGCGTCTCCTGCTCGGGCGTCAGGTTTGTCGACGTCGGCATCATGTACTTTTGCTGAATGAAGAACACCACACCCATGAGCACTGGCAGCAGGTTGATGCTGGTCACCTGCCAACCCAGATAGGGAATCGTGAATCCCTTGCCCAGCGAGATGAATTGGTCCGGCTGCGAAAGATCGGCCAGGAAACCCCAATTCCCGAACAACTGGAATATCCCGTAGAACGCCGGAGCCTGGCGCAGCTCGATCGCAAAAAACAGCATCGCGTACAGCGCAATCCAGATGGGCATCTGGATGAATGTGGGCAGCATGCCCATGCATCCCGCGGGATTCACGTTGTGCTCGCGATACAGCCGGATCTGCTCCTGCTGCATCTTCTTCGAGTCGTCCTTGTACTTTTCCTTCAACTTCGCCAGTTCCGGCTGCAGGGCCTGCATCTTCTTGGAGAAGCGCATGGTCGTGACCTGCCCCTTCTTGGTCAGCGGATGCAGCAGCGCACGCACACACACCACAAGAATGATGATCGCCAGTCCCCAGTCATGGACGCCGATCCCCACTCCCCCGATCCGCAGAAGATCTCCTTCAATCAACCGCAGAAACGTCAGCAGCCCGATCGCCAAGGACTGGAACGTGCACAGCACGGTGCACCAACAGCTCCCCGGCATCTGGTAGATCGGCAACTTGTCCAGACTGAACGCCCCGCGCACGGGGTCTTTCAGAATCGTTTCCTTGTGCAGAGGCCCGCAATACGCATCCAGGCTCGTGTCCAGCTCCCCCTTGGCCGGAATCGTCAGAGTCGGCGACACCAGCTTCACGCTCAGATATCGGTTCAGGTATTGGTCCTTGGGAATCTGCCCCAGCCGCTGCTCACCATTCGACTCCAGCAGGAATTCCACCTGCTTCACTTGCGCAAGTTCCCGGCTGGTGATCTGTGTCGCGTCGGCGACGTTCGGATACACCGCGAACCCGAAGTACCGGTCGGTCTGCGCCACCCACGCCAGACTTAGTTTCTGCTCGCGGCTGGTCTCGTTGGGCCACAGCGTGAGCAAGCCCCGATCCATCTCCGGCTGCCCCGCTGCCATCGCCTTGGAGTCCGCGTTCCACGCGTTCGACACCACGATCCCCTGGGTGTCATAAAACCGTTCCGACAGCACGACGTTCGGGTTGCGCGGATCGACATACCCAAATCGCACCCGTCGGTAGTCCCCCATCCTCCGGATCGGGTCCAGAGGCAGGTCTCCCGGCCCCCAGGTCTGGATGACCAGCGAAACGTTCTGCCCCGTGTGATTCACGATGTGTTGGTCAACGGCGATCTGACCCTCGACCGCGCCCAGCGTGTACTTCCTTCGGATCGTGATTGCCGGCTTCCCCGCTCCATCCACAATTTCTGCGATAAGTTCGCCGGGACTGACCTGCTTCCACACCGGGATGAGTTTCTTTGTCGCAGGATCGACCGGCACTCCCAGCCGTACCCCACCTGGCAGCTCAAGAATATTGATCCCCATCGCCGCACGCCCCTCAGGCGCGTTGGCGAAGAAGGTCGTGCGCTGCTCCGGCTTCTTGTCGCGCGATTCGTAGTAATCCCGCAACGTCACCAGCCGGATACCGCCGTTCATCGGCGTGAACTCGATCCGCATCGACGTTCCGCCTGCCGAGGAATCGATGTCTCCCAGTCCGTCCAGGGTTGAGCCCGGCTGATCAACATACTTCCACGTCGAAAAATCCGCTTCCTGCCCGGCCGCCACCTCACCCTGAGCCCCTGCGCCGTCCTGCGCGCCGCCTTCATCCACCGGCACGGGTGGTGTTCCGCCTTCATCCGGCCCCGGTGTGAGCGCTGGCGTTGCCGGCCCCGGCCCGCTCCCCGTCCCCCCCGTCCCCCCGCCACCCGCTGTGCCCTTTGAGAAAATCGTGAAATAGATGAACGCTGTCGCCAGCGCCACGATCACCAACGGAACCACGACCCGCACGTAACGGTTATTCATCACGCCTGCTGCCATCCGCCTCTGGAATTCCGATCAAACAGACGCCGATCACCCGATCGGCAAACGCACAGGGTAGCCGCTTCGTCGGCCCTCCCCTGCCTACGCCGACCCTACCTTCCCTCGTACAGCCGATCCCCCAGCCACGCGTTCAACTGCGCAATTGCCTTGATCTTCCTGGCCGTCGCGTCAATCTCGTACTGCACGCGCCGGAACGAGACGCTCCCCTCCTCGATTACCGCGTAACTTGCACGCGGGTCTCCATCGCGTGGCTGCCCCACCGATCCCACGTTGATGATCACCTTTTCGTCGTCGTGGAACTGGAACTGGCCTTTCAACTCCGTCGGCGGGTAGAAATCCGGCTCATCCGTGAACACACCCGGGACATGGGTGTGCCCCACGATCGCCAGCTTCTCAATCCGCTCGAACACCCCTTGGATCTTCGATGTTTTGTTCGCCGCGTCATCCGGGAAAATGTACTCGTTGATCGGCTTGCGCGGTGAACCATGCACAGCGAGGAAACCGTTGCCCGGACCGAAGCGCACCCGCACGCGCAGCGATCCCAGGAATTTCCAACGTTCCGCCCGACGCGTTTCGTCCGGCTCATTCTCAAATTGCGCTCGCGTCCAGAATGCCGCCTGTTCGGCCCCGGGATTGAAGTTCGTGGGCTCGTAGAGCACCCCGAAGTCGTGATTTCCCATCAGCGCCCACTGGCACCGCTGGGCCACCAGGTCCACACAGGCGATCGGATCCGGCCCGTAGCCCACGATATCGCCCAGGCACACGATCCCCTCCGTCTTCTGCTCGTCGATGTCCTTGAGCACCGCCTGCAGCGCCTCGAGGTTCCCATGAATATCTGAAATCACCGCCAGTCGCACCGCGCTCATCCTTTATTCAATGGTCCATCCGGCTCCCAACGACCCTGGTTCCTGAACGAACACCGAGTGTAGTCCCCGCCTTCCCACTCTCAAACGCATCGCACCTATCATCGCCGCCTACCACACTCCCCCGCTTCCCCCACCTTCCTTTTTGGGCTTTCGCCCGACGGATTTCCCGTGCCAGACACTCAATTTGACCTCATTGTCGTTGGCGGCGGACCTGCAGGCTATGTCGGCGCTATTCGCGCTGCCCAATTGGGCATGAAAACCGCCGTCGTCGAACGCGACCGCCTCGGCGGGACCTGCCTCAACTGGGGCTGCATCCCGACCAAGGCGCTTCTGAAGAACGCGTCCCTTTACAACGCCATGGCCAAGCACGCCGGCGACTGGGGCATTTCTTTTGAGAAACTCTCCTACAACTGGGAGAAGGTCATCGGGCGCTCGCGCGGCGTGGCCGACCAGATCAGCAAAGGTGTTGAGTTCCTCTGCAAAAAAAACAAAATCACCGTCTTTAACGGCACCGCCGCCATCACGAAAGGCGCACGTGCCGGCCAGCCCTGCGCAGTTGTCGTCCGCCCCTACAACCCGGCCGGGGGTCCTGCCGCGCAACCCATTGCCACGCTCACCGGCAACCGCGTCCTCATCGCCACCGGCGCTGTCCCGCGCGAACTGCCCTTTGCTCCCTTTGACGGGAAGGTCATCATCTCCAGCAAGGAGGCGATGACCATGGCCACTCAGCCCAAGCGCATGGTCATCATCGGCGCCGGCGCCATCGGCGTCGAATTCGCCTACTTCTACAACGCCTTCGGGACCAAGGTCACCCTCATCGAGATGCAGAACGCCATCTTGCCGGTTGAGGATGATGACATTTCCAAGGCCCTCAACCGTGAATTCGGCAAGTACGGCATCGACATCCGGACCGGCTGCCTCACCAAGGCCGTCGCCAAGGGCAAAGGCGCGGGCGGTTCCACGGTCGTAACCATCGCCAAGGTCGGCGAGGAAGCCGCCACCGAGAACATCGAGACCGATGTTGTTTTGGTTGCAGTCGGCGTGCGCGGTCGCTATGACGGGCTCTTCGATGCTTCGCTGGGCGTCGAGACCTTCAAGGATCACATCAAGGTTGCCTATCAGGGAGTCGACGCCCCCACCTATCAGACCAGCGTGCCGGGCATCTACGCCGTGGGCGATGTCATCGGCCCGCCCTGGCTGGCTCACGTCGCCTCCGAGGAGGCGATCGCCTGCGTGGAGCGCATGGCAGGTCACCACACCTTCGGCGTTGACTACTCCACGATCCCCGGCTGCACCTACTGCGAACCCCAGGTCGCCTCGATCGGCAAGACCGAACGGGCGCTCAAGGCTGAGGGTCTGGTCCTCGGGAAGGATTACGCAGTGGGCAACTATCCCCTCAAGCCTCACGGCAAGGCCCTGGCCGTCGGCGAAAACGTCGGTCTCATCAAGATCATTTCCAGCATCCCGCACGGAGAAATCCTGGGCGCGCACATCTGCGGCTCCGAGGCTACCGAGATGATCTCAGAACTCGGCTTTGCGCGCAGCGTCGAGGCCACGGTGAACGACCTCATCCACACCATGCACGCGCACCCCACCATGTACGAAGGCATCCATGAGGCCGCGCTGGGCACTCAGGGGCGGATGATCCACGCGTGATCGAGGCCGCATTCCGATCCAACGCCTAGAACTCGTCCGTCTTGCTCAGCGCCCCCAGCCGTCCGGACTTCACGTCGTCACGGTTCCAGTGCAGGTTCGACTCGAGGTAGTCCTTGGGCTGGAAACTCAGCTTGCGCTCTGCTGGATCGTCGATTCCCGTCACCCAGCCGTCCACCAGCATCGTCTCCAGCGTCGACAGCACCTGCCCGAGGAAGTCCGCCGGCTTCATCCCCGTCATCTTCGCCTTGGTCTCGTAGCGATGCTTGATCGCCTGCATCAACTGTGTCGCGCTGAGCGGCTGCTGCAGCAACTCACAGACCACACGGAAGAACCCGGCAAACGGAATCGACGCTGCCCCCCGCACGTAACAGCCCGCCTTGGTGATCTTGCCCATGTGAAAAACCGGCACCTGGTCCTTGCGAGCGCCGGTTAGATTCAGCCGGAACCTGCTGCACTTGTTGATCTCCCACACCTGCTCCGTTCCCCCTGAGAACAACTTCGTCACCTCCTTCACCGCCATCACATCCAAGGTCGCAACCCCCGGCCCCAGGAAGTCATCATGGTTGAACCCTCCGAAACTCAGCCAGCGAAAGGCCTGGGCCGGATTCAGGTTGAGGCCTGATGACTTCGCGATGTCTGCCGCAAACTCCCGCAAATTCGGAAACTGACCGTTGGCCGCATACCAGTACTCTGCAAACCGGATGTACTGCTGAATGCGCTTCCGCTGGCTCTCGTCGTAATGGCGCTTCAGCCAGCCGATGTCCAGCCTTGCTTCTCCCGAGGGTTTCATCGCCTCCAGCAGGATGTACGCCACATGCCGCGCACCGCTGTGCGCCAGAGTCATGCCCGCCGCCAGGATCGGATCCGAAAATCCCGCCGACTGCCCCACCAGAAACCAGTTCTCCCCCGTCAGCTTCTCCGCAATGTACGACCAGTCGCGCGTCTTGCGCACCACCCCCTCGCGTGTGGCTCCCTGAATCAACTCCGAAATCCGCGGTGCATCCTGGATCGCCCGCTCGTACAGCTCCTCCGCTGATTTGCCGCTCTTCTTGTAGTACTCAATGGGAACGATGAGGCCCAGGCTCGTGCGCGTCGGGCTCAGCGGAATGAACCACAGCCACCCATAGTCCACACTGATGACCTGTACCCGCGTACCCCCCACGCCGATCTCCACCGCCCACTTGGCATTCTCCCAGTAATCCCACATCGCCATGTTCTTGAGCTTCGTCGGCGCTTCGATCTCCACGCCGAAGGCGCGCCGCAGAACCGCGTTGTCTCCTGAACAGTCCAGATAGTGCGCCGCTTCTATCCGCTCAACTTTTCCATGCCGCTCCACTTCAAGTCCAGCAACCCGGTCCCCTTCGCGCAGCACCTCGCGCACGGTGGTCTCTTCCCGCACCTCACAGCCATACTCCGCGGCATGGTCGAGCAGAATCTCGTCGAAAACCGCCCGATCCACCTGGAACGCCGTCAACCGCCGAAACCCCTGCCGCTTCGCGGGCCTGGGCTCATCGCGGAACTGCGACGGCGGCACAAACTCAAAGTCCCACAGTTGATCGCTCTGCCCCCATCGATACGTCGCCCCGATCTTGATCGGGAAGTTTGCCGCTTCCACCTTGTCCCATACCCCCATCTCCTCCAGGATCGGCCCGATCGGCGGCAACTGGCTCTCCCCCACGTGCTCGCGCGGAAACTTCTCCTTCTCAAGGATGACCACTCGCGCCTTGGGGTTGTATTTGCGCAGCAGCGTTCCGGCCGTCGAACCCGCTGGTCCGCCGCCGATGATTGCTACGTCAAAGCGCGCAACTTCCATGCTTTTCGCTCCCACGTTCTGCGACTGGATGTGTGCCGGCTGCGACCGCTCTCAGAACGAGAGCCCGCCGGACTTGGAAACCCACGCAGCCAGTATAACCCACCCTCTCACCGCCGAGAGCGATTCTGCACCTTCTGTTGGCAAAAAACCTGCGCCAACTCGGTGTGTCAAAAAGAGCAACCGCCCTGCTGTGACGCAGAGCGGCCGCTGGCTTGGTTCTTTCTCCCCAACTCCCGCCTATTTGCTCGAACCTCCGCCCTTGATCACGCGACTTCCGCCGCTCCCCGGCGCCGGCGCGCTGCCTGCGCTGGGCGTTCCCGCATTCGTCGCGCCGCTGCCCATGGCTTCCCGTTTGCCCTTCGCAATTGCACTGAATGCGTCAAAGAAGGGCTGACGCGGGTTATCTGACTCATCGACCAATGACTTCCAGTAGAAGATGTCATTCTGGTTGTTCACGCCATACGCGCTGTACGCTGCCACCATCAATTTGTACTCGCCCATCACCTGCCAGATCTCGTTGATCGCCTTGACAACGCCCGCCGAGTCGGACTGATTCGGGAATCGCGCCGGACTCCACTCCCACGACACCATCTGCTTGTCCGCGCCGCCCTTGCGCAGGTTCAACTGGTCGCGGGTAATCTTCAATGCGCTGGCCGCGTCATCCTTGCCCGCAGCATGCAGGTGCAGGTCCACCCCGTCCGCGTATTGCACCGACCAGTCCAGGATCTTGTTCAGGATGTCCCGACGCATCAGCGCGGTCTCGTCGAAGTGGGCTGGGTTCTTGACCAGCAGTCCCACGACCGTCATCGCCGGCCCGGAGATGCGCACGTCCGGCGCCTTCAGCCTGATCTGCGCCTGCAGTTTCGTCGCGAACGCCATCATCGCGTCCATGTCCGCCCCCGCGACGCTTCCAGGTCCGCTGGCCATCTCGTTATACATCTGGATCCACAGTCGCTGACCCATCGCCTTGGCCGGTGCGCTCGTCACCACCTTGATGATGTCAGCGATCGCTTTATCCGCTTCCGCCTGCGTCGGCGGCGTGTCGAACTTCCCGTCCACCGGGCTCACCCACCGCAACGACAGGCATGCACCCATCTGCGTCCCGAATGACTGCAGGCGCCCGATCGCTTCATCCGCATTGAACCCGCGCAGGTTGTGGATCGCGCGCGTCCCCGTCGCCGATACGCGCTGCACAGGGGCCGTGAACATCGGACCGTGAATCCACGCCTCCGGGCCGGTGTAACGCTGCTGCGTCGAACTTCCGTTTCCACCTGCTCCCGTACCCAGGTTCTTCGTCGGCGGCGCGGCCATCGCGCCCGCGCTGGCGGGCATCGGCAGCTGAATGCTCATCATCGCCGCCGCGGCCAGTGCCAGGCTGCAGCGAATGATCCGACCCGTGTTCCCGTGCCCGAGCGTGTTCATTTCAGTTACTCCCCAGTCAGGTCCAGCGTCACGACTGCCTGGCTGCATACAAGTGCCGCAGTCCCCCCCAGTTTCAAATACGCCGAGCCCAACACCGCGCAATTCCTGCGTCTCCCGGTCCCGCCCATTCGGTCCGCACAACCCGGGTCAGCCTTTCCGGTTGTATCGCCTCCGCCGATAACCATGCCCCGCGCCCCTTGTTCCTCGCTCCCTCGTATCCTTTCGCCCTCGGCAGGTACACCATGCCTCAGTGGGACACCCCTTCCCTCCTCATCGCGTTCTGCGCAGGCGCCGCCCTCTCCGCCCTCGCTGTTTGGCGCGCCGGAGCCGCGCTCCATCGCCGGGACGCCCAGCAGCGCGACGACGCCCAGCGCCGCGCACGCGATGCGCAGCGCCTCGCGGAACTTGGCACCATGACCGGTGGGCTGGCCCACGAAATCAAGAATCCGCTCTCCACCATCGGCCTCAACGCCCAGCTCCTCGCCGAGGACATCGCCGACGCTCAACTTCCTCCCGATGAAAAAAGTCGGCTCCTCCGCCGCCTCGACGCCCTCCGCCGCGAAGCCGAGCGCCTCCGCGGCATTCTCTCCGATTTCCTCCAGTTTGCCGGACGCCTGCGCCTCTCCACCGCGCCCACAGACATCAACCACCTCGTCGAGGAACTTCTCGACTTCTTCACGCCCCAGGCTCAGAACGCGTCCGTACACATTCGCTTCTCCCCTGCCAGCCCCGCGCCCGTCGCAACTGTCGATCCTGCCGCTCTCAAGCAGGCGCTCCTTAATCTTCTTCTCAACGCCGTCGAAGCCATATCCGCCCACACCGCACCCTCCGCGCAGCGCGAGATCTTCGTCCGTGTCGACGCGCCGCCGCCGCCCCGCTCCCCGCGCCGCGCGCCGGCGCCAACGCCTGAACTTCACATCCGAATCACTGACACCGGACCTGGAATACCTCCCGACGCGGCCGCACAGATCTTCCGGCCTTACTACACCACCAAGGCCGGCGGCACGGGCCTGGGCCTCCCAACCACCCGCCGCATCATCGAGGAACACGGCGGTTCCATCGAGCTCCACTCCTCGCCCGGGTCAGGCTCCGATTTCCTGATCCGTCTCCCCCTCACCGCTCCCCAATCGGCAGCGACTCTTCCATGAACACTCCCGCCGCCCGCGTCATTCCTCGCCTCGATCGCGCTGACACGACTCTCCTTGTTGTCGATGTCCAGGAGAAGCTCCTGCCCGCCATGCTCAACCCTGAACGCCTTCTCCAGCGCTGCACCTTCGCCGCGCGCCTCGCTTCGCTCTTCAACCTGCCCACAATCGTCACTGAGCAATACGTGCGCGGGCTCGGCCACACAATCCCCTCGCTCCGGTCCGCCTTCCCTCCCGGCACGCTCACGTTCGAGAAGACCCGATTCTCGGCGTGTATCGCCTCCGCAGTTGAAGCCCTGGCCACTTCCAATCGTCGGACCATCCTGATCTGCGGCATCGAAGCCCATGTCTGCGTCCTTCAGTCCGCCCTCGACCTGTGTGCGGCCGGCTTCTCGGTCTTTGTTCTCTCCGACGCAGTCTCCTCCGGCGAGCCCGACCAGATCGCCCACGCGTTTGGCCGAATGGCATCGGCCGGGGCATGCATCACCGGATGCGTCTCCGCCGCGTATGAACTGGCTCGCGACGCCTCAGACCCAGCATTCCGCGATCTGCTCACCCTCGTCAAACCCATCCGTTTACCTATAGTCCCATAACTTGAATGACTGCCGTTTTCCCGCTTGATTCAGCCTTCGTGCTTTCCTTCAATCATCTCCATTCGCACAAGGAGTTCCCGTGACCCTGACCGAGGCGTATGAAAATCTCAAGAAACTCGTGGCGGCCGCCGAAGACGACATTCAGAAAACGCAAGGCGGCAACAAAGCCGCTGGCACACGCGTCCGCAAGTCCATGCAGGACATCAAGGGCGCGTGTCAGGAAATTCGTGGGTTAGTGCTCGAATCACGTGAATCAGCCTCAAAATAACTTGCACACGCTCCCATTTTGTGGCAGAATTCTCCTGATTCATGCAGGCCCGTCTTCGGTTCTGACATCACTTCGTTCCTGACCCCGCGTTATGGCTCCTCCCCGTCTCTTCGATCTTTCCGCAATCGACCTCAATGCCACCGCGCTCGACCGCGTCGGCATCATGAAGTACATTGCCCAGCGCGGTCTGGCCCTCCAACTCGACAAACTGGCCTGGTTCAGCGAAGACCACAATCGCGCTGTCGCCGTCAAGCACGTGCGCGATGATGAGTGGTGGTCGGCCGGCCACGTCCCCGGCCAGCCGCTCATGCCCGCCGTCATGATGATCGAGGCCGGCGCTCAACTCGCCTCCGTCATCTTTCAGATTCACGACGTCATTCATCACAAGTTCATCGGGTTCACCGCCATCGATCGCACCAAGTTCCGTGGCGTTGTCCACCCCGGCGACGATCTCATCATCCTCGGCCAGGTCTTCAAATTTCACCCCCGCCGCATGATCTGCGACCTGCAGGGCTGGGTCGGTGATGATTTGATCTACGAGTCGCGCATCACCGGCATGCCCATCGATCCCGACGGCGGGTCCCTCACGGATGCGCTGGCTGACTCCACCGTCCCGGTCACCCCATCGGTTCCCCACTGAGCTGCCTCATTCAGGCAGGATGAGCATGCAGTCGCCGAACGAAAAGAATCGGTACCGCTCGCGCACCGCTTCTGCATACGCCGCTCGCCATAAGTCCATTCCAGTTTTCGCCGCCACCAGCGCCAGCAGCGTCGTCTTCGGCAGGTGAAAATTCGTCAGCAGCCCGTCCACCCACCTCCAATTATGCCCCGGCATGATCTTGAGGTCTGTCTCTCCTTCAACTGGTCCCACTGACTCGCGCGCCACGCTCTCCAGCGTCCGCGCAGTCGTCGTACCCACCGCCACCACCCGCCCACCTCGGCGCTTCGCACTTCGCAGCGCCTCGATCGCTTCCGCGCTCACCGCATACCGCTCCACGTGCATTCGGTGCTCATCGATTGTCTCAGTCTTCACAGGCTTGAACGTCCCGACGCCCACGTGCAGTGTCACCCGCATCTGCTCGATTCCCGATTGGCCGAGCCGCCCAAGCAGTTCCGGCGTGAAATGCAGCCCCGCCGTCGGCGCTGCGATTGAACCCTCCTGCCTCGCGTACACCGTCTGATACCCCGACCGGTCTCTGGCCTCTCCGGGCCCCGCCTCCTGGTCCGTGCTCCGCTTCTTTACGATGTAGGGAGGCAGCGCTGTCCACCCCACGTGCTGCAACACCTCGCCCGCGCTGCCCCCACGCGCCTCCTCGGCCTGAACAACCCACTCCCCGCTCTGCGCATCCTTCTCCACCAGTCTCACACGCAGCGGTGCCTCCCGCTCCTCCGGCCCGCGCAGCGCCACCACCACGCCCTCCCGCAGCGGCCCCCCGGCTTGGAGCATCACCCGCCAGCGCCCCGTGGCCTCTTCCGAAACAAACAACCCCTCGACCTTCCCGCCCGTGTCCTCCCGCCTGCCCAGCAGCCGCGCCGGCAGCACCTTCGTCTCATTAAGCGCCAGCAGATCGCCGTGCGTGAGAACCTCCGGCAGATCTTTCACCTGTCGATGCTCCAACCTCCCGCCCTTCACCCGCACCACCAGCATCCGCGCCTCGTCCCGCTTGGCCAGCGGGCTCGTCGCGATCAACTCCGCGGGCAACTCGTAGTCCAGTTCATCCGTTCGCAGCATCGCCGCACCGTCGCATCCCTTCACCCTCCCCGTCGCATTTCATCATCACGTTGCATCTTCCGCAAACCCGATCTCGCGCCGTCCCAGAATCCTTCGTGCCGGCGCGCTCGCACCGCCATCTTATGAACCACTCCCCCTGGCACGCCCTCGGCCCAGCCGCTGCTCCTCTTCCCTCTGGTGAGCGTTGCCTGCAACTCAATACTCGACCCCGTCTGTGGAGACTCCTTCTCCTGCCTGCGTGCGCCGCTTTCTCCCTGTTGCCCCTGCGACTCATCCGCCGACTCCTGCTCCCGCGACTCCGACTCCTTCACATCCTCCTCCGACCAACAGATGGCCAATCGCACCGAATCACTCATCGCCCAGCGCCGCCGCGCGGAACTCGAACTCGATTCCGTCTCCGCCCGCGTACGGCTCGCCATCGCCGACTTTGCGGACCTCTCACGCCTCCTGCGCATGCGCGACTGGGTTTCTCCTTCATCTCATCCTGAGGGCCCGGCGCTTTGCTCTCCCTTCAGCCTCGCGCCCTTCACTGCCTCGCCCTGCTCGCCCGTGCTGGCCTCCCCGCCGCACATCGAGGTTGTCGCCCCCGTCTTGACGAGCCGACTTATCGACCTCCTCGCGTGACTGGTCATACGATGGTCCCGCCTCATCGCAGCATTGACGCGCACTTTCGCGGTGACATCTGATTCCACCATGTCCTCCACGCCTTTCCTCCCCGGTCCACCGCCCCCCACTGCTGCTCACCTTCCTTCCGCGACTCCGCCTCGCGGCGGCCTGCCCGCCGTCCTTTCCGCCATGCGCATCCACCAGTGGGTCAAGAACCTGCTGCTCTTTGTGCCCCTGGTCATGAGCCACCAGATCGCCCGCTGGGATGGCGGCGGCAGCCAACTTCTCATCAAGGTCTCGCTCGCGGCGCTCGCCTTCTCTTTCTGCGCCTCAGCCGTCTACGTCCTCAATGACCTCCTCGACATCGAATCAGACCGCGCCCACCCCGTCAAGCGACTCCGGCCGTTCGCCTCCGGCGCCCTCTCCACGCGCGCCGGATGGATCATCATCCCCTCGACCCTGATGGTCGGCCTGGGCCTTGCACTGGCCGTTCACAGCGAACGCTTCCTCCTGATCCTCCTCGGCTATCTTGTCATCACCACCGCCTACTCCATCCGACTCAAGCGCATGGCAGTGCTCGATATTCTGGTCCTGGCGGGCCTGTTCACGCTCCGCCTCTTTGCCGGCGCCGTGGCCGCCCAGATCCCCCCCTCGCCCTGGCTCCTCGCCTTCTCCACCTTTCTCTTCCTCACGCTTGCATTCGCCAAGCGCTTCGCGGAACTCAGCGTCCTCTCCGCCAGCGGCGCAGCGCCATCCGCCCGCAGACCCTATGCGGTGGCCGATCAACCCTGGCTCGGCACCCTGGGCGCCGTGAGCGGGTACCTCGCGGTGCTCGTGTTCGCGCTCTATATCAACAACAGTCCCGATGTGAAGTCGCTCTACTCTCGGCCCGATGCGCTCTGGTTCATGTGCCCCATCCTCCTCTATGCAGTCACACGCCTCTGGAGCCGAGCTTACCGCGGCCAGATTCCCGACGATCCCATCGCGACCGTCATCCGCGATCCCGCTTCCTACGTGGTCGCCGCCCTCATGGCCTGCGTCATCTGGATCGCCGCCCTCCCCGCCGGCTCCACTGGTTGAATCAGGTCGATTCCGACGCTCGACTTCGCGGCGGTCTCAGTTCGGGTCGGTGAGCCAACGATCCGCCACCACGACCATCAGCGCCGTCTTCATCTCCTCCAGGCTGTCCGCGTTGCCGCGCGCCAGGAGTTTCTGGAAATAGCCGATCTGGCCCGAATTCCGCGCAGCGCGGAAAAGTTTGTCCTCGATGTCCTTCTGCGCTTCGTACAGGCTGCGCGGATTCCCATCAGAATACTGCTCCACCTGCACCCAGATCGCATCCGACCCCAGGATGATCTCTTCCGAGTGCGCCCCCACCTCCAGCGTGCGTGCCTTGGCGTCGATCTCCGGCCAGCGCGTCAGCGGCGTGCTCTCAAGCCCGTTGGGCAGTTCGATCGTGCTCATCAGCCCGCCCCGCGCTGCGTACAGCGTGCTGTGCCGTCGTGCGACATCCTCAAACGGCCGCCCTTCCTCCAGCTCCCGATTGACCGTCGCTATAAGTGATTTGTCCGCCGCCGGCGTCAGAATGAGTCGCAGTGTGATCGACGGATCAGGGTGAAATTCCGCCTCGTGCTCCTCGTAGTACCGCTTCACGTCGCGCCAATCCACCACGATCTTCTCATCCACCTGCGTGCGCAGTTCCTGTGCGACCAGCGCCTGCCGCTCCAGCAGTTCCATCTGCTGCTTCAGCGTAATCCCGGATTCTTCCTCGAGACGCTCATTGGTCAGAAACTCCACCCCGCCGCCCTTGCGCCGCATGATCTCGCCGCGCTGCCGTTCAAGCCAGGCGAGCAGTCCCTGCCTCTGCTCCGTCGTCAGTTTCGCCCGCGCTTCCGCCAGGATCAGTTCGTTCTGCACCAGGCTGATCAGCCGGTCCGTGACGATGCTGTCGGCCTCCTGCAGAAATTCGCGCCTCGGCTTCTCGCTGCTGGCGATGTCCAACTGGCTGGCAATCGGCGCGAAGAACTCTTCCACATATATGGGACGCCCATTGACCTGCCCCACCAGCCCGGATGCGATCCACGCCGCCGGCACGTCGGACACCTCAGGCTTCGTCCCCGGAGCCGTCTGCTCCTGACTCGCACTGCCCCCTTCTTCCATCGCCGCATTCGCAACCGCGCCGTCCCCCTCCGCAGGCCCGCTCTCCACCACAGGTGGCGTTGCACTTGTCTCGCCGGATGCGAAATCTGCGGGCGTGACCAAGCGCACGGGACGAGAGCGCTCCTCGTCCTCCATCGCATCGAAACGGTCCCTCGCCCGCATGCTCGCGCACGCGCTCAGTCCCAGGCACATCAGGCCTGCTGCCAGGTACGAGATTGGACCGCTCATCCGCGCCACGGTGGGACTCAGGATAGGCCGGCGATTCATCGGGCTTTCGCAATGAACCCCGTCTTGTTTACCGCTGCCGCCAGCGCCGCTGACGCCACTGTGTTCTCGTGCTCCACCACCGCCTGTCCCTTGGCCAGGTCCACCTGCACCGCGGCGACCCCCGCCACGCCCTTCAGCGCCCGCTCCACCGCCTGCCGGCAGTGATCGCACGTCATCCCCTGAACTGAAAGTTGCGTTTGCATAGCCCTCGTCCTTTCTCCTGATTTACACGGTCTCGATGCGCGGGTCCACCCAGCGGTACAGGACATCCACGATCAGATTGAACAGGATCAGCAGCGTCGAATACGTGAGCACGACGCCCATAATCATGAAAAGATCCTTGTTAAGCACCGAATTCACAAAATGCTGGCCCAATCCCGGCACATTGAACACCTTTTCCACCACAAACGATCCCGTCATGATGTACGCCGTCGCCGGCCCCAGGTAACTGAGCACCGGCAGGAACGCCACCTTGAGCGCATGCCTCAAGATCACGCGCGACTCCGGCACGCCCTTGGCGCGCGCCGTCCGGATGTAATCCGCCCCCAGCACTTCAATCATTCCCAGCCGCGTCAGTCGCGCGATGTACGCAGCGAACGGCAAACTCAAGGTGAGCGCGGGCAGCAGGATGTCGGAGAGTTGCCCCCATGCGCCCACCCGAAACACCCGCAATTCAACTGAAAACAGGATGAGCAGCCCCGTGCCGATCACGAAACTCGGCAGGCTGATTCCGATCAACGCCAGGAGCAGCGTCGCGATGTCCGCGCCGCTCCCCGGCCTCACCGCCCCGATCACCCCTGCCGCCAGGCCGATCGCCAGCGCAATCGTGATCGCCACCAGTCCCAGTACCATGCTCACAGGCAGCGTTCCGCTGATCAATTCATTCACGGTCCAGTCCTGGTAACGCAGGCTGGGCCCCAGGTTGAACACCGGCCCGCGCGCCTCCCCATCGTCAAGTTTGTCGCGCACATACGCAAACCCCGATGCCCGGTCGAGGTACGTCAACCCGAACTTGACCGGATTGTCCAGGTTGTACTGCCGCTTCATCGCCTCCGCCACTTCCGGCGGGGGGCGCCTTCCTTCCGGTTGCTCCAGCGGATTCCCCGGCAGCAGCCACGCGAGACAAAACGTGGTCAGATAGATCGCAAGCAGGATCAGCGGCAATTGCAGCAGACGGCTGGCGATCATCTTCCACATGGGCGGAAACCTGTTGAATCGTTCGCAGGCGCTGCTGCGTCAGTTTGATCGGTCAACTTCGATCAGGCTCAGGAACTGCGTCAAGCGCGGGTGCCGCGAAAGCCCGTGCACCTTGGCCGGATCGTACATGTACAGCGAAACCTGGTGGTACAGCAGCAGAAAAGGCACGTCCTCCTCCACGACGATTCGGTCCGCCTCCTCCAGCAGGCGCATGCGCTTTTCAGCGTCAATTTCCCTGTCGGCCTGCTGCAGCAGTCCGTCAAAGACAGGATTGGAGTAGCCCCGATCGTTGTTCCCGTCGCCGGTGCGGCTCAGGTCAAGAAACGTCGTCGGGTCGCCGTAATCGCCGAACCAATTGGCCCGCGCAATCATGTAATTCTTCCGCTTCATGTTCTCCCGCTGGACCTTGGTCTCCTGCTCCTGCAATGCGGTCCGTACCCCCAGACGCTGTTCCCACATGTTCGCCAGCGCTTCCGCGATCGGCCGGTGTTCTGCGCCCGACGGAAAAAGGATCTCCACCTCCGGGAACGCCTCGCCCGCCGCATTCGCAGGCCGCCCATCGGCAGTCCTCCCTGCCCAGCCCGCCTCCGCCAGTTCCTTCAGGGCCCGCTCGGGATCGTAATGAATCCCCGGCGACCCTGTGAACCCCACGATCGAGCCCGGCGGAATCAGGACATCCGCCACCGGCTGGCCCATCCGCGTCACGCTGTCCACGATCGCCTGCTTGTCAATTGCCAGCACAAACGCCCGCCGCACACCGGCGCTGAAGAAAGGATTCGGCGCGCCGCTGTTCAGTTTCTCCTGACAGTTGAAGTTGTAGAACAGCGTTCCGAACGCCGGCAGCGCGTGAATGTCGTTGCGCTCGCCCTCGCGCGGCGGGTCTTCCCGCTGCACCGTGGCCAGCGCTTCATCGACCGATACCCCCTGCGCCGAAAGTTCGTTCAGCCGCGGACCCACCCGCTCCCGGTACTTTCTCGCTTCCGCCAGCATGTCCGCCCGGTATGGCGCCTGCACATCGCTCAGCCAGTCCAGCGTCCCCGTCTCAAACGCCAGGGTCGCCGTGTTCGCGTCCTCGATCGACAGGCTCGTCACCGATTGGCACGGCACTTGGTCCTTGTTCCAGAAGTGCGGGTTCTTCTCCAGCCGCATGTCCCGCTTGTATCGCCACACCGTCAGCACGTACGGCCCATTGCAGATGATGTGCCCGGGCTTCGTCCAGCCGTGGTCCTGCACCAGCATGCCCGACTCGGGATTCAGCGACACGAATTGCTCGATGAGCGGCTTGTACACCGGCGCAAACGAGCCGAACGCGAACAGGTCCAGCATGTACGGCGTGGGCCGCTCCAGCGTCACCACCAGCGTGCGCTCGTCCGGCGCAGTCAACCCCACGATCTCATCCATCTTCCTCTGCAGCTCATCGCGCATCCGCTGCACCTCCGCCAACTGCTCCGCCCGCGTCGCAAATTTCGCCCGGTTCGCGGTGTAGTCGGCCAGTTGCTGATTCCGGAAGTCGTAGATCGCCTGCCCGCCCCTGATCTTCGCGAACATCGTCTGGTAGTCGGCGGCCGTATCCGGAATCATCCCCCGCTCCCACGAGTAAATGTAATCCTGCGCCGTCACCGGCGCTCCGTTGGACCACTTCGCATTCCCCCGCAAGTGAAACGTGTACGTCAGCCCGTCCGGCGAAACCTCCCACCGCTCCGCGACGCCCGGTTCAATGCTGAAGTCGTAGATGTCATACTGCACCAGCCCCTCGTACAGCGCATCTCCCATGCGGAAATCCTGCAGCCAGGACATCCGCTGCGGATCGATGGTCATCACCTCGCCGCGATTGACAAATGTCAGGTCCGCGGGCGGCTGCGGCTTGTCCATAGCCGTAAAACCGAACACCAGCGCGATCAATAGACCGAGAGGAACGAGGAGTCGCCACATGCTGCCTACAGCGTAGGTGCGTGGGTTCACACAGGAGCGGGCGACCCAGCAGCGCCGGGACTCGCCGCCACCGCCGAAAACGCGAAGATCGCCTTCGGCTCAGCCGCCCGCAGGTAGTCCTTCGTCTCCAGGATTAGCGAGTCCGTCAGCGAACCCGCATTGAACGCCACCCTCGGCAGTGGCGGAATCGACTCATCCACATACAGGTCAAACGGCAGCACAGGCCGGCCGAACGGCGGCACCGATCCCGGCACCAGCCCCGTCAATTCCAGCAACTCCTCCCTGCTCGCGAACCGGTTCTTCTTCGTGCCCAGCCGCTTCTTCACCGCCCCGGAATCAAACTGCCTCGCCGCGGACAGCACGAACAATGCAAACCCTTCATCCAGTTTGATGAGCAGAGCCTTGGCTCCATGCTCGATCGGCTCCCCGCGCACCCGCGCTGAATCGGCCGACGTCCCGCTCGGCTCATGCTCCAGTTGCTTGAGCGGAGTCACGGAACACGTGGCGAGATGGGAGAGGATGGAAGAAAGGACGTGCGAAGACGTGGACATTACAGATTCCCGCGCCGCCCCTGCTCCAACTCCAGCGACTCAAACAACGCTTTGAAGTTGCCTTTCCCGAAACTCTGCGAACCACGCCGCGTGATGATCTCGTAGAACAGCGTCGGCCGGTCCTCCACAGGCTTGGTGAAGATCTGCAGCAGATAGCCCTCATCGTCCGCATCCACCAGGATTCCCAGCTGCTTCACCTTCTCGTGATCCTCCTTCACCGGGTTGTGCCCGTGATCCCGCAGCATCTTGTCCACCCGGTCCCACACCAGTTCGTAGTAGGTGTCGGGCAGCATGAGGAACTCCACCCCCCGCGCCCGCAGCTTGCCCACCGAATCCAGTTCATCATCCGTCCGCAGCGCGACGTGCTGCACGCCCGGCGTCCCATTGTGCCAATCCAGATACTCCTGCACCTGGCTCTTCTTCTTGCCCTTGGCCGGCTCGTTGATGGGCATCTTGATGAGCCCGCGCCCCGAAGACATCACCTTCGACATGAGCGCTGAGTACTCCGTCGAAATGTCCTTGTCATCAAAATGCTTGAACATGGTGAAGCCCATGACCTCCTCATACCACTTCACCCAGTGGTTCATCTTCCCTTCCTCGACATTCCCCACCAAGTGATCCACGAACCGCAAACCGCAGTCCGACTTCTCATTGACCCGGTTCACCGCAGGATTCACAGGCACAAACCCCGGCAGGAACTTGCCCTTGTACCCGCCCCCCCCTCCTCGCTCGATGAAATGGTGCTCCACCTCCCCATACGTGCAGATGCCCGACCGCTTGATGAACCCCTTGTCATCCTTTTCCGTCACCGGCGCCAGCGCCCCCTTCGCGCCGCGCTTCGTCGTCTGCACATATGCATCCTCCGCGTCCCGCACCGTGAAGTTCACCGACTTCACCCCGTCGCCGAAAAGCTGCACATGCCGCGCCGCCGGATGATCCTTCGTCAGACCCGTCGTCAGCACGAAACGGATGTTCCCCTGCTCCAGGAGATACGACGCTGCATCCCTGCATCCCGTCTCCTGGCCCTTGTACGCCGTGATCGTGAATCCGAACGCGCTGGCGTAATAGAACGCCGCCTGCCGCGCATTGCCGACGTAGAACTCAAGATGATCCACATCAACCAGTTCAAGGAACCCATGCCCCTTGGGCGTGTCCTTTTCCGGATCGCCCTGGCCATAGGGTCGCACTGATGAGGTTGCCGCAGGGGTGACAGTCGACATGGCTCAACTCCCGTGATAGGTTCTGATAAAACCAGACTCATTCCGCGCCGTAAACGCGCGGTCCGATCCGGCCGCAGTCATTCCGGATGATAGGAATGGCCAAACCAAAGCGGATTCACTTGTCCGGAAGACTTCACCCCCTCCCCACTACAGCCCGACACCCTCACGACTGACTGTTGGCAGCCTGTGTGCGAACTGTGCATAACCTGTCAATGAAGTCTTTAAACTATTACCAAATATACATTTATGCACGCAAAGAATGATTCACTTTGTCCGTTGACCCAGTGCCCGCTCACCCGCTATTGTCGCCCTTGTGGGAGAAAATCTTCGCGGCTCTCCAGCCGCGGTCGCGCCGCCGTGCAGGTGTCGGAGCCAGGCACGGCGGTGTTGTTTTTCGACCACCTCACTCCATGAGCGAGTCCATCGCCGCCCGCGCGACTTCCTCCACTCCGAGGTCCGCAATGATGTGCGACGCCGGCCTCAACTCCAACTCCATCGGGTAGTCGATCTCCGCCCACTTTGGATCCGTCGGCCCGTACAGCGTCACCAGCCGCGTCGGCCTCCCCGCAGAGCCACTCGCCTCCGCCTGCCCCCGCGCCTCTTCCGCCCTGCACAGATGGTCAAAACCCGCCGCCGCCGCGATGTGCCGTGTCCCCGTGTCATTCGTCACCACCAGCGCACACTTCGCGCAGATCGCCAGCAGCGTTCCCAAACTCCCCCCCAGTTCCGCCAGGTTGACGGGTTTGGCCGCGTGGCACATCGCCGCGATCGACGCCAGTAACTCCCGCTCCCCAGGCGAACCATTCAGCAGAATCCTCACCTCGCTCCGCTCCGCAATGTGGTCCGCCAGCGCTGCAAATCGCTCCGCAGGCCACCGCTTGTCCATCCGGTTCCCTCCCGGGTTCAGCAGCACCAGCCGCTCCCCCTCGCTCGCAATTCCCGCCTCCTCCAGCATTCTGTTCGCTGTCTCCACCTGCCCTCCCGTCGGAGTCAGCCGAATCCTTCGATCAAACGGGGTCCGAACCGGGCCCGAATCATCGTTGATCATCCGCAAGAGGTGCAAGTAGTAATCCACCGCTGAGATCGGCTCGCTGAACCCCCCCGCCGTCGGCGCCGCCAGCGCCCGCGTGAGCAGCAGCGACCTGCCGTCGCGACCATACCCGATCCGCTTCGGAATCCGCGCCAGAAACACCGTCAGCGCGCTGCGGAAAGAATTGGGCAACAGGATCACCTCCTCATATCCGCCCCCGCGCAGCCGCCGCGCTTCGCCCAGCACGCTTCTCTCCGCCCCCAGCAATTCATCCACCAGCCCGCTTCCCGCCAGCAGTTCATCCAGACCCGGTTTGTGCAGCGCCGTCACCCGCGCTTTGTGATAGCGCGGAATCACCCGCACCGCGCGCAGAAACGGCGTCGCCATAACCGTGTCACCTACCCACGAAGGGAGGACAACGAGAAGTCTGTGAATGTCATTCGAATCGGCTGCCATATGAAGAATGAATCAGTTCCCACGTTCCCCATACAGCGTCAGCGCCGTCGCCCCCGTGATCTTCACCCTCTGGATCGACCCGATCATCCCTTCCGCCTCCTCCGCCGGCGCATCAAACACCACGATGAGGTCCGTCGGCGTCCGCGCCGTCAGTTGCACCGTCCTGCTTCCCGTATCGGTCTCCCTCTCCTCGATCACCGCGCTGCACACCGCCGCATTCGCCCCATGGTCCCCCTTCGTCGCTGACCCGTTGATCGTCAGTGTGACCTGCGCAGGAGTGGAGCAGCACCCGTTGTCCTCTCCTTCTTCCTCATGTGAATGACCATGGTCATGCGTGCCGTTGGTCTTTGCCCCGTTCGCAAGCGCATGCTCCGCGATCTTTGATGCCTTGCCCTCCCAACTCGAAATCCCCTCCACGAACACCGCGTGCTCGCTCCCGATCTGTCCCTGGTGCACTTGTCGCGAGATCTCCGCCTGAAGCGCCAGCATCCGCGTGTTGCGCTCGCGCTTCACATGGTCAGGCACATCATCCGCCAGCCTGTCATACGCCGTCGTCCCGGGCCTGGGCGAATACTTGAAAATGAAACAGTTCTTGTACCGCGCCCAGCGCACCAGGTCCATCGTCGCCTCAAAGTCCGCATCTGTCTCCGTCGGAAACCCCACGATGATGTCCCCGGCGATCTGCGCATCCGGCAGGAACTTGCGGATCCGCACCACGAAATCTCGATACTCCTCCACGCTGTAGCCCCGATTCATGAGCGCAAGAATCCGGTTCGACCCCGACTGCGCCGGCACGTGCAGGTACCGGCAAATGCGCGGACACTCCCGGATCGTCTCCAGCACATCATCCCCGAAATCGCGCGGATATGACGTCACGAACCGCAGCCTGGGCAGGTCCGGCACCTCATCATGCACCCGCCGCAGCAATTTCGCAAAGGTCGTCACCTGCGCAGAACCCCCCAACGGGTCCCGGTCATGCCCCCCCGCAAACGACCGCCCCTTCTGCGGCTGCGTCACCCCATTGATCTGCACCGCCGCGTCATGCTCAAACCGATAGTGATTCACCGTCTGCCCCAGCAGCGTGATCTCCCGCACCCCTTCGTCCACCAGCCTCCTGCACTCCTCCACGATCGCATCCGGCGGGCGATGCACCTCCGCCCCGCGCGTAAATGGCACCACGCAGTACGTGCAGAACTTGTTGCACCCGCGCGTGACCCGCACATACGCAGACCGCCCCCCGCCCACCTGGTCCGTGGGCGAAAATGACCGCGACAGGTCCAGCAGTTCCAGCGAATCCTCCGCCGCCGCCAGGGTCGCTGACCGCCGCGATGAGTTCCCCTGCAGCGCCACCGCTTTCTGCGCCGTCCGCATCACGTTGTCGATGAGCAGCGGCAACTTATCCAGTTCCGCCGGCCCGCACAGGATGTCCACATGCGGATTGCGCTTGAGCATCTCCGCCCCGTCCCGCTCCGCCATGCACCCCAGCACGCCCAGCACAAACCCCGGCCGCTCGCGCTTATGCTGCGCGAGAATCCCCAGCCGCGACCGCACCTTGTTCTCCGCCTGGTCCCGCACCGAGCACGTGTTGTACAGGATCACATCCGCCTTCATCCACTCCGCCGTGAACCCGTACCCCAGCGCGCGCAACTGGCTCGCCACCAACTGGCTGTCCAGTTCGTTCATCTGGCAGCCGAAGGTCTCCAGGAACACAAGTTTGCCGGCGCTGGGTTCGCTCATGGAATCAGCCTGAATCATAGGGGAGGCCCGCGCTCGCTATCATGTTTCCCTATGGCGCGGGAGCGAATCGTCAGCGGCGCGGCCGATGCGGCCGAGGAGGATCAGGTCAACTGGTCTCTGCGCCCGCGCTGCCTCAGCGAATACATCGGCCAGCCCTCCCTCGTCGAAAAACTCCGCATCGCCATCGCCGCCGCCAGGATGCGCCGCGAACCCATGGAGCACGTCCTCCTCCACGGCCCGCCCGGCCTGGGCAAAACCACCCTCGCCCACATCATCGCCGGCGAAATGGCCACCAAACTCCACCTCACCAGCGGCCCCGCCCTCACCCGCGCCGGCGACCTCGTCGGCGTCCTCACCAAACTCGCCCCCGGCGATGTCCTCTTCATCGATGAGATCCACCGCCTGCCTGCCGCCGTCGAAGAATTCATCTATCCCGCGATGGAAGACTTCCGCATCGACGTCAACGTCGACTCCGGCATGCACGCCCGCAGCATCACCATCCGCCTCAAGCCCTTCACCCTCATCGGCGCCACCACCCGCACCGGTCTCATCTCCGGCCCGCTGCGCAGCCGCTTCGGCATGGCCCACCACCTCACCTTCTACACCGAACACGACCTCCTCACCATCGTCAAGCGCTCCGCCGGCTTGCTCGGCGTCGCCTGCGCTCAAGGCGACGATGCGTTCCTCGGCCTTGCCCAGCGCAGCCGCGGCACACCCCGCATCGCCAACCGCCTTCTCCGGCGCGTCCGCGACTTCGCCCAGGTCCACAGCGCATCCCAGGGCCGCACCGGCAAAGACACAGCCCCGGGCACAGTGAACGCAGCGCTCATCAACGATGCCCTCACACTCGAAGGCGTCGACGCCCTCGGCCTGGATGAACTCGACCGCACCTATCTCAAGGTCATCGGCACAACCTATCAGGGTGGACCCGTCGGCCTCGAAGCCATCGCCGCCACCATGGGCGATGATGCCCAGACCCTCGAAGACGTGGTCGAACCATTCCTCCTCCAGATCGGCTTCCTCGCCCGCACTCGTCGCGGCCGACAACTCACCCCCGACGGCGCGAAATACATCGGCGTCGCCCCCCCGCTCCCCCCGCTCCCCCCGCCCGCCACTCCCCGCAGCACAGCGGACGATGACTCCCCGCCCGATGTCCAGACCCGGCTCTTTGGTCAGCCCCCTGCTGCCTCACCAACCCGAACAGCTGGCAGCCCCGCCGCTCCCACAAACCTGCGCTCGGCGTCCACGAAGTAACGCGGACTAGAGTCTGCTTGGCATGACCACCGCAAAAAAGACCATCGCAAAGCGAATCCGCTGGCTGTGGTGGAGCAAGTGGAGCGGAGTCACACTGTGCGTGCTGCTCTTCGCGCTGTGGCTGGCGAGCGGGTGGAACTTCATGCGGTTTCTGTGGTACTCGGAGAGATGGGCGTACGTCATTGATGTGCATAACGGCGGTTGCTTGGTCGCGATTCCCAGCGCTGCGGTGAAGGCCTGGGCAGATGATGACCAATCTGGCCTGTCGATTGAGGGCAGAGTATTCGGATGGGACTGGAAATACTTTCATTTTGAGAAGTATGGATCGGGCGCCCAGTGGATTGGCTTCCCTCTCTGGCTCCCCTTCCTCCTCATCGCCCTGCCCACCGGCTTCCTCTTCTGGTCCGACCATCGCAGGCGCATGCATGGGGGCGTGGGCTGCTGCGCAAAGTGCGGCTACTCCCTCACGGGGAACACCTCGGGGAAGTGTCCGGAGTGCGGAGCGGAGACACCAGCCGCGAGGGCCGCAACATGAAGAATGTTACGCGACGCCAACGCCTGCGCAGCATCTCGAAGTGGGGCGGGGTGGCGGCGATTCTGTTCCTTGTGGCGGTCTGATCTCTAAGTCGGTGGCGCATGATTGCCGTCACTCCGAATCCGATGTCTCCAAACCCCGACACCTGCATGCTGCTCGCGCACAGTGGGATTGTCACCTACCGCCCCCAAGACGGTCCGTGGTTTCACGAGTTTCTGTCGTTGATTGACCCGCGAGTGTACGAAGGCGGAAGTTGGGAGTATCACTGGGACTGGTGGGCGTGGGGATTGGCCGTCGTCCAAGTTGACCGCAATTCACACCTTTCCGTGACGTGCCCGCTCTGGTTTCCACTTGTCCTAATTGCGCTGCCGACCACCCTGCTCTTCATCATCGACCGTCGCCCTGTTCGTCCCGGCCCCTGTGCGACATGCACCTCTGACATCAAGGGCAACTCCACCTGCACCTGCCCCGAATGCGGGAAGTTGACGATAAATCCGGAGCGCGCATGAAATATGTGTCCATCGACGCCTCGAAGATGCACCACTCGCGCTGGGTTGCGAAGGTTTGTGAAGTGCTGATCGAGTTCGATGATGCAGGGCATGCGCAGAGGGAGATCGGCATCGGGGCGGATGGTGTGCTTGTTGAGAAGTACGACAAACATGGATCATTTGAGTTCGTGAACCTCGACGAAGTCCCCAAACTTGGATTGCCCTGCCGAATCATCGAGCAGCGCGAGTTTGAGAACAAATGGACGACGGGCAACCACTGCTCCGCCTGCGGCTACTCCCTCACCGGCAACACCTCGGGCAAGTGCCCCGAGTGCGGAATCGGAGTCAGGAACTTCTCGCAGTGATGTCCCGCACTTTCTCTTTGAACCCACACTCCAGCAACAGCCCCATCTGTCAACGCCTCGGATCATAATGATCGGACAGTGCGTCAATCTGCTTCTGGCTCATGCTTGCCATACTCACGATCTGTCCTTCCGAAGTCATGGCCGACCGGCATGCCATGATCTGTCGTTGGGACAAGCCCCGGGTCAGACTCGGATTGATCTCGGAATCTCCGCAGAATATGTGATCCCCAGGGCCCCCGTACACGGCCCAATTGAAGTAGTACTTCGGTTGCGCACCCGCACGGTCGTACACCACATCAACGGACTCGGGCAGATAGTCGCACACCTCGTTAATTGAGTTCGGCGTTCTGCCGTTGTCGCGAACGAATGTGGTTATGAACTCGTCCAGCCGCAACATCTCTGCGGACCGCATGGTGGTCACCTCGAGAAGTCGGCGTTCCTGTTGATTGCGGAGAATCACAGGCAGAAAGAACAGTGCCACGAACAGTGCGCATCCTACCGCAGTAGTCGTAATGATCCGTGCCCTGCTGGTCATGGCCCGTGGCTAGTCTAGTGAGGGCTGCCGTCCTCTTCCTCCTCTCCTCACTCTTTGCAGGTGGGGTTGCAGGGGAGGCGGCACGCCTCCTCTGCGTCTGCGCTGCGTCCCTGCGTGGGTCGCGAATCCCTATGATCTGCGAGTCATGCCGCCAACAGCGAGAAATTGGGCCAGCGCACTGGCCAAAGTCATGTACGGGGTCGGGCTCGTCTCTGTCTTCATATCCATGTCAGCCTGCATGTTCTTCGACTTGGTCACCGTCGGCCGCGCGCCGGACGGTTCCTACTTCAAGTGGAACCATGGAATCACGCGCGCGATTTCGCACGGGGAGTATGTGCTGGCCGTTTGCATCTACATCCTCGGCGGCGCCGGAATTGCACTGGCCGCCATCGCCTCTTTGTATCTGCACTCGATCGGGGAATTGGAATCTGTGCTTATCGTCGGCAAAGAGCGGGGGCCGTGGACGCTGCTCCCCATAGCCGGCATTATCCTCCTCATGCTCAGCGCTGTCATTGGAGGGTTGGTCTTCGGCCGTTTCTAGGCCCGCCTACCCACGCTGAGAATCTTCCCTCGCTTTTCAAGGGGATCACACCTCGAGTCTTTCGTTCGCGTCTTTCTGGGCGCCATGAATGGCGATCCATCACAAACTCGTGAAAGCCGCCCTCGCCCCTCACTCGTAGAATCGCACCGGCAACCTCCCTCCCCCCACCACGCAGCACAGGGAGCGCCCCACCACACCATCTCTCACCATCAGGAGCATGTCGCATGTCTTCCGTTCGCGTCTTAGTGGGCACCAAAAAAGGCGGCTTCGTCCTCACCTCCGATGCCGCGCGCAAGAAGTGGTCCGTCGATGGACCTCACTTTGCCGGCTGGGAGATTTACCACATGGCCGGCTCACCCGCCGATCCCAACCGCCTCTATGTCTCGCAGACCAGCGGCTGGTTTGGCCAGATCATCCAGCGCTCCGATGATGGCGGCAAGTCCTGGAATCCCCCCGGCACCAAGCCCGAAGACCTCATGGGCCCCGACGGCATGCCCAAGGGCCAGAGCAACATGTTCCTTTACGACACCTCCGACAAATCCGGCAAACCCCTCACCACCCACATGTGGTACGACGGCACCCAGCACCCCTGGGAATTCAAACGCGTCTGGCACATCGAGCCTTCCCTCCACGATCCCGACACCGCCTACGCGGGCGTCGAAGATGCCGCCATCTTCCGCACCACCGACGGCGGCGTCTCCTGGCACGAACTCTCCGGCCTGCGCGGCCACGGCACCGGCCCCAAGTGGCAGCCCGGCGCCGGCGGCATGGGCCTGCACACCATCGTGCTCGACCCCATCCACAAGGGACGCATCTACGGCGCCATCTCCGCCGCAGGCTGCTTCCGCAGCGATGATGCGGGCGCAACCTGGAAACCCATCAATCGCGGCCTCTCCTCCAAGTACCTCCCCGAGCCCGCCCCCGAGGTCGGCTTCTGCGTCCACCGCATCGCCATGCACCCGCAAAAGCCCGACACGCTCTTCATGCAACTCCACTGGCACATCTGCCGCAGCGATGATGCGGGCGAGAACTGGCGCAAGGTCAGCGGCAACCTCCCCACCGACTTCGGCTTCCCCATCGCCGTACACGCCCACGAGCCCGAAACCATCTACGTCGTGCCCATCAAGAGCGATTCGGAGCACTACCCCCCCGAAGGCAAACTCCGCGTCTATCGCAGCCGCCAGGGCGGCAACGAGTGGGAAGCCCTCACCAACGGCCTGCCCCAGAGCGACTGTTACGTGAACATCCTCCGCGATGCGATGGCCGTCGACTCACTCGACAAGTGCGGCATCTACTTCGGCACCACCGGCGGACAGGTGTATTGCTCCGCCGACAGCGGCGATACCTGGTCGCCCATCGTCCGCGACCTGCCCCCGGTGTACTCGGTCGAAGTCCAGACGCTCAAGTAAGCCAGGGAGTCTGTCATGGATGGCGCAGCGCGCAGGATTCGTGTCGTGCTCCCCTTCCACCTGCGCACACTCGCGCGCGTCGAAGAGGAATTCACACTCGACCTCCCCCCCTCTTCCCCGCCCGATGCGCCCCTGACCCAGCGGATGCTGCTCGATGCGCTCGAAGCGCGCTTCCCCATCCTCGCCGGAACCATCCGCGACCACGGCACCAAGAAACGCAGACCCTTCATCCGCTTCTTCGCCTGCCAGATGGACCTGTCCCACGAATCCCCCGATGCGCCCCTCCCCGCCGCAGTCGCCCAAGGCCAAGAACCCTACCTCATCGTCGGCGCCATCGCCGGCGGCTAACCCCCCCCGTCCTCCCCCCACCCCCCCCCAGCCCCTCCCTCCCCTCCCCTCCCCGCATCACCGCACGCGCCTCTCATGCACACCCTTTCCGAAACCGTGGAGATTCTCGAGCGCACCCCCAACGTGGTCCGCGCCCTGTTCGAGGGCCTCAGCGAACCCTGGCTCATCAGCAACTACGGCCCAAGGACCTGGTGCGCCCAGGAAGTCCTCGGCCACCTCATCATCGGGGAGAAGGCGGATTGGATTCCGCGCCTCCGCCGGATTCTCACCGATGGCCCATCCACGCCCTTCGATCCCTTCCCGCACGATGCGACGATCCCCCTCAGCGAAGGACGGTCACTGCCCAGCCTGCTCGATGAGTTCGCGATGCTGCGCACCCAGAGCCTGGCCGCACTGGCCTCCTTCAACCTCCAGCCGTCGGACCTGGACCGGCCGGGAACACACCCCGCGCTGGGCCGCGTAACGCTCGGTCAACTGCTGGCCACATGGGCTGTCCACGATCTGCACCACATCCGGCAGATGACCCTCGCCCTCGCCTGGCGATACCGCGATGAGGTTGGCCCCTGGCGCGCCTACCTCAACACCCTGAACCGGTCCAAGCAGACGGCAGACCCGCGAAACGCGACGTAAGAGCAGCAGGCAAGACGCACGCTAGAGTCAGTCCGAAGTGACCCGCGCAAAGAAGAGCAAGTTCAAACGCATCCGCTGGCTGTGGTGGGGCAAGTGGAGCGGCGTGCTTTGCTGCGCGCTGATTGCGGGATTGTGGGTGTTCAGTGAGTTCCGTACATTTGTGTGGAAACACGATGATTCTCATCGCTCGACCGGCATGATCCTCGAACCCGGTGGCATTGAATATTGGATCAACCCTGGGGCGGACTGGATTGATGAGAATTCGGATTGGGGAATCCTCCGGTCAGTTCCAGAACCGACGTGGGCCGACTACTGGGAGGCATCTTTCGCTTCAAATGGTTTCAGATGTCCTTTCTGGATTCCGCTTGTCCTCATCGCCCTGCCAACCATCGGCCTCTTCATCCTCGACCGTCGTCGTCATCGCCCCGGCCACTGCGCCACCTGCGGCTATGACCTCACCGGCAACTCATCAGGGAAGTGCCCCGAATGCGGAGCGACGACACCCGCGAGGGCCGCAACATGAAGTATGCAAAGTGGCGACAACGTCTGCGCGGGACGTTCAAGTGGGGCGGAGTCACGTTGTGCGTGCTGATCTTTGCGTTGTGGCTGGTAAGCATGAAATGGGATGCCAGTCTCCGATTTCGGTCAGACTATGTCTCCGAACTGCACATCCGAAAGGAATTCCACATCCGCACCGTTGCTGGCCAGATCGAGTTCGCGGAATATCGACGCTCGTACTCCCCTGATGTAAACACAGCTTTATTGAGATTCGAGTCTACGGACACTGAAGGGTGGCGCTGCATTGGATTTGGGTTCTCGCCGTGGTTCCTCAGCAATGAGGATGTTACATATGTCATTTTCCCCCTCTGGCTCCCGTTCCTCCTCATCGCGCTGCCCACCGGCTCTCTCCTCTGGTCCGACCATCGCAGGCGCATGCGTGGGGGCGCGGGCTGCTGCGCGCAGTGCGGCTACTCGCTGACCGGCAACACAACGGGGCAATGTCCGGAGTGCGGAGCGACGACACCCGCGAGGGCCGCAACATGAAGAAGACGAAGTGGCGACAACGCCTGCGCAACACATGCAAGTGGAGCGGGGTCACGCTGTGCGCGCTGCTGTTTGCGCTGTGGTTCGCGAGCGGGTGGGCCCAGATCGATTGCCTTGTCGAGCCAGCACGAGGACCAGACACGTGCATTATGGTGCGTCGCGGGTGCGTAACCTGGAATGCATCGACGTACAGAGGTTTGTTTAGCCCGCCGGCGGGGCTGCAGATATCGAGTGGGGCTTCGGGATGGGCTTGGTGGCGTTGGGAAACAGTCCTCTTCGCGCCGAGCAAGGGTCAGGACCCCAGGTGGGTGCTGCACAGTGAGTTCCCCCTCTGGCTTCCCTTCCTCCTCATCGCCCTCCCCACCGGCTATCTCTTCTGGTCCGACCATCGCAAGCGCACGAGATTGGGCCTTTGCGCGATGTGCGGCTATGACCTCACGGGGAACACATCAGGGACGTGTCCGGAATGTGGTGCGACGACACCCGCGAGGGCCGCAACATGAAGAAGACGAAGTGGCGACAACGCCTGCGCGGTACATGCAAATGGAGCGGAGTCACATTGTGCGTGCTGCTCTTCGCGCTGTGGCTGGCGAGCGGGTGGCGCTTCGTGGCGCTTGAGTGCACAGAGCCGACAGAGTCCGGTGGCTATGTGCGCTTCTTCGGTTTCATTGGCGGGGCGCTCATGGTGGTCCACCCTGTCGATCCAATCACATCGCCTCATGACCACCAATGGCGATTCATCTGCCGAGAATGGATGGATGGACGAATCCAGACACCGACACCTGTATCGTGGAATTGGCGGTGGTGGAGCTGGGGCGGCAAACCGTTCACCATAAAAATCCCCCTCTGGCTCCCCTTCCTCCTCATCGCTCTTCCCACCGGCTATCTCTTCTGGTCCGACCATCGCAAGCGCACGAGATTGGGCCTTTGCGCGATGTGCGGCTATGACCTCACGGGGAACACATCAGGGACGTGCCCCGAATGCGGAGCGACGACACCCGCGAGGGCCGCAACATGAAGAAGACGAAGTGGCGACAACACCTGCGCGGCGCGTGCAAGTGGAGCGGGGTCACGCTGTGCGTGCTGCTGTTTGCGCTGTGGCTGGTAAGCGGGTGGTATTCCGTCAACGCTTCTCTTTTTGGAACGAGCGGTCGTAGCTCTTCATTTTGCGGATCGTGCGTGATCGGTACATCCGAGAACACTCGTGCCACAGAGAATCGATTCTCTCTTATCGCATCGCAAGGACAATTCGGCCCTGCTCCCACATGGAGATGGTGGGACTGGGGGATCCGTCGAGGTACTTCCTATTTCTACCTGCTCTTCCCGCTCTGGCTTCCCTTCCTCCTCATCGCCTTACCCACCGGCTGGCTGTTCTGGTCCGACCATCGCAGACGCAAAAGAGTGGGCTGCTGTGAGAAGTGCGGGTATGACCTCAAGGGGAACACTTCGGGGAAATGTCCCGAATGCGGCGCGACGACACCCGCGAGGGCCGCAACATGAAGAAGACGAAGTGGCGACAACGCCTGTGCGGGACGTGCAAGTGGAGCGGAGTCACGCTGTGCGTGCTGCTGTTTGCGCTCTGGCTGGTGAGCGGGTGGTGTCAAATTGCTGTTCAATGGCCGCTCCGAAACGGTTCAAGCGTCGAACTAGATGCCTCGGAAGGAGGCGTCTCTTTATTCATCTTCACGCCAACAAGGGTGAGCGAGCTTACCGTTGGGTTCGAATTCGGTCAGTTCTCATTTGATTATTCGTACCAATTCAGTTACAGGGTGGGCCCAGACCAGATGTGGATATTCTTTCCGCTTTGGTTTCCCCTGCTCCTCATCGCCCTTCCCATCGGCTTCCTTTTCTGGTCCGACCATCGCAGGCGCACAAAAGTGGGCTGCTGTGAGGAGTGCGGCTATGACCTCACGGGGAACACATCAGGGACGTGCCCCGAATGCGGCGGTCCTGCGGACGGCAGTGTGACACCCGCGAGGGCCGCAATATGAAGTATGCGAAGTGGCGACAACGCCTGCGCGGCATGTGCAAGTGGGGCGGAGTCACACTGTGCGTACTGCTGTTTGCGCTGTGGCTGGCGAGCGGATGGTACTACTTAGCGTTTGATTACGTCGACCCAGAGGAGACGGACGGCATGTTTCTGCGGGATATTGGCGTTATGAACGGGTCGCTCGTGGTGGTCAACCTCATCGACCCGAACACACCGCCTCGCGACCTCGAATGGCAATTCGTTGTCCGTCGCTGGACCGATGCCCTCACAAATACACCATCGCAGGCATCGTGGACTTGGTGGTGGTGGTCCTGGGGCGGTTTACCGCCCATCATCGGAATTCCCCTCTGGCTTCCCTTCCTCCTCACCGCCCTTCCCACCGGCTTCCTCTTCTGGTCCGACCATCGCAGGCGCATGCGAGCGGACTGCTGTGATAAGTGCGGCTATGACCTCACGGGGAACACAACGGGGAGGTGTCCGGAGTGCGGGGCAGAGGCGGCGAAGAAGGTCGCCTGATCGTTTTCTCTTCGCTTTTCGAGAATGGGAGTTGCAGAGGGAAGGACACTTCCTTCCCTCTGCATGGTTCCCTTCTTGATCTTCACAATCCTGACTTCCACCCACTTTCAAGCGGCTTCGGCCAGCGGGTCTTCGTTGCCGATGGTGCCGATGACCTGGCCATTGGCGGTGGCGCGCGTGCCCTCGGGCACGACGCCGAAGTAAACCGTCAGCACCGGGCAGGGGTCGCTTACCGCGCTGTCACGATGGGCGCGCACGGTATACGTCACCTGCGCGAGTCCGCGCGGCACGGTGAGGTCGATGAACTCCTTGGCGGCGATGGCCGCGATCTGCTGCGGGAACGCCTCATCGGGCGCTTGCCGCCACACCGAGAAGAACTGGTGATACGCGAGCGTTCCCTTCCACGAGAGACGAATCGCGCCCTCGGCGTTCATCGAGGCATGCAGGTCGGTGGGCATCTGCGGCGGGGGAGCGGGCGAGGGAGCGGCCGGAGGCGGAATCTGCGCCAGCGCGTAGACATTGGGGTCATTCTGCACCGCCGCGTACGCCTTGATGATCTTCAGCAGATCGGTGCCCACGGCGGTCATGGAGCCGATCTTGTTATGTTGATTGGTCGTGGCGGCCTTGGAGGCTTCGCGTGCGGCCAGCGCGGCGTTGAAGGCGGTGCGCGCGGCCGTGGTGGCGGTGGAGAGCGAGGTCACCTGGCCTGCGGTCAATCCGATGGTCGTCGGAGCAGCCGCCCACACGGGCACGTGGGCCTCAAAAAACTCGAGCTTTCCAATCTGCGTATCAGGGAGAATTCCCATGCCGGACTCCTTTCCATAGTGCATGGACAAGAACGAATGGTCACGCATCACCCTCCGCGCAGCGGCACATGAACCGGCAACACGGAACACTGAGGTCATGCTTTCGAGGAGAAGAATCCTCGGGGCGACCGGCGCGCTCTGAAAAAGTCCCTCCATCAGCGCAGATCGCGTGAATGTTCATTCGATCCGCGCAGGATCTGCCGTTTTCACGCTGGAAACAGGGCCTTCATGGCGGCCAGGGCGACCACAGCGCACAAAACGACAGTCCGAGGAGCGGCTCGGACGACAAAAGGAGCGGCTGCGAGAGCACAAGGTGTCACCGCGAGAGCAAAAAGAGTGACTGCGGAGACAAAAGGAGCGACGACGGGAACAAAAGGAGTGACTGCGCGAAGAAGAGCAGTGACCAAGAGAGCAATAGGAGCGGCTCGGACGACAACAACAGCGTCCGCGTTCGCGACCGCAGCGGAGCTGGCGGTTGGAAGTATCCGAATTGAACGGAGGCGAGGTGGCTTCAACAAGCACCACAGGCTCGCGGCCCCAACATGGACAGGGTTTGTGGATCTCAAATCCTGAGGAAGAGAAAAGGAGAGAGGTGGTCGCAACGCACACCCAAGCAGAAGCCCGAGCACGGACAGTTGGTTTCTCGGCCCCGCTGCGTCGGAGGGGAAAGAGTCGCCCCGCCTGCTACGAGCCCTCTTCTCGCTCAGCACGACCAACGGGATCGGTGTTTCTCCACCGCGCCGCGATCGGCCTTCCACACTCGGAACACCGCATGCTTCGTGTCATTATAATATACCCACAGTGCTGGCAACAGCTGTTCTTTATGCGCTTGTGAGAAATAATGGTCCTCGTACCTCGCCAAGCAACTCGGACACCCCAACAACATATCAGCCAAAATACGTAGTTGGCTATCGCAGCCACAGGGAGCACATGCGTCGGCACAAACACGAGCCTGGAAGCGACGGCAATAGACGCAGCGTCTAATTCAGAAGCAGAGGGAGTCGACGGCAGCCATCCCCCGCTACTATATATTGTGGTCTCAGGTCGGCCGGCGTATCGTTTGGTCACCACATAACCATATAATGCATGGAACGGAAGGCCAGCCGAACGATAAACGCACGTTGTCAGCTCGTATGGTGGTCGCGTCAGCGGAGCAGGCAGGCCTCTAGGTGGCGGCACACGAGCGTTGTAGACCGCCTCTACCATTATGTGAAATGCGAGCTGCTGAGGGTTATCGTGCGACAGTCGGCTTCGCACGTAGGCCGGCATGAGTGTCTCGTCGGACGATGCATAATATAACGTCGACGCTAATGAATAGGACGCCGTAATATCCCACATGGGCGCCGTGTTGGCGGTGCAATATGCGAATGTGTGAGCAAAGGGTAAGAAGGAGTGTGGCAGAGCGGAAGGCAGAAGTGTGGCGACAATAGCTGATGCGAAAGCGTACCCAAGTAAAGATCTCCTAAACATCCGCACTCCCGCTCTGGCAGTAGTAGCGCCGCTCCTCCAAAGTCCCATCGGCGGCCGTTGCGTCCGTCGTGTTGGCATCCTTCTCACGCGTGATCACCGTATCTATATAGGGGCCCGCGCCTCCGCCGTCCAGATTCACCCTGCCCTGCCGACCGCAGGTCACTGCCCTCCGCAGGAGCTGCAAAACCGAAGCGCTCGCCCGGGGGGCCGGCCAGGGGATACAGTAGGGTGCGGTAGGATTCATCCATGATGAGTGAAGCGGGCGACATGTCGGATGAATCTCCCGCGGCGTGGCTGGACCGTTTCTACGGGGGGATACTGCGCTGGGGCGTGATCTGCTTCGTGAGTTCCATTTCGAGCTGGTGCTGGGTGGCTCAGCTCGAGATTGCCGATTCCTTCCCGGCGGTTTTTGCGGGCATCCTGTGTTTTGTGCTGGCCTATGCATTCATCGGGGCGCACCCGCGCGTTCACCGGTGGTCGCAGCGCACGGATATCCGGCTGACGCTGCGCATCGGATATCTGACGCGGATGGCGATCTCGGTGATCTTTCCGGTGGGCATGGCGGTGGATGTGTACCCGGGGTTGTTGGCCAGCGTGTTTGTGACGGAGACGCTGGGCATTAGCGATGCGGAAACGTTTCTGCCTGTCTTTCTCACGACGATCGTGCAGGGCATCCTGCTCAATGTCATGCTGATTCTCTTCATGGCGCTGGTATTTCCCATCGTGCGCATCTGGAGAAGGCCCGAGTGGGTGAACCCGATGCTGTGCACGACGTGCGCGTATGACCTCACCGGCAATCAGAGTGGGAAGTGTCCCGAGTGCGGGATGATGATTGCACCCGCGAAGGCGGCATCATCATGAAGACGAAGTGGCGACAACGCCTGCGCAGCACATGCAAGTGGGGCGGAGTCACACTGTGCGTGCTGCTCTTCGCACTGTGGTTCGCGAGCGGGTGGTACATGATCAAACTTCGTCTTGGCACGATCTACAACCCATACGGCCACCTGAGATTCTTCTCAGGAACTGCGGAGTACTACTCACGCGAGTGGGCAACATATCAGTCTTTCATCGACCCAAGTCGTTCGGAGATAACCCGGCTCTATGGGCGCAGATATCAGTGGTGGGCATTTGAACAGACGAGCATGGGGAATGTGACGGCCTTCCCAATCTGGCTCCCCTTCCTCGCCATCGCCCTACCGACAGGCTTTCTCTTCTGGTCCAACCACAGACAGGGGAGGCCGGGCCACTGTGCGGCCTGCGGATACAACCTCACCGGCAACACGACGGGGAGGTGTCCGGAATGCGGGGCGGAGGCGGTGGTTGTGAAGAAGAGTTAGATGAGGAGAAGAGGGAAGAGGTTTTCGGTGAAGACCGTTGGGGCTTGGACCTGCGGTCGGTAGTGCAGAGAAGGATTGCATCCTCCCCTGCGACCTCTCCTGCTTAAGAGGTGAGAGAACGGGGAGTGCGGGCCGCCATTCGCGCGACGGTCCAAACGAGGGAGTGAGGAGGAGAGAAGGTGCTAGCGCCTCTCCCCATACGAAGCGTAAGAGGAGCGGCGATGATGTAAGACCCCCTCCCCTCCCCCCCGGCGAAGCGCCGCCTTCCCCCACACCGACGAGGCGTCGGAGTGAGAGAGGGGGAAGAGGCTGCAGGCGGGAGCGCCCTAGGGTTGGATGTGAACGTCGAGCGGGATTCCCCTGCGCCCAGCCTCATTTCCGATCCGGTCTGTCCGCGCTGCGGGTACAGCCTTCGCGGCGTGGCGCAGTGGACTGACGCTTGTCCGCTGACCGGCACCTGCTCGGAGTGCGGGCTGGAGGTTGAGTGGCGAAAGGCGTTCACGATCCTGCCGCATCCGTGGCTTTTCGAGAGACTGTGGCGCATCCGGCCGGCGCGATCCTTTGTGGCGACCGCGAGCCGGACGCTGCGGCCGTGGCGGCTGTGGAACGAGGTGGACCTGAGCGAACCGTTCGTGCCCGGAGCAGCGCTGGTATTCAATCTGTTGTTGTGTCTTCTGATCTTGTGCGCTGACGTTTGCCTTGGCGTGCTGACGGTATTCGTGCAGATCGGCCTGTCTGATTATTTGGCAGGTGGTGTCAGACTTCGGGACGTGATGGATGTTTTGTTCTCACTCGCCGGTGCACTCTTGAGAGTAATGTCCATCTTCGGCGGCCTGATGGCGCTCTGGTCGGTCGTCCTGACGGTGTGCCTGCTCTTGCTGCCGACCTCCCTGCGAAGGGCCCGCGTTCTGCCCCATCACCTCATGCGCATCGCGTTCTATTCGTGTCCCTTCGTGGTGTTCACCTGCATCACAGGCTATGGGGCGCTCTATGCGCTCGCTCTGGTCGTAATTCAATTCACGACATCTTTCATCACTCCCTGGTTTGCCGTTCCAATCGCAATCATGGCACTGATCACGCCACCGCTTTCGATCATTTTGTATTACCGCTGGGCGCTGCGCGACTACCTGAAACTTCCACATTCGTGGTGGGTGTCGATCCTGCTCACCCTGCTTGCGGGGCTGGTGACGCTCGCGCTGGTCGCGATCGTGACGGTTCCGCTGGGGTACACGGACTGGGTGACATGGTTCTAGGTGGGCACCACTGCTGAGCTGAGAACTGGTTTTGTTCCCAGGGGAATTGAACAGGCCCACGGATTGGGATCCGTGGGCCTTGGGGATGCGATGACGGAGCGAGCGAGGGGATCAGGGGGTACGAAGGAGGATTTCGAATGAGAGGTCGGAGGTGTTCTGGTTGCAGGGGTCGGAGAGTTTGGTGAACTCACCGTTGCCGAAGGACCAAAGGGCGGGGCATCCGCGGACGGGCTGGCGGCCTGACCAGAGGAAGTCATCGGCGCCGGGGTTGGCGCTGGCTGCGTCATCTTCGGAGATCTGGAGCCAGTAACGCTGGCCGGCGACCACGGGGAAGGCGGGGATGGCGGACTCGAACCGGAAGGTGCGCTGGTTGCGGCAGTTGAAGGCGACGAACTGCGTCTGGGGGACGATGCAGGTCTGGTAGAGCATGGCGTCGGGGGTGCAGTTCGCATCGTTGTAGATGGCGATGTGGTAGGTGCGGCCGATCTGGGCCTGGGCGAGGAGGACGCCCCACCAGCGCAGGCGGATGACCTGGCCATTGGCGGTGAAGCCGAAGTCATCGGTGCAGACGCGGTCCATGGGGACGGGGGCTGGGCAGCCGAGCACGCGGGAACGGAAGGCGGCGGCGGGGGCGGTCCAGGGCTGGCTGTAGGTGCGGTAGGCGGCGGGGTTCTCGATTTCGTCATCAGCGCCGGCGTCAATACCACCGTCGACGGGGAGGCCGTCAGACGATGAGTCGGGCGGGGCGGGGATGCTGAGGAACTGCTGGGGAACCTGATAGCCCGGGAGCAGCATCTCGGGGGCTTCGGGGGAGGAAGCCAGGAGGCTGAATCCTGTGCTCATTGAGAGGATGAGGGAGAAGGCGAAGACGGTACGGCTGGATGCGGTCATGGGTCGGCTCCTTACCTTGCATGCGGTCGAGATCACATCCGGAGCACGGAGTCGAAGGCTGGTTCGACGTTTGATTGCCGTGTCCGGTCATTAGGAACCGCGAAAAAGGCGCGGAGGAGGGACAATGGAAAGGCGCGATTTTCGAGTTTTTTCCTGAGGCGGGAGGATTGGGCGAGGGAAGGGGCTGGGGAGAAGGGCTTTGGGGGGAGTTATGATGGGGCGGTAAGGGCGGCGGGAGGAGGCGAGACGTGGGCCAATGGCGGACGCAGCACACGAGACTCCTGTTCCTGATCCGAGGATGCCTGACCAGTATGTAGGGCAGGTGTATGAGTCGCTGCGGGCGCTGGCGGCGGCGCGGCTGCGGCAGGAGAACGCGGGGCACACGCTGCAGCCGACGGCGCTGGTGCACGAGGCGTATCTGAAGCTGGCGCAGCAGTCGCGGGCGGAGTGGAATGATGAAGCGCACTTTTTCGCGGTGGCGGCGGAGGCGATCCGGCGGATCCTGGTGGATCATGCGCGGATGAAACAGGCGCAGAAGCGGCAAACGCCGGGTGAGCGGGTGACGATTGCGACGGGGATGGATGCAGCGCTGGGCGAGCGGGAGGCAGGAGCGGTAGACCTGCTGGTCTTGGATGAAGCGCTGCGGGAACTGGCACAGGTGAGTCCGCGGCAGGCGCGGGTGGTGGAGTTGCGGTTTTTCGCGGGGCTGGATGTGGCAGCTGTGGCCAGGCATCTCAATGTGTCGGAAAACACGGTGAAGGGGGATTGGCGTTTTGCGCGGGCGTGGCTGCAGTCGCGGCTGGAAGGCACGGGCCAGGGAGGCGAGCGGTGAACAGCGAGCGGCACGCGCGGATCACGGAGGTGTTCCTGGCGGTGGCGGATCTGCCGGTGACGGAGAGGCCGCGGGCGCTTCGGGAGTTGTGCGGGGGAGACGATGAGATGCGGCGGGAGGTGGAGCGGCTGCTGGCGCATGACGAGACGGCGGCGGGTCTGGATCAGGGAGTGGCGGCGCTAGAAGGGGCGCACGCGGCGGCGGCGATGGCGTCGGGACTGGGGGCAGCGCCGAAGCGCATCAAGGACTATGAAATCGTCGGGACGCTGGGACAGGGAGGCATGGGGACGGTGTATCGGGCGCGGCAGGCGAATCCCTCGCGGCTGGTGGCTCTCAAGGTGATCAACCCGGCGATCCTGACTGCGGAACTTGTGCGGCGGTTCGAATTTGAAGCGCAGGTGCTGGCGCAGGTGCATCACCCGGGGATCGCGGAGATCTACGAAGCAGGGACGGCGACGATTCACGGGGTGGCGGTGCCGTTTTTCGCGATGGAACTGGTGGAAGGGGAGACGCTCACCGCGCATGCGACGAGGAGAGGGCTTGGGCTGCGGGAGCGGTTGGAGTTGCTGCGGAAGGTGTGCCTGGCGGTGCAACACGCGCACCAGAAGGGGGTGATTCATCGCGATCTGAAGCCGGGCAACATCCTGGTGACGGAAGGAGGCGAGCCGAAGATCCTGGACTTCGGCGTGGCGCGGACGACGACGCAGGCGATGCAGAATCGGACGCTGATGACGCAGGTGGGGCAGATCGTGGGGACGCTGGCGTACATGAGCCCGGAGCAGATTTCGGGCGATCCGCAGGCGATTGATCTGCGGAGCGACATTTACGCGCTGGGGGTCATCGGGTACGAACTGCTGGCGGGCAAACTGCCTGTGGAGGTAGGGACGCGCTCGCTGGCGGATGCGGTGCGGACGATCAGCCAGCCGAAGGTGGAACCGCTGGGGCGGGTGCGGGGGGACTGCAGGGGGGACGTGGAAATCATCATCGGGCGGGCGATGGCGACTGAGCCGGCGCGGCGATATGCCTCGGCGGCGGAACTGGCGCGGGAGATTGAGCGGTTTCTGACCGGGGAGGCAATTGAAGCACGGCGCGACAGCCGGTCGTATGTGCTGCGGAAGGCGATCGCGCGGCATCGCACGCCGGTGGCGATCGCCGGGATATTCATGCTGGCGCTGGGGGTGACGGCGATCGTCGCGGTGACCTACGCGGTGCGGGAGGCGCGGCAGAGGCACCTCACGGAGCGGGTGTCGGGATTTCAGGGTCAGATGCTCGCGGGGCTGGAGACGCGGGCGATGGGGGCGTATCTGCGGGAGAGACTGCGAGCCCAGGCGGAGGCTGCGCTGCGGAGGGAGTACATCGGGGAGTGGCCTCAGCGGCGGCTGCGGACGGAGGAGGAGGTGGCGGCGGAGCTGGCGGTGTTCGACGGCGCGGTGAGGCCCGGGCCGACAGCGGACGCAGCGCGGGCGATGCTGGACCACTTCGTGCTGGAGCCGGCGGCGCGGACGATGAAAGAACAGTTCGCGGACGAGCCGGGGGCGCGGGCGCACCTGCAGGGGGCGCTGGCGGGGATTTACTTCAACCTCGGGGATCACCAAGCCGCGCTGGACCTTGTGGATGAGGCACGAGAGATTGCGGGAGAGAACCCAATCGGCGCGGCGCGCGAAGCGGAGGACCTGGAATTCCTGCGCGCACGCGCGTTGCAAAGGCTGGATCGGCTTACCGAGGCGGAGGAGGGGTATCGGGAAGCGCTGCGGATGCACGGGCAGGGCGGGCAGGGGCCGGACCGGCGCACAGCGGAGATCCGCGGGAGCCTGGCAGTGGTTCTGAAGTCGCGCGGGGATTTCGAGGGAGCGCGGGGTGAGTTTGAGGGGACCATTGCGCTGCTGCGCTCGCTGCCTGAGGAAGCACGGCGGACTGAGATGCTGGCGAGGGCGCTGGCGAACTTCGGAGACATGCTGCAGGCGGAAGGCGCGCTTAAAGAGGGTGAGGCGGCGCTGTTGGAGTCGGTGCAGACCTGCCGGGCGATGGAGCAAGGTGATGAACACACGCTGGCGATGGCCCTGAACAATCTTGCGAATCTGTACCTGACGTCGGGCCGGGCGGAGGAAGCGTTGCCGCTGGAACAGGAGGCGCTGGCGATATTTCAACGACTGCTGGGAGATGAGCATCCGGATGCGCTGGATGCGCTGCACAATCTTGCGGACATGCAGCGCCTGCTGGGGCTGCTGGATGAAGCGCAGACGAGCCTCATGGCAGTCATCAATGCCGAGCGGCGTGCAGGGCGGAGCGCGCAGAGCATCGGGGCGAGCATGACGGTGCTGGGACTGATCATGCAGCAGCGGGGAGACTATGCGGGGTCCGAGCCGATTTTCAGAGAAGTGGCCGAGACTTTCCGCGCGCTGGGCGAGGAGCATCCGGACTACGCCAAATCACTCAACAGCCTGGCGGCGGCGCTGCATCTGCAGGGAAAGATCACGGAGGCTGAGCCGCTGTACCGACAGGCGCTGGCGATCCGCTTACGGACGCCGGGAGCAGAGCATGTTGACGTGGCGACGATGCACAACAACCTGGCGGCGATCCTGCGCGACACCGCGCGGTTTGCGGAAGCGGACGAGGAGTATGGTCGAGCGGTAGCGCTGTTTCGGCGTGTCGGGCCTGACCACATGGGATTGCCGGGCAGCCTGGCGGGTTGGGGGCGGGTGAAATACTCACTGGGCCAGTATGCGGAAGCGGAAGCGCGCCTGCGCGAAGCGCTAGGAATGCTGCAGGAGCGGCTGCCCGCGGGGCATCCGCAGGCGTTGGTGACGGCTGCGCGACTCGGGCGCGCGCTCACGGGCCTGGCGCGATATGACGAGGCGCGAACGCTTCTGGACGAGGCCTATGCGGGACTCAAGGATGGGCCGGCGGGCGGGGAATTGGCGCTGACGGTGGAAGCGCAGGTGGAACTGTTCGAGAAGTGGAACGCTGCGGAGCCGACGGCGGAGCGCGGGGAGAAGGCGGCGCAGTGGCGGGCGACGCTGGATGCGCTCCACGGTCAGGGCGGATGAGGGGTTCGCTAGAGGGTTACATTTTTTCGCCGGGCAGTGCGAGGGCCTGCCTGACCCAGGAAGTGAACTGCCGGTCATCGAAGCGACGCGGGCTCCCCCAGCCATCGGGATAGACATCGAGGTAGCGGACTTCTTTCTGCCTGGACGTGCCGGGGGGCGGAGGCTGCAAGGAAGATCCGCGAAAGAAAGCCACCTTCACGTACTTGTCGAAGCAGTGGAAACTCAGGGCCCAGCCTTCGTCCGCGGCTCCGTACAGCGGCGAGTTCCACTTCACCGCCTTGCGCACCGAGGGAGAGGCAGCAGTGATCAGGTCATCCAGGCGGCGGCCGACGGCGTGTTTCCAATCGGGCATGGCGGCGATGTAAGCCTGGACCGGAGCATCGCCAAACCCCTTGGGAATCTGCGGGTTTCCGCCGCTGAGAAGAACGGGGGCCGCGTCAGCGCGCGGAGCAGAGCGCGGGCGGGCGGATTTCCCGGAGGAGGAGCGGCGCGGAGCGGAGGATGCTGCGGAAATGGCCGCGCGAATGAGGGCGGTGAAGGCTTTGGAAGGCAGCTGACCGCCCTCATGCACATCGATGGCACGGCGAGTACCGCCGGAGAGGCCGGCGTTGAAGAGGCCGGATGGATCGGGCAACGCAGCGCCGCGGGCGAAGGTGAACTTGACGGCGTTTTTGTATGTTTCGCCAGTGCAGATGATGCCGCAGGCGGGATGCGACCAAACGGGAACGCCGCGCATGGCGTTGGAGGGCGTACGCCACTTGATCTCCTCGATCACCTGCGGATCGGCCTTGAGGATGAGCGAACGCGCCTGGGCGAGAACCTTGACACGCCAGTCGTCTCCTGCACCAAGCGAGGCGGGTGAAGAGCGAGCGCGTTTGCGCGTGGATGAGTCCGGTGTCCTGCTATTGCGCATGGAATTGACCTTCCAAAGGAGATGCGAGCGCCTATTTCACCACAGAGGCGCACAGTGTCGCGAGGGTTTCCCAGAAGGCAGGGTAAGTCTTATTGACGCAAGCTGGATTCAAAATGTGCACGCCGCCGGGGGCGCGCAGTCCCGCGACCGCGAAGGCCATCGCCATGCGGTGATCCTCATAGGTTTCGACTTCGATGCGCCCGGTGAGAGGCGATCGGGGCGGATCGATCGAGAGAATGGCATCATCCTCGATTTCGACCTCAGCGCCGAACTTGGTGAGTTCGCGCTGGAGAGCAAGGAGGCGATCACTTTCCTTGTGGCGGAGGGTGTGGAGCCCGCGGAGCACGGTCTGGCCGCGCGCCGATAGTGCGGCAACGGCGAGGGTCATCGCGACGTCGGGCATGCCGGAGAGGTCGATGTCGATGCCGTGGAGATCGTGGTGGCCGATGATGGAGATGAAATCAGGCCCGAAGGTGAGCCCCGCGCCCATCTGCATGAGGGCATCTGCACAGGCGACATCGCCCTGGAGCGAGTTCTTGCCCAAACCCTCAATCGTGCAAACGCTTCCGGGGATGAGGGCGGCGGCCGCGAGGAAATAGGATGCGCTGGAGGCGTCAGGCTCGACGGCGTATGCACAGGCGCGATATGGAGCTGGCGAGATCCGGATGTCATCGAGGGTGGGAGCGTCGATGGCGGCGCCAAATTCGTGCATCAGGCCGAGGGTCATGGCGACGTAGGAAGGAGAAGTCAGGGGCTGACGCGAAGAGTTGGTCAGGCGGAGTCCGCGCGGGAGGCAAGGAGCAACCAGGAGGAGGGCGGAAATGAACTGGCTGGAGAGGGTGGGTCCGATGTCGAGCGTGTCGGCCTGCTGGGTGAGAAGCGGATGGATGCGCAGGGGGAGGTGCGCGGGAGCCCGGAGTTCTTCGATGCGAGCGCCAAGGGCGCGAAGGAGGGCGATAAGTTCGCCCATGGGGCGGCGGCGCATCTGCTCTGATCCGTCAATGACGACGGGTTCGGGGGCAAGCAGGGCGGCGGCGGAGAGGAAGCGGGCGGCGGTGCCGGAGGAGGCGACATCGACGGGACCACCGCCGGGCAGGCGACCGGGACCGCCGGTGACGTGGATGGTGTCCGACTCGACGTGCAAGGGGACGTCGAGGGCGTGCAGCGCGCTGCGCATGGCGCGGGTGTCATCGGCGTCGAGGGCGTGAGAGAGCGTTGAGGAACCCTGGGCCAAGGCGCCGAGGAGGAGGGCGCGATTGGTCAGGCTCTTGGAGCCGGGAGGCGTGAGGCTGATGCGGAAAGGGGCCGAAAGCGGGTCGAGGGGATAGGGATCGGGAAGGGGTGGCATGAGCGGCGTGCCGCGAATGGGGTGAGCAGGGCTGCCGGCATAGTGTATCGAGATGTTGACATTGGCGAGAAGGGAGACGTTGTGATGTTTGAGAATCCGCGGCTGATGATGGTTATTGGCGCGGTGGTGGAGGGGACGGGATTCCTGATGCTGATTGTCGGGGTGATGGGGCTGACGGTGGAGACGTGGAAGGCGAAGTTTGCCGGGGGGCTGGCATCGATGCCGGTGGTCCTGACGGTGGTGGGTGCGGTGTTGGCGCTGGCAGGGATGGGGCTGGTCCTGCGGGGGGTTATGGGGATGAACAAGAAGTAGGGACGAAAAAAGTGCTGGGGCGGCTGAACGGGGAGGCGCGTGGAACGTCGTACGTGCAGAGAACAAGGAATTTTCAACAGGAGTTTTCCATGGGCGGCAGGCAGCTGGTCGGCGGGATGGGTGTGCGGAAGTCGATGGTGGTTGCGGGACCGGTGATGATGCTGCTGTGGACCTGGGGCAGCGCGGAGGCGGAGACGATCACGAGCGCGGGGAGGATCGAGGCGGTCACGGTATATCGAGGGCAGGCGCAGGTGACGCGGGTGGTGGATGCGCCCAAGGCAGCGGGGCTGCACGAGATCGTGGTGACGGACCTACCGGCGTACATCCTGCCGGGGAGCCTGGCGGCGGAAGCGGGGAGCGGGCTGGAAGTGCGCAGCGTGCGATTTCGGACGCGGGCGGTGGAAGCGGATGTGCGCGAGGAAGTAAGGAAGATTGACGAGCAGATGCGGGCGTTGGGGGACGACCTTGCGCTCAACGAGAGCAAGCGCAAACAACTGGATGAGCAGCGTGCATACCTCGAGAAAATGGAGGGGTTCGTCGCGCCGACGGCGAGCACGGAACTGACGAAGGGGGTGCTGGACCCGGAGACGCTCAAGACGATGGCGAAGTTCTCGTTTGAGGAGCGCGCACGGATTGCGGAAGAGATGATCAGGCTGGGGAGGGAAGAGCGCGGCTTGCGCGAGAAGATGGATCTGTTACAGAGACAGAGGGATGAGACGGCGGGCGGATCGAACAAATCGGTGCGGGAAGCGGTGATGCTGGTGAATGCGACGCAGGGCGGGGCGAGCGTGCGCTTGAAGTACCTCGTGGAGGGGGCGACGTGGTCACCGTCGTACAACGTACGGACTGAGGAGGACCGGGCGGGAGTGCGGGTGGAGTACCTTGCGTCGGTGGAGCAGCGGAGCGGGGAGGACTGGAATGACGTGGCGATGACGCTTTCGACGGCGACACCTTCGCTGGTGGCGCGAGCGCCGAAGCTGGACCCGCTCATGGTGGCGCTGGCGCCGATGGGGAGTGACCCGGTGGCGGCGGAACTGGGGCAGGTGCGCGACCAGGCGGAGTGGGCGGACGCGGTGCGAAAGGTGTATGCCGAGCAGGAGCAGGCGGAGCGGAGCAGGGTGGCGTATATCACAGCATCCGGAGCGCCGGGGGGCGGCGGCGGAGGGGGCGGCCAGTACGACATTTTCGACAAAGCGAAACTAGAGGAAGCGGACTCCACGCTCAACACGATCTCGCTCAAGATGCAGACGCTGGACATCGCGGCGTCGGGGAACATCGACAACCGCTCGAAGGATGACTCCCAGCGCGTGAAGGAACCGACGCCGGGAGGGCAGGAGGGATTGAGCATTGCGTATGTGCTGGGCCAGAGGACGAGCCTGCCGAGCCGGTCGGACCGGCAATTGATCCAGATCGCGGCGATCCCGATGCAGGCGGAGTTCTACCGCAGGGCTGCGCCTCTGCTCACGTCGTATGTGTATGAAGAAGCCCTGGTGACAAACACATCGACCACGGTGCTGCTGGCGGGGCCGGCGTCGACCTATGTGGCGGGACAATTTGTCGGGCAAGATGAGATGCCGACGGTGGCGGCGGGAGAAAAGGTGGTACTGGGCTTCGGGATTGATTCATCGGTGCGGACGAGCCGGGAACTGGTGGAGCGGAAGGAAGAAGTGCAGGGCGGCAACCGGGTGGTGCATCTGACCTATCGGCTGATGGTCGAGAATTTCGGGGAGAAGGCTGCGAATGTGCGGTTAATGGACCGTTTGCCGGTGATTCAGAACGGGGCGGACATCCGGCTGACGCTGACGAAAGGCGAGGAAGGCCTGTGCAAAGAAGAGGAGTACCTGGAGGGGGATCGCAAGCGCGGGATGCTGCGCTGGGATGTACAAGCGCCGGCAGGGGCGACGGGGCTGAAGGCGTATGCACAGGAATACGCGTTCCGCCTGGAGTTTGACAAGAACCTGGCGGTCACGGGGATGCCGGGGACGGGAGGGTGAGGGGAGAGGCGAGTAGGCTGCCGCATCGACGCCGCGTAGTGTTTCGCGGGAGTCATGGAAGGAGCGGCAGCGATGAGAACCTGGCAGCGACGTTGCGGACGGATGCTGGCGGTTGGGGCTGTGATTGCGTTTGGATGGGGCGTAGGGAGCGCCCAAGCGCAATGCGAAGATGTGACCAACGAGTTTCAGAAGTTGACACCGCCAATCGAGGAGGGCGACTGGTCAAACTTCGGACGACTTCTGGCGGCGGATGGGGACTCACTGGCGGTCGCAGAAGACAGCGCGGTGTATGTGTATCGACGCCAGGCGGACGGAAAGTGGTGGCTGGAAAGACGGATTGAAAACACCGGCAACAGTCAGTCGGGTATTGCAGAATCGATTGCAATGAGCGATGGCATCCTTGCGATCGGGACGCCATACTTTGACATTGGACAAGGGAACTATCAAGGGAAAATCGATCTCTATGAGCGTTCGTCGGACGGCCACTGGACGTTGGTCTCCACGCTACCTAATCCGAGCGAATCGTCTCCGGACCGCCGATTCGGCGAGTGCATCGCCATGGACGACGGCATTCTCGCCGTCATGTCGACCAACGGAAGCACCTTACGAGTTCGAATCTACGAGGCGAGCGAGCACGATTGGGGTTCGGCAGGCAAGATTGATGTTCAATATGGACAGAGCGAAGTTGGGCTTGGACCGTTAGCCGTCGAAGATAAAAGCGTATTTGTCGGCATATACCAAGCAACGGTCGACAATCTGGAGCGTGCAGGTGAAGTTCAGGTTCTTCGGAAGGGGAGCAATGGGGTCTGGGAAATTGCAAACACCATGCACGAACCCACGATTCGGAATGAAGGGGAATATGGCGAGCAAATCCATCACGCCCCGGGGTCAGTGATTGTCCACGCGCAGTTCAACACATACATCTACTCACTCGACGGCGACCTGCCCATTCTTGAAGACACTCTCGATGAACCTGATTCGGGAATCGGGCCGTTCTGGGGAGATCTTGGGATCGGTAATGGATTTGGTGAGGGGCTGAACCGAGGTCTTGCCGGTGATCCATGCGGGCTCTACCGGCATGATGCCATCGATGGGTGGAGATTTTCGGGCTATCTCTTTGGTTCAGATACAGACCGTAGCGACGCTCTTGGAGATGGATATGAACTCCTCCCCCCTCTGGCAGCGGGCGATGGTTTTGTCGCGGCTGGCGCGCCGAACGCCTGGCTGGTTGGAGCGGTGGCAAATTCGCGAGGGAAAGGGGCGGTCTATCTCTTTGACGGGACCGTGCCTGTAGGAATGACGCTGGCGACTCCGCGAAAGGATCCTTACCGCTACTGGCACATGCGAACTTTCTGTGCGACGGCGGGGGCTCAGGTGTTTTTCTTCGGCGCGCAGCGGCAGGGAGAGGCAGCAATCCCTCAGTGCCCGGGCACAACGCTGAGTCTTCATCGACCAATCCTGATGGGGCATGAGCGAGCCGACCAGAATGGACAGGCAAGGATCACGTTCCGGTTTTCAATGGACATGACCGGGGATTTGTTGTTCTTCCAAGCGGTGGAAGTGCTGGGATGCAGGGTGTCAAATGTGCGACCGTATCTGCTGAATTAGCGCAGTGAAGCGGATGAGCGGAGGATGTTGTGAGTCTGTGCGTAGGATTTTGCACTATGCCGATGTATGAATACGTGAGCGTGGAGGATGGGGAGACGATCGAGTTGCTGCGGCCGATGAAGGCGGCGGACGACCCTGTGGATGATCCCAAAGGGCTGGGGAGGAAGTTCGTGCGGAAGTTGTCGGTGTTCGGGGTGAGCGGGGAGGCGGGAGCGGGAACGGGCGGAGGGCACGTGCACAGCGGGATGTGCGGATGCGGGAAGCGGCAAGGGGGGTGCGGGGGGATGGGGTGACACCCACCCGGAGGGCGACGATCAGATCCCGTCACCCGGCTCCAGCAACTCGAGCAATGCCTCAAACGAGTCTGCAACCGGATACAAGAGACGACCTGATTCAGACTGTGGAGGCTGGTATCCCATGTGCGCGTACCAGTTCCACCAAACAACCCGCCCATGGGTCAGCCCATCGAGCGAAATGCAAAGCATGCAGCCCGATTGATCCGGCGCAACTGGGAGCACCGAGGGCGAGACATCACGAAACAAGAGATACGCACTGAGCAGATCGTCTGATTCTGCCTGAGCTCCCAATTGCAGGAACCGCCGAATCACGCCCTTGTGAAAGTACGCAGACTCGCGGATGGGATAGATCCGACGGACGGGCAGCGCACCGTTGTGATCACGCAAGAAGCGGCGATAGTCGTCGGGGAGCGAAATCCGAGCGGCGCGCTCAAAAGCGGTGATGCGGGATTCGTCAATAGAAACGCCCGGATTCTCCCAGACTGTCGACATAGCTGAATCGAATGACCGTCTTGGGTGACAGGCAATCTCCCCACGATCGCCTGAAAGCGTCTCTATGATTTGCGTTCATCATGGCGACACACGATTCGCGGAACTTGATTCGGGTCCGGGGGGCGAAGGAACACAACCTGCAGAAGGTGGATGTGGACATTCCGCGCGACCGGCTCGTGGTGATCACGGGGCTGTCGGGGTCGGGGAAGTCATCACTGGCGTTTGACACGATCTTCGCAGAGGGCCAGCGGAAGTACATGGAGAGCCTGTCGGCGTATGCGCGGCAGTTCCTGGACCAGTTGCAGAAGCCGGACATGGAGGGAATCGAGGGACTGCCGCCGACGATCGCGATCGAGCAGCGGTCAGGAAGCGCGAACCCGCGCTCGACGGTGGCGACGACGACGGAGATTTACGACTATCTCCGGCTGCTGTATGCGCGGTGCGGGACGCCGCGGTGCTGGCACATCATGGAAGAGAAGAAGGGGAAGGGAGGCACGACGGTCAAGCGGTGCGGGCGGGAGATCAAGGGGCAGTCGGCGACGCAGATCGTGGATGCGATCATGGGGATGGGCGAGGGGGCGAAGCTGCTGCTGATGGCGCCGGTGGTGCGGGGAAAAAAGGGTTTTCACCGGGATGTGCTGGAAGAACTGCACAAGGATGGAATGGTGCGGGCGAGGGTGGACGGGAAGGTGGTGGACCTGCGCGATGCGCTCAAGGAGCCAGGGGAGAACCCGCTAGGGCTGGGGCGGTATGAGCAGCACGACATCGAGGCAGTGGTGGACCGGGTGATCGTGAAGGCGGAGGGAAGGCAGCGGGTGGCGGACTCGGTCGAGACGGCGCTGAAAGTGGGCCACGGGTCGATCGTGGTGGCCCGCGCGGAAGGAGAGGGCACAAGCGAGAAGTGGACGGATGCGACGTTCAGCGAGAAGTATGCGTGCCCGGATCATCCGGAGTGCTCACTGGAGGAACTGGAGCCGAGGCTGTTTTCGTTTAACTCACCGTTCGGCGCCTGCGGGTCGTGCGCGGGGCTGGGGACGATCCAGGAATTTGACGCGGACCTGGTGGTGGGCGAGCCGGATCAGGCCGTAGCCTACGGGGCGATCACGGCGTGGACGAAGATCGGGGCGGGCGCGCGGGCGTGGTTCACCAGCATCCTGAAGCGGTTCTGCAAGCGATTCAAAGTGGACCCGCGTGCAGCGTATTCGAGCCTGAGTCCGGAGATCCGGAGGATCGTGCTGTACGGCGCGACGGCCAAGGATGAGGAGAAGTACGGGGCGAAGTTCAAGGGTGTGATTCCGAGTCTGCAGGAGTGGTTCACGACGACGCAGAATCCAAACGTGAAGGAGAAGCTCAGCGCGTTCCTGAGCCAGACGCCATGCCCGACGTGCGGAGGGCAGCGGCTAAAGATCGAGGCGCTGCACGTGTTCCTGGAAGGGGGAGAGAAGAGATCACGCGCGAACATCTCGGATGTGACGGGCATGACGGTGCGGGATGCGGAGGAGTTTTTCGGAAATCTCGCGCTCTCCGAGGAGCAGAAGAAGATCGCGGGGCCGATCCTGAAGGAAGTGCATGCGCGGCTGGGGTTCCTGGCCAGCGTGGGACTCAATTACCTGAACCTGAGCCGGCGGACGGGGACGCTTTCGGGCGGGGAAGCGCAGCGAATCCGCCTGGCGACGCAAGTGGGCACGGGACTGGTGGGTGTGTGCTATGTGCTGGATGAACCGACGATCGGGCTGCACCAGCGTGATAATGACCGACTCATCGGAACCCTGCGCAGGCTGTCGGACATCGGGAACACGGTGATCGTGGTGGAGCATGATGAGGAGATGATCCGGGCGGCGGATCACATCCTGGATATGGGGCCTGGGGCGGGCGTGCACGGGGGACGGATCATCAGCGAGGGAACGTACGAGGAGATTGTGGCGGATGGGAACTCGGTGACGGCGCGGTATCTCTCGGGGCAGGACGTGATTGAGCGGCCCAGCGGGAGCGGGCGGAAGATGAATCTCGAGAAGGGGATTGTGATTAGAGGGGCCAAAGAGAACAACCTCAAAAACATCGACGTGCGGATCCCGCTGGGGGGACTGGTGTGCGTGACAGGGGTGAGCGGATCGGGCAAGTCGACGCTGGTGAATGAGATCCTGCTCAAGGCGGCGATGCGGGAGCTGAGCGATGCAAAGGAGAAGGCTGGGGCGCACGCAAAGATCACCGGATTGAAACCCATCGCGCGGGTGGTGGATGTGGATCAGACGCCCATCGGCAGGACGCCCAGGAGCAATCCGGCGACGTACACGGGCATCTGGGATGACATCCGAACGCTGTATACGAAGACGAAGGAAGCGAAGATCCGGGGGTATGAGCCGGGGCGATTTTCGTTCAACGTGAAGGGCGGGCGGTGCGAAGCGTGCGAAGGGCAGGGGACGAAGAAGATCGAGATGCACTTCCTGCCGGATGTTTACGTGCAATGCGAAGTGTGCAAGGGGGCGAGGTTCAACCGCGAAACGCTGGAGGTGACGTATCGGCACAAGACGATTGCGGATGTGCTCAGGATGACTGTGGAGGAGGGGATCGGGTTTTTCGAGGCGCACGCGAAGACTCTGCAGATGCTGACGTGCCTGCGCGACGTGGGGCTGGACTACATTGAACTGGGGCAGCCGTCGACGACCCTTTCGGGCGGGGAAGCGCAGCGGGTCAAACTGGCGACGGAACTGGGGAAGGGGCCGACGATCGGCGGAGAAACGCTTCACACGCTGTACGTGCTGGACGAGCCGACAACGGGTCTGCATTTTGCGGATGTGAAGAAGCTGCTGTCGGTGCTGGACCGCCTGGCGGAGCGGGGGCACACACTCGTGGTGATCGAGCACAATCTGGACGTGATCAAGTGCGCGGACTGGATCATTGACCTGGGGCCCGAGGGAGGGGACGCGGGCGGGCGGGTCGTGGCGGAAGGGCCGCCGGCCAAGGTGATGGCGTGCGCGGAGAGCCACACGGGGCGATACCTGAAGATGCATCTGCAGCGGGAGAGGGAGCGAGCGGGTCTGAGGCAAGAGGGCGGCGCGCGCGTGGAAGTGACCAAGAAGAAACGGGAAGTGAGCGTGGCGGGGTGAGGCAACAGATGATCGATCTGGAGTTCATCGATCTGGGGAGGATGGGATATCGGGAGGCGTATGCGCGGCAAGCGGCGGCGCGGGACGAGGTGGCGGCGCGAATTGCCGGGGGAGGCAGGCCGGTGGTGTGCCCGGTGTTTTTCGTGGAGCACGAGCCGGCGGTGATCACGGTGTCAGCGCGGCTGGGAGCCAGAGAGCATCTCAGAGCAAGTGAGCAGATGCTGGCGACGCTGGGGATCGAGGTGTGTGAGACGGACCGAGGAGGGGACATCACGTATCACGGGCCGGGGCAACTGGTGGCGTATCCGATTCTGGATCTCAGGGGCCTGGGGCTGGGGGTGAATGCGTACATGCGGTGGCTGGAGGAGGTGGTGATCCGAGCGATGGCGCGATGGGGTGTGGCCGGAGAGCGGGATCGATGCGCGACGGGAGTGTGGGTGAAGGATGGGATGAGAAGTGCGAAAATCTGCGCGCTTGGGGTACGGATTTCGCGCGGGGTGACGATGCACGGGCTCGCGCTCAACGTCACGACAAATCTCATGCACTTCGGGACGATCGTGCCCTGCGGGCTGACAGGACGGGAGGTGACGAGCATGGAGAAGGTGATGGGCGGGGGGCAGCCGGCGATGGAAGAGATGAAGAGGGCGGTGGCCGAGGAGATAAGGCGGGGAGTGGATAAGGCGGGGGATTATGTGGACCCGGCGGCATGGAAACGCGAAGATAACTGCCGCGAGCGCGAAGGCGCGGGGTGAGATGGTCGTTTAAGGGAATGCACCCGGCGGACCGAGCCGCACGTGGCGCCCAGCCAACCAAGATTCCGTCAGGACCAGAACACACATGCGCGTGCTGCTGATCAATCAGACGTTTTATCCGGATGTGGCGGCGACGGCGCAGCATGGGTGGGACCTTGCGCTGCACCTGCGGCGGCAGGGACACCAGGTGGTGGCGATCGCGTCGCGATCGATTTACGGACAGAAGGGGGCGACGCTGCCGAAGCATGAAGTGGTCGAGGGCGTGGAGATTTTTCGAGTGGGGGCGAGCCGCTTCGGCAAGTCGGGGACGGTGGGTCGACTGATTGATTTCGGCATGTGGTATGTGCTGGCGCTGTGGAAGGCGCTGGCGGTGCGGAGATGCGATGTGTGCGTGGCGTTCACGACGCCGCCGTTCATTGCGCTGGCGGGGGTGATGCTGCGGGCGGTGAAAGGCACGAGGTTCGTGTACTGGGCAATGGATCTGTATCCGGATGTGCCGGTGTTGTACGGAATGATGAAGGAAGGGGCGTTCCTGACGCGAAGGCTGGAGGGAATTCACCGGATGATCTTGAGGCGGGCGGATCGGGTGATCGCGCTGGGGCGGTGCATGCGGGAGCGGATTGTTGCGAAGGGGATTGACGGCGCGAAGGTGGAGATCGTGCGGGTGTGGGCGGACAAGAACGAAGTCGATCCGATCGCGAAGGCCGTGAATCCGCTGCGCGAGGAGTGGGGTCTGGCCGGGAAGTTCGTGGTGATGTATTCGGGGAACTTCGGGGCGATGCACGAAGCCACCACGATTTTTGAGGGCGCGAAGCAACTGGCAGGGCGAGGGGACATTGTGTTTCTGTTCGTCGGCAGCGGGCAGCGGCACAAAGAAGCACAGGAGTTTGCCAAGGCACACGGGCTGACGAACATGCAGTTCAAGGGATACCAGCCGAGGGAGCGGCTGGGGGAATCGCTCACGCTAGCGGACGTTCACCTTGTGTCGATGGTGGAGGGCGCGGAGGGATTGATTGTGCCGAGCAAGCTGTTTGGCGTGCTGGCGGCGGGGCGGCCGGTGGTGTATGTGGGGCCGACGGGAAGCGAGATTGCACGCGTGATTGAGGAAGAAGGGTGCGGACGGGCGCTGGCGGCGGGGAATGTGGCGAGGTTTGCAGCGGTGATTGAGGAGATGGCGCGGGATCGGGCGCGAGCACAAGAAATGGGAGCACGGGGCAGGCGCGCCCTGGAGGAGCGGTACGACCGGGGCATCGCGTGCGCTGAAATTGAGGCGATCCTGTGCGAAGTGACGGGGATGGCCCGGCCCGGCGGGGAGCGCGTTTCGCGCATGAAAACAAAGCGGGAGGCGGCGTGACGGCTACGCTGATGGGCAGCATGGATGCGAGAAGCGCAACACCGGAGGTGAGCGGGCGTCAAGGCATGGCAAGGCCGGAGGCGCGCGATGCGCGGGCGGAGGGGTTGATTGCGCAAGTGCGGCCGAATGAACCGCCGCCGGGGAAGTGGCCGGCACGGGCGTCGGTGCCGGTGTCGGTGCTGATTCCGATCAAGAACGAACAGGCGAACATTGCAGAGTGCATCCGGCACACGGCGTGGGCGGAGCAGGTGTGCGTGATCGATTCACGCTCGACGGACCTGTCGATCCCGCTGGCGCAGGCGATGGGGGCGGAGGTATATCAGTTTGCGATCAGCGCTGAGGGATGGCCCAAGAAGAAGAACTGGGCGCTGGAGAACGTGCCGTGGCGTCACGAGTGGGTGCTCATCATGGATGCGGACGAGCACATGACTCCAGAACTCACGGCGGAAGTCGTGGAAGTGGTGACGGGGAGAAATCCGAAGGGGAACGGATGCGGGGACGGGTACTGGCTGAACCGGCGCTTCATGTTCATGGGGCAATGGATCAAGCACTGCGGGTACTACCCGTCGTGGAACGTGCGGCTGCTGAAGCACCGGGCGGGGCGATATGAGCGGATCGGAACCCTGGGGCAGACGGGCTCGGGGGACAACGAAGTGCATGAGCACATTGTCCTGAACACGGGCGAAGCGGGATACCTCAAGGCCGATTTCCTGCACTACGCGTATCCGGACCTGGCGACGTGGGTGGAGAAGCACAACCGGTACTCGACGTGGGAAGCGCATGCGATGGAGGCGAAGGACGAAGGGGGCGTGACGCCGTCGCTGCTGGGCGGGCCGATCGCGCGGCGGCGGTGGCTCAAGGCGAAGACACGGAGGCTGCCGATGCGGCCGACGCTGCGGTTTCTGTACAGTTATGTGCTGCAGCGGGGGTTTCTGGACGGGTATGCGGGCTTCTGCATGTGCCGGCTGATGGCGTGGTACGAGTTCATTTCGCTGGCGAAGCATGAGGAGATGCAGCGGAAGGCGCGAAAGGCAGGCGGAGCGTGACCAACGCGGAGAGCGCCACGATGAACACCCAGGAAGGAAGCGCGGTGGAAGCGCGGCATGTGAGCGCGTGGACGACCAAGCAGAAGATCGTGCGCGCGCTCTGGTATCTCGTGCAGGGGACGCTGTTTCGCTGGAGCCCGCGGGTGGCCTACGGATGGCGAGGAATGCTCCTGCGGATGTTTGGAGCGAAGGTGGACGCGAGCGCGCGGATCAGGCCGACGGTGAGCATCGAGGTGCCGTGGAACCTGACCATCGGGGCGCAGAGTTCGGTGGGGGATCACGCGATCCTGTACTGCCTGGGGACGATCACGATCGGAGCGCGGGTGTCGATCAGCCAGTATGCGCACCTGTGCGCCGGAACGCACGAATACACCCGGCAGGACATGCCGCTGCTGCGGCCGCCGATCATGGTCGAAGATGACGTGTGGATTGCGGCGGACGTGTTTGTGGGGCCCAATGTCACCATTGGCAAGGGAACGGTGGTGGGCGCGCGGTCGACAGTGCTCAAAAGCCTGCCGGCGTGGAAGGTGTGCCTGGGATTTCCCGCCATCGCGGTGAAGGATCGCATCATCAACGGATGAGGCCTGTTTACTTGGACGGCTCGGGCGCGGCGGGAGCGGAAGGATCGACGGCCGCCGGCGCAGCGTCCTCGACGACATAGGCATCGGGATTGAGGGCGGGGAGCGTGTCGGTTGCGTCGGTGCGGAGGACTCCATCGCCTGCGTCGTAGGAGGTGAGGATGGAGGGTTTTTCTGTGGAGGGAGGCTGGGGATCGGTCTTCACCTGTGCGATCTTGATGAAGGCGATGCGGGCGTTGCCAAAGTCCTCGACGGCAACTTCGGCCATGGCGGCCTGCGGGCCGTCGGCGGGCAATGAGCCGAGGGTGAGCGCGTTGCGGGGGGTCGTGAGAAGCGTGAGGAAATGCTCGACGACCTCGGGGTCGGCGGGCTGGGCATCGCGTCCTTCCTTGCGCAGAGACCATGAGTCGGTGGTGCGTTCGAGACGGAAAGACCCGCCCTGACCCTTGACATCCAGGGCGCGAATTTCGGCGGGAGCGATCCCGAGGACGGATTTGGAGATGAGGGTTTCGACCTTGGGGTTGAGTTGGTCGATTGAGGGGCCGGAAATGGTGAAGACGTCCTTGCGCTCAGCGCGTTTCGCGTAGCGGGACTTGTCGGTCAGGTCGATGGGGGACCCGACGAGCAAAGTCTGAGACGTGGACTGAACGGAGGAATCGGGCTGGACCTTGTCAATGCGAAGGGAGATGGTGCGGGCGGGATTGTCGAGTCCGTAGAGGGCGAGGGAATCGGGCGCATCGACGACCCAGCCGCGGATGGAGGCGGACTGGAGGGTGTTGACAAAACGATCGACTGCTTGAGGGTCGAGATGGGTGGATACGGGTTGGAGCATGCGCCAACGGCTGTCGACGCGGGAGATGACCAACGAGGTCTGGGCATCGTGATCTTGAATGGAAACCTGGGCGGGATCGGAATCGCGATCGGAGAAGATGGAGCGGATGCGCCACTCGCGCGGATCGCGCTGGAGCACGCGTTTGTGCAGGGTGTCGTCCACGAGGAAGACATCTCCGGCGGGGTCGAGTCGGGCGTAGGCCTTGCCGGCCAGAGACATGCGGCCCAGGTCGAGGCGGACCGGTGAGCCATCCTTCATGGTGAAGGTGAGAGAAGCGGCGGGCGGATTGAGCGCGAGGGTGTCGAGCGAGAGGTCGCCGGTCAGTTGGCTGGGTGTGATGGTCTGGTAGACCTTGAGACCAGCCGCATCAGTCGCGAGGCCCTCAATCTGCCAACCCTCCATGTCGAATGGGATAGGCGCTGTTTGCTGCCAGGCGTCGTTGTCACCTTTCTCGAAGCGGAAGGCGGAATCGTCTGAGGCGCGCTTGAGGTCGATGGCGGTGACGTCGGCGGTGTTGAATTTGACCGCGTCAAGGAGTGGGCGGGCGGCGTCGACGGATTCTGAGGGGACGGCTGGCGTGGCCCCGGAGCGGAACTTCATGATGCCGAGGACAGCCAGGACGATGGCCAGGATGAGAATGGCGAGGGTGGTCTTGGTATTCATGAGAGCGACTCGCTCAATAAGGGCGGGAGGGACATGAAGATCAACCGCGACGCATGAACCAAACTGCGGCGCCGGCAAGGAGGCTGAGGACGGGCAGACCGGCGACGAGGGTCCACCACCAGCCGGCGCGTACAGCCGTGGTCATGGGGCCGATGCGCGGAGCGGAGCGGGCCAGGGCACTGGGAGCGATCTGGTCGTCTTGGTGCGCGAGCCAGAGGACGGAGTTGAGGAGCAGCTCGACGTTGCCGGGGCTAGCGGGGAGAATGAGCCCCTGATTCGGATCGATCGCCAGGCGGCTGAGGATGCCGGTGTAGAACCACGGGCCGCACCCGACGACAACCGCACGCTGTGCGGAGCCGTCGACGAGTTTGCGATCGACCGCGACCGCGAGGGTGTAGGGGTCCTTATCGCGCTGATCTGCCGGGGGAGGCACGACGGTTTCGGGATTGAACCAGCCAGTGCTGGTGAAACGCCTGTCGGCGGGCTCGGAGCGAATGAGGATGGTGTGGGTCAGATTGGGATCAGGGGCAGCAGGCGCCGACTCCTGGGTGGGGTCGGAGGGTGGCTGCGCGGAAGAATCAATTTTGAGGGGGACGGGGTAGGTCATGTCCATCGGCAGGCCCGTGAGTGCGGCGGCGATGGGGTGAGTGGAGGAATACTCGGCGATGCGAAGGGTGGGACGACTTGAGAAACCCGAGGGGCTGTTGGGGTCGGCGTCCTGCTCAAAGATGACGCGGGCGCTGTCGGGCGTGATGCCCAAGGGAAGCGCGACATCAGACCAAGGGTCATTCTGGCCGAAGACCGCTACCTGGCTGGGCCAGTAGGAGAGGAGCACATTCTGGCCGTCTTGGATGAGTTGGCGGGCTACATCGGCCAGGATCACGGGTTGGTTCATCCGGTCCATGCCGGGGGGCTGGGGCGGATAGATGACCCAGACGACGGGGGCGGTGGAATCGAAGGTGGGACGGTTCTGAGATGAGAGAACGTTCCAGTCGGAGACATCGAAACCGAGGTCGCGAAGGGCGTCGGCAGCGCGAGAGACATCCACGCTTTGTCCGCGATCCATGAGAATGCCGGGAGGAGGTTCCGCATGGACGAAGACACAGCGCGGTTTGTCGGTGAGAATGAGGCGGCGGATACCGGCGGCGACCACGCGTTCCCCGGAAAAGCGCAGATCGAGACGCTGACCGGTGGAGCGCTCCTGGGCTGTGGGCGTCGGGAAGAGCTCGCTGAAGGGGATGGTGGCGGCGCGCGAGGCGGTGGTGAGAATCACGCAGTTGCTCGTGCTGAGGTCCTGAGTGATGGGGTTGATCTCAAGCGGCTTGAGATCCTGGATCTGGTCCTGGATCTTGCCGAGGGATTCAGTGACCTGCGCGAAGCGTGCGGCGGCCGGCGCGAGGTAATTGGCCAGGGCGGGCGGAAGGGCGGAGGTGTCGCCCTTGGCGGTCTTGTCGAAGAGCTCGCTGATCTGGCGGAGGGATTCGACCTGGGATTCATAGGTGCTCCGGAGGAAGGAGAGGGCACCATCCAGATCTGCAAGAGGTCGGCCTGCGGATGTCTTGAGGCTGTTCTTCACCTGCTCGTCGATGAGCCCGACGCGCTCGGGCGCCGCGAGAAGGAACTGGGAAATGGCGCGGTACTGGTCGAAGCCGGGGGTGGCGCGCGTAAGGCCGGCGGTGGCTTTGGTGAGGAGAGGGGCTTCGGTCTGGGCGAAGGCGGCAAACTGGCCGAGACCGTCGGCGCCTGCGGCAGCGGCGTCCTCATAGGCCTTGATCTCACCGGCGTAGATCGTCGTGAGTTTCTTGATGAGGGATTCGTTCTTGGCGAGGTCGCCTGCGTTGGTGGGGTCGATGCGCTCGACCTTCACCTGATCGGAACGGCGGGTAAATTCCTGAAGAACGTCATCGACCTGCTGACGGAGGGTGCCGGCCTCCTTTTCGACGAAGACCAGGTGGAGGGTGACGGGCTCGGTGAGAGACTTCAGGAGCGAGGTGGTCTGAGGGCTGAGGGAGTACTCGCGCGAGGCGGTGAGGTCGACGCGGAGAGGGGAGAGGGCCGCGAGCCAATTGACGGCGACGAGAATGACGAGGAGCGAGAGGATCAGGACAGCCACATTGAGGCCGTACTTGGCACGGCGCGTGGCGGAACTCTCGCCCTGTGCTGAGGAAGTAGATGGGGAAGGTTTCATCTCCATCGGCGGGACTCCACAACCTTGGTTGAGATGATGAGGAAGAAGGCGATACCGCTGGCAAAGTAGACGAGGGTGCTGGTGTCGAGGACGCCCTTGCCCAGATCGGCGCTGAAGCGCTGATTGACGCTCATCCAGTAAAGGGCCTTGGGCCAGGGGTCAGGGAGGTACTGGGGAAGAAAGACGGTGACACCCCAGAACGTGAGCCAGAAGAAGAGGGCGACGAGATACGCGAGGATCTGACTGTTGGAAAGGGAAGAGGCGAGAATGCCGGAGGCGAGGTACAGGCCGCCGATGAAGAGCAGGCCGAGGTACCCGGTGAGGATGGGGCCGTAATCAGGATTGGAGTAGATTTCGAGAAGGGCGACGAAGAAGAGGGTGGGCAGGAGCATGCAGAAAAAGAACCCCATAGCGCCGAGCCACTTGCCGAAGATGACCTGCCAATCGGCGACGGGTGCGGTCATGAGAGATTCGAGGGTGCCGATGCGGGTCTCCTCGGAAATGAGGCGCATGGAGATGGCGGGAGCGATGAAGAGGAGAAGGAAGGCGGACCAGTCAAAGAAGGGGCGCATGGTGGCCAGTTCGCCGGTCGCGAAGACGGTGGCATTGAAGAGGAAGGCGCTGACAAAGAGGAAGAGGGCCACGACGACCCAGCCGACGCCGGTGCAGAAGAAGGAGGTGATCTCGCGGCGAGCGATGGTGAGGGCCCGACTCATGCTGCGGCTCCTTTTGCGGCCATGGCGTCGTTTTCGGCTTCCTGCGTGACACGAATGAAGAGTTGCTCGAGGGAGTCGGCTTCACGATGCAACTCGCGACAGAGGACGCCGGCCTCACGGAAGAGGCGAGCGAGAGGTTCGCGGAGGTCGGCTGAGCCGGGCTTGCCGGCGATGAGGAACTCGGTCCAGCCGTTTTCATCGCGCTGTTCAAGCGAGGCAACGCCGGAAAGAGCGCGAACACGATCGGCCAGGGAAGCGGCCGGGGAAGCCTGAGCCTCAACACGATACCGGGGAGCCTGACCTGCACGGGAACGGAGTTCGGCGATGGACCCATCGGCGCGAACGCGGCCCCGGGCCATGATGATGATCCGATCGCAGGTGACCTCGATCTCGGGGAGGATGTGGCTGGAAACGATCATGGTGTGCTCACCGGCGAGTTCGCGGATGAGTTTGCGGGTTTCGCGGATCTGAAACGGGTCAAGGCCGGAGGTGGGTTCGTCGAGGATGAGAAGTTTGGGCGAGTGGAGCAGGGAAGCGGCGAGGCCGACGCGCTGGCGGAAGCCCTTCGAGAGGCGGCCGATGAGGCGGTTGCGCATTTCACCGAGCCAGCAGCGGGTGATGACGCGATCAACGGCAGCGGAGCAACCAGAACCGGAGAGGCCATAGAGGCGGCCACGGAAGCGGAGGTACTCGCCGACGCGCATCTCGGAGTAGAGGGGATTGGCCTCGGGCAGGTAGCCGAGGCTGGCGCGGACGGCGGCAGACTGGGTGACGGAGTCTTTTCCGTCAATGTGGACGGACCCGCTGGTGGGCGGCAGGTATCCGGTCATGATGCGAATTGTGGTGGTTTTGCCTGCGCCGTTGGGGCCAAGGAGTCCGACGATCTGGCCGGTAGGGACGTCGAGCGAGAGATTCTCGACGGCACGGAACTGGCCGTAGGACTTGCAAAGGTTGCGTATCTCAATCACGGGTGATCCCTCAGGGAGGAAAGGAATTGAGCCAGAAAGAACAAGGGATGCAGAAAGATGGGGTGAAAGTCAAGATCAGGTCGTGTATTCGGAGGCCGAATGAGGAAAGTTCGCGTGGGGTGCGGCGCTGCCAAGAAAAGCGAAGCGTATTCGCAATGTTTATCGGGGGCCCAAAGGCTGGGCAGGGTGCGGGGGAATGTACGAGGCGGTGATATCATTCCCGCCATCGGCAGTCTTTCCACACCGGGCGCCGGGCAGGGGCGACGACGTGTGGCGGCAATCCGGGCATGGCAGACTCACGACCGAAACTTCTGATATGGGGGACGGGTCTTGGACCGGAATCAGCGCCGGCCCGTGCGCTGACAAGCGCGTTTGATCTCATTTTCGCCACGGACGTGGGGGCTTTGACTGCGGCAGCGGACGGGAGCGCGGCGGCGCAGTATGTGCTGGCGGATGTGGGGATCACCGAGGCGATTGCGCGGGTGACGCTGGAGGATCAGGCGGGGAAAGTGCTGGACTCACTTGGGGAAGGAGTCTGCCTGTGCGATGGGGAAGGGAATCTGATCTGGTCGAACCGGGTGTTCGCTGGATTCCCGGAGGGCGCCCGTCGGCAGGCGCAGGGGGCCTGCGCGGATGCGGCACGGAAATTCGCTGAGCTGACCACGGGGCGTGAAGAGGCCACGCACAAGGCTGAATTCCAGGCAGAGGCCGAGGCGCACTACAACGTGCTGGCATCGCCGGTACGGGGCACGGAGGGAAGGGGGAGCGGAGACGGAGCGCGGGTGGTGGCGATCATGTGGGACGACACGCGCAACCAGCGGATGCGTCGGCGGCTCAATGCGATCGACTCGGCGGGGAGCGAGTTGATGCGGATCGAATCGGAGAATGTGAGCGCGCTGAACACGGCGCAGCGCCTGGAGTTGCTCGAAGACAAAATCATCAAGTACACGCGCGACCTGCTGCACTTTGATCACTTCAACATCTACGTGGTGGATCGGAAGACGAACCGACTGGTGCCGGTGATGCTGGTGGGGATGCCGGAGGCGGTGGCGCAGATCAAACTATTTGTCGCACCGACGAACAACGGGATATCGGGGCATGTGGCGTCGACCGGGAAAAGTTACCTGTGCCGGGACACGCGGCATGACGGGCTGTACATCGCAGGGCTGGACAACGCCCTGAGCAGTCTTTCGGTGCCGCTGCGGCTGCATGACCAGGTCATCGGCGTGTTCAACGTCGAGTCGGATCAGCCCAACGCGTTCAGCGAAGAGGACCTGCAGTTCGCGGAGATTTTCGGGCGTTACGTGGCGATGGCACTGAACATCCTGGACCTGCTGCTCGTGGAGCGGTTCACGACGCGGGGAGCGGTGGCGGTGAATGTGCTGGCGGAGGTGAGCCAGCCGCTCAACGACATCCGGGCGGAAGCGGAGACGCTCAAAGAACTGGTGCTGGACCGGCCGGAGGCGGCGAAGAAACTGGAGCGCGTGTTCGGGCTGGTGGACAGCGTGCGCAAGCGGGTGCATGCGGTGGCGCAGGGCCCAAAGAGCATCCTGGGGTTCCAGGAGGTGATGGAGAGCAGCGAGACTGATCCGATGTTCGTGGATCGGCACATTCTCGTGGTCGACGATGAAGCAAATATCCGCGAGACGGTGCATGCGGTGCTGACGAAACTGGGCGCCAAGGTCAGCGTGTGCAGCGACGGAGGGCAGGCGGTGGAACTGTTCAAGACCGCGCGGGCGGGGGATTTCGACCTGATCCTGTCGGATATCTCAATGCCGGACAAGAACGGCTACGAAGTGTTCGCGGCGGCGAAGGCGATGGATCCATCGGTGCCGGTGATGCTCATGACGGGGTTCGGCTATGACCCGCATCACTCGATCGTGCGCGCGAGCCAGGAAGGGCTGCAGTGCGTGCTGTTCAAGCCGTTCCAGGTGGATCAGTTGCTGGAAGAGGTGCGCAAGGGACTGCGCCCACGAACAGGGAAGGGATAAGCGATGAGCGCGGGCGTGACAACGCATGTGCCGGACGAGCGCGGGCGGTATGGGGAGTTCGGCGGGAGGTATGTGCCCGAGACGCTGATTGCAGCGCTGGAGCAATTGGAGAAGGAGTATGCCAAGGCGCGGCAGGACGCGGGGTTTGGGCGTGAACTGGACGGATTGCTGGCGCACTTCGTCGGGCGGCCGACGCCGCTGTACTTTGCGAAGGGCTTGACGGACCACGCGGGCGGGGCAGAGATCTGGCTCAAGCGCGAGGACCTGGCGCACACTGGCGCACACAAGATCAACAACACGATGGGCCAGGCGCTTCTGACGACGCGGATGGGGAAGAAACGCATCATTGCGGAGACGGGGGCGGGGCAGCATGGCGTGGCCACGGCCACGGCGGCGGCACACTTCGGGCTGACCTGCGACATTTACATGGGAAGCGAAGACATGCGCCGGCAGCGCCTCAACGTGGTGCGCATGCGGCTGCTGGGAGCCAACGTGCGGGCGGTGGAGAGCGGTTCGCGGACGCTGAAGGACGCAACGAACGAGGCGATGCGGGATTGGATGGAGAGCGTGCAGGGGACGCACTACATCCTGGGTTCGGTGGTGGGGCCGCATCCGTTTCCGCGCATTGTGCGCGACTTCCAGGCGGTCATCGGGCGGGAGTGCAAGACGCAGTGCCTGGCCCAGATGGGTCGGCTGCCGGAGAGCGTGGTTGCGTGTGTCGGCGGCGGTTCGAACGCGGCGGGGATGTTCTTCCCGTTCATCGAGGATGGGCCGGTGGCGCTCGTGGGCGTTGAGGCAGGAGGCAAGGGAACGGGAGCGGGCGAGCATGCAGCGCCGCTCTCATTTGGACGCCCGGGGGTGCTGCATGGATCGAGGAGTTACGTGCTGCAGAGCGGGGACGGGCAGACCGCGGACGTGCATTCAGTGTCTGCGGGGCTGGACTATCCGGGCGTCGGGCCGGAACACAGTTTCTGGAAGGACGGGGGGCGAGTGCGGTATACCTACGCGACGGACGCTGACGCTATGGAGGCGTTTCAGCTGACAGCGCGGACGGAGGGGATTCTGCCTGCGCTCGAGTCTGCGCATGCCATTGCAGAGGGAGTGCGCGAGTCGAAGCGGCTCGGGCGCGGCAAGAGGGTGGTGGTCAATCTGTCAGGGCGCGGGGATAAGGACGTGGACGAGGTCGCGCGGCTGCTGGGCATGAAGGCATAGCGCCAGTGGGGGGGGAAATCAGACGGAGCCGGGGGATTTGCCCATCCGTACAGATCGGGTAGTCTGTGCGCCCCGGCCGACACTCAGACGGCAGGGCGTGCAGACTTTTTGCGTATTCAACCTGTCCCATTTCCTTTGAGAGAGCGAATCCATGACCACAAGGGCCACGCGCATCGTCACCACAGTTCTGTTGTCAGGCATGCTGGCGATGCCGGCGATGGCGGACGGGATCAAGGGGTATTACCGGCAGCCGACGATCCGCGGGGAGTCGATCGTGTTCGTGGCGGAGGGGGATCTCTGGAAAGTCAACGTTGCGGGCGGGCTGGCGGCGCGATTGACCACGCATCCAGGTGATGAAACAGGGCCGGTGATTTCACCCGACGGCACGATGATCGCGTTCACGGCGATGTACGAAGGGCCGGGAGAGGTGTACACGATGCCGCTGGACGGGGGTCTGCCGACGCGGAGGACCTACGAAGGCGGCGGTGCGGTGGCGTTGGGATGGACACCTGAGGGGAAGCTGATTTACACCACGAGGTCGTTTTCAACCTCGCTGGACCGGCAGCTGGTAACGATCGACGTGGCGACAGGAGACCGCGAAGTCCAGCCGTTGGCGCAGGCGAGCGACGGGTGTTTTGACGAGGCGGGTACGCTGTACTTTGTGCGGCTTCCCTTCCAAGGGAGCCAAACCAAGCGGTACCAGGGAGGAACGGCGCAAAACCTTTGGAAGTACCCGAAAGAGGCGAAGGAGGCGACGGCCCTGACTGCGGACTTCGACGGCACAAGCAAGCGGCCGATGTGGTGGAAGGGGCGAGTGTATTTTCTGACTGACCGGGACGGGACGATGAATCTCTGGTCAATGGACGGGAACGGCGGGGACCTGAAGCAGCACACGCGCTACGCGGGGTGGGAATTGCGCGGAGCGGACCTCCAGGGCGGGCAGGTGGTGTATCAGGTCGGCGCGGACATCCACGTCTATGACATCGCGACGGATGCGGACCGGCTGGTGGAGATCACGCTGGCGTCGGACATGGATCAGACCAGGGAAGCATGGGTGACCAGCCCGATGGATTACCTGACGTCGGCCCACGTGTCACCGGATGGCGATCGGGTTGCACTGACGGCGCGGGGCGAGGTCTTTGTGGCGCCGACGGGTCAGGGGCGGCTGGTGCGTGTGACGCGGAACGACCTGGTGCGGTACCGGGATGCGAAGTTCATGCCCGACGGCCAGCGCCTGTATGCGATGTCGGACGAGTCGGGTGAGGTGGAGTTCTGGACGCTGCCGACGAACGGGATCGGCGCGACGAAGCAGGTCACCAAGGACGGGACAATCCTGCGCTGGGAAGGCGTCGCGTCGCCAGACGGAAAGAAGATCGCGCACCACGACAAGAATCAGAAACTGTGGATCTGCGATGTGGAGACGGGGGTGAATACGCAGATCGATGAGATTCCCTACTCGGGGTGGGATCAGTTCATGGGATTGCGCTGGAGTTCGGACAGCCGATGGCTTGCGTACGTGACTGTGGCGCCCAATACGTTTCGGGTGATCAAGGTGTACGACGCGAAGAACGGGACCGCGCAGGTGGTGACCAGCACGAGGTACGAGAGTTATGACCCCGCGTGGAGCGCGGACGGGAAGTGGCTGTATTTTCTTTCGGATCGGCATATGGAATCGTGGGTGGGGAGCCCATGGGGGGCGCGAGCGCCGCAGCCGTTCTTTCCGGAGACGACGAAGATCTACATGGTGAGCCTGAAGAAGGGCGAGCGCAGCCCGTTTGATCCGGACGATGAGGTGCAGGCCGCCAAGAAGAAAGCGGAGGAGAAGAAGAAGGAGGAGGAAGCCAAGGCGAAGGAAGGCGAAGCAAAGTCGGAGGAAACCGCGGCACCGGAGGCAGATGCAAAGGAAGGGGAGGCCGATGCGGAGAAGAAGGATGAGGAGCAGGGAATAGAGATCGATTTCGAAGGTATCCAGGAGCGCGTGCTTGAGGTGCCGGTGGGTGCGGGGTCGTATGGGGGGCTTTACGTGACCGAGAACCAGGTGTTCTGGGGTGCGGCGGACGTGCGGCCGGGCGGCTCCCGAAGTGTGATGACATTGACGATCAAGAACCGGGACGTGGAAGCCAAGGCGTTTGCGGGGGGCATTGGCGGATGGGAAGTGTCTGGTGACGGCAAGAAGATGCTCATCCAGAAAGACGGCGGGATCTTCGTCGTCGATGCGTCTGGCGATTCAGCCGGATTTGACAAGGCCAAGGTGAACCTCTCGGGGTGGACGATCAACTTCACGCCGCGCGAGCAGTGGAAACAGATTTTCCGGGAGGCGTGGCGCCTGGAGCGGGACTATTTCTATGACCCGGGAATGCATGGCGTGGACTGGAATGGAATGCTGACGAAGTACGAGCCGCTGGTGGATCGGGTGTCGACGCGCGGGGAGTTGAGCGATCTGATTGCGCAGATGGTGAGCGAATTGTCGGCGCTGCACATCTTCGTGTTCGGCGGGGATGCGCGGAGCGGCGATGACAACGTCGGGGTTGCGACGCTGGGCGCGAATATGGCGCGCGACGAGGGGAACGGCGGATGGCGTGTTGAGCACATCTACCGCACGGATCCGGATCGACCGGAAGAGCGGTCGCCGCTGGCCAAGCCCGGGCTGGATGTGGCGGAAGGGGACGTCATCACGATGATCAACGGGGAATCGACGCTGACGCATGAGCCGAGCGTGCTGCTGCGGAACCAGGCGGGCAAGCAGGTGCTGCTGCATGTGAAGACTCCGGCGACGGGCGCGGAGCGCGATGTGATTGTGACGCCGATCCCCACCTGGGCGGACGGGGGTCTGCGGTACAGCGAGTGGGAGTACACGCGCCGGCTTCAAGTGGAGGATGCGGGGAAAGGAGAGATCGGGTATGTTCACCTGCGCGCGATGGGGCAGGCGGACATTGAGCAATGGACGCGGGAGTTCTTCCCGGTGTTTGACCGCAAGGGCCTGATCATCGACGTGCGGAGCAATAACGGCGGAAACATCGACTCGTGGATCCTGACGCAGCTGCTGCGAAAGCGGTGGTCGTACTGGCACGGACGTCTGGGCGAGTCGACGTGGAACATGCAGTATGCGTTTGGAGGGCACGTGGTGGTGCTCATTGACGGTCAGTCAAGTTCCGACGGCGAAGCATTTCCAGAGGGATTCCGCCGCCTGGGTCTGGGCAAACTCATCGGCATGCGGACGTGGGGCGGGGGAATCTGGCTGTCGTCGAGCAACTTCCTGCGCGACGGCGGGATTGCCACTGCGGCGGAATTCGGCGTGTACGGCCCTGAGGGCAAGTGGATCATCGAAGGGCGCGGCATTGATCCGGACATCGAAGTGGACAACCTCCCACACGAGACGTTCGTAGGGAAGGATGCGCAGCTCGAGGCGGCCATCGCGCACCTGCAGGAACTGATCCGCACGCAGCCGATGGATCCGATCAAGGCGCCGGAGTGGTTGGACAAATCGAGCCCAGACAACACGGAGAAGAAGTAGAGTGCAGCGCGACCGGGCAGGGTGGAGGGAACTTGACCTGTCCGACGAGCGCATGAATGATGGAAATGTCGAGCGCGGCGGTTGCAAGCGCTGCGGTATGCGACGTATGCTCTGATGTGCATCGGGCGAGCAGTCGGCTCCGCGTGCTGGTCCGAGCGCACCACAAGATGAACCCGTCCGTGACCTGAATGAAGTCACGGGCGGGTTTTTTCAACTTTTGGTTCGGGAGCGGACCGCGAAAGGCGCAGGTCGGCGGCAAGGACGCATACGATTGCGTGCGGAGGCGAAAGGCCGGTTTTCATAGTCTTTTCCTGCGCTTCTACTACGAACCAAAATACCTATGAGCGACGCGATCAAGCATGAGTGCGGTCTGGCGGTGGTGAAGTTGCTCAAGCCGCTGAAGCACTACCGCGACACATACGGATCGGCGACCTGGGGGCTGGATCAGCTGCAACTGCTCATGATCAAGCAGCGAAATCGGGGACAGGACGGCGCCGGCGTCGCGGTAGTCAAGACGCACATGCCGATGGGCGAGCCGTACATCGTGCGCAAGCGATCGGCGGAGCAGGACCCCGTTCAAGCGGTCTTTGAAGCGATTCACGGTGAGATGGCTGGGATCGGGGGCAAGGACGAGCAGCAGATTCCTGACGAATGGCTCAAGAAGCGGTTTCCGTTCCTCGGTGAGACATACCTGGGGCACCTTCGGTATGGGACGCATGGAACGTACGGCCCGCAGTCGTGCCATCCGTTTGTGCGGCACAACAACTGGGCAAGCCGAAACCTCGTCCTGGCGGGCAACTTCAATCTCACGAACACGGATGAGATCTTCGACCGCCTGGTCAGTTATGGCCAGCGCCCCATCGGACTCTCAGACGCATTGACGCTGCTGGAGAAGATCGGGCACTTCCTGGACGAGGAGAATGAGCGGCTGTACCAGGCCCTGCTAAAGCAGACGCCGACGCCATCGGGCCAGGAGATGGCCAAGCGCATCAGCGAGGGCCTGCGGATCGAACGAATCCTGCTCGAGTCGGCCAAATACTGGGACGGGGGCTACACGCTGGGCGGAATGGTGGGCAACGGAGATGCATTCGTGTTCCGCGATCCCAATGGGATCCGGCCGGCGTACTGGTATCGAAATGATGAAGTGGTGGCGATGGCGTCAGAGCGGGCGGCGCTGACCACGGTGTTCAATATTGAGCCCGAGCAGGTCAAACAGGTGACGCCGGGGTGCGTGCTTTCGATGCGGCACACAGGCGAGGTGGCGGAGCACCGCGTGCTGGAGGCGGGGGAACTGAAACAGTGTACGTTCGAGCGGATCTACTTTTCGCGCGGCAACGATCCGGCCATCTACGAGCAGCGCAAGAAACTGGGGCGCAATCTCGCGGAACCGATCCTAACCGCGGTGAAGTGGGATGCGGAGCGGACAGTCTTCTCGTACATTCCGAATACCGCCGAAACCGCATTCCTGGGCCTGACGGAGGGCGCGGAGGAACTGGTCCGCAAGAAACGGGCGGAGGAATTGTGGGGGCTGGCCCAGGGCGGGCGGCTTTCCCGGCAAGACCTGGAGCGGCTGACGCGGCCGGTGTTGCGGGTGGAGAAGGCCGCGCACAAGGACCAGAAATTAAGGACATTCATTGCGCAGGATCAGGCGCGGCGCGACCTGGTGAGCCACGTGTACGACATTACGCGCGGCGTGTGCGGTCCCGAAGATACGCTGGTGGTGCTCGATGATTCCATCGTGCGCGGGACGACGCTGCGTGACTCCATCCTGACCATGCTGACCAGGCTCAATCCGAGAAGGATCATCGTGGCGAGTTCAGCCCCGCCCATCAAGTACCCGGACTGTTACGGCATCGATATGAGCGAGTTGGGGCGGTTCGTTGCGTTTGAGGCAGCGGTGTCATTGCGGCGAGATCGTGGAGAGGAGCGCCTGCTCCGCGAGGTGGAGGAGGCTTGCAGGGCACAGGCGGACGCGCCCATCGGAACGCACAAGAACCACGTGCAGCGGATCTATGCGGGGATCAGCGAGGAGGAACTGAGCGCGAAGATCGGGCAGATCATCACGCCGCGCGACTGCACCTGGCAAGGCGAAATCAAGATCATCTACCAGACGATTGCGGGTTTGCGCAGCGCCCTGCCGAACCATCGCGGCGACTGGTACTTCACAGGCGAGTATCCGACGCCGGGCGGATACAAGGTGCTCAACACCGCATACCTGAACTACTGCGAAAAGCGCACGGGGCGGGCGTACTCCTGAGCACCCGGCTTCTTAGGGGGTGAGGAGAACCTTGAGGGCGTCGGGTTGGGCCGCGGCGGCACAGGCAGCGGTGCCGTCCGAGAGCGGAAAGCGACGCTCAATCAGGCTCACGACATCGATGGAGCGAGTCGGCAGGAGGGCGATTGATTCGGCGATCGAACCGCCGCGGGTGCCGCGGACGTCGAGTTCCTTCTCCGCAACAAGCCGGGTATCGAGAAGTGAGGCCGCGGAATCGTCAAGCAAAGGCATCAGGAGCCGGCCGCGCGGGCGGAGGAATTGCAGGGCCAGTTCGCGGGCCTCGGCCCGGCCGGACGTCTCGATGACGACCGACTGATCTGCGCGGGCGACGGGCTCACGAGCTGGACGGTGCTTGACGCCCCAGCGTGCACAACGTTCCAGCCGCGCTTCCGACCAGCCGACGACGCGCACGGCGGCGGCGGCGGAGTGCAGGGCCTGGGCGATCAGCAGCGCCAGGACGCCATCGCCGAGAATTGTGATGAATGCGCCGCGTTCAGATTGCGCGAGGCGGGCCACATGGAGCGCTGCTGCAAGCGGCTGGGCAAGCACGGCCTGATCGTCATCCAGCGAATCGGGGACAAGGACGAGATTCGCCGCCGGCAGCGTGAACAGTTCCGCGCCACAGCCTGGCAGATCGCGAATTCCCAAGGTGCGCCGTTCCCGGCAATGGGTCGCCAAGCCGGACTTGCACAGGTCGCAGGCGAGGCACGCGACATCAGGCTGCCCGACAACGCGGCGTCCGGTGAGGCGGCGCGGATCCTCGCCGGAAATCGACTCGACGACGCCGACGAATTCGTGACCTACGACCGAAGGAAGGGGAGACTGGGGTGAGGGGTGTGAAAAATCCCTACGGCCGATGCCGATGCGGGTGGGACGAATGACTGCCCAGCCTTGAGGCGCGGGCTGCGGTTCGGGGTGACGGGCGTCAAGCCGAAAGGAATCGGTCTCGCGAAGGAGGGCACGCATGTGGGACTCAGGCAACACGGGCGGAGGCAGCGGCTGCACGGGCCTCGTCGCCGATCAAGGAGGCGGCGCGAAGGACCTGGGAGGCGTTGACATCCAAATGCATGACAGCCCGAATGCGCTGCGGGGCGGTGGCAATGGTGCGCACGCCGCGCGATTCCAGGCGGCGGGCAAACTCCGCGCCGGTTCCGAGGGAAGGCGCAACGTCGAAGAAGACCATGTTGGTGTCGATGTGGTCTGCGTCGACTGAGAGGCCTGGAACACCGCGCAGCCCATCGGCAAACGCGCGGGCGTTGCGGTGGTCATCCGCCAGACGCTCGATGTTGCGTTCGAGGGCGTAGAGCGCGGCGGCCGCGGCGATGCCCGACTGGCGCATCGCGCCGCCAAACATCTTGCGGAACCGGGCCGCACGGGCGATGGTGTCGCGGTCGCCGGCGACGATTGATCCAATCGGGGCGCCAAGTCCCTTGGAGAAGCAGCAGGAGACAGTGTCAACGTGGCGGGTGTAGTCCGAGGGTTTCTTGCCGGAAGCGACGCAGGCGTTCCACAGTCGGGCTCCGTCCATGTGAATTCGCAGGCCGGACGCGCGGGCCTTCCGGCTCACGGCCTCAAGTTTGTCAACGGGCCAGATGGATCCGCCCCCACGATTGTGTGTGTTCTCAACGACGACCAAGGCGGAGTTTGCGAAGTGAATGGCGCGCGGGCGCAGGGCGCCGTCGATGACATCGGGGGAAAAGATGCCGCGCTCGCCTGGCACAAAGCGGACAGAGCAGCCGCAAATGGCCGCAAACCCGCCGGTCTCGTAGAAATAGAAATGGCTTTCGTTGTGGGCGATGATTTCATCGCCGGGCTGGGTCTGGGCGCGAATGGCGGTGAGATTGGCCATCGTACCGCTGGGGACGTAGCAGGCGGCCTCCTTGCCCAGCAGCTCGGCACAGCGCTCTTGCAGGCGAATCACCGTCGGATCATCCCCAAGCACGTCATCTCCAACCTCGGCGGCAGCCATCACGGCGCGCATTTCCGGGGAAGGGCGAGTAATGGTGTCAGAGCGCAGATCAATGACTTCGGCAGGCGCGAGCGGCATGCGAAACTCCGTGGCATGTGAAAGCGGAATCGTAGCGGCAGGCTGGATTCGCGGGCAGGCGGTCACATGCGTCTGGAAGTGCGGCGCCAGGCAGCGCGCATCCACAGAAGGGAGATGATGCCCAAGGGAATGATGACCGCCATCTCCGCCAGACGGTCGAGCAGGACAGCCTGAGCCGCCTGCGCCGAGCCGCTGTCAAAGGCCTGGGCGAGCGTGTGCCCTTGGGTGACATCGCCGGCCAGCATGCCTGCAACATCGGCAAACCCCAGGCTGCCTACCGGCATCAGACCGACGGTCATCTTCACTATCGCGACGATGAGGACGTCTTCGGACGAAAGGTCCAGTCCGCAGAATCGAAAGGCAAATCCCTGCCGGGCGGTGAACAAACTGATATCGGCGAGGCGCAGGACGATTGCAAATAAGAACAGCCAACCGTGGCTGATGGAGCGGTGGGCGCCGCGCAGAAGGCGCTCGACCCAATGACGGCGGCTTACGAGAATGAGCATGCCGGTCTGCGCAAGAATCAAGACCGCACAGATCGCGTACCACTGAACGTCGAGATGCTGATACACAAGGGTGACGGCGGCCATGGCCGCAATGGGGATCAGGATGACGAAGGCGAGCGTGGCGTACCAGCCGGTCACGGTCAAATAGGAGACCCGGTCGATGCGGCGGTGGTGCAGGTAACGGACCAGAACGCCGAGGCGAATGGGGGCGTAATTCAGGATTGAGGCGATGAGGTTGCTCGCCTGCATGGGCCAAAATCCGACCTGCGCCGTCGCACGGGCGATGACCCAGAAAAGCAGGCCGTTGACAAACACGCTGCCGCACACGCAGAGCAACAGGCCGATCAGGGGGGCTGGATCTGAGGCGCGGGCCTGATCGACGAGGGCAGAGATTCCGCCCTCAGGCACGGCGCGGCGGACGCACCACACGAGGAGCGCCACAGCCGCCAGAAAAAAGGCGGCCTGGGTCACGATGGCTCGCGCAGACATTCGCGGCGGAGGAACGTCGTCGACGGTCCCCTGCGGCTTGAGTCGGTGCGGGGGCGGAGGAGCGAGGAACGCCTCACGAAGGATCACCCAAAGCGCGGCCACCCCGTCGCGCCATTTGATCTTCTTCCCCTGCCGGGTTGATCGCGGCGAATAGGCAACCGGAGTCTCTACAACTGCTGCACCCACACGCGCCAGTTGCGCGGTCACCTGCGGTTCGATGCCGAAACGGTTCTCGTTCAGAGCTGGGGCGATGGAGCGGAGGGCGGAGATGCGCAGAAGTTTGTAGCAGGTCTCCATGTCGGAGAGTTGATACCCGGTCGCCAGGTTGCTTACTCGCGTCAGAATCCGGTTTCCCCAGGCATGCAGCCTCGGGCCGGACGGCGCGGAAGATGCCGTCCGGGCGAACCGACTTCCATAGACCGCATCGGCATGGCGCGCAAGCAAGGCGGCGATGAGTGATTGGTAGTCGGCAGGGTCGTACTCGAGATCGGCATCCTGGATGATCACCGCATCGTCGACTGTGACGTCGGGAGAGTTCAGGACGAGATCGAATCCTGCACGCACCGCAGCGCCTTTTCCGCGATTAATCGGCAGCGCGTGAACCAGGAGCGGAGGGGCATGGTGCGCTGCGGCGAAGGCGCGGGCGATTTCGACCGAGTCATCGCGTGACCCATCGTCAACCAGCACCAGGCGCATGGCCCACGTTTCGGGCAGGCGCGCACTGATAATGCGGCTGAGCGCAGCGTCAAGCGTGGACTGCTCGTTGTAGACGGGGATGACGATCCAGAGCGTGGGCAAGGGAGGTTACGATACACCGACCGGCGCGCCGGCTTCTGAATAGAGGTCGTCAATCACCGCGCGCCACTGCGCGCATGACTCGACCTCGATGAAGCGCGCCTTCACCGAATCAGGGTCGGGGTGGTGGCGGCTGAACTTGATGCCGAACTTGCGCATGAGCTTTCCGGCCATGCCATCGCCATGGAGCGCAAGACAGAGGTCATAATGCTGAAGAAGGACGTCACGCTGCTCGGCCATGGTGGGCGGCGTGGGCGGCTGTCCGGCGATCAACTGGCGGGCCTGGCGGAAAATCCAGGGGTTCCCGATGCATCCGCGCGCGACTGAAACAGCCTTGACGCCGGTGAAGTGGAGCATGGCGAAGATATCGCCCACCTCGAAGATGTCGCCCGACCCGAAAATCACGCGATCCGGGTAACGATGACACAGATCCGCCAGGAACGACCAGCGGCTGGGTCCGAGGTACTTCTGTTCCACGGTTCGACCGTGCACGGTCGCCCAGGAGTAGCCGTAGTCGTACGCGGCGTTGAAGATGCGTTCGAACGCATCGGCGGACTGGCCCGAGTCGTCATATCCGCGACGCAGTTTGACCGTGGTGGGGATATGCGGCGGAAGACTGTCGCGCACGGCGTGGAGCAGGTCCACGGCGTCCTGGGGATGAGCCAGGAAATGTCCGCCGCGGGCCTTGCGGGCGATTTTCTTGACCGGGCAAGCCAGGTTGACATCGACGACGTCGTACCCCATGTCAGCCACAAGGCGGGCCGCGGCCGCCATTTCCCCGGCATCCGATCCGATGATCTGCCCGGCGATGGGGTGGTCCTCCGCGCCGCCGGGAACGTTGTCGGCAATGAGTTCGAGATCGGCCTTGTCGAGCCCTTTTCCGCCGGCAAGGAGGATGCGATCCAGCATGGCCTCAGTGATGGCATACGGGCATCCATGCCGCCGGGCAATCAGGCGCATTGCGGCATCCGAGTACCCGGCCAACCCTGCCTGGAAGAAGGGAACATCAAACGTGGGCAGAACGCGGGTGATGCGCGGGTCGACGGCACTGGTGCGGGCGAAGGCGGCGGGATCAAAACAGCCCCCCATGGCGACGAGGGGATGGTCGGCATCCGTCGAGCAACAGGAGTGCGCAATAGGCGCGTTGAATGGAACAGGGGATGGGGATTGCCCGGCAGTCACAGGGTGCGATGATAGAGAAGATGGACACACAGCGCACTACCGGACAATTGAGGGGGGCGAGTCTGATGGCGGCTGCGCTGGCCCTTTCCGCATGCACCATTCACCCCACGCCGGTGAACACCGACGGCCTTGTCGCGTACCCGAGGACGGTTCCGATTGAGGGGGTCGTGGAGGTCGAGGTGTTTCGCGAGGACACGCAGATCACACTGGCCAACCACAGCGCTCAGGGCTTCGCTGATTTCACGCTGTGGATCAATGAGCGCTTCCAGCGGAAAGTGGAATCGCTGCCCGTCGGGGGAATGGTCACGCTCTCGCTCAAGGAGTTTCGCGATGAGTTTGGGGAGGAGTTCCGGGCGGGCGGGTTCTTCAGCAGCGAGAAGCCCGACCCGGTGGTCAAGGCGGAGATCGCGCGAGACGGCAGCATGATCGGCCTGGTGGTCATTCCCAACGACAAGTATGGGCCGTGAGTTCCGGGGCATCGGATTCGACGCACGCGGGAGACAACGCATGAACAGCAGCGCAGCAGCGATGTGGATGGGCGGCATTTGGGCACTGGTGGGCATCGGGCTTTCGGCCCACGCGCAGGGTGAGGAGCAGAACGCAACCGCGGAGACGACGGCGTCGAACTACCGCTGGACGCTCACGCCATTCTTCAGGTACAACCTGCCGGCGGGCCTGGATGGCAATAACGGCGACGTCAGCGTCTGGCGCACGGGCGTGGGCTACGGACTCACCGGGCCGGCGGGCGAAATCGCGAAGTTCAATTTCGGTATCGGCTACGAATACAACAACTACGAATTTGACCAGCCGAACAGTTTCCTTCCGGGCGTCACAAACGAGCCGTTCAGCGAGGTCCACATTCTGGATGTAGGTCTGAACTTTTTCGGCAAGGCCAATGATGATGGGTGGGGATGGTTCGGGGGAGTGTCGGGACGGGTTGCGGGTGAAGGCGATGCGGAGTTCAGCGACAGCGCGACGTGGGGAGGCATGGCGGGACTGTCCCATCGGGTAAACGATGATCTCTCCTATTCAGTCGGCGTGCGGGCGATGACCCAGATCGAGGATGATGTGCTGGTGCTGCCCGCGCTCACGCTCGACTGGCGGATCAATGAGCAGTGGCGGTTTGTCTTTGCGGGCACACGTGCGGAACTGGCCTGCGCACTGGCGGAGGATCTCTCGCTTGGCCTGGGCGCCGGATGGGAGAATCGCCGCTTCCGTCTGGATGAGGACGCTCCGAGCCTGGGAGCGGTCATTGAGGACTCCACGGTACCGATCTTCGTTCGACTCAGCAAGGAAGTGAACGAAGGGTTCAATGTGGACCTGACGGCGGGTTTCACGGCCTACTCGGAGTTCGAGATTGCGGATCGAAACGGAAACGGCTCGCGCACCATAGAGGGCGATCCCGCAGCGTTCCTGGGGGTCTCGGTCCGCTGGGCGTTCTGAAGACCCGCTGATGCGTCAATGGCCGAAGAGGTCGCGCTCCGGGAACATGCCGCGCGATTCGAAGAAGGCGAGGGCCTCGGGCACAGTGGAGAAAATCCGCGTCGCGGTTTCGGTGATGAACGGCGAGGGGGACTTGGAGGGACGCCAGATGACGTAGACCTCCTTGGTGTGCTCGAATGCGTGATGCAGTTCGCGCTCGACGCCGGAGGAAAGCCCGGGAATGCCGCCCGGCAGTTCGGGAATGTAGGAGACGATCATGTCGGCCTGATCGATGAGCTTGAAATCGCGCATGTAGATCTGGCCGTCGATGTCGCCTGCGATCTCGATGATCTGGCGGATGGGGACGCGAATGGGCACATCACCGCCAGCGCCGGCCCGAACGCTTCCGCCGAAGGGATGCGCGACCACCTCGACAAAGTCGCGGCCCTCGCGCGATGCGACCAGGGCACGATCCAGAAGGAGTTTCTCATCGACGTCGCCGGGGTCAAACGTGATGAAGTGGCGCGCAAGGTCGGCCCGAAAGCGCGTGATCTCGTCGAGAACCTCGGGCATGTTGACGACATGGCTCATCGGGAAGGAGGGGTACACCTTGCGCATGTCAGGGCGCGTGACCAGGCGCAATGTGGTCTCAATGGTCTCCTCGTGGCGTCCGCGGGAAACGATGTAGAAGCGGTTGCCGCAGCCAACGGCCCTGGCCAGGAGCTCGGTGACGAGAATCTCCTCCTCACGCCAGACCATGCAGTCCTTGAGCGTAGCGTCGATCTCGTGCTCGGCGTGCAGGCGGTGGTGAACCACTTCGATGTTGTCGACAAGACAGATGAAGAGATCGGGCGTGAAGCGCTCGACCTGGTCGAAGTCGAATGCGGAAAAGAGCCCGTGACGCCAGCGGAAGGTGGCATGCGTATTGACGATGACGTTGGGGCGGTCCGCCGCCTGGGTAATGACATCCTTGAACACCGAGCGGCGCAGAGACTGGAGCCGGGAAAGGGGCAGGTCGAGGATGCGCCCCGGCCGGACATCCGGCGCTTCCGCGTACATCATGTCACCCACGTGAAAAAGGTCGATTGCGCCGCCGCGCTGCCCGGCAAGGTGGGCGACGCGGTCGATATACGATCGCTTGTCCATACCGACCTGTCCGGTGACAATCGCGCGCATGCGTGGGTTCCTCGTCGAGAGAGTCTAACAGGGTGGCGGCATGAAAGTCTGGCTCAACGGGCAAATCGTCGATGCAAAGTCGGCCCACATCAGCGCTTTGGACGCCGGCGTTCAGCATGGCGTGGGGCTGTTTGAGACGCTGCTGGCGCGCGCGGGGAAGCCGCACCGACTTGGACAGCATCTGGAGCGAATTGCGGAGTCGGCCCGTGCGCTGGGTCTGAGTCCGAAACTCGACGTGGACCTACTGACTGAAGCGGTCACGCAGACCATCGCAGCGGCAGGTCCCGGGATGCTGCGGGTTCGATTGACGATCACGGGTGGCGATCTGAATCTGCTTAAGCCCGGGCAGAGCGCCCCCCCAACGGGTACCGTGCTCATCACCGCTCAAGGCGCCACGACCTATCCCGAAGAGTTCTTTGCGCGCGGCGTAACGGTCACACTGGCCGACCACCGGCTCAGCCCGCTCGATCCCACGGCGGGTCACAAGACGATCAACTACTGGGGCAGGCTGCGTGCCTTGCAGGAGGCAGCACTCAAGGGCGCGGCCGAGGCGCTGTGGTTCAGCATCACAAATCACTTGATGGGCGGTTCGGTCAGCAATGTGTTCCTTGTGGCGGGAGTGGTGCTGCGCACGCCGATTGCCCGTGGAGAGGAACAGGCCGGCGCCCTGCCGTCGCCCGTGCTGCCGGGAATCACTCGACAGGCCGTCATCGAGTTCGCGGCGGCGGAAAGCATTCGGGTGGAGAGACGGATGCTCGGCATCGACGACCTGCTTGCCGCAGAAGAGGTGTTTCTGACCAACTCGTCGTGGGGAGTGTTACCGGTGGTTCGCGTGGAGCGGGAGAATATTGGCGATGGGACTGTGGGCTCGATCACGCGCAAGCTGCGGCAACGGTGGCTTGAGGATCTCAGCGAGGGAGCGCCGTCAGGCGTCAACTCAACATAAAAAAAGACCCGCTGCGATTGCGGGTCTTTCGTTGCGTGTTCCGGAAACACACTCAATCACTTGCCTGAGAACGTCAGGTCGTTGCGCACGGCCTTGCCAGCCTCAACCGTCACAGTGAACTTCTGCTCACCAAGTTTCTCGTGGCGCACCGCGACTTCGTAAGTGCCCGGGGGCACGTTGTCGATGACGAAGACGCCGTCAGAGTTGCTCACGCTGTGGAAAGGATGCGGGAAGACGTGGAGGTAGGCGCCCATCCACGAGTGCACATCGCACTTGAGAACCATCGACATCTCTGGTTTGTCAAAGGTCACTTCCTTCACCATTCCAGCGACGGGCTGACCTTCGTTGAACCCGGTGTTGATCTCAGGAGCGAGTTTCAGGTTGTGAGCAAAGGGATCGCTGTTGACAAACCGTACCTTCTGCCCGGTGGACACGGAAATGACGTGCGGAATGTACGCACAGCCGATTTGATCGATCTCGGCCGGTACGGCGGGCGCGGGGAACTGCCCCTCAGGAGGCGTCGACAGGTAGACCAGAACATTGGCCAGGGTGCCGTTGGCGTTGATGATGACGTCCTGCTTGTACAGGCGGGTGCCATCGGCCTTGTGCGCTGCGACGCAATCCTGAATCGCATCTGCGGCGGTTTCGCGCTGAGGACGGAATGCGCCGTCAAAGAGCGACAGTCCGACAATGCGTCCGTTCGCCCCAGAGGTCTGCATCGCCGCAGCAATCTTCGCATCGCGGTCTGCCTGCGCTGCCGCCGGGTCCATGCCCTTGGTTGGGGGCTTGGGTTTGGGCGTTGGAGGTGCGGTGACGGGCGTCTCAGTTGATTCGCCGGATCCAGCCGGCTTGTCCGGTGACGCTCCAGGTGCAGGCTTGCCGGCTGCAGCGGCCGCCTGGGCAGCCTCTTCACGCCATGCCTTGGCGGTGGCCGCAGCCGCTTCGTCAAGCGCCGCATCCCATGCGCGGATCTCGCCCTTGCGCCGATTGACACCCGCCTGGCGGGCCGCATCGTCGGGCGCGAGAAGGTACTCCTCGCCAATGGAGTAGGTGAACTGACCTTCCGTCATGGGCCACATCGTGTAGCGTCGATCACCCACGGCGACGAGCCAGTCGCGCAGGAGAGTGATCTGCTCCTGGGCGGTCCGGCCGAACATCGCCTCATACTTCTCGCGCATGTCGGGCGGGAAGTTGGCAAATGCGCTCACGTTGCCGTCCGGCCCGAAAAGATGGGGCATCTTGGTGCCCGGCATGATTGAGGTCGGCTTCTGCAGCCAGCGTTCGACGTAATCCGGTTGGAGGCGGGTGCGAGCAAGCAGAAGGTTGGGCGCGGTCTGCACGTCCATGATCGATGGAACCTTCGGCTGTGCCGGAGCATCGGCCGCCGAATCCCCATAGGGGTCCTCCTCAGCCCCGGCGGAATCGCCGTAGGGATCGTCCTGGGGCGCATCCGCATAGGGATCTTCCTGAGAAGCGGAGTCGTCGGCGTAGGGATCAGCCTCGTCCGCATAGGGATCGGGCTCCTCATCGACGGCAGGCTGCTCAGCTGCGGCCGCGGCTTGGACAAGCGCATAAATGCTGCCGAGCTTGTCGTTGTCGCCGACAACGTGGCACTTGGTGCATCCAAGGGTGAGGATGAGCTTCTCGCCGCGGTAGAACTCAAGAGCGTCCATCTTGACCGTCGGCGGCTTGACGAACGGGTAATCGACCGCCGCATACGTATCGCGAAGGAACACAAGATCGTTGAACGACTGGCCGAGTTTGCTGGCCAACTCGTCGCGATTCATGTCCCGATTGGGAAGCTGATTGGGCGGGAACAGCCGGTACTCGGTCGCAAGGCGCGTGACTCCGGAACGAGCCTCCCGGTTCGACATGAGCAACAGTTCCGAGCCGACCGCAGCGGCGGCGTCGGCCTTGGCGACGGTGTCGGCCTGAGCCTCGGCCTGCCCAGAAGCGCGCGCGGCGGCGAATGACCGGGTATATGCCGCCTCATAGGTCTGATGGAGCGGGCGGGCCGCCTCACCGAGCGTGGAGGCGATGTAATGGCTTTGGTGGGCGGAGTCGCCGGCCAGCCAATCGACGAGGCCCTGGCTGTGCTCGGGTTCAAGATTGAAAGAGGGCATGCGCACCTTGAGCCACGGGCGCAGCATCTGGACGTTGTTCAGGAAGTTGTAGAACCACTCGTGCTGCGTCTTGGCGCCATTGCCGACGATGCGCGGTGGGGCATTCACCAGATTTTCGATGGTCTGGCTGAATGAGATTTCGCCCTGCTTGTTACGCACCACGTAGTACTGCTCAATGGTCGTGGTGTTGTTCTGCGCATTGTGACAGCCCATGCAGTTGAACGCTTCGGCCGCATAGCGACCGTGGGCGCGGATCCGGCCCAGATCGCTCGTTGTCTTCTGCAGATTCGCCTTGACCAGCGGCGGCCGCAGACCGCTCACATAGGTGGTGAGGGCTTCGGCCTGGTCGGCTGTGACGAAGAAGTTGGGCATCTTCGACTTGAGATACGGCTGCCCAAGATCGAGGATGATGACCTGCCCGGACGTCAATCCGGAATCAGAACCAGTCGCGGCATCCAGGAACTTGCCTTCGGCCTGCACGAGCCGCCTCTGCCGGGTGGCCAGATCGGTCCAGAGAATGCGACCATCCTCGGTCATCGCGCCGTCCCAACCGACCTTGTTGCGGTCGAAAATGCGCGTGTCGTGCAGTTTGTTTTCGAGATAGGCCCGACGGGACTCTTCAACGTGCTCCCATCCCACGGTGTAGCGTTCGATCCCGCGAGCTCCGACAGAGTCCTCACGGATGTGAACCGCGTCCGGTTCGAGACCGGAGCGATGTGCCAGCCACACATCCGCCTTGCTGGGGCGCGTGGTGTCATAGACGGGGTGGAAGTACCCGAAATCCAGCTTGTGGGGGTCCTTGATGCCGTACGCGGTCACATTGGCCGAGCCGGCCAGGCTGGAGTCGATGCCGGGAATCTGGTGGCATGAGAAGCAGCCGTAATGCTGAATAACGCGCTTGCCGATCTCCATCATTTTCTCATCGGCAGTCTTGGCCACGATCTCGGCGCGAGCGCGCTGCTCGGAGATCGCGTTGGTCATCAAGTTGACGTAGATCGCCTCCAGCATCGGCTCATCAACCTCGAAGTGATCCGGTTGATACGTCGGGTGCTTCTGATTCAGCAGATACGCTGACAGGTCCAGCGCCTCCTGCTCGGAAAGGCGCAGGCTGGGCATGGTGGTGTAATCCGAGTAGTGATTCGGATGCCGAAGCCAGTCATAGGTCCACTGCGTCGCCTGATCGGGAGTCCGGCCGGCGAGAAGTTTGGTGCCGACGCCGGAGAGTTCCGGCCCGTAAATGGTGAACCGGGCGGATTGATAGGCCTTGAGATACCAGAGCAAGCGGGTGTACTGATCGGGGCGAATTCGCGCCGTGGGCTTGCCGGCCCCATCCAACTCGAAGAAGCCTACGTTGCTTTCGGGCACCGCATCAGGGTCAGATGCATCGGCAACCGACTTGGCATCCGAGGCGATACGGGCGACCGCGTCATCGCGCGTGAGTGCGAAGCGCTCCTGCAGATCGAGCGTCACCCAGTCCAGACCGGTCTCGTTGACATTGGCATGGCACGCAAGGCAGCCGACGCTCTTGAAGATCTCGCGCCCGCGGCCTGCGTCCCCCTTGAGATCGGCGGGCGGGGGTTCAGCGACATATGCAGGCCGGTTCGGCTCAATGGGCGCTTGGGTGAGGTAATACGACATCGCCGCGACTTCGGCGCGCGTGCGGCGGATGTCAATGGGGCTGGAGTTGTTCTCCAGCTGAAAGAAGTGCGGCATGCGCGTCGTGGGCCGGAATGCTTTGGGTGAGTAGATCCACGAACCGATCATGTCCGGGCTGAGCTTCTCGCGCAGGTGCACGAGGCTGGGACCAACCTGGCGGACGTCGTGTTGGCCGGGCTGTCCGGCGATATAGGAACCGAGCTGGTCGACGGCGTGACACGTCACGCAGCCCAAACCGGCAAACAACGTGCGCCCCTTGAACAGTTTGGGCGCCTCGTGCTCAATATCCGCGACCTCGGTGTGGCACCGAATGCACGAGGACTCCACAAAGCGGAGCTCATGCATCGGGAATTCCCAGATGTGGTAGTGCACGTGCTCCCACCCGAAGGCGTGCTCCCAGTAGTGCTCCTGCTTGACCGCGCGGCGGTAGGAATTTGTCGCAGGGTCGATCCACGCGGCGGATTCGACGTGACCTTCGGCACGCGGGCCGAAGGGGTCGGCGACGGTATGCGGATCCGCGTAGTAGTGATCTGCGTGGATTGAGCGATAGTCGTGATGCTCGTCTGTCGCCGTCGATTCATCGGCGAGCGAGCCCTCATGTGCCTGCCCGTGCTCCTGCGCTGCGATCTTGCCGGCCTGTCCGTCGGCAGGTTCGGGTTCATTCGCCACAAGTACAACCGAAGTGGAGTCTGAGGCGGCGCCAAGGCTGTTCTGGGAACGCAAGAACTCATCGATGTGATTTTCGTCACCTTCGCTGACGACGAGGAAGGGCGAAATCAGGCCGCCCGTCTCACTGTCAACCCAGATGTCACTGGGAATGTGCGCGGAGTGCACAAACTGCGTTTCCTCACCGGCTCCATCATGGCACGTCGTGCAGCCCATCGTCGCCAGGGGGTGCTTGGAGTCAGGGCCCGCGTAGAGCTTCAGGTTTGGGTGGGCCAGGAGCACACGGTCGGCTGAGAGCACGGGCCTGCCGTCTTCCTTGGCAATCTGGTTGTACTGGGACACCAGACCGCGCCGATACACATCATCGAGCGCGCGGTACTCCTGCTTGGTGGAAATTGTCTGGACGAGATCGCGCAGAGAGTCCCGGTAGTCGATCACCGGCGCGTACCAAGCCTTCCAATCCTCGGGCCGGCTCACCTGGATGAGGCCGATGAGCCCCTTGAGATCGGCCTCTGTGGTCACGGCGGTCTGGGGCGCCGCGGCGTTCAGCCCCTCATATCCACGCCGGATCGGATGATCGGCGGGCGCAGCCTTGAGCAACGCGTTCAGGGCGGCAATCGCGCGCTCGCGCGCCGTGCGCTGACCGGTCTGGATGCGACCGCTGCGGTCAGCCTGCTCAGCCGCCATCCGGGCCAAGGTCTGCTCCCAGAACTCGACCATGATCACAGGCCGAACATCGCCCATGGCCTCGGGGTTCTGGCCCTGCTTGCCGGCGATCTCCTTCTCCAGAAATGCGTACAGGTTTTCAGTGGAGAACGCGGGGTCATCGATGTTGATGTGGCAACTCTGGCAGCGATCCAGCACCCGGCCCTGAAGCAGGTTAAGTTGCAGGTACGCATCGGAAACGACCTGCTGCTTGGGGCGGACTTCGGGATTCAGGAAGTCGAGCAACGGCGCGCCCCGGATGATGGTGGCCGCCTGACCGACAAGACCCGGCGAAAGTTCGGACACTCGGGCCTGCGCCTTGTCGAGTCGGCCCATGATCACCTTGAGCTGATCCTGGAGGCTGTTGCGCTCCTTCTCATACTCGCGGATGGCGGTCTTTTTCTCGTCAATTGAGCGAGTCCATTCCTGCTGCCGGTTCTCGCCCGTGATCTTCTCGTTCATCAGCCGGGCCAATTCGGCACGCTGCTCGTCAAGTTCCTTCCGGTGGGCATCGGTTCCTTCGCTGGTCTGAATGAGGGACTCGAGCCACTCGATACGCTGTTGCGTCGGCGCGATGTTGCCGCGGATGTAGAGGTTCAGGACGCGATCGAGCATCAGAAACTGGACCTGCAGGTCCGCGATTTCACCAGGCAGACGCTGATACTCCGGATTCGCGTCCAAGGCCGCCTGAGCGTCGGCGAGTTTCTGCTCAAGCTCCAGCACATTAGAGTGCACGACGTCGAACTCAGCCTGCCGCAGGGCGGACTCAGAGAACGCAGTCCGCCAGACCTTGGCGTCGGTCTGCGGCTTGCGGTACTCATTGGCCCAATCCTCCATGACGGCAACAACCATGGAAAGAGCCAGGAGAACGCCGCAGACGCCGAAGATTCTGTGAAGGGTTGTCTGATTGCGGAAAGTTTGAGTCGTGACGGGCATAAGCAGCAACTCCACGAGCCGAACGGGTGGAATGGGCGGAAATCAACAGGGGCAGAATCGAGTCAACCGGGGCTGGAAAGCGGACACTATACGACCGTGAATGTCGGTGGCGCAGAGGCAGCCCAGTCGGGCAATCCTACGAGTGCCGGCCAACTTCGTGAAAAACATCACAAGCGTAGGAGTATGGCCGCGTGCGGTCATTGTGGTGTCGCGCGCGGCAGTGGAAAAGGGAGAAAGCGGAGAGGGCGGGATTCGAACCCGCGATACAGGGTTATACCCCGTATAACGGTTTAGCAAACCGTCGCCTTCAGCCGCTCGGCCACCTCTCCAGCGACAACCGTTACGCAATTGTCGGAGGGCGGAGGAGTCCGGTCAAATCGTCACGACGGGCCTGAGAGAAATCGCCGCGAGCCTGTATCCTGTGTTCGCCCATCGCGATGAACCCCAACGAAGGAGTTAGACCCGTGAAAATGTATCGCACCAGCAGGATTCTCGGCGGAGTATTGGGGGCGGTCTTCCTGGTAGGCGGGTGCGCTTCGACGCGGGTGCAGGAGCCGGTCTATCTCACCGGCTACGAGCAGCCCATCTACACAAACATGGGCTCACACCACCGCACGATCGCGACCCAATCCCGCGCGGCCCAGCAATACTTCGACCAGGGACTCACCTGGACGTACTCGTTCAATCACGATGAAGCGATCCGGATGTTCACGGCCGCGACCATCGCTGACCCGGAATGCGCGATGGCGTACTGGGGTATCGCGCTCTGCCATGGCCCTCACATCAATAACCCGGCGATGAGCCCCGAACGTTCGCAAGCCGCCAATGTGGCGCTGGCTCACGCCGTGGCCCGCATCGATCAAGCCAATCCTGCTGACCAGGCGCTCATCAGGGCCCTGACCGCCCGATACGCTGATCCCATTCCTGCGGACAGGATTCCGCTTGACAGCGCATATGCGAAGGCGATGAGTGAGGTGTACCGCCAGTTCCCCGAGGACAACGACGTCGCCGTGCTATACGCCGAGTCCATGATGAATCTGCGCCCATGGGACTTCTGGAGTCACGACGGCGCTGCGCAACCAGGCACTTCGGAGATTGTCTCGACGCTGGAGCGCGTGCTCGCGCGCGATCCGAAGCATCCGGGGGCCAATCACCTGTACATCCACGCAATCGAAGCGTCACCGCATCCGGAAAAGGCTGACGCGGCCGCTGACCGCCTGCGCACGCTCATACCCGGATCGGGCCACATGGTGCACATGCCTGCGCATATTGATGTGCGCACGGGTCGATGGCAGAAGGCGGCCGACCAGAATGAGGAGGCGATCCGCGTCGATGAGCGCTATCAGCAGCTGTCGCCGCACCAGGAGTTCTATCGCCTGTACATGCTTCACAATCATCAGTTCCTTGCCTATGCCTGCATGATGGAAGGCCGGCGTGAGGATGCCGTGCGCGCGACAGGCGCCATGCTTTCGTCAATTCCCGACGAGGTCATCCGCTCGAGCGGCCCCATGCTCGACGGATACACGCCCATCGGCTCGGAGGTGCTCGTCCGCTTCGGCATGTGGGACACAATCCTGCGCATGCCCCAGCCGCCCGAGACGCTTCCCATCACGATCGCGTTCTGGCGGCAGGCGCGCGCCACCGCCTTGGGCGCTCAGGGTGATGTCCCAGCCGCACGGGCCGAACAAGCCAAGTTTCGCGCTGCCGTTCGCGACGTCCCCGAGGGAGCGATGATGGCCATCAATCCCGCCGCCAACGTGCTCCAGATTGCTGACCTGACTCTCGAAGGCGAACTGCTGTACCGCGAGGGCGACATCGACGCGGCCGTTTCCAATCTCCGCGCCGCCGCCGCGTTGGAGGATCAATTGCGCTACATGGAGCCGCCGGACTGGTTGCAGCCCGTGCGCCACTCGCTGGGAGCGATCCTGCTCGCCTCTGACCGCGCCGCTGATGCGGAAACAGTGTATCGCGAGGATCTGCAGCGCTGGCCGGAAAACGGCTGGGCCCTCTTCGGCCTGGCACGCAGCTTGGAGATGCAGGGCAAGACGAAGGAATCTGCATCCTGCATGACTCGCTTCAAGAAAGCGTGGTCACGTGCGGATACGACCATCGAGGCGTCCTGCCTGTGCGTCACCAAGTGACCTCCCCCACTTCTTCGGTCCGGTTCATCATCAACTCGTGGAGTCATCATTCTCATGGATCTCATCAAGATTCTGCTCTGCATCTTCCTCCCGCCCGTTGCCGCCTTCCTTGCGGTGGGCATTTCGCTCCACTTCTTCCTGAACATTCTTCTCTGCTTCTGCGGCTTCCTGCCGGGCATGATCCACGCATTCTGGCTCACGCTGAAAAACAAGAAGTGAGGATTCAGGCAGAGTCCGGCTGGTTCATGGCGCGTTGACGAGCATGATCGCAAACCCGTCGTACCCCTTCACGCCCACGGTCTGGATCGCCGTTGCGCTGAGTCGGGGCTCGGTCCGCACATACTCGTAAAAACGCCGCATGCCAAGGACGTTTTCCTCTGTGCTGGTGGGGTCGATGACGTCACCGCCACGAATGACGTTGTCCACGATAATGAGACTGCCCGGCCGGGACAGTTTGAGCGCCCATCGGACATAGTCGGTCGTCCCCTGTTTGTCCGCATCGATGAAAGTGAGATCAAAGGGCGCGTGCTGCGCCAGTCCCGGCAGCGAGTCGATGGCACGCCCCACAATCACCTCAACCCGATCCGCCACGCCGGCTCGCTCCAGATTTCCGCGCGCCACAACCGCGTGATGCGGGCTGAACTCCAACGAAATCATGCGCCCTGCGATCGGCAGTGCGCGGGCCAGCCAGATCGCGCTATAGCCGCCCAACGTGCCGATCTCGAGAATTCGCTCGGCGCGGATGGACCGGGCCAGCAGGTGGAGCATCTTGCCTTGGGCGGCGGAGACCTGAATCTCGGGCAAACCCGCGGCCGTGCTCGCCTTCACGGCCTGGCGCAGCGCTTCATCCTCGCCATAATTCGGCGCTGTCGCCCCCGCGCCAACCAATGTGTTGCAGACAAATGAATCCACCGCACTCCAGGGATCTTCCGCGCTTCGTTGACTCGCTTCGGACATTTTGGCTCCCATCCTGCTTTTGGGTTTATTGGTCACGAAACAGTAGGTACTGCCGCGGGCGCCCAGCCGCTCAAATCTTCGCTGCGGTCGCCACACCTTTAGACCGGCCCTTGGCCGCAAAACCATGCACCCTCTGTTCTGACGCACTTCGGCCCTCAATTGAGCTATCGAGGCAATCCTCACCTCCGCGGGTAACCGCGCCGTCCCTGCCAATTTGTGCCGGGCTTTGCCCCGTGGTACAATCCCACGCATAACCCGCGCGGGCATAGCTCAGTTGGTAGAGCGTCAGCTTCCCAATCGAGCGACCTACAACGCAACTCACAAAGTAACAAAGCCTTAGAGATCGCATGCGGACCGCGTGAGCGCATCAGCGAGCGGTCGCGTTCTCACCTTCAACGCAAACCCCTGTGTATGGCCAGCGGATTGCGCATGATCGATGTTCATGCCGCCTATAATACTGAGTAGCATGACCGCGCGATCCTGCACAATCGCCGGGCCCACGTCTCGCGTTCCATCTCGCGAACGCACCGATTCCTGCCGTGTAAAAGTGAGTTTCATCGCACCACGTTGCACACCATCGCAAATGTGTTGAGCATTGTTGTGGCATCCCACAGCAGAGCGTGCTTTCGGACTGAATCGGGCATTATCCTAATGTAACATCGCGACACCGTGAACGGCGATTATCGACGAACCTGCCATAGTCATCAGGGACACCATGAACAAAGCAACAAAGACAAAGAAGAAGGAAACCGTTCCGGCGCGAGGCGCACCAATAGCGATTGCACCGTCGCCTGTGGTGGCCGATCCACCAGCCGACACCCAGCGTCTGCACGTCGAGTACAGGCCCGTTGAGGCGTTGATCCCTTCAGCCCGCAATGCGCGGACGCACAGCGAAGAGCAGGTGGCGCAGGTGGCGGCTTCGATCCGGGAGTTCGGCTGGACGAACCCTGTTCTCGTCGATGGTGCCAACGGCGTCATCGCAGGGCACGCCCGCCTGCTGGCGGCGCGCTGAGCCTCGAGGTCGTGCCGGTTATCGAACGCGCACCTGACCGAAGCCAAGCGCGCGTACATGCTGGCGGACAACCAGTTGGCCTTGAATGCCGAGAAGTGGGATGCAGACCTGCACGAGGATCCGAACTCACCGATCTGGGAAGCCCTCGACATCGATCTCGGGTCCCTGGGCTTCTCGCAGGAGAACTCTCCAAGTTCATGTCCGAAGTCACGGATGGCCAGCAAACCTGACTCCATCCCCGCCCCCCTGATGAGGCGGTGACCCAGAAGGGCGACTTGTGGATTCTGGGTAACCACCGGCTG